>NCGJ01000002.1 GCA_002281555.1 Hydrogenophilales bacterium 28-61-23
AGGCTTTGCGCCGTCGCGGAAACCTCCTCCGAGGCGGAAGACAGGTTGTCGGAGGCGCTGCGCACTTCGGTGATGATCTGGGTGAGCTTGGCGACCATGTCCCGCATGGCGGCCAGCAACTGGCCGGTCTCGTCCTTGCTGTTCACCTCGATCTTCATGCTCAGGTCGCCTTCGGCCAACTGGTTGGCGACGCCGACGGCCTGGTTGATCGGGCCGGTGATGCTGCGGGTGACCCAGACGGCGATGCTGGCGCCGAGCAGGATGGCGATGGCGGCGAGGGCCAGCATCAGGGTGCGCGCCTGCTGGTATTGCTCCGCGGTGGATTTCCCGGTCTGATCCATCAGGTCGCCCTGAAACTTGATCAGTGCATTGACACGCTGGCGGTATTGCACGGCCACATTCCGGAAATCTCCGGCGATAAAGGCACGCGCTTCCTCCGCCCTGCCTTCCTCCGTCAGCTTGAAGACCTGGTTTTGCGCCGCAATGAAGCGTTCGCGTGATTCCAGTACCTGCTGAAACATTTCAATCCCTTTCGGCTGATTCAGCATGGGTTTGAGCGCCTCCCACGCCTTGCCGATGCTGGCGCGGCCCGCCAGGACACGATCCTTCGCGGCCTGCCTGTCCTCCCTCGAATCGGCCAGCGCCATGTCGCGTGCACCAATGCCGATCTCATTGACCCCGACGAGTCCATCCTGGAGCAAAGAAGTCTTCTTCCATTTGTCGTGGATGATGTCCTCGACAGAGGTGTTGACTGCCGCCAGCCGGGATATGCCGATGAAGGCGATCACCATCAGCAGAATCAACACCAGGCCGAAGCCCAGCCCCAGTCGCGTACCGATTTTCATATTGCCGAACATTTTTAACTCCCTTTGAAAAAAAAGATCAAACCTCGATTCAGGCTGCCAGTTTTCGGGCCGCTTCAGTCAACAGCGCGGGCACTTCCAGCACCAGGGCCACTTCGCCCGAGCCCAGGATGGTGGAACCGGTAACCCCGCGCACCTTGGCGAACATGGCCGCGAGCGGCTTGATCACCGCCTGGAATTCGCCCTTGAGTTCGTCCACCACCAGGCCCGCCTTGCGCCCGGCCGAATTCACCACCACCACGTTCTCCCGGCGCCCGGCGCGCCCGCCGAGGCCGAAGTGTTCCTTGACGCGCAGCAGAGGCAGAACCTCGCCGCGCAGATTGATGTAATCGCGCTGCTCGCTGCGCGCCGGATCGAGTTCCAGGCATTCCTGCACCATGTCGAGCGGCACCACGTAATGGCCGTCGCCGACCCCCATCAGGAAACCGTCGATGATGGCCAGTGTCAGCGGCAGACGGATGCGGAAGATGGAGCCCAGGCCGGCGTGGCTTTCGATATCGACCGTGCCGCGCAGCGCTTCGATATTGCGGCGCACCACGTCCATGCCGACGCCGCGCCCGGACAGGTTGGAAACCTGCTCGGCGGTGGAGAAACCGGCCTCGAAGATCAGCTTCCACACTTCGGCGTCGGACAGGTTGCCGCCGTCGTCCGGAATCAGGCCTTTTTCCCGCGCCTTGGCCAGAATCCGTTCCCGATTCAGGCCGCCGCCGTCGTCGGACACCTCGATGACGATGCCGCCAGATTCGTGATAGGCGTTCAGCTTGAGCGTGCCTTTGACCGGCTTGCCGCGGCTGGCGCGCAGCTCGGCCGGTTCGATGCCATGATCCATGGCGTTGCGCATCAGATGGGTGAGCGGATCGCCGATCTTGTCGACCACGGTCTTGTCCAGTTCGGTGCCCTCGCCTTCGATGACCAGTTCGATGTCCTTGCCGATTTCCTTGGACACGTCGCGCACGACGCGGCGGAAGCGGTTGAAGGTCTCGCCGATCTCGACCATGCGCAGGCGCATGGCGCCGTCGCGGATGTCTTCCACCAGGCGGGCCATGCCGGAGACCGATTCCATCAGGGTGGCGTCCTTGTTGCGGGCGGCCTGCAAGCCGACGCCGGCGCCGGAGATGACCAGTTCGCCGACCAGGTTGATCAAGTGGTCGAGCTTGTCGGCGTGGACGCGGATGAACTTGGCTTCCTGGGCCTGGCGGTTGCGTGCGTCCTTCTGCTTGCTCAGCGCGGCATTGACCAGTTCCGGCTGAACGATCTGGCGTTCCACCAGGATCTCGCCCAGCGGTTTCTGGGTTGCCTGGCTCGCGCCTGCGGATTCCTGCGCCGTCAGGATCATTTCCAGCTCGCGCGCGGTCATCGCGCCGGAAGCGACCAGCAGTTCGCCCAGACGAGCGTTGTCTTCGGGCAGCGCGGCGATCAGGCGCAGGTAGTCTGCCTGCTTGCTGCCAGGCGGCAGGATGTGCAGGTCGCAATCGTCGCGCACGAATTCGAACACGGCCTCGATGCGCGCCTTGTCGACATCGCTCTTCAGACAGAGTTCGAAACCCAGGTAGCAGCACTCCGGATCCATCTCGGCGGCGGCCGGCAGGGCATCGGCCAGGGTGGCGAGGTGGCAGATCTCGCCCAGCGTGCCCAGATAGCGGAGGAAGGACAGGGGATCCATGCCGTTCTTGAGCACATCCTGGCCAAAGCGCAGGGAGATGTGCCAGGTATCGCCCGCCATCGGCCTGCCGCCGGCGCTTTCCAGCGGCGATACGGCTTCCGCCGGCACCGTCGCCGATTTGCCCAGACACTGGCTCAGTTGCGCCGTCAGCGCTTCGCCGTGTGTGCGGGCATCGGCATCCATCTCTTCACCGGCGGCGGCGAAATCGAGCAGCCGTTCAATATGGTCGCGACAGGCCAGCAGCAGGCCGATCATGCCTTCCTTCAGCGGCACCGCTCCGTTGCGGACCTGATCGAGCAGGTTCTCGACCTTGTGGGTGAAGGCGACGATGGCGTCCAGCCCGAACATGCCCGAGGAACCCTTGATGGTATGGGCGGCGCGGAACACGGCATTGATCGATTCGGCGTCGTCGGATTCGCTCTCCAGGCGCAGCAGGGACTCTTCCATGTCCTGGAGCAGGCCACGGCTTTCCGCGAAAAAGGTTTGCAGCGCTTCACCCAGATCCAGGCTCATGCCGCACCCCGCGCCGACGCTTGGAGGTTGGGCGGCAATACCTGCGGATCGCCGAACCAGCCGCCCAGGCCCAGAAGTTCGAACACTTCGAGCACGGCCGGACTATGGCCGGAAAGCGCCAGAGACTTGCCGGCGGCCACCGCCTCGCGCTTCATCAGCATCAGCAGTTGCACGCCGCTGGTATCCAGCTCGCTGACGGCCGACAGATCGAGCTCGATCGCGTCGCTTTGCCCGAGCGCGTCGAGCAGGGCGGGCTTGAGATCGGCCGCGTGGTAGATGGTCATTTCGCCCTCGGGGTACAGGCTGAGACGGCCGTCATTGCGTTCGCTGCGTATTTCCATGTTTTTCTCCCTGCGATCAAGACTGAGTCATTACGGCAAGATCAGCTTCGATACCGCGTCGAGCATCTGCGCGGGCTGGAACGGCTTCACCACCCAGGCCTTGGCGCCGGCGGCCTGGCCGTCGCGCTTCATGGCCTCGCTGCCCTCGGTGGTGAGCATGATCACCGGCGTGAACTTGTAGGCCGGCATCGTCTTCATCTGTTTGACGAAGCTGATGCCGTCCATGTTGGGCATGTTCACGTCGCTGATGACCAGGTTGATCTTGCGGCCGTCCAGTTTGGTCAGCGCATCCTTGCCATCCACCGCGTCGACGATGTCGTAGCCCGCGCCTTTGAGTGTCAGCCCCACCACCTGCCGGATGGATGCCGAGTCGTCCACGATCAAGATTGTTTTTGCCATGCTGCTCTCCCTCTAGAAAAAAGTGATTTCGGTGGCGCCGGTCGACGCGCTGTTTTTTGCGCCGCCCTGGTGGTTATCCGCTTCCTCCAGGGTGGTGTAGGTGCGGGCCAGGTTGTCGAGCCATGCCTTGGCGTCGAGGCGCGGACTCTCTTGCCCGTTGGCCTGGCGCGTGTCGTGCTCCGCCAGGCGGTCTTGCAGGCGGCCGAGGTCGGCCATGGTCTGGCGCAGGATCTGGCTGACCCGGTCCTGGAACTGCAGCGAAACGATGACTTCGCCGACGCTGTTCTGCACCGCCATGCCCTCGTGCTGGAATTGGCTGGCGTTGGCGGTCAATTGTTCTACCGCGCCGCGGAAGACCTGCAGCACATGCTCGATGGTTTGCTCGGAGTCCCGCATGGTCTGCGCGTCCTGGTTCGAGAAGCGCTCGGTCATCTGTACGGTGTCCTGGATGGCCTTGCCGACGGCATCGACCCGCGAACCGATCAGCTTTCCGGTATCGTTCGACAGGGTGGACAGCTTGCGCACCTCGTCCGCCACCACGGCGAAGCCGCGCCCGGCCTCGCCAGCCCGCGCCGCTTCGATGGCCGCGTTGAGCGCCAGCAGGTTGGTCTGGGTGGCGATGCTGGAGACCGATCCGGCCATCTGCTTGAGTTCATCGGAAAATTTGGCGATCTCGCGGATGCGCTCGAGCATTTCTTCCTTGGCCAGCAGGCCGGCGCGCAGGGTGGTGAGCATTTGCGCCAGGTCTTGTTGCCCGCTGTTCAGCAGCGCCAGCACGTTTTCCTCGCCGCTGTTGGCGTTGTTGCCCGCGCTTTGGCGATGCACCCCGATGGCGCGACCGAGGTGGTCGTGGATCTCGGCAAAGCGGGTGGACAGATCGGACACGGCGCTTTCGGTCTGGCCACGCGCGGTTTCGATCTGGCGGCTCCAGATCGGCAGCACCTGGCCGCATAGCTGATCGAGTCCATCCAGATTTCGCACCGGCGGCAACTCGGCCAGGCAGGCTGCCGCGCCGGCCTGGCGCGCCGATTCCTGAGCGGCGCGCAAGCGTCGGGAAAGCAGCATCGCGGCCACGATTCCAGCCAGCACGAGTAGCGCGGCCCAGACCGCGCCGCCCATGCCACCGGCGGATATCGGATGCACCGCGCCGAGCAGGCCGAGCAGGATGGGCAGCGCGAAGATCAGCATGTCGCCGCGTGATTCATTCCTGGCGTTCATGCGTGGACCCCCCGTTGATGTTCGAGCGCCGAACCCTCGCTGACCAGGCGGGCGACCAGCGCCTCGAATTCGAGCGATTTGTCGTAAAACCCGTCGGCGCCGGCCAGCCTGGCCTTGTCGCGAAACTCGATCTGGTTGGAGAACATGAACACATGGGCATTCGGACAATTGCGCTTGATCAGATACAGCGCGTCGAGGCCGTTGCCATCCGGCAGATTCATGTCCAGCACGGCGGTATCGGGGCAGAAGTCGCGACTTTTCTCGTCCGCTTCATGCAGGGTGCGCGCGATGGACAATGCGGTGAGGTGTTCCACCCCGCCCAGCATCGCCAACAGCCGGACATACACGGCCGAAGAATCATCCACGATCAGTAATTTCATTTTCCGTCTCCCTTGAACAGCTTGGAGCGGATGGTGATAGACGCCACGGCAACGCTCTATCGGCGAATCCCGCTTGCGGATAGGTAAAAAGGACTAATCGCGGCTAGGAATATTCCTACAACCGATTGGGCGACTACGTCAGGGAGTAGGTCGGCAAGCCTTTGCCGACACGCTCGGTTGGGATGTCGGCAAGGTGTTGCCGACCCGCCCGCGGATGGGGCGCGCCTATTGCGCCAGGTCGTGCTTCAGCGCGTAGCGCACCAGGTCGCTGAGGTTGTCCACGCCTAGCTTTTGCATCAGGCGCAGCTTGTGAGTGCTGACGGTCTTGGCGGAGAGGTGCAGTTCTTCGCCGATGTCGTTGACGCCACGCCCCGCGACGAGGAGCAGGAAGATCTGGTATTCGCGATCGGACAGGGTCAGGTGCGGCTGCTCTGTCACGTCCGGCTTGGCTTCGAACAGCAGGCGCGCGGCGACCGCCGGCTCGATGTAATTGCCGCCGTTGGCGACCTGGCGGATGGCGGCAATCAGGGTTTCCGGCTCGCTGTCCTTGGTCAGATAGCCCGAGGCGCCCGCCTTGATGGCGCGCCCGGCGATCTGGCTTTCGCCATGCATCGACAGCACCAGGATGGGCAGACGCGGCGCTTCTTCGCGCACCCGCTTGATCAGTTCGACGCCACTGGGGCCGGGCATGGTCATGTCCAGCAACAACAGGCTCAGGTCGCCGGCGCGCACCTGTTCGATCACCTCCCAACCGTCCTTCGCCTCGCCGACCAGTTCCAGTTCCGGCGCCAATGCCAGCACCTGGCGCAGTCCCTGGCGCACGATGGCGTGGTCGTCGGCGATCAGGATGCGGATCATGCGAGTAGGCAAAACATCAATTTCCCTGCGCTTGTAGCGGAATTCGGATGTGCAGGATTGTGCCGGCGCCGGGCTCGCTGTCAATTCTTGATTCGCCGCCGAACATGAGCGCCCGCTCGCGGATGCCGAGCAATCCGAAGGTCTTGCGGCCGCGCACCTCGGCGGGGTCGAAACCGATGCCGTCGTCCCCGACTTCCATGACCAGCGCGGCGTCGGCCTGCTTGATCGCGACGTTGACCAGGCTGGCCTGGGCATAGCGGGTGATGTTGGTGAGCGCCTCCTGCAGGATGCGGAACGCGGCGGTGGCGCGCTCGTTGTCCAGACCGAGTTCTTCCTGCGCGGCATGTAAACGATAGGGGATGCCGGTGCGCTCCTCGAACCCGGCCAGCAGCCATTCCGCCGCCGAGACCAGACCCATGTCGAGCGCGCCCGGTCGCAGCGCGGAAGCCAGGTTGCGCACCACGCCGATGGTGGTGTCGATGGTCTGTTTCATGCCGTCGAGATGCTGTTTCAGTTCCGGATTGTCGGCGCCGTAACGGATGTTGAGCATGGCGGTATCCATGCGCAGGGCGGTGAGGTATTGCCCGAATTCATCGTGGATCTCGCGCGCCATGCGGGCACGTTCCACTTCCCGGATCCTTTCGCGGTGGGCGGCCAGATCGCGGATCATTTGCCGCGAGCGGAACAACTCCTCGGTGCTTTCGCGCACCCCCGCCTCAAGCGACTGGTTCAGCGCGTGCATCCGCTTCTGGTAGAGCCGCACCTTGACCAGATTGCCCACCCGCGCCAGCAACTCGTCGACCTGGAACGGCTTGGTGACGTAGTCGGCCGCGCCCTCGCGCAAGGCGCGCACCCGGTGGTCCTGATCGTGCTGGGCGGTGACGACCAGGATCGGGGGCAGGTTATCCGCATCCAGTTCCCGCAACTGGCTCATGACCTGATAACCATCCAGGTAAGGCATGTTGAGATCCAGGACGATCAAATCAAAACGATGCCGTTGATAGAGGTCAACCACACACCGGGGATCGGTGGTGGAGACCAGACTGAAGTGCGCGCAAGACTGCAGCGTTCGTTCCAGCAGCTTGATGTTGGACGGCTCGTCGTCGACCAACAGGACGCTGACAGCAAGATCCTCCACCAGGCTTGGATCGGAAACATGCAACTTCATGATCGCTTCAACCATCACTGTGCCCTTCCGGGTAAACGGATCGATTCGGCAGAATTGCCCTGTGTTTTCGTCTACCGATGGCTAGGAAATACGCCGCGAAGAATTCTACCTACAGCGCGGGTCGCCCATGGAATCACAGACGCCTCGACGGTTACCCGCGCATGGTCGACTGGAGCCGGAAACCCTTGAAAGACGGGGTGCCCACAAAACCCAAAACCCGCGCCAGCACTGGCGTTTCGGGCAGACGTGAAAAAGGCCAGAGCAACGTCTGGCCTTCGATTAGTGGTGGAGAGGATGAGGATCGAACTCACGACCTCCGCATTGCGAACGCGGCGCTCTCCCAGCTGAGCTACCCCCCCACGAAGGGGGCGGAATATAGCAAAAAAGGCGCTCAGGGCAAAGGCGGGGCAGCCTGCTTGTGGGCGCGCCAGAGCAGCCAGATGCCGATCAGGATCATGGGGAGCGATAACCACTGGCCCATGCTGACGACATAGGACTGTCCGAAGATGCCGGCATCCGGGCTGCGGAAGAACTCGCCCAGACTGCGAAAAACACCATAGCCGATCAGGAATGCGCCGGACACCGCGCCGACCGGATGGCGACGCGAGGAGTACCACCACAACAGGATGAAAAACAACAGTCCTTCCAGTCCGGCTTGATAGAGCTGCGACGGGTGGCGCGGCAGGTCATCCACCTGTGGGAACACCATCGCCCAAGGCAGCGCGGGATCCGCAGCCCGACCCCAGAGTTCGCCGTTGATGAAATTGCCGATGCGGCCGAACATCAGCCCGAGCGGTACCAGCGGGGCGACAAAATCGCCCACTTCCAGAAATTTGCGCTGGTATTTGCGGGCGTGCCAGGCCAGGGCGATCAGCACGCCGATCAGACCGCCGTGGAAGGCCATGCCGCCTTTCCAGACCGCAATGATTTCCGCCGGATGGCTGAAGTAATAATCCGGTTCGTAGAACAGGATCTGGCCGAGTCGCCCGCCCAGCACGACACCGAGTACGCCCCATAGCAGCAGGTCGTCCAGTTCTTCCGCGCTCCAGCGGCTTTCCGGTTGCGTGCGGATGCGTCGCCGGCCGAGCAGGATGAAAGCGGCGAAAGCGGCGACATACATCAAGCCGTACCAATGCACGGCGAGCGGGCCGATGGCGATGGCGACCGGTTCGAACTGGGGATGGATAAGCATGGGGCGGGCGCCTACGATTGCTGGGCTAAAATGCAAGCGATTATAGAGACCAAGGTTGAATCCCATGCCCCAATACCGCTCCCGCACCACCACCCATGGCCGCAACATGGCCGGCGCCCGCGCCTTGTGGCGCGCCACCGGCATGAAGGATGGCGATTTCGACAAGCCTATCGTCGCCATCGCCAATTCGTTCACCCAGTTCGTGCCCGGCCATGTGCATCTGAAAGACATGGGCCAACTGGTGGCGCGCGAGATCGAGGCGGCCGGCGGCGTGGCCAAGGAGTTCAACACCATCGCGGTCGACGACGGCATCGCCATGGGCCACGGCGGCATGCTGTATTCGCTGCCCAGCCGCGATCTGATCGCGGATTCGGTTGAATACATGGTCAACGCGCATTGCGCCGACGCGCTGGTGTGCATTTCCAATTGCGACAAGATCACGCCCGGCATGTTGATGGCCGCGCTGCGCCTGAACATTCCCACCGTATTCGTTTCCGGCGGGCCGATGGAAGCCGGCAAGGTGATCTGGGACAACAAGACGATCAAGCTGGATCTGGTCGATGCGATGGTGCAAGCCGCCGATGCCAGTCGTTCCGACGCGGAAGTCGAGGCGACCGAACGTTCCGCCTGCCCGACCTGCGGCTCCTGTTCCGGCATGTTCACCGCCAATTCGATGAACTGCCTGACCGAAGCCCTGGGTTTAAGCCTGCCCGGCAACGGCTCCCTGCTCGCCACCCACGCCGACCGCAAGGAACTGTTCCTGCGCGCCGGCCGCTTGATCGTCGATCTGGCCAAACGCCATTACGAGAAGGACGACGCCTCCATATTGCCGCGCGCCATCGCCAGCTTCGACGCATTCGAGAACGCGGTGTGCCTGGACATCGCCATGGGCGGCTCCACCAACACCGTGCTGCACTTGCTGGCAGCGGCGCATGAAGCCGGCGTCAACTTCACGATGAAAGATATCGACCGGCTTTCCCGCAAAGTGCCCAACCTGGCCAAGGTCGCCCCCTCCACCCAGCTTTACCATATGGAAGACGTGCATCGCGCCGGCGGCGTCATGGCCATTCTGGGCGAACTCGACCGCGCCGGCCTGATCCACCGCGACTGCCACACCGTGCACAGCCACACGATGGGCGGCGCGCTGGAGAACTGGGATGTGATGCGTGCGCACGATATTTCCGTATTCGAGTTCTTCAAGGCCGCGCCCGGCGGCGTGCCGACGCAAGTCGCGTTCTCGCAGAACCGCCGCTTCCCGGAACTCGACCTGGACCGCGCCAACGGCTGCCTGCGCGACAAGGCGCACGCCTATTCGCAAGACGGCGGCCTCGCCGTGCTGTACGGCAACCTGGCGCTGGACGGCTGCATCGTGAAGACCGCCGGCGTCGACGAAAGCATCCTGAAATTCACCGGCCCGGCGCGTATTTTTGAAAGCCAGGATACGGCGGTGGCAGCGATTCTGGCCGACGAAATCAAGGAAGGCGACGTGCTGGTGATTCGCTACGAAGGCCCGCGCGGCGGCCCCGGCATGCAGGAAATGCTCTACCCGACTTCGTACCTGAAATCGAAGGGACTGGGCAAAGCCTGCGCGCTGATCACCGACGGCCGCTTCTCCGGCGGCACCTCCGGCCTCTCCATCGGCCACGTCTCGCCGGAAGCGGCGGAAGGCGGACTGATCGGCCTGGTAAAGGAAGGCGACCGCATCGAGATCGACATCCCCAACCGTAGCATCCAGTTGAAAGTGGATGCCGAGGAACTGTCGCGCCGCTGGGGCGAGATGGAACAAAAGGGAGCGCAAGCCTGGAAACCGGTCAACCGGGACCGCCCGGTTTCCCCCGCCCTGCGCGCGTATGCCGCGATGACCACCAGCGCGGCATTCGGCGCGGTGCGCGATGTTTCGCAAGTGGAACGCAAATAGGAGAACAACATGGGACTGCCGCTGCGCGATCCGGAATACCACACCTACGGCGATTACCTGACCTGGCCGGAGGACGTGCGCTACGAATTGATCGACGGCGACGCCTACCTGATGGCGCCAGCCCCCACGGTCAGTCACCAGGACATCGCCGGCGAGGTGTACAGACAACTGGGAAATGCCTTGCAGGGCAAGCCGTGCCGCGCGCTGATTGCGCCGGTGGACGTGCGACTGCCGAAAGCGGATGAAGCCGACGAGCAGATCGATACCGTGGTGCAGCCCGATGTTCTGGTGGTCTGCGACAACGGCAAGCTCAGTGATCGCGGTGTGCGCGGCGCGCCGGACTGGGTGCTGGAAGTGCTGTCACCCGCCACGGCTGGTCACGATCAGGTCAAAAAGCTCCATCTCTACGAACGGCATGGCGTGCGCGAATATTGGCTGGTGCATCCGCGTGACAAGGTGTTGACCGTGTACACGCTGAACAACGGTGCCTATGGCCGCCCGTATACACAGGAACTCGTTGGCGAGACACCGGTTGGCGTGCTGGAAGGCGTCACCATCCAGTGGGACGACGTGGTCGCCCGTCTACCCAAACCCGAATTCTGAATTCATGCACGTCATTGACGTCCCTGAGCAAAAACCTTCCGCCCCGGAAGACCCTGCTGACGAACTGTCCTCCTCGCAAGAAGGAAGCCGCTTCCACAGTTGGCGCGGTTTTCTGTTCGCCAGCGTCGCGGTCAATCTGCTGTTCGTCTACGGCATGCTGGCCGGCATGGGCGATGCCACCGTCTCGATCTGGTACAAGTCCTTGGTCTGGTTGCCGTTCAATGTCATTTCCACGGCGCTCTACCTCGCCATCATGGCCCGGCTGGGCAATTCCGGCTGGGCGCTGTTCCGGGTAATCTGTGTCGTCATGATCGTCGCCAACTGGTCTGTCATGTTCGTCATCTGAACCGACCCTTCCGAAGCGCCGCACGCCATCTGTTTCAAATTTCCCCTATTCACTTACCCTCACTCTGGAGCTCCGCATGACCCTCGCCGACCTGAACAGCCGCTTTGGCATCGCCGACCAACTCACCTTCATCGACGGCCCCAACGGCCTGGTTTTTGCCGAAATCGACAACGCGCTCGGCTCCGCCTACATCTGCCTGCAAGGCGCGCACATCACCACGTTCCGACCCAAGGATCAGGTCGAACCGGTGATCTGGGTATCCAAATTCGCCAAGTTCGCGCCGGGCAAATCCATCCGCGGCGGCGCGCCGGTGTGCTGGCCCTGGTTTGGTGCGCACGCGACCGAATCCAGCTTCCCCGGCCACGGCTTCGCCCGCACGGTGATGTGGGAAGTCACGCACAGCGCGGCTTTGCCCGGCGGCGAGACGGAAATCACGCTGGCCCTGCTGGAGACCGAGCAGACTCACGCTCAATGGCCGCACAAGACTCGCCTCGAACTCAACGTGATCGTCGGCAAGAGCCTCAAGGCCAGCCTCAACACCAGCAATCTGGGCGACACGCCGGTGCAGATCGGCGAAGCCTTGCACACCTATTTCCAGATCGGCGACATCGAAGAAGTGCAAGTGACCGGCCTGGAAAACACCGTCTATCTCGACAAGGTCGGCGAGGTTGCACGCAAAACGCAAAGCGGCGCGATCACCTTCAATGGCGAGGTCGACCGGGTTTATGTCGACACGACAGCCACCTGCACCATCGTCGATGCCCGCCTGAATCGCCGCATCGTCATCGCCAAAACCGGTTCCCGCTCCACCGTGGTGTGGACGCCGTGGACCGAGAAAGCCGACAAGATGGGCGACTTCGGCCCGGACGGCTGGCGCCAGATGGTCTGCGTGGAATCGGCCAACGCGCTGGAGAACGGGGTCACCGTGGCCGCCGGGGAAACCCACCGGATGACCGTGGAATACTCGGCGGAGGCGATGTAAGCGTACAATGCGCGCCCCTATCGCATTGATTTCATAGCGGAATGCAGCTTTTCGCCTGTGGCGTGAACCACCACACCGCGCCCGTCGCCATACGGGAGCGGGTCGCCTTTCCGCCCGACATACTGCCCAGAGCGTTGTCCGATGTAACCGGCGCGCGCCACGGGGCGGGCCGGCTCGCGCGTGAAGCGGCGATACTGTCGACCTGCAATCGCACCGAGATTTACTGCAATACGCAGGCACCCGAGCAGGTGGCGGAATGGCTGGCCAACTTCCACGGCCTGCCGCCGCGCGAGGTGAAACCCTACCTGTATCTGCTGCCGCAACACGAAGCGGCCAACCACGCCTTCCGGGTCGCCTCCGGACTCGATTCGATGGTGCTGGGCGAAACCCAGATTCTCGGCCAGATGAAGCAGGCGGCTTCAAGCGCGCACGATGCGGGCACCCTGGGACTGCTGCTCAACAAGCTGTTCCAGCGCACCTTCTCGGTCGCCAAGGAAGTGCGCAGCTCGACCGAAATCGGTTCCAGCACGGTGTCCATGTCCGCCGCCGCCGTCACGCTGGCGGAGCGTATCTTTCCGTCGATTTCCGGCCAGGCCGTGTTGTTCATCGGTGCCGGCGAGATGATCGACCTGGTCGCCACCCACTTCGCCGCGCGCAAACCGCGCCGCTTGATGGTGGTCAACCGCACCATCGAACGCGCGCGCGATCTGGCCAACAAGTTCGGCGGCGAAGCGGCGGCGCTGACCAATCTGCCCGATCTGCTGGCCGAATTCGACATCGTCGTCACCTCCACCGCCAGCCCGCTGCCCATCGTCGGCCTGGGCCTGGTCGAACGCGCGATCAAACAGCGCAAGCATCGCCCCATGTTCATGGTCGATCTGGCCGTGCCGCGCGATATCGAAACCGAAGTCGGCGAACTCAACGACGTGTTTCTCTACACCGTCGACAATCTGGGCGAAGTCGTGCGCGCCGGCCAGGATAGCCGGCTGTCGGCGGTGACTCAGGCCGAGGCGATCATCCAGGCGCGGGTCAACGAATTCATGCACTGGATGGACACCCGCCAGGCGGTGCCGGTGATCCGTTCGCTGCGCGATCACGGCGAACGCCTGCGTCGGCACGAACTGGAAAAGGCGCACAAGGCGCTGCTCAAGGGCGACCGGCCAGAAGCGGTGCTGGAAGCGCTCAGCCATGCCTTGACCAACAAATTCCTGCACGACCCCAGTCACGCCTTGAATCAGGCCGGCGAATCCGAGCGCGCGGAACTCGCTCGCCTGGTCTCCCATCTGTACAACCTGCACGACAATGAGTGAAAGGTGAAGGGTGGCGCGGCCGCGCCGCTGGTGAAGGGTGAAATGTGAAAGGTGAAACGCGGTACCGCGCGCATCACGTTTCATAACACCGCTCACGACACTTTCCACATTTCACCCCCCACGCCTCACTCAATGAAACCCAGCCTTCAATCCAAACTCCAGCAACTCGCCTATCGCCTCGACGAGATCAGCGGCCTGCTCGCCGACGAGCGCGCCACGGCGGACATGGCGCAATACCGCAGGCTGAACCAGGAACATTCCGAACTGACGCCGGTGGTCGAGCATTACCATGCCTGGCAACAGGCGCAGGCCGATCTCGCCACCGCCGAAGGTCTGCTCGGCGACCCGGACATGAAGGAATTCGCGCAAGACGAGATCGGGGCCGCGAAACAGCGCCTGATCGAGCTGGATGCCGAACTGCAGATTCTGTTGCTGCCGCGCGACCCGAACGACGAACGCAATATCTTCCTGGAAGTCCGCGCCGGCACCGGCGGCAACGAGTCGGCGCTGTTCGCCGGCGACCTGTTCCGCATGTACGCCCGCTACGCCGAACGCCAGCGCTGGAAGGTGGAGATCGTGTCGGCCAGCGACGGCGAAGTCGGCGGCTACAAGGAAATCATCGCCCGTATCGTCGGCAATGGCGCCTATTCGAAGCTGAAGTTCGAATCCGGCGGCCATCGCGTCCAGCGCGTGCCGGATACCGAAACCCAGGGCCGCATCCACACCTCCGCCTGCACCGTCGCGGTGATGCCGGAAGCCGACGCCGCCGCGGCAATCGACATCAACCCGGCCGACCTGCGCATCGACACCTTCCGCGCCTCCGGCGCCGGCGGCCAGCACATCAACAAGACCGATTCCGCCGTGCGCATCACGCATCTGCCGTCCGGTCTGGTCGTGGAATGCCAGGACGATCGCTCGCAGCACAAAAACAAGGCGCAGGCGCTGTCGGTGCTGGCCGCGCGCCTGAAAGACCAGCAGGAACGCGAAGCCCACGCCAAAGAGGCCAGCACGCGCAAGAGCCTGATCGGCACCGGCGACCGCTCCGACCGCATCCGCACCTACAACTTCCCGCAAGGCCGCGTCACCGACCACCGCATCAACCTCACGCTATACAAGATCGACGCGATCATGGAAGGCGGCCTGGACGAACTCATCGCCGCGCTGACCGCCGAACATCAAACCGAATTGTTGTCGGCCTTGTCCGGCGAAGAATGAGCGCCGCTCCGACCGTTGCCACGCTGCTGCGCGACGCGACCGGCCGGCTGGCCGACGCCCTCGCGCTGGATAGAAGCGAGGCCCGCATCGAGGCGCGTGCGCTGCTCGCGCACGCGCTCAAGGTCGACCACGCCTGGCTCATAGCGCACGACCGCGATACGCCGGCGCCGGCCCTGCGACACGCCATCGAAAGCCTGATCGTTCGCCGCGCGGGCGGCGAACCGGTCGCCTACATCATCGGCGAGCGGGAATTCTTCGGCCTGAATTTTGTCGTCGGCCCGGCGGTGCTCATTCCACGTCCGGATACCGAACTGCTGGTCGAAGCCGCCCTGCAACGCCTGCCCGAGCATCCGTCCTGCCGCATCCTCGACCTCGGCACCGGCAGTGGCGCCATCGCCATCGCGCTGGCTCGGCGTTGTCCCAGCGCGGAAGTGGTCGCGGTCGATGTCTCCGCCGATGCGCTGGCGATCGCGCAAGCCAACGCGCGTCGACTCGGAGCTGCAAATCTGCATTGCATGGCCGGAGACTGGTATGCCGGACTCGGCATAAAGAAATTCGACCTGATCGTCTCCAACCCGCCCTATATCGCTTCAGCCGATCCTCACCTGAGCGCGGGCGACCTTCGCTTCGAGCCGCTTCAGGCGCTCGCGTCGGGCGACGACGGACTGCGCGACATTCGCCGCATCGTCGCCGGCGCGCCGGCGCATCTTGCCGACCAGGGCTGGCTCTTGCTCGAACACGGCTTCGAACAGGCTGGCGCTGTCGTCGAACTGCTGCAACAACATGGCTTCGAGCAGACCTGCACACTGCGCGATCTGGCCGGACTGAACCGGGTCAGCGGCGGGCGGTGGCCAAACCAGCCCAATCGACAAGCCCGCCCCGGCCTCGGGGCAGGGCCAGCGGGCTGATACACTAGCCCGCGTTTTCTGCCGATTATCGAAGATGACTTCAGCTCCCTCCCGCACCTGGCGCATTCCCCTGGAAGCCGACTTGCGCCACCGCGAATGGGATGGCGAACACGTCTTCTTCCATGGCGCGGCGGGCGACACGCACCGTTTTTCCGAGGCCACCGCGCTGATCCTGCTGCGCTTGATGGCCGCCCCGGCCGACCAAGCCAGCCTGGCCCGCCTGCTGGCCGAATCGGCTGAAGTCGATCTGGCCGAAGCCGAACCGGCGCTGGCGGATATCCTGGCCGAACTGGCCAGACTCGAATATGCGGAGCCGGTGGCATGAAACTGGCCGATCTGTCCCTGGCGCAACTGCGCCAGCGCCTGGCCGACAACGACTTGGCGTTGCGCACCGGCCCCTTCGTCACCCGCATACACAGCCCCATGCCGCAAATTGCCGACGGCTTGCTGCGGCTTTATGGCGAATTCCGGCTCGATGACGGCAAGTTCCAGGATTTCCATGTCCGCGTCGGCCCGCCAACCGGCCTGCGCCGCTGGCTGCGGCCGCAGATCAATTTCTGGTATGACGGCCATTCGCCGTTCAAACCGCTACCGGCCAACCACGCCTTCGCGCTGATGGAATGGGGATTGAACTGGTGTGTCGCCGGCCACGCCCATCATTACCTGATGCTGCACGCCGCCGTGCTGGAAAAGAACGGCCGCGCCGTGGTGCTGCCGGGCGACCCCGGCGCCGGCAAGAGCACGCTCACCGCCGCGCTGATGCTGTCCGGCTGGCGCTTGCTGTCCGACGAAATCACCCTGATCGACCGCGACGACGGCCTCTTGGTCGGCCTGGCGCGCCCGGTCAGCCTGAAGAACGCATCCATCGACGTGATCCGGCGCGCGTTTCCCGACGCGGTAATCGGCGCGCCGGCCTACGACACACACAAGGGCACGGTGGCGCATGTACGGCCCAGCGCCGACAGCGTCGCCCGCGTCGGCGAAAAAGCGCGGCCGGCCTGGGTCATCTTCCCGCGCTGGCGAGAAGGAAGCCCGGCGCGTCTGAGCCCGCATTCGCGCGCCGACGCGATGTTGCATACCGCCAGCCACGCCTTTAATTACAGCTTGTTGGGCGGACTCGGTTTCGAGCTCAACGCCGCGCTGATGGATGCCTGCACGTGCCACGACTTCGAATATTCAAACCTCGACGACGCGCTGCGGGTCTTTTCGGAATTGGCGGCATGAGCCTTGACCAGCGCTGCCAACCCTTGCTCAACGTCCTGCGCGATGCCACGCACATGGCCACGCTCGATCTGGAAAACTGGGATTTGCTGCTACGCCAGGCCGGCTCCGCCGGGCTGCTATCCCGCATCGCCATACAAGCCGATGCGCTTGGCCTCGACGTCCAAGTCCCGGACGCGGTGCGCCCGCATCTGACCGCTGCCCGCACCTTGGCCGCCAAGCAACGCCAGGCCGTGCGCTGGGAAGCGCGCCGAGTGGCGCGCGCACTGTCGGGAATCGAAGGCCCCGTGCTGCTGCTCAAGGGCGCGGCTTATGCCATTGCCGACTTGCCGCCGGCCGCCGGCAGACTATTCGGAGACATCGATATTCTGGTTCCGCGGGCGCAACTCGGCCAGACCGAGGCCGCACTGATGCTGGCCGGCTGGCACACGCAGACACAGGACGACTACGACCAGCGTTACTACCGGCGCTGGATGCACGAACTGCCGCCGATGACCCACATCCGGCGCGGCACGGTGCTCGATGTGCATCACAACCTGCTGCCGGAAACCGCGCGCATTCGCACCCATGCCTCGCCCATCCTCGACGCGGCCAAGGCACTGGCCGATCCGGCCGGGCTCAGCATCCCCGCGAATGTCGATCTGGTGCTGCATTCCGCCTGTCATCTGTTCCACGAAGGCGAATGGGGCCACGGCCTGCGCGATCTGGTCGATCTCGACGCCATGCTGCGCACCTTCTCGGCCGAAGCGGATTTCTGGCCGAGGCTGCAGGCGCGCGCGCGGACCCTCAATCTGGGGCGGCCGTTGTATTACGCGCTGGACACCTGCCGACGCTGGCTGAAAACCCCCATTCCAGATCGCGTCATCGCCGAATGCCCATCGAAACCGCCGACATGGCAACGTCCGCTGATGCGCAAGCTATTCGATGCGGGACTGGCCTCGGTGCATGCCTCTTGCGCAAGCGGAGGTTTGAAATCAGCCACCTTCATTCTGTTCGTACGCGGCCACTACTTGCGCATGCCATGGCATCTGCTGTTGCCGCATTTGTTGCATCAGGCGCTCAGACGGGATGCGCCGCAAACCTGAACAAGTAGCGTCGGGATTTTTTACATTACGTTTTTCACGTAAACGCTAAGCCGTTGTTTCAAATTGGGATTATCCGGGTGGTATATTTCTTGCTTATTATTCACGCAATTACGTGAAGGAACACACGCCATGAATACACATAAAGATCCGACTTCCAGTGAAAACCGTCCCGCGGTCGATGAACAACGCCGCCGCCTGACCAAAGGCGGCTTGGCCGCGCCCATCGTCATTGGCGCTTTGTTGAGCCGCCCCGTGCTGGGCGCCGCACCGCACAACTGCACCATCTCCGGCCAGATCTCAGGCAATGTCTCCACCCATGGCACTCCTGTTGACTGCAAGACCTTGGGACGTTCTCCCGGATACTGGAAAACCCATAACCCATGGCCCAACCCGACCGTCTATGGCTCCCCGGCCGCGGGCACATGCGTTACCAACGCGACCGTTGGCACGCGCTTCAATGGATTCCAGATCAACGGCGCGACTTTTCTAGCCGCTTTCAGGTGCAAGAAAGGCGTTGTACTTGATCCTCAAAGCACGGATTGGAGCACCACCACAACAAAGGCCACCATGTTGCAGGTTCTGAACACCGGTGGCGGCCTCAATGACACGGCAATCTTCGCTTTAGGCCGCGCAACAGTCGCTTCCTTGTTGAATTCTCTTTTTTACGCACCCAATTACCCGCTCAAACCGGAGCAGGTTATCGCCATGTTCAATGCAGTCTATCTGGGCGGGAAATATCAGGTTAACCCGACCACCTTCTGGGATCGCGATCAGGTAAAGATTTACTTCGAAAGCCTTTACGGTAGCCTCTGAACGAATTGGCGGTTTTGTCAAAAGAAGCAACAAAAAGGGCGCCTAGAAGGCGCCCTTTTTACATGGCCTGTACAGCGCCCATCAATTCCGGTGATACCCCAGCACCACCTCGACCTCATTCCTCGAACCCAGAATCACCGGCACGCGCTGGTGCAGGTTTTCCGGGGTCATGTCCAGAATGCGTTCGTACCCGGTTGAAGACAGGCCGCCGGCCTGTTCGACGATGAAACTCATCGGGTTGGCTTCGTAAAGCAGGCGTAGCTTGCCGGCCTTGCTGGCGTCCTTGGTATCGCGCGGGTACATGAAGATGCCGCCGCGGGTCAGGATGCGATGCACTTCGGCCACCATCGAGGCGACCCAGCGCATGTTGAAGTCACGCCCGCGCGGGCCGGTGCTGCCTTCCAGACATTCCGCGACATAGCGCTGCACCGGCGCTTCCCAGAAACGTTGGTTGGAGGCGTTGATGGCGAACTCCTTGGTGTCGGCTGGAATCTTCATGCCCGGGTGGGTCAGCACGAACTCGCCGATGTCGCGGTCCAGCGTGAAGCCGTTGACGCCGTGGCCGGTGGTCAGCACCAGCATCGTCGAAGAACCGTACAGCGCATAGCCGGCGCAGACCTGTTTGACGCCCGGTTGAAGGAAATCGACTTCGGCGGCGGCGCGGTTGGGTACCGGCGCGCGCAGGATGGAGAAGATGGTGCCGACCGAGATGTTGATGTCGACGTTGCTGGAACCATCGAGCGGATCGAACACCATCAGGTATTTGCCGAGCGGATATTTGTTCGGAATCGGGTAAACCTCATCCATTTCTTCCGAAGCCATGCCGGCCAGGTGACCGGCCCATTCGTTGTGGCGGATCATCATTTCATTGGTGATCACGTCCAGTTTCTTCTGGGTTTCGCCCTGCACGTTCTCGGTTTCCAGCGCGCCCATAACGCCGATCAACGCGCCCTTGTTCACCGCGTTGGAGATGGTCTTGATGGCCGTGACGACATCGTTCAGCAAGGCGGTGAAGTCGCCGGTTGCGCCGGCAATGTGACGCTGTTCTTCGATGATGAATTGGGTAAGCGTGGTGCCGGTATGCATGAAGCGCTCTTTCGGTAAATTGGAAAGCGGCGATTTTACGATTTACTGGCTTTATCGGTACAACAGAAATTCTTATTGCGTCGTCAGTTGATCGGAACGTGTGAATGTCCAGCTACGCGTAATACCGAGAATATCCACCTTCTTGCGGATGGCTTCCGGGAAACGCGGAAACGGCGCGGACATTTCCACGATCTTGATCGCGGCCGCATCGAGCACCCTGGAGCCGGACGAGCGCTCGATCTGGATCGATTCGATCGCGCCGCTCTCGAAGATGTTCACCGTCAGCATCAGGGTGCCATAAAGGCTGTTGCGCTTGGCCGCCTCCGGGTAATTCATGTTGCCTACCCGCTCGACCTTGATGCGCCAATCTTCCACGTACTGCGCGAAGGTGAATTCCTGCGCGCGCGCGCCGACAAACATGCGACGCGGACGCTTCTGATATTCCTCGCGCCCCTGATCGATACGGGCCTGCAGGCGCGCCATTTCCAGACTGCGCGAAGCCAGGTCCATCGGGGCGGGGTTCGGCGGGGTTGGAATAGGCGGGCGCGGATCGGCGACCGGGTCGGGCTTCTGTTCCGGCGCTTTGTAATCCGACTTGATCTGCCGCATCAGCGCCTTGGTCTGCTGTTCCAGAGCCTGCACACGCGCGTTGAACTCGGCTTCGGCGCTTTGCGCCTGGTCGCGCTCAGCCGCCGGCAACGGCGATTTGGCCTGGCGGTCGTCATCGACATTGCCGCCGCCATCCAGATTCGCCTGCGCCAGCACGTCGGCCTGCAGTGGTTTTGCCTTGGTTTTGGCATTGACCAGCACCACATCGATAGGCGGCGAGGTGTTCTCGAACAGCTTCGGGTTGGCCGCCGTGAACTGCATGCCGAAGATGGCCAGCACATGGATGATGGCCGAGATCAGGATCGCCTGCGTGAAGCGGTCATCCCAATCGACCGATGTGCGCGGCGCATAAGGCAGCGGCGCCAGAACATCGGCCAGGAAGCTCTTCAGATGCTGAGCTGAGTCAAGAAGCGACATGTCAGATCGATGTCGAGCAAGTCGATATCCGCCACCGCGACGCGTATCCGCTCGCCCGGATTCAACGTCGGCGCGCCGACGACTTTGGCGACGAAGGGCAAACCATCCAGCCGAATCAGGTTCTCGCGCCAGACCGAGGCGTCGATCTCCTGGATGCCTTCCTGGCGCAGCCAGCGCAAGCACCAGTAACGCTCCATGCCGCGCTGGAATTCGTTATAGGCATCGTGGGCAAGCTCGAAATCGCGCACGGCGGCGAACAGCATCTGATCGTTGCCGGCATGCGGCGGCGTTTCTTCGCGCGCCACGGCCAGGATCTGGCGTTGATTCAGCAAATCGACGTAACGGCGCAGCGGCGAGGTGCTCCAGGTGTAATGCGCAACGCCCAGCCCCTCGTGCGGCGCGGGCTTCAGCGTCATGCGCACCTTGCCGCCGGTTTGTGCGCGATAAATCCCCGCCACGTTGCGATCCGCCAGCATGCCGCCCCAGCGGCTGTTGGCCAGAATCATCATTTCCGAAACCAGCTTGTCGATCGGGTTGCCGCGCTGGCGCGGCACGATATCGACACGTTCCGCGTCCTTTTCACCGCTCACCTTGAACACGTAATCGTGGCGCTGCACCTGATCCGCCTTGCCACGCCCGATTTCGAGTTGCTTGGCGAAGCCATACAGCCATTCCAGTTCGCGCCGGAAAGCGTAGTCCGCGCCAGGCTGGCCGATGCTGGCTTCGTTGAACAAGGGTTCCAGCGTCTCATGGCGCAGATTGGCCGCGATGCGGATCAAATCGGCCTTGGTGGACAGGCTCTGGATGACGTAATCCGGCCCGACTTCCACATACAGCGAAAGCGCCGGGCAATCGCGATTCTCGGCCAGGGTGTACTGCTCAATGAGGCCTTCCGGCAGCATGGTGATCTTGTCGCCCGGCATATAGATGGTCGACAAGCGCGTCGCCGCCAGCTTGTCGAGATCGGAACCCGGCGTGATGCCCAGCGCCGGCGCGGCGATGTGGATGCCAACGCGGACCGAACCGTCGGCGCGGAAAATCACCGAAAACGCATCGTCGATCTCGGTGGTCGAGGCATCGTCGATGCTGAATGCCGGCGCGTCGCCGGCCGGCAATTCGGGCGGCGGCAACGGCGCGGCCAATGCCGGGAAAGCCAGGCCGCGCGGGAAGTGGGTCAGAAAAAAAGCCTGGCGATGGAATTCGAGGCTGGATGGAATCGCTCCGCATTTATCGAGCAGACGCACGGCGGAAAGATTGGTTTCGGCGCAAGCATCCGACAGCGCCTTGAACTCGAGGCTGTTCTTGTCCGGCTTGTGCGCCAGCTCGAACACCTTGGCGCGGATCACTTCCGGCAACTCGCCGCGCACCAGCATGGCAACCCATTCGGCGCGCAACGCGGCCTCGCGCGCCTTGCGCTCCAAGCCCAGCTTGGCCGCGGCCAGAGTTTCCGCCGGCGCGGCCTTGTAGCGTCCCTTGCCCTTTTTCTGGAAATAGATCGGCGCCTGATGCAAGGCAAGCGCGATGGCGGTGGCTTCCGGCGCATCCGGTTTGCGGCCGAAATATTCCTGCGCCAAAGCCTCGAAGCCAAACTCTTCGCCGCCCGCGACTTCCCAGAGGAAATCGAGATCGAGTTCCTCGCGCAACGCGCGCGCGCTCTCCATCACCTGCGCCGGCGCGGGCGCGGCGTAACGCAGCAACACATGCGCCGCCTTCAGCTTGCCGCGCTTGCCGTGCTGGGATTCGATCTGCAGCGAACTGTCCTGTTCCGACAGGATGGTGCCGGCCTTGATATCGCCGTCTTCTTCATAAAGAACGTACATAAAGAGCTACCCGCGGGCCTTTCGTTGATGCGTAAAAATGGGGTTCAAAAAGCCAGGATGGCGGGAATGTATTCGTTGAACCGGGAGAAACCGTGATCGCCGCCGTCCAGCACAACCTGCTGCGCGCCGGTGTAATACCTCACCGCCTCGCGGTAGTCGAGCACTTCATCGCCGGTTTCCGCCAGCAACAGATAACGCTCCGGCCGGGTAATCGCGGCAACCGCGCAAGCGTCCAGCGCCGCCGCGTGTTCGCCGCTGAACACATACTCCTCGCCGCTATGCCAGTTCTTCTGGGTCTGGCCGACCAGATTGGCGAGTTTTTTGTGGCAGGCCACGCACGGATTGACCAGAACCGCCCTGAGGTCGTGTTTTTCGGCCAGCCAGGTCGCGTAATAACCGCCCAGCGAACTGCCGATCAACTTGACCGGTTGCGCCTTGCTCAAGCTGGCGACGATCAGATCGTCCAGCAGCCGAATGGCATCGGCCGGCCGATGCGGCAAATCGGGGCAGACATAAGCCTCGCCCAGGCCGCGCTGGTTGAGCCATACGCCGAGATCGCGCGCCTTGCCTGAGCGGGAAGAACTGTTGAAACCGTGGATATAGAGCAACATCGACAAGACCTATGTGTTGGCGGGCCGCACCCGCGTCAGCCACGCGATGACCGCATCCAGCACTTGCGCGCTGGCCTGGCCCAGACCCGCCGCGGCGCCAGCGGCGTCCGCGCCGGTCAACGGCACATCGGCGACAAATACTTGCTGGCCGATCAGGCGCGCCGAACTTCTCCGCACCAGCTCGACTTCCAGCTTGACCCGCGCGCGACCCGGCGTTTGCGTGGCGTCGTGAAAAAACTCGTGCAGTCTGAAATTCATCTGATATTCGCCTTGCACGCCGGCCCCCAACGGCACGACACCGGCATAGAAACCGCTGGCGATCAAACGTTCGCGTAACAACGTATGCAGGCGCTTGGGCGGGGCTTCGTTCCAGAATGCGTACTGATACTGCGCCTGCGTGCCGGGCGTCCGGCTGTAGATCAGATGCAGATTCTGGCCAAAGCCGCCGGCCTCGGCCTCGCGCAGCAACAAGATCGGCTTCTCGGCATTGCCGGAATCCTTGGCCGCGACCGCGGACGGCGCGGCAAGCGGCGGAACTTCCAGCACGAAATAGCGGATAGGCTGCGCGCGCGCGCCGGGCAGACTGCAAGCCGAGATGCCAAGCAAACTGGATATGGCAAGAAAAACGCCGAGCAATATGCCTATCGACGCCAGCGCGTTTCGATGCTTCGGGTTGATCGGTTTCATTGTTCCCCCGGCCCGAATTCAGCCTTGTGCGGGCCATAAAGTATGCGGCCAGGATCGGCGAACTCCTGGCTGGTGGCTTGCAGTGTATCGCTGGAAGCGCGGAACGCCTGCGCCGTCGTCTGCAATTCCTGCATGCCCAGATCCAGGCTGAGCCGAAGCTGGGATTGCATGTCGCGCAGGCTGGTGTCCAAGGTATTCAGTGTCGTGCGGGTGGCGCCCAGCGTGCTTTCCGCATCGCTGGCCAGCCGGTCCAGACGTTGGCTGGTTTTCTCCGCCAGCAGCTCCCCGTTGCGCAGCAGAGCGCGGCTGTCGCGCAGAACCGGGCTCAACTCGGCGCCGACCGCATCCATCCGCGCCGCCGCCTGGCGCGCCGCGACCAGCGTGGCGCCCAACTCGGGCCCCAGCTGGCGCAGTTCTCCGGTGACGCCGGCCACATTGACCAGAATGCTGGTGAACGCTTTCTGGTTGTCGTCGGAGAGCAACTGATTGACGCGCACCACCGCCTCGCCGCCCGCCTTGCCCAAACCTTCCAGCGTGTTGGAGATGCGCGCCATTTGCGGCACGCCTTCGTCGATGACCGGATACGCCTCGCCTTTCGGCGCGGGCCCGATATCCGCCCCGCCCATCCAGACATTGTCGAGATCCACCGCGGCAAGGCCAGTCACCAGATTCCGATTGACCACCGCCTCGGCGCCCTCCCAGACCGGGGTGCGCGCATCCACCTCGAGTATCACGCGCACCGTCTTGGCCTGCCCCGGCAGGATCGTGTAATCGGCCACCTTGCCGACCTTGATGCCCTGCATACGCACATCGCTGTTGATTTGCAGGCCTTCCAGCGACTGGTTCTGGAAGTACACGGTATACCGGCGCACCTCCTGTTCGCTGCTGCCACTGAGCCAGTAAAAGCCTGCCGCCATCGCAAGCATGAGCGATACCACGGCGAAACCGACCCAGGCATAGCGCGCATCAGATTCCATCTTCAAACTCCTCCCGTCCTCTCTGCCCCGAATGCGCGGAAAAATAGTCCCGTATCCAGTCATGTTCGAGTTTGGCGACAGCCGCCACCGGCCCATTGGCGATCACTTTGCCGCCATGCAGCACGATGACCCGATCAACCATACCCCAGAGGGTATCGAGGTCATGCGTGGCCATCAACGCCGTCAGCCCAAGACTGTCGCACAGCACACGCAACAGATGATCGAATTCTCGCGCGCTGATCGGATCGAGGCCGGAAGTCGGTTCGTCGAGGAACAGCAGTTCCGGCTCCAGGGCCAGCGCGCGCGCCAGGGCGGCGCGTTTTTTCATGCCGCCGGAAAGCTCGCTCGGTCTTTTGTCAGCGGCTGAAATCGGCAAACCCACGAGCCGGATTTTCATGTTGACCACTTCATCGCGCAGCTTGGGCGGCAAATCGGTATGTTCGACCAGCGGCGCGGCCACGTTTTCGGCCACGGTCAGCGACGAAAACAACGCGCCCTCCTGAAACAACACGCCATAACGGCTGCGCACCCGACTCAGGTGGCTGCGCGACAAATCACAGATATCGTCGCCGAACAGGCGCACACGCCCTTCGCTCGGACGATTCAAACCAATGCATTCGCGCAGCAATACGCTCTTGCCGGTACCGCTGCCGCCGATCAGGGCAACCACCTCGCCGCGCCCGATCGAGAAGTCGACGCCCCGGTGCAGCCATTGCCCGGCCAAGTGGGTATGCAAGCGCTCGACCTGCAAAACCGGTTCGGCCGCGCCCGCGTCTGTATCGCGCACTAGATGATCTCCGGGAACGCCATGGCGAAAAACGCATCGATCAAAATCACCGCGACCAGGCTCTGCACCACCGTGCTGGTGGTGAAGTCACCGACGCTGCGCGCATCGCGGCTGACCGCAAAACCGTTGCGACATGCGATCAACGCGATCGCGGCCGCGAATATCGGCGTTTTGGACAGACCGAACAGTACCGTATTGACCGGCAACACCGATTTCAGCCGTTCAAAGAAGGTGTAGTAAGTGATATCCAGCTGCGCATTGGCCACCAGCGCGGCGCCGAGCACGCCCATGACATCGCCGATGAAAGTGAGCAGCGGCATGGCAATAATGATCGCCAGGACGCGCGGCAGCACCAGCACCTGAACCGGCGACAAACCCAGCGTGGTGATGGCGTCGATTTCCTCGGTCACCTTCATCGCGCCGATTTGCGCGGTAAACGCCGCGCCGGAGCGACCCGCGATCAAAATCGCCGTCAACATCGGCGACAGCTCGCGCGTCACGGCCAGCGAAACGCCATCGACGATAAAAATATTGGCGCCGAATTTTTGCACCTGGATGCCGAGCAGAAATGCGAACACCACGCCGATCAGGAAAGTCATCAACATGACGATAGGCAACGCATTCAGGCCCACGATTTCAAGTTGGGTCGTGCATTCACGCAGCCTGAGCAAGTTCGGATGCCGCGCGGCATCCGCCGCCGCCTCGGCGATGCGGCCGAAAAAAGCGAATTGCTCGATCAGCAGTCTGGTCAGCCGCGCCGCATTGCGCCCGATCAACGGCAACAAGGCCACCCCGCGCTTGCGCGGCGGAGCACGCGCATCGAGGCGGTCGGCGATCAGGTGGATCAGGGTGAGTTGAGCTTCGCTGAATGCGACCAGGTCGACACTCGGCCACACCACGCCTTTTGCGCGCAAACGGTTCACCAGCAACATCACGCCCGCGCTGTCGAGCGCAACCAGGTCGCTGGCATCGATCCGCACGCTACGGTCGTACGAAACCGAAGCGGCGGTCAACAATCGATCGACCTGCTCAAGATGATTGATGCACCAGCGGCCGCCCGGTTTGAGCAGGCAGCCGGCATCGGACAAAACGCATTCCAGGCTGGGACTGGCGTCGCGCATCAGGCTAGGGGCCGGGTATTGGCCATTTACGCCGGCACCCGCGCCGACAGACGCGCCAACAACTTTTCGTGTATCCCGCCGAAGCCGCCATTGCTCATCACCAGAATGCGATCGCCCGGCCTTGCCTGCGTCGCGATCCGCTCGATCAGGCTGGCCAGATCGGCCTCGGTGGTCGCCTTGGCGCCAAGCGGAGCCATGGCGCCGGCCACGTCCCAATCGATACCGCCGCTATAACAGAACACCGCATCCGCCAACGCCAGGCTGGCCGGCAACAAATCCTTCATGACACCCAGCTTCATGGTGTTGGAGCGCGGTTCCAGCACGGCCAGAATCCGCCCGGAAGCGCCCATCTTGGCGCGCAAACCTTCCAGCGTCGTGGCGATCGCGGTCGGGTGATGCGCGAAGTCGTCGTAAACCGTGATTTTGTCCGCCCCGGCACCCACCTCGCCGCGCACTTCCATGCGCCGTTTGACGTTGATGAAGCGGCCCAGCGCCGCGATGCCGTCCTTGGCCGGCACACCGGCATGACGGGCCGCTGCGATGGCGGCGAGCGCATTCATCCGGTTGTGTTCGCCCTGCAAGCTCCAACCGACCCGGCCGATCGGCCTATCGTCCAGCGTCACATCGAAGGCATCGACATTGGCGACTTTGGCTTTCCAGCCGGCACCCGCGCCGCCGCCGGATTTACCGAAATACTCGACCGGACTCCAGCAGCCACGGCCGAGCGCGCGCAGGATGTTGGCGTCGCCGCCATTGGCGACAATCAGACCGTTGGCCGGCACGGTGCGCACCAGATGGTGAAACTGGGTTTCGATGGCGGCCAGGTCGGGGAAGATGTCGGCGTGATCGAATTCCAGGTTGTTCAGCACCACGGTGCGCGGGTGGTAATGCACAAACTTGGAACGTTTGTCGAAGAAAGCGGTGTCGTATTCGTCGGCTTCGATGACAAAGAAGGGGCTATCGGTCAGGCGCGCGGAAACGCCGAAATTCATCGGCACGCCGCCGATCAGGTAACCCGGCTCAAGCCCGCAGTCTTCCAATATCCAGGCCAGCATGGAAGAGGTTGTCGTCTTCCCATGCGTACCAGCCACGGCCAGCACCCATTTGTCGCGCAACACGTTTTCGAACAACCACTGCGGCCCGGAGATATAGGGCAGGCCGCGGTTCAGAATTTCTTCCATCAAGGCCTGTTTACCGCGCGCCACCACGTTGCCGATGACGAAGATATCCGGGTTCTGATCGAGTTGCTCCAGACCGAAACCTTCGGTCAGACCAATGCCCTGTTCCTCGAGCTGCGTGCTCATCGGCGGATAGACATTGGCATCGCAACCGGTGACGGTATGGCCGGCCTGTTTGGCCAGAACGGCGAGGCCACCCATGAAAGTTCCGCAGATACCGAGGATGTGAATATGCATGGAAGGTCGTGTCGGCTAGTAGAGTATTCGGAATGGGTAAGGGTGGCACAAAACGGCAACCCAAAGCGGCCGCGCAAAGAGCCGGATCTGGCGCATTACGGCAAGCGCGCGGAATTATCCGTTGGGATAAAGATTGTCGCCAGCTTGGCCGATACACCATAATCCAAAAGAATTGAATTCCTCGCATTACTTCATGGCTCAAACTCCCAACGTCATCGGCATGGCTGTCATGCAACGGCTGAAGGAGACTGGCGTCCCCCCGACGCCGGAAAACTATGCGGATTGCTATTACGAAATGTCCGGTCTGCCGCGCCCGAGCGCCCAGCCGACGGACGCCTCGGCGACGCAAGCCGACACGGGGTTCCAACGCGAGTTACTGGCCATGCTGCGAAAAATGGCGCAAGACATGACCGACAAAACCGAGGCCTTGGCCAATGGCCTGGACAGCAAGAACAAGGACTTGAGCGAAAATGTCACCAACCTGAGAAACAGCCGCGATAAAAACGAAATTCTACGTCTGCTTTCCACCGTGGTCATGCAGGCCGGCGGCATCCAGAACACGGTTGAATCCAGCCACAAGGATCTGCTTGAAACCCGGCGGGCATTGAATGTGCTCCATGAAGAAATGGCCGAGACGCGCCAGCTACTGAATGAAGATGCGCTCACCGGCACGCTGAATCGGCGTGGCCTCGATCAAACCCTGGGCCGCGAAATAGCGCGCGCCCAGCGTGGAGACGGCGTTTTGTCCTTGGGCATGCTGGATCTGGACTTCTTCAAGAAGATCAACGATCAATACGGCCATGAAGCGGGCGACCAGATGCTGGTTCACTTCACCAGCCTGATCAAATCGATCATGCGCAAATCCGATGCACTGGTGCGCTACGGCGGCGAAGAATTCACGCTGATACTGCCTGACACCGATGCGCGTGGCGCCCAATTCGTACTGGGCCGGCTCCAGCAATTGATGAGCAAGACACCGCTGAATTTCGAAGGCGCGCAAATCAGTATCACCTTCAGCGCCGGCATCGCCACGCTACGTCCGGACGAAAACGGCCACGCCCTGCTGCGCCGCGCCGACGAAGCGCTGTACAGCGCCAAGCATGGCGGCCGCAATCTGATCAAAATTTCGGATTAGCGTTAGCGGCTAGTCGAACAAATTATCGATATCGGCCTGACTGGCCCGCGCTTCGCCGTGTATCTGCGGCCCGGCAAGCAAACCAGGGTCGGCTTCCTCGTCGAGCAACAAATGCGCCAGACTGGCCTCCATCCTCTCGATGGTCAGCATCAGTTTATTGACCACCTGCCCGACCAGATCCTGAAAAGACTGCGCCTGAATGATTTCGCTGACCTGGCCCAAAGCCAGCAAATGTTGCGCATCCAGGTTCTGAAGAAATTCGACCGCCTCGGGTGAACGTACCTTGCTCAGCAATCCACGCGCTTTGTTCTGCTGCGCACGCAAGCTGTCACTGATCGTTTCGGCCGCATGCAAAGTCTGGCTGGCCGATTGCTCGGTCAAGGTGGCGATGTAGCGCAACCGGTCGCGCGTGTTGTTGATGATCGACGCTTGCGGCAACGGCTCATTGCCGATTTCCCGCAATGCCGCCCGCAATTCGCCAACGATATCGACCAGATCGTGGCGCAGTGTTTCTACGTTATTCATTGCCTGCCTCCAAGTAAATCGGGCGCTGCCGCGCGCATACACAACCGACGCTATCGGCGGCTGACTTGAATTCTTGAATACAAGCAATCGCGGCCAACGCGATCGGCATCGGCGACAATGACGCCATGCCCTCTCTTGATTCGTCTCCCCGCCTTCTGGCCGCCAATATGGTCAATGCCGTTCTGCTCGACGGAACCAGCCTGACCGCCACACTCGCCAACCTTCGCGCCAACTCCGCCGCCGAGAGCAGAGACCTGGCCGCCGCGCAAAACCTGGCCTACGGCGTCCTGCGCCAAGCCGGGCGCTTACGTTTTTTTCTCGCCCGTCTGACGCAACGACCCGTGCAGCCGGACGAACTGAACGGTCACTTGCTGGTCGGTCTGCATGAACTCGATGCGGGGCTGGCGCCCGCCTATGCCGCCGTCAATGAAACGGTGGCCGTCGCCGCGCACCGCTTTCCTTACGCCCGCGCCTTCGTCAACGCCGTGCTGCGCAATTTCCAGCGCAGCCGTGAAACATTGGCACAGGCCGCGCTGCAAAACCCGGAAGCGCACTGGAATTTCCCGCTTTGGTGGCTGAAGCGATTGCAAGCGGAATATCCCGCCGATTGGGAAAACATAGTCACCGCCCAGAACAACCGTCCGCCCATGACGCTGCGCGTCAATCCGCGCCGGACGACACTGGCCGATTACCGCTCGCTGCTCGATGAAGCCGGCCTGAAGCACCGCGTCTTGAGCGCATCCGGCCTGATGCTGCTCAATCCGGTTCCGGTCGCCGAACTGCCCGGATTTTCCGCCGGCCTGGTTTCGGTTCAGGACCTGGGCGCGCAATTGGCCGCGCCGTTGCTCGATGTCGCTCCTGGCAAGGCGGCGGAGCCGCCGACGGCTCCGCTGCGGGTGCTCGACGCCTGCGCCGCGCCCGGCGGCAAAACCAGCCATCTGCTGGAAATTGCCGACCTCGATCTGGTCGCGCTGGATAACGACGCCACACGCCTGCATCGGGTGCGGGAAAACCTGGATCGGCTCGGCTTGGCCGAACTACCCGGATCGAGCATCGGCTTGCTCGCGGAAGACGCCGGCAAGCCCTCGCTCTGGTGGGACAAAAAACCGTTCGACCGCATCCTGCTCGACGCGCCATGCACGGCATCCGGCGTCGTGCGCCGGCATCCGGACGGCAAATGGCTAAAACGCGCGGAGGATATGCAACACCTTGCAAACGAACAGTCCCGGCTTCTGGAAGCTTTATGGCCGCTGTTGAAACCGGGTGGCAGAATGCTTTACGCCACCTGCAGCCTGTTCGCGGCGGAAAACACGAATCAAATGACTGCTTTCGTCGCCCGCCACCCCGATGCGCAAATCGATGCCATCGAAATGCCGAACGCGCCTGAAGGCCAATTAAAAGGTCAGCTCATACCCGGTCCCGATACCGATGGATTTTTCTATGCTCGCCTGTTCAAGACGTGACTTTCTGCGCGCGGCCTGCGCTGCAAGCGTATTTGCGCTCACGCCGCCCAGCCATGCCGAAAACAAGGCGGGCGGCGGTGGAATCACGCTTGAGCGGGCTGAGATCACTCAGAAAGGCGAGTTGTTCGAGCTTTCCGGCCATTTCAATGTCCAGCTTTCAAAGACGCTGGAAAACGCCCTGATGCGCGGGGTGCAACTGACTTTCCTGCAAGCCTTCGAGGCCGAACGGCTGCGCGATTTCTGGATTTCCGAGAGTCTGATCGATATCGAGCGCAGCGTGCGCCTGTCCTACAACGCGTTATTGCGGCATTACTACGTCAACCTGTCCGGTGTTTCCAGCACGCACGAAACGCTTGCCGACGCGTTGCATGCCGTCGGCGAACTGCAGGACTGGTCGGTACTGAACGTCAAGCAGATGAAGCGCAAATCCGATTTCAAAGCCTACGTGCGCATGTATCTGGATATCGCCCAGTTGCCCAAACCGCTACAGATCAACGCCCTGGCTTCCTCCGCGCGCTGGCAGCTCGACTCCGGCTGGCAGGAACGCGGCTTCAAGTATTGACATCATGGCCCACGCGACGCCGATAACGCGAATCTGTGCCGACCCCGCAGCCAGTTTCCACTTCAACCCCCACGCAACACGCCGCACGCATCGCGTTTCACGTTTCACGTTTCACGCTTCACGTCACCCATGATCTATCTGGTCGCCGCCAGTCTGCTGCTGGGTTCCGCGCTGATCGGACTGCTCGCGACCGCCGCCGATAACAGCCAGTTTCTCTCCAACAACCTCACGCTGCTGCTTTGGGTCACCCTCGCCGCCGCGCTCGGCCTGATCCTGCTGATCGGCTACCAGAGCCTGATCCTGGTACGGCGGATACGCGCCGGCGTGTTCGGCGCCAAGCTCACCGCGCGCCTGTTCCTCATCATCAGCCTGATGGCCCTGGTACCGGGCATGGTGGTCTATGGCGTTTCGGTACAGTTTCTGATTCGCTCGATCGAGTCGTGGTTCGACGTCCATATGGAAAGCGCGCTCGAAGGCGGATTGGCGCTGGGTCGTTCGGCGCTTGAGCATGTCCAGCGCGAAGTGGTCGGAAAATCCGAAACGCTGTCCCGCCAATTGGCCGAACTGCCGCCGTCACTGCAGACCGCGCGTCTCGACGAGTTGCGCGAATCGGTTGGCCTGCAGGAGGCGGCGTTACTGGACGACCAGGGCAAGTTGCTGGCTTTTTCGTCCGCCGGCCATGGCGCATCGATTCCACGCGCGCCAGAGCGGGGCGCGATCTGGCAAGCCCGCGCCATGCAGCCCTGGTCGCGGCTGGCGGCCAGAGCGGACGGCGGCATTTCGGTGCAAGTCGTCGTACCGGTCAGCGTTGTCGCCTTGAGCGAACGCATACGCATCCTGCAAGTCACCCAACCGGTGCCGGCAAAGCTGGCCATGGACGCGCAGCAGGTCGAGGCGGCAAGCCAGGGCTACCAGGAATTGCTGCTATCGCGCCTGGGCCTGAAACGCATGTACGGCATCTCGTTGACCATGGCGTTGATGCTGGCCTTGTTCTCCGCGCTCAGCCTGGCGTTCCTCATCTCCGAACGCCTGGCCGCCCCCTTGCGCGCATTGGCGCGCGGCACCCGGGCCGTCGCGCGCGGCGACTTCACTCAGGTGCATACCGTCGCCAGCCGCGACGAACTGGGCATGTTGACCCAGTCCTTCAACCGGATGACCCGCCAGCTCGCCGACGCGCGCGCCGCCGCGGACGAAAGCCACGACAAGCTGCTGGAAGCGAATTCCTATCTGGAAGGCGTCCTTTCCGGCGTCACCGCCGGCGTGGTCACGCTGGAACACGACCTCGGCGTTCGTCTGGCCAACCCGGCCGCCAGCGACATTCTGGGACTGCCGCGCGACGCGCTGGAAGGGCGCCACCTGTCCGAATGGGGTGCGCAGACGCGCGACCCGCGCCACGCCGGGCTGCATCCCTTTGCCTTGGCGATTGCGGGGCATTTCCAGGCTACGCCGACACAAGCCTGGAGCGAGCAACTGGAACTGGCGACGCCTTCCGGCAACCGCATGATGCTGGCGCGCGGCCGGCCCTTGTCCGAAGGCGAAGCGCCGGACTACGTGCTTGTGCTCGACGATGTCACCCAACTGATTCAAGCCCAGCGCAACGCCGCCTGGGGCGAAGCGGCCCGGCGCATGGCGCATGAAATCAAGAATCCGCTGACGCCGATCCAGCTTTCCGCCGAACGCCTGGAAGCCAAGTTATCCGATCGGCTGGATGGCCCGGGGCGCGACACCCTGACGCGCGCCGTCGCCACCATCGTCGGCCAGGTCTCGGCGCTGAAGGGCCTGGTCGACGCCTTCGCGCAATACGCCCGTCTGCCCGCGCCGAAAATCCAGCGCGTCGATCTGAATGGCCTGGTGCGCGAAATGCTGGAGCTCTACGAAGACAGCATACCGATTGAACTGGATCTGGCGGCGAACTTGCCGCCGGTCGCCGGCGACGCATCGCTGCTGCGCCAAATCCTGGTCAATCTGGTCAAGAATGCGCGGGAAGCGCAGGACGCCACGCCCGCGCCGCTGATACGAATCGGAACCCGCCTGGAAAGCTTGCACTCGAGCGAGCGCATCGTCCTCTGCGTGGAAGACAATGGCGCCGGATTCCCCGAGGCGCTTAAAAGCCGTATGTTCGAGCCTTACGCCACGACAAAACCCAAGGGAACCGGCCTGGGCATGGCGGTAGTCAAGAAGATCGTCGAAGAACATCACGGCGAAATCGATGTCTGCAATATTGACGGCGGCGGCGCGCGCATCAGCGTGCGCTTGCCGGTGTTGACTGGCGGCGGGGCTGGCGCGCGATAAGCCGCGCCAGCCCCGCATATTCCCGACCGGACCGGTCGGGACTGGAAAGGGTGGATATGGCTGAGATTCTGGTAGTCGACGATGAACCTGGCATACGCGAGCTGATGCGTGAAATCCTCGAAGAGGAAGGCTTTGAAGTCCGCATGGCCGAAAACGGCGCCGCCGCCCGCGCGGCGCTCGACGCCAAAACGCCCGATCTGGTGCTGCTCGACATCTGGATGCCGGATGTCGATGGCGTCACGCTGCTGAAAGAATGGAAAAGCCAGGGCCGGCTGATCATGCCGGTGGTCATGATGTCCGGCCACGGCACCGTGCATACCGCGGTCGAGGCGACCCGGCTGGGCGCCTTCGATTACCTGGAAAAACCGATCTCCTACAAGCACTTGCTTGAAACGGTCAAGAAAGCGATGGACAGCCGGCGCGCGCCCGCCACGACCAGCGGCAATCTGGATCGGCTCGGCCAGGGCGAAACGATACGGCGGCTCACGCAGCGCCTGAATCTGACCATCAGCGCCGGTCTGCCCGTGTTGTTGCAGACCCACCCTGGCGCCGGCGAAGAAATCGTCGTGCGGTATCTGACGCCACCCGACGCCCACAGTCTGCATGTCGATAGTCCCGCCGCGCTGGCCGACCGCCCGGCCGAGTTGCTCGAACAGACCAAGGGCGGACTGGTCTTCGTGCCCGATCTTTCGGTGCTGTCCAACATGCAGCAAAAGGGCCTCACGCTGCTGATCGCGCGCCGTGGCGAGTTTGGCGTTCGCGTCGTCGTCGCCAGCCCGCGGCCGCTGTCGGAACTGCTGACCGAGAATCGTCTGACGCAAGACCTGCACGATCAACTCATCCATGCCGTCGTCGAGTTGCCGCCCCTGCAATCCCGACGCGAAGATATTCCGGCCCTGGCGGCGCAACGCCTGGAGGACGCCTTTGTCCGTTTGCTGATTCCGCCACGCGGACTCACCGCCAGCGCGCTCGAAACGCTGACCGGTTATGGCTGGCCCGGCAATCTGGCGGAACTCGATGCCTTGGCCGGGCGCTTGGCGCTGGAACCCGGCAACGGCCCGATCGAGGCGGACACGGTCAAAGCGATGCTCGGCATCGACGCCACGCCGGCCAGCCCGGCGGGTATCGGGCTGATGCTGGATTTACCGCTGAAAGAAGCGCGCGACGCCTTTGAAAAAGCCTATCTCGAGGCATTGCTCGCGCAATGCGGCTGGGCCATGAGCAAGACCGCCGAACGCGCCGGACTGGACCGCACCAATCTGTATCGCAAGGTCAAACAACTCGGCATCGAAACCCCGGGGCGTGACAAAGAGTAGGCCCGGGAATAACCCGCCCGGAAGCAACCCGCCCGGCGGCAACCCGATCTCGCCGCCCTATCTGGCCTGGCTGGAGGCCGATGCCGCCGCCGGGCCGACGCGCTCGTATCGGCTCGCATGCAGGCTGCCCGAGCTCATGCGCGCGCAAGGCCGAACCGCATCCGCCCGCGCCGGCTGGGCCCTGGCGCGCACGGTATTCTGCAAGGGCCGATTTGAAGAATCGCGGGCGTTATTGGCCAGCATCGACATGGCGGCCATCGACCTCGAAGCGATCACACCGGACGCGGATTCCGAATCCCGCCTGGAATGGCTGATCCCCGCGCAACAAAGCTGGGCGCTGGCCATGCTGGGCGAAGTCGACCGCGCGCTGGCCCAGGCCGAACTCGCCAGGAGCTGGGCGGAAACGCGGCCGGAACCCGGCTTGGTCAGCGGCCATCTCGCCCAGCTCCATTGTTTTCTCGATGCGCCCGAGGCGACGCTGGCCTGGAGCCGACGCGCGCGGGCAAGCGCCCGGCAAAGCGTAACCAGCAACATCGCGCGGCTCCTGGAATACTGGGCGCTATCCCGTCTCGCTCAAACCCCGGACGAAACCGCCGCGCAAACCGCGCTGGCCGAACTGCGCCGGCATAGTCCGGCGCATGAAGCGCGCGCGTTCAGCCTGTACGCGCAAGCCCTGTTCCACCAGGCGCCGGCGCTGGCCGTCACGCAACTCGACGCGGCGCTGGATCTGAACGCGCGTTTCGGCCTGCATCACTGGACGGCGCGCTTGTTGCACCTCAAGTCCAAAAGCCTGGATGCCGGCGGCCAATTGAGCGAAGCCAGCCGGTTTCTCGAGCTGGCGCGGGAAGTGGCGCAAAGACAGGACGCGCGCCTGTTCCTGGCCGAGATCGAGGGCATAGAATCACGCCCTCGCTCCAGCCCGACTCTGCTACCCGCATCATGAAAATCATCATTCTCGGCGCCGGCCAGGTCGGCTCCAATCTGGCCGAACACCTGGTGCGCGAAGGCAACGACATCACCGTGGTCGATATCGATGCCGAAAAGATCGCCGTCCTGCAAAGCCGCTTCGACCTGCGCACCGTCTGCGGCCAGGCCTCGCATCCCGCCGTGCTCAAACAGGCCGGCGCCGGCGACGCCGACATGCTGGTCGCGGTGACCCTGAACGACGAAACCAACATGGTCGCCTGCAAGCTAGGCGGCACGCTGTTCAACATCCCGACCAAGATCGCGCGCATCCGCGCCGCCGACTACATGAAACACCCGCAACTGTTCGCCGCCGGCGGCTTCGGGGTCGACCACGTCATCGCGCCGGAACAGGAAATCACCGATTACCTGCGCAAGCTGATCGACTACCCGGAGGCGCTGCAAGTGGTCGATTTCGCCGAGGGGCGCATCCGTCTGGTCGCGGTCAAGGCGCACGGCGGTTTCATGGTCGGCCACCAGCTCAAGCATCTGCGCGAACACATGCACATGATGTTCCGCGAAATGAAGCATATCGACGACCGGCTCGATGCCCGCGTCGCCGCCATCTATCGGCAGGATCGGGCCATCGTGCCGCAGGGCGATACCGTGGTGCAGGAAGGCGACGAAGTCTTCTTCCTGGCCGCCACCGAACACATCCGCGCGGTGATGAAGGAAATCCGTCGCACCGACCATTCGGTGCGCCACATCATGATCGCCGGCGGCGGCAACATCGGCCGGCGCCTGGCCATGAGCTTGCAGAACGACTACCACGTCAAGCTGATCGACCATAACAAGAAAAGCGCCAGCCGCCTGGCCGAGGAACTGCAAAATACCCTGGTTCTCGCCGGCGACGCGACCGACGAAGCGCTGCTGGAACAAGAGAACGTCAGCGAAGTCGATGTGTTCTGCGCGCTGACCAACGACGACGAAGACAACATCATGTCCTCGCTGCTGGCCAAGCGCATGGGCGCAAAAAAAGTCATCGCGCTGATCAACCGTTCCGCCTATGTCGACCTATTGCAAGGCGGCGAGATCGACATCGCGCTGTCGCCGGCGCAAGCCACCATCGGCCCGCTGTTGACCCATATCCGGCGCGGCCACATGGCGGTGGTGCACAGCCTGCGCCGGGGCGCGGCGGAGGCGCTGGAAGCCGTGGTGCATGGCGACGCCAAGTCCTCCAGGCTGATCGGCAAGCAGCTCGACGAAGTGGACCTGCCCGAAGGCGTCTCGATCGGCGCCATCCTGCGCGGCAAGCAAGTCATCATCGCCCACCACGACACCCGCATCGAATCGGACGACCATCTGATTCTGTTCGTGCCCAACAAGCGCCTGATTTCCAAGGTGGAAAAGCTGTTCCAGGTCGGCTTCAGCTTTTTCTGACATGGCCGCCATCAGCAAACTCGCCCCCGTCGTCAGCGTCCTCGGCATGGTCACCATGCTGTTCTCGTTCACCATGCTGCTGCCGCTGGGTCTGTCCTGGCTGACCGACGACGGCGCGTTGTGGATCTACGACCAATCCATCGCCATCACCTTCGGCGCCGGTTTTGTCATGTGGATCGGCACCCGGCATCTGAAGCGCGAGCTGGCCGCGCGCGACGGCTATCTGCTCGCCAGTCTGATCTGGACCGTGCTGCCCGCGTTCGCCGTGTTGCCGCTGATGTTTCACCTGCCCAATTTGTCCTTCACCGACGCCTATTTCGAGACCATGTCCGGCCTCACCACCACCGGCGCCACAGTGCTGAGCGGGCTCGACCATCTGCCCAAGTCGATCAATCTGTGGCGGCACCAGCTCAACTGGATGGGCGGCATGGGCATCATCGTGCTGGCGGTGGCCATCCTGCCCATGCTGGGCGTCGGCGGCATGCAGCTCTACAAGGCGGAAACGCCCGGGCCGATGAAGGACGACAAGCTGACGCCGCGTATCACCGAGACGGCTAAAAACCTCTGGCTGGTTTATTTCGGCATCACCCTGGCCTGCATCGGCTCCTTGATGTGGGCCGGCATGGATTGGTTCGACGCCATCTGCCACGCCTTCGCGGCGCTGGGCCTGGGCGGTTTCTCCACCCATGACGCCAGCGTCGGCTACTTCAACTCGGCGTTGATCGAATACGTGCTGATCATCTTCATGCTGATCGCCGGTATGAACTTCGCCACCCACTTTCTGGCCTGGCGGGGAAAAAGCCTGCGTGTCTATCTCAACGACACCGAAGCCAAAGCCTTTCTGCTGCTGGTGCTGACCAGTTGCATCGGCATCGCCTGGTATATCTGGATGAAAGGCGTGTACGCCGACTACTGGGTGGCGCTGCGGCACGTCAGTTTCAACCTGGTCTCGCTCGCCACCGACTGCGGTTTCGTCAGTATGGACTACAACCCGTGGCCGCCATTCGCCACCTTCTGGATGCTCTACCTGTCCTGCGTCTCTGTCAGTTCCGGCTCCACCGGCGGCGGCATCAAGATGGTGCGCACCATCGTCACCTTCAACCAGGCGCTACGCGAAATGACGCGCCAGATTCACCCCAACGCCATCCTGCCCTTGCGACTGGGCCAGCAGGTTCTGGACAACCGCATCGTCTTCGCGGTGCAGACCTTCGTGCTGGTCTACTGCACATTGGTGATGTTCCTGACCATGATCCTGATGGCCAGCGGCCTCGATCTGGTCTCTTCGATTTCCGCCATCATCGCCTGCATCAACAACGCCGGCCCGGGCCTCAACGTGGTCGGCCCGGCCAGCAACTTCTCGCCGCTGACCGATTTCCAGACCTGGGTCTGCACCTTCGCCATGCTGGTCGGCCGGCTGGAACTGTTCACCCTGCTGGTATTGGTCACGCCGGCGTTCTGGCGCAAGTAAGCGGCAGCCGGAACTCCGCAAGCCGGCCTCCACCCGCCCGAGGTCGCCGACGTGGCCCCAATCGATGGCATCGGGGTCATGACCGAAATGGTCGTCGGCGAATTGTTGCAGCCGTTCCAGCTTGACGCGGATGGCGGCGGTGTGGACGAGGTAGGCGTCGAGGGCGGTTTGGGCGTTCATCGTGGGCTCCGAGGGGTGATCGATGACGCACTTATGAACACGCTGAGTGATCAGGAAGCCAAGCTATGTCGCATCGATTTGCCATCAAAAACATCTGGCGTCACTTTGGCGACACACATACACTGGCCACCCGTAGTTATAAAGGTGGAGATGATGGAAACCGCCACTGCCAAGCAAGACCGCATCGGTGCTCGCGTCCCCCACGAGGTCTATGAGACCTTGTGCCGTGCCGCTGAATTGAGCGGCGCAACAGTCAACCAGTTTCTGGTGCAAGCGGCGCTGAAGGAGGCCCAGGCCGTCATCGAGCGGGAAGAGGTCATCCGTCTGTCGCCGCGCGACTGGAACTGGCTGCTCGATCTGATGGAGAACCCGCCCAAGCCGACGCCCGCGTTGACGGCTGCCATGAAGCGCTACCAGAAGGCCAAGCGAGACGATGCAGGTACTGCCTTTAACTGGGAGCCATGACCGGCAGGGGTTCGACTGCGGCCGCCAGGAACTGAACGATTGGCTGCGGCAGGTCGCTCGCCAGCATCAGGACAAGGGGCTGTCTAAAACCTTCGTCGCGGTGCGCGAGGATGCGCCAGAGCATATTTGCGGCTACTACGCGCTGACCCTGGCCGAACTCGAAAACCGTCACCTGCCAGACGCCTGGCGCAAGAAACTGCCGCGTCGCATTCCGGGTGTGCGGCTGGGACGTCTGGCCATCGATAAGCAATACCAGAGCAAGGGCCTCGGCGAGCTACTGCTGGTCGATGCCTTGACCAGGGCGCGGCGCATCTACACGGAAGCGGGCGGAATTGGCCTGTTTGTCGATGCCATCGACGAGCGGGCGGCAGACTATTACCGGCGCTTCGGGTTTCAAGCTGCGCCCGATAATCCGCTGTTGCTTTTCCTCCCGGCGAGCGTGGCAGGATGAGATTGCAAACACTGCAATGGCAACAACTGGACGAAACCGCTATGACAAGCCCAATGCCGGCTTGGGCATGCTGGATCGGAGGGAATTGACTTGAGTTCCAAAATAATTGGCAAAATAATTTGGGCCAGACCACGATTTTCTTTCAGGCCTCAAATTTTTGTTTCAATTTCATCGAAAAACCGTGGCCTGCCCCCGATTGTTACGATTATTTACGAGGTGGAATGAATGCGAAAATACAAATCGACACTAACCACTTTGGCTGCTTTAGCAGGAAATGAATGGTTTATCAGAGTGGGTAATATTATTTATTCAAATAAGTGGCGCTATGACAGTATTACAGCGCTCGCCCTCCTTGCCCCAATCGTATTCTGGGCAATCGCTTCAATTATCTTGCACAAACTTGGTGCTAGAAATATTCTCGACCCGTCATTTATGCGCCCAGTAATTCTTGGGCCTTTTTTTATTTTCGTACCAATAATCGCTATAGCGCGTCGCCTGTCCGACAATTTATTCGGCAACTTCTACACAGAGCGCAAGCAGGGATGGGACGTCAAGACCACGAGTGAATGTTTTCAAGAGGCTATCAAGAACGAGGACCACGGCAAGGCAAAACAGATTGTTATTTACCAAATCCTGATCATTGTAAGTATGTTTTTGATGGGTTGGTGCACTGGTGCCGGGGCTTTTTATATTTTTGTTTATTAACTTATTGGGAGGATGATATGTCTGCTGGGGGAATGGGTGCTGCGTTAGAAATTGGAAATAGTCTGGTCACAGCACCGACGGGGTCAGGTCTTGCATTAACACATTCCGATAGATAGTCTTGGGCGAAAACAAGAACAATTGGGGACAGACCACGATTTTCGCAGGCAAGACAACACCAGACTGGGATTCAACTGATTCACCGCCTTTCGCCCATATTGCGCGCACGTACCCATCCCGTTGTTCATAGTTATCTCCCTTGACGACTTATTTGATCCCGAACCGGAAGCATGCATCGCGTTCCGTCAGCGCGCAGCGATGCTATCCCGCGCTCACCCGTTCAGCCTATATGTCGAAAGATATTACCTGATGAATTTAATAAATAATTAATCATTCAGGTTGAGGGCCGATCCAGCGGCCAGCCGGTCGGACCGGGTCGTTCCCGCGCGCGGATTCCCACCCGGGTTACACGTTCAGCGTATCCAGCGGCACCGGCTTGGCGATGCCATAACCCTGCGCGTAATCGACGCCGATACGCATCAGTTCGCGCAGGATTTCGTCGCTCTCGACGAACTCGGCGATGGTTTCCATGCCCATGACCTGGCCGATCCGGTTGATGGTTTCGACGAAGGCCCGGTCGATCGGGTCGCTGACGATATCGCGCACGAAGGCGCCGTCGATCTTGAGGAAGTCCACCGGCAGGTTTTTCAGGTAGGTGAACGACGACATGCCCGAGCCGAAGTCGTCGAGCGAAAAACGGAATCCCCAGGCCTTCAGATCGCGGATGAAGGCGATGGCGTGGCCGACATGGGTGATGGCGGCGGTCTCGGTAATTTCAAAACAGACATGGCTGGCGTCGACATTGAACTGCGTCAGCCACTGCGTGATGTAGGCGGAGAAGTTTTCGTCCTGCAACGACAGGCCGGATAGATTGATGGCCAGATGCACTTTCGGGTGTTGCGCCATGAACATGAACGCGTTGCGCACCACCCAGCGGTCGACTTCGCCCATCAGACCGTAACGTTCCGCCGCCGGGATGAACAGCGCGGGCGCTTGCAGCACGCCATCCTCGCCGCGCAATCGCAGCAACACTTCGTAATGTCCCTGGCCGTCGCCGCGGATCGAGCGGATTTCCTGGCCGAACAGGACCAGACGGTTTTCCTCCAGCGCCGAGCGGATGCCGCCGGCGGCGTGCAATTCATTGCGCCGGCGCTCCATGTCGAGATCGTCGGGCGAGTGCACATGGATCCGGTTGCGGCCGCGCTCCTTGGCCGCGTAACATGCCATGTCGGCGGCGGCGGTCACTTCGGCGATGCTGCCGGCGGCCGCGTCGATCGGCGCGACACCGATCGAGACGCCGACTTCAAAACGTTTGTCTTGCCAGAAAAACTCGAAATCACGCACTTTCTGGCGCAACTTCTCGGCAATGCCGCGGGCCCGGTCGAGCGGGCAGTTTTCCAGCAACACGGCGAATTCATCGCCGCCCAACCGCGCCAGCACGTCGCCGCCGCGCACCTGCTCCTGCAACATCTCGGCCAGGCGTTTGAGCAGTTCGTCTCCGGCCAGATGGCCGCAGGTGTCGTTGACGATCTTGAACTGATCCAGATCGAGGAACAGCAGGGCGTGCGCCACGCCAGGCGCCGCGCAAGCCAGCAACGCCTGCAGGCGGCGTTCGAACTCGCGCCGGTTGGTCAGGCCGGTCAGGCCGTCATGCGCCAGTTGCCAGGACATTTCACGCGTCATCGCGCGCTGACTGGAAACGTCGTGGAACACCATGACCACGCCGATCAAGCGTCCATCCTTGTCCCGGATCGGCGCGGCCGAATCTTCGATCGCCACTTCGGTGCCGTCCCGGCCGATCAGCACGGTATGGTTGGCCATGCCCACCACGGATCCCTCCAGGCGACAGCGTTCGACCGGGTTTTCCGCCAGCGCCCGGGTCTCTTCGTTGACCAGCCGCATCACCTCTTCGATGCGCAGACCGCGCGCCTCGGCCTGTGTCCATCCGGTCAGTCGTTCCGCGACCGAATTCAGGAAACTGACGCGCGCCTCGGCATCGGTGGTGACGACGCCGTCGCCGATCGAGGCCAGGGTGACCAGAGCCATTTCCTTCTCTTCGTACAACGCCTGTTTGACGCGGATGAGTTCCGCCTCGCGATTGGCCAACGCATCGAGCATGTGATTGAAGTCCCGGCCCAACTGGCCCACTTCATCGCCGCCCAGGCCGGGCGCGCGGTGATCCAGCTGGCCGTGGCGCACCGCCTCGGAAACCCGGCGGATCGCGTACAGCTTGGCGGTCATGCGACGGCCCATCCAGGTCGCCAGCAAAGCGCCGATCAGGACGGCGACTGCGGTGTATATCAGCCCGGCGCGCGTCACCGCCTGCAGTTTTGCCGCGCCTTCGCCTTGCGCGATGCCAACCCGCGCCCAGCCGATGAGCCGGTCATTGGCTTTGACCGGCATGACCGAATCGACCAGCTCGACCGTCTTCGCAAGCAGTATCGATTTTCGCGTACTGGCGACGCCATCCGGCGCGATCGAACCGGTCAGGCGCGCGATATCCGAAACGAACAGACCGACGCGCTCGCTCTGGTTATGCGCCATGACGCGGCCTTTGGCGTCGAGCAACATGACAAACACCATGCCGGGATGGCCCGCCTGAGCGTTGACCAGCTCCTGCATGCCGGCCACGTCATCGGCCAGCAAAGCGGACGCGGCCGATAACGCCAGCGATTCCGACAGGATTTGCGCCTGCTCGGCCTGGCGCTCGATCAGAAAACCCTGCTGCCGTCCGGCCAGATCCCAGACAAAAAGCGACATCATCACGGCATGCACGGCGGCGACGCCAAAGATCAATTGACGCCGAATGCTGCCGAACAGCATGCCGTGCAAGCGCTCGCGCCAGATCGGAACGATTCGGTCGGGCATCGGTGGAATCTTCCGCTGCGTCATTAGGAGGTCATCGCCGGATCAAAGCGGCCGCACCCGGGCGACGAACTCGGCCATGAAATGTTCCACCACGGCATAGTCGCGGTCTTCGGCAGCAACGATGCCCCGACTTTCCATATCCGCCAGGATGGCCTTGCCGTCGGCGCTTTCGCCCAGGCCCAACAAGGCAAGACGCACCTGGTTGGTCAGGCCCTCCGGCAGATCCCGGCGCGCCACGAATGCGTTGTTGATCAACGGCGGCGTTTCCCACGCCACCCTGAGCGCGGCGGCTTCCTTGGCATGGTTTTTCTGGAACGTCCGCCACGGCGGTGGCCAGGTCGCACCGGCTGCGCTGCGGCTCAGATAGACACTCATGATGGAAGACTCCTGCGAGCCGACATAGTGGTTTTCGATGTCCCGGTTGACGTCCAGGCCATGTTTTTGCAGATAAAGCTGCGGCATCATCGCGGCCGCCAACGCGGTGGGCGCCGGATAGCTCACCGCTTTGCCGCGCAGATCGGCGGGCTGGCTGATGCCGCTGTCGGCGCGAACCAGGAAGATGCCGCGAAAATCCTGGTCGTCATCCAGCTTGGCGATGACGCGATAACCCCAGTCGCGCGCCAGCATGGTCTGGTAAGGGTTGGGCAGGGCGAACTCGAACCGCCGCGCTTTCAGCTTTTGTTCGTAATGCGCGTAATTGTTGGACGCTTCCAGTTCGAAGCGCGTGCCTGGAATCCGCCGCTCCAGATAGGCCATCAGCGGCGCAAAAACCCGGTGCAGCTTTTGCGGGTTGTGCAGCGGATGCACGCCGAAACGCACCACGCGCTCCCCTTGCGATGGAGACTGATGCAGATATTGCGGCTCCTGCGCGCGTTTTTCTTCGTCGCAGCCGACCATCCAGGCGAGCGATGACAACAAGGCGAGACGGAGCAGGGATCGACGCGGAGAGTTCATCCCGGCTGCCTTAACCATTCGCTCGGAGTGCGTCGGCGGGTTTCGCCAAGGCTTCGGCGATGGCGGCCAACAATTCTTCGCGCCGTATCGGCTTGCTGACGTAACCATCCATGCCCGCGTCCAGACAGGCCGCGCGATCCGCCGCGAAGGCATTGGCGGTGAGCGCGATGATGGGAATATGCGCACCGCCGCCTTCGTTCGCGCGAATCTGTCGGGTGGCTTCCAGCCCGGAAAGGCCTGGCATCTGCATGTCCATCAGGATCAGATCGAAGCGTTCTTGCGCCAGGGCTTGCACCGCCGCCGCGCCGTCTTCGGCGACGCTGACGCGGTGGCCCTCGCGTCCGAGCAGGGAGACCGCCAGTTTCTGGTTGATGGCGTTGTCCTCCGCCAACAGGATTGAGAGTGAACGCTTCGGCTCCGGCGCGGATTGCGGACTTATCGTGGACGGCTGCGCATGCGGGTTCGCTCGGGGTTCTTCGATCGGCAACATGAAGAAGAATTCGCTGCCGTGCCCGAGTTCGCTGTTCAACCCCATTAAACCGCCCATCAGCCCGACCAGCTTGAACGAGATCGAGAGCCCGAGACCGGTGCCGCCAAAACGGCGCGTGATCGACCCGTCCGCTTGGGTGAAGGCCTGAAAAACATTGGCCTGGTTTGCTGCCGCGATGCCGATGCCGGTATCGCGCACGGCAAAGCGCACACCCTGTCCCAAGCGTTGAATTTCCAGGCTGATGCTTCCTGTATGGGTGAACTTGATGGCATTGCCGATCAGATTGACGAGCACCTGCCTGACCCGCGCCGGGTCGAGCAGCATCCGGCCCGGCAGGGCTGGGTCGACCTGATGCGAGCAAGCCAGCCCCTTCTCCCGACAGCGATGCTGGTGCAGGTTCATCAACTCTTCAACCATCGCCCTGACATCGACCGATTCCGTCTGCACATCGAGGCGACCGGCCTCGATTTTCGAGAAATCGAGGATGTCATTGATGATGTGCAGCAGTGAATCGGCCGAACTCTGGGCCATGGACAGATATTCGCGCTGCTCTTCCGACAACGGCGTATCCAGGGCCAGATCAAGCATGCCCAGCACTCCATTCATCGGGGTGCGAATCTCATGGCTCATGTTGGCCAGGAATTCGCTCTTGGCGCGACTGGCCGCCTCCGCCGCGTCCTTGGCCTGAATCAAGGCTTCCTCGGCGCGTTTCTGGGCACTGACATCGGTGTGCGTGCCGACCATGCGCACCGGCTTGCCGTCGGTATCGCGCACCGCCAGACCGCGCGACAGCATCCACAAGTAATGCCCGTCCTTGTGGCGGAAACGGACGGTGATTTCAAAATGCGCCGTTTCGCCGCTCAAATGGGCATTCAGCGCCGCCAACGCCGCCGGCAAATCATCGGGATGCACACGCTCGGACCATTCGCTCAGCGCCGAACCGATGTCCTCTTCGGCATGGCCCAGCATGGTCTTCCAGCGCGGCGAGTAATACACCGTGTTGTTGCTCAGGTCCCAGTCCCACAGGCCATCGTTGGCGCCACGCATGGCCAGATCGAAACGTTGCTCGCTCTTGGCCAGCGCATGGCGAATGTGCTCGCGCTCACGGGTCAGGCCGGCAACCTGTTCGGCCAGAATGACCAAATCCCCGATATGGTCGCCCGGCTCGGCGTCGGCGTCCTTGCGCATCGCATCGAATGCCCGCTGCAAGGAGGCCAGCGCCTGCGCACTGGCCAACGCCTCGTCACGCAATTTAAGGTTGGCGTGGGTGAGTTCGTCTGACGACAACTCAAGGCTGCGCCGAATCAGCGCAAGATCGCGATCCTGCTGGGCGTAGGTTTCGGACACCCGCTCCAGCAGCGCCGGCAGGCTGAACAGCGCACGCGCGAAGTAGTCAGACTCGGCGTCGGCGGCATGGCCGGCGCGGCGCTTCAGCTTGTCCAGAAAATCAGGCAGCTGCTCCGCGTCCAGTCCGAGCGCGCGTTTGAGTTGGCGTTCCAGCATGCGGTGCATGCGCGCCCTCAGGCCTTTTCGCTCAAATAGGTGATGGTCATGGTCTGGTTATGCAACTTGCATTCGGTACTCTCGATGAACGGGCTGATCTCGCCGTTGGAATAAAACCCGGTCAGCGCGCACTGCCGGCCAAACACCGCGCCGACCGCCTCCACTTCCTCATCGACCCGGTCGCCCATGACCAGCTTGCGGCCGATGCACGAAACCAGCAGCGCCAGCCCCGGCTCGTCGCTATCCAGCATGCGCCGCGCCGCCTCGGCGGCGGCTTCCGCGCCATCGATCAAGGCTTCGGTGGAAGCATGCATCAGCTTGAGATAACCCTCGGCCGGAATATCTCCCGCCAGGGTCAGGCTGCCATCGCTTTCGTTGACGCCCAACAAGGTGCGGATCAGGCCGGTTTCCTGGCGGTCGTCGGACAGAATGGCGAACGGAAACAACAACCCGGAGGCCGGCAGGCCCTCGGCGTATTCGCCCAGATAACGCTTGTAGATTTCCAGTGCCGGCTCGCCATCCAGCTCGTACAACACGTTGCCGGCCACCTTGGTGGCGCGCCGCGCCGGGCCGAAACTCTGCCAGCCGCCAAAGGAGCCGTGGGCAAAGTTGATCGCATCGCCATACAGGCCGATCGCCAGCATCAAACGGTTGGAAACGTCGTCGTCGAGCAGCACCCAGGTGCGCGTGAAAGCGCCGTTATCGCCGGCCAGACCGCCGGTGAGCGGGATGTTCTTGCCGAGCACTGAAACGAAACCGGCAATGAGGTCGCTGCCATTCACCGCGACACCCTGCGAAAGCAGGATCACCGCTTTCAGATCCGGCGCCCGCAGTTGCCGCGCCAGGCGCTGGCCGGCGCCGGCCGAATCGGCCATGCCGGCAATATCGGTCGCGGCCAATTTGATCGGCGTGCGCTCGAAACGAATCGCGCTGATCACGGCGCTGTCTTCGCTCACGCCCCGGCTGGAAATCTCGCCGGCGGTGGATAGCGCGACTCGGCGCGCGCCCGGAAAAGCCGCCGCCAATTGCGCGCTGAAATCGGGTTCGGCAAAGAAACGCGGCGCGGCGAAAACCAGCACCAGATTGGGCTCGATTTCGGCCAGCTCATGTAACGCCGCGGCATCCAGACGGGTAAAAACAGATTGGCGAACGAGCATGGCGCTTCCTCGACGTAAGTCCCGATCTATCGGCTATCGGGCCGGTAACTTGAGGCCGGGCGGGGTTCAGGCGCCCGTCGATTGACCGGGCCGCGCCGCCAGCCAGGCCATGAACTCCGCGCGCGGCATCGGTTTGCCGAAGTAATAACCTTGCAGGCAATTGACGCCGAGGTCGCGCAGTTTCTCGGCCGTCGCCTGGTCCTCAACCCCTTCCGCCACCGTTTTCATGCCGAACAGGCCGGCCAGATTGACGATGGCCTGCACCAGGCTCAGGCCGGCCGGCTCGTCCAGCCGGCGCACGAAGGAAATGTCGATCTTCAGTTCATCCGCTTGCATCTCATGCAGCTGCGACAGCGAGGAGTAGCCGGTGCCGAAATCGTCGATGGCGATATGGAAACCGGCCTGCCTGAGTTCCAACACCCGTTCCGCCCCGTTCTTCACATCGCTGAGCGCCACGCTTTCGGTCACTTCCAGCACCAGCATCGCGGGCATCAATCCGCGCAAGGCGACTTCTTCGAGCAGATGTTCGGTGAAGGCGTGGGTGAACAGCTGACGCTTGGAAACATTGACCGCGAGCAGGACGGGCATGCCCAGGTCATGCCAATCCCGCGCAGCATCCAGGCTCGATTTAAGGATATGCAAGCCGAGGTCGCGGATCAGGCCGAGGTTTTCCGCCATCGGGATGAAGGTCGCCGGGCTGATCCAGCCGTATTCCTCATCATGCCAGCGCGCCAGCACCTCGACCGAGGTACAGCGTCCGCTGCCGGCTTCGACGATGGGCTGGAACCAGGTCTCGATCTTGTTTTGGTCGATCGCCTGGGTAAGACGGTTCTGGATATAGAGCTGTTTCTTGCCCAGTCCCTGGCTTTCCATGTCCTGGAAAAAGCAGACCTGGTTGCGTCCCTGGGACTTGGCGAAAAACATGGCGCGGTCGGCATGGGAATACAGCGTTTCGACCTCGCCGCCATCGCTCGGGAAGACCGCCGCGCCCATGCTGAAGGTGACGCGGGTTTCGCCGCCGTCCAGGTCCAGAGGCTGTTGCAGAGCCAGAATCACCTTGTCGGCCACCTGGCGGATGGCATGTTCCGAGCCCATGTCCGGCAGCAGCAGCACGAATTCATCGCCGCCCCAGCGCGCCAGCGTATCGCCGATGCGCATCTCGGCGCGCAGCCGTTCCGCGAAGGCGATCAGCAAACGATCACCGGCATTGTGGCCAAGAGAGTCGTTGACGACCTTGAAGTGGTCCAGATCGATGAAACAGACGCCCACCATCTGCCCGTTGCGCCCGGCCAGGCGCAGCGCGGTCTTGATGCGGTCCTCGAGCAGAACCCGGTTGGGCAGCCCGGTCAGCGCATCGTGCAAGGCCATGTGGGTGACCTGTTTCTCATGCAGATAGGTCTGCGTGATATCGCGCAACACGCCGCGAATGCCGGTCACCCGGCCATCCGTATCCCGGTGGCTGAGCAGCCGGCATTCGATCCAGATCTCATGATCCGGATTGCCGGTCTTGGATTTCATGCGCAGGCGCAAGGAAACCTGGCTTTTTTCAGCGCTCAGCAAAGCGGCGAACTGGGCATGCAGCAGCTCGATATCCTGCGCATGAATGCTTTCGTATATCTCTTGGCCGACGCTGTCAGCGCGATGCGAGAGCTTGTTCCAGGCCGGACTGGCGCGCAGGATGACGCCCTCCCCGCTCAGTTCGATCACCGCTTCTTCCAGCAAAGCCAGGGTTTCCAGATAGCTTTGCTGCTCCATGTCGCGCTTTTCGACCGCCTCGGCCATGTGCTCGAAGGCTTGCGCGGTCTCGCCGATTTCATCCGCCTCGCGATAAGCCAAAGCCAGTTCGGCGACCAGCGATTCCTTGCGCGAGCCCTCGGCGAACAGGCGCGCGCTCCTGCCCAGAGACTCGATGCGTTGCGCCGTTTGCGCCAGCCAGCGCCCCATGCCCAGCCACAACAACACCGCGATGAAGGCGATGACGGCAATGGGTCGGATGATGAAACTCGAATACGGCAACAGATCCAGCAACTCTCGATCCACTTCCAGCACCGGCCCGTCGTCGTCGCCGATGTCTGGCCAGGGGATGGCGACCCGCAGCATGGTCACTCCCTCCGGCGGCGCGGTATCGTGGGATTTGGCGGCCACCTGGCCACGGTAGTCGAGGGTCAGCCGCGCCTGGGGAATCACCAGATCGCGCAACATGGCGTTGGACAGGGATTTGAACAGCACCAGCTTGCCCTCGCCGCGCGCGCCCAGCCAGATCGGCACCTGGAACACCCGGTACAACTGCCGGAACTGGGGCGCGTAGAACCACTGTCCCGGTTCGCCGGCCTGATCCCGTAAGGCAAGGGATTCGGAGCCGTGGTGATAGACCACGCGGTTGTCGCGATCCAGCACGATCAGATTGGAAAATTCGCTCTGGCTCCACTGCACATTGAGAAAGGCGGTCAGCTTGGGGAATCCGACCACATCCGGCTGTTCGAGAATGCGCTGGAATTCGATGCGTGAACGGGTCTGCACCGCGGCCGTATGCCAGGATGCTTCCAGACGCGGCACGACCGCCAGGTAATGTTCCCGAATCTGGGCCTCGCGTTGCTCGACATCGTGTTCGTTGATCATGATGAAGGACACGGTGCCGATCGACAGAATTCCGCCGGTCGCGAGCAGGATGACCAGCGCGAGGTGGGAATAAGCCTGTCCGCGCAGCCGGGTCGGCCAGCGCGGTAGCCCCCAGCGACGCTGCGGACGGTCTGTCATGACAGCGGACTCATCGCCCGACCCATTGTTCGGCGATCAGGCTGTGAATATCCATCCCGGCGGGCAAGGGCGAGCCCGAGGCGACCAGAAAGGCCCGGGTCGCCTCAAGCTCAGAGTCCTTGAAGCGTCCATCCAGGCTGTAGAGGTGAGGCATGCGCATGAGCGGGTCGGCCAGATCCCGGGCCAGATCGGCATCCTGGATGGCCAGTTTGGCCACGATATCGGCAGGTTTGTTGGCATGTATCCATTTCAGGCTGCGCCGCAACATGCCAACCATCAACTCGGCGCGCCGGGGATGGTTGTCGAGCAGTTCGCGCGGGGCGGCCAGGATCGCGCGCAGATGGTTCGCCCAGGCGGCGCGGCCGGGGGCTTTCGGATCGTTCAGACTAGCCAGCCGGCGGCCCACCTTCTTGCGCACCAGGGTGCCGGCCAACGGCTCCTCACAGAACACGGCATCCACCACGCCGCTCGCCAGACTCCCGTACATGCCATCCAGATTCTGATTGGTCTGCACCCAGCGAACCTCCTCTCTGCCGACCCCGTGCGCCCTCAGCCAGAGTTCCATCATCGTCTGCAGATACGTCTTGGTGGTCTGGCTGCCCAACGGAATGCCGATGCTGCGGCCCTTGAGATCGCGCACTCCGCGCACGCTTTTGGCCAGTTCGGGACGGATCAGGATCGAATAGGGCGGCACGCCGCTACTCAGCGTGGCCACGGCCGCCACCGGCTTGCCCTTGGCGACAAAATTCGGCAAAACGGAAAATCCGATGCCGGCGAAATGTCCATTCCCGGCCACCACATCCTCCAGCGCGAGCACCCCGCTCGGCAGGTAACGAATGGCCAGTTGCGCCCCGAGCGCCTGGTCGATGCCCAGGCGGGGAATCAACTCGATCGGCAGGTAAGGCAGCATGTTGGGGCCGGGAATATTGACCCGGATGACGGTCGGGCCGGCCTCCTCGGCGGCCTGCGTTCCGAATCCCGCGAGCGTCGCCGAAGCGGCCATCAATTTGAGGATGGTTCTGCGATCCATGTTGCCTCCCACAGGACAGGCGATCGCTTCGGACCGCCAGGTTCAGCCTAAAAAACAGCCTAGGGCATAAAAGTCGGCAGCCACACGCAAAAACTTTAGGTCATGACCGATCAAACCGCCATTGCCCGCCCCGGCCACCTGGCCGGTATCGGCATACCGATCAGCCCAGCGTGGTCAGCCGCGCGTATTCCAGAATGAACCACTTGTCGCCGATTTTCGGGAAGATGACCTTGATCTCGGCTTCCGCGCCCTGGCCCTGGTAGGCGGCGACGACGCCTTCGCCGTATTTCGGGTGGATGACGCGGGAGCCGATTTTGTAGGGCAGATTGGCTTCGCGCCGCGACACCGGGCGCGGATGGTAGTGCTCGACACGGGGGGTGGCGGCGCGCACCGGCGCAGGCGCCGGTTTGCTGGCGCGGAACGAGAACGAGCGCACCAGGTTTTCCGGAATTTCCCGCAGAAACTGGGACGGCAGGTTGTAGCGGATCTGGCCGTGCAGCATGCGTTGCTGGGCGTGGGTGACATAGAGCTGTTTGCGCGCGCGGGTGATGGCGACGTACATCAGGCGGCGTTCCTCTTCCAGGCCGTCGGCTTCGTTGCGGCTGTTTTCATGCGGGAACAGGCCTTCTTCCAGGCCGGTGATGAACACGGTCTGAAACTCCAGGCCCTTGGCGGAATGCACGCTCATCAGTTGCACCGCGTCCTGGCCCTGCGCGGCGGCGTGTTCGCCGGCTTCCAGCGCGGCATGGCCGAGGAAGGCTTCGAGCGACTGGTCATCACTTTCGGCGGCAAAACCGGCGGCGGCGTTGGCTAGTTCGTTCAGGTTTTCGACCCGGTCTTCGCCGTCTTTTTCGTTCTTGTAAAACTCCAGCAGGCCGGAACGGGCGACGACGTGTTCGACCTGTTCCATCAGCGGCAGGCCGACGATGTCGTTTTTCAGGCTTTCGATCAAGGCCACGAAGGCGGCGAATTTCTTGCCCGCCGCGCAGGCCGCCGCCCACAAACTGACGCCGGCCGCGCGCGCCTCGGCATCGAGCGACTCCAGGCCGCGCGCGCCGATGCCGCGCGCCGGGAAATTGACCACGCGCAGAAAAGCGTTGTCGTCTTCCGGAAACGCGGCCAGGCGCAGATAGGCCAGCGCGTGCTTGATCTCGGCGCGCTCGAAGAAGCGCAGGCCGCCGTAGACACGATAAGGAATGCCGGCGGAAAACAGCGCGTGCTCGATGCTGCGCGACTGCGCGTTGGAGCGGTACAGCACGGCCTGGTCGAGGTAGGTATCGCCGTCGAGTTTGCGCGCCTGGATTTCCTCGACCAGAAAGCGCGCCTCCTCGTTGTCGTCGGCGGCCTGGAAATGGCGGATCAATTCGCCCTCGCCGGCATCGGTCCACAGGTCTTTGCCCAGGCGGCCCTGGTTGTGGCTGATCACCGCGTTGGCGGCGTCGAGAATGACCGAGACGGATCGATAGTTGCGGGTCAGCTTGATCGGCGCGGCGATGTTCAGTTCTTCCATCAACAAACCCATGTTGCCGACGTTGGCGCCGCGAAAAGCGTAGATCGACTGGTCGTCGTCGCCGACGGCGAACAACGCGCTGTCCGGGCCTTTCAGCAACTTCAGCCAGAGATATTGCAGGCGGCTGGTATCCTGGAATTCGTCGACCAGGATGTGGCGGAAGCGCTCTTGGTAATGCTCGCGCAACAGCGCATTGCGCGACAGCAGTTCATACGCGCGCAGCAGCAGTTCGGCGAAATCGACCGCGCCTTCGCGATGAATCTGCGCGTCATACGCGGCGTAATACTCGACCAGATGCCGGCTGTAGGGGTCCCAGGCTTCGACCTTGTCGGCGCGCAGGCCGGCTTCCTTGTTCTGGTTGATGAAGCTCTGCACCTTGCGCGGGTCGTATTTCTCGGTATCGACATTGAGCGCGCGCAACACGCGTTTGACGGCGGAAAGCTGATCCGAGGAATCGAGGATGGTGAACAGTTGCGGCAGGCCGGCTTCACGGTGATGCGTGCGCAGCAGGCGGTTGCACAAGCCGTGGAAGGTGCCGACCCACATGCCGCGCGTGTTGATCGGCAGCATGGATGTCAGGCGGGTCAGCATTTCCCTTGCCGCCTTGTTGGTGAAAGTGACCGCCATCAGGCCCATCGGCGAAACCTGATTGGTCTGGATCAGCCAGGCGATGCGGGTGGTCAGAACGCGGGTCTTGCCCGACCCCGCGCCGGCCAGAACAAGGGCGGAAGCGGGAGCGGTAACGGCGGCGAGTTGGTCTGGATTGAGCGTGCTGAGGAGATCGGTCATGGTGGTGATTATAGGCGGCGTAAAATCGCGCTCATTTTTGTTATTGAGGCATGAAACATGAGCCAGCAAATCACCATCTTTTACTTCGGCCATCTGGCGGAAATGCTGTTCCGCGAGAGCGAATACATGTTTTTGCCGCTCACCATCAAGGATGTGAAGGGGCTGATGGCCCACCTGGCGCGGCGCGGCGACAACTGGCCGACGATTTTCGAAAACCCGCGCGACACCATGAAGATCACCGTCAACAAGCAATTCGCCGAACTGGATACACCGGTCAAGGGCGGCGATGAAATCGCCTTTGTCGCGTTCCAGATGAATTGAATATGGACCGTCATTCCGGCCTGCGCCGGAATGACGGCTCGGCTTACACCATGCACCCCGCCCTCCGTTACGCGATATCCGCCCTGCTCGGCGCGCTGGCCGCGCTCGGCTATGCGCCCATCGGCTGGTTTCCGCTACCCATCCTGACCCTGGCCGGACTCTTCTGGCTGGCGCGCGAGGCCGCGCCCGGCCGCGCCTTCCTGCTCGGCTGGGCCTATGGGCTGGGCCTGTTTCTGGCCGGGGTGTCCTGGATCTTCGTCAGCATATCGACCTATGGCGGCATGCCGTTCCCGATCGCCGCGCTGGCCACTTTGCTGTTCTGCGCGTTCATGGCCTTGTGGCCGGCAGCGGCCTTGAGCCTGGGCGCGCGCCTGGCCGCGTCCGGATGGACACGAAGCGCGCTGGCGCTACCGGTGGCGTGGGCGCTGCTGGAATGGACGCGCGGCTGGCTGTTGACCGGTTTTCCTTGGCTGGCGCTGGGCTATTCGCAAGTACCGGCAAGCCCGCTGGCCGGCTATGCGCCAGTGCTCGGCGTCTATGGCGTGACCTTGCTGGCGGCGCTTTCGGCGGGCGCGTTGACGCTCATGGCGCGGTTCGGTAGGTCGGCAATCCTTTGCCGACACGCCTCCGACGCGGAATGTCGGCAAGGGATTGCCGACCAACGTTCCCGCTGGGCGTTCGCCTTCCTGGCCGTGTTGTGGCTGGGTGGCTGGGGACTGCAACAGATCGACTGGACGCAGCCGGCCGGCGCGCCTGTTTCTGTCGCCTTGCTGCAGGGCAATATTGCCCAGGACATGAAATTCCGGCCGGAAAAACTGGATGAGACGCTGCGCCACTACGCCCGCGCCGTGCTGGCCAGCCAGGCGAAACTGATCATCCTGCCGGAAACCGCGCTGCCGCTGTTTCGCTCCGACATTCCGCGCGACTACCTGGGCATGCTGGCCGATCACGCCAAAAAGCGCGGCGGCGATGTGCTGGCCGGCGTGCCGGAAGACGATGGTCGGGACACAAATGGCAACGCGCGCTACTACAACAGCGTCATCAGTCTGGGCGGCTCGCCGGAAGGTCGCTATGCCAAGGCGCATCTGGTGCCGTTCGGCGAATTCGTGCCGTTCGGCTTCCGCTGGGCGGTGGACATGATGTCGATCCCGCTCGGCGATTTCGCCCGCGGCGCGGCGGACCAGCCGGCCCTGGCCGCCGCCGGTGAAAAACTGGCCGTCAATGTCTGTTACGAAGATGTCTTTGGCGAAGAAAGAATCCATGCCGCGCGCGACGCCACGCTGCTGGTCAATGTCAGCAACGACGCCTGGTTCGGCGATAGCTGGGCGCCGTGGCAGCATATGCAGATCGGCGCCATGCGCTCGCTGGAAGCCGGCCGCTGGCAACTGCGCGCCAACAACACCGGCATCACCGCCATCCTCGACGACAAAGGCCGCGTGCGCGCGCAACTGGCGCCGTTCACCACCGGCACGCTGACCGGCGATGCCCAGGGCCGGATCGGCGACACCCCCTACCTGATCTGGGGAAACTGGGCGTTTCTGGCTTTGGTTGCCACGTTGCTGGCCATGCACGCCATTTTCAACTCACCTTTACGACGCAAGAGCACACCATGACCGAACCCGTCCTGAACACCCCGATCCGTCTCACCCACCTTTCCCACGGCGGCGGTTGCGGCTGCAAGATCGCGCCGGCGGTGCTGGAGAAAATCCTGGCCGACTCGCCTTTTTCCAAAGGCTTGAGCAGCACGTTTCCCGATCTGCTGGTCGGCATCGAATCGAGCGACGACGCGGCGGTGTGGCGGCTGAACGAAACCCAGGCCATCGTCGCGACCACCGATTTCTTCATGCCCATCGTCGACGATCCGTTCGAGTTCGGCCGTATCGCCGCGACCAATGCGATATCCGATGTCTATGCCATGGGCGGCCAGCCCTTGTTCGCGCTGGCGCTGGTTGGCATGCCGATCGACAAACTGCCGCACGAGACCATCCGCGCGATCCTTTCCGGCGGCGAAGCGGCAGCGCGGGCGGCCGGCATACCCATCGCCGGCGGCCATTCCATCGATTCACAGGAGCCGATCTATGGCCTGGTCGCCATCGGCGTGGTCGACCCGCGCCAGATCAAGAAAAACAATGCCGGCCAGCCCGGCGATGTGTTGATTCTGGGCAAAGGCTTGGGCGTCGGCATCTATTCGGCGGCGCTGAAGAAAGATGCGCTGCCGGAAGACGGCTACCGGGCGATGATCGCCTCCACCACCCAACTCAATACGCCGGGCACGGAACTGGGCAAGCTGGACGGCGTGCATGCGATGACCGACGTCACCGGTTTCGGCCTGCTCGGCCACGGCCTGGAACTGGCGCGCGGATCGAACCTGACCGCGAACATCGAATTCGCCAAATTGCCGACGCTGCCCGGCGCGGCCGAACTGGCACAAGCGGGATTCGTCACCGGCGCCAGCGCGCGCAATTGGGACAGCTACGGCAACGGCGTGGAACTGTTCGACGGCTGCGCCGACTGGCAAAAGGCCATCCTGACCGATCCGCAGACCAGCGGCGGCTTGCTGGTGGCGTGCGCGGCGGAATCGGTGGCGGAAGTCATGGCCGTGTTCCGGCGCCATGGCTTCGAACACGCCGTCGTCATCGGCGGGCTGCGGGCCGGGCCGGCATTGGCGCGAGTGGCGATGTAACGGTTCCCGCAGCCCGGCTTCCGGCCAGCCGCTTATTCCGACTAAGATTGTCGGGATTGATCAACCTGGAGATTTCGATGTCTGTTGCCGCACCGGCCATTCCGTCACCGACCATTGCTTCTTTTTCGCCACCGCACCGCACATTGATGGGCCCCGGCCCGTCCGATGTGCCACGACGCATACTCGACGCCATGGCGCGACCGACCATCGGCCATCTCGACCCGGCCTTCACCGACATGATGGAACAGACGAAAACGCTGCTGCGTTACGCGTTCCAGACCGGGAACAAGCTGACGTTCCCGGTATCCGGCCCGGGTTCGGTCGGCATGGAAACCTGCTTCGTGAATCTGGTCGAGCCGGGCGACAAGGTCATCGTCTGCATCAATGGCGTGTTCGGCGGCCGCATGCTGGAAAACGTCAAGCGCTGTGGCGGCGTGCCGGTCGTGGTCGAGGACGCCTGGGGCCGGGCGGTGGATGCGGCCAAAGTGGAAGCGGCGTTCGCCGCGAATCCGGACACGAAAATCCTCGCCTTCGTGCATGCCGAAACATCCACCGGCGCGCAATCGGACGCGGCCGCACTAGCCGCCATCGCGCGCAAACATGGCGCGCTGACGCTGATGGATTGCGTGACTTCGCTCGGCGGCACGCCGGTGCTGATCGACGCCTGGGGCATCGACGCGGCCTATTCCGGCAGCCAGAAATGCCTGTCCTGCACGCCCGGCCTGTCGCCGGTAACCTTTTCCGAACGCGCCATCGAGAAGGTGCGCGCGCGCAAGACGCCGGTGCAAAGCTGGTTCATGGACCTGAATCTGGTGCTGGGTTACTGGAGCGGAGAAGGCAAGCGGACCTATCACCACACCGCGCCGATCAATCCGCTCTACGGCCTGCATGAGGCGCTGGTGATGCTGGCCGAGGAAGGCATCGAGAACGCCTGGGCGCGGCATCGGACGATGCACGAACAACTCAAGACCGGGCTGGAAAAACTGGGCCTGAGCTTCGTGGTGCCGGAAGACGAGCGTTTGCCGCAGCTCAATTCGGTTTATCTGCCCGCGGACGTGGACGATGCCGCTTGCCGGGCGCGCCTGTTGTCGGAGTTCAATCTGGAAATCGGCGCCGGCCTGGGCGTCCTGGCCGGCAAGATCTGGCGCATCGGCCTGATGGGCGCGTCCGCCAGCCAGAAAAACGTCGATTACTGCCTGAAAGCGCTGGCGGCGGTACTGGGCAAATAATCGGAAAGCAATCAGCGCTCCAGCAAACCGGCCTTGTCCGGTTTGCCATTCCAGATATCGGCATCCGGCGGCGCGGCTTTCTTCTCGGCGATCGCCGGCCAGGTTCGCGCCAGTTCCGCGTTGAGCGCAAGGAATTGGCGCTGTCCAGCCGGTACATCGTCCTCCGGAAAGATCGCCTCGGCCGGGCATTCCGACACGCACAGATTGCAGTCGATACATTCTTCCGGATCGATCACCAAAAAATTCGGCCCCTCGTGAAAACAATCCACCGGGCATACTTCGACGCAATCGGTGTATTTGCACTTGATGCAGTTTTCCGCGACAACGTAGGTCATAACTTTCCTCACTATTACTTTTTCGCTACGATAGCGACAAACAATGTACTACGGCCACCCAAGCGCCTCCCTCATTCCCTTGCTTTCCCGCACTTTTAAAGCTCCATCCACACTCCTCCGCGAGGTACTTCCGCCATGAGCGAACACATTCATTACGTCACCGACGACACCTTCGAGCAAGAAGTTCTGCAATCCCCCATGCCGGTTCTGGTGGATTACTGGGCTGACTGGTGTGGTCCGTGCAAGATGATTTCCCCGATTCTCGATGAAGTCGCCAAGGAATATTCCGGCCGCCTCAAGGTGTGCAAACTGAACATCGACGAAAACCAGGCGACACCGCCAAAGTTCGGCATTCGCGGCATTCCCACCCTGATGATTTTCAAAAACGGCAACGTCGAAGCCACCAAAGTTGGCGCCCTGTCCAAATCTCAGTTGACGGCTTTCGTTGACAGCAACATCTAACTTCCGTTAGCTTAGCTTCATCCGGCGTATCCACAGGGATGATGCCGGACTTACAAGCACTAGAGTTTTAACGAATCCGCAGCCCGCCGGGCCGGATTCACACCTCCCCCTCCAGCATTTCCCTCCCAAGGCCGCTTTCGGCCAACCCGCACCCATACACACATGCATCTTTCCGAACTCAAGCAGCACCACGTCAGCGCTTTAATTGAAATCGCGGAATCCAATGGCATCGAAAACGCCAACCGGATGCGAAAACAAGAGCTGATCTTCGCCCTCCTGAAACAGGCGGCGAAAGCTGGCGAGAGCATTTTCGGCGACGGTGTGCTGGAGATACTGCCGGACGGCTTCGGCTTTCTGCGTTCCCCGGATACGTCCTACCTGTCCAACCCGGATGACATTTACGTTTCACCCTCGCAGATTCGCCGCTTCAACCTGCATACCGGCGACACCATCGAAGGCGAAATTCGCACCCCGAAAGATGGCGAGCGCTACTTTGCGCTGACCAAGCTGGACAAGGCCAACGGCGGCGCGGTCGAGGACCTCAAGCACAAGATCCTGTTCGAGAACCTGACGCCGCTGTTCCCCAACCAGCCGTTCAAGCTGGAACGCGACATCAAGGCGGAAGAAAACATGACTGGCCGGGTCGTCGACATCATCGCCCCGATCGGCAAAGGCTCGCGCGGCCTCATCGTCGCGCCGCCCAAGACCGGCAAGACAGTGATGCTGCAGCACATTGCGCACGCCATCACCGCCAACCATCCGGAGGCCATACTGCTCGTCCTGCTGATCGATGAGCGTCCGGAAGAAGTCACTGAAATGACCCGCACGGTGAAAGGCGAAGTGGTCGCCTCCACCTTCGACGAACCCGCCGCGCGCCACGTCCAGGTTGCCGAAATGGTCATCGCCAAGGCCAAGCGTCTGGTCGAACACAAGAAAGACGTGGTCATCCTGCTCGACTCGATCACCCGTCTGGCCCGCGCCTACAACACCGTGCAACCGACCTCCGGCAAGGTGCTCACCGGCGGCGTCGACGCGAACGCGCTGCACAAACCGAAACGGTTCTTCGGCGCGGCGCGCAACATCGAGGAAGGCGGCAGCCTGACCATCATCGCCACCGCCCTGATCGACACCGGCAGCCGGATGGACGACGTGATCTACGAAGAATTCAAGGGCACCGGCAACATGGAAATCCATCTGGATCGCCGTATGGCCGAGAAACGGGTCTACCCCGCGATCAACGTCAACCGCTCCGGCACCCGCAAGGAAGAACTGCTGATCGAGGCATCCATCCTGCAGAAAATCTGGGTGCTGAGAAAATTGCTTTACCCGATGGACGACATGGAAGCGATGGAATTCCTCAGCGACAAAATCCGCGCCACCAAGACCAACAACGATTTCTTCGACTCAATGCGTCGCGGGTGAATATCGCGCGGCTCAGGTGAACCAGGAGCAGAACCATGCCCCGTCCGGCGCCCGCCGTCTTATTGTCATTCTTCCTGCTTGCCTCGCAGTCACATGCGGGCGACCCCGCCAAGGCGGCACAGTTTTTCGAGGACGCGCTTACCCGCTTCGAACGGGACGATAGCGCCGGAGCCGTTGTCCAACTCAAGAACGCATTGCAGCAGGATGAACGCCTGTTGCAGGCACATGTGTTATTGGGGCGCGCCCAACTGAAACTGGGCAACCCCGCCGCCGCCGAAACCTCGTTCGACAACGCGATGAAACTGGGCGCGGATCGCGCCGAGATCGTGCCCCAGCTTGCTCAGGCCTATTTCGCCCAAGGCAAGTTCAAGCAACTCGCCGAGCGCATTTCCCCTGTTGGCCTGCCCGCGTCAATCCAGCAGGAGCTCCTGCTGCTACGCAGCTACGCCTTGATGGAACTGGGCGACATGGCCGGCGCGGACATCACGCTCAACCAGGCCGCCAATCTCGGCAAAACCTCCGATCTGCTGGTCGCGCGCGGCATGCTCAGCCTGCAACTGCGACAGCTTGCAGCCGCGCGCGGTTTCGCCGATCAGGCCCTGGCCCTGGATGCCCGCAACGCCAAGGCCTGGAATCTGCGCGGCTCCATCGAACATCTGCAGGGGGCGGCACAAAACGCCCTGCAGAGCTACGCCAAGGCGCTGGAGTATCTGCCGGGTCTCGCCGACGCGCGCGTAGCCCGCGCGGGCCTGCTCCTCGACCTCAACCGACTCGACGAACTGGCCAAGGAGCTGGCGGCCCTTAAAGCAAAAAATCCCAATGACCCGCGTGGCACTTATCTGCATTCGGTCTATCTGGCCCTCAAAGGCGACGGCAAGGCCGCGAAAATCGCCTTGCTGGAAACCGCAAAGCTCATCGATGCGCTACCGCCCGAAGCCGTCCGCCGACGCGGCCAATTTCTCATGCTGGGCGCGCTGGCCAATTACGGCCTGAATTCGACAGCCAAGGCTCAGGCCTATCTGGAAAGCTACCTGAAATTGCACCCCGACCATCCCGGCGCTCGCAAGATGCTCGGCTCGCTTTATCTAAGGGACAAGCAAACCGATGCCGCGATTACCGTGCTGGAAAGGGCGGCCAAGTTCGCCCCCAACGACCCGGACGTGCTTTCACTTCTAGCCGGCGCCTATCTGGCGAAAAATCAGCACGCCAAGGCCGCCAACCTGCTGGAACAGGCTGGCGCGGCCGTCCAGCGCAAGCCCGAACTCACCGCCTCCCTGGGCTTCAGCCTGCTCGGTGTCGGCAGAATTGACAGTGGCTTGCAGCACATTACACAGGCCTTCCGTCAGCGCCCCACCGATGGCCGCCTCGGCACCGCTCTGGTCATGTTGCACATTCAGCAGGGCCAAACGCGTGAAGCTGTCGGCGTCGCCGAAGCACTGGTACGCGCCGGCAAGCAGCCAGCGCCTGCCTACAACCTGCTGGGGGTCGCCAAGGCCGCAGCCAACGACCACAAGGGCGCTCGCGCCGCCTACGAAAAAGCGTTATCCCTCGATCCCCAAATGGATGCCGCCCGCCTCAACCTGGGCAGGCTGGAAACCGCGACCGGCCGTCTCGACGCGGCGCGCCAGCAGTATTCATTGCTCATCAAGCGCAATCCCCGCCACAGCCAGGCGCAATTCGAGCTAGCCAAGACGGACGCGGCGGCAAACAAGCTGCCAGACGCCATCGGTCGCCTGGAAAAACTGCGCAGCGTCGATGCGGGCATGAATATCGCGCTCACCCTGGGAGATTATTACCTCGCCAACAACCAGCCTGACAAAGCACTGGATCTCGCCCAGGATCTCAGTGGCCGCGACCCGGAGAATTTCCAGGTACTCTCACTGCTCGGGCGAAGCCATGCCGCCAATGGCCGCAACGACATGGCCCGAGTTGCATTCAGCAACATGAGCAAGCAGGCGGGATTCAATATCGATCTACTAGCGGAAACCGCGCGCCTGCAACTGCGCCTGAACGATCTGGACGGTGCCGCGCAGAGCCTGAACAAGGCCCTCACAACGTCACCCAACAACCTGGCCATCAACCTGTTGCTGGCGGAGCGGGATTTGCGCAAGGGTACGCCCGAGCAGGCGCAAAGCCGAGCCCAACAACTCACCGCCTTGCACCCAAACAGTGCCGAGCCTTACCGCCTGCTTGGCGATATCGCCAGCGCTGGCGGACGGCCGGCGGATGCCGTCCAGCACTATCGGGCCGCACTAAACAAATCGGATAGCGCCGACAACGCACTGCGGCTGTTCCGGAGCCAACTCCAGGCCGGCGACCTGACGCACGCTATGGAGCTGCTTGAAGCCTGGAATCGGCGCCACCCCAATGTCGCGGCGACCCAACTCGCGCTGGCGGATGGATGGCTGCGCGCCGGCAAGCTGGCTCAGGCCAGGGCGGCTTACGAGCGCCACCTCAAGCAGCACGGAGAACAAGCCCCCGCGCTTAATAATCTGGCCAACATTCTGCTCCAGCAAGGCGACCGGGATGTCGCCTTGCGTTACGCCGAGCGCGCCTACCAGCTGACCCCGGAAAGTCCCATTACCAACGACACATTGGGCTGGATATTGGCGCAGAAGGGAGACAACACGCGGGCGTTACGCCATTTGCGCGATGCCCGTTTACGCGCGCCCAACAGCCCGGAAATCCACTATCACCTGGCCGTTGTTCTGCACCGGACCGGACGCCATTCCGAGGCCGGCAAAGAGCTGGAACTCGCCTTGAATCCCGGGACCGTTTTCGATGGCGCGGTTGAAGCCAGACAATTACTGCAACAACTGAAACGTTGACGTCGCGCCTCGAATGCGCCGAGCGTTCATGCGCTTTGTGTCGAATTTCTTGACATCAAAATGCAATGTACAAACGGGCCTCTCCATAACAGACTGATTTTATTGGAATAACTTAGGTAAAAAAAGTTGGCATTAGATTTGCTAAAAGGCAAACAAGCCCAACAAATCTAAGGAAGCGTCATGAAACGGTTTTCCACCTCCACGTTGTTTGCAGCACTCGCTCTGGCATTGGCCTCTCCCGCAATGGCACTGACCTGGAGCGCCTCTACCGTTGATCCCAATCCGGCCGCTGACTACACGAATTCCGCCGGTAACACCCTGGATGTCGGCAGTTCCGATTCCGTGACCGCCGGCGGCGTGACCGTCAAGGCAACCGCCTGGGCCAACACCAACCAATCTGGCGTGCTCAACGAAACCACTGTAGGGACGACAACGAACAATCTGTCCAACAAACTGGAATCGGCGTACCTGGCCTTCTATTCCGGTTCTGGCTATGGCGCCGCCAACCGGGATAAAACGGCATTAAATGCGACAACCGGAGACGCGAACGAAGGCAACTCTCCCGAACACGCGCTTGATAACCAGGGTCGCTACGACTCCATTTTGTATTCGTTCACCGGCGCCGCCAATGGCATCGCCCTCTCATCCGTATCGACAGGATGGGTTAGCGGGGATTCCGATATCAGCGTGTGGGCCTTCACCGGCGGCGCGAGCACCTCAACCGACCTGACCGGCACGACCTACGGCAACCTGGGGGCGGGTTGGAGCTTGGTCGGCCATTATGATGGCGGCGCATCGGCCGGCACCATCACGGTCAATACGGGAAACATCAGCTCGAGTTATTGGCTGATTGGCGCTTACGTACCACTCACCGGAACCTGCTCCAAGAGCAATGGCACTACCGGTGGCACCTGTGACAGCAGTGATGACTATATGAAGGTTCTCTCGGTGAGCGGTTCTGTCGCGACCTGTACCAGCAATCCCAATGCTCCCGGCTGCGGTGGCGGTGGCGGTGGCGGCAACGTCCCCGAACCCGCCACGCTGGGCCTGTTGGGACTCGGACTGCTGGGCATGAGCCAAGCGCGCCGCATACGGAAGCAAGGCTGAACACCATAACGCCAGCGCTCTGCCAAGCATAAAAAACGCCACTTTTATGTGGCGTTTTTTATGCCCGTTCACCCCGCAACACCCCCTCGATGTCGGATTCCTTGACAGGCAGGGTAAGCGCCGCATCGATACGGAAACGCTGGCGCAGACGTTCCAAGGCGTGTTCGTGGGCAGCTTCGTAAAGCACCACGACTTTGACATCTTTATGGGACTGGGCGGCCGCCAATAACGATTCCAGATTACTGACCCGGTCACGAAAATCCGGTTGATAGTAGAAGTCGGCGACGATCACCGCCGGTTTTTCCTTGCGCATCTGGCCGATCGCCTTGCGCACTGCGAATTCGGTCAGCACCCGATACCCCAGACGCTCGTAAACCAGGCGCAAATTGGGATAACCGAGCAGCTCGATGACCGATAACAAAACCGGGGCGTCGGTCTGCGTCATCTATCGACACCGATAAGCACGCGCTCCATGCGGGGCGACGCGGCCTATTTGGCTGCCGCCTTGATCGCCAGCAACTCAATCGCCTGTTCCAGGGTCACGGCGTCCGGATCCATCTCCTTGGGCAGGGTGGCGTTGAGCTTACCGTGCTGGACATAAGGCCCGTAACGGCCGGATTTCAGGGTAACTGGTTTGCCGTCGGCGGGGTGCGCACCGATTTCCTTGCCCGGAGCGGGCGCGGCGCGTTTGGCCGCGCCTTCCGCGCGCGGTTCGAATTCGAAACCGACCTTGCCCGCCTTGTCGCGCACCAGAAAAGCTGAGAATTTGCGCTTGGTGCGGGCGGAGACGAAACCGGTCAACAGCTCGGTCTTACCTTCGGCGAGCAGTTTCTGCATCTGCGCGCGCTCGATCGGCTGTTGCAGAATCAGCTTGCCACTGCGGAAATCGCACGCTTTTTCCGGCCCGACACTGCGTTCGCAAACGAAGGAATTGCCGTGCTCGTAAACCGCCGCGCCGCACTTGGGACACGCGCCCAGGCTTTCCTGGCCGGAGAAGTCCACCGGCGCGGCTTCCTCGCCTTCGCGCGGCTGGCCGAAGTCGAACTCGGGCGACTTGTCGTCGTTGAGGCGAATCTCGGCATCGAACGGACGCCCCATCTTGTTCCTGAAACCGGTCAGCGGGCCGATCTTGCCGGTGCTCAACAGGGCTTCCATTTCGGCCACCTCGAACTGGCGACCGGCGACGATCTTCCAGGCGCTCCAGTCGCAGGCCTGGCAGGCGAATTTCTTGTAGTTCTCTTTCACCACGCCGCCGCATTTCGGGCAGGGCGTCCGCAAGATCGCGAAATCGCCCGGCACGGTGTCTGACTCATAGCGCTTGGCGCGGTCGACGATGTCCTGGGTCAGCGCGGCGATGTGTCCCATGAACTCGTCGCGCGAGAGCTTGCCGCGTTCCATCTGGGCCAGTTTGTATTCCCAGCCGCCGGTCAGTTCGGGCGAGGTCAATTCCTTGACGCCGAGTCCGCGCAGCAAGGTAATCAGCGAAAAGGCCTTGGCGGTCGGGATCAGATCGCGGCCTTCTCGATGCATGTAAACCTCGGAAATCAGGTTCTCGATGATCTGCGCCCGTGTCGCCGGGGTGCCGAGGCCGCGCCCCGCCATCGCCGCGCGCAGTTCCTCGTCCTCGATCATCTTGCCCGCGCCTTCCATCGCGGACAGCAAGGTGGCTTCGTTGAAGCGAGCCGGCGGACGGGTGAAGGCGGCCTTGATGTCGACCGATTTGGTCGCGAGCGTTTCGCCGGGAACGATGGGCGTCAGGGAAGGGCCGCCGGCCTCGTCATCCTCGACTACCGCCTCTTTGCCGTAAACCGCCAGCCAGCCCGGGTTCACCAACACCTTGCCTTCGGTCTTGAAGGCATGCTCAACGATGCGGGTGACGCGGGTCGTCACCGAGTACTCCGCCGCCGGGTAGAACACCGCCAGGAAACGCCGGGTGACCAGGTCGTACAGCTTCTGTTCGATTTCATTCAAGGACTTGGGCGCGTTGCCGGTCGGAATGATGGCGAAGTGATCGGAAATCTTGGCGTTGTTGAAGATGCGCTTGTTTTGAGTAACCCAGTTCTTTTCCAGAATGGTCGCGGCCAGCGGCGCATATTCCTCGGGCAGGTTGGCCAGCACCTCCTTGACCGTGGGCAGGTAATCCTCCGGCAGCGCGCGCGCGTCGGTCCGCGGATAGGTCAGCACCTTATGCTTTTCGTACAGCGCCTGCGCCAGTCCCAGCGTGGTCTTGGCGGAAAAGCCGAAGCGGCCATTGGCTTCGCGCTGCAGGCTGGTCAGATCGTAGAGCAACGGCGACAGCTGGCTGGTCGGCTTGGTCTCTTCCGTGGCTTTAGCCGGCTGGTCCAGACAGGCGGCGCGGATTGTTTCGGCGCTCGGTTGCCGCCATAAACGATAGGCGGTGGCGTGTTCGTCGTCGTCCACCTTCTTGAACTTTTCATCGAACCAGCGCCCGACGTATTCGCCCTTGCCGCCGGCAAAGCGCGCTTCCAGTTCCCAGTAGGCGCGCGGCACGAACTTGCGGATGCGTTCTTCGCGTTCGACCACGATGGCCAGCGTCGGCGTCTGCACGCGACCGACCGTGGTCAGGTGAAAACCGCCGGTCTTGGAGTTGAAGGCGGTCATGGCGCGGGTGCCATTGATGCCGATCAGCCAATCGCTTTCCGCGCGGCTGATCGCGGCGGCGCGCAGGCCGGCCATTTCCTCGCCCGCGCGCAGGCCGGCGAAACCGTCGCGAATGGCGCCCTGCGTCATCGATTGCAACCACAGACGGCGCACCGGTTTCTTGGTCGCGCTGTGCTGGGCGATGTAGTTGAAGATCAGCTCGCCCTCGCGCCCCGCGTCGCAGGCGTTGATCAGGCCATCGACATCCTTGCGCTTGATCAGCCGGGTCAGCATTTTCAGGCGGTCTTCGGTCTTTTCGACCGGCTTCAGCGCGAAATGCGGCGGAATCACCGGCAAATTCGCGAACGACCACTTGCCGCGTTTGACCTCGAACTCCTCCGGCAAAGTCAGTTCGAGCAGGTGACCGACGGCGGAAGACAGCACGTAATGCTCGGACTCGAAATAGTCCTTTTCCTTCTGGAAGCCGCCTAGCGCCCGGGCAATATCCTGCGCGACCGAGGGCTTCTCGGCGATGATGAGTTGTTTGGACACAGAATGATCAGTGCAAGGTGGGCTGCCAAGCGCCGTCTCGAACGCCGTCTTCAGCGTCTTCGTCGGCGAACTCTTCACTGCCGCGCACCAGGTCCTCAAGCCAGAGCACGTCACCGGCGCCCTTCAGCTTCCATAACGCCAGCAGCGCGATCCATTTGATGCGGTCGGCCGAGATTTCCGCGTCGGTCAACGCCAGCGCGCGGTCGATGATCCATTCACGCGCCTGCACCGAGAGCAGTCCGGAACCTTCGAGGAAAGTCAAAAAGCCGCGGCCTTCGGTAGCCAATCGGCCCATTTCCTCATCGTTGTAAATACGCATGCCCGGGTGGCTGTCGGAACCTTCTTCGACGGCCAGATCGTCAAGCGCCGCGAGCCAGTCGAGCGCTTCGCCGATCGCGTCGTCTTCAAAGCCGACCGCTGAAAGCTTGCGTGAAAGATGCTCCGCATCCGGGAAATGTTCGGACAAAAAATAGGTGTCGTAGAGATATAGAAGAATGTCGAACATCGTCAGAATAGTCGTTGATAAAGACCGCCCGGTAACTTGGCGACAGTGCCATCCAACTCGGCCGCGAGAAGCTTGACCGAGACATCCTCCACCGTCAAGCCAAGCCGGCCCGCCAATTGATCGAGGATCAACGGGCCGCCGGCAAGCATTTCCAGCAAGACATCGCCGGCGCCGTCCGGCGTCGAGCCCGGGCTGGCGGCGGACGAAGCGGCGCCCCCCCGTGCCGGCAGCACGCCGGCCAATTCCTCCAGCACATCGGCCGCCGATTCAACCAGTTTTGCGCCTTGCTTGATCAACCGGTGGCAACCTTTCGCCAGGGTGGAATGAATCGAGCCGGGCAGCGCAAAAACGTCGCGGCCCTGTTCCGAGGCCAGGCGCGCGGTAATCAACGAACCGCTTTCCAGCGCCGCCTCAATCACCAATACCCCCAGGCTCATGCCGCTGATGATGCGATTACGGCGCGGAAAGTGGCCGCTCTTGGGCGGCGTGCCGACTGGAAACTCGGAAACCAGGGCGCCTTCCGCCGCGAGCCGATGCGCCAGCGTCTTGTTGCGCGCCGGATACACCCGATCCAGCCCGGTGCCGACCACGGCGACGCTGCTCGCCAACCCGGCCAGGCCGCCGGCATGCGCGGCGGCGTCGATGCCCAGAGCCAGGCCGCTGACGATGGTCAGGCCGGCTTCCGACAAGGCCTGAGCGAACGCCTCGGCATCGCGCAAGCCTTGTGGCGAGGCGTGGCGACTGCCGACGATGGCCAGCATCGGACGCGACAGCCAGGCCGGATCGCCTTTGACGTAGAGCCAGGCCGGCGGCGCGGCCAGATCGCGCAAGGCCGCCGGATAGGCCGGATCGAGCCAGGTGATCAGATGGTTATCCGGCTGCGCCAGCCAATCGAGGCCGGGCTGTAGCAATGCTGCGTCAACGCCCTGTGCAATGGCGCGCGCCAGGGACTTGCCGACCACGGACTCGAGTTGCGCGCCGCTCGCGGCCAGAATCTGTTCCGGGCCGGCGTAGGCCTGAAGCAAACGTTGCGCGGCATCCGGCCCAAGGCCGGGGATCGCCTCAAGCGTCAGCCAGAGTTTGGCGTCAGTGGGTGCGGACAATTCGGCTCAAGACGAACAAGCGCCGGAGTCAGGGATTGCGCGCCGCATCGCCCACCGCCACCGGTTCGACGCTTTTCATGACCAAGGCGTAAGCCACCTTGTTGAACACGCGGTAAACGAACACCAGGCCATTCCGGGTCTCCGGCAACGCGGCCTTGTCTTGTTTGTCCTGCTTGCAGTCCTCGGCATGGCCGCGTCCGCCGCCGGCCAGGAAAGCGATTTTGTCGGCCCGGATGCATTTCGGATCGGCCACCGAACGCCCGGCGCGGAACAGCGCCAGGACATGGCCTTCTTCCAGGCCGTCGCGCGCGCCTTTATCCAGCACCACCGTCATCCAGGTGCTGGCATAAAGCGGGCCGCCCAGGGCGGAAACCACCTTGGCCTGGATGGGTTGGCCCGGCGCATGCGGCATGTACTGCGGCGGCTCGATTTTCCAGGCCGGCACCAAGCGATCCCGTTCCAGCACTTCCTGTTCGGTACGCAGGATGCGCACGACTTGCGGATCTCCCGGCGTTTCCGTGCGCGCGTCGGCGATATGGATCATTTCGTAGGCCAGAATTTCTTTCGGGTTGTCCGGGTTCTTCAACGCCTGGCCCAGGCGCACCACTCTCCAGTCGACGGTATCGGCCTCCGCCTTGCTGGCGTAGACCCGGTCGCCGGGGCCGAACATCACGCGGGCATCGCTGGAGCCGAGAATCAGCGGCGCCTTGGCCAGATCGGCCGGGTCGCCGACGCCGCCCTTGCTCAGCAAGGGCGCAATGGCGCCGACTGGAATCGCCGGAATGCCGGACTCTTTGATGACGATGGGTTCGCCACGCACCGATGGGGACAGTTTGACGATCTGGTTCGCGCTATTCGTTTCCAGGCGCAGGCGCGGCTGGCCGCCTTCCATGCTCAGCAGAACGACATCGCCGGGATAAATCAGATGCGGGTTCTTGATCTGCTCCTTGTTGAATCCCCAGACCTCCGGCCATTTCCACGGATCTTTCAGGAATTTCTCGGAGATATCCCACAGCGTGTCGCCCTTGACCACGACATGGCGCTCGGGCGCTTGTTCCTGGAGACGGATTTCATCGGCCTGGAGCGGAACGCTGAGGGCAGAACTCAAACCCAAAGCGGCGATCAATATCAAAGTACGCATGTTTCTGCCCTTCATGGATGTCGGCGGAGAGTCACTAAACTTCCGGCCGTTATAATTCAAACCGGAAAAAGCTTAAACCACTTTGCTGGAATTTGACTTTTCAAGCCTCATATTTAGCCCCGATACCAAGCATCGACTACGCACATGGCCTTGCTCCCAATCCTGCACTACCCCGACCCGCGCCTGCATACCGTGGCAAAACCGGTGGCCGAAGTGACCCCGGAACTTCGTCAACTCGCCGCCGACATGGCCGAAACCATGTACGCCGCGCCAGGCATCGGTCTGGCCGCAACCCAGGTCGATCGACACATCCGCCTGCTGGTGATCGACATCAGCGAAGAAAAGAACCGTCTGCACACCTTCATCAATCCACGCATCCTGTTGAAGGAAGGCGAGATCGTGCATGAGGAAGGCTGTCTCTCGGTGCCGGGCATTTACGACAAGGTCACGCGCGCCGAACACATCCGCGTGCAAGCCACCGATCTGGCCGGCGAAACCTTCGAACTCGAGGCAAACGGCCTGATGGCGATCTGCATCCAGCACGAAATCGACCACCTGAACGGCAAAGTCTTCGTCGAATATCTGTCCCGCCTCAAACAGACACGCATCAAAAGCAAGCTGAGCAAGCAGGCGCGGGAAGCGATGTGAGGACTTACGCATGCGTCTGATCTTCGCCGGCACGCCGGAATTCGCCGCGCTGGCGCTGCAAGCCCTGATCGCGGCCGGCCACGATATCCCGCTGGTGCTGACCCAGCCCGACCGCCCGGCCGGGCGCGGCATGAAACTGAGGCTGAGCCCGGTCAAGGAGGTCGCGCTTCGCGCTGGCATCCAGGTCGAGCAACCGGAAAACCTGAAAACCGACGCCGCGCGCCACCCCATTCTGGATGCGCGCGCCGAGGTCATGATCGTCGCCGCCTATGGCCTGATCCTGCCGCAAGCCGTGCTCGACATGCCTCGCCTGGGTTGCGTCAACATCCACGCCTCCCTGCTGCCGCGCTGGCGTGGCGCGGCGCCGATCCACCGCGCCATCGAAGCCGGCGACAGCGAAACCGGCATCACCCTGATGCAGATGGACAAGGGCCTCGATACCGGCGCGATGCTGGCCCGCGCCAGCTTGGCCATCCTCGCCACCGACACCACCGGCAGCCTGCACGACCGCCTGGCCGCGCTGGGCGCGCGCGAAATCGTGCGACTGCTACCCGAACTGGAAGCCGGAAATGTCAGCGCCACGCCGCAGGACAGCGCGCTGGCCAACTACGCCGCCAAGATCGGCAAGGAAGAAGCGCGGCTGGACTGGACGCTGAGCGCCGAGGAACTGGATCGCAAGATTCGCGCCTTCAATCCCTTTCCCGGCGCTTTTGCACTGCTGGATGAAGCGCCACTGAAGATCTGGCAAGCCCGGCCGGTCGCCGGCGGTGGCGCGCCTGGCCGCATCCTGGCGATCGCCGAGGGCGAAATGCACATCGCCTGCGGCAGCGGCGCGCTGGCGATCGAGGAAGTCCAGAAAGCCGGCGGCAAACGGCTGCCGGTCGGCGCCTTCCTCGCCGGCCATGCGCTCAAGGCGGGCGACACGCTGGCCTGATTCGTCCGGATCGGATACCACTGCACCCGCAAGGGGTAACGACTCCGCTGCGCCAGTGCTTGGCACGCCGGATTCGTAAGAAGGACGCCGAATCCGTAAGGCGCTATGTCGGGCGAAGCGCGGAAAGCGCCAACGGATTCGCTGCACCAGTACTTGGCACGCCGGATTCGTAAGGCGCTAAAGCGCCAACGACTCCGCTGCCTGCCGGTCGGCGTGGTAGCTCGAGCGCACCATCGGGCCGCTGGCGACGTTTTTGAAGCCCATCGCCAGCGCGATGCGTTCGAATTCGACGAACTGTTCCGGCGCCACGAAGCGTTCCACCGGCAGGTGATGCGCGGAAGGTTGCAGGTACTGGCCGATGGTCAGCATGTCGACGTCATGCGCGCGCAGATCGCGCAGCAGGTCGAGCACTTCGGCGTCGGTTTCGCCCAGGCCGAGCATGATGCCGGACTTGGTCGGCACACCCGGGCAGCGCGCTTTGAAGGTCTTCAATAACAACAGTGAGTGGGCGTAATCCGCGCCGGGGCGACAGGCTTTGTACAGGCGCGGCACGGTTTCCAGGTTGTGATTCATCACTTCCGGCGGCGCCAGCGCCAGGATATCGAGCGCGACATCGAGCCGGCCACGAAAATCCGGCACCAGGATTTCGATGCGGGTGGCGGGTGAAACGGCGCGCGCTGCCCGGATGCAATCGACGAAGTGCCGCGCGCCGCCGTCCTTGAGATCGTCGCGGTCGACACTGGTGATGACCACATATTTCAGCTTCATGGCGGCCAGGGTTTCGGCCAGGTGGCGCGGCTCTTCCGGGTCGGGCGGCAGCGGCTTGCCATGGCCGACATCGCAGAACGGGCAACGTCGGGTGCACAGATCGCCCAGGATCATGAAGGTGGCGGTGCCGTGTTTGAAGCATTCGCCCAGATTCGGGCAGGAGGCTTCTTCGCACACGGTGTGCAGTTTGGCCTCGCGCAGGATGGCCTTGAGTTGCGCCACTTCCGGCGCGCTATGCGCTTGCGCCTTGATCCAGACCGGCAATTTCAGGCGCGGTTTGGGCACGATCTTGATCGGAATGCGGGCGGTCTTGGCGGCGCCTTTATGGAGTTCGGAATCGGCCATCAAGACGCGTTATTGCGTGCCGCCGACGGTCAATCCATCGATGCGCAAGGTCGGCTGGCCGACGCCGACCGGCACGCTCTGGCCTTCCTTGCCGCAGGTGCCGACGCCGGGGTCGAGGCGCATGTCGTTGCCGATCATCGACACCCGGGTCAGTACGTCCGGGCCGTTGCCGATCAGCGTCGCGCCCTTGACCGGGTAGGTGACCTTGCCGTCTTCGATCATGTAGGCCTCGGCGGCGGAAAACACGAATTTGCCGCTGGTGATGTCGACCTGGCCGCCGCCGAAATTGACGGCATAGAGACCGTTCTTCACCGAGGCGATGATCTCGGCCGGGTCTTTATCGCCAGCCAGCATCATGGTGTTGGTCATGCGCGGCATGGGCAGATGCGCGAAGGATTCGCGCCGCGCATTGCCGGTTGGCGCCATGCCCATCAGGCGGGCATTCATGTTGTCCTGCATGTAAGAGCGCAGGATGCCGTTTTCGATCAGCAGCGTGCGCTGGGTCGGCGTGCCTTCGTCGTCGATGTTGAGCGAACCGCGCCGATCCGCGATGGTGCCGTCATCGAGCACGGTGACGCCGTCCGCCGCGACACGCTGGCCGATGCGGCCAGAGAAGGCCGACGAGCCCTTGCGGTTGAAGTCGCCTTCCAGGCCGTGGCCGATGGCCTCGTGCAGCAGGATGCCGGGCCAGCCGGAACCGAGCACCACGGTCATGCTGCCGGCCGGCGCCGGTTTGGCGTTGAGGTTGGTCAGCGCCTGATGCACGGCGAGCTCGGCGTATTCGCGCAGCATCGCGTCGCTGAAATAAGCGTAATCGAAACGTCCGCCGCCGCCGGCGCTGCCTTGCTCGCGGCGACCGTCCTGCTCGACGATGACTTGCAGCGACACGCGCACCAGCGGCCGCACATCGGCGGCGCTGCGGCCGTCCAGCCGGGTCACGTAAATCACTTCATATTCGCCGGCGACGCTGGCGACGACCTGGGTGACGCGCGCATCCAGCTTGCGCGCGTAGTCTTCCAGACGATGCAGCAAGGCGACCTTGTCCGACTCGTTCAGGGATGCGATCGGATCGATCGGCGCATACAAAGCGCGCCCCGCCATGCGGCTGGCGACCCGAACCGTGGCCGACTGGCCGGCGGCGGCGATGGCGCGCACGGTGTCCGCGGCTTCGCGGATCGCGGGCAGGCGGATGTCGTCGGAATAGGCGAAAGCGGTCTTGTCGCCGACCACGGCGCGCACGCCGACGCCCTGGTCGATATTGAAGCTGCCGGATTTGACCTGGCCTTCTTCCAGGCTCCAGGCCTCGGAACGGGTGTACTGGAAATACAGGTCGGCATCGTCGACCCGATGCGCGGCAAGTTGGCCGAAGATGCCGTCGAGCTGCGCGGCATCGACCTCGTTAGGGGCAAGCAGCGTGGCTTCGGCGGTGGAAAAGGGAGAGGCAGTAGACATGAGGATGAGCGGTTAAAGAGTAGGGTGCGCCGTGCGCACCGATTTAGGTGCGCTACGAATCAGGTTTTGATGACATCGACTTCGATGCCGCTGGTGCAATCCAGCGTGCGGTGCTTCAAGGCCGGCAGGCTCTTGCGCAGGCTGTCCTGGTAGGCGCGATTGATGCCGGCGACAACCACCCCGGAGCCGCGCGGCAAGCGATCCAGCACATTGCCCCACGGGTCGACGATCATGCTGTCGCCATTGGTTTCGCGGCCGGATACGTGATAGCCGCCTTGCGCCGGCGCGATCACATAGGCCAGATTTTCGATGGCGCGCGCGCGGATCAGCGTCTCGAAATGGGCCCGGCCGGTGGTCGCGGTAAACGCGGCCGGCACCAGGATGATGTCGACATCGCCCATGGCCCGGTACATCTCTGGAAAGCGCAGGTCGTAGCAGATCGACAAGCCGATGCGGCCGAACGGCGACTCGACCACGACCAGTCGATTGCCGGCCTCGATGGTGGTCTGTTCTTTGTAATGTTCGTTGCCCAGATCGAGGCCGAACAAATGAATCTTGTCGTAACGCGCCACCCGCTTGCCCTTGTCGTCATAGACCAGACAGGAATTGCGCACTTTCTTCGGGTTGTCGCAGGCCAGCGGCACCGAGCCGCCGACCAGCCAGATCGCGTGCTTCTTGGCTTGCGCGGCGAGAAACTTCTGGATCGGGCCTTTGCCGTCGACTTCCGCCGCCGCGACCTTGTCGGTTTCCTTCAAACCCATGATGGCGAAGAACTCCGGCAGCGCGACCAGCTTGGCGCCCGCCGCCACGGCCATGTCGATCAAACGTTCGGCCTCGGCCAGATTGGCCGCCACATTGGGGCCGGAAGCCATCTGCACCGCCGCGACGCGCACGATGCCGCTGGCATCCTGCTCCGGCTTCGGCGCCGGGCGGGTCTTGGTCTTGGCAAAACTGGACGGCTTGGGGCTGGCGGGTTTGACAACGGGTGGCTTGGGGGCGGGGGGCTTGGGGCGGGTCACTACATGCTCCGGAAGAGGCATTGCGGAATGCTCGAGGTTACACAAGGACTTGAGAGTAAAACAAGCGTGCAACGTGAATTCCCTTCACCCTTCACTCCTCACTCTTCACCTTCGGCCTGGCCAGCTTGGTCACCACCGGATCCGTCCAGGTTCCACTTATCGCGTATTCAAAAGAAGCCGCCTGGCCGATCGGATTCTGCAAAATCTTGTTGGCAATCAGCGTTCCCACGCCAACGACAGGCCCGCCCAGCAGCGCGCCCGCCAAGGCAACCGTATCGCCTAGACGCGGCTCGATACCGACGCGCAATTTCTGGGTTTCCCGGCCCAGATCGATCATGCCGCTCATGCGCACTTTGGCCGCCGGGCCGCTCATACGCAGGTCATTGGTGTAGACAACGCCGCGCTCCAGATAGCAGCCTCCGGAGATTTCGTCGAAAGCGAAGCCTTCTGAGAAAACATCGCGGAAATCCAGCGCAATCCGGCGCGGCAAGGCTTGCAAACTGAGAATGCCCAACAGCTTGCCGGCGCCCGGATCGATTTTGACGAACTGGCCTTGGCGCAGATCGATCTCCAGGTCTCCGGTCAGCGTCGCGATATTGAATTCCTCCAGACCGCCGGTCCAACCCAAGCGCCCGGTGATGCGCGCCTTGCCCCGCTTGACGCGATCCGGCATGCCTAGCCGATCCAGCATTTTGCCCAGATCCGATGATTCCAGATCGACATCGAGCCGGGTCGGCCGGCGTGGATGAATGGCGAGCAAGCCTTGCCCGCGCAACTGCCCATCGGGATTCTTGAGCAGGAATTGCTCCACCCGAAATCTCGGCCCGGCTACTTCGGTTTTTTGTACCTCGGTTTTTTGTAGCCCGGGTTTTCGTGCCGCGCCCTTTTTAACCTCGACAGGATTTTCCGCGACCAGGCGCAGTTGCAACGCGCCCAGTTCGCGCCCTTTCAGCGCGACGCTCTGGACGTTGAGTTCAAGCGCGGTCAGACCTTCGCCAAACGAAGCGCCCGCGCCGTTTTTTTCTCCCGCCTGGCCGCCTGGCAACGGATCCGGCAGATTCAATCGTTTGAAATCGGCGCTCACCTTGATCCCCGCGCCGGCCGGCGCGGTTTCCAGCGTGCCGGTCATTTCGCGCCCGACCAGCGCCAGTCGCCAGCCCGCGCCAGCCGGGTGCAACTCGATGTGGGTGTCGGTAAGACGTCGGTCGAGCAGCAGCAACTCATTGAACGTCAGGCTGGCCTCGCGCAACGGCAACGCGCCAGCGCCGGGCGCCGAGGCGCTGGCGGCATCGCGCCCGACCAGCCCATCGAGGTCGAGATTGCGCCAGGCGTCGATATCCAGCGTGCGCATCGCGCCACTGATCCAAAGCCCGTTCCGGGTCGGCGCATCGGCCTCGCCCGCGCCGAAGCGCAAATTGATCCGCGCCGGCGCGTTCTTCGGCAAATGCGCGCGCAAGGTCAGGAGATCGCCGTAACGGGCAAACCAGGCATCGGTCTCTATGGTCTGGGCCGCGGCAATATCGGACACCGGCACCGACTCTTTGGCCAGGCTGAGCGGCATCGCCTGCGCTTCGGTCTTGCCCAGCGGGGCCGGCAATTCGATGCCGAGGCCGACCAGATCGGAACGGATGCTCAAGCCCGACTTGCCGCTGGAATTCATGCCGACATCCGCCTGCCAGCGCGTGCCGCCGCTAAGACGCCGAACCAGCGCGACGGGAAGATGCGGCTGCAACGCCGCCACATCGACTTCACCGTCGAGATGCACGCCCACCTGACGCGCGCCGCGCGCACCGCGTGGCCCCGAATCCGAACCGGCAACGCTGCCGATAGTCAGCTTCGCCGGCAAGCCCAGAACACGCACGCGAATGTCCTTGGCCTGCAAATCGGCCTGGGTGAATTGAATACTGCCGCTGAGTCCGGTCAACTCCGGCAGTTCGCCACCCGGAGACAGTCGGTTGTCATTGAAGGTGAAACTGCCGGCGACCGTGGTGTCGTCGACATTCCGAACCGGAATGCGCAGGTGCACGTCCAGGATGCCCGCGCCAACTGCCTTGAACGGTTCGGTAAAGCGATCGGTATGGGCATTCACCGGCGAACGTTTGATGAATTCGAGAAAAGCCTGTGTTTCCCCGACCGCCCGGCCATCGATCAACACCGAATCGACCGGCCCGGAATGTAAATCCGGAATCGAAACTTTCACCGGGCCGAGCCGCGCATCGAGGATGCGGCCGGTATCGGCGTTCAGCGTCATCGCCTTGTCATGGAAGCGCAGCACGCCATTGATGCCTTCGATACGCGGCCAGTGTGGCGCGTAATCGAGCACCGCATCGTTCATTTTGATGGTGACACCGAACTGGCCGCCACCCTGGTCGAACGGGAATCGATCGAGCGGGCCCTTGAGCACCAGACGCACATCGTCCGACTGGCCGGAGAGCAGACCGCGCTTGAGCCAGTTGTAGGCGTCGTCCGCCACTTTCAGCGGCAAGTAGCGGTACACCGCATTGGCCTCGGCGCGCTTCAAATGCGCGCTTATATCGGCATATATCGGCTTGCTTTGCTGTGGCCCGGCCTTGGGAACATCGAGCTGGCCCCGGGCCGTGCCCTCGAGGTCGGCATTGGCGATGCGCTTGACCTGGAAATTCAGTTTCATGCCGGCGGCATCGAGTTTCCAATCGGTACTGGCATCGAGCTGGTCGAACTGGAGGTCATGCCGAAACAGATTGGGCATGACCAGATTCAAACCGCGCCCGTCTATGACCGCCGAACCGCCGCCCTGGCTGGCCTGGATACGGGCGGTCAAGCCATGGATGCCGGGCAACTGCTCGTAAGCGTTCACACCGGCCTTGGCAATGCGCAGATTGATCGCGTAATCGCCCGGGCCCGCCCAGTGGCCGGTTCCCTCTTCGACCAATCCGCGCGGATTCAACGACTGGATCAAATCATGCCCGCGCTTGGGCAATGGCAACGCGCCGGCCAGGGCGGTCAGCGCTTCCAGCCGTAAATTGCTTGCGCTGACCGCAATGCGTTTGAAACCGCCGCCGCCGCCGGGGGTCAGATTGACGCGCACGGCGGCGGGCTCGCTGGTTGCGGCCCCGGGCGTTTTGAAGCGCAGATGATCGACATAAAAAGTTTGCGCGGCCTGCTCGCGCGTCCAGCCGGCGTGGCTGATCAGGCTGTCGAAGATCAGATCGGGCAAGGCTTTGTCGATGTTGATGGCGACCTTGTCCAGGCGGACATCGCCGCTCAATCCCTGCACCGCGCCCTTGTTCAGTTTCACCCAGAAACGCATGTCGCCCACGCCGCTCCGGACCGATGCTTGCGCCCAGGGCACCCAACGCCGCCACGATTCAAAGCGGGCGCCATCGACACGCGCATACACCTCGCCCGACCAGGCCGGCCAATCGCGCAGGCTGCGGCCTTTGAGATCGCCGCGCATCTCGAAACGGCGGGCGGCGGCGGCGGTCGGGGTGGCGATGCCGCCGAAACGATGACGGCCAAACCGGTTTTCCAGCAGGACGCGCACGCCGGAGAAGCGCAAATCGGGCGCGTCCAGCTTCTCGTCCCGCCAGATGATTTCGGCATCCTTGACCACGACGCGCTGTTGCCTGATCAGCCAATCCGGGAAGGGACTTGGCGTGCCGGGCACATTGACGGGAATGCCGGCCACGGTAATGACGCCTCTGGCATTCCGACGCATATACAAACTGGGCCGCTCCAGACTCAAACTGGCCAGTCGGACATCCAGCAAGGGTAGCGACAGCCATGAAAACACCGCCTCGGCGCGCGGCAGCATCAGCGGGGCGCCCGTGGGCGGCGTCATGCGCACATCGCGCAAAACCACGCGCGGGTTGACGCCGCTCCAATCGGCTTCCAGCGCGCCGATGTCGACCGGCTGGCCGACAGCCTTGCTGGCCGCCGCCTCCAGCACGCCTTCGTAGCTGGAAATATTCGGCATCACCCAGAACTTGAACGTCAGCGCGACGATGCAAATGACGATCACCGCCCCGCCGGCAACATAGGCAAGATAGTGATAAAGGCGACGAAGCAGGTGAGTCAGGCCGGGCAACATGAAGAATGCTTGGACGCTTCCGGAAAAATGCTAGCGGATCGGCGTCCGGAAATGAGGGGATGTTCCAGCAACCGCTTCCAGCATAGCCAGTTTCACTCCCGGGTAGTGAAGCATTGAAAACAAGTGGGCATAAAAAAACCGGACGGAAAACCGTCCGGTTGATTGGGCTGCCTGAAGCGGGCCGCCTGTATCGATCAGCTGTTGCGGCTGGCTTCCACCATGCTCTCGATCATCGGGCCGAGGATGACTTCCATCGCGAAACCCATCTTGCCGCCGGGCACCACCAGGTTGTTCGGGCGCGACATGAAAGAGTTGGGGATCATGTTCAGGAAGTAGGGGAAATCCGCCTTCTTGGGATCGCGGAAACGCACCACGACCAGACTTTCGTCCGGGGTCGGAATATCGCGCGCGATAAACGGATTGGAAGTGTCAACCAGCGGCACGCGCTGAAAGTTCACGTCGGTCTGCGAGAACTGCGGCGTCACGTAATTCACGTAATCGGGCATGCGGCGCAGGATGGTATCGACGATGACTTCAGCGGAATAACCGCGTTCCTTGGCGTCGCGATGGATTTTCTGGATCCATTCCAGGTTGACCACGGGCACCACGCCAACGCCCAGATCGACGTATTGGGGCATATTGATCTTGTCGGTCTTGACCAGGCCGTGCAGGCCCTCGTAGAACAGAATGTCGGTCTTGGCCGGCAGATCTTGCCAGGGCGTAAACTCGCCCGGCTTCAGATCGGTGCCCAGGCTGGCATTGTGATCGGCCGCTTCTTCATCGCTGTGGATGTAGTAACGACGCTTGCCACCGCCGGTGGCGCCATAGGTCTTGAACAGGTTTTCCAGCGCCTCGAAGTCATTCGCTTCCGGGCCGAAGTGGCTGAAGCTGTGATTGCCGGCGGCTTCCGCCTGCTTCATGGCTTCCTTGAACTCGGCACGGCCCAGGCTATGGAAGCTGTCGCCTTCGATCACGGCGGCGTTCAGATGCTCACGCGTAAAAATGTGCTCGAAAGCGCGTTTGACGGTAGTGGTGCCAGCGCCGGAAGAACCGGTGACAACGACGACGGGATGCTTCTTGGACATGGGTGCTCCCCAAAAAAAGTGACGGGTAAATCGGGAAACGTCAGAGGTGCGCGCTATACCCGGCACCTCTGACGTTTCACTATTCAGCCCAAAATCGGCGGATGAGTATAAACGCGCGCGCCTTTCCCTGTCACCGAGTTTGGCAAGGGATTTACTACCGGGCGCGGCTATAATCCGCCGCTTCTTCAAGCACATACGACATTTCAGATGGACGCCCAAATGGTTTCCCGCATGGTTTCCCCCATGGACCCCCATTACCGCCCGGAAATCATCGAGCCGGAAGCACAACAACACTGGGAAGAAAAACAGGTCTTCCGCGCCACTGAAGACTCGAACAAACCCAAGTACTACTGCCTGTCGATGTTCCCGTACCCGTCCGGAAAATTGCACATGGGCCATGTGCGCAACTACACCATCGGCGACGTGCTGGCGCGTTACCACCATATGAAGGGCTACAACGTGTTGCAGCCGATGGGCTGGGACGCCTTCGGCCTGCCCGCCGAAAACGCCGCGCTGGCCAACAACGTCGCCCCCGCCGGCTGGACTTACGCCAACATCGACTACATGCGCGGCCAGCTCAAGCGCCTCGGCCTGGCGGTCGACTGGAATCGCGAAATTGCCACCTGCAAACCGGATTACTACCGCTGGGAGCAGTGGCTGTTCACCGAGCTGTTCAAGAAGGGCGTCATCTACAAGAAGACCGCCGCGGTGAACTGGGACCCGGTCGACCATACCGTGCTGGCCAACGAACAGGTCATCGACGGGCGCGGCTGGCGCTCCGGCGCGCTGGTGGAAAAACGCGACATCCCGATGTATTTCTTCCGCATCTCCGCCTACGCCGAGGAATTGCTGTCCGAACTCGACAACCTGCCCGGCTGGCCGGAGCGGGTGAAGACCATGCAGCGCAACTGGATCGGCAAGAGCTTCGGCGTCGAGATCCACTTCCCTTTGCTCCCCTCGCCCGCAAGCGGGAGAGGGGCTGGGGCAGCCAGAGACTTGGCTGACGTCCTTGAGCAGCCTAGTCGGTTGGCTGGAAGTTCCATCGGAGAGGGAGAGCCCGTCCTGAAAGTGTTCACCACCCGCGCCGACACGCTGTTCGGCGTCACCTACGTCGCCGTCGCGGCGGAACATCCGCTGGCGACTCAGGCTGCCGCCAACAATCCGGCCCTCGCCGCATTCATCACTGAATGCAAGCAAGGCAGCGTCGCCGAAGCCGACATGGCGACCATGGAAAAGAAGGGCATGGACACCGGCCTCAAGGTCTATCACCCGTTCACCAACGAGCCGGTGCCGGTGTTCGTCGCCAACTATGTGCTGATGGGTTACGGCGAAGGTGCGGTGATGGCGGTGCCAGCGCATGACGAGCGCGATTTCGCGTTTGCTCAGAAGTACAGTCTGCCGATCAAGCCGGTAATCAAGCCGGCGGATGCCGAATTGGCGCTGCCACTGACCGAGGCCTATGTCGAACAAGGCATCCTGTTCGATTCCGGCGACTTCTCCGGCCGCACCTCGGAAGACGCCATCGACAAGATCGCGCTGGTGCTGTCCAACCTGAAACTGGGCGAGAAGCGCACGACCTGGCGGCTGCGTGACTGGGGCATTTCGCGCCAGCGTTACTGGGGCTGCCCGATTCCGATCGTCCATTGCCCGACCTGCGGCGATGTACCGGTGCCGGCCGATCAGCTGCCGGTGGTGTTGCCGGAAGACGTCAAGATCGACATCGGTTCGCCGATCAAGAAAATGCCGTCGTTCTATGAGACCACCTGCCCGACCTGCGGCGGCAAGGCCGAACGCGAGACCGACACGATGGACACCTTCGTCGAGTCGTCCTGGTACTACGCGCGCTACACCTGCCCGGACAATGACACTGCCATGCTCGACGAACGCGCCAACCACTGGCTGCCGGTCGACCAATACATCGGCGGCATCGAGCACGCCATCCTGCATCTGCTCTACGCCCGCTTCTTCCACAAGCTGATGCGCGATGTCGGTCTGGTCAATTCCAACGAGCCGTTCGCCAACCTGCTGACCCAGGGCATGGTGATCGCCGATACCTATTACCGCGATCTTGGCGAAGGCAAGAAGCAGTGGATCAACCCGGCCGACGTGGAACAACGCGATGGCGTCTGGGTGCTCAAGGCCGACGGCCAGCCGGTGATCGTCGGCGGCACCGAAAAGATGTCGAAGTCGAAGAACAACGGCGTCGATCCGCAATCGCTGATCGACCAGTACGGCGCCGACACCGCGCGCCTGTTCATGATGTTCGCCGCGCCGCCGGAACAGAGCCTGGAATGGTCGGACGCCGGCGTCGAAGGCGCCAACCGCTTCCTGCGCCGGTTGTGGAAAGCCGTGTTCGATCATGTCGAGGGCGGCGTTTGCGCGGCTTACAGCGGCGGCGCACTCGGCGCGCAAACCCAGGATTTCCGTCGCCAGTTGCACCAGACCATCGCCAAGGTCAGCGACGACATCGAGCGGCGCAAGCAATTCAACACCGCCATCGCCGCGATCATGGAATTGATGAACGCCATGGCAAAAGTGGGCAATGACCCCGCCACCCGCGCGGTCAAACAGGAAGCGCTGGAAGCGATCACGCTGATGCTCGCCCCCATCGTGCCGCACATCTGCCGCAGCCTGATCAAAGCGCTGAAACCCGGCACCTGCCTGATGGGCTCGGCCTGGCCGGCGGTCGATGAAGCCGCGCTGGTGCGCGACGAAATCGAGCTGATGCTGCAAGTGAATGGAAAACTGCGCGGCAAGATCAAGGTCGCGGCGGACGCCGGCAAGGACGCCATCGAACAAGCCGCGCTGGCCAGCCCGGACGTGCAGAAGTTCATGGAAGGCCAGCCGGCGAAGAAGGTCGTCGTGGTACCCGGACGCTTGGTCAACGTGGTCGTTTAGGAAACTGGCATGAGACGTGACATTCTGAGAAACCTGTTCGGCCTGGCCGCCGTTATCGGCCTTGCATTCGCCCTCGCCGGCTGCGGCTTCCAGTTGCGCGGCCAGACCGCGTTGCCGTTCAGCGCCGCCTATGTCGTCGCGCCCGAGAATTCCAGGGTCGCCATCGCCTTGCGCGCCGCGCTGTCCAGCCAGAAAAAACTGGCGCCGGCGCCGGACGCCGCGCCGGTGCGTATCACGCTCGGCAAAGAGTCGTACAGCAAGAGCATCCTGGCCCTGTCCGGCGGCGGCAAGGTGCGCGAGTACCGTCTGGTCTATCGGGTTCAGCTCTCGGTAGCCAATGAATTCGGGCAAATCCTGGTCGAGCCGACCGAGATTCGACTCAGCAACGATTTCTCCTATTCCGATGCCCAGGTTCTGGCCAAGGAAGCGGAAGAAGTTTCGCTCAATCGTTCGATGGAACAGGATGCGCTGCGCCAGATCCTGCGTCGCCTGTCCTACTTGAAGAACTGATGGGCATGGATTGAGATTCCCCGAATCGTGAACGTCATCATCCACGCCCATCTCCCTCACCCCCAACCCCTCTCCCGCTTGCGGGAGAGGGGAGCTTCGAGCGTCGCGCTGCGACGTACGCATTAATGAAACTGCGCGGTGAGCAACTCGACGGCGCGCTGAAACGCGCGCTGTCGCCAATCTGGTTGGTCAGTGGCGACGAACCCCTGCTGACCGACGAGGCCGCCGCGCAGATACGCGCCGCCGCGCGCGCGCAGGGCTATGCCGAACGCCAATCCTGGCAGGCCGAAACCCATTTCGACTGGCGCGGCTGGCTGGCCGGCTTCGACTCGCTGTCGCTGTTTTCCAGCCTGCGTCTGGTCGAATTGCGCCTGCCGACCGGCAAACCCGGCGTGGAAGGCGGCAAGACGCTGGAAGCCTGGGCCGCCAACCCGCCCGCCGACACGATTCTGCTGATTACGTCGCCGCGCCTCGACAAAGCCAGTTTGTCGACCAAATGGGCGACCGCCGTCGAACGCGCCGGCATGCTGGTGCAAACCGCGCCGCCGCCGATCGAACGCTTGCCGGACTGGATCGGCGAACGGCTGGCTCGACACCATCTGAAAGCGAACGGAGAAATCCTGGCCTGGCTCGCCGCGCGGGTCGAAGGCAACCTGCTCGCCGCGCATCAGGAAATCGAAAAACTGTCCTTGCTGGCGCCACCCCGGCAGCCCGGCCAATCGGTGCAACTCTCGCTGCCCACCGTGCGCGCGGCGGTCGCCGATGTCGCGCGTTACGATGTCAGCGACCTTTCCGACGCCTTCCTGAAAGGCGACGCCGCCCGCTTTTGCCGCGTGCTCGACGGACTGCGAAACGAAGGCGAGGCCCTGGTGCTGATCATCACCGTGCTCGGCAACGAAATACGCACGCTGTACCGCATCGCTGCCGGACTGGCGCGGGGCCAGCGCATGCCCGCGCTGATGCAGGCGGCGCGGGTGTGGGACAGCAAACAGGCGCTGGTCGAACGCGCCCTCAAACGCGCCGGTCCCGAGAAACTTTCCTGGGCCATGCTCGGCCTGTCCCGCCTGGATCGCGCCGCCAAAGGCCTGCTGCGCGAAGATGCCTGGGATGAACTAAAACAACTGAGTCTGGCCCTGATGAATCGTGCGCATTGTCAAACCCAGGCCCCCGCTTTTTTGTAGGATGGGTTGAGTGCAGCGAAACCCATCATCGCAACACACGGAGCAACACATGGACATCAAGACTTACATGCAAACCGTCGGCCAGCAGGCACGCGATGCCTCGCGTGCCGTCGCCCGCGCCGACACCAACCAGAAGAACCGCGCCCTGCTGGCGATGGCTGACGCGATCGAACGCGATGCCGAAAAACTGCTCGCCGCCAATGCGCAGGACATGGATGCGGCGCGGGCACGCGGCCTAGAACCGGCCCTGCTCGACCGCTTGGCACTGACCGGAAAAACGGTTGCCGGCATGGCCGAAGGCCTGCGCCAGATCGCCGCGCTGCCCGATCCGGTCGGCGAAATGGACGATCTCAAATTCCGGCCCTCCGGCATCCAGGTTGGCAAGATGCGCGTTCCGCTCGGCGTCATCGGCATCATTTACGAGGCGCGTCCCAACGTCACCGCCGACGCCGCCGGGCTGTGCCTGAAGTCCGGCAACGCCGCCATCCTGCGCGGCGGTTCGGAAGCGCTGAACTCGAATCAAGCCATCGCCGCCTGCGTGCGTGAAGGCCTCGCCGCCGCCGGCTTGCCGGAAGCCGCCGTGCAGGTGATCGAAACCACCGACCGCGCCGCCGTCGGCGAACTCATCACGATGAAGGACTTCGTCGATGTCATCGTGCCGCGCGGCGGCAAAGGCCTGATCGAACGCATCTCCGGCGAAGCGCGCGTGCCGGTGATCAAGCATCTGCACGGCAACTGCCATGTCTATGTCGACGACCGCGCCGATCCGGCAAAAGCATTGAATATCGTCGAAAACGCCAAGACCCAGCGCTACGGCACCTGCAACACCACCGAGTCGCTGCTCGTCGCGCGCGAAGTGGCTGCCGCCTCGCTGCCCAGCATCGGCGCGATGCTGGCCGGCAAAGGCGTCGAGTTGCGCTGTTGCCCGGAAACGCTGGCGATTCTGCAAAGCGCAGGCGTGGCCAATCTGAAAGCGGCCGTCGAAGCGGATTGGGAGGAGGAATACCTGGCTCCGATCATCGCCGTAAAAATAGTCGACGACCTCGACGAAGCGATCAGCCACATCAACCGCCACGGTTCGCACCACACCGACGCTATCGTCACCGAAGACTACGGCCGCGCCCGCCGCTTCCTGCGCGAAGTCGATTCCGCCAGCGTCATGGTCAACGCCTCGACCCGCTTCGCCGACGGCTTCGAATACGGCCTGGGCGCGGAAATCGGCATCTCCACCGACAAGATCCACGCCCGCGGCCCGGTCGGCCTGGAAGGCCTGACCAGCCAGAAAAGGGCAAGGGAGATGCGGCAAGAAATACGGCGAGCCCCACTTCATCCGCCACCCTTCACCCTGCACGCCCCATCGGCCTGCTCGGCGGCACTTTCGACCCGATCCACTACGGCCATCTGCGTCTGGCGGAGGAACTGGCCGAGGAGTTGAACATCGGCCAAGTGCGCTTCATTCCGGCCGGACACCCGCCGCATCGCGGCCAGCCGCGCGCCGCGGCGGCGCATCGGCTCGAAATGACGCGCTTGGCGGTGGCCGGAAATCCGCGCTTTGTGCTCGACAAACGCGAAATTGCCAGGGAAAGCGGCGCCGCCGGCCCGAGTTACAGCGTGGATACGCTGGCCGATTTACGCGCCGAACTGCCACCGCGAACGCCGTTGGTGCTGTTCATGGGCAGCGATGCCTTTCTCGGCCTGACCACCTGGCATCAATGGCGCCGGTTGTTCGACCTGGCGCATATTGCCGTCGCGCATCGACCGGGCTATTCGCTGGCAAGCTGGGAAGATGCCTTGCCCGATCCGCTGCGTACCCTGTTATCCACCCGCCGTTGCGATCAAGCCGCCGAACTCAAGGAAAAACCGGCCGGACTCGTTTTTCTGCATACCATCACCCAACTGGATATTTCCGCCAGCCAGATTCGCGACCGCGCCCTGCGCGGCAAGAGTTTGCGTTACCTGTTGCCCGAATCCGTCATTGATTACATCCACGAGAACCACCTCTATGTCTGAAGCCATCAACACAACACACTCGACCGAACAACTGGTCAAAATCGCCATCGCCGCGCTGGAGGACATCAAGGCCAAAGACATCACCGTGATGGATGTCAGCAAGCTGACCTCGATGTTCGACACCATGATCGTCGCCAGCGGCGATTCCACCCGCCAGGTCAAATCCCTGGCCGATAACGTTCAGAAGAAATTGAAGGAAGCCGGCGCCGAAATCATCGGCATGGAAGGCGAACAGGTCGGCGAATGGGTGCTGGTCGACGCCGGCGGCTTGGTGGTGCACGTCATGCACCCCGCCGTGCGTCTGCACTACAACCTGGAAGAACTCTGGGGCGCGGCGCGGAAAGCGCGCGCCAATCACTGAGCGCGGCTTCAGCCGCGCGGATGCCGGTTCTGCAAAGCCTGCATCACGCTGGTCACCAAGGCCTCGATCTCATGGCCATTGAGGTCGGGACAAGCCACCTGCAGTTTGCTCATGGCCCGGTAAAGGCTGGTGCCATTGCGCGCTTCCGGGTTTTGCAACAACGGTTTGAGCAGGCCCAGCGCCATATCGAAGCGATCGCGCAACAACAGCTTGATTCTGCGTTCCGCCGGTTTTTCATGGGCGCACGCCATGCCGAGCCTATTCATTTCTCTTCTCGCTCCATCCATCGTTTTTGATTGCCGGGGCGTAGCCGCCAACCCGGTTAAATTGCATGCCCTTGCAAGCTGGTACGTTACAACCAGTTTTGGGAGGCGCGATTGTTCCCTGATTTCCAGACAAATCAACGGCTTCACGATATTTTCTTGATGCCGATCAATCAAAACCCAATAACAGCGAAATTCAGCCCGTTTCGACCGCCACCTTCATGCGCTTAATGTCCCTTTAAGCTGCGCGGGAAAAACTGTCGCCGTCACCACAATCCAAAGAGACGGCCATGAAAAAACTTCTGTTTTCCCTCGCATTGCTTGCCACCCCGCCGGTTTTAGCCGCGGCCGGCGTCAGCGCCGAATTGCTGGCCGGATACCGCGCCGAAGCGGCCAAACCGTTCAGCGCGGCGCAGGGCGAACAACTGTTCCGCGCCCGCCACGGCGATATCGGCTGCACGTCCTGCCATACCGACAACGCCAAATCCGCCGGCAAGCATGCCCAGACCGGCAAGTCGATCGAACCGCTGGCGCCGGCGGCCAACCCGAAGCGCCTGAGCGATCCGGCCAAGGTCGAAAAATGGTTCAAGCGCAATTGCAACGACGTCCTCAAGCGCGCCTGCACGGCCCAGGAAAAAGGCGATTTCGTCACCTATCTGGTGTCGATCAAATAAGGGGAATGCCATGAAAACAACGATTTTTCTGATTGCCGCCGTCTCCATCCTGGCTGGCGCCGCGCTCGCCGATGACCATGTCGGCCAATACGGCGGCGAGAGTCGCGCCAAGCCGCTACCCACATCGAAACCGAATGCAACCTGGCGGCAGGAATGCGGTTCTTGCCACATCGCCTACGCCCCCGGCCTGTTGCCGGCCGAATCCTGGCGCAAGGTGATGGCCGGACTGGACAAGCATTTCGGCAGCGACGCCTCGCTGACAGCGCAAGAAAACAGAGCGATCACCGAATTCCTGGTCGACAACGCCGCCACCCGCTGGCGCACGCCCGGCGCACCATTGCGCATCACCGAGACGGCCTGGTTCAAACGCCAACACGACGGCCATGAAATCCGGCCCGAGGTATGGAAACGCGCGTCGGTAAAAAGCCCGGCCAACTGCGCCGCCTGCCACCCGGGCGCGGACAAGGGCGATTTCGAAGAAGACCGCATCCGCATCCCGCGCTGATCGGTGACGGCCATGAAATCGCTGCTGATCTGGGATCTGCCCACCCGTCTGTTCCACTGGCTGTTCGCCGCCAGCTTCACCGGGGCCTGGCTGACGGCCGAATCCGACGCCTGGCTGGGCGTGCATATCGGCCTGGGCTATCTGATGCTCGGGCTGATCAGCTTCCGGCTGGTCTGGGGTTTCGCTGGCGGGCATTACGCGCGTTTCACCAATTTCCTGTTCAGCCCGATGCAAGGCTGGCGCTACCTGCGCCAAACGCTCAAAAGACAGGCGGCGCGCCATCTCGGCCACAACCCGGCCGGCAGTCAGGCGGTTTATCTGTTGCTCGCGCTTGGCTTGGTCGTGGGTCTTTCCGGCCTGTTCGCGCAGGGCGGCGAGGAACAACAAGGCGTCGCCGCGAGCCTGCTAGGCTACGACCTGGGCCATGCCCTCAAGCAAGTTCATGAAGTCCTGGCCACGCTGATGTTGCTGCTGGTGTTCGGCCATATCGCCGGGGTCGTGCTGGAAAGCCGGGCGCATCGCGAAAATCTGGCGCGCGGCATGGTGACGGGCTACAAACAGGGGCCGGATGACGCGCCCGTGTCACGCCGGCATGGTCTGATTGGCGGACTCGTTTTGTTGGGCGCGGCCGGTTTTTCCGCTTGGTGGTTCCAATATGCGGCCGAAGCGACGCTGGACAGACTGGCCGGGCGCGGCAACGCGACAGCCGTCGCCTTTGTCGGCAAACCCCTCGCCGGCAACGCCACCTGGCGCGAGGAATGCGGCAGTTGCCATCTGGATTTCCATCCCGGCCTGTTGCCCGCGCGTTCCTGGCAAAAACTGTTCGCCGGGCAGAGCCGGCATTTCGGCGACGACCTCGGCCTGGATGCCGCCACCGGCAAGACCCTGCTGGCTTTCGCGCTGGAAAACGCGGCCGACCATCAGCGCAGCGAAGCGGCCTGGAAGATCGACCGTTCGATCAAGCCGGACGAAGCGCCTTTGCGCATCACCGAAACGCCGTATTGGCTGAACAAGCACCGCGAGATCGAAGCCGCCGTCTGGCGTTCGTCCAAAGTGCTTGCGAAAGCCAACTGCGCCGCCTGCCACCTGGATGCGCAAGCCGGTACGTTTGAAGACGCGGCGATGAGACTGCCGAAATAAGCGGGGTACGGGATGGCTAGAAATGGGCATCCGAACATCAACACGCCGACAAATTTTTGCAGAAGAGGCGTTAAGGGCTGGTTAATAATCGGGGAGCAACTTGCCATCATCGACAAGGAAAGGAACGCAAAATGTCGCGACAGCCCAGGTTTGAGGCAAGCATGAAGAGCACACCATGACCAGTTCGAACGGTTCTCGGGGACCTTAGAGAAATGACATCGCTCGCGCTGTTGCTCTGGATCGTGCTGGGTATCGTGCTGCAACTGGCGATCTATCTCGGCATCGGTTTCTGGCGTCATTGGCAGGATTACCAGGCCTTGCGCAGCCGGGCGACAGATCTGCCCGTGACTCGGGATACGCCGCCCGCAGAAGAGACCACCACCAACTGGCCAGGCTTCCGAACCTTCCGGGTCGAACGCAAGGTCATTGAAGATGCCGCGCAATCGGTTTGCTCGTTTTATCTCGTGCCGGAAGACGGGCAGCCGTTGCCCCCCTTCCTGCCGGGGCAGTTTCTGACCTTTCGCCTTGATGTGCCGACGCACCATGACAACTACCGCATATCGATCAAACGGGTGCCTTCACCCCCGGGCAGCGACTATCCGCCGGGCCGTTCCTCCAGTTTCTTTCACGATCAGGTCGTGGTCGGTAGCCGCTTGCAGGTGCGCGCACCCGCTGGGCATTTCCATGTCGATCGCAGCGATGTCCCGGTGGTGCTGATCGCTGGCGGCATCGGCATCACGCCGATGCTGAGCATGCTGAACTGGAGCCTGGCTGAGCAACCTGGTCGTGAAGTCTGGTTGTTCTATGGCGTCCGCCATGGCCGCGAATTGGTGATGAAGACCCACCTCGAAGCCCTGGCTGCTGCACATCCGAACTTTCATCTGCGGCTGTGCTTCAGCGATCCGCTACTGGGGGATTTGGTGGAACACGACTTTCACCTCCGTGGCCGCGTCGATGTCAGCCTGCTGCGCGCGCAATTGCCGCTCAAGCCCTATCACTTCTACATCTGTGGCCCGACCCCGATGATGGCTAGCCTGGTGTCGGCGCTGGAGGATTGGGGCGTGCCGGATGCGCACATCCACTTCGAGGCGTTCGGGCCGGCGTCGATCAAACGCAAAAACGCCACAACGACAGACCCGACACAAGCGACAGATAACGACATCGTGGTGACCTTCGCCCAGTCCGGCAAGCAACTGCCATGGCAACCTGGCACCGGCAGCCTGCTTGAATTTGCCGAGGCGAATGGCATTGCCGTCGATTTCGGCTGCCGCGCCGGTGGCTGTGGCACTTGCCAGACGACGATCCGGCGGGGCGAGGTGTCCTACCGCCAGTCACCGGATTACGATCCGGAACCAGGCACCTGCCTGCTCTGCGTCTGCGTGCCGAAAACCAGCGTGACCCTGGAGGCATAAATGACGACCTCGCTCTGGCGCCAACATATTCTGCCCTTCACTCTGCTGCTCGGTCTGCTGGCGGCCGCGACGCTGGCCGGCGACTATCTCCTGCATCGGCTCAACCTGGTATGGGTCGGCCGATATCTGGGCATACCTGGAACGATCCTGATCATCGGCTCGCTGGTCTATTCGCTGCGTAAGCGGAAATACATCACGGCGGGCAATCCGAAAACCCTGTTGACCCTGCATGAGTTCGGCACCTGGTTCGGCTCGCTGATGGTGCTGATTCATGCCGGCATCCATTTCAACGCCATCCTGCCCTGGCTGGCCACCCTGGCCATGGGGGTGAATGTGATCAGCGGCATGGTCGGCAAGCTGCTGCTCAAGCGTTCCCGTCTGCATGTACAGGGTCAGCGCGAGCACTTCCAGTTGCGCGGCGTGTCGCGCGCCGAGGTCGAACAGGCCGTGTTCTGGGATGCGGTGACGCTCGATGCCATGAACCAGTGGCGCAAGGTGCATATCCCGATCTTCATCGTCTTCGCGGTGCTGTCTCTCGGCCACATCGTCAGCATCTTCCTGTTCTGGGGCTGGATATGAGCTTAAAAAGGAGCCGAATCCTCAAGCTGATTCTGGCCGCCAACCTGATCGGGCTGGCGATTCTGGCCTTCGTCTATCCGCATCTGATGGTCGGGCCGGGCAAGCTGATTCCGGGCCACAAGCAATTGGAGTCCGATTGCTTTGCCTGCCACGCGCCGCTCGCCGGCGCAGCTTCCGTGCGTTGCATTAGCTGCCACAAGCCGGCCGAGATCGGTCGTCTGTCCACAAAAGGCCTGGCCATCGCCAAGCCGCTCACCTCGACGCCTTTTCACCAGAAGCTGATCAGCCAGGACTGCGTTGCCTGCCATAGCGATCATGCCGGTGTGAAACGGTTCCGGCCGCAAGGACATTTCAACCATGCCTTGTTGCAGCAGGCGACGCGCGATCAGTGCCAGACCTGCCATAAATCGCCCACCGACGCCTTGCACAAACAGATTTCCGGCAACTGCGGCCAGTGCCACAGCCAGGAAAGGTGGACACCGGCGACGTTCAACCACGACAAGTATTTCGCGCTCGATCGCGATCACAGCACCCGCTGCGTGACCTGCCATGTCAGCAACGACTACCGCCAATACACCTGTTATGGCTGCCATGAACACACTCCGGACAACATTCGCCGCGAGCACATAGAGGAAGGCATCCGCGATTACTCGAATTGCGTCAAATGCCACCGCAATGCCAATGAGGACGACATCCGCGGCGGCGACAACAATACCGCGCGCGGTCGACGCGACGACGATTGACCGCGTTCACCTTGTTTGATCAACCCACAGACGGAATAGCATCATGAAACCGGATCAACAGCAGGCCATCCTTACCATTGCCCTCCTCGCCGCCTTTGCCAATGGCTAATTAATGACGACCACATCGCTGCTGCGCCCATCGCTGAAACGTTACGCCTGGCTATCCATCGCCGCGGCCATCGCCACCATCCTGCTGAAGGGGGTGGCATGGAAGCTGACCGGTTCGGTCGGGCTCCTGTCCGACGCCATCGAGTCGTTCGTAAACCTCGCCGGGGCGCTGATGGCCCTGTGGATGCTGACGCTGGCGGAACGTCCCGCCGACCACGATCATGCCCACGGGCACGGCAAGGCGGAATATTTCTCCAGCGCGTTCGAGGGTTTCCTGATCCTGCTGGCGGCGGTAAGCATCGGCTATGCGGCGATCCTGCGCCTGATGAATCCACAACCGCTTGAGGCCATCGGGGTCGGCTTGCTGGTTTCCGTCGCTGCCTCGGTCATCAATTTCGCCACCTCCAGAATCCTGATGGGCGTGGGCCGCACGCACAATTCGATCACGCTGGAAGCCGATGCGCATCACCTGATGACCGATGTCTGGACCTCGGCGGGCGTCATCGGCGGCGTCGGCCTGGTCTGGTTGAGCGGCTGGCTCTGGCTCGACCCGGTCATTGCCATCCTGGTCGCGGTGAACATCGTCTGGACCGGTTGGCATCTGATGCGGCGTTCGGCCGCCGGCCTGATGGATATCTCGTTGCCTGTGGAAAAACTGGAGAAAATCGAGGCGCTGTTGGCCGGATATCGCAAACAGGGTCTCGATTTCCACGCCCTGCGCACGCGCCAGGCGGGCAGCCGCGCCTTCGTGACGCTGCACGTTCTGGTGCCGGGAGATTGGACGGTGCAGCAAGGACACGACTGGTCGGAGCGGATCGAGGCGGATATCCGCGATGCGCTACCGCATACACACGTCACCACCCACCTGGAACCCCTGGAAGACCCGGTTTCCATGGTCGACCAGGAGCTCGATCGGCCGCTGAACTGAGCCAGGCCGCCGCATCGATCGGAGTCGGCCGATTCCTGCCTTAAGGTTCGATTAATCCTCGTTTTCTACAGTGCCGGACAGTCTCCTTAAACGAGGTTAGTCCGATGTACGCAGAACCTGTTTGCCGCGCCCGGCCCGGTCCCAAGCATGTCGCCTCGACGACCCGGGTGATTGCGCTGGATTCACCGCGCCGCGCCGAAGCCGAAGCCTTTATCCGCGGCGTTTTCACGCGCCACTACGCTGCCCGCGTCGCCAGTTTCGCGCCCGATCTGATGCTGCTGGAACACGTCGGGCATAGCGCGAAGGTCGGACGCATCGCCGCCGCCGCCGGTTGGCGCGGCACGGCGAGCGCGCGCTTGTATCTGGAAAGCTATCTCGATGACGCGGTACAAGTCCGCATCGGCCGGCTGGCCGGCCATCCGGTAGCGCGTGAGCGCATCGCGGAAGTAGGCAATCTGGCCTCGGTCAGCCCCGGCGGCGGCGCGCGCATGATTCTGGCGCTGGCCGAACATCTGGATCGCCTGGGCTATGAGTGGGTGGTGTTCACCGCCACGCGGGAACTCATCGGCATCTTCGCCAAACTCGGCTTGCCGCCGCTGGCGTTGGGGATCGCCGATCCGAGTCGATTGGGCGCGGCGGCGAGCGATTGGGGCCGCTATTACGACAGCCGCCCGGTGGTCGTCGCCGGCCGTATTCGTCTGGCCCTGGAGCGCCCGCGCCAACAGCCAGGGCTGGCGCGTGTCTGAGCGGCTGTTTACGGCCCTGCAAGCCTTGCCCGACGAGCGGGTGCTGCTGTCCGGCAACGGACAGGCGCGCACGGCGGCGGCGTTGCGCCTGGATATCGAGCGCCTGTCCATGCGCCTGCGCCAACTCGACGCCAACGTCCTGGCGCTGTTGGCGGATAACGGCCCGGCCTGGGTGACGGCCGATCTGGCCGCGCTGAAGGCCGGCGTGGCGCAACTGCCGCTGCCCGGATTCTTCAGCGACGCCCAATTGATCCATGCCCTGCAAAGCACCGGCGCGGATTTGCTGCTGACCGATCAGACCGCGCGCATCGTCGGGCTTGAGCTGGGCTTCCGCGAAATCGGAGCATGGGACGGTCTTGCCTTGCTGCATCGCCAAGTCACGCCCGCATCGCTGCCGCCCGGCACAGCGAAGATTTCCTTCACATCGGGCAGTACCGGCCAGCCCAAGGGCGTGTGTCTGTCCGCGCCGGGCTTGCTCGATACCGCCGAAGCGGTGAGCGCGGCGCTCGCGGACTTGCCGATCGACCGGCATCTTTCGGTTTTGCCGCTGGCATTGCTGCTGGAAAACGTCGCCGGCGTCTATGCGCCGCTGCTGCGCGGCGCGGAAGTCGCCTTGCCGAAGCTGGCCGATATGGGCTGGCGCGGCATGGCGGGTTTCGATCCGCGCCAACTGGCGCGACAAGTCGAAACCCGCCGACCCGCCAGCCTGATCCTGGTGCCGGAACTGCTCAAGGCATGGACGTTGGCCTTGCAGGCCGACAACCGGCGCGCGCCAGCCAGCCTGCAATTCGTCGCGGTCGGCGGCGCGCGCTGCGATGCCGCGCTGATTCAGCGCGCTCGCGCCATCGACCTGCCCGCCTTCGAGGGCTACGGCCTGACCGAATGCGGTTCCGTGGTCAGCCTCAACCGCCCCGGCGCAGACCAGCCGGACAGCGTCGGCCGGCCCTTGCGGCATGTCCGGGTTCGGGTCGATGCCGGGCGTGAAATCCAGATCGAGAGCCGCGCATTTCTGGGTTACCTGGATACGCCTCGGATCGCGCCTGTAAACCGTGGCGGCGAGTTCACGACGGGCGATCTGGGCCACCTGAATGCCGCCGGCTTCCTGCGCCTTTCCGGCCGCCGCAAGAATCTGATCATTACCGCCTATGGCCGCAACGTGGCGCCCGAATGGGTCGAGGCGGCGCTGCTGGCACAGCCGGAAATCGCCCAGGCGGTGGTGACTGGCGAAGCGCGGCCCTGGCTGGCCGCGCTGCTGGTTCCGGCCGGCGATGTCGAGGCCGCCGCATGGGCCACCACATTGGCCGCCGCGGTCGCCCGCGCCAACCGCGAATTGCCGGATTACGCCCAGGTCGGCGACTGGCTCGTCCGCGCGCCGTTCACACCCGCTAACGGGCTCGCCACCGGCAACGGCCGGCCGGTACGCGCCGCAATCCTGCAACAGCATGCCGCCGCAATCGAATCCCTCTACACCGACAAGGAATCCGCTCATGTCGTTCTATGAACATCTGATCGAAACCACCGCCGCAGAGCGTGCGCACCTGTTCGCCGCGCCCGCCATCGCCACCTGCCTGCGCGGCGAGGTCACGCTGCCGACTTATCTCGCCTTTCTGCAAGAGGCTTTTCACCACGTGCGCCAGACCACGCCTTTGTTGATGGCCGTCGGCAGCCGCCTGCCGGAACGCCTGGAATGGCTGCGCCGGCCGGTCGCGGAATACATCGAGGAAGAAATCGGCCATGAGGAATGGATCCTCAACGACATCGCGGCGGCCGGCGGCGATATCGTCGCCGCGCGCGCAAGTCGGCCGCAATTGCCGGCCGAAGTGATGGTGGCTTACGCCCACGATCTGGTGTGGCGGCGCAATCCAGCCGGATTCTTCGGCATGGTGTTCGTGCTGGAAGGCACCAGCGTGGCCCTGGCCTTGCACGCCGCCGATCTGATCCAGCAAGCGCTGGGCCTGCCCGACGCGGCGTTTTCCTATCTGCGCTCGCACGGCACGCTGGACCAGGAGCACACGCGCCATCTGGCCGAACTGGTGAACCGGATGACGCCGGAAGACCAGGCCGAAGTGGTGCACTGCGCGCGGGTGTTCTACCAACTGTACGGCGACATTTTCCGGGCCTTGCCGCTGCCGCCGGCAACCCAAAAGGAAGCGACATGGAACTGAACAACGCACGCATTCTGCTCACCGGCGCCACCGGCGGACTCGGCCAGGCGCTGGCGCGCGCCCTGGCCGAACAAGGCGCGGATTTATTGCTGGCCGGACGCGATGAGGAGCGCTTGGCCGCGTGTGTATCCGGTCTTGGCGGCACCGGCCGCATCGCCCTCGGCCTGCGCGCCGATCTCAATCTGGCCGAGGACATCGCCAAAACAGCCGAAGCCGCGCGCGCGTTCGGCGTCGACGTGTTGATCAACAACGCCGGCGTCAACGCCTTCGGGCTTTACGAACAGCAGGACTGGCGCACGCTGGCGCAAGTCATGGCCACCAATCTGATCGCGCCGATGCAACTGACCCACGCGCTGCTGCCCTGGCTGAAGGGACGCGAACGCGCCGCCATCGTCAATATCGGCTCCACCTTCGGCAGCTTGCCGTTCCCCGGCTTTGCCGCTTATTCCGGCGCCAAGGCCGGTCTGCGCGGGTTTTCCCAGGCGCTGCGGCGCGAGCTGGCGGATTCTCGCGTGGCAGTGGTTCATGTCGCCCCGCGCGCGATTGCCACCGCCTTGAACTCAGCCGCAGTCAACGCGCTGAACCACGCTCTGGGCAGCCAATCAGACAGCCCGGAAGCCGCCGCTCGCCAGATCGTCGCCGCATTACGCGGCGGTCGCGGCGAAAGCCATTTCGGCTTTCCGGAACGGCTGTTCGCCTGGCTCAACGGCTGCGCGCCGGCCTTGATCGACCAGGCTTTAAAGGCCAAGCTGGCCATCGTCAAACGTCACGCAATCCAACCCTGAAAGGAATCCCATGCAACGCCATCGCCTCGCCTATGCCTTCGTTTTTGCCGGCGCATTCGCCAATTTGACCAGCGCCGCGGCCGCCGCGCCCGAAGACGCAATTCGGCCGATTCAAAACCAATGGGCGGAAATCAAATACCGCCTGCCGGAAAAGCAGCAGGCCGAGCGATATCACGCCCTCGCCGAGCAAGCCCGCCTGCTTGCATCGGCCCAGCCCGGCCATGCCGAAGCCTTGATCTGGGAAGGCATCGCCCTGTCCAGCGAAGCCGGCGCCAAGGGTGGCCTGGGCGCGCTGCCCATCGCCAAGGCGGCGAAACAACAACTGGAAACCGCCATCAAACTGGACGACAAGGCGCTCAACGGTGCCGCCTATACCAGCCTGGGCGCGCTCTATTCCAAAGTGCCAGGCTGGCCGATCGGCTTTGGCGACAAGGCGCGCGCCGAGGAAATGCTCAAAAAAGCTTTGGCCATCAGCCCCGCCGGGATTGATCCAAATTACTTCTACGCCGACTATCTGGCCGGGCGCGAACGTTACGCGGAGGCCTTGCGCCATCTCGACACCGCGCTCAAAGCCCCCGCCCGTCCCGGCCGCGAACTGGCCGATTCGGGCCGCCGCCAGGAAATCCAGGCCTTGATCGCCAAGGTCAAAAAAGACATGGAGTAACAAAAAGTGCGCGTTTTGCTGGTGGAAGACGACCCGCTGCTGGGCGACGGCGTGCGCGCCGGACTGAAGCTGGCCGACTATGCGGTGGATTGGGTGCGCGATGGCGAGGCCGGGCGGCTGGCGCTGCTCGATCAGGCTTACGACGCCTGCGTGCTCGATCTCGGCCTGCCTCGGCGCGACGGCTTGTCGCTGCTGAAGGAGTTGCGCGCGCGCGGCAACGCCACGCCGGTGCTGATTCTGACCGCGCGCGACACCAGCGCCGACAAGGTTGCCGGCCTCGATGCCGGGGCCGACGATTATCTGGTCAAGCCGTTCGATCTGGCCGAATTGCAGGCGCGTCTGCGCGCGTTGATCCGGCGCGCCGGCGGCGCCGCCTCGCCGACCTTGAGTCACGCCGGCGTCGAACTCGATCCGGCCGGCAAGCGCGTCACCCTCGCCGGCGAGCCGGTGGCGTTGTCGGCGCGCGAGTTTGTCCTGCTGCACGACCTGTTGAGCCACAAAGGCCGCATCCGCGCCCGCGCTGAGCTGGAGGAAAGCCTGTATGCCTGGGGCGAGGAGGCGGAAAGCAATACGGTCGAGGTCTACATCCACCATCTGCGCAAGAAATTCGGCGCCGACTTCATCCGTACCGTGCGCGGGCTGGGCTATGTCGTCGGAGAAGGATCCTGATGCGACGTATTGTTCCGAACTCGCTGCGCGCCCGTCTGTTGCTGACGGTTTCCATCGCCACCCTGCTGGTCTGGGTCGCCGCCGGCGTGGTCAGCTATTACAAGGCGCTGCACGAGGCGGATGAGTTGATGGATGGTCAGCTCGCCCAGTCGGCCAAGCTGTTACTGGCGCAGGTGCTGCATGAGGTGGAGGACCTGTCTGATACGCATGCGATCACGGAAACCCTGGACGACGATTCCAGCCACCCTTATGAGCAGCATCCGGAGTTTCGCGTCTGGGGCGCCACGGGTCGTTTGCTATTGCGTTCCGGCAATGCACCCGACACGAAATGGTTGAATCGGCCCGGCCATTACCCGCCCACTTATGCCGATATCCGCCATGCCGGCCAGCCCTGGCGGGTGTTGACGATGCGTTCGCCGGACGGCCGTTATCAGGTGCAGGTCGCCCATCCGACCAAAGACCGCGAACGCGTCGGCCTGGAAGTCGCGACCCAGGTCGCCATTCCGATCGTGCTGGCGCTGCCCTTGCTCGCTTTGCTGGTTTATTTCTCGGTGCGGCGCGGCCTGCGTCCCCTGGAAAAACTCGCCGCCGACGTGGCCGCGCGTTCGCCGGACAACCTCGAAATCTTGTCCGTGCCGCATGCGCCGCGTGAGACTCAGCCGCTGGTGGCGGCGCTGAATCGCCTGCTGACGCGCCTGGGCGCGACCTTGGACAATGAACGCCGATTTACCGCCGATGCCGCGCATGAACTGCGCACTCCGCTCGCGGCGGTGAAGATTCAGGCCCAGGTCGCCCTGGCCAGCACCGACCCGGTCGATCACCAGCATGCCTTGCGCCAGGTGCTGGCCGGCGCCGACCGCGCGACCCGTCTGGTCGAACAACTGCTGCGTCTGGCGCGCCTCGACCCGCTCGCCAGCCTGCCCGATCCGCGCCGGCTCAACCTGGCCGAGCTGGCGGCCGAACAGGTCGAGTCGTTGCGGCCGATTGCCGACAGCCGGCAGCAGCGGCTGTCCAGCGTGGCGCAAACATCCCCCGTCGAGGTGACCGGCGACGCCGATTTGCTCGCCGTCGCGCTGCGCAATCTGCTCGAAAACGCGTTGCGCTACACGCCGGCGCGGGGCTTCATCGAGCTGGGTGTCGGGCTCGAGGACGGCCAACCGACTATCTGGGTGCGCGATTCCGGCCCTGGCGTCGATGACAGCGACCTGCCGCGTCTGGCCGAACGGTTTTATCGCGGCGCGAGACTCGAGCGCGAAGCTGGCGGCGTGATCGGCGGCGAAGGCAGCGGCCTGGGTCTGGCCATCGTCCAGCGCATCGCCGAACTGCATGGCGCGCGCCTGGAAATCCGCAATCTGGCGCAAGGCGGGCTGGAATCGCGCCTGTGCTGGCGCTGAAAATCGGGTTGACAGCCCCTGGCCCCGCCTTCAACAATCCAGCCATGACTTCCCGCCCGTTCAATTCCGCCCTGATTTGCCGACTGCAGCCGCGCTCGCGCGTATGGCGCATGCGCGTCGGGGCCGGGAGGGCGATGAGTCGATAGCGTTTGTCGACCCAGAGTCGATAAATTCTCCCGAGGCCGCCGACCCGCAAGGTTCGCGGCCTTTTTGTTTTTTCAACGCTTTTCCCACACTTTTCCAACGTCCATTTCCATTTCAATCAAGGAGCCGCTCATGAAATACGCCATCGTCCGCCTGACCGCCATCGTTCACACCCATTCGCCGCGCACCGATGCGCCGCTCGCCTTGCATCCCCCCTCGACCTGACGCGGAGGCCATGACATGTCCATACCCGCCGCCTATCTCACCGTCATCCTGATCTGGTCCACCACGCCGCTGGCGATCAAATGGAGCGCCGAAGGGGCCGGATTCGCCTTCGCGGTCGCCTCGCGCATGCTGATCGGCATCCTGGTCGCCGCGCTCGTGCTCATGCTGTGGCGAGTTGCGCTGCCGCTGCACCGGCGCGCCCGCATGAGCTATCTGGCCGGCGGCCTCGGCTTGTTCGGCGCGATGACGCTGACTTACTGGGGCGCGCAATACATCCATTCCGGCCTGGTCTCGGTGCTGTTCGGTCTATCGCCGCTGATCACCGGGCTGCTGGCCATGGTCTGGCTGGAAGAAAAAGCGCTGTCCGCGCTCAAACTGTCCGGCATGCTGCTGGGCCTGGCTGGATTGGCGGTGATCTTCGGCGACAGCCACGAAATGGCCGCCCCCCACGCCAGCGCCGGCGTCGCCGCCTTGCTGGCGGCGGTGACGATCTACTCGGGCAGCCTGGTCTGGGTCAAGCGGATAGGCGACGACAGCCCGCCGCTGGCCACGACCACCGGCACGCTGGCGGTATCGCTACCGCTGTTCGGCCTGGTCTGGTGGCTCAGCGACGGCCAGGTGCCGTCCGACCTGCCGGCCCGTTCCAGCGCGGCCATCGTCTACCTGGGCGTGTTCGGCTCGGTGCTCGGTTTCGCGCTGTATTACTACGTGATCAAACACATGGAAGCCGGCAAAGTCTCCTTGATCACGCTGATCACCCCGGTGCTGGCCCTGCTGCTGGGAAGCCTGCTCAATGGCGAGGACGTCAGCGCGCGCGTCTGGCTGGGCACCGCCTGCATCGGCCTGGGCCTGACGCTGCACCAGTGGCGGGCGATGGCGGGGATGCTGGCGGTGAAAGGCCGATACCCGTAGCCTGGATGAAGCAACGCGGAATCCGGAGGGGTGCCACGCGCCATTCACCCGAAGCGCGTACCGGTCAAAGACCGCGGATTCCGCGTTGCTTCATCCAGGCTACGCGGGCTTCCAATCATAAAAAACCGCCACCCCGCTTGCACGGGAATGGCGGCGATTCCAGCTAGAAAAAGCCGGCTTAAAAACTCAAACCGGCACGACGCGCCGATTGCCCACGCCCGGCAGGGTGCGCAAGATCGGGCCTGGCACCACGCTGTAGTTCAGGCTCTTCACCGTATCGACATAACGCCATTCGGCCTGGCACTCGGCCTGGGTGGCGGTGACGATCATGAAGCCGCGCTGGTGCGTGTCGGCGTATTGGAGCGGGCCGATGATCTGGCTCAGGCCGGCGGCGACGGCGAGCGGGTTTTCGTCCGGGAAGTATTCTTCCAGGCCGGGCGAGGACACCGACGAGGTGGCGAATTCGACGCCAACCGGGTTGCCGGCATAGTCGTCCAGGTCGCTGGCCCAGGCGTTGTGGGTGTCGCCGGACAGCACGACCAGATTCTTGTCGAGCGCGCGCGCGGTGCCGAGCACGGTTTCGCGCGCCACGGCGTAACCGTCCCAGGCATCCAGGTTGTACGGGATGGCGGGCTGGGACAGCACGGCCATGTCTGCTGCGGTCAGGCTGGCGGGATCGGTCTGCGCCTTGTAGACCAGGGTGGAATAGTCGGTGAAGCTGATCTGGCCCAACACCAGCGGGGCCGGGATGTTCATGCGGCCCATCAGCACCTGCTGGCCAAGCACGTCCCAGGTGGTATTGGATTGCGCCATCCGCTGCGTCAGCCAGCCGGTCTGCTCAGCGCCGAGCATCTGGCGGCTGGAGTCGGTCATGTCGGCGCCGAAACGGGCGCTGTCGAAGCCGGTTGCGCCGATGTAATTGGCGTAGTCGAGCTGGCGGTCGCGTGCGATCACGCGGGTATCAAGCATGTGCAGCGACAGCAGGTTGCCGAACTTGAAGCTGCGGTAGATCTGCTCGGGTTTGTTCGGATTGGGCAATCGGGTCGGCAGCCATTCGTGATAAGCGCGGATGGCGGCGGCGCGGCGAACGGCGAACGAACCTTCCGTGGCCGGATTGTGGTTCTGGGCGCCCTCACGCCAGGTGTCGTTGCTGATTTCGTGGTCGTCCCACACCGCGATCATCGGCATGGCGGCGTGCATCGCCTGCAAATCGAGGTCGCTACGGTATTGCGCATAACGGCGGCGGTAGTCGCTCAAGGCAAGCAGTTCATTCGCCGGCTCGACTTCGCGTCCCAGCGCATAGGCATCGGTGGAGGCATAGCCATCGCGGCCGTATTCATAGATGTAGTCGCCCAGATGCACCGAGGCGAACACGTCGTCGAGCTTGGCGGCTTCGGCGTACACGTGGAAATATCCGGCCGGGTAGTTGGCGCAGGAGAACACCGCCAGCTTGACCTGATCGATCGCGCCGACCGGCAGGGTGCGCGTGCGGCCGACCGTCGAGAACTGGCCATGGACGCGGAAACGGTAGAACAACTTTGCGGCGGGCGGCAGACCCAGCACATCGACCTTGACCGTGAAGTCTTTGTGGGCGCTGGTCAAGGCGTGGCCGTGGCGGATGACGCGACGGAAAGCGGCATCGCGCGCCACTTCCCATTGCACGATAACCGGGCTCGGGTGCTTGGGCGTGACCCGCGTCCAGATGATGACGCGGTCGGCCAGTGGGTCGCCACTGGCGACGCCATGCTGGAACGGCTGTGCGGCGTCCTGATCGGCCAACACATTGGCCGAACGCACCACGGCGGAAGCGGCAAGCACGCTGGCGCCGACGCCGCGAATGAAATCGCGGCGGGAAAAAACGTTTCGTGTAGTCATGAAAATACTCCGGGTTGGCAACGGGCCGACTGTAGTTGCCCCCGGTGACAGGGCCGTGAAGGATTATTGACAGTGGATTGTCGGAAGCGCGAAGGGCAAGGGCGAATGGAATTCGTGTGCCTGGAAACTCAAGCAATCGGGCGGCATACCCCGCCGCTCAAGCCCTCCCTCAGCCGCCGAAGCGCGCGAACCAGAGCAAGCCCAGCACGGTTTTCGCCTCGTCGATACGGCCATCGCCGACCATCGCCATCGCCTCATCGAACGGCACGCGCAGAATTTCCAGAAACTCGTCCTCATCCATGTTTTCGCCGCTGTATTCCAGGCCGCGCGCCAGGAAATAGACCAGACGCTCGTCGGAGTAGCCGATGCACGGGTAGAACGTCGGCAGCACGCGCCATTCGCGGGCCCGGTAGCCGGTCTCTTCCTCGAGTTCGCGTTGCGCGCAGGCCAGTTCGGTTTCATCCGGATCGAACTTGCCGGCCGGCAATTCGATGAAATCGCGATGCAGCGGGTAACGATGCTGGCGCTCCAGCAGGATGTCGCCGTTGTCGAAGATCGGCAGGATCACCGCCGCGCCCGGGTGGACGATGTATTCGCGGGTCGACTCATTGCCGTCCGGCAGCCGCACGCGATCCTTTTTGACATGCAGCAAACGGCCTTGATATTCAGTGCGGGAATCGAGCGTGTGTTCGGTCAGGTCAGGGGCGGTCATGGCGGGTCGGGGTCAGTTTTGAGCGCGGGCGAGTATAGCGTCCGGCCGGTTTCGAGCCGTCGCTATGCCGATGCGCCGGACAAGTAGGTGGTCGAGTTCAAAATCGTGCCCGCCCTACGCACCTGTATCTGCCAGGCAATCTGGAAAAAATGTTTCGCAAGTTGACGAAACAGGATTTAAGGGATTGAAGCCTCGCCCGACACTTCCATTAGAATCCCTGAAAAATTAAGCACTTGCACAATTCCACCAGCCTTGTTGCTGATTAAGTATGAGAGCCGCCCATGTCTGACAAGACAGTAAAACTCATTGCCAGTGATCTGCTGGACTTCGATCCAGAAAACCCTCGTTTTCCTCGTACGGTCAACGAGGGGCCAATCGACAAGCTGATCGAGCGCATGGCTCGTGAGGAACGGATCATCGAGTTGATGGAATCCATCGGCCAGCAAGGCTATTTTCCTGGCGAGCCGCTGGTCGCTGTAAAAAATGGCGAGCGCTACATCGTTGCGGAAGGCAATCGCAGATTGGCCGCCATCAAGCTTCTCAACGGCCAACTTCCCATCCCCCCCCGGCTCAAGAGCCTGCAAGATGCCAAGGAACAAGCCAAGGAGCATCCGAGCAGCATCCCCTGCCTGGTATTCGATGAACATGCCGAGGTGCTGCATTACCTTGGCTACCGTCATATCACCGGCGTCAAAGCCTGGAAGCCATTGGCCAAGGCGCGTTACCTGAATCGTCTGCGCCAGCAGCCGATGTACAGCCTGCTTTCGCAAGACGAACTTTTAGTAGCCTTGGCCCGCGAAATCGGCAGCAAGCCTTATTACGTTGGGCAGATGCTGACTTCTCTTGCAGTTTTGGAATATGCCAGTGACCGGGATTTTTTCGGGATACAGCGGATCGACCCTGAGCGCCTGGATTTCACCGTGCTTTCCACCGCGCTCTCTTATGAAAACATCTGGGAATTTGTCGGCCTGGCAAACAGGAAGGATATCGACGCTCCCGCACTATTGGAAAAGGAGGCGGGAGAGCTTTTCACTTGGTTATACGCACAGCGTGAAGACAACGACAACAAACCTGTTGTTCGGGAAAGCCGAGAGCTGGATAAATTGGCTAAGGTAGTCGCTTCTCCTGACGCATTAGCGGAATTGCGCGAAGGCCAAGATCTGGATAGCGCATTTCGGCTTACTGCAGGCCCATCCGAAGCTCTGGACCAGGCACTAAACGACGCCAATAAAGCGCTTCAAGAGGTTTTTAAGCTTCTCGGCAAATACCTTCATCCGTCGATTTCACACCAGAGTGCTGCTGACGATGTTGCTGACCTTGCCCGCAGTATCCGTAACCTGATTCGGGATCGCCGCGAAGATGCCCGTTGAGCTATTGAATGGACTTGACCGCACACCCAAGCGAAAAGACATCTATCTTTGGGCCGATTACATCGAACTGCGCTGCTGGCTGAACCCGGACGGTTACTTCTCTCTAGACGACGCTGAAGAGGCTTTGCAGGAAAGTGCGGATTACAACGCTGGCAATGAGGATGCTATTGAATCCTCAGCCCCTGAGGAGTGGATAGACAAGATGTCTCGGCGCTGGAGCGACTGCGAGATTGCCTTGCGTAGAAGAGCTCAGATATTCGGTGATGCCTATCCATTTCGGCTTGCAGACGACTACCGTGGCATAGAGAAAGCAATCGTTCCAGACACTGGTGATGCACGCTGGTATCGGTTTTTGCTAGTAGCCTCCGCACTTCACTACATTCCACGAATCCACTCCACGACAAGCGCCTTCGAGGAAGCCTCTTTGGCTGTCTTCAAAAACCTGTTGCCACAGGGGAGCGAAGTACATGGCTTCTGGCCGGGCGCTGGGCATTACCCAAGTGGAGCGCCAGAACGTGTTACCCAATTGGCAAGAGAACTTCGCGGTAAACCGGCTTTCTCGGATAACGCTTTCAAGGCGGGAGACCGGGGCGATTCTGGACTAGACCTGGTGGCCTGGCATCCCCTGTGGGATCAGCGCAACCGAATACCAGTCGCGCTCGCGCAGTGCGGTTGTTCCGCGGAGGATTGGAAGACCAAACCCATGTCCACGAGCCGTGACAAGCTCATCCCTTTGCTTGGGCTATCCACTTCAGAGTGGGGGCGCTACTACTTCATGCCGCATGACATGCACGGCGGTGGCGAGCGATGGTCGGATGGGACGGATAGCGATCTACCCGCAGTCATTGTGATGGATCGGCTACGCATTCTGCGCGCCGCACAACACTTCGCCACGCCGCTTCCGCAATCCGCCCTTGATCGCGTAGCCGAATTCGACGCGCAGACCTTCCGCTAATCCCACACCGCCGGCAACGCCCTCGCCACCGCCTCGAACAACGGCGGCGGCACCGCATTCCCCACCACCTTGTAGCGCATCTCCAACCGGGCCGTATCCGGGAACGCCAGCCCCGGCTTGAACCCCTGCAAACAGGCGGCCTCGCGGTAGCTGAAGCGGCGCGCGGGTGCATCATGGGCAAAGCGCCAATCGTTATGCGCGTGCTTCACCAACGGCGGGCTCATCGGGTGCAGCGGCATGTGGCGTTCGTTGGCGACGATGGTTTTCGACTGCTCCTCCCATCCACGGCGGCGGTCACGCGAGAGGTAGTACCAGTGGAACTCGCGGGCATAGAACTCGCCCTCGGGCCAATCCGGCATGCCGCCAATGGCATCCCGTATCGTCACATGCGGCTGTTCGCGGCCTGGCCCGTGGGTCGGCGCGGGAAAGCGGTAATCCAGGCCCAAGTCGTCGCGCAGGCCGACGATAAAGATGCGACGGCGATCCTGGGCGACGCCGAAATCGGCCGCATTCAGCACTTCCGCAGTAACCCGATAGCCGGATTCCCGGAACACGCGAAACTGGTCATCCAGCAGGTGGCGGAAATTGGCGCGCACCATGCCGGAGACATTTTCGACGATGAAGGCTTTCGGACGGATGGCGCGCAATGCGCGGGCAAATTCCAGATAGAGCGTGTTGATCTTGCGCGAGGGGTCGCGCTTGCCGCCCTGGGAAAAGCCCTGGCAGGGATAGCAACCTGCAAGCAATTCCGCCTGGGGAAAGGCGGCAATCTTGCTGACATCGCCGACCACGTAATCGGTGGTCGGCAGGTTCGCCTCGTATACCTGGCGGGCGTAGTCGATGATGTCGTTGGCCATCAGCACGTCGAACCCGGTGGCTAGCAGCCCCGAGTCGGACCCGCCGCAACCGGAAAAAAGGGAAACTGCTGTTGGCATGCGCGCACTCCTTGGCGCGGGATTATAGATTCCCGCTTCGCAGTTGCACCGCTTCAACCACGCGCGCCACGCAAGCGGGAAGATCAAGCGCGATCTCATGTTCCCAAATCCGCAATGGCATCCAGCCCAACTCCAGAATCGCTGCGTTGACCTGCCGGTCCCGTACCAGGTTGCGCGCCAGTTTCGGCTTCCAATAGCCCAGGTTGGATTTCGGCAGGTGCCCATGCAATGGGCATCCGTGCCAGAAACAACCATCCACAAAAAGCGCGACACGGGCGCCAGGAAAAGCCAGGTCGGGCTTGCCCGGCAAGCGGGGCTTGAGGCGGAAGCGTAAGCCCGCGCGCCACAAAGCTTTGCGCAACATGAGTTCCGGCCGCGTGTCCGTGCTTCTGATCCGAGCCATCAAACGGCTGCGTCGGGCCTGTTGAGAGATTGCTTGATTGACGGGGCTAGGGCGTAATGCGTAAAGGCCGGAACACAGGTTCCATATAACTGTAACGAGAAAACCCATGTATGCCACAACCCTCAACTGGTACCCCGTCTGGCGGCGCAACTTCCTGGTCTGGAAGAAGCTGGCGATTCCGTCGCTGCTCGGCAATCTGGCCGATCCTATGCTGTACATGCTGGGCCTGGGCTATGGCCTGGGCGGTTTGTTGCAGGCGGTCGATGGCGTGCCCTACCTCAACTTCCTGGCCGCCGGCACGCTGGCTTACAGCGTGATGAACAGCGCGACGTTCGAGACTTTGTATTCCGCGTTCTCGCGCATGCATGTGCAGAAAACCTGGGAGGCGATCCTGAACACGCCGTTGACGCTGAAGGACGTGCTGTTGGGCGAGCTGTTCTGGGCGACCTCGAAGAGCCTGCTGTCGGCGGTCGCGATCATGCTGGTGATCTGGGTGCTCGGGCTGTACGCCGATTTCGGCATGACGCTGGCGCTGCTGCCGGTGGCGCTGCTGACCGGCTTCTGCTTCGCCGGCATGGGCCTGGCGATCAACGCGGTGTCGCCCAATTACGATTTCTTTCTGTATTACTTCACGCTGGCGATCACGCCGATGATTCTGCTCGGCGGCGTGTTCTACCCACCCACCGCGCTGCCGGCCTGGCTGGCCGGCATCGCCGCCTGGCTGCCGCTGACCCATGCCATCGAACTGGCGCGGCCGCTGGTGCTGGGGCGGATACCGGCGGATGTTGTGCTGCACGGGCTGGCGTTGATTGCGTATGGTCTGGCCGGATTCTCGGCGGCGCTGGTGCTGACGAAAAGACGGCTGCTGAAGTAGTCTGGATGTTGGGCACGCTGCGCTTTCGCGCTTCACCCGACATTGCCCAACCTGCAAAATCCACGCCTTCCGCTTGCCGACAAAGCGAAAAACGTAGGATGGGTTGAGCGACAGCGAAACCCATCAATCCCGGCTGCATGCGAGTGCGATGGGTTTCGCTATTGCTCAACCCATCCTACGAAGTGCCTCACTCCTTCCGGTTACTCCCCGCGACCAGCCGATACTCCACCAGCCGGCATTCCAGCGGGCCGTTGTAGATCGGGATGCGGCGGCTGGTTTGCAGGCCGATGCGTTTGGGCAATTCCGGGTCGGCGGAGAGCAGGAACACGGTCCAGCCGGGGAAGTGCTGCTTCAGGTTGTCGCCGATTTCCTTGTAGAACGGGCCCAAGTCTTCCTCGCTACCCATGCGCACGCCGTAGGGCGGGTTGCTGACGATGAAGCCGCTTTCGGTGGGCGGGTCGACGTTGAGGAAATCCGCTTCCATCAAACGCACGCAATCGAACAGGCCAGCGGCGCGCAGGTTGAGGCCGGCGGCGCGCACCATGGCGGGGTCGATGTCGGAGCCGAAGATCGGCAGCGGTTCGCGTTCCAGCACGGCGGCTTCGGCGTCCTTGTGCAGGCGCAGCCATTCGATGCGGTCGAAGGTTTTCAGGTTTTCGAAGGCGAAATGGCGGCGCAGGCCGGGCGCGATGTTGAGCGTCATCAGCGCGGCTTCGAGCAGGATGGTGCCGCCGCCCATCATCGGGTCGTACAACGGCACGCCCGGCGTCCAGCCGGACAGCAGCAGCATGCCGGCGGCCAGGTTTTCGTTCAGCGGCGCGCCCGAGGGCTGCACGCGATAGCCGCGCCGGTTCAGCGGCTCGCCGGACAGATCGAGGTACAGGTTGTAGCGATCCGAACTGAGGAACAGGGTGAGCGGAATATCCGGCTTGCGCGTATCGACGTTGGGCCGGTCGCCGGTGGCTTCGCGGAAACGGTCGCAGATCGCGTCCTTGATGCGCAGGCTGACGAAATTGAGGCTGGGCAGCGGGCTGTTCTTGCCGACGGTGGTCACCGCGATGGTGCGGTCGACATCGAACCAGGACGGCCAATCCAGCGCCAGCGCGGCTTGGTAGAGATCCTCCTCTTTCTTGTAATGGCCTTCGCCGACCCGCCAGAGGACGCGAATCGCCAGCCGGCTCCACAGGTTGATCTTCCAGCCGGTCGGCATATCGCCGATGAAACCGACGCCGCCGGACGCGGGCACGATGTCGGTCGCGCCCAGATCGCTCAACTCCTTGCACAGCTCCTCTTCCAGACCGCGCGGGCAGGAGGCGAAGAACTGGTAGCCGACCGGCGCGCGATACGATGAACGCGGCTGTGCGGCGGCTTTGTCTTGGCGCGGTTTGTCGTAAGCGGGTTTTGCGGCTTTTGAATATGACGGTCGATCCAGCTCGGCCCGCGTTTCGGGACTGATTTCGCGTCGGCGCGGATTCTGCGGCGTCGTTGGCGGCTCTGCCGCCTTGCGAATACGGCTCCCCTCTTGCGAGGGTGACGGCAAATTGGCCAGACGCGCCGGGCGCGCGGAGTTGTCGCGTTCGGTGTAACCGGAACGACCCGATGTTCTGCCGCGTCCGCTCGTCTCGGCATGTTCATCCGGTTTACCACTGAAACCCGGCCGGCCCGGGCGCCCGGATGGCTCCGGACGTTCGGCGCGGCGCGGCTTGTCGCCGTAGGGCGCTCGCGGCGAACGCTCGTCCGCCTCGGGGCGCACTTTTTTGCTGATGGCCGGCGTACCGCCCTCGCCCCGTTTCGGGATATCGGCGGAAGCCACACGCGTGCGTGGCGTGTGTCGGCCGCGCACCGGCGGGCGCCAGCCGGCTTCTTCATTTTTTGCGGAATCGCCGCTCGCATCGGGTTTAATGCCGAGCGTGTTGCGTTTGGGTTTATTGGATTTATCGGATGAAGATGACAAGAGAATTCCTCAAAAAACTGAAACCCAGCCCGATCACGGCAATTCTGATCGGGCTGATCGTGTATCTGTGGTTCCGGCCGCCGGCCGCGGTGGACGACCTGGCCTATGCCGCGCCGGATGTGCCCGCTCTGCCAGGTCAGCGCCTTTCTGCGCTACGCGGCAAAGTCGTACTGGTCAATTTCTGGGCCACCTGGTGCCCCTACTGCCGCCACGAAATGCCGGCGATGCAGGCGTTTTATCAAGACAACAAGGCGAAAGGGTTCGAGATTGTCGCCTACAGTCTGGATGAAACCCAAGCCGAAGCGGATGCTTACATGCGCAAGGAAGGCTACACATTCCCGGCTCCGCTGGCTGCGCGCGAAGTGACGGAAGGATTTGGCGGCGTTTCGCGCATGCCGTTGTCATTCGTCATCGATCGAAATGGGGTTGTGCGCCACAAGATCGCCGGACAGGTTCATCCTGGCCGGCTCGACGAATTGATCACGCCTCTTCTTCGGGCGCCGTTACCTCCGGCGCCGCGGCCTGCTTCATCTCGCTGAGCAAACGCTCCATTTCGCGCCGGTAATAGACGAAATCCATCTCCGGGCAGGGCGCGCCCAGGCGGGTCGCGACGGTGGAAATCTGGCCGCGATGGTGGGCATAGTGCGTGTTCAGATGCGTCAATACGTCGCGCACCCACATCGAGCGGGCTTTGCCCTCGCTATCGACAAAATCAACCTGCATATCGAAGAACTCCGGCGGCTGCGCTTCCAGCCAGGCTTGCAGCTTGCGCGTCTCGCGGCGCAGGGCCAGCTTGAGTTCGCGCCAGTCCGGGTTGTTGATGCTCTTGAAATTGACGCTCAGATTCGTGCCCTGCAAGCGGGCCAGCCAGAGCTGGCTGACCACCAGCATGTGGTCGGCGGTGTGGTGGACGCTGTTGAAAAACAGGCCTTGAGCGCTGCCGATGACATCCGGTTGGAGATGATCCAGCGATGAGAACAAGACCTCATTGGCCCAGTGTTGATAATCGGATTGCACTACGAAATATTTTTTCCATGAGTACATATTGTTGCTTCCCCCAGAATTCAGTGCTCCAGCAGCCGCCCGATCAGCCATGTATTTGGCGTCCAGAGCAAGCCGAACTATAGCCAATCTGACTTGTACCTGCGCGCGTTCACTTTGCTCCGGCCTCCCAGATCAGTCGTTTGGCCATCTCCGGCGTGGTTTCGATCTTGCCGTCGGCGGCGATGAACAGCGCCTCGCGGATGCCCATCTTGTCCGCGAGACGCCGCCAATCGCTCGGCCCGGAAATGAACAACGGCTTGCTGGCGACATCGGACAGCGTGCCAGCGTTTGCGCCGTGCGCGATCACCGTCACCGCCTGGGTCCGATTCGCCGGCCAGCCGGTACGCGGGTCGATCAGGTGGCAATAGCGTTTACCGTCGAGCTCGAAGTAGCGTTGGTAATCGCCGGAAGTCCCGATCGCCTCGCCGTCATGCAACTCCAGCATCGCCAGCGCGCCGGCGCGACGTGGATGCTGAATGCCGACCTTCCAGGGCTGGCCGCCTTTTTGGCCGAGCGCCATGATGTTGCCGCCGATGTTGATCAGCGCGTTGTCGACGCCCTGGCTTTTCATGGTCGCCGCCGCCAGATCGAGCGCATAGCCCTTGGCATAACCGCCCAGATCCAGCCGTACCGCCGGATTGGCGCCGCTCAACATCAAGCCGTCGATGCGCAGATCGGCCATGCTCGGATGGGCTTTGACCAGACGCTCGATTTCTTTCGGATCCGGCTGGCGCGGCTCGAAGGTGTCGGAATGAAAGCCCCACAGCCGCACCAGATTGCCGATGGCCGGGTTGAACAAGCCTTCCGACAACGCCGACAAACGCGCGGCATCGCTCAGGATCGGCGCCAATTCCGCCGTCAGCGGAGCCGTCGCCGGCTTACCCGGCTGCGCCGACGCGAGCACGCCGTTGACCTGTTCCAGCGTGCCCGGCTGCCAGGCATGCAAGGTCCGGTGCATCGCGTCGAAATCCTTCAGCACCTGGTTGGTGACGCGCTTCGCCTTGGCGGCGTCCTCGTCGTAAACGGTGATTTCGACCAGCGTGCCGAACACGTAGGACTGCTGCTTGTGCAGTTTCTCGCCACAACCGGCGAGCAAGACCAGCGCCAACAGCGCCGTAAACAGGCGCTTCACTTTTCAACCTTCACTTTTCACCCTTCACATTCCGTTCCAGCGCATCGACGAACATCGCCGCCACATCGAAACCGGTCTGCTGGGTGATTTCCTGGAAGCAGGTCGGGCTGGTCACGTTGACCTCGGTCAGGCAATCGCCGATCACATCCAGCCCAACCAGCAACAAACCGGCGGCATTCAATTGCGGGCCGAGTTCACGTGCGATTTGCCAGTCCCGCTCGCTCAACGGCCGCGCCACGCCGGTGCCACCGGCGGCCAGATTGCCACGCGTCTCGCCCTCGGCCGGAATGCGCGCCAGACAATACGGCACCGCCTCGCCGTCGATGACCAGAATGCGTTTGTCGCCGTCCTTGATCGCGGGCAGATAGCGCTGCGCCATGATGGTCTCGGCGCCGTTGCGGGTCAGCGTTTCCAGAATCGCGCCCAGATTCGGGTCGTGCGGGCGCAGCCGGAACACGCCGGCGCCGCCCATCGCGTTGAGCGGCTTGACGATGATGTCGCCCTGCTCGGCCAGAAACGCGCGGATCAGCGCGGCATCGCCGCTCACCAAAGTCGGCGCGATGAATTGCGGGAAGCGCGCGATAGCCAGTTTCTCGTTGAAATCGCGCAAGGATTGCGGCCGGTTGAACACGCGCGCGCCCTGGCGCTCGGCCATGTCGAGCAACCAGGTGGCATACAGATAAGTCTGATCGAACGGCGGATCGGTGCGCATGATCACCGCGTCGAACCCGGCCAGATCGCGCCATTCGGCTGCGCCCGCGCTGAACCAGGGATCGCCGCCGGTTAAATCTACCGCCCGCGCCGCCCCGATTATTTTTCCGTCGCGCCAGGCCAGATCGCCCGCCAGCATGGCAAACAGCCCATGCTCGCGCCGCGCCGCCTCGACCATCATCGCGTAGGTGGAATCCTTGTAGATCTTGAAGCTCGCCAGAGGGTCGGCGATGAAGAGCAGGTTCATATTTCCTCTATTCGTTTTTCTTATGCATTTCTCAAGTTAAGTTTGCCACCACAAATTTAACTTAGGAACAAATTAAAGTAACGTTCGAACGCAAAGACCCGGTTGCGCTGCATCCCGGACACTTGTTTGAGTATGTCCATCTTCACGAACTCACGAATCAACGCATTGGCGGTGGGTGTCGAAATACCAAGCCCCGCCGAGATATCGCCCGCGGTCACAAAGGGGCTTCGATAGAGCAGATTGAGCAGATCCCGCCCGCTTTGTGCCCGGCGTCCCATGCCGAACAAGGCCTGCTCCACCTCGCCGCGCAGGGCGAGGATATTGTGGAAGACCACCTTCCCGCGCGCGGCGGTTTCCGCGACGCCGGTCAGAAAAAAACGTACCCAATGGATCATGTCGTTCGATACCCGAACCCGCATCAGCGCATCGTAATAGTGGGCGCGATGACGCTCGAAATAGTCCGACAGGTAGAGCGACGGTTTGTCCAGCAGACCGTGGCCGATGAAGTAAAGCGGGATCAGCAGGCGCCCGATGCGCCCGTTGCCATCGCAGAACGGGTGGATGGTCTCGAACTGGTAATGGCTGATCGCTACTCGGATCAAATGCGGCACGTCGACATGCTCGTCGTGCCAGAATTTTTCCAGATCGCTCATCAGTTCCGCCACTTCGTCCTGATGCGGCGGAATAAACACGGCATCGGCCAGGCTGGCGCCGCCGATCCAGTTCTGGCTGGTGCGGAATTCGCCTGGTTGCTTGTGTTCACCGCGCACCCCGCGCAGCAGGGTGGCATGGGTCTGTTTCAGCAGACGGTTCGACAACGGCAGTCGTTTCAGCTCGGTAACGGCCTCATTCATCGCGTCCACATAGTTGCGCACCTCGCGCCAGTCGTCCCGCTTCTCCGGCGCGATCTGCTCCTCCGGCATCAGCGCCTCGTCCATGCCGGTCTGAGTGCCCTCGATGCGACTCGACTGGTTGGCCTCCTTGACGACGTGCATCTGGATGAAAAGGTCGATGTCCGGCACGATCAGCGAGTAGGCGTTAAGTTCCCCCAGCGCTTGCATCGCCCGTTCCAGCAGGGTGTTGATCTTGCTGTCCTCCCAGCTCCAGGCATGATCCACCGACGCCGGAGAGAAGCTCTTGTACAGGTATTGCTGGCGCCGGACGCCGGCCTTGAAGGTCTCGAACTTCATGCAGCCTTACCCGGCTCCGTCTGTTCCAGTTCCAGCGCCGCCGCCAGCGCTGCCAGACGGGCCAGCACACCGTAGGTGTAGAAGCGGTTGACCGGCGCGTCCGGGCGCAGGCCGCAGTCGCAGAAACTGCCGGTTTGATCGAAGGCGAGCGGGACGAAATGCATGCCGGGCGCGTTGAGGTTTTCGTCGATGCCGCGACTGGTGTGGACGCGGTAGAAACCGCCGATGACGAAGTGGTCGATCATGTACACCACCGGCTCGGCGACGGCTTCGTTGATGCTTTCGAAGGTTGGCACGCCTTCCTGAACCAGCACCTGGGTCACTTCCAGGCCCTCCTTGACCACGGCCATCTTGTTGCGCTGTTTGCGGTTCAGGTCGCGCACGTCGTCGGCCGATTTCACCGTCATGATGCCCATGCCGTAGGTGCCGGCGTCGGCCTTGACGATGACGAAGGGTTCGCGCTCGATGCTGTATTCGGCATATTTGGCGCGGGTTTTGGCGAGCACTTGCTCGACATGCTCGGCCAGACAGTCCTCACCGACGCGAGCCTGGAAATTCACCTCGCCGCAATTGGCGTGATACGGATTGATCAGCCACGGATCCATGCCGATCAGGCCGGAAAATTCGCGCGCGACCTGGTCGTAGGCGGAGAAATGATTCGATTTGCTTCGCGTCGCCCAGCCCGCGTGCAGCGGCGGCAGCATGGTCTGAGCCGGATCGAGGCCTTGCAGAATCTGCGGCGCGCCGGCAGACAGATCGTTGTTGAGCAAGATGGAACAGGGGTCGAAACGCGCGCTGTACTTCGATTCGGGATCAAGCAGCAGGCGGTTGCCTTCGCGCCGCACCGGCTCCAGGGTCAGGAAGCCGCCATCGGGCAACTCCAGCGTCAGCGGCTCTTGCAGATCGGGAATCAGGCTGCCGAAGCGCACCGTCAGGCCGGTCTTGCGGATGATGTCGGCCAGCGCGGCGACGTTTTGCAGATAGAACAGGTTGCGCGTGTGGTTCTCGGGAATGATCAGAAAACGGCGCGCGTCGCCGCACATCTTCTCCACCGCCACCTGCGCCGCCTGTACCGCCAGCGGCATGAAATCCGGGTTCAGATTGTTGAAGCCGCCCGGGAACAGGTTGGTATCGACCGGCGCCAGCTTGAAGCCGGCGTTGCGCAGATCGACCGAGCTGTAGAACGGCGCGGCGTGCTGCCTCCATTGGCGGCGGAACCAGTGTTCGATGTCGGTCTGGGCTTCGATGACATGGCGTTCCAGATCGAGCAGAGGGCCGGTCAGTGCGGTGGTGAGGTGAGGGACCATGGCGGCGCGGCGAGGGATGGCGATAGGCTGAAGTTTAGTCGCGTATCGGACTGCCGGGCCGCGCCTGCCAAGTGTTTAACTTTCCAGGCGTTTAACGCGCGCCCAGTTCTCTCGTCTTCTGCTGGGCGTAGTCGCGCAGCTCGGCGCTGAGCCGGGTTTGCAGGGCGCGTTGGTAGGCGGCGCCGGCTTCGTTCTGGTCGCCGGTTTTTTCCAGCGCCACGGCCAGGCCGATCCACCAGTTGCCTTGCTCCGGGTTCGATTGCAGCGCCTCGCGGTACGCCAGCGCGGCATCGGCCGGTTTGCCCAGCTTGGCGGCGGTACTGGCGTACAGCGCCCAGTTGGCGGCATCGGGATGTTTGGCCAGCGCGCTTTTCAGCGTGGCGGCGGCCTGCGCGGCATCGCCGCGTTGCAGATGCAGCTGGGCCAGGCTGCGCGCATACCAGGCTTCGTTCGGATTCAGCGCCATTCCCTCTCGCAGCAAAGCTTCGGCGCGGGCGCTGTTTTCCGGCGCGTTATTGGATTCACCGCCGGTTTGCAGCAGCAGCCCGATCAGGCGTTGCCGTCCGGCAACGTGGCTCGGCTCCAGGCGCAACAGATTTTCCAGTTGCTCCCGCGCGTCGCGGTTGCGGCCTTGTTCGATCATGCGGTTGGCCTGCCGCCAGGCTTCCTCGGCTTGCAATTGCGGCGTTTTGGCGTTGCTTGCGTCCGACGCCCACGCCTTGACCACGGCGGGGTTCGGACGCGGTTCCGGCAGGCGGGTATCGAGTCGCGGCGTGGCGGCGTGGGCAACGGCTGGCGGAGCCGGCATCGAGGCCGCTGCTACGGCGGACGAAGCGGCGGGCAAAGCGGCCGGCTTCGCTTCCGGCCTGGTTACGGCGGCGGGCGTCTGTAGGGCGGATGAGCCGGAGGCGTTATCCGCCGGAGGCGCGGGCAATATGGCAGAAGGCGCTGCGCTTGAACTGAACCGTTGCGCTTCGGCGCTTACGGATTCGGCCGCCCCGTTGCGGAGATTCCGATCTACAGCGCCGAGTTGCCGCGCTGCCGCTTGCTCCGGGTGCGCGACCGGATGTTTGGCAGCCGGGCTGAACCACCAGAACGCGGCCAGGGCGACGCCGATCATGCCGACCAACAGCCAGCGCCAGCGCGGCGCGGCGGCTTCGGGCTGGTTGACCGCGATCACGCCGGCAGGCGCGCTGACGTTGGCGCCCTGGCGGTCGAGATCCTTGAGGACTTGATTGATGACGCTCATGCGAGCCTCGTAAACGCGTCGAGCCAATTCAGCCGCGCGCCCGGCGTATCGCGCGCGGCCAGGCGGGCATGGCGCGGTTCGGCCTGGGCGCGGCCCTCGCCATAAGCCAGCAACAGGGTTTTGTGCGCCAGGATGTTGAGCAGGCGCGGCATGCCCTGGCTCAGGCGATGCAGTTTTTTCGCGGCGGCTAGCGTGAACAGCGGCCCGGCCGCGCCGGCCTGGGCAACCCGATGCATCAGGTAAACCGGGGTTTCGTGCGCAGCCAGCGGCGTGATGCGTTCATGGAAAACAATGCGGCTTCTGATCTGGCGCACCGACGGATCGGCCAGGCGGGTGTCGAGTTCGGGCTGGCCGAACAACACGATCTGCAGCAATTTGCGCTTCTCGGTTTCCAGATTGGTGATCAGGCGCAAGGCCTCCATGGTTTCCAGCGGCATCGCCTGCGCTTCGTCGATCAGCGCCAGCGCCGGTTTGCCGGCCTGCGCCAGTTCGAGCAAGCGCATTTCCAGGGCCTTGGTCAGACCGTAGGCGACGCTGCGTTTGACGACGCTGCCGCCGGGGCTGGCATCCGCGCCGACCAGTTCGGACAGCAAGGCCTGATTCAACGCCGCCGGGGTCAGATGCGGGTTGGGAATGTAGGCGGCGGCCCAGCCCTTTTTTTCCAGTTGATTGAGCAGATAGCGACACAGCAGGGTTTTGCCGGAGCCGACTTCGCCGACGATCTTGATCAGCCCCTCGCCCGACTCCAGCGCGACCAGCAGCGTATTGAGCGCCGTTTGCGCGCCCGCGCCGGGAAAGAAATAGCTGGTATCGGGCGTCAGGCCGAAGGGGAATTCGCGCAGGCCGAAATGGGTGAGATACACGCCGGAAACGCTATTGCGCCGCGTCTGGCGTTGGCTTCGGCGACGCGGCGGGCGGGCTGAACGACTGGATGCGCGCGCCGGCCTCGCGCACGCTTTCCATCCAGTCGGACTGTTGTTTGATCAGGGTCGGCTTGAGCAGGATCACCAGTTCCTGCTTCTGGCGCAACTTGTTGGTGTTCTTGAAAAACCAGCCCAGACCGGGAATATTGCCCAGACCGGGCACGCCGCTGCCGGCATCGCGCGATTCGCGCTTCATCAGGCCGCCGATCGCGGCGATCTGGCCGTCCTTCAGGCGCACCACGCTATCGGTTTCGGAAACGCTGCTTTTCGCCAGCGGCAATTCGAAATTCTGCCCGCCCACTTGCAGCACCTTGGTGTCGGTAACGACCTGGCTGACCGAGGGATGCACGTGCAGGATGATGTTGTCGGCATCGTCGATCTGTGGCGTCACATCGAGCGCGATACCCGAGAAGAACGGCTGCGTGCTGATGCCGGTCGAGGTCGTCGAGGTCGTGCTTGAGGTGGACGGCGTACTGGTGATTTCGGTGACGAAAAACTCGTCGGTGCCGACCTTGAGCAAGGCTTTCTGGTTGTTGATGGCGGCGATGCGCGGGCTGGACAGCACCTGCACCTGGCCCTGGCCCTCGAGGAAGTTGATCAGCGCGGCGAAATTCTTGGTCTGGAACGCCAGGCCGAAGGTGCCGGCCGATGCCGTGCTGGCGCCCATGGCGGCGGGCAAACCGACGCCCAGAAGCGAGGACATGGTGGCGGAAGTCGGCGCCGCACCTGGAACTGGGAAGCCACTGGTCGTCGCACCCTTCGACGCGTTATGCACACCGTTGTTGAACAGCGCCCAGTTGATGCCGCTCTGCGCGTTTTCGTTCAGCGTCACATCGATGATCTTGGCCTCGATCATCACCTGACGCTCGACCTGCACCCGCGCCGCTTTCAGATATTCGTTCACTTGCCGCTGCTCGACCGGCAGCGCGCGCACCATCAGCATGCCGGTGTGCGGGCTGACGTTGACGCTGCGCCCGTCCGGACAACTGGTCGCGCAGCCGATCAACATGCCGACGGAATTTCTGAGCTCGCCCCAGAAGTCACTCGCCACCGAGGTCGTCACCCGGCTGCTGTCGACCTGGCCGCCGCGGCTGGAAGCGCCGCCGGCGGTGTTGCCCGCGCTGTTGCCAGCCCGCGCGCCGGAATCGGCGATAGATCCGGAAATCACGCGCAAGTCCGAGGTGCCCTGGCGCAGCGACGACGGGTAGGCGATGGAATAGAAGCGGGTTTGCACGGTCAGCGGCTGCACATAGATGCGATTGCCGTCGATGCGGTAATCGTAGCCATAGAGTTCGCGCAACGCGTCCATCGCTTCCGGCACGGTGACCTCTTTCAGATTGACGGTAATGCCGCCGGCGACTTCGGGATGCAACAGCATGCTGTAGCGCGTTCCCGAGGCGATGCCGAGAAACACCTGCTGGGCCGGCGCGGCGTTCACGGCCAGGTCGAAGCGGGCTTCGGCCGGCTGGCCCGGCATCGACGGCATTTCAAGCTGGGTTTGCGGCGCCAGCGCGGCCTCGACGGCGGCCGGGAGCGGGCGCGAGTCGGACTCCCGCGCGACCGACGCCAAGCGCATTTCGTCCTGGATCGCGGGCAGCGCCGGTTTTTCCCTGACCTGGGCGCAGCCGCCCAAAACCGTTGCCGCCGCCAGACAGGCGAGCAGGATGGGTAAATTCGGGGTTTGCACGTTGTTCATGGTCTTTTCTCCATCCGTATCGTGGATGTCGCGTCATTTGTTGTTTTGCCAACCGGTTTTTTGCCAACCGGTTTTTTGACCACCGGCGTTTTGACCACATCCGGCAGCAATTTGAGCAGCCGCTTGCCGCCGCCGGGCAAAACGAGCCAGACGCCCATTGCGTCGATTTTGCCGACCTTGCCCACCTTGCCGTCCTTGCCATAGGCGAGCGGATCGCCCGGCCGCACGATCTGGCCGTCGATAACGGCATAGGGACGGGCGCCCATCAGAAACAGGCTGGATACCGCCAGGGGCGCTTCTTCTCGCGCGGATGCGGACGCGGCCGCGCCGGGCTGCGCCGAGAACCCGGGCGGCGGCCGGGTCGGATCGACCGGGTCGGCGGCAACCGATGCCGCCAGCAGGGCGAGGCTCGTAAAAAGCAGGGCAAACGTCACACGGTCAGCCATGTTTTCTCCAGACTCAACGTGTACAGCGTCAGCGTCAGGCTGATCTCGGGATGCGCATTGGCGTCGAGCTCGGCCCGCGCCCAATAAAAACCGACCGGCAGGCGTTCCAGTTTTTCCATGTACCGGGTCAATGCGGCGTAGTCGCCGACCAGCGTGATCGTGACACCATGTTTGAACAGCATGGCGTCATCGGGGTTCTGCGCGGGGTTGGGTGTTACAGCAGATGCGGCCGGCGCAACGGCGGTTTTTTCCGTTGCCGGCAAGCCGACCGGCTCGGGCGCCAGCGTGTCCAGACGAGTCAGACGCAAGCCGGGCTGCTCGACCAGCATGCCCTGCAGCACGCCGACCATATCTTTCGGCGGCACCATGCGCGCCTGGAGCCGGGCGGCGGTTTGCAGTCGCGCATTCAGCGCCTGGCGCGCGTTTTCCAGACGTTGCCGCGCGACCTCGACCGGATCGGGCTGGCTGGCGCGCAGTGCCAGCATCTGCTCCGCTTCGACCAGCTCGGCGCGCGTGCCGGCCAGCTTCTGTTGTTCGCTCTGGCGTGTGCGCTCTTGCGGCGCCAGCCAGAGCGTATCGACCGCCGCCCAGATGCCGGCCAAGAGCAGAACAAACAGAATGACCCGCTCGCGCGGCGTCAGCGCATCGATTTTCTGGAGGTATTGCGCCAAAACTTTCATGACCTGCCAGCCTTCGCTGTGGCGCCGGGCGCTGTCGGCAGGCCGGATTCGGACGGGCGCGCATTGAGCGAAAACTCCAGGAAGCGCGCCGGTTTCAGCGCCTTTCCTTCGGCGGCCTCGGCGTCCGGCTCGGGCGCATGCACATTCAGGCTGGCGAAAGACAGGCCGACGAACAAGGGCTCGCGGCGCAGGCTGGCGATCAAACGGGCGGAATCGGCTCCGGTCAGCGCGCGGCCGCGCAGATCGAGCGCGCGGCCGCTCTCGGAAATCGTCACGCCAGTCAGCCATGCGCCTGGGCTGGGCGGGCTGCCCGCCGCGCGCGACAGGGCGCGAAACTGCGCCGAGTAGCCCGACTCCGAACCCAGTTCCCCGCTGGCGATGGCTTCCTGCGCGAGTTGCAGGCCGCGCACGCGGGTCTCCAGCAGGTGCAACTCGGCGGCAAGGTTTGCATCGGCCCGATCCGCGCTCGGCGCATTCGCCCGCACCTGGCGGGACACGGCATCGGCGCGCTCGACAACCTGGGCGACATCGCCGCGCAAACGCTTCAATTGCCAGCCTTGCCAAACATACAGGCCGATCAGGCCGATCAGGAAAACCACGCTGCTCAGCAGCAGCGCGCGCGCCGGCAAAACAACTCGCGCCGGCCGGAATTCGGCCTGGTAAAGATTGATCTGCTTCATGCGGTCCACCTCATGGCATCCACCTCATGCCGCCTCCCGGCGCAGACTGGCGCCGAGTAGATGGAAGGCGGCGTTTTGCATCGCCACGTTTTGCAATTGCGCCTGGCCGGCGAAGTCGAAGATGCGCGTCAAATCGAAGCTTTCCGCGCCGACCGGCAGATATTCGCCCAGGCGGCGCAGCAGCGCCTGCGCTTCGACAACCGGGGCGAGGTACAGCTTGGCCAGCGGCAGCCAGGAATATTGGCGCTCGAAATAATCCACCGAACGCTGGGTTTCCATCGCCACCTTGTCGAACAGGGACTCGCCCGATGCGCCGCGGCCTTCAATCCGCCGCGACATGATCAGGCTGGCGCCGAAACTGAACGTAAGCAGCCCGTTTTCGCCATCGAAATGCAGCACGGCGACAGCGTAATCGGCCGGGGCGATGCGTAGCGCCAGGTTGTGCTGGGCGGTTTCGCGGATGTCGATCACGTCGAGCTTCAAACCGGCATCGTGGTAAGGCAGCACCAGCGCGCGCAACGCCGGCGTCTGCGCCGCCACCACATACAGACTCGGAGGCCGACCGCTGCCGCCGGGGACGGGCAAATGGTCGAGCACCGCGTCGTCGACATGGAAGCTGAGCAAATCCTTCACTTTCCAGCGGATTGCGCTCTTGATCTCGTCATCCGGCACATTGAGCGCTTCCACCATCACGGTCTGGTAATAGTCCTGGCCGAGCAGCGCGATCAACGGCGCATCCTTGACGCCGGCATCCGATGCGACGTGGTTCAGAAAGTCGGCGGACAAAACCGTATTTTCGTTGCCGCCCTGCCCATCTCGCTGGGCAAAGGCGAGGACATGGACTTTTTCGCCATCGTCACGCACGCGCAAGGCCATGCCGCCGCCCGAATAGGCCGACAACACAGCGTGGCTGCGAGTGCGGGTGCGATGTTTGAACCAGTTCATCGGGTTGCGTGCGTTCCAGAGTTCATGCGCTGCACGAGATTAATTCGATAACCTGTTGTCATGTCAATAAATTTCCCGGCGAATTATGACTTTGTCGCTGCCTTTGCGCTTGCCGAAGGCGGCGCGCGCGCGCGGGTTGTCGTCGAACAGGTTCGCATCGCCGCCTTGATCGACGCCATCCCAGTTGTATTTCAGCCAGGTCGCCGCGCCGATCGCCAAATCCAGATAACCGAAATTGCCGGCGCCAGGCGCGGACAGGCGCAGATTGCCGCCGCCGGCGACCAGCGTGGCGTTGAAACTGGGCACGGTCTCGCCGCTGGCGAGGCGGTTATCCGCGCTGTCGGCATAGAACGTGAGGGCGGGCGCGGCCAGGGGGGTGCAGTTGTCCGCCGTGTTGGCCGCAAAACCCTGCCCGTTCCAGTATTGCGCGCTCAGGGAAACGGGCAGGGCCAGCATTTCCGAGCCGACGGCATTGCTCAAGCGCAGACGGCCGAAGCGCATCTGGGCGTCGTTCGTCGTGCCGGCGTTGGCGTCGTCGAAACCAATGCCGCCGTGCAGGTAAGGGTTGCCGGCATGTGCCACGCCTTCGCTGTCTGCGACGCTGGCGGCCAGCGTCAGGCTGGCGTCGAACGGCGCGGTCAGCGCCGCGCGGGCGAAGGCCAGGCCGCCGCCGCCGGCCGGATCGCCGACGCCGAAGACCAGGCTGGCCTGGCCGCCGCCCAGATCGGTCACGCCGACCGCCGGCAGGCCGCCGACCGCCGCCACCGTGCCGCCGGTCGCGCTCCAGGCCTGGCCGGTCACCGTGCCGGCGGCGATCTTGAACAGGCTGCCGGTGTAGTTGCGCGTGGTGGCGCCGGTGTAGTTGCGCGCAATGACGGTCCAGTCCGGAGCAGCGCCCAAACCCGTGCCGAAGCCGAACGGCTGGCCCAGATAGGTGAAGCCGCCGCAGGCGGGCAGGAAGGCGGGGCTGTTGGCGGCGATGTCGAAGTGGTCGGGCACGAAGCGGCCGATATCGATGGCGCTGGCGCAGACGTAATAGCCGGCGCAACTGGCGGCGGTGTCGTCGCTGTCGACGCTGGCATAGCCGGTATCGGTGAAGGTCGCCGCAATCGCGCCAACTTCGCTGTAGCTGGCCGCGCCGCTGGTCAGCGTACCGGCACTGGCGCTGAATGCGCCGGTACTCAAGGTGCCCGCCACGCAGCCGCTGGCCGGCAACACACAGGCGGTGCTGGCGCTCGGGCTGCCATCGTAGTTGCCGGTCATGACGTTGCCGGCGTTGTAGCCGGTCACGCGCAGCGTGAATGGCCGCCCGGCCTTGTGCAGCACGCCGCCGCTGGCGCCGGTATTGGCCAGCGGCGTCGTGACGCCCGCCGTCTGCCAGTCGGCATGGCTGGCGATGGCGCTGAGATAGGCGGGTTTCACGGCGAAGTTGTCGCTCGAGCAGGCGATCACTGTCGCCGTGCCGGTGGCCGGGTAGCGCATGCGCACGCGCACGTCGCGCCAGGAATTGCTCACCGCGCCAACAGCCGCCGTGGCCTTGCCGGCGGCCAGCGTCACCGTGCCGACGCTGAGCGCCGTGCCGCTGACCGGACAATTGTTGCCATCCCGCGCCACGCCGGTGGCGCTGTTGGCGAGCAGGTCGACCAGCACAGCGCCGCTGGCGAGGCCGTCCTGCGCGGTGCGCGCGGCGTTGAGCGCGTAGATATCCAGACTGAACGCGGTGCCCGCCGTTTTCGTGGCGATCTGGCCGCTGACCGCATGGGCGCCGACGTCGACGGCGTTGAGCGCGGCCGGCGTGGTCGTCGCCGGCGCGGCGCAGGGCCGCGTGCGGCTCAACACGCTGGCGACATAACTCTGCGACAACAGCCCCTGCCACAAGCGCACTTCATCCAGATTGCCCTTGAAATGGAAGTTGGCGCTGACGCCTTCGGAACTGGCCAGGGTCTCGCCGCCGAGGGCGATGGCGCCGGTGCATTTGCCCGTCGGGCACCAGATGGAACTGTTGAAATCGGCGCTGGTGTTGGCCAGCAGGACGCCGTTGCTGTCGTAGATGTAAAGCGTGGCCTTGTTGAGGTAGAGGTCGACGGCGGCGGCGGCGAAATACCAGCTGTTGTTGGCGATCACCGCCGGCGCGTCGAATATCTCCCCGCTGGTGCTACCGCCTCCGGTGGCGCCCGAGAAGACCTGGTTGCGGTTGAACAGGCGCAGCCTGCCGCTGGCGCCGTCGGCCAGGCTCAAAGCCCAGCCGTCCTGCGCGTCGTCGTTGACCAGGATGCGCTGCCCGGAGGCGCCCGCATCGTTGGAGCGCAGCCAGGCGGTCACGGTGAAGCTGCTGTTGAAGCTCGCCGAAGTCAGCGAGTCGAGCCGGATATAGCGTTTTTCGCCGCCGCCGCTGGTGTCCAACTGGGCGTACTGGCAGGTGTTCTGGCCGCCGCTGGCATAGGCCGGGTCGTTGGCGAAGACCGTGCTGGCGCCGTTGACGCCGGCGCCGTTGTAACCGTTGCCGCTGCTGTCGGTGAAGTCGCCCTCCATGCGCCAGTCGGCCAGGTTGTTGGCGCGGAAGAAACGCACGGCGCTGTTTTGAAGGTCTTCGATAGCGTTGAAGGCGAGGGTGTCGTAATCGCTAGTGCTCAGTTCCCAGCCGCTCTGGGCCTTGCCGCCGGTGCTGTTGACGATGTTGCCGAACTGATAAACGAAGTCGCCGTTCTCCCTGAGGATCATTTGCAGATTGAAGCGGCTGCTACTGTTGCCGAAATCGGGCACATCGGTCCAGGTCACCACGAACTGCCGGTTCGGCGCGCTGCCCTGTTGCGTGTAGCTGACATAGGCGGCGGCCCCGCCCAGGGTGGGATCCAGGTCAGCGCCGTAGATGCGCAGGGTGCGCGGGAGATTGGCGTTGGCATACGGCAAGGTATAGGTGCGCGGCGTGACCGTCTGGGTGCCGTAGTAGCAGTAGGTATTGTTGAACTGCAGGCGTCCGTTGGTCATGACACGCACGCTGTTATAGGCGACACCGCCGAAATTGAAGCTGAAGCCCAGGGCCAGCTCTTCCGAGATGTCGTCGTCTACCGCTATTGAGCCGCCGCTGCAGGCGGGCGCCGGCCCGCCGCTGGCGCCGGTCCAGACCACCCGGTCGTGGCTGGCGGGATCGATCCAGGCGAACGGATAGGCTGCGTGGTCGTAATAGGCCGCCCGCGATGCAGAAGCGCAGAACAGGCCCAGGATAAGGACGCAAAGCAGCAGGCCGGCGCGGACTGGCATGGATCAGCCGCCTTCCACCGTGGCCTGGACGTGGCGTTCGACATATTCCGGCAGGCTGGGCGTGGCATTCGGGCAGGCGCCGGCAACCGGCTGGTTGCAGGCGACACTGGTGATTTGGTAGAAGGCGATGTCCGTGCCCGCCTCGTTGGCGCTGGATGCGGCGCAGGTCACGCTGGCCGTGAACCGGGACAGCGCGCCGGTGAAGACGATGTTCCGCGCCGTACAACCGGGGCTCGGCTGCCGCGCGGCATAAATGCCTGCTTCCAGCCCCGCCTGCGCCGCCTGATAGGCGCGCTCGCCTTCGATCTCGAGCGCATCCTGCGCCATGCTGACCTCGGTCATCCGCATCAGCCAGGCGGCCAGACCGCCCAGCACCACCAGCAGGAATATCGCGGCGGGCAGGACGAAGCCGGCATGCGGCCTGGTGTATGGCTGGGAATTCATGTCAAGCATCGTTGTTCACCGCCACTTCCCGGTACAGCGAAACGCCTTCCGGATTGTCGCCCTCGCTGTTCTCCAGCCGAATCTGTAAGGTGAGCTGGCCCAGCCGCTGCGAGGCGCCCGCGTCGTAGCTGAATTCGCAGGTGCTGACCCGGTTGGCGAGCAAGGCGCCGGTTCCGCCGGCGAAGCCGGTCGGCTGAGTGGCGGCGAGGGCGTAGCCGGTATGGCGGGTCAGCGTATGGGCGCCGGGGTTGCAGACATAGCTGACCGGGCCGTTGGCCAGAAAGAAGCGCCGGCTGGGCGATTCAAGCGGCAAAGGGACGCCGGTGGCGGTAAACGCGAGATTGCTGACCGTGCCGGTGCTGGTGACCGTGCGCCGGTTGCCGCCGGGGTTGCCACCGAGCCAGACGTCGCTGTCGCTATCCAGACCCAGGTTGTAGATGACCAGGTATTGGCCCGCCGCCGCCGTGACGGCCGGGCCGAGCACATCGAAGCTGGCGTCGTTGCCATTGCTGAAGTCGAGTATGTCGCCCGCGCCGGCACCGGTTGGTTCGGCGCGATAGCGGCCGCCATCGGCCACCGGCAGAAACTCCAAGTAAACCACGCCGCTTACCGTGGTGATGCGCAAGCTGTTTGGCACCGCCGTGCGCACCTCGCGCGCGATGCGCAGCAAGGCGGTGTCTGCGGTGTCGACCAGTTCGGCGCGGCGGGCGGTGGCCATATAGCCTTCGATCGGGTTGCGGATGAAGACGGAAACAATGCCCGCGAGGATGCCGACCACGGCGATGACGACGATCAGTTCGATCAGCGAAAAACCGTGCGCGCGGCACATCGCGACACGCATCTCAATACCTCGCCCGGTAAGTTTCCAGCACCATCTGGCGATTGGCCGGATCGGTCACGCTGACGCCGATACGATAGCCGTCGCCGGCCGGCACGCCGCCAAACGCGGCGGGGGTGACGCTGACGCTGACGCTGTAATTCGCCAACCCGGCCACGGCCACGTTGCCTAGCGTGCCGATGCCGTTCATGCTGAAGCCGTTGTAATCGTCCATGTCGTCCGCCAAAGAACGCGTGGCGCTGTTGACCGGGCCGGCGGTGTAGCCCTCCGCGACGACATCGGTGGCGGCCGAGCCAAACGGCTTGGCGCCGATCTCATCGAGCAGCGCCTGCGCGATGGCCAGGGACTGGCGGCGCAAGATCGGGTCGGCGCTGCCCTGGTTGGCTAGGTCGGAGGCTTTCAGCACCACGACCAGCGCGATGCTGACGACAACGATGAACAGCACGGTTTCGATCAGGGAAACGCCTCTGGCGTGAAGGGGGAAGGGGGAAGGGGGAAGGATGGTGGCAACACCGCCGCGGCCTTCGGCCCGACATCGCATACCCGTCCCCCTTGAGCGCGCAGCGCGGACCCTTCCCCCTTCACTCCTAATGCACATAACCCGTCTCCGCTTCCACCGTCAGCGTGCGGATTTGATCGCCGGTAATGGTCAGACTGACGCCGCTGCTCGGGCGGCCCTGGGCATCGTAGCTGAAGCTGGCGACGCTGCCGGCCAGCGTGACGTCGTTCGGTACCCGCATCTGAAACGGCTGGCTGCCGTCCGGGCCGGGTATCTGGTGCGCGACCGGGCAAGGCGCGCTGGCCACGGCGCAGAGCGTGAGGCCGTCGGCGTCGACCAGCACCGCGACGCCGCCATGGCGGGCGATCGCGAGCTTCTGGGCATAACGTAAAAATCCCGAGGCGGCGTCGAAGTAGCCTCGGGATGAAAACGTTGCCGGGTTGAAGAAGCGGGGTGCCGCCACCGCCGCCAGTATGCCGGCGATGGCGATGACGCCGACCAGTTCCACCAGGGTGAAGCCTTTCGCCGAAACGGGCATCGCGTCACCCCATGTTTCAAGATGCTCAGCTGCAGTTGGCGGCGGTGACCGCGGCGGTGCTGATGACGGGTGGAGAGGAAGTGCTGGTCGCTTCGGTGTAGGTCACCGCGCAGGCGGCATGGCCCGCATCGGGAATGACGGTAACCACGGTGTCGGAGGTATCGGTCAGCGTGTAGTCGCCCAGACCGCCCGCCGCGCGCACGGCGCCGCCGTCGGCCGGCGTGGTGTTGTCCACGTCCGGGTAGCCGAACGCCAGATTGACGGTGACGCCTTCCATGCTGACCGAAGTCGGGTTGGTGCCTTTGACCAGATAAGCCGAGTGCGCGATGGCCGAACCGGACTTCAGCGCCGCCGCCGCGGCCTGCATCTTGGCGATACGCGCGTCGGCCTGCAGATCGTAGAAACGCGGCAGCGCAACGGCGGCAAGGATGCCGAGGATGACGATGACCATGACCAGTTCGATCATGGTGAAACCCGCCTGTCGCGGGCGGGACGAGAACTCTTTTTGCGGCTTGGGCATGGCGATCTCCTGTTGGGAATGGCAAGTCAACATTTTCATGGGGGTAAGTACGGCTTTGTTAGGTATAACTTGAATTAGCATCTTTGGGTTAACGCTTGATCATGGTTGAGCCCAGGTCCCACACCGGCAGGAAAACGCCCAGCGCAACCACCAGCACGATGATGCCCAGGCCCGCGATGAGAATGGGTTCGAGCTGTTCCGACAGCGTGCGGATTTCATATTCGACTTCGCGCTGCTGCAATTCGCCGATTTCGAGCAACAGACGATCCAGCTCGCCGGTCTCTTCGCCCACCGCCATCATCTGCAGCACGACCGGGCTGAACACGGCGGTCGTGACGGCCGCGCGCGTCAGCGATTCGCCGCGTTCGACGCCGTCGCGCATCTGCTCGATACGGCTGGCGATGAAGGCGTTGTCGACCACTTCCGAGGCGTTGGTCAGGCCTTGCACGATGGGCACGCCGCTCTGGTAAGTCATCGCCAGGCCTTTGGCGAAACGGGCCAGCGCCGCCTTGTGCACGATCTTGCCGGCGATGGGCAGTTTCAAGATCCAGCGATCCCAGGTGTAGCGTCCATCGACTGTCTTGAGCCACCAGCGCAAGGCCAGGAAGCCGAGCGCGGCGGCGGCGAGCAGCGCCGGCCACCAGTGCACGGTCCATTCCGAAAAACCGACCAGGATGCGGGTCATGATCGGCAAGTCGGCGTGCGAGCTCTGGTAGACCTTGGCGAAGGCGGGGATGACGAACACGTTGATCACGCCCAGCGCGATGGCCAATGCAGCGACGACGAAGCTTGGGTAGCGCAGCGCGCTTTTCACCCGGTCGCGCATTTCGCGCTCGAATTCCATGTGATGGAACAAGCGCATGAAGACGTCGTCGAGCCGGCCGGTGGATTCGCCCACCCGCACCATGTTGACGAAGAAGGGCGGAAAAACCTCGGCATGCTTGCGTAAGCAGGCCGAAAGCTCGCGTCCGGCGGAAAGTCCATCGCGGATATCGCCTAGCAGTTTCTGGAACGCCGGGTGCGCGCTCGATTCCGCCAGCGAGGCCAGCGCGCGCAGAATCGGCACGCCGGCTTTGAGCAGACTGGCCATCTGGCGGGCGAACAACATCAGATCGGTTTCACTGACCTTCTCGTCGAAATAGGAACCGAACAGCTTGCCCACTTCCGCTGTCGCGGCCAGCGCTTTCACCTCGACCGGCGTCAGTCCGGAGCGCATCAACTCCTCCGCCACGCTGTCGCTGGAACCGCCCTCCAGGCGTCCGGTGAGCAATTCGCCGCGCGGGTTGCGGGCTTTATAGCTAAACGCGGGCATGGCTCAAACATGCCTTCATTCGTCGATCTGATGCGTCACGCGCATCGCTTCCGCCACGCTGGTAATACCCGCGCTGACCAGGCGCAGCGCTTCGTCGCGCAGAGTCTGGCCGATCAGCCGTTGCTGGGCGGCGAGGCGGAAGGCGCTGGTATCGCCCCGGTTCAGCAAGGTGGCGAGTTCCGCGTCCACTTCGAGCAATTCGTAGATGCCCTGACGACCGTGGTAGCCGGTGTGGTTGCAATGGCTGCAACCTTTGCCCTTGCGAGTGGAACCGGCATCCAGTCCGGCCAAGACTTCGTTCCGTAGCCAGGCCAGTTCGTTGGCTTCGAGTTCGGCCGGCGCCGCGCAAGCGGTGCACAGCTTGCGCACCAGCCGCTGGGCGACGATGCCGGCCAGGCTGGTGGCGAGCAGATAAGGCGGCGCGCCCATGTCCATCAGGCGGGCGGCGGCGGACGGCGTGTCGTTGGTGTGCAGCGTGGACAGCACCAGGTGGCCGGTGAGCGCGGCGCGCAGCGCGATCTGGGCGGTTTCCGCGTCACGCATTTCGCCGAGCAGGATGACGTCCGGGTCTTGGCGCAGGAAAGCGCGCAGGGCGCGGGCGAAAGTCAGGTCGATCTTGTCGTTGACCTGAATCTGGTTGATACCGGGCAGGCGATATTCGACCGGGTCTTCCACGGTCAATATCTTGCGTTCCGGCGTGTTCAGGTCGGCCAGCGCGGCATACAGGGTGGTGGTCTTGCCGGAGCCGGTCGGGCCGGTGACCAGGATCAGGCCATGCGGGCGATGAATCAGCCGGTTGAAACGCTCGAAATGGCCGGCGCTCATGGCCAGATCGGCCAAACCGGACGAGCCGCTGCCGACCAGCAGGCGCAACACCGCCGATTCGCCGAACTGGGTCGGCACCGTCGACATCCGCATGTCGATGGCGCGCTGCTTCAGGCGCAACATGAAACGGCCATCCTGCGGCAGGCGCTTTTCGGCGATGTCCAGATCGGCCATCAATTTCAGGCGCTGGATCAAGGCCGGGCCGATCTTGCGGTCGGCCTCGGTGGCGATGGACAACACGCCGTCGACGCGGAAGCGAATCTGCAGATTGCGTTCCTGCGGCTCGACGTGGATGTCGGATGCGCGGACTTGCACGGCATCCTCGAACAAGGTCTGCAACAGCCGCATGACCGGCGCTTCTTCGGCCGAATGCGTCGCCGCCAAGGCGCCCAGGTCGATGACGTCGTCGGTCAGATCGTCGGTGAGGTTGCGCGCGAGCTCGCTGATCTCCTCGGTGCGGCGATAAACCCGATCGATGAACTGCGCCAGCGCGCCCTCGTTTGCCACCGCCAGTTCGACCTCGCGGTTGAGGTGGTTGATGATCTCGTCGAAGGCGAACAGATCGGTCGGGTCGGCCATCGCCACCAACACCGTGTTTTCGCGCTGCTCAAGCACGATGGCGCGGAAACGACGCGCCAGTTGTTCCGGCAACAGGCGCACAATCTCGGGCCGCACATGCACCTGGCGCAAATCGAGGAAGGGAATATTGAGCTGGCGCGCGATGGCGCCGGAAATTTCGTCTTCGGTGACAAAGCCGTGCTCGACCAGAACACGGCCCAGTTTGCGACCGGATAGCCGCTGCTTCTCAAGCGCAGTGCCGAGCTGCTCTTGAGAAATCAGTTTTTGCTGTACCAGAAGATCGCCTAAACGAATCTTCTCAGGCCGCGCCATATGCGGACTCCAGTATTGAATTCGCCCGTAAATTAACGAGTTAGCTTCTATATCTCAAGTTATATGTTTGAAATTGTCCTGGTCGAACCGGAAATCCCCCCAAATACCGGCAATGTGATCCGCCTCAGCGCCAATACCGGCTGCCGCTTGCATCTGGTGCAACCCCTGGGCTTCGATCTTTCCGACAAACAAATGCGCCGCGCCGGCCTGGACTATCACGAATACGCCGAACTGGTCGTGCATCCGGATTGGCCGGCCTTGTTGCGGGCCGTTGAAGGACGGCGGCGCTTTGCATTCACCACCAAAGCGGCGCGGCCATACAGCGAGATTGCTTTCCAGCCCGGCGATGTATTCGTGTTCGGGCCGGAAACACGCGGTTTGTCCGCCGACCGGCTGGCCGACTTCGCCGACGACGCGCGCCTGCGTCTGCCGATGTTGCCCGGCCAGCGCAGCCTGAATCTTTCCAACGCCGTCGCGGTTACCGTGTTCGAGGCTTGGCGGCAGCAGGGCTTTGTCGGCGCGGTGTGACCCGCTTGCGCTGGCGCGACTCGCCCCCATTCTGTCTATCTCCAAATCGGGAAATCGCCATGAGCGCGCTGGAAACCTTCGAAAAAATGCTGGCCTCGGGCAAGGACAACGTCTTGCTGCGTTTCTCGCTCGGCAACGAGTATCTGAAACTGGGCCGCCTGGACGATGCGTGCGCGCATCTGCAAGCGGCGCTGAACTTCGACCCGCGCTATTCGGCCGCCTGGAAGGCGCTGGGCAAAGCGTTGAGCGAAGCCGGCAAACTGACCGAAGCGCGCGAAACCTATCGACAAGGCATTGCCGCCGCCGAAGCCAAAGGCGATCTCCAGGCGGCCAAGGAAATGGCGGTGTTCGCGAAACGCATCGATAAACAACTCACCCCGCCACTCGCGGGCGAGTGACGTGGATTCACCCAACAGCTACCATCCATCTCATCCCTTAATTGAAGCAGGAGCAAACAAATGGCCCGTATGGTTCAGTGCGTAAAACTCGGCCGCGAAGCCGAAGGCTTGGATTTCCCCCTTCTGCCGGGTGAACTCGGCAAGCGCGTGTTCGAGAATGTTTCGAAGGAAGCCTGGGCCGGCTGGCTCAAGCTGCAAACCATGATCATCAATGAAAACCGCCTCAATCTGGCCGACAGCCAGCATCGCAAATACCTGATGGAACAGGCCGAGAAATATTTCTTCGGCGAGGGTGTCGGCGCGCCGGAGGGCTTCAAGCCGCATTGAGCGTGAAATGTGAAAGGTGACTTGCGGCTGCGCGGCGGCATCACCTTCACTTTTCACTTTTCACCCGCGGCACAGCCGCATCACCCTTCACCGTTCACCGCCATGTCCGACAAACAAACCCATTTCGGCTTCAAGACCGTCGCCGAGGAAGAAAAAGCCCGCAAGGTCGCCGAGGTGTTCCATTCCGTCGCCAACCGCTACGACGCGATGAACGACCTCATGTCGATGGGCCTGCATCGGGTCTGGAAGCGATTCCTGGCCTTGCATGCGCGCATCCGTCCCGGTCATAAGGTGCTCGATATCGCCGGCGGTACCGGCGACATTGCGCGTTTGCTGGCTGCGGATGCCGGCCCGACCGGCGAGGTCTGGCTGACCGACATCAACGGTTCGATGCTGGGCGTCGGCCGCGATCGCATGCTGGACAAGGGCCTGATGCTGCCGGTGGCCCAGTGCGACGCGGAAAAACTGCCATTCCCGAGCGATTACTTCGATCTGGTCACCGTGGCCTTCGGCCTGCGCAACATGACGCACAAGGAAGTCGCGCTGGCCGAAATGCGCCGCGTGCTGAAACCGGGCGGCAAACTGATGGTGCTGGAGTTTTCCAAGGTCTGGAAACCGCTCGCCCCGCTGTACGACCTCTATTCGTTCCAGATGCTGCCGCGCATGGGCGAACTGGTCACCAAGGATGCCGAAAGCTACCGTTACCTGGCGGAATCCATCCGCATGCATCCGGATCAGGAAACCCTGAAAAGCATGATGGAATCGGTCGGCTTTCAGCGTGTCGATTTCTTCAACATGACGGTGGGCGTCGTCGCCTTGCACGTGGGCTACAAGATTTAGCGCATGCGGCTCAAAACGAAAAAAGGCCACCTGAGTGGCCTTTTTTTCGTAAATGCCGTTGCTCAGTTCAGGCTGCGCAGTTCGACACGGCGGTTCTTGGCGCGGCCCGCGCTGGTGGCGTTGTCGGCGACGGGCAGCGATTCGCCATAACCCTTGGCGGTCAGACGATCCGCTTCGATGCCTTTGTCGACGAAGTACTTCATGACGGCATTGGCGCGGCGCTGCGACAGATCCAGGTTATGCGCATCGCCGCTGGCGCTGTCGGTGTGGCCGGCGATTTCCACCTTGAGGCCGGGATAGCGCTTCAGCGTGGCGGCGGCGTCATCCAGAATCGCGCTCGACTCCGGCCGCAAGGTATCTTTGTTGGTGTCGAAATTGACCCCTTCGAGATTGATCACTTTCGGTAGCGAACAACCTTTTGCGTCGACACGATCCCCCGCCGGCGTGGTCGGGCATTGGTCGGCTTGGTCGACAATACCGTCGCCATCGGTGTCCAGATCGCAACCCTGGCTGTTGACCTTGTTGCCGGCCGGGGTGGTCGGACATTTGTCGAGCGCATCGACGACGCCGTCGTTGTCGCCATCCAGCTCGCAGCCTTCGGCATTCACCGCGCGGCCAGCCGGCGTGGTCGGACATTTGTCGAGCGCATCGACGATACCGTCATTGTCGCCATCCAGCTCACAGCCTTCGGCATTCACCTTGCGGCCGGCCGGGGTGGTCGGACATTTGTCCAGGCGATCGACCACGCCATCCTTGTCGCCATCCAGTTCGCAACCCTGTGCATCGACCTTGGCGCCGGAAGGCGTGCCAGGGCAACGGTCTTTGTCGTCGCTGATGCCATCGCCATCGGTATCGGCGATCTTGGCTACCGGCGCGGGCGCCGCCGGTTTGGCTGGGGCGGGCCCGGCACAGGGCGCATCCAGAATGCCGCGGCCTGGGCAGCCTATCGTCTTGTACAGATCGTAACCCGTGGTCTGGCCGCTCGAACTGGCGGCGTTGGCGGGGTTGTAATAAACCTCGGCAGCCTGGGCCTGCGCGATGCCGGCGGTGATCAGGGCGGCGGCAAGACTGCCAAGTACGGTTGATGAAATACGCATTTTGTGGCCTCCGTTTCTTACAGTGAAATGATGGGCGGTGATTTACTTCAACAAGCCGAACACTTTGCCCAGCAGGCTGCCGGCATATTGGCTCGGATTGGCGCGCAGATGGCGTTCTTCTTCGCCGATACGGCTGTAAATGCCTTCCAGCGCCTTCTTGTTGACATAACGCTCGACCGTATCTTGTTCGCTCTTGATGCCGAATTTGGCCAATATGCCGGCAAGCTTGCCGTAGGCACGAACAAATTCGCTGTTCTTTGTCACCGATTTGATGACCGGCATCAGCGTCTCCGCCAGCTGTTGTTCCGTCGTTTTACGGAAGTACTCGGTTGCGGCATTGTCCCCGCCGGTCAGGATGGCTTTGGCATCGTCGATGGTCATTTTTTGCACGGCATCGAGCACCAGCGCCTCGGCTTTCGGACTGGCGGCCTCGGCGGCCCGATTCATGGCCAGAATCAGATCGTCCACCTTTTTGCCATGCCCCATGCCGCGCAGAATGCTGTCGGCTTTGGCGAAATTTTTAGGCAGCCCAATCTTGCGTTTCGGGTCGCCAAAAAAACCGTTCTCGCGACCCAACTCGGCGATGGCCGTGCGTGCGCCGCGTTGCAGGCTTTCTCGTAGCGCCTGGGTCGCTTCCGGGCCACTGATCGCGCCAAGCAAATCGCTGGCGCTGACTTGGGCGCCGGCTTCGGTACTGGCGGGTACCAGGGTTTGCGGCTCGACCTGGGCGTTGCTCAACCCCGCCCAATACATCAGCGCGATGGCCAGTATCCGTTGACGGCAAGCGAGTTTCATTTTTTCAGCGCATCCCGAATTTCACGCAGCAGCACGATGTCTTCCGGCGTCGGCGCCGGCGCTTCCGGGGCGGCCTGTTCCTTGCGCTTGAGTTTATTGATGGCTTTGACCGCGACGAAGATGGCAAAGGCGATGAGGGTGAAGTCCACCATGCTGTTGATGAAGGCACCGTATTTGATCAGCGGCGCACCGGCCTTCTCGGCCAGATCCAGGCTCTCGTATGACGTCGGGCCGAGGTTGAAATAAAACTGTTTGAAATCGACGCCGCCGAGCATCGCACCGACCACCGGCATGATGATGTCCTTGACCAGGGAGTCGACGATTTTGCCGAATGCCGCGCCGATCACCACGCCGACCGCAAGATCGACAACATTGCCACGCATGGCAAAAGCTTTGAATTCGCTAATGAAACTCATATTTCCTCCTTGAAACATCAAAAGCCTGGAGCGCTAATCGCCACTCATGCCGGCGACGGTGACACCGGTCTGACCGGCAAATTGCAGCATCCGGTTGATTGCCACGACAGCACGTCGACCTATGCCAGGGTCCACGTGGATTTCATTGTCTCCGCTTTCAAGCACATGCAGGAGGCCTCTCAGCCCGTTCATCGCCATCCAGGGGCAATGCGCGCAGGAAACACAGGTTGCCCCGGCGCCGCCGGTCGGCGCTTCCAGCAGGGTTTTTCCGGGCGTGACGAGATGCATCTTATGGAAAATGCCGTTGTCGGTGGCGACGATCAGCGTTTGTTGCGGCAACTCCGCCGCCGCCCGGATCAGTTGCGTGGTCGAGCCGACCACATCGGCCAGCGCGATGACGCTGGCCGGCGATTCCGGATGCACCAACACGGCGGCGTCGGCGTATTGGGCTTTCAGCGCGCGGATACCTTCCGCCTTGAACTTTTCGTGCACCACGCACGAGCCTTGCCAGAGCAGCATGTCGGCGCCGGTGATTTTCTGCACGTAATCGCCCAGATAACGATCCGGCGCCCAGATCAGCTTCTTGCCCAGCGCATGCAGATGCGCGACGACTTGCACCGCGATGCTGGAAGTGACCATCCAGTCGGCGCGCGCTTTGACCGCGGCGGAGGTATTCGCGTAAACCACCACGACACGATCCGGATGCGCATCGCAAAAGGCGCTGAAGGCATCCGCCGGACAGGATAGATCGAGCGAACACTCGGCGCGCGGATCGGGCATCAGCACGCGTTTTTCCGGATTGAGTATCTTGGCGGTCTCGCCCATGAAGCGCACGCCGGCCACGACCAGCGTTTTCGCTTTGGCGGCATGGCCGAAACGCGCCATTTCCAGCGAATCCGAAACGCAGCCGCCGGTTTCCTCGGCCAGCTTCTGCAACGCGCCCGAGGTGTAGTAATGCGCCACCAGAACCGCATCCCGCTCGACCAATAGCGCCTTGATGCGCTCGGTCAAAACGTCCTGCTCGCCGGGAGCCAACACTTCTTCGACCACCGGTGGCACATGGGTTACCGGGCGGGCGGCGGGAATCTCGGGTACGGATATATCGGAAGTCATGACGCGATTTAGGAACGGGGATCGAGCGCTGTCAAGCGAGCCATGGCCGGCGGCGACCGTGCTCGGCGCTGGTAAACTCGCGCGCCATGCGTGTTCAGCCCCCCAACCAACTGATTCTGGATATCCGCCCGGATACCGCCGCCGGTTTCGATAATTTCCTGCCCGGCCCCAACGCGGAAGCGCTTGCCGCAGTAAGCGAGCACGCCGCCGGAAACACGCCAGAGCCTGTTTTGTATCTTTGGGGCGAGGCCGGCACCGGCAAAAGCCACCTTTTTCAGGCCTGGTGCCGCACCACGGGCGCAATCCCGGTTTCCCCGCTACCGGAACCGCCGCGCAGCCTGGTCGTGGTGGACGATGTGGATCGACTCGATGCGGAAGACCAGATTCGCCTGTTCAGCCTGATCAACGCCGCGCGCGAGGGCGATGGCCGGGTGCTGGCCACCGGCCCGGTGCCGCCGGCGCAACTGACCGATTTGCCTAACTTGAGTTTTCGAGCCGACCTCGCCACGCGCCTTGCCCAAGGCCTGGTGTTCCGGTTGCATCCACTCAGCGATGCCGACAAACGCGCGGCGCTTGCGGTGCGCGCCGAGTCGCGCGGGCTGCGTTTGCCGGATGAAGTGGTGCGCTATTTGTTGACTCACTGTCGCCGCGATTTACCCCACTTGCTGATGCTGGTAGACCTGCTCGACACCCGTTCGCTCAGCCTGAAGCGACCGGTTTCCCTGCCGCTGCTGAAAGAAATCCTGCAACAGAATCTGGCGCCATGAAGTTATTGGCCGCGATCAGCAACCATGGCCTGGGCCACCTGGCTCAGGCGGCGCCGGTACTGAACGCGCTGCGTACGTTACAGCCAGACCTCGAACTGACCATCTGGTCCAGCCTCAGCGCCCAAGCCTTGCGGGCTCGCATCGAAGGCCGTTTCGAGCATCGTCACCACGCCGCCGATATCGGCCTGATCATGCACGATGCGATGCGCGTCGATCTGGCCGCCAGCCATGCCGCCTATCAAGCATTTCATGCCGGTTGGCCGGATCGGGTACGGAGCGAAGCCAATTGGCTACATGCGCGGGGTTTTGATCGGGTTTTTTCCGACGTGGCCTATCTGCCGCTCGCGGCCGCCGCGCAAGCCGGCATCGACAGCATTGCGCTGTGTTCGCTGAACTGGGCCGACATCGCACAGGCCTATCTGACCGGATTGCCGGGCATGGATGCGATTTTCAGCGACATGATCGCCGGCTATAGATCGGCCAATAGCTTCCTGCAACCGGCTCCGTCCATGCCCATGCCGCAAATGGCGCGGCGTCGGGCAATTGCACCGATTGCCGCGCTGGGCCGCAATCGGCGGCGGGAACTGATGGCGCGATTTGGGCTACCGGCGACCGGCAAACTGGCATTGATCGGGTTTGGCGGCATCGCTTATCAAGGCAAAGGGCGATTGCCAGCACTGGAAAACGTCACCTGGCTCACGCCGGATGACTGGCCGTCCAGAAGCACGGACGTCATTTCGTTCCACGATCTGGCCATGCCATTCCTTGATTTATTGGCATCCAGCGACCTGCTGGTCACCAAGGTGGGTTACGGCAGTTTTGTCGAAGCGACCGCGCACGCCGTACCGGTGCTTTATCTGGACCGGCCCGATTGGCCGGAAACGCCTTACCTTGCCGCTTGGCTGGCGGAGCACGGCAACGCCGCCGTGATCGAAGAACAGGCCCTGTTTTCAAACCGGCTTGAATCGGTGCTCACCGAACTCTGGCTTCAGCCCCGCAAACCGGCAATTCGCGCCAATGGCGCCGAGCAGGCCGCGCTCCGCTTGATAGAGCGGCGCGCCTAAGACAACGAATCAGCTGTTATCTTTTCCAGCTTCGGCCGCGATCTCGGCATGCACCTGGGCCATGTCGATGGCCTTGGCGCGAGCAAGCAGATCGTCAAAACCGCTGGCGGGCATCGCACCGGGCTGGGCGTAAATAATGACTTTCTCGCGGAAGATCACCAGCGTGGGGATGGAGCGAATCTGGAAATGTCCTGCCAGAGCCTGTTCCTCCTCGGTATTCACCTTGGCGAAGACGATACCCTCATGTTTCTCCGAAGCCGCGTCGTAAACCGGCGCGAACCCCTTGCAGGGGCCGCACCAGGGCGCCCAGAAATCGATCACGACAAAATCGTTTTTAAGGATGACTTCTTCGAAGTTCTGCTCGTTAAGTTCCAGCACCGCCATGAAAGACCCCTGTTCTTAATCAAAAAAATTCGACAAAAAAGCCGACTTAAGTCGGCTTTTGCATAGTAACACGCCTAGAGAGGCTGTTTTTCAGGGCCTGCGGTAGTCAGATCGCCCCGGGTTTACGCTTTATGACGCCGTTGCCAGACGAGGCTGCGTTACCCCTTGGCGGCGCCATAAGTTTGGGCTGGTTTTTAGACTGTTTTTGACCTCGGCGCGATTCACCGCCGCAATTAATTCAGTGGCAAGAACCCTTGCCTGGCTTGGCGTAAGGGTCAGGGATGACCCCGCTTCACCAGCCAATGCACTGGCGATCTTTATGGCGATACGATCAAAACCATCATCGCCGGAAATCAGACTGACATTCATATTTTCCACCTCGTGTTGCATCATTTTTAGCTCCCGAAGACTCGACTGAAGCACTAGTCGTGGTCTGTTTAGCGGGAATCGTGCCAAGTCCGGATGAACGTCGAATGATACGCGAGGCCGCATGGAGTCAAGGGCATCTGAATTATTGATGGCGGCCAAACCAGCCTCACCGCCAGGCTTTCAACACCCCTGTCAATATTTCGACAGCCGTCGAAAAACGTGCCTGAACGACAACTGGACAGAAGGGTTCTCAGTGCTCACCATCTGCTCGTTTTTCGGACATTCCCCAAGATTTGTATAGATAACGCAGGGTGTCCCGATCATGCTCGCTGAGCGTCTTGAGCGCGGGATCAAGCCCCTCCATAAGCTTGATCTCGCGTTGAGCTTTAACACGCTGCCCCGCCATGGCGTACATAAAACCGAGTTTTACGTGTGCGCTGAGTACTGTTGGACTCAAATCGACCGCCTGCTGCGACACCTGGATTGACTCATCAAACCTGCCCTGCCCGGCAAGGTTGAAGGCAAGATGGTAGAGGAGTTCCTGATGGGTCGGTGCGATCTCAAGCGCGCTCCGGATAATCGGCTCGGCCTTCGCGTAGTACGTTGTGTCACTGCGCGCGTACCCATTCATCATCTCCACCAAGCGGGTGTAATAACGCGCCTCATAAACTGGGTGCCTTTGAATAATCTCCTGCATCCCTTTGAGCAGGATTTCACCAAGCGGCACATGCTGCGGATTTAACCGGACCGCATCATCGTAGAAAAACTCCGGAAGATACGTCTCGTCGATGGCGCTGGTCCTAATCCCAGCCTGTACAAAGCTGTATGGCGCCATCGCCCCGGCAAGCGTGCTGACCATGCCATCCACCGAGTTTTCCACCGCCGCCGCAAAATACAACCTTGCCTGGTTGAACGGCACCCAATTCCAGAGATAAAGCGAGGAAAAAACGAGGGGCACGGAAAGCATGGCGCCCGTCATCAGAATATAAGCGGGGCGCAGATACGTAATCGGCGGCACTGTCGGCATAGGTGGCCGCCGAGCATCGTCATTCGATTTTGTTTCATCGCGCCACAATCGAAAAATGTAGCCAAGGACGGCGAAGAAAAAGAGATAAGAGATAAGGTTGTCGATAAACACCAGATTCTGGACAAAATAGGCGGCAAGAAGCGCAATCAAGAGCGCTTTCGGACCTTGCTTGAGTTTTACGATGTGGAAAAGCGCAGCCCCGAAAATCGCCAGATAGGCGAACAGGCCGAACGCGCCTTGCGTCACAAGCACATCGATCAGTTTGTTGTGCGCACGGTCAAACCAGAGCTCCCCGTGGATGGCCAAATTCGGGTCGTAATGTCGCTCGAAGGCAACGATGTAGTTCTCCGGCCCCCAACCGAAAATTGGACGCGCCTTGAATGCCTCCCAACTTAGCCCCCAGAGGTTAAGACGAAGCTGGGTGGACGCATCTTGCTGATCGAACAGCGATGTGCGCACGAGACGATCAAGCCCCGGGATCGATTGCCAAACCGGCGCATCGCGCGTCAGAAAGAGCACGGCGGCGCAAAGGCTCAAAAAACCTAGCGCAAGAAGGGAAGCCGTTCGGGCGGAAACATGTCCCGACCGAAAATGACTAGGCTGAACACCTCCATCGGCCTGGCCCGACGCAGTTAACTTCCCATCATGTTTCTGGAAGACAAAGTACAGAAGGAGCACAACAGCCCCCGCCGCTACGCCCAAGAATACGCCGCGCGTCTTCGCAAGCAATATCGCGGCAAAGAAGAGCAGGGCGAGTAGCGGACTGGCATAACGCCAAAAGCGCTGCTCGCCCCCGGTCGAATCGAACTTGTTGTTCTCAATAAAAACCAGGGCCGAGAACGCGATGAGAAACAGCATCTGCGTGGCAAGGAAAGCTGGATTTCCCATAAACGAATATGGACGGTCATTTGGAGTCATTCCGAACAACCCAAAATATTCGACGCACGCCCGAGCGACAACGACAAGACCGACGCCGAGCGAGAGCTTGAAAAACAGAAGCCAATGTTTACGCTCGAAGAAAATACTCCCGAGAACAATGAAGACGAGAAAATGGAGCATCCCCCATAACCCTTCGGAACGCTCTATTGGGCCCCAGAACGCCCAGAACCGGTCAGTCGCCAGGAATGTGGAGACAACGAGGGAGACAAAGTAGAGAACCAGCGCCCACAAGAGTGGGTTCTGCGCAAGTTGGCGCAATCGCGCCTCCAGGCTCCGGACAGCTTCCACCGGCCGAGCGGAGAGCGTAAATGCGGCGTAGATAAATGCACCAATCAGTGCAATCTCGATAAACGAGCGCGAAAAAACTGCTTTCGGAAAAACGAATGGGGACGCCACTCCAGTCCAGACTATCAGGGGGGTGAGAACCGTCGAGAGGAGCAAGCCAATAATGGCGTTTTTCAAAAAATGCATAGGATTAATTCCACCACGTCATGTCAGCCGGCAAACAAGAAAAATCTCTCGCTATTACCCGTTTTTTGCACTTTTGCGCCTGTCTGGTTCCAATTTTTCAAGCTCAGAAGCGCGCGGATTTCCCTATGGGCATCATGCCAAGCAATCCACGATTGACATTAGCAGAATAACTCGAGGAAACTCACCAAAACCTTTGAATTCCTTGGCATTATCTTCCCACAGACAATGCCGTAAGGTGAGAGATGCCCACCGAAAAAATTGCTTCAACCGCTGACAGATCGGGAATAACCGAAATACAAACCAGGCAATTTTTCCAGGCGGCAGTCTCTGCGGCAATTTTACGTATTGTGAAATCCAAAACGGCCTGTCGGGCCTTGCTTGGTGTTGGCAATGGGCAACGGGCAATTCCACAATGGACAATTCCATATTCCAACAGACTTGCCGCTTCTTTAAGTCGCCATTTGAGAACCGCGGCCATTTCGTTGGCGATTTTGGGCCCAATGACGGTGAGTTTTCCGCTGCAGGCTGCCGCGCTCAAGGAAGATGACCTGCTCCTACTCGACTTCGTTCTGGACCACCAGCGCCTGGCCACATCAATTACCGCCTATGCGCACGGGAATACCACCGTCGTATCGCTTGCCGAAACCGGCGGAGCACTTGAATTTCCAATCGTTGTCGACCCGGTGGCACGTACTGCCAGTGGCTGGTTTATCCGCCCAGAAAGAACTTTCACGCTCAACATGGATGGCGGATTCGTCGAAGTAGAAGGACGGCGCATACCTTTCTCGCCAGAGGAGGTGTTCCTCCACCAAGACGGCATCTTTGTCAGCGTTGAAGCACTGTCCAAATGGTTCCCGGTCGATCTGCGTTACCAATCCACGTTATTATCCATAGATGTCGTTCCGCGCGAACGATTGCCGGTGCAAGAGCGCCAAGCGCGCCGGGATAGCGCCCATCAGGCCTACAGCATAGGCCCGGCTACATTGCCATTTATCGACTCGCCCTATAGGTTTATTGGCCCGCATGCCGCCGATATTGGTCTGGGCTACTCGATACGCCGCCCCGTCGCCACCGGCAAACCCACCACCGGACTCAGTTATTCCGCGCTGTTAAGCGGCGATATCGCCTACATGGATTCGCACATATACCTGAACGGAAATCACAATGACGCGCTATCGGATGCCCGCTTCAGCTTGTCGCGGGACAATCTCGGCCTACCGCTGGGCCTGCGATATGTCGAGATTGGCGACATCGTGCCGGCGCTTGTGCCGGGCGTGAGTTACAGCAATGTTGAGCGCGGCATTCTGATCCAGGGCGGCGGCGTGGTCGCTGGCCGTGATGACCTCATTGTCGGAGATATCCTCAACATCAGCGGTAATGCGCTTGAAGGGTGGGACGTAGAACTATTCCAGAACGGCATGCGCGTCGGATTTCAGACCGTGGGCACGGATGGGCGCTACAACTTTACCAATCTCGACCCGCTTTCCGGCGAGAACAAATTCGAACTGGTGTTCTATGGCCCCGCCGGCGAACGCCGAACCGAGACCGTTACCCGCTACAGCGGGCTTGGCATGGATCAACCGGGCGGCGTTCGCTATCAATTCTCGGCATCGCAGAAAGGCGAACAACTCTACACAGGCTCAAGTACTGCCAACCAAACAATGAGCGACCTCGGCTCCTTGCGTCTTGCCGCCGGCGTGCAAGTGCGCGTGCTTCCAAAGCTGTCCTTGAGCGGCGCCTGGAACAATCTGATGATCAATGGCGAACGGCTCAACTACTACAGCCTGGGCAGTTCCGCCGCCTGGAACGACATCACGTTCAGTCTAGGCGCCACCAGCGATCCACTGACCGGCACACGCTGGGACGGTTCGGTTCAATTACCGGCCAAAGCGCAGATATGGGGCTTCGACACCCGCTTCAGCCACAGCCAATACGCACAAGCCGTGCAGGCCGATGCGGGAAGTACGCTGAACCTGACCAGCAGAACCGGGCTCACCATGAGCGGGCCTATTGGCTCGACTTCGGCCTTGTTTTCCCTGTTTCATAATCGCGAACTCACACGTAGATCGAATAGTGCATCCGCGGGTTTCACCACCCGGGTTAATAAGATCACCTTCGGCAATACGCTCAACTATTACCAATTTGGCCGCGGCGCAAACGGCTTGAGCGAGCCCGATCAGATCGACGGAAATTTCTTTTTCAGTACACGAACAAATCCTTTGTCTATCCGTGGCGGCCTCACCTACGCATTGCAACCCGACACCAAGGCACGGCAATATTTTCTCGATAGCAATCTGAGCATTGCCAAAGACATGACTGCGGACTTTGGCCTGACATACAACCCCAATACCAACCTAACACGCTATTCATCCGGTCTCACCTGGCAACTGCCTCAGGTCACGCTGAGTCCACGCATCAGCTATGACTCGAATGGCGACTACAGCGGTTTCATCTACGCCGCGCTCTCGCTTGCGCCGCGCCCGGATCGTGCTGGGGTTATGGTTAGCGGCCAGTCCCTGGCAACTAGCGGCGTGGCCGCGGCGAGGGTATTCCTGGACAACGATGCCAGCAACAGCTTCAGTTTGGGCGACGAACCATTGCCTAACGTCACGATCCGCGCACCACAGGCATTTCGCTCGGCTAAAACCGATGAAAAAGGCACGGCCTACTTGACTGGCCTATCTTCCGAGCGCGCGACCGACATCATGCTTGACTCGAACAGCCTGCCGAACGCACAAATGTCCTCCACGCATGCGGGCAATTCGGTCAAACCTCGCCCCACCGCGGTGAAACTAATCGATTTCCCTGTGATTCCCACTGGCGAAATCGATGGCCACGTTTATTCGGCGCTGGCAGGAAAGCAAACGCCGCTCGCTGGCGCGTTGGTAGAGTTGCGCAAAGACGACGGCAAGCTCGTAGCCTTCAAGACATCGACACACGATGGTTTTTTTGTTTTCGAAAGCATTCCTTACGGCAGCTACAGCCTCAATCTGGCTGGTGACCGGCGTACTAAAGCGAATCAGCCCGGAGTAAATCTGAACCGTGAAAAAAACCTGCATTCGGATATCGACATTATTCTTGGCGGCAAAGAAATGCCGACTGGATCTTCAGCGCCAGTCCGCGCAGCAACGCCTCCTCAGCCCGTTGTGCCACAGCCCTTGGCGCCCACACCGATTGCGGGCACGCCCGTCACCACCCCGGTACCGCCGCCTCCCGCACCCCTACCGCGCACTGTGCCCAAGCCAGCGGATGGGCGTGTGGTTCAACTGGGCGCATTCGCCAACATTGACAGCGCCAAAGCCTATCGGGACAAACTACTGTCACTTGGCCTGATGCAAGCGGAGCAGATCGATATCGTGACCGTCGATCTGGGCAGGCATGGTTTATTCCATCGCGTTGTTGCAACACCCATTGGAGGCAACGCAGAATCGCTCTGCTCCTCCCTGAAAGCGCAACGTGTCGAATGTTTCACGATAGATCAATGAATTCGTCAGGAGACTAAACCAATGAGAACAATCATGAAAAAACTGAATACGGGCGTTATCACCACTGCGTTGCTGCTTTTGCCTGCCGCTTATTTGTTTTGCGGCACCGCGTCCGCCGCCGAGACCGCGCCTGCCAAAGAGTCGAGCCTGACCGAACGTCCGGGCGAATACATACGGGATTATCTTTCCGATCCGCGCCGGTCGGGTTCGCTCGCGGGCAGCATTCTCGGGGGTGCGATGTTCGCCCACCCGGCCGGTCCCATCGTCGGCAGTCTCGTGGGGTTTATCGTTGGCAAACAGACCATGTACAACGAGGATAAAACACGAGGACAAAAAGCAAGCTTGATGTACGCCAAGCGAGATATCGTGCCCCAGGCTGGCGAGGCGGCACCTACGCTCTCGTTCGCCAGTTCGCAGGGCATCGTATTTGACGCCCAACCGGCGGCCAATGTACTCACGACAACTGCAACAGCTACAACAGCTGCAACACCTGAAGCGCCACTCGCGCCCGCTGGTTTATCACGCGTCCAGATCGCCGCCATGTGCACAGGGCAAGCAAGCATGAAACCCCGCCTGCAAGCCCTGTGCTATTACTTCCAAGGCAGTTGACCGACCGCCGTCTATTTTCCAATCTGGAAAGCGCGCTCGGCGAACACTTGGCCTCGCTCCGACCCCTCACCCTCGTAGGCGATGCGCACCCAGCTACCCGGTGGCAGTTGGGTGCCCGGCTTCAACAGCAATTCCCGCTTCAAACTGCTGAGCTCGGCATAGATGGAGACCCCCTCGGTGAGCCCAATTAATTCGACTGGGGAATTGGCATTCATTTGCTGATAGACAACCAGTCTGCCGTAGGCGCCGAACTCCCCCGCTCGTGTAAGGGTCACGATTAGGCCAGGTTCACTGGTCGAACCATCTCGCTTGATCATGGTGGGTTCCACAGCACTGATTTTTACCGTGGCCGCGCCCTCGCCATGGCGCACAAATACCGGCACGGTGAACGACATCAAAGCCTCGAGACGGAAAGACATGCCAGCCTGATCGCCAAGGTTGATATCGCCGCCATTGCTCTGATTAGGCAACGGTTCCATACCGATACGGAGGTGGCTGCGGTATTCGCCTGACTTCAAATCGGCGGGCGGCCGGTAATCGAGTCGCACAGTTTGCGTCTGCCCGGGTTCGAGGACGACTCTGCGCGGGGAATAACGCACCATCGACGTGATGGAACTTGGATTTTCTCCCTCTTTGAGGAAGATCAATTGCCCATCTTCGGTGAGACGACGCTCTACCCATTTCAGGCTATAGGCGCGCGTAACTTTTCCAGGGTTGTGCAAGCTGATGATTCCTTGCCGATTCGTGTCGTTCAGGACCACACGCTGCGGGCTGATAAGGATATCGGCGTGCGCCGGCAACATGAATATCCCACTCAGCAGCGCAACGATTGAGGCCGACGAAAAAGGGCGCGAAAAATTAGGCAAGAGGCGTTTCAGATACATCAAGGTACTCCGCTCAGATCGGTTAACAGGTCGTTCAATATTCTACATTCAGCGAAAAAGTGCCCGCATATTCGCCATCCACAAAATGCTTCGCGGTCTGCTCGGTACGCAACGTGGCGCCGACTCGAAAATCAAGCGAACCCAGGGCGTTGAGCTTGGCGTCACCCGTAGCGGGTAGCGCGACAAAATCCGTCACCAGAAATCTTGCAACATCCGCGGACTGAGATTGATGGACAAGATAGACGGTATCGGTCGGAAGCGTGATGGTGACCGGCGCGAAGGCTGCCCCCGTCGTGACCCGAAATGTCCCGGGAGTTTCACTGCCGAAACGGATGATTCTGGCCGCTCCGATATTGTTGATGGCGACGCCGCCATTTGGACTCAAAGCAAGACTCGCCTGACTGCCCGGCGAGGAAAATACCGCCAGACGGCCAAAATTCAGTGGCTCGACTTGTGCAACGGCAAGGCTGGTGCGTAATTCGAGATCAACGTCGATGTCCTGGTAACTCAGTTGCGGAACCTCCGCAACGCTGAAGCTCAATGTCAGCGTTGGGCGTCCGAGATAAGTTCCATCTTGATATGGTTGGCCGCTCCCGCTAGTCGTCAATGTCGCGCCGAGATCGAATTCAGCCTGGCCGTTTATGTCCGTGCGTATAGGCGAAGGCTTGGTGGCCGCTGCCGATACTGTAAGCTGCGCACCCGGCGCGCCACTCGATAGGCTGACGGTACCGGGCGCCATGCTCACACTGATGTCGGTAAAGGCGGGATAGCCGGTCAGGCGGTAGCGACCTGGCGTCGCGGCGGCGACGTAAACGTAAGCCGAGCCATACGTGGCCGTACCCAGAGGAGAGAGCGCGAGTGCGGACGAAACACTGTTGGCGGGAATCGCCAGGACGCCGAAATCGAGTCGCTGTAATGCCACTATTTGTGGCGCCGCCAAGGCTGGCGACAGGGGTAGTGTCGACACCAGGGTCGTAACAAGCAAAAAAAACCACCGGTAGCAGTTCAACCGCCGGTGGTTTTTTTTGCTTGGCCGCCACCCAGGGTGGCGACAGGAAACAATCACGGGAAAGAAACTTCCAGTCCGACTTGACCGGTATAGACACCGGCTTCGTAGGTTGCAGGCGCTGTCGAATGCACCTGCTGCACCAGCGCGGCGCCGAGATTGAAGGTCAATGTTGTAATGCCAAAACCCAAGGCATAACCTGCGCCGCCGGTGGCCTGAAGTACGCCCGTGCCCAAGATACCCGTGCGATCTGAAACAAAAGCGTCGGCACAGAAGAAACCAGTATTCGGATCACCTGCGGAGTGCGTCATTGCGATCTTTAAACCTGTCGTCGCGGTAATTGCGGCGGCCGAAGTATCAAACAGGCAACTGGCTGCTGCAGTGGTTGCGGCATTGGTGATGACGTCGCCAGTCACGTTGGTGATGGTGACCTTGACCGTGGAGTTTGCGGGCATGCCCGGCGAGGTAAAGACGCCAGCCGTTCCTGCGACCAGGCTCTTCACTTGAGGAGGCGTACCGACCGTTGCCAAAGTTTCGGTCATCGTGCCCGTGGCCGACATGGCCAGCTTGTTGGCCATGGTTGCGGCTGGAGCCGCATTACTGGCGGTCCTGGTGGCGAACACGGTGCCAAAGCTCATCGGGGTGGAATTGGTCAGCGTCACGGCGTTCTGCACGGTTGCGGTGACGGGGAACAACTGGGGCGCCGCTGCTGCAATGCTTGCCACTCCAGAAAGTACCAGGATGGCTGAAGAGCGGAAAATTCTTTTCCAAGTGCTCGATTTCATGTTTTGCTCCTCATTGATAGTGGAAAGCGTTGAAGCCGCTAGTGAGATTTTGCTGCTAGTCATGGTGATACTCCTTTCTAGGGTTAATCACGGAAAGTTCTTTCCCGTGTTCGATGGTTCGCGCGATGGTTCAATTGTGAGCGCTAAACCGTTTACGGCAAAGGAAAAAATAACTTTAGGGTTATTTTAAAAAATATTTAATTTATTTTTCAAACCCCAAAGCGCCTCTTTCAATGCGTATTAATCGGTCAACAAGTTCATCACCAGGCACGAACAAATCCATTCAGGCGCCAATCGGGTTGCTCCTCGCCTTCGAGCTGACCAACCGCCGATTCTGGAAATACCTGCTTTATAACAAGGTTACCGACGGTTTTTTCAACTTGCCCTTCGCCGTTGCCATTGCTGGGAAATCCCTCGCGTTGAAGGATGCGCAATGGATCGCCGAGCTTGATATTGCTGGTGAAGCCGGCATCGATATGCACCTCCTTCTGCTGCGCACGCACGATGCGGGCTTGCAAGGGCAGGCAGGCGAGTTCGTCCTGGATGTCATCGAACTGGCGATCAAGCAATTTACCGACGGCCGCGCCCAATTGAGAGTGAAAGAAATCGCCGCGCAGGATGCCGCCACTGTGGTTTACCACTGCCCCGCGTACCTCGGTGTTGTGATTGAGTTGTTTCAGGCGAGCGCCAGTTTGCCCATCGAACAGTTCAAGCTCGGTTTCGATCACGCGCCGGTCGCCGAACGGCTGGGGCAAAGAGCCCAGCCCGCCCAGGTTAATACGGCTAGGCTGCATGCCCAGGCTGCCGATCTGGCCCGCTATGACAATTTGTGCGTCAAACAGTTGGGCCAGAGAGGTGACCTGTTTGCGGACATCGCCCGTGCGATCGATGTAATGGTTGCTCCCGTTGCGAACCAGGAAACGGTCGCTGCCTTCAAGTCGTTGCTGCAATACCAGCGACCAGGCTTGGGCGATGCCAGGCAGGTCAACCGCCTCGATCGGGCGTTGAACCGGCATCGACAGCACCAGCACCTTCTTGCGCATTGCGAACGGACTGCCTTGTGACGCACTGCATACGCTGCTTGGACGTGTGGCCTGGCGAGCCCGTTCAACCAGCTCCGGGCTCGCCCTGTCTTCGTCCGCCGGCGCAATCGCAACCGGCGGCAGCACACAACCGGTCAGCATTGCGCTCACTACGGCGAACATAAGCCAGCGCGCCGGTACGGATGGATGTGGAAATCGCGTGCGTTTGGAAACCGGCATAGTCGGAGCCTTATAAACTTTTAGTACGAGGCTTGTTAGTGTGGCCTGCATTCTATTGCGACCGATTTCCATAGGACGTGGTTCGGAGGCGACGCGATGTTCTCGAATGGCCGCGCATTAAAACCAGAACGGCCCATCCTTGCCGAGAAATTCGTCGTAGCGCATGTAGTGTGTGCCGTCGCAGGAGAAGGTCAGACTGACCATGCCGTTGAAAAGATTGATCGATGACATACGTAAATAGATGTTTTCGTCAGACATCCGCAGTGAGCGCAGTCTTGCCAGGATACGCACGATATCGTGAACCGGAATCACCGCATCGACCGGGTAGGGCTGTGGCGGGTAAACCAGGCAGATATCGGCATCGCTCAACGCCTCCTGATCAAGAATGCGGTAGCGATACGGATCATCAAGCGTCCAGATGGTGGCCTGGCCGCTGGAAAAGTGGATCTGGCACTGAAATACACCACGTTGCGTGAGCAGCTCTTCCAGGATGGACAGAGCTTGTTCCAGAATCTGATCCATCGGGCTATCGACCCGACATTGCTGAAACACGTTACCCCGAATAGCCGGGTCGCCCTTGATCTGGCGCCAATGCCCGGGCTCTTCATAGAGCGTCGAAGAAACCGGCAGATTGCGCAGATCGAAATCGGCGCCGAGATAGCCCAAAGGCTCCCCGCTTTCGCTGCGCACAATCTGTAACGCGGTCAGCGATGGCCGGCTCTTGACCAGGCTGATGTAGGCATCGGATAGCAGAAACCCCCAGACCGGCACCGCCTCTTTCATATAAGGGCGTTGCGATCTGTCGCGGCCGAAATGCCCCGGCACGATGCCGCTCTCGTCAATGTTGTCGCAGATCTGGACGGCGTTGGTGTCGATGCAATATAGATAGGTGCAATACGGAATGCTGTCGAAGCCGGCCTGCAGCACCGAGTTCAACTCCTTATGCCGGCCCCATACCGGGGCGCACTCTTCGGCCAGGCAAGCCAGGGGATCGCGCAAGATATGCGCCAACTGCTCGCGTTGAAGATAGATGTTGTCTTTCCAGGAAGTCTGCATATAGCCCGGCTTGTCGTATGAATAGGCCTGAATCTAGCGGATCTTTGTGGCGTTTATATAGGGTAACAATGAACAGAATTTGCCAAGGAATGCCAAAAAAATGGTCGCAACAGCGACCATTTCTCGATTGCCAGGCAGAACACAGGCTCAATCGGCGTATAGCTTTTCCATGCGCTCATGTTTTTCCTGCGCCTCGATGGACAGCTCGGCCGTCGGACGCGCGAGCAAGCGCGGCAGGCCGATAGGCTCGCCGGTTTCCAGGCAATAACCATATTCACCTTCATCGATGCGAATGATCGATGCATTGATTTTCTTCAGCAGCTTGCGCTCGCGGTCGCGCACACGTTGTTCGAGCAGATTTTCCTCTTCCACGGTGGCGCGGTCGTTGGGGTCGGCAAAGACCTCGTTTTCTTTCAGGTGTTCGCCGGTTTCGCGCGCGTTTTCCAGTATCTCGTCCCGCATGGAGATCAGCTTGGCCTTGAAATAGGCCAGTTGCGCGGGATTCATGTAGTCCGAGTCGGACATGGCCAGAAGTTCGACATCGTCATGCGGGAGTCCGGCAATTTTCTTGCTGGGCTTGGCCGTCGGTGCGGCTTGAGGCTTTTTGGCGGCGGCGGGTTTTGCGGCGGCGGTTTTGGATTCTTGGCTTTTCATGGATCGGTTGGCGGGTTGTACTTGCGCGGGCTGCGACTGCTCAGCGGGCGCGGGTTTTGGGGTTGCGGGTTTCAAGGCAACAGGATTTGAAGCTATCGGTTCCGGAGCTACCGGCTTGGCGCGGACTTTGCTCGTCGTCGGCTTGGCGTCGACTGTTGCGTCATGTTTGGCGACTACCTTGGCCTTCACCACCGGCTTTACCTCGACCGCGGGCTTGGCGGCGGGCGTCGAAATGGTTTTTTTGGGGCTGCTCGGCGCGGGTTTGCTGACCGGCTTTTTGGCTGCTGCCACGATCGATTCCTCCGTCGTTGACACTGCGCTAGAAAAATTAGCGGCGGATTGTGCCACACCCGTGCCACGCCCGCCGCAACATCAAAACAAGATCAAACCGAATAAATACCCAGCACATCGTTCGGGTCGACGCCGTCCATGAACGGCTTGTTCCGCTCGCGGTGAGTCACTTGATACATGCAGCCCATCCAGTTGCCGATCACCGCTTCCGCCGTATCGTGCCAGGTGTTGTCGATGTTCGGCGCAACCAGGGCTTCCGGGAACTCCGGCGCCGCCTCGCCACGCGCGGCGGTCTGGCGCAGACGATCGCGCCATTCGAGCAGGATGGCCTGCTCATGTTTCGCCAGATAGTGATCCGGAAACGGCGGCTCGCTTGCCAGTTTGCCCTGCGCGTGCAACAGCGCATCGCGTTTGTATTCCTTGAGCAGGGAAATCGTGTCGTATTCGGGATGGCCCTGGAAAAACACCATGCGCAGACCGTCATGGCTGGTCGCCAGATGCACACCGACTTCCTCGCTGTCCACCAGCACGCGCAGACCGGCCGCCTCGAACTGGGCGCGCGAAACATCGTTCCAGCGCGAGTGCGGCACATCGAAGCGGGTGTTCACATCCGCCACCAGCGGGTGCCGCTTGTCCAGCACGCGATGCGAAAACACGCCCCAGCGTTTGGAAGGCTGCAGCACACGCGGTTGTCCATAGCGGAAATGCATGATCGCGTGGGTGGCCAGGCAGGAAAGCAGGGTCGTGGTGACATTCTCCCAGGCCCATTCGATGACCTCGCCCAGCGGCGCCCAGAATGGCTGCCGCGAGAGATCCTCCCCAGTGACATTGGCGCCGGTGATGATCAGCGCATCCAGCCCATCGGCGCGAATCGTCTCGAACGACTCGTAATAGCGGGCGATGTGCGCGGCCGCCTTGTCGCCGCGCGGAATCGCATCCAGCGTGAACGGATGCACATAAAACTGCGCAATCGGATTGCTCTCGCCGACCAGCCGGAAGAACTGCCGCTCGGTCGCCTCCAGCGCGGCATCCGGCATCATGTTCAACAAACCGATGTGCAGTTCGCGAATATCCTGCTGCGCGGCGCGCTCGGCCGGCAACACGATGGTGGTGCCTTCGGCGCGCAGGCGTTGCAGCGCGGGCAGATCGTTATGGGCGACGATGGGCATGACTCAGTTTCCAGGAATAAACCGACAAATTAATAAGGGCGGAATTATTCCCCAACAACCCCGCCAAGGTGACGTCAAGTATCGGCCGAACAGACTCATTTAGAATCCGGCGGCTGTCCACGCTATCCCAAAACGCCGCCCACCCATGTCCGCATCGCTCGCACTGCTCCAGGAAGTTTTCGGTTATCCCGCCTTTCGCGGCCGTCAGGGAGAAGTCGTCGATCACGTCGCGGCCGGCGGCGATGCGCTGGTGCTGATGCCGACCGGCGGCGGCAAATCGTTGTGCTATCAGATTCCCGCTCTGCTGCGGCGCGGCGTTGGCATCGTCGTGTCGCCGTTGATCGCGCTGATGCACGATCAGGTCGCGGCGCTGCGCGAGGCCGGGGTGAAAGCGGCTTATCTGAACTCCTCGCTGAGCGGGGCGGAAGCCGCCGCCATCGAACGCGGCCTGTTCAATCAGGAATATGACCTGATCTATGTCGCGCCGGAACGTCTGGTGCTGCCACGTTTCCTGTCGCTGCTGGATGGCGTCGCCTCCGGCCCGGGCCTGGCCTTGTTCGCCATCGACGAAGCGCATTGCGTGTCGCAATGGGGTCACGATTTCAGGCCGGAATACATTCAGCTCTCCGTCTTGCACGAACGCTTTCCCGAGGTTCCACGCATCGCGCTGACTGCGACGGCTGATGCGCAGACGCAGGCGGAAATCATCCAGCGCCTGCACCTGGAAAAAGCGCGGGTCTTCCTGTCCAGCTTCGACCGGCCCAACATCCGCTACCAGATCGTCGAAAAAGCCAACGCGCGCGCGCAACTGCTCAACTTCATTCGCGCCGAACACGCCAATGACGCCGGCATCGTCTATTGCCTGTCGCGCAAGAAAGTCGAGGAAACCGCCGCCTGGCTGGTTGAGCATGGCATCAAGGCCATGCCCTATCACGCCGGCATGGAGCAGTTGGCGCGGCGACGCAATCAGGATGCTTTTCTGCGCGACGACGGCATCGTCATGGTCGCCACCATCGCGTTCGGCATGGGCATCGACAAGCCCGATGTGCGTTTCGTTGCGCATCTCGACCTGCCCAAAAGCGTCGAGGGCTATTACCAGGAAACCGGCCGCGCCGGCCGCGACGGCGCGCCAGCCGACGCCTGGATGGCCTATGGCCTGGGCGATGCGGTGCAGCAACGGCGCATGATCGAGGAAGGCGAGGCGGATGAGCGGTTCAAACGCCTCGGCCACGCCAAACTCGACGCCCTGCTGGCGCTATGCGAATCCGCCACCTGCCGCCGCCAGAGGTTGTTGACCTACTTCGGCGAAGACAGCCAGGCTTGCGGCAATTGCGACATCTGCCTCAACCCGCCGCTGACCTGGGATGGCACCGAGGCAGCGCGCAAGGCCTTGTCCTGCGTGTTCCGCACCGAGCAGCGCTTCGGCGCGGTGCACGTCGTCGACGTGCTGCTGGGACGCGATACCGAACGCATCCGCCAGTGGAATCACAACACGCTCAGCACCTACGGCATCGGCAAAGACCTGTCGGAAAAGGACTGGCGCGCGGTATTCCGCCAGCTGGTCGCGTTGGGCTATCTGGAAATCGACCACGGCAGCTATGGCGCGTTGAAGCTGAGCCCGTCGAGCCGGCCGGTGCTGAAAGGCGAGCAGTGCGTCATGTTGCGCAAGCAGATCGAGAAAACGACACGCGATGCGCGCGGTAAAAGTCCCGCCACGCAACTCGACAACGCCGGCCAGGCCCTGTTCGAACACCTGCGCGCCTGGCGTGCAGCGACCGCGAAAGAGCATGGCGTGCCCGCCTACGTCATCTTCCACGACGCCACGCTGGCCGAAATTGCCCGCCTCGGCCCGCAATCTCCGGACGAACTGCGCTCGGTTTCCGGCATCGGCGCGCGCAAACTGGAAATTTACGGCGCCGCGCTGGTTGAACTCTGCCAGGCGCATGGCGAAAAACCGCCGCCTTCGAAAAGCGCTGCCGCGTTGGCAACAGCCGCGGTTTCCATCCCCGAGAGCCGGAATGCGCGCCATGACGAGAGCCTCGGCGACAGCGCCAGCCTGACCTTGAATCTGCTGCGCGAGGGGGCAAGCGTGCGTGAAATAGCGCTATCTCGCGGCCTCAAGGAGAGCACGCTGTACGGCCATTGCATCGAAGCCATCGGCCTGGGCTTGCTGGAACCGCATGAAGCCCTGGCGCTCCCCGGCGAAGAAATCGATGCCATCCGCGCGGCTTTGCTGGCCCAGCATGCGACTGGCGAAATGCGCATCAAACCGGTGTATGAGCTGTTCGCGCAGCGCTATGACTACACCGTTTTGCGCTGTGTGGCCGCAAGCATCGAACGCGGGGCACCCCTGCAAAATGGCTGTTGATTGGTACGGAATGCTCAATGAACGTTCTTTTCTCTGCGGTAGAGTGAGCGGCTGAAACCAGACCGTGGCGATACGTTTGGCTTTCGCCTGACTACATCCGGAATAAAAATGTTTGCCTTGGCGGAACTAGCCATCGAGTCGCCACTACTAACCGCTACATTAGCATTTAATAATTTACTTAAATTCTATGCAGCTTCGATTTCCATTTATCCCATCCACCGGAAAACCCGTTCCATGCCCAAGCAAACAAAACCCCACATGCTCAAACGTAGTCTGACCTTGTTCCTCGCTGCGGCGCTGGGCCTGGCCTCCTTCTCGACCCTCGCGGCAGCCGCCAAGCCGAAAACCCCCATGGTCGTCACCATGGTGGGGCAGAGCATTATGGAAATGCCGCTGGCCGAGGGCGTCAGCATCAACGACGCCATCGAGTCGATGAAGCTGCGCGCCAATCAGATCAACTTCAAACTGGTCGCCGAACTGCCTTTGTCCAAACAGGTTGAAGCCATGAGCGGCCAACCTCAGCGCTTGATGACGATTTATCAGTTCTGCGACGCCATGACGGCGAAGGATATCGTCGAATACAACATGGCATTCGTCGCCTTCCTGCCCTGCCGGATCGCCATCGTGGAAGACGAGAACGGCAAAGGACGCATCCTGATGATGAATCTGGCGCCGATGATCACGGCGGCCAATCTGCCTCCGGAACTGAGCGTCAAAGCCGCCGTGATTCAAAGCGGCCTGCTCAACATCATGATGGCCGGCGCCAACGGCGATATCTGACCCGGCTCCCGATGCCCGCGCGGGGCATCAAGGCTGTTGCTCAGACCGGAATTACTCGACGCCCTGGCTGTGCAGGTATTCGTCGTAATCGCCTTCGTAGACGACGTAGCTGCCGTCCAGTTTCAGTTCGATGATCTTGTTGGCCAGCGAGCCGACGAACTGGCGGTCGTGCGAGACGAAGATCAGCGTGCCGGGAAACTGGTCGAGGCCGGTATTGAGGGCCTCGATCGATTCCATGTCGAGGTGGTTGGTCGGCTCGTCCATCACCAGCACGTTGGGGTGCAGCAGCATCAGCTTGCCGAACAGCATGCGGCCCTGTTCGCCGCCTGAGATCACCTTGACCGACTTCTTCACTTCGTCGCCGGAGAACAGCAGACGGCCGAGCGTGCCGCGCACCAGGGTTTCCAGGTCACCGCCCTCATAACCGCCGGCGCGCACCCAGGCGCTGATCCAGTCGGTCAATGCCTTGTCTTCGGCGAAGTCGGCCGTGTGATCCTGCGCGAAGTAGCCAGGTTTGGCCTTCTCCGCCCATTTCACGCTGCCGGCGTCCGGCTTCAGCTCGCCCATCAGCAAACGCAGCAGCGTGGTCTTGCCGACGCCGTTCTCGCCGATGATGGCGACGCGGTCGCCGGCATTGATGGTGACCTTGAACTTGTCCAGCACCGACACGCCCGGTTCATAACCGAAGTGGAGGTTTTCCACTTCGCAGGCCTGGCGATGCAGTTTCTCCTTGTCGTCGTAATCGAAGCGGATCCACGGATATTGGCGCGATGACGGTTTGACGTCTTCCACCTTGATCTTGTCGATCATCTTCATCCGGCTGGTGGCCTGGCGCGCCTTCGATTTGTTGGCGCGGAAGCGGCGCACGAACTCTTCCAGTTCGGCGATCTTTTCCTTCGACTTGCTGCTTACCGCCATCTGGCGTTCGCGCGCCATGGTGGAAGCTTCCATGTAGTCGTCGTAGGTGCCGGGATAGACCTTGAGGGTCTGGTAATCGAGGTCGGCGATGTGGGTGCAGACCGAGTTCAGGAAGTGGCGGTCGTGCGAGATGATGATCATCGTGCAGTTGCGCCCGTTGAGCACCGTCTCCAGCCAGCGGATGGTATTGATGTCGAGGTTGTTGGTCGGTTCGTCGAGCAACATGATGTCCGGATTGGCGAACAGCACCTGCGCCAGCAGCACGCGCAGCTTCCAGCCCGGGGCGACTTCGCTCATCGGGCCGTTGTGCTTTTCACCGGGAATATCCAGGCCGAGCAACAGTTCGCCGGCGCGGGCTTCGGCGTCGTAGCCGCCCATCTCGCCGAACTGGCTCTCCAGCTCGGCGGCATGCAGGAAGTCCGCCTCGCTCGCCTCCGGGTTCATGTAGATGGCGTCTTTTTCCTGCATCACGCGCCACATGTCGGCATGGCCCATCATCACCACGTCGAGCACGCGCAGGTCTTCGAAGCCGAACTGATCCTGGCGCAGAAAAGCCATGCGCTCATGCGGGTCGATCGAGATATTGCCGGCGCTGGGCTCCAGCACCCCGGCCATGATCTTCATCAGCGTGGATTTGCCGCAGCCGTTGGCGCCGATCAGGCCGTAGCGGTTGCCGTCGCCGAACTTGACGCTGACGTTTTCAAAAAGCGGCTTGGCGCCGAACTGGATAGTGAGATTGTTGACGGTAAGCATTTGGAAACCTTATGAAATCGGGCGCGATTTTAGCCCGCGAGGCGGCCGATCAGGACAAAACTGAAATCGCGATGAACAATCCCATACCTATGCCCGAACTTATGTCGCTCCCGTGTTACCGAGGCCGTTTCGCCCCCACACCTTCCGGCGCGCTGCATTTCGGCTCGCTGATCGCCGCGCTGGGCAGCTACCTGGATGCGCGTGCGCATGCCGGCGAGTGGCATCTGCGCATCGAGGATGTCGATCCGCCGCGCGTCGCGCCGGGCTCGGCGGACAGCATCCTGCGCATGCTCGACGCACTCGGCTTTGAATGGGACGGGCCGGTGGTCTATCAGAGTCAGCGCAGCGAGGCCTATGCGGCGGCAATCGAACGCTTGATCGACGCCGGACGCATTTATGGCTGCGACTGCAGCCGCAAGTTATTGAAGGAAAGCGCCATCATGGGCGTCGATGGCCCGGTTTATCCCGGTACCTGCCGGGAGCGCAACTTGCCGTTGAACACCGCGCGGCGGTTTCGCGTTCCGGCAACGCGCATCGTGTTCAACGATCTGCTCGCCGGCCGCGTCGCCTGCGCTGTGGCCGACGAATGCGGCGATTTCGTGCTGCTGCGCGCCGATGGCGTGTTCACCTACCAACTTGCGGTGACGGTGGACGATGCCGAACTGGGCATAACGCACATCGTGCGCGGCGCCGATCTGCTCGCCTCGACACCGCGCCAGATCGTGCTGCAACAAGCCCTGGGCTACCCGACGCCGACCTATCTGCATCTGCCGGTCGCGCTGAACGACGACGGCGGCAAGCTCAGCAAGCAGACCCTGGCCGCGCCGCTGCGCGACGACGATCCGTTACCGGCCTTGTTGCGGGCGGCCCAATTTCTCGGGCTGGATTTGCGCCAGGAAACCGGTTCGCTGGCGGAGTTCTGGCAACTGGCGGCACGGGTGTGGCAACGCGGCAAGTTACCGCCGCTGCGCGCCAAACGATAGACGCCGGACTGGCTTTACTCGCGCCGGAGTACATAGTCGTTGATGAAACTGGCCAACCCGCCGGCGACGAATGACTTGTCGATCCGGTCGCAGTCGGCGATGTTTTCCGCCCAATCCAGCAACTCCGCCTCCGGGTGTTCCTTGCGGTAAGCCACGAACTGCGCCAGATAGTGATCGATCTTGCCGGCGCGCGAATGCCGAATATGGCCGTAGGGCCAGAGCCGGAGCTGATCGGTTTGTTCGATCGGAACACCCTTGCGGAAATGCAGATAGAGCGTCGAGTAGATGCCGGCGCGGTCGGCGCCCGCCTTGCAGTGCATCCAGACCGGATATTCGATCGACTCGAACACCTCCTTGGCGCGGCGGATGCGCCCACCATCCGGAATGCTGCGCGAGGCGATTTTGACGTCGACCAGCGTCACGCCGAGCTTGGCGCACTGTTCGCGTTCGAACAGCCAATAGGCCGATTTTTCGTTGGCGCCCTTGAGATTGAGGATGGTCTTGATGCCGTGCTTCTTCACCATCCGGCGCATCTGCCACATGGTCGGCTGCGAAGAGCGAAAAGCTTCTTCCGAGATGCGGTGGAAGTTGAAACGGATCAGGTTGGTGAAGTTGTGTTCGAACAGCATCGCGTACCACCAGGCGAGCAGCCTCCCCCACGGGGTTTTCAGGTTGAATTTCACTGGTAAAGCTCCCGGAAATGGACGCAGTCGCGCAGGAGTTCGGCCTGCTTGCCCTGGCAGATGACCTGGCCGTCCTGAATCAGATAAATGCGGTCGGCCAGCTCGACGCTTTTCAGGCGGTGCGCGATGACGATGATGATGATTTCCGGCGCGATGGCGCGGATGGTGTCCATCACCGCCGCCTCGCTCTGGTTGTCGAGCGCGCTGGTGGCCTCGTCCAGAATCAGCACGCTTGGATTGCGGAACAGCGCGCGCGCGATGGCGATACGCTGGCGCTGGCCGCCGGAAAGGTTGGTGCCGGCTTCGTTGAGTTGGGTGTGGATGCCCTCGGGCAGGCTGGCGACATGCTCCCAGAGATTGGCTTTTCGCAGCGCGGCGATCACGCGTTCTTCGTCAAGCACCGCGCCGTAAGCCACATTGGCGGCGATGCTGTCGTTGAAGATATGCACCCGCTGCGTGACGATGGCGATGCGCGCGCGTACCGAGGTCAAGGAGTAGGCGCGGATATCCTGGCCGTTGACCGAAACCAGGCCGGCCGTGGCATCGAAGAAACGCAGCAACAGACTGGCGATGGAACTTTTGCCGCCGCCGCTGCCGCCGACCAGCGCGATCACCTCGCCCTTGCGGACCTCCAGGCTGACTTCCCGCAACGCGGTCTTGTCACCGTAAGCCAGGCTGGCGTTGTCGAAATCAATGCTCGAAACATCCTGCAATTCCCGCTCACCGCCGCGGACTTCGGGATCCAGCGTCATCATGGCGTGGATGCGTTCATGCGCCGCGACGGCATCCTGAAACTGGGTATAGGTCTGCGACAGGCGCCGGATCGGGTCCACCGCCATGAACAGCGCGGTCATGAACGAGAAAAAAGCGCCCACCGTCATGCTGCCGTCGATGACCTGCATGCCGCCCACCGCGATGACCGCCGCGCCGGTGAACGAGGAGAACAACTCCATCACCGGCACCACCAGCCCGCCGATGCGCACCGACTTCATGCTGATATCGAGACAGGACTGATTCACTTGCGCGAACCGGTTCGCCTCGAAAGTTTCGGTGTGATACGCCTTGATCGCCTCGACGTTGGAGAACATCTCGGACAGGCTGGCGGTGAGTTCGGCGTTGCGCGCCTGCGTGGTGTGGGAAACGCGGCGCAGCCGGCGCGAGATCAGATTGACCGGGACATACGCGGCAGGAATCACGACCAGGCTGATGAAGGCCAGCGCCGGGCTTTGATAAATGACCACCCCGATCAGCGCCACCGCCGTCATGGTTTCGCGTATCACCGTGGCCATGCTGTTGGAGACCGCGTTCTGGATGCGACCGATGTCGCCGGTGACCCGGCTGATCAGCTCGCCCGAGTGATGGCGATGGAAAAAGGCCAGGTCGAGATGCAGCAGATGGTTAAGCAGCCGGTCGCGCACCTTGCGCACGATGTCCTGGCCGACAAAACCCATGGTGTAGAGCTGGACATAGGCGCCGACTCCCTTCACCAGATAGGCGAGGACGATGTAAACGGGCAGCACGTAGAGCATCGCCTCGTTTTTGTGCACCAGGATTTCATCCAGCAGCGGCTTGATCATCCAGGCGATCGCCGCGCTAGAGCCCGCCACCATCGTCATGGCGATAAACGCCAGCAGCAGCTTGCCGCGATAGTGGCGGTATTCCGGCCAGTAGGCGCGAATCAGCTCAAACATGCGGCCGGCCTGTGGCCATGGCCCGCCGCACAGAGGCGCTCAGGCAAGGGAATCTGGCTAATTGAAAAAACGCCACGCGATTGTCCGGAGGTTTCAGGGCTGGTTACTCTAACCGGCCCGAGGCGGGTTAAGAAGCGATGTATTCACGCGGGGTATCCGATGGAGAAACGGCCGCGGCGCACTTCGCCGACACGCTTTACACGGCTGGCCGTCAAATGCCGTGTTGACTCGGGAAAATGCCGGCAATTATAGTGCGGCCATGCAAGCCGAACTGGACGCTCTGGAAACCAAGCTCGCTCTGATGTTGGAGCGGTATCAGGCAATGCGCGATGAAACGCAGAAATTGCGACAGCAAGTCGTCTCGCTGGAGAGCGCAAACAAGCAGTTGAACGACAAACTTGAAGCGGCGCGGGTTCGGGCTGAAGCGCTTTACAACAAGATTCCCGACTGAATCCCTGATTTTTCTATAGCCCCGAGGTTGAACGCATGGCCAATAACGTAAGCCTTGATGTCGCCATCATGGGCAGGGAGTTCCGGGTGGCTTGCCCGGAAGAAGAACGGGAAGGTCTGTTGCAGGCGGTCTCTTACCTTGACCGCAAGATGCGCGAGATCCGCGATAGCGGCAAAGTCATCGGCCTGGAGCGCATCGCCATCATGGCCGCCATCAACATCACCCACGATTACCTGAGCTCGAAACCGATCGAACCCGATATGCGAGAACACCGTCAGCGTCTCGATCATCTGTCCAAGCTGCTTGATCAAGCCCTGGCATCTCAAGATAATTTGTTCTGACGCCGCGTCTGTGGTGTAAATAGTAAATAGTGGCGTCATCAATCTCCCTGCTGCGTTCGCGAGGTCCGTAAATTCTTTGAACCGATAAGCTTTTGCTTAAGGTCGCGGTAGTCGGATCGCCGGTGTGCGCGTGGCATTGCGTCCATGTACCCGAGGCGATCGTGCCCTGGCCGAACTTGGATCCACTGGGTTCAAGATAGCGGTCCGGACGGCGTAAGCGGGGAGACCCCTCTTCATGTTCCACATTCCCGAACCTATCGATACGGCTCCCGCCAGCAAGGCGTTGCTGCGCAAACAACTGCGCCAGCAACGCGCCGCCGTCACCCCGGCCGAACGCCATGCCGCCGGCCAACAGTTGGCCCGGCTCGCCTTGCGCCATCGCCTGCTGGCGCGGAATCGCCGGATCGGCTTCTACATGCCGTCGAAGAACGAGATCGACGTGTTGCCGCTGCTGCGCACGGCTTTGCGCATGGGCGTCGCCTGCTACCTGCCGGTGGTGCCGAGACGCGCGCTGGTCGGCGCGCGCCGGCACAAGCTGTGGTTCACCCGCCTGGCCGGCAAGGAAATCGCGCTCGATCAGGCCCATCCCGCCTGGGTCAATAATCGTTACGGCATTCCGGAATATCTGCCGCGCGCCGCGCGCCGGGTACGTTCGCGCCAGCTCGATCTGCTGTTCATGCCGATGCTGGGCTTCGACCGCCGGGGCTGGCGCATCGGCATGGGCGGCGGCTACTACGATGCCAGTCTGGCTTATCTGGGCGAAACGAAAACGCGCCGCGCGCATTGGCGGCGTCCGCGTTTGATCGGCGTCGCCTTCTCGGTTCAGGAAATTGCCCGCGCGCCCAACGATCCCTGGGATGTGCCGTTGAACGGCATCCTGACCGAGCGCGCTTATCTGCGCGTGCCGCCCGGCTAGCTATCGACTACCCGACGGCAGTAAAGCTGGATGAAATCACTAGAATGAATTCATTCGCATGATGAATCGAGGCCGCCATGACCCTGCAAGAACTGCGTTATCTGGTCGCTCTGGCCGACACCGGCCACTTCGGGCAGGCCGCAGAAGCCTGTTTCGTCAGTCAATCGACGCTATCCACCGGCCTGAAGAAGCTGGAAGATTTTCTTGGCGTGATCGTTTTCGATCGCTCCCTGAAACGGGTCACGCCGACCCCCATCGGTCGTGAAATTGTCGAATCGGCGCGGCGCATCGTCGAGGAAACCACCCGCATCCGCGAACTGGCCAGCTACGCCAAAGACCCGATGGAGCGCACCCTGCACCTCGGCGTCATCCCCACGCTGGGGCCTTATTACCTGCCGCATGTGCTGACCCGGGTACGCGAGGCGCACCCTAAATTGCGCCTGCTGCTGCGCGAGGAAATGACCCCGCACATGCTCGCCCACCTGGCCGAAGGCAAGCTCGATGCCGGCCTGCTCGCCCTGCCGGTCGACGACCCCGGCCTGGAGGTCGCCCCCCTGTTCGTGGAACCGTTTCTGGCCGCAGTCCCCGCCGGCCATGCGCTGGCCCAGGCCAGCTCGGTCAATATCGACGAACTCGCCGCCGCCGGATTGCTGTTGCTGGAAGAAGGCCACTGCCTGCGCGAGCAGGCGCTGGAAGCCTGTCACATGCAGGGCATCAAAAGCGAGGAAATCCGCGCCACCAGCCTGGAAACGCTGCGCCAGATGGTCGCGATGGGCCTGGGTGTAACCCTGATTCCAGCGCTGGCCGGCGCGGGCGTCAATGCGAACGGTGAACAGGTCGTCCTGAAACCGATCAGCAAACCCGGCGCGGCGCGCACCGTCGGCCTGGTCTGGCGCAAACGTTCGGCGATGACGGCCAGTATCGGCCGGCTGGCCGAAACCCTGGCGACGAAACTACCGCCCGGGGTGTTGCCGATTCAGGCTAACGGCCAGTAATTCGTTTGCCGTCGCGCCCGCGCGGGCGATCTCGGCAAATCGACAGCCTGCCGTTCAGACCGCCTGATCGCGGCGGCGTAGCGCGAATCCGACGACGCCCAATCCGGCCAGCCACATCGCCCAAGTATCCGCCTCGGGGACAGGGGAGGCAAAGCCATAGCTGCCATCGAGGTTCTGCACCAGACCGCTGCTGTCGGCCAGACTCAGGCCGGGGCTAAGCCAGATTCGGGTTGCGCCGCTGGCCGTCACCGCTACCGGGGCCATGGCTTGCGCGGACAAAGCCTGGATCGTCAGCGGCTGGATCGGTGTGGGTGCGGCGTTGTCGATGGTGAGACCAGCACCGGCAGAAACCGTGGCAGCGGCGCGGTAACTAAAAGAAATATCGTCGCCGGCGCGAATGGTCAATTCCAACCGCCACGGCACAAGGCCGCCGCCAGAACTCCCAGCCAAAAAGCTCGATCCGGCTTGTTTTGAGGCCCTGCAGGATGCCCCCAACTCAAAACAACCGCCAGCTCCGGGCGCAAAAGACATCGCCAGCCAGCCCAACGAATAGCCACCGCTGCCGTAGCCATAGCCGGCGCCGTTGATGGTGTTGTAGTAGGAACCGCCGCTGAACGAAAAATAGGTTTCGCCGGTCAGCACCAGCAGCCCGGTACTCCCGGCGGCGCCGCTGATCGAGCTGTTCAGCATCATGATCGATTCGGCCGACGCAGTACTCTTCGCGTAGTAGTGGCTGTCCGTTATCTGCTCATCGGAAGAGAGCGCCAATCCCACACCGCCGCTGTATCCCCAGGCCCGACCGATGGAGGCTGCCTGCCGCCCCCCAAAGTTGACCGACGCCGTGCTGCCGGCTTTCACGCTCAGGCCATCCCAGTACATCTCGTTTACGCCCTGGGGATCGTAAAAGCGGTGGTTGTCGTTGAGTGAATTTCCGTCGTCGCGCGCCTCAGCCTGCGCGCTTCCCTTGACGCCATAGGCCACCGTGGCTTGTGCGGGCGGCGTTGCCATGCCGACCAGAAAAATGGCGCTGTGCAGCAGAGTTTTGTAAATTGTTGCTTTCATGCCGATTCTCCTTGGGCCCCGGGCCACATTGGGTATTGAAATGACTGGACGATATGGGCGGTTGTTTATCGCGCACGTCGAATATTAATACCAATAAGATGCCAAAGATAAAAACCTCAGAGGGAGACACCATGCGAATTTTTGTTTTAGGCAACTACATGAACGCCCATTTCATTCATGTCGACCGACTGCCCAAAGCCGGTGAATCACTGGCGGCTCGGCGCGTGTTTCAGGAACATGGCGGCAAGGGCCTGAATCTGGGCGTCGGCCTGCACCGGCTGGGCGTGGCGGTCGACATGCTGATGGCGGTGGGGGCGGACGCGGCGGGCGCCGCCGTGAAACGCGCGCTGGCCAGCGAGGGAATGAATACCGAATATTTTCTGACGCTGGGGGAATGCTCGGGATTTGGCGTCGGCTTCATCGCACCCGACGGCAGCAATTTTCTGGCGGCGGATCTGGGCGCCAATGCCCTGTTGACGTCCGATCATGTCGATCAGGCCGGCGCCGCGCTTGATCGGGCCGAATGGGTCATGGCGCATTTCGAGCTGCCCGATGCGGTGATCCTGCATGCGTTCCGCTTGGCGCGGGCGCGGGGCATTGCGACCTATCTCAATCCCTCGCCGTGGCGGACGCCGCCGGAGGGAATGCTGCCGCTGACCGATGTGCTGGTGGTCAACGCCAGCGAAGCCGCCCACTTGTTCGATGCGCCGCCGTCGGCGGACTGGGGCACCGCGGCGTGGCTGGCGCAACTGCCCGGCCTGGCGGCTCAATCGGATTGGCGCGGACGTTTGCTGGTGGTGACGCTGGCGCATGAAGGCTGCGTCGCGCTTGATATTTCGGGTAACGCGATCAGTGCGCCGGCATTTGAAATCGAGCAGATCGACGCGACCGGCGCGGGCGACGCCTTTGGTTGTGGATTGGTATGGAGCTTATTGCGTGGGGAATCGCCAGGTGAAGCGCTACGGGTCGGCAATGCCTGCGGCGCATATATCGCGGCGCGGGAGGGCATCCTGGCGCATCTGCCGCGAATAGCCGACCTGGACGGATTGTTATCGCGACCTATTGAAGGTTGAGGGTCAGCCGGTAGGCATAGGCGTCGCCTCGGAAGGTGCCTTCGACGTATTCAATAATCTGCCCCGATTGACTGAAGGTTTTCCGCTTCATCAACAGACAGGGCGACGGTGCCGCGAACTCAAACACGGCCGACTCCGCCTCGCTGCTCAGCACGGCCTCGATCATTTGTTCGCCGTGCGACAGGGCGATGCCGCAGCGTTCGCTCAAAAAACGATACACCGAGCCTTCGATATCCCATTCAGCCAGTTCGGGCGCGGCGCTGAGGTCGTACCAGGCCACTTCGCGCGACAGCGGGATGCCGTCGCCCAGACGCAGACGCACCAGGCGCAAGAAACGCGCGGTGGATGGCCGGCCAAAAATGGACGAGATGGTGCGGTCGGTAACAATGCCGTGCTCCAGCAGGCGCGTGGACGCCTCCATACCCAGTTCGCGCATTTCCTCGGTAAACCCTTTCAGCCGGCCAAGCTGGGGGGTGAGACGGGGGGGCGCTTTGGCGGTGACGCCAGCCCGGCCATGGGTTACCAGATAGTTTTTGCCGCGCAGTTCCTCATACGCGCGGCGCACGGTCACCCGGCTGAGATTCAACTTTTCCGCCAATGCGCGTTCCGAGGGTAGGCTTTGCCCGTTGGCGATCTCGCCGGACTCGATCAGCGCGGCGAGATTGTTGGTCAGTTGCTGGTAGCTGGGCGCGGCAACCTTGCGATTGGGGGCGATTCGCCCGATCAGCGGGTCGTCCGGATTGCTTGCCGGAGCGAGGCTTTTATTTACCGTCATGCACGCCGTACTTCTCGAACTTGAGCTTCATGACCGTAATTGCGCCGGTCAGAACCACCATCATCGCGTTGGCCACAATCAGGGGCAGATCGTTCTTGAGCAGGCCGTAAACCAGCCAGAGCGCCAAACCCAGGGTGATGATGACGTAAGTGGGCAGAGAGATGCCGCTTACATCCCGGGTTTTCCAGGTGCGCCACACCTGCGGTACGAACGAGGAAGTGGTGAAGGCGGTGGCGACCAGGCCGAGGCTGTCGAGAGAGTCCATGTTCAGATTGCTCGCTTGTTGTCAGGTTAGCCGTCTACTGGCATTCGATTGGTATCGTTCGTTCGACTTTGGCCTTATCGCTTCCGGCAGCGCGATGGTGCCATGAAGGCGGGAGCCCAACAAATTTCAAACCACAGCCCCAAGAAGATTGCGTTATCGGTTGGGATTGCGGTTGAACAAAGCCGCGACGCTGGCCACCGCGACCAGCGCCAGCACGATGGCCGCGCCGGAAGGCAGATCGAACAGACCGGAAACGATCAGGCCGAGCGCATAACCCAGCACGCCGATAATCAGGCCGCGCGCCAGGCGCTCCCCGGCGACCAGCGCCGGCACGATCAGGCTGGCGAAGACCAGATAGATGCCGACGACCTGAACCGAGGCGGTGATGGTCAGCGCGAACAGCAGATAAAAACCCAACGGCGAGGCGCGCAAGTTGAAGCGGAACCAGACCGCCAGCATCAGCGCGGTGATGACGGCCAACGGGACCAGACCGCTCCAGCTGGTCCACAAAATCTGCCCGACCAGCAAGTCTTGCAAGTGCTCGGCGCCGTGCGGGTCGTGGCTCATCAGGATCAGCGCGAGACAGGCGGCGGCGACGAAAGTGACGCCGATGATCGCCTCCTGGCGCGCGCTTGCGCAGCCCCGACCAAACCTTTCCATGCGCTGCAGAAACAGCGCGCCGAGCAACGCGGCGGTCACCGCGCCGGTCTGGGTCAACCAGGGGCTATCTTCTCCGCCCAGACTGTGCGCGATCACCACGCCCAGGCCGGCGATCTGCGCGATGGCGAGATCGAGGAAAACGATGCCGCGCTTGAGCACGGCCTGCCCAAGTGGCACATGACTGGCCAGCACCAGCAGGCCGGCGGCGAAAGCGGGCAGGAGGATGCCGGGTTCCAGGCCGGAGAAATTCATTTCAACCCACCTTTCAGTTTCGCCACCGTCTCGTCGAACACCCCGAACAGGTCTTTCGCCGCCGGCGAGCCGCCCACGCTGTAGGGCAGCTCAAGCGCCGCGATGCCGGCGCGTTCGGCCAACCATTCCGAGGGCTTGGGCGACTGGTAGGCGGTGCGCAGAATCATCCTGGCCGGCTGCGTTTTGAGCCGCTCCAGCAACGCCGACAAGGACGACACGGAGGGTTCGATGCCGACCTTGGGCTCCAGGTCTGCCACCACTTTCAGGCCCAGCCAATCGGCCAGATAGCTCCAGCTCTTGTGATGCACCACCACCGGCACGCCGCGCAGGCCGGCGGCCTCTTTCTCCCAGCGCGCGATGGCGGCGCTCATGCGCTTCTGGAAGTCCTGGTTGCGCGCGGCATAAACAGCGGCATTGGCCGGGTCCAGTTGCGCCAGACGCTGCGCCAGCGCGCCGCCGACCTTGAGCAGATTGCGCGGGTCGGCCTGCAAATGCGGGTTGCCGCCGGCATGCACATCGCCCTGGGCGCGGTCGGCGCGGCCGGATTGCTCGAGCAGACGGACGAACGCCGCCGCCTCGAAAAACCCCGCCCGCCCCGGCTGAATGCGGGCGTTGCCGGATTCGCGTTGCAGCAGCGGCAGCCAGCCGATTTCCAGGTCGGCGCCGGTGCAGACCAGCAGATCGGCATTGCGGGCGCGGGCGATCAACGACGGCCGCGCCTCGATGTGATGCGGGTCTTGTCGCGCCGTGGTGGCGGAAGTGACGCGCACCAGGTCGCCGGCGAGCTCCTGCGTCAGCGAAGCCCATTCCGGCTCGCAGGCGAGGATGTTGAGGCCGGCCTGGGCACCGTGGCTGAGCAGCGCGAAGCTGGCGATGACAATGATTCGTTTGAGCATGATGTCGGTTCCTTTTGTGGCGTTCAGAACTTGTGCGCGCCGTGCGCGCCAAGGCTGTAGATGTATTGCAGGCCGATCTGGCTGTCGTCCGGATTGCCTTGCATGGCGTGATCGCGCGCCAGTTGCAGACGGAAGCGGGAGTACTCGCTGGGCGAATAGTCGGCCATCAGGCTCCACTTGTTCGGGTGGTAGCCGGTCCGCGCCAAATTGGCGTTGTTGACGCCGTAATCCAGGCTGTCGTTGTTGAGCCGGTCGTAACGCAGGCCGACGCGCCAGTGCGGCATGAACTGGTAGATGCCTTGCGCATACCAGCCGGATTGCTTGCCCCGGTAGGCGTCGGTGGAACCCCCCGTACAGAGCGACGGGACCAGCGGATCGGCATCGTCGCAAGCCAGATCGCCGTCTTCGTCGCGCTGAAAGTACTCGGCCTGGAACTTGAAATTACGCGCTCTCGGATTGCCTTCCGGCGCCCATTTCCAGACCAGATCCGCGATCCAGATCTTCGCTTTTCCGCTGAACAGGTTGTTGGTATCGATGCCGCTGATATCGATCAGCGGACTTTCCCGATCCCTCGGCCGAGCGCCCAGATAAGACAGGCCCGCGCGCCAGGCATTCGACTCGCCGACATCGCCGCCGACATGGCCGAAGGCCGCCCAGGAACCGGCGCCATTCTTGTCGGCGCTGGCGCCGGGAAACGCGCCGCCGCGCCCGATTTCCACGCCCAGTTCCACAAACGTATCGGTCGGCGCCAGCCATTTGAGTTGCAAACCGTCCTGCACCAGGTGTTCGCCGAACAGGGTTTGATACATCAGGTTGTTGTCGGTGAAGTCCCAGGCATGTGGATGTTGCTCGTTCTGGTAGCCGATGCCGGAGATGAAGCGGCCGCCTTTCAGGGTCAGGCCGTGATCGAGCGAGCTGGTCTGAAACCAGGCTTCCTCGACCACGACCGCGTCGTCGGCGAGAACCACGGTGGCTTGGCCACGGAAGGAAGGATCGATGCTGGCGGCCAGAATCAACTCGCTGTCGCCCAGCGAGAAACCGCGCGCCGGCGCGCCGATCCCGGCGTCTTGCAGGAAGCCGGTGGGCCGGCGTTCGCCCGCTTTCCTTTGGGCGTAAACGCCTTGCAGGATCAAGGACAGTTCGGGATTGGCGGAAGCGACCGCCGCGCCGGTATTGCCCGGCCGCGGCACGGCCTGGGCCGTTTCCGGCGACTCGCCGCTTTGCTTGACCAGGCGTGTTTCCATCTCTTTCAGGCGGTCTTCATAAGCGGCTTGAATGTCCTTCAGTTTCCGATCGAATTCGGCGCGCAGCGCGGCCAGATCGGCATCGGTGACCGCCAGCGCGGACGTGGGGAGGGCGCACGCCAGAGCGGCGGCGAGGAGGTGGCGTTTGAACATCGGAGTTCCTTCAAATTGCGTGGGCGTGGCGTGCGGGAGTGATCACCGCACCGCGAACCTGTCCTAGCCGCTTTCCCGGGAAAAGCCGGGCTAAGCGCGGGACAGGCTTATCGAAACAACAGACGCAGATGAACGCGGCGGCCCTCGGCTCCGATAGGCCGACTGAAAACAGGCCGTGAAGGAGGCTGGAAAAACGGTCTCGAAAGGAATCGCCGGCGCCGGCGCGGACCACGCCAGCGGCGTACTGGCCGCGGCCGCACCCATGGGCGCGTAAGCCAAACATTGCTCGCAAACCGGCGCATCGCCGGGCGACTGATCCGGGGAATGGCCAAACCCATAGCCAAACCCATGGCTGAACCCGTGCGCCAGCCCGCCCGCCTGGGCGAATACAAACAGAAAGGCCAGCAGCAGATGGCGCATCGCTACAGCCCGGACTCCAGGCCGAAGTCCGCTTCCAGCCAGAATCCGAACACGGCGGCGGGGAGGAGGGAGAGCATCATCGTGGCGATTTCTTGAAGAATGCCAGCGCCGCGCGGCGCTGGCGAAACGGGCGACTTACCAGGTCATGGTTTTGGTGTTGTCCTTGAACAGCGCGGCGCCGGTCACATCCGGGCTGCCGATCTTGATGCCGGGCAACAGGTCGGCTTCCTTCACCTTGTGATGCATCATGCATATCGGGCAAATGATGACCGTGCCACCGGCGCTCATCGCGTCCATCAGATCTTTCTGTTGTCGGGCGAATTGCTTGGCATGCGCCTTGGAACCGATCAGCACGCCCTTGTCGTTCAGGAAGATCGTCAGGGGATGGCCCTTCGCCTGTTGAGTCACACCGAAACCGATGGCATGGGTGGCGCGATGCGCGTCGCCGCTGGACATATTGATGAACAGCGGGTCGGCATCGCCGGCGTGGGCGCCAACGGAAGCGGACAGGGCAACCAGCAGACAGGAAAGGGCGAGCAGTTTTTTCATGGCGATCTCCATTCAGGATTGATTCCGACCCGGCCGGGTCGATGCTTTAATTGTAAATAGCGAATATTGCATTGATTTAGGTCAATTGGCGGGAAGAATGCGGAGCGAAACCATGCCGCCCAAGCTGGAGCCGGGCAGGCCCGAAGTATGCCTCCGGAAGGCCGCTGCCGACGACGGTGTATAGAATGCCTTTCCAGCCAAACCAAAGCCCCGTCATGGACATGGATACCGACGAAGACGAACTGCCCAGCTATTCGATCACCCCCGAGCTCGCCTTGCTGATCGCGCGCGGCAACGATTTGCTGGCCCGGCTCGATGCCTGGCTGCCGCCGGTACCGGCGCGCGTCGATTGGCGTGCCACCCAGGCCTGCCGCTGGCGCAAGCAATTGGGCGGCTTATCGGGTGGCGGCATGCTGGCGCCGGTAACCACGTTGAATTGCCCGCCCTGGGCGGCGCTGTCCGGCATCGACACACAAAAAGACAGCCTCGACCGCAACATCCGCCAATTTCTCAAAGGCCTGCCGGCCAACAACGTCCTGCTCGCCGGCAGTCGCGGTTGCGGCAAATCCTCGCTGGTCAAGGCCTTGCTGCCGCGCCACGCCAAGAAGGGGCTGCGCCTGGTGGAGGTGGACCGCGACGACCTTATCGATCTGCCGGAAATCACCGCGCGTCTGGAAAACCAGCCCGGCAAATTCATCCTGTTCGCCGACGACCTCTCGTTCGAAGCCGGCGACGCCGCCTACAAGCCGCTGAAAGCCGCGCTGGATGGCTCCATCGCCGGCCTGCCGGATAACGTGCTGATCTGCGCCACCTCGAATCGACGCCATCTGATGCCGGAGTACTTCGCCGAAAACGAGGCCGCGCAACATCTGGGCGGCGAGGTGCGGCCGGGCGAGAGCACCGAGGAGAAAATCTCCCTGTCCGACCGCTTCGGCCTGATCCTGACCTTCTACCCGTTCGATCAGGACGCCTACCTGACCATCGTCGAAAGCTGGATCGTCGCGCTGGGCGGAACCAGCGCGGAGGCAACCCGGACCGAAGCGCTGCAATGGGCGATCCAGCGCGGCGGCCGCTCCGGCCGGGTGGCGCAGCAGTTCGCGCGCGACTGGGTCGGCCGGCAAGGCTTGAAACGACGCTGACCGTTAAAGATGGCCCGGTTCGCGTTTGGGTCGGGCGCCATTAATTGAGGGTTTTTCTACAGCGTCAACGTAGAGCTAACCGGCAGCCTGGAGGCGAAGCCGGAAGGCTGTCCGGGTTGAGCGCAGGGTTATGCGGCTACTTGGCAACAAACCACCCGACGATGGTAAGAATTGCTGAAATCACGGCAATGCCAAGACTTAGCTCCGCGACATGCTTTTGAATAAATCCATCACGGTCGGCAACTTGAATGATTCCGGCAGGAAGCACCCGCTCCTTTGCGAAATAGAGGATGAGAAGAGTGGCGACGATTCCCGCCCACCCAATAACTATTGGCATTTCGATCTTGCTCCCCTTCGGCATGAATGCAGAAGCCAACCATGGAGCGTTACCAACTAAGACCAGCGCCCACCCAACAGGAGCGGAAAGAAACCAGTGGTACCAAACCTTATGGGACTGCACGAATGAATAGACCGTTTCAATTGCTCCGGCGCACCAAGCTTCTGTTTCTGACGAGGCGCTAACCTTCGCGTTCGTAGTAGCCCAATACTTACCGGAGCGGATGGAAACGCGGCGCTCGCCCTTCCGCAGCCTTATGTAGAAGCTTGTGATCCTGGGTGGAAGCGCAGCATATTGTTTCAACTCTTCAAGGCTCGCGAACTCGATCTGCTCCCCAGGCAAGCGGACGTCAATTGAGGAATAGATGTCGGCCGGATCATCAAAGAGCGCAGCCAAACGTGCCCATAGTGCCTCCAACTCGCCAATGCTCAGGGAAAAAGCCGGGAGTTCCCGCTCGCGTTCAACTTCTCGCTTCACAATTCCCCCTCAGTGATTCGTAGAGATGTAGCCGCATAACGACGCTGTAGAAAAACCCGTTGAGGGGCCGAGTCAAGCAGATTCCGAGGGTGCCTTACCCCTTCCCCGACCCGAGATCGTTGAATACAGGCCATTTTGAGCGGTCGATTTTTTGTCATTTCAGTGGCTATTTTTGAAAACCGGGTTTTTCTACAGCCTCAACGTTCAAGGTAACGGGCTGGCTGGAAGCGGGCGAAGCCCGCTGTAAGCCAGTCCCTGTTGACCGCCATGTTAGCCATTTAAGTTCGCTCCACATTTTGCGCAACGCTGCGTCATGGCGGCAGAGAGGACCATGTGTGCCTTGGGCTTATAACCGCAGACATGGCATACCAAGCCATATTTGGCTGCAACCTTTTGCTTTTGGCGCACAACCCTGAAAATCGTATACACGATGGACCCAACAACCAGCCCTATAAAGACAGCGTTTAGCCAAATGCTTGAAATGCCAGAATGCTCGTAGAGAAAGGCCAACGGGACCAACGACAGAAGGATTCCAAGAAGTTTATTGTCATTTCGCTTGTTGACCGACTCCAGGTCTGTGTTAACAGCGCTAAGAAATGGGTCATCTGAAATGTCCCCCTCCTCATCGTCGTCTGGTCTGTCGTTATTTCGCATGGCTAACGACGCTGTAGAAAAACCCACTGCGGGGCCAAATCTAGCTTATTTCTGGGGTGCCTTACCCCTTCCCCAACCCGAGATCGTCGAATACAGGCTATTCTGGAGCGGCGGGTTAGGCACGCGACATCCAACGGTAGGGAAAACCATAACGCCACACATTAAATAACTCACCAGAATCATTGATCCCTAGAGTTGCCAAGATGCGTTCGCAATACCTCAGCAATTGTTCTTGCTCTTCGGTGTCTTGATTTGTGAAAGACGCCAGTGTGCTTTTCATAGTGCCAAGTACAAATGAACGGCGCGGTTGTGACGGAAGCTCTGCTATGAGTTTTTGAACAAGTACATCGACCGACACCTGAGCGTTCATTCGGATAGCCTCATTCGGTGCGCCAGGATAATGATTGGGTAAGTCTTCCAGGAATTTCTTCTCCCGCTGAAGCAACCTAAGTTCAGATAATGCTTGCGGCGTGACGTTGAGCGAACGATCCCCAAACGTCGTCGGCCAGAAAAAGAACATCATCCCCGTGACGCCCGCAACAAAGAGCAATCCGAGTACCCCGGCCAATGCGAGAATTATTTTCAGAATGACGCTGAACATTTGGCTGCCTAACGACGCTGTAGAAAAACCCACTCAGGGGCCACACCAAACAAATTTTCGGGGTGGCTTACCCCTTCCCCGATCAGAGATCGTTGAATACAGGCGATTTTGAGCGGTCGATTTTTCGTCATTTCAGGTTTGGAATTAGAAAAGTGGGTTTTCTACAGCCTCAACGTGCAAGGTAAGGGGCGGCCCGCTTGCGGGACGTCCCAGCGGCCGAAGGCCGCGCCTTGACCGAAAGGTTAGGTTTTTTATTCATTCGGTTTGCACACAACAATATCGGGCCACCCTTCTTTCCAAGCATCACTTTCGTCTTGCATGTGTAAATGCTCGTAGCACTCTCCCATTCGATCCATTTCATTAGCAGCGGCCATGAGGAATAGCGCTACAGCACGAACCGTTTTGGAGTCTGCGGAGAGCGAGAGCTCATTTAGCTCAAGCAATCCGTACTCGTTGAGCGGTTCACCAGTTGGGTATGCGTATGCCTTCATGGAAAGAACCTAACGTGATGTGTACACCAACCGGTGTACAACCGGTCCACTATTGTTTAAATTAAATAAAGGAATCATAGGGATAAGTCGACTTGCCAGATTATCAGACATCGGTACCGTCGTTGCCTCCCGTGAAATTGCTGGATCGGTTTCGTGATCGCATTCGCCGCCTTGGGGATGCAAAACGCACCGGGCTGTCTTGTGTGCACGGGATTAAACGGTACGCCATTATTCAGGACAAGCGGCAATCGAGGGTTATAGGATTAACTGTCGAACTCGGCCGCTCCGGCCATTCACCCATCCTTTTTCCTGATTAGCAAGATGACTCAGCCAACACGGAAATCAGGCTGCGGCTCCCGCCGCGAGAAGGAATGTCGGCAAAGGATTGCCGACCTACTGCCTTACCTCCGCCCTTCGTAGGGCGGCAATACCCGCCAAGGGGTACGCCGGATTCTCGCGCTTCGCCCGACTTGTAAGCGCTGAAGCGCCAACGACTCCGCTGTCCTTTGCCGCCTCCAAACTCAAACTGCCGTTGGTGCTCGCGGTGCCTAGCGGAGACAGCTTGCCAATCGGGTCCCTTTTTGACCATCCGCGCGGGGATCGCAAGCCGTCGCCGAGCGTTGCTTGCCGAAGCGGGGAAGTCATCAGGGCTTGCCTGTCGCGTCGGCGACACCGATGATTCGAGCATTCAAGAAACACCGGGAGGGCAACAATGACGCTAGCCGTGGTAACCAGCCGCGCGCTGGCCGGCATGGACGCGCCGGAAGTGGTGGTGGAGGCGCATCTGGCCAACGGCCTGCCGGCCTTTACGCTGGTCGGCCTGGCCGAGGCGGAAGTCAAGGAGGCGCGCGACCGGGTGCGCGCCGCGCTGCTCCAATCCGGCTATGAATTCCCGCAGCGGCGCATCACCGTCAACCTGGCGCCGGCCGATCTGCCCAAGGAGTCCGGCCGCTTCGATCTGCCCATCGCGCTCGGCTTGCTGGCGGCTTCGGGGCAATTGCCGACCGACAAGCTGAAGGATTACGAATTTGCCGGCGAACTGGCCTTGACCGGCGCGTTGCGCCCGATTCGCGGCGCGCTGGCGATGATGGTGAGCGCCGCCCGCTCCGGCCGCGCCTTCATCCTGCCCCGCGCCAGCGCCGAGGAGGCCGCGCTGGCGGAGGGGGCCGAGGTCTATGCCGCCGATACCTTGCTGGCGGTGTGCGCGCATCTGACCGGGCGCGCGCTTTTGCCGCGCATTGTTCCACGTGAAACCATCGCGCATCCCGACTACGCCGATCTGGCCGACGTCAAGGGCCAGCAACACGCCCGCCGCGCGCTGGAAATCGCCGCCGCCGGAGGCCACTCCATGCTGATGAGCGGGCCGCCGGGCGCAGGCAAGTCGATGCTGGCCAGCCGTTTGCCCGGCATCCTGCCGCCGATGACCCAGGCCGAGGCGCTCGAATCCGCCGCCGTGCTGTCGTTGACCGGTCGCTTCAGCGGCGAGAACTGGCGCGTGCGCCCATATCGCGCGCCACACCATACCGCTTCCGGCGTCGCCCTGGTCGGCGGCGGCAACCCGCCGCGTCCGGGTGAAATCAGCCAGGCGACGCACGGCGTTTTGTTTCTGGATGAACTGCCGGAATTCGACCGCAAGGCGCTGGAAGTCTTGCGCGAACCGATGGAGGCCGGCCGCATCACGATTTCGCGCGCGGCGCGGCAGGCCGATTTTCCGGCCCGCTTCCAGCTCATCGCGGCGATGAATCCGTGTCCGTGCGGTTATCTTGGTCATCCCGGCGGTCGCTGCCATTGCTCGCCGGATCAGGTCGCGCGTTACCGTAGCCGCATTTCCGGGCCTTTGCTGGATCGCATCGATCTGCATATCGAGGTGGCCGCGCTGCCCGAGGCGGAAATGACCGCGGCCGGCGATGGCGAATCTTCGGCGCTCGTTCAAGCCAGAGTCGCCGCCGCGCGGGCGCTTCAGATCGCCCGCCAAGGCAAGCCGAACGCACAACTGGGCGGCAAGGAAATCGACCGGCATTGCCTGCCCGACGACGCCGGCATGACGCTGCTGAAGCAGGCCATCGCGCGGCTCAATCTGTCCGCCCGGGCCTACCATCGCATTTTGCGCGTGGCGCGCAGCATCGCCGATCTGGCCGGCGACGAAAAAATCGGCGTCAGCCAGATCGCCGAGGCGGTGCAATACCGGCGCGGCATCGCTTCTTAGGAGAACTCATGCAAACAAACCCCACACAGGCGCTGGCAAGCTGGCGCGAAGAAAAACGCTCCGCCTGGCTGTATCGCATCGTTTCGGACGCGGAATCGGGTTCGACCCGCCAGGTGCTGTTTCTCGAACTGGCGCGAGCCGCCGACGCGCAAGCCGGACTCTGGGAAGCCGAACTGGCCAAGCTGGGCATGCCGGTTCCGGCGCGATTCACGCCGGATCTTCGCGCCCGCCTGGTTGCCAGGCTGATTCCCCGTTTCGGCGTGCGTCCGCTGAAAGGCATTCTGGCCGCCATGAAAGTGCGCGGCATGAGCCTTTACCATGCCGCGCCGCCGCACGGCACGCCGGTCAATCTGGAACAGATGCGCGGCGAAAGCCATAAGAATGCCGGTAGCGGCAACCTGCGCGCGGCCGTTTTCGGCGTCAACGACGGCCTGATCTCCAATGCCAGCCTGATCCTGGGCGTGGCCGGCGCGAACGCGGGCGCGGACATGATCTTGCTGTCCGGCCTGGCCGGATTGCTGGCCGGCGCTTTTTCGATGGCGGCGGGCGAGTACGTGTCGATGCGCTCGCAACGCGAGTTCCATGAATATCAGATCGCGCTCGAACGCGAGGAGCTGGATCAGTATCCGCAGGAGGAAGCGGCCGAATTGGCGCTGATCTATCAGGCCAAGGGCATCGGCGCGGCGGAGGCGACACGCCTGGCGCAAGCCCTGATCGCCGACCCCGACCGCGCGCTCGACACCCTGGCGCGCGAAGAGCTGGGCTTGAATCCGGATGAACTCGGCTCGCCCTGGGGCGCGGCGATCAGTTCATTCCTCGCCTTCGGCATCGGCGCGTTTCTGCCGGTGTTGCCGTATTTGCTGTTGTCCGGTTCGAACGCCTTTTACGGCGTGCTGGCGACCGCCGGCATCAGCCTGTTCGGCGTCGGCGCGGCGCTGAGCCTGTTCACCGGGCGCGGCGCGTTCGCGGGCGGCATGCGCATGTTGCTGATCGGCGCGGCGGCGGGAACCGCGACCTGGTTCATCGGCAAGGGCATGGGCGTCGTGTTGGGATAGAGCCCGGTTAGAATCCCCGCCATCCTTCATCCTTCGCCCCGCACTCGCCATGACCGAACGCACTTTCAGCCTCGAATTTTTCCCGCCGAAAACGCCCGAGGGCATGGACAAGCTGCGCGAGACCCGAGCGCAACTGGCACTGCTCAAACCGGAATTCTTCTCGGTGACCTTCGGCGCCGGCGGCTCCACGCGCGATCGCACGCTGGAAACCGTGCTCGACATTCAAGCCGCCGGGCTGGCCGCCGCGCCGCATCTGTCTTGCGTCGCGTCGACCCGGGAGAGCATCAGCGAGATCCTGGAAACCTATCGCGCCAACGGCATCCGCCACATCGTCGCGCTGCGCGGCGATCTGCCCTCCGGCATGGCCGAGCCGGGCGAATTCCGCTACGCCAACGAGCTGGTCAGCTTCATCCGCCAGGAAACCGGCGACTGGTTTCAGATCGAAGTGGCGGCCTATCCGGAAACCCACCCGCAAGCGCGCAGTTACCGCGACGATCTGCTCAACTTCAAGCGCAAGGCGGAGGCCGGCGCCAATGCGGCGATCACGCAGTATTTCTTCAACCCGGACGCGTACTTCAATTTCGTCGATGACTGCGCCGCGTTGGGCGTCACCCTGCCCATCGTGCCCGGCATCATGCCGATTTCCAATTTCAGCCAGTTGTCGCGCTTCTCGGCGATGTGCGGCGCGGAGATTCCGCGCTGGCTGAGCCGCAAGATGGAGAGCTATATGGACGACACGGCTTCGATCAAGGCGTTCGGCCTCGATTACGTCACCGGCATGTGCGACAAGCTGCTGCGCGGCGGCGCGCCCGGCCTGCATTTCTATACGTTGAATCACGCCGGCCTGACCTCGACCATCTGGCATCGTCTGGGGCTCAACGCCTAGGCATCGACAACCGGGCCAATGCAAGCGCGCCATTGCCGCGCCGAATATAAAAACGGGAGGCTGTATGAGAATTTTGCTGGCGGATGATCACCCGCTGTTCCGCGAGGGCGTGAAGCCGGTACTGCTCAAGCTGGATCGCCGGGTCACCTTGATCGAGGCGGTCGATTACCCCTCGGCCTTTGCCGCCATGCGCAAGCGACGCGAAGTCGATCTGGCCTTGCTCGATCTCTACATGCCCGGCATGTCCGGCCTGGACGGCGTAGCCCGCTTCCGCGCCGCCTTCCCGGACATACCGGTGGTGGTGCTGTCCGCCTCGGAGCAGGTCGAGGATATTCAAACCCTGCTGGCCACCGGCGCGCTCGGCTACATCACCAAATCGTCGCCCAGCGAAGTCATCCTGGAAGCCCTCAAACAGGTGCTCGCGGGCGGCATCTACGCGCCGCCCGGCCTGCTTGGCCACGCCACCCCGGCCACGCCGCCGCCGCCGAAAAGCGGCGCTTCGGCGGCGTTGACCACGCGCCAGATGGAGGTTCTGCGCGAGATGGCGCGCGGCCTCAGCAACCGCCAGATCGGCGATGTCCTGCAGGTGACGGAAGGCACGGTAAAAGTTCATACGGCCTCGATTTTCCGGCTGTTGAAGGTCGCCAACCGCACCGAGGCGGTGTTGGTCGCCCAGAAAATGGGTTTGCACAAAAACTGACCCGAATCCGCCGGTAGAACCAAGGTGAGCCGCTTCCGATACGCCCAGTCCTTGCGGCTGCGCATCCTGGCTGTCGCCTTGATGCCGTTGTTGCTGGCGGTCGGCCTGTTCGCTGTCTATTTCACCCAGCGCAGCGTCAATGAAATGGAGGAATCCCTCCAGCGCCAGGGGCAGGACAGCGCAAACCACCTCGCCGACGCGATCGCCTTCGACCTGTTTTCGAACAATCTGCCGCCGGTCAAGCGCCTGCTCGATTACGAACGCAGTCTGCGCCACATCGAGGCGGCGGCCGTGACCGATGGCTCGAATTGGCTGTTGATCAGCGGCAATGCGCGGGCCTTGCCGGCCCTGACCGGACGCGCGCCCCTTCCGCGCTGGCGCCAGGGCGCCTTGCTCCATTTCACTCAATCGATTCACCTGCCGGCGCCGACCGAGTCGGACCCCTATCTTGGCCCGCCCGCATTCGTCGGGCCCGATCACTATTTGATCGTCAGCCTGAGCCGAGCGCCGATAGACGCCACGCGCAAGCAGGTCGGGCTCGCCGCCGCCGGCACGGCACTGATCACGACGCTGTTCGCGCTACTGTTGGCCTGGCGGCTTTCGGGTCGACTGAGCCGGCCATTGGTGGCGATCACCAACACCGTGGCCGATCTGGCCAACGGCAACCTGGCCGAACGCACGCCGGAAACATCGCTGGGCGAAATCGGCTTGCTTGCGCGTGGCGTTAACCGGATGGCGTTCGCGCTGGAAGAAAATCAGCGCAATCTGACCCTGCGCATCGAGGAGGCCACCGCCGAACTACGCGGCCAGAAACAGGCCGCGGAGGCCGCGGTTCTGGCCAAATCGCGCTTTCTCGCCTCCGCCAGCCATGACTTGCGCCAACCGCTGCATGCCCTGACTTTGCTGGTTGCCGCGCTGCGCGAGCAGGTCACCAAAGGCGAGGCGGCGCGTCTCGCGCAACACATCGAGGCCTCGGCTTCGGCGATGGAAAGTTTGCTCAACGCGCTGCTCGATCTGTCCAAACTCGATGCCGGCGTGGTGGAAGCCCACCCGGCCTGCTTTTCGATCAACCGGGTTTTCAACCAGGTGGCGGGCCAATTTCAACCCGTCGCCGAGGCGCGCGGCATACGGCTGAGGTTCGCCGCCAGCAGTTTATGGTCGAAATCGGATCCGGTTCTGGTCGAGCGCATGCTGGCCAATCTGGTCTCCAATGCGCTGCGCTACACCGAGCGCGGCGGCGTGCTGGTGGGCGCGCGCAGGGTGGGGAAAAGCGGGATTCGGGTCGAAGTCAGGGACTCCGGCAAGGGCATTCCGCACGAATTCCAGGCCCATATTTTCGAGGAATATTTCCAGCTCGAGAACCCGGAACGGCACCGCGACAAGGGCCTTGGCCTCGGCCTGGCCATCGTCGCGCGCCTGGCGAACCTGATCGGCAGCCGCGTTCAGGTTCGCTCCGAACCGGGCAAGGGTTCCTGCTTCTGGTTTCAACTCGCGCGCTGCGAAGCCGCGCCGGATCAACCCGAAACACCGGCGCCGACTTTCTCGCTGCCTCTGGAAAACGCGCTGGTCGCGTTTATCGACGACGACGAAGCCATTCTGGCCGCGATGGTCGAAGTGTTCGACCATTGGAATGTGGCGCTGGCCGCCGGCGAAGACGCGGAACAGGTGCGCGCCGAACTGCGGGCGCTCGGCCGGGTACCCGATCTGATCTTGTGCGATTACCGTTTGCGCGACGGCCATACCGGCATCGAGGCGGTCCAGCTGTTGCGCGACGCGTTCGGCGCCGACATTCCAGCCGCCCTGTTAACCGGGGACACCGCCCCGGTTACCATCCGGGCCATCCAGGCCAGCCACCTGCCGGTTCTGCACAAACCGCTCAAACCGGCGAAACTGCGCGCCTTTCTTTCTCATCTACTGGCCGATTCCGCGGCCAGGCAATCTTCCGCAAAGCAATCCAGCCCATGAAAACCCTGTCTCTGATCTTTCTTGTCGCCGGCCTGATCCTGGCGCCGGCCTACTGGATTTACGCCAAGTTCTATACCGGCAAACAAACCGTCATGCTCACTTTGAGCAAGGTTGCAAGCGGCGAGAAGCCGGGCGACGCGGCTGACAAGGCCGCCGCGATCAAATGGATATCGGCGCCGTTCGAATTGCATCCCGACATGGCGCCGGTCGGCCTGATACTGCATGCGGACGCCAGCTTCGCCCCCAACATGGACGAAAGCCAGCCGCCCCAGGATCGCTACCACGCAACCTTGCTGAAACAGGGTTCGGCAGCGAAACCGCTGCCGTTCGTGCTGAAGGCGGGCAGCGTGGCCAACAGCAATCCGGTGTTCAAGGAACACCTGCTGTTCTTCAATGCGGTGCAAGCCGGCCGCTATCAAATGGAAATCAGCGCCGCCGCCGAACCCAGGATGGCCGTCCGGCAGATGCGGCTGGAGGTGCGGCAAAACCTGCATGAGCCCGATAGCCGGGTAGTCACCGGCGGCATCGTCCTGATCGTTCTGGCCTTGCTGGGCTTGATCGCCCTGTAGCAGCCTCAAGCGTTGTAGCAACCTCAAGCGTCAGAACCGGGTCAGGATGTTTTCCTCGCCCGCCAGAACCTGCGCGCCGGAACCGACCAGCAGCGCATCCGGATGGTGGGCAACGTGCAGATCCTTGTCCGGATATTGCAGGGTATGCAGGAAATGGCGCATGCAGTTCAGGCGCGCGCGCTTCTTGTCGTCGGACTTGATCACCACCCAGGGCGCATCCGCCGTATCGGTGTGGAAGAACATCGCGTTCTTGGCCTCGGTGTAGGCATCCCACATGTCGAGCGACTTGATGTCGATGGGCGACAGTTTCCAGTGCTTGAGCGGGTCGTCGCGGCGCGAGACGAAACGGCGCAACTGCTCTTCCCGACTGACCGAGAACCAGTATTTGAACAACTGCACGCCGCTATTGGCCAACATGCGCTCGAATTGCGGCGTCTGGCGCATGAATTCGAGATACTCGTGCGGCGTACAAAAGCCCATGACCCGCTCGACACCGGCGCGGTTGTACCAGGAGCGGTCGAAGAAGACCATTTCGCCGGCAGTCGGCAGATGCTGGACGTAACGCTGGAAATACCATTGGCCGCGTTCGCGGTCGGACGGTTTGTCGAGTGCGACGACGCGCGCGCCGCGCGGATTCAGATGTTCCATATAGCGCTTGATGGTGCCGCCCTTGCCGGCCGCGTCGCGGCCTTCGAACAGCACGACGACCTTCTGGCCGCTATCGCGCACCCAGCTTTGCACCTTCAACAACTCGATTTGCAATTTCTCCTTCTGCGCTTCGTAGTCGCCGGTACGAATACGGGTGCGGTACGGGTAACTGGCCGGCAATCTGGCGTAATCGCTGTCCTCGTTGCTGCCGTGTGGCGCATGCGCGACGGCCATGGCGACGGGATCGTGGCTGACGGTCTCGATTTCCGCCGCCGCGCCGGGGTTGGGGCAACTGGCCGCATCGTTGGCGACATCAACCCCGACCTCGCTCGCCGCCACCGGCGCCGCGACGGCAAGCTTCGCTTTGGCCGCGCGCCGGCGACGCGGAGGCTTGACCGCGGTTTCGGTATTGGCAATTTCGCTGTCGGGTTCTGCGCTGTACTTGGTATCGGTCATGACGGTCTCTGGTTGCGACAAAAGCGTTCATTGTCCCGCTGGCGCCGGCTTCAGGTTATGCAATGTTCTTATGTCCTCGGCTGGCGTTGCGCGTGTCCGGTCGACTAGTCCATCTTTCCCCTTCCCGTGTCGGTGGAAACATGCAAACGTCGCGTCCCGAACTTCACCAAGCGTCCGCTGCATAACCAGATGGCCCAGCTCACTATCCTTTTTTCGCCCCGTTGAGCATGCAAATGCAGGCCTATCGCATTCTTCAATCGCAGGGTCTGGGCAGCCGGCGCGATTGCCGCGAACTGATTCGTCGCCAGCAGGTGCGCTTCGATGGCGTACTGGTGACCGATCCAGAGCAGGCGTTTGCCTGCGAGAATCTGGCCTTCAGCGTCGGCGCTCAGCCGTATCGCTACCGGGAAAATGCCTATCTGGCCCTGCACAAACCGGCCGGATACGAATGCTCCCGGCAGCCGCGCGACCATCCCAGCGTGTTTTCATTGTTGCCGGAATCACTGCTGCGCCGTGGCGTGCAGTGCGTCGGCCGGCTGGACCAGGACACCACCGGCCTGTTGCTGTTTTCCGATGACGGACACTTCATCCACGAGCACACCTCGCCGAAAAAACAGATCGGCAAGACCTACCGGGTCACCTGCAAACATCCGGTCACGCCGGATTTGATCGAGCAGTTGCAGACCGGCGTGCAGTTGCACGACGAACCCGCGCCGATACGCGCCCGGCACAGCCGCGCGCTGTCGGAACATCAACTCGAGCTGGTCATCGACGAAGGTAAATACCATCAGGTCAAACGCATGATCGCGGCGGCCGGAAATCGCGTCGATTCCTTGCACCGAAGCGCGGTCGGCGGCTATGTCCTGCCCGACGATTTACCGGCCGGCGCGTGGAAATGGCTCGAAGCGGAGGAACTTGCCGCATTGAAAACCCGTCTTGAAAACGCACTACCCCACTCATCTCAGTCATAAAAAGGAGTTATCGATGCAGCGATTTTTTTCGATTCTTACCGGCCTGATCCTGGCGATTTCTGTCGCCACCCCGGTTTCCGCCGCCTTGCCCGCGCCCAAAGTCGTCAAGGTCAATGCGCGCATCCACGCCCTGCTCGGCCCGATGGAACTGCCGAACAAGAAAAACCAGGGCTACATGGTCAACAGCATCCTGATCGTCGGCGATAGCGGCGCCATCGTGGTCGACACCGGCTTCACCGACGAGATCGGCGCGATGCTGGCCAAACAGGCGGCCAAAATCACCCGCAAACCGATCACCCACGTCATCAACACGCACCATCATGGCGACCACAGCCTGGGCAATGCGGCCTTCCCCAACGCCAAAATCCTCAGTTCCGAGCAATGCCGCAAGCTGGCGCTGGAAACGGGCGCGGAGTGGATCGCCACCGTCGAAGCCGCCGCCGGACGCAAATTCCCGAACACCAAAGTCGTCACCGCCGAGACCACCTACCCGCAAAACAGCAAAACCGAACTGAGCATCGATGGCGTCAGGATGGTGTTCTGGGTGCCGGAAGCCGCGCACACCCTGGGCGACCTGATGATCTGGCTGCCGGACGACCAGGTTTTGCTGTCCGGCGACATCATGGTCAACCGGGTCACGCCCAACTTCCGCGATGCCAACCTGAAGCAATGGATCAATGCGCTGGGCGAAGTGCAAAGCCTGCCGGTGAAGACCATCGTGCCCGGCCACGGCCCATTGATGAGCAAACAGGACGCCGCCGCCATGCATAGCCGCATGTCCAGCCTGTATGACGGCATCGCGGCGGGTGTGAAGGCCGGTCTGACCGACAGCGAAATCCGCACCAAACTCGACCTGAAAGAGTGGAAGAAACTGCACCACTTCGACGAACAGATGGGCGGCAACATCAACAAGGCCTATCTGGAAATCGAAGCGGCGAGTTTTTGATGGATTCAGGTGCTGATTCGATGACTGTCGCCTGTGGCAGACACCGACCACGACCGGTCATTCGCGGGGCGAATCAGCCTGCCTTGACACCCCTGGTTGGCGGGCTTGCCGGTACCTGCAGACTTTCACGATGAAATTCAGTGAACTTGGCCTGGATCGCTGGTTGGCGGACAAAGCCAGCGAACTGTGTGGGCCCGACTTGTCCGTGGCCAGGGTCGCTGCGGTTGACCGAGGGCGGTATTTGATCCGGGGCGAGGGTGGCGAGGCACTAGCCGAACTGACCGGCAAATTCCTCCATCTCGCCGAGTCCTCCGAGGAACTTCCCTGCGTGGGCGATTGGGTGTGCGTGCACTACCGCGATGCCGGCGCGCAGGCCAGCATTCACCACCTGCTGCCACGCCGATCCTTCCTCCGGCGCAAAGCCGCCGGCCGAGATGTCGAGTTCCAGATGATTGCGGCAAACATCGACGTGGCATTCATCGTGCAGTCCTGCCACTTCGATTTCAATGTCCGACGCCTGGAGCGCTACCTCGTGATGGCCAGGGACGGCCATATCGAGCCCGTGGTGCTTCTAACCAAGACAGATCTGGTCACCCCGGAAGAACTGGAACAGTTGATCGGCCGGATCCGGCTCATGAGGGTGGAGGCGAAGATCGTCTGCGTCAGCAACGTGACGGGCGCTGGCATCGATCAGGTTCGCGAGCTCATGGCTTCCGGCAAGACCTATTGTCTGCTCGGTTCGTCGGGTGTCGGCAAGACGACGCTCATCAACCGTCTGCGTGGTGACGGCGCGCTCGAAACCCGCGCGGTCAGCCATACGGGCGAGGGGCGTCACACCACCACGCGGCGCCAGTTGATCGTGCTTGAGCATGGCGGGCTGTTGATCGACATGCCAGGCATGCGCGAACTGGGGATGCTTGGCGCAGGCGAAGGCATCGAGGAGACTTTCGTCGACATCAGCTCGCTTGCACGGGGCTGCCGGTATCCCGACTGCCGCCATGACAGTGAACCGGGTTGTGAGGTTCGTGCGGCCATCGAGCGGCACGAGCTGAGCGAAGAGCATCTGCAAAACTACCTGAAGCTGCGCAACGAATCCGAATTCCACGACCTGTCCTACCTTGATCGGCGCAAGAAGGACAAGGCATTCGGCCGGTTTGTCCACAGCTACAAAAAACAGAAGGACGGGCCGGGCCGGAACTAGACCGGAATGTGGAGACGGCGGAACGACCATGCGCCAGCAGCAACGAACAGCTGTTCATTGACGGAGAGTTGGTCGGCCAGCGCCAAGTGACTGACCGCATCGGGTCGGAAGCAGTCATGGATATCCACGCCGGATTCCAGATGCCTTTTTACCGGCTCGACTGGCCAACCATGCTCAGCGCCACCGCTTCGGCGACCTTGATACCGTCGACGGCGGCGGACAGGATGCCGCCGGCGTAACCGGCACCTTCGCCGGCGGGATAAAGGCCGCGCGTGTTCAGGCTCTGGCAATCGTCGCCGCGCGCGATGCGGATCGGCGAGGAGGTGCGCGTTTCCACCCCGGTCAGTACCGCGTCGTCCATCGCGAAGCCTTTGATCTGCTTGTCGAATGCCGGCAGCGCCTCGCGGATCGTGGCAATGACGTAGTCGGGCAGGCAGGCGGACAGGTCGGTCCAGTGCACGCCCGGCGTGTACGAGGGCGTCACCGTGCCCGGCCCGGTGGATGGCCGGCCGGCGAGGAAGTCGCCGACTTTCTGCGCCGGCGCGCGGTAGTCGCTGCCGCCCGCGACGAAGGCGGCGGCTTCCCATAGCCGCTGGAAATCCATGCCGGCGAGCGGGTTGGTTTGGATGTTGCTGCCAAAGTCTTTCGGTTCGATGCCGACCACGATGGCGGCATTGGCGTTGCGTTCGTTGCGCGAATATTGGCTCATGCCGTTGGTCACCACTCGCCCCGGTTCCGAGGTGGCGGCCACCACGGTGCCGCCCGGGCACATGCAGAAACTGTAGGCCGAGCGGCCGTTGCCGGCGTGATACACCAGCTTGTAGTCGGCCGCGCCGAGTACCGGGTTGCCGGCGAAGTCGCCGAAGCGGCACTGGTCGATCAAGGACTGCGGATGCTCGATGCGGAAGCCGACCGAGAACGGCTTCGGCTCGATGTGGACGCCGCGCTCGAACAGCATGCGGAAGGTATCGCGCGCGCTGTGGCCCAGCGCCAGCACGACATGGTCGGCGGCGATGCGCTCGCCGTCTGCCAGCACCACGCCTTCGATCTGGCCAGCGACGATGTCCAGGTCGACCACCCGGCTCTGAAAGCGAATCTCGCCACCTAGCTGGGTGATGGCCTCGCGCATGTGCTCGACCATGGTCACCAACTTGAAGGTGCCGATATGCGGCTTGCTGACGTAGAGAATTTCTTCCGGCGCGCCGGCTTTGACGAACTCTTCCAGCACCTTGCGGCCGTGGTGCTGCGGGTCCTTGATCTGGCTGTACAGCTTGCCGTCGGAAAAGGTGCCGGCGCCGCCTTCGCCGAACTGGACGTTGGATTCGGGGTTCAACTCGCCTTTGCGCCACAGCGCCCAGGTGTCCTTGGTGCGCTCGCGCACCGCCTTGCCGCGTTCCAGCAGGATGGGTTTGAAACCCATTTGCGCCAGCAGCAACGCAGCCAGCAAGCCGCACGGGCCGGCGCCGATGACCAGCGGGCGGGAACGCAATTGTTCCGGCGCTTGGGCGACGTAGCGGTAAGCCATGTCCGGCGTAAGCATCAGGTGTTTATCGCCGCGTAGCCGTTTCAGCAGCGCGGCCTCGTCGTTCACCTCGACATCCAGCGTGTAGATCAAGGCGATCGCGGCGCGCTTGCGGGCGTCGTAGCTACGCTTATGGATTTCAAAACGCAGCAACTGATCCGGCGCGATGGCCAGGCGCTTCAGAATGGCGGCGCGCAACGCCTGTTCGGAATGGTCGAGCGGAAGTTTGACTTCGGTTAATCGCAACATGGTAGAGCCGCATTGGGCCAGCCGGCCGGGTAAGCAAGGCCCGGATTTTAGCCCGCTCCGGCTTAGAATCCGGGACGTTCGCATCTAGAGAAACCCGCCATGAACAATCCCATCGGCCACGAAATCGACAACAACATCGCCGCGCTGGATCAAGTGCAGAGCACCGCGATCGACCTCGCGCTCAAGTTCGGCCCCAAGCTGCTCGTCGCCGGCCTGATTCTGCTGGCCGGACACTATGTCGGGCGCTGGCTGGGCAAGATGGTGGAGGGCCTGCTGCTCAAGCTGGAACTGGATGTCACCGTGCGCATCCTGCTGGTGCGGCTGGCGCGCGTTCTGGTGCTCGGCATGTTCGCCGTGCTCGCCTTGCAGAACCTGGGCGTCGAATTGCTGCCCCTGATCGCCGGCCTCGGCGTCGCCGGCGCCGGCCTCGCGCTGGCCATGCAGGGCGTCCTGTCCAACCTGGCGGCCGGGCTGACCATCATCTTCACGCGGCCGTTCCGGGTCGGCGAATACATCTCCATTGCCGGCGAGGAAGGCCAGGTCGAGGTCATCAGCCTGTTCAATACCGTGCTGAGCCATCCGGACATGTCGCGCGTGGTCATCCCGAATCGCAAGATCGCCGGCGAAATCCTGCACAACTACGGCCAGGTCAGGCAGGTGAATCTGAGCGTCGGCGTGGCCTACGACACCGATCTGAGTGCCGCGCTGGCGCGCATCGATGCGCTGCTCGCCGCCAATCCCAAGGTGATGCGCGACCCGGCGCCGCTGGTGCAGGTCGCCACGCTGGCCGACTCGTCGGTCAACATCGGCGTCCGGCCCTGGGTTTCGGTCGAGGCCTACCCGACCGCCGCGGGCGATATCAACAAAGCCATTCTGGAAAGCTTCCGCGCGGGCGGTATCGCGATCCCCTTCCCGCAGCGGGAAGTTCGGCTCCTGGGCCAGGCCTGAATCATGTCGCCCGACCTGATCGGCTATGGCGCGGCCTTCTTCACCACCGCCGCCTTCGTGCCGCAAGCGCTGAAATCCTGGAGCACGCGCGATCTTTCCGGCGTTTCATTGAGCATGTACAGCATGTTCACGCTGGGCGTGGCGCTATGGCTACTGTATGGAATCGCCTTGCAAAGCTGGCCGATCATCCTGGCCAACTGCATAACGCTGGCGCTGGCCAGCCTGGTTTTAGGCCTGAAAATCAGCCATCTGCGCGCAAAGTAACCGGCTGCGGCGGCCATTCCAGCCGCAGCCACGCGCAATTGCCTAGGCTGGCGCGCGCGGCCGCTTCCACATCCTGTCCGGCCAGCGCGGCGGCGGCTTGAATCGGATTTTCGTGCGAAACCGCGAGCACGATTCCGTCGGGATGTCGCCGCGCAATTTCTTCGAGAAAATCGCCTACCCGCTGCATCTGCTCCAGAAAAGACTCGCCATTCGCCGGCTTGATCCGCACCGGGTCCGGCCGCACCAGACCGTTGAACGCCTCCACCTGCTGGCCGTCGAGGCCGGAACGGCGCTCATTCAGACGGGCATCGATACGCAGCGGCAGATCGCGGCCCGCCAGGATGATCTCGGCGGTCTGCCGAGCGCGCAGGAACTGCGAGGCATAGGCGTGGCTGAAACTGATGCCGCTTAAAGCTTGCGCGGCCGTTACCGCCTGCGCGCGTCCCTTGGCGGTCAGTAGTACCGGCCGAGTCGGATCATCGTTGATGAAACCGCCGACATTGGCTTCGCTTTCGCCATGGCGGACGAGGTAAAGCAGCATCTCTCGTTAGTGGTTGTTGACCGTGAGGGGCTTGGGAGGCAAGGTGATTGGCTACTTGCTCTCTCGAACTAGGAATTAGCTCCCCTCAAGTTCCTTCAGGGTCTTACCAGCCTCGTCCTTCCAAGCAGTAAGTCCATTCGCACCACCTCCGTGTACAACAGCTGCTGCTGCACTTGGGCTGGTGAACTCGGTATCCTTGGTGAAGACATACAAGCCATCTTTCTCAATCAGCGTGCCGTCTTGAACTAACTTTTCGCGGAGCGCAACGACAAAAGGATGCTGTGTTTCAGCAGAAGGCCGCAATGCTCTCACTGCGGTTGAGTCCTTGAAAATCACAAAGCCCCCTTCTGTTCTCCTTCCACGCGCTAATGCATTCTTGATCTTGCAGAAAAGTTGGGCCTGTTGTTTCGCAGGTTTGGTCGAACCGGATATCGGCGAAAGAAGATCAGACCCAAGCACCGGCAACACCTGTCGGATGCGTGAGAGGTAAACCTCCATGTCTTCGCGATCGGACTCGGGTAATTTCGGGTTACTTGAGTTCGTGTTCTCAAGGGCGTAGCGGCCAATTAGCTTTGCCTCCTGGAGAAGGCGGTTCTCCAGAAAGCGAATGTGTGCCTTCGTGAGGTTCTCATCTTTGCTTACAAAAACAACAACCGCGTTCCAGAAATCTTTTGCCTTATGTTGCTTCAGTCTTTCTCGAATAACCTCGGCTTCACCGATGTACGCCAGTGGCGTGCCTGTATCTGGGTTAACGCCTAGCAAGAAGTAAACGCCTGAGCTTTCGAGTTCTTCTCGGGCAAGCAGATCTTCCAACTCGGTCCGGGGCGCTGCTAGCGCTTTGCCCGTCCAATTAGAGACTTCACCGACACGGAGACGCTTCGCATCTCCGTGGGGTAGAAACAGCTTGATCGTTGCGGAGGTCATGTCGAAGAACGACTGAAGATATGAAACCCTACCGAAAACGGTTTAGACATCCAGATTTCTTACCCCCAGCGCATTGGTTTCGATGAACTGACGTCTCGGTTCCACTTCTTCACCCATCAGTGTGGTGAAGATGCCGTCGGCGGCGATGGCGTCTTCGATCTGGACACGCAGGAGGCGGCGGACTTGCGGGTCCATCGTGGTTTCCCAGAGTTGTTCCGGGTTCATTTCGCCGAGGCCTTTGTAACGTTGCACGCCGAGGTTTTTCTTGACCTCGTTGAGCAGCCAGTCGAGCGCTTGCTTGAAGTCGTAAGCCGGGGCACGGGCTTCGCCGCGGCGGATTTCGGCGCCAGGCAGCAACAGGCCGACCAGGATTTCCGCGGTGCGGCGGAGTTGGTCGTAATCGCCGCCTTCGACGAAGTTGTAGTCGAGGTAGCTGGTGTGGCCGATGCCATGCTTGCTGCGGATGATTTCCAGCCGCCAGCCGAGGTCGCCCTCGTATTGCAGCGGGTTGATCTTGACCGGGCCGAGCTTGGCCAGCTGGCTGGTCAATTGTTGCGCGGCGGCCTGGGCGTCGGCTTCGGTGTTCAGGCTGATGCTGGAAATCTTCAACAGGCTGTAGAGCACGTCCGGGTCGATGCGCCGGGCCAGACGTTCGATCATGGCGTCGGCGAGCAGGAATTCACGCGCGATGCGTTCGAAGGTTTCCTTGCTCAGCGCTTCGGCGCCGGCGGCGGGGATCAGTTCGGCGCCGTTGAGGGCTTCGCGCAGCAGGTATTGCTTGAATTCGTAATCGTCCTTCAGATAGGTCTCGCGCTTGCCCTGCTTGACCTTGTACAGCGGCGGCTGGGCGATGTAGATGTGGCCGCGTTCGACCAATTCCGGCATCTGGCGATAGAAGAAGGTCAGCAACAGCGTGCGGATGTGCGAGCCGTCGACGTCCGCGTCGGTCATGATGATGATGCGGTGGTAACGCAGATTGGCCGGGTTGTAGTCGTCCTTGCCGAGGCCGGAACCGATGCCGGTGCCGAGCGCGGTGATCAGCGTGACGACTTCCTGCGAGGACAACATCTTGTCGAAGCGGGCCTTCTCGACGTTGAGGATCTTGCCCTTGAGCGGCAGGATGGCCTGGAACTTGCGATCGCGGCCCTGCTTGGCGGAACCGCCGGCGGAATCGCCCTCGACCAGATAAAGCTCGCACAGGGCGGGATCCTTTTCCTGGCAGTCGGCCAGCTTGCCGGGCAGGCCGGCGGAATCCAGCACGCCCTTGCGACGGGTCATGTCGCGCGCCTTGCGCGCGGCTTCACGGGCGCGGGCGGCCTCGACGATCTTGGCGCAGATCAGCTTGGCGTCGGCCGGACGTTCCAACAGGTACTCGGAGAGCTTCTGCGAGACGGTTTCTTCCACCGCCGGACGCGCTTCGGAGGAGACCAGTTTCATCTTGGTCTGCGAGCCGAACTTGGGGTCGGGCATCTTCACCGACAGCACGCAGGCGAGGCCTTCGCGCATGTCGTCGCCGGTGATTTCCACCTTGGCCTTCTTGGCGATCTCATGTTCTTCGATGTACTTGTTGATCACCCGGGTCATCGCCGCGCGCAGGCCGGTCAGGTGGGTGCCGCCATCGGACTGCGGAATGTTGTTGGTGAAGCAGAGCACCTGTTCCTGGTAGCCGCTGTTCCATTGCATGGCGACTTCGCTGCTGATGCTGACGCCGGTGTCGCCCACTTTCGATTCGCCGGTGGCGTAGAACACGTTGGGATGCAACACGGTTTTTGAACGGTTGATGTACTCGACGAAGCCTTTCACGCCGCCGGAGAAGGCGAAGTTCTCGGTGCGTCCATCACGCTCGTCGATCAGTTCGATCTTGACGCCGTTGTTCAGGAAGGAGAGTTCGCGGATGCGCTTGGACAGCACGTCGTAGTGGAAATCGATGACGTTACCGAAGATTTCCTCATCCGCGGAGAAGTGGATTTCGGTGCCACGCCGAATACTGTCTCCAACCACCTTCAACGGCGAGACTTCGATACCGTTGTGGACTTCGACCAGCCGGTTGATTGGCGCGCCACGATTGAATTCCATGAAATGTTTCTTGCCATCGCGGTGGATGGTCAGGCGCAACCACTTCGACAATGCATTGACGCAGGACACGCCGACGCCGTGCAGTCCACCGGACACCTTGTAGCTGTTCTGGTTGAACTTGCCGCCGGCATGCAGCACGACCATGACGATCTCGGCGGCGGAACGCTTGGGTTCGTGCTTGTCGTCCATCTTGACGCCGACCGGAATGCCGCGGCCGTTGTCGGACACGGAAATCGAGTTGTCCGGATGGATGATGACCTTGATGTCGTCGCAATAGCCGGCCAGCGCTTCGTCGATGGCGTTGTCGAGCACCTCGAACACCATGTGGTGCAGACCGGAACCGTCCGAGGTGTCGCCGATGTACATGCCGGGACGCTTGCGCACCGCCTCCAGGCCTTCCAGTTGCTGAATGCTGTCCTCGTCGTAGCCGCCGTTACCGCTTGGATGTTCCACGTGAAACCTTTTCTGTTGATTGGTCGAGTGCCGGGAGAGGCGTTGCAAGCCACTCCTTGGGTTCGAATTGGACTGCTTAAATACGCATGGGCATGACGACGTAACGGAAGTTTTCTTCTCCCGGCACGGTTATCAGCAGTGAGCTGGTCGGATCGCCGAACGAGCACAACACCGCTTCGACCGCGACATTGTTCAACACGTCCTGCAGGTATTGAATGTTGAAACCGATATCGAGCGGATCGCCGCTGTAATCGATATCGAGCTCTTCCTGCGCTTCTTCCTGCTCGTTGTTGCTGCAGGCGATGCGCAAACTTCCCGGCGTCAGGGCGATGCGCACGCCGCGATATTTGTCGTTGGTCAGAATCGCCGCTCGATTGAGCGATTGCGAGAGTCGCAGGCGCTGTATGGCAAAACTCTTGTCGTGCCCAACCGGAACCACGCGCTGCCAATCGGGGAATTTTCCGTCGACCACCTTGCTGCGCAGTTCGAAATCCGGACGCCGGAATACGACCTGGTTCTGGTTGACCTGGATGTGGACCGGGTCATCGCCATCGCTCAACAGTTTGCCCAACTCCAGCACGGTCTTGCGCGGCAGGATGACATCGACACCCTGTTCGACCTCTTCGGCCATGTCGGTGCCATCCACCGCCAGGCGATGGCCATCGGTTGCCGCCACGGTCAACCGTTTGCCCTGGACGGAAAACAGCATGCCGTTCAGGTAATAACGGATGTCTTGAACCGCCATGGCGTATTGCACCCGGGACAGCAGTTGTTTGATCAAACCTTGCGGCAGGCTGAAGGTCAGGCCTTGGCCTTCCGGGATCTGAAGTTTGGGGAAATCGCGCGCCGGCAGGGTCTGCAAGTTGAATCGGCTGCGGCCGGATTGCACTTTGAGCTGGTCGTTGTTCAGGTCGAGCGAGATGGATTCCACGTCTTGCAGCGATCTGCTGATATCCAGCAACTTTCGCGCCGATACCGTGAACGCCGCGTCGGAGGTGCCCTGCTCTTCTGCCCAGGTTGTGATCTGCAGTTCGAGATCGGTAGCGATGAAGGCAACGCGTCCACCGACCACTTCCAACAAGACGTTGGAAAGAATTGGCAACGTGTGCTTGCGTTCCACCACCCCGGCCACTGCTTGCAGGGGTTTGAGCAAGGCGTCCTTGGAGGATTTAAGTACAAGCATTTATATATATTCCTGAAGATAGTAATAGGTAACGGCTGTTTCTTTGGATAAGCCAATAAAGTGTATCAAAATCATCGGGTTAAGCTGTGTAAAAAAAGCCTTGAAGCCTGTGGACGCAGCGGGTGTTCATTGTGGGTAATTATTGTGTGTAGCGGCCAACCCGGCTTTATCAACAATCTGTACATACCCTATCCACGGAGTTATCAACAAGAAGCCCATGTCATCCAAGCTTGGGCTTCACCCGGTTAATACCTGTATCAGCAAGTTGTAATCCTTGCGCAGTGTCTGGTCGCTGGCTTTCAGTTCTTCAATTTTGGCGCATGCATGTAATACCGTGGTGTGATCGCGCCCGCCAAACGAGAGGCCTATTTCGGGGTAGGACAAGTTGGTCAACTCGCGCGCCAGATACATGGCCATTTGACGCGGTCTCGCCAGTACACGGGTGCGCTTCTTGGAGTACATGTCGGCAACCTTGATCTTGAAGTAATCGGCGACGGTCTTCTGGATGTTTTCGATGGAAATCTGTCGGTTTTGTACCGCTAACAAGTCCTTCAAAGCTTCTTTTGCGAGTTCTACCGATATCGGCAGCTTGCTGAAACGGGCATAGGCGATCACCCGCTTCAGGGCGCCTTCCAGCTCGCGCACGTTGGAACGAACCTGTTTGGCGATGAAGAAGGCGGTTCCTTCATCGAGACTGGTTTTTTCTATGCGTGCTTTATCCAGCAATATAGCCACGCGCATTTCAAGTTCCGGCGGTTCCAGCATCACGGTCAAACCCCAACTGAAACGGGATTTGAGGCGCTCTTCTATGCCTTCCATGTTCTTGGGGAAGGTATCGCTGGTGATGATGACTTGCTTGTGTTCCTCAATCAGGGTGTTGAAGGTGTAGAAAAACTGTTGCTGGGTACCTTCTTTGCCAGAGAAAAACTGAATGTCATCGATCAGCAATAGATCCAGGGAATCGTAGCGACGCTTGAAATCATCATAAGAGTTGGTGCGTACGGCTCGAACGACATCGGAGACATAACGATCCGCGTGGATGTAACGAACCCTGGCCTTTGGATTGATCTGCACCATACGATTGCCTATCGCATGCATAAGGTGGGTTTTGCCAAGTCCGACACCGCCATAGACAAAAAGCGGGTTATAGCCCGCCCCAGGGTTGTCGGCGACTTGAAGCGCGGCCGCACGCGCCAGATCGTTAGCCTTGCCTGGCACGAAGGAATCGAAATTGAATAAAGAATTCAGTCGGCTCTCGTCGGGCAGGGCTGGTTTTTCCTGAGCGGAATTTTTGGAATTTCTTGCGGGTTTCGCGCTTTCGCCTTCAGGTTCGGCCAAAGGAACCAGATCAAATCTTTCTGGAATCAGTGGCGCATCCATGGGTGTAGAAGCAGCTTGAGGCGAGCTTTGAACGCGTACCTCCGAGATGACCAGTTGAATCGTTACAGTGGAGGTGAAAAATTCGCCTGCCAACAGTTCAATATCGCGAAGAAATTTTTCGCGCACCCATTGGGCGACAAACCGATTGGGTGCGTTGATCAAAACCTGATCAAGATTGACCTCAATCGTTAACGGTTTGATCCAGGTGTTTAGTTGCTGTGCGTTCAACGTACGCGCGAAATGGGCGATGCAATGGCTCCAGAATTCGTGCATGAGTGGAATGGCAACAAGGGGTTGGAGAGTAGGGCGAGGATTCTATCACCGCCCCATAAAGACCCGGAAATGATTGACAAATCAGAGGGCTAGCGGTTTAATTGCCGACTGTTTTGAAGTCAAATCTTCCCTCCTGAGGCACCCAATATGAAACGTACTTATCAACCTTCCGTAGTCCGTCGTAAGCGTACCCATGGCTTTCGTGCGCGGATGAAGACAGTCGGCGGTCGTGCTGTCATCAATGCTCGTCGTGCTAAAGGCCGCAAGCGTTTGGCAGTTTGAGTCCTGATGCCAGATTCTGGTTCGGTTGCTGTAACAACAAAGCCGGATAACACCTTTGGGTGGCTAAAAAAAATGCGCGAAACGGATGAATTTTCATCCGTTTTTCGTTTCCGCTGTGTATGCGCTCTTCCAGGACTGGATCTGCTTGCGGCACCAAATGGTTTGGAATACCCGCGTTTGGGTTTGATTGTGCCGAAAAAAATAATTCCTACGGCGGTGGCGCGAAATAGAATCAAACGCCTGATAAGGGAAAGCTTCCGCCTGAACCAAAATGAGTTGATCGGGCTAGATTTGGTCGCTCGGGTCAAGGCGAAGATTGACGAGGCTGATCTTGTTAATGTTTTGCATCCGGGCCTGAAACGATGCAGATCGTTAGTCGTTTCACGCGCAAAGTCCACACCCTCCATCAATTCAGGTAAGCCATAGTGGCTTACTCACTGTAAACAACTAAATTCTGCCGACATCATGGATACCCAACGCATTATCGCGTTTATCGTTTTTTCCTTCTCCATCCTCCTGTTGTGGGAATCCTGGCAGAACTACAGTGATCCCAAGACAGCAGTGGAAGCCCAGGCAACCAAGCAAAAACAGCCAGCTCAGTCTGCAAATGCTGAGTTGCCCGTACCTGGCCAAGGACTGAAACCAGTATCCGCAATCGCGGCTGAAAGTCAGGTCGTGCGTGGGGCGCGAGCCAGGGTCGTGACGGATGTGCTTGATGCTGAAATCGATGCCAACGGCGGTGACCTGCGCAAGCTGGTACTCACCCGTTACCGGAAAAACGAACAGGCCGATCAACCCTTTGTACTGCTGGAAGAGAAAGCGGGCCGAAATTACTTCGCGCAGATGGGATTCGTTGGCGGCAGCCTGCCCACACATAAAACCGTATTTGAGCTGGTTCCGGGTGAATACCGCCTGAAAGAGGGCCAGAACGAACTCAAGGTGAGTATCAAAGCAAACGTCGCTGGCGCGGAAGTCCTACGTACCTACACATTTCAACGTGGCAGTTATGTCATCGATGTGGATACACGGATCATCAATCGCGGCGAAACGAATATCGAAGGTTTTCCCTATTACCAGATTCTTCGCCATGGTCAGGCGCCAGAGGGAGAGTCTGCCTTGATGCATACCTATACCGGCCCGGCGATCTACACCGATGCGGGGAAATTCCAGAAAGTTGTATTCGAGGACATCGCCAAAGGCAAGACCGAGTATGTAAAGGAGGCCAAGGATGGATGGGTCGGGCTGGTCCAACATCACTTTGCCTCGGCCTGGATGACACGCGACCCCGCTGATGCGAGCCAGCGCCAGTTCTATACAGGGGTGGTTGGAAATGATGAATACAGCACAGGCATGATTTTTCCTGTCGTGAAGTTGAATCCAGGACAGGAAAAAGCCGTCTCCATGCGCCTTTATGCGGGCCCGCAGGAGCTGGAAAAAATCAAAACTTTAGCGCCAGGGCTGGATTTGGTCGTGGATTACGGTTGGCTGAAAGTGCTGGCCTATCCAATCTTCGTATTACTGAACTGGATCAACAAGTTAGTCGTCAATTGGGGCTTATCCATCATCCTGTTGACGGTGCTGATCAAGCTGGCGTTCTATCCCTTGTCAGCGGCCGGCTACAAATCCATGGCCAAGATGCGCAAGCTTGCACCGCGCTTGCAAACGCTCAAGGAACGTCACGGAGACGACCGTCAGAAATTGCATGAAGGGATGATGAAAATTTATCAGGAGGAAAAAATCAACCCGATGGGTGGATGCCTGCCCATCCTGGTTCAGATTCCTGTCTTCATTGCGTTGTATTGGGTGCTTATGGGCGCGGTGGAACTGCGTCAGGCGCCCTTCGCGCTCTGGATACAAGATCTCTCCAAGCCTGATCCTTACTACGTTTTGCCGGTAATCATGGCGATTACATCGTTCATCCAGGTCAAGCTTTCGCCTGCTTCACCCGATCCGGTGCAGCAAAAAGTGATGATGGCGATGCCGGTCATCTTCTCGGTCATGTTCCTGTTTTTCCCCGCGGGTCTGGTGCTTTATTGGTTGGTCAACAACGTGCTTTCGATCCTGCAGCAATGGCGTATCAACAAGGTAATAGAAGCGGGCGGCAAGGCGGCCAACGACAGCAAGCACTGATAATTTGTTTGCACATGGTTAGATGCCGGCTGACATGAGCGCCAGCGATACCATCGTCGCTATCGCTACCGCTTCCGGGCGGGGTGGGATTGGAGTCGTGCGAATTTCCGGCCCCGATCTCTCCGCTTACTTGCTTGGATTGACCGGTAAAACGCTGACGCCCAGACATGCCAGCCATGTGCATTTTCGGGCTGCCGATGGGGCGGCACTCGACGATGGCATCGCGCTTTATTTTCCTTCGCCCCACTCCTTCACCGGTGAACATGTTCTGGAATTGCAAGGCCACGGCGGCCCGCAGGTGTTGCAGTTGGTTCTGGAAAGATGCATCCAACTGGGCGCTCGTTTGGCTCAGCCAGGCGAATTCAGCCGGCGCGCATTCCTCAACGGAAAACTGGACCTGGCTCAGGCCGAGGCAATCGCCGACCTGATAGATGCCGGCAGCCGCGAGGCCGCCCGCTCCGCGTTACGCACCCTGGATGGCGAGTTTTCGCGCAAGGTCAATGTGCTCCGGGATGGTTTGATTCAACTGCGCATGTTGGTCGAGGCCACCCTGGATTTTCCAGAAGAAGACATCGATTTCCTCGAACGAGCCGATGCGTGGGGGAAGTTGTCCGGGCTGGAAAGCAGCCTTGAGGCGGTGCTGGCCCAGGCTCGCCAGGGCGCGTTGCTGCGCGAAGGCCTTAACGTCGTGCTGATCGGCCAGCCCAATGTCGGCAAATCAAGTCTGATGAATCAGCTGGCTGGATACGATGCCGCCATCGTCACGGAATATGCCGGGACCACGCGGGACACGCTACGCGAAGCGATCCAGATTGAGGGCATACCGATTCATCTGATTGATACCGCCGGCCTGCGTGAAACGGAAGACCCGGTCGAGCGGCTGGGAATTGCACGAACCTGGGCGGTTCTCGATAAGGCGGATATCGCGGTATTACTGGTCGACGCGACACACGGTATTGGCGATCAGGAAGCGGAAATTCTGCGGCGTTTGCCGCAAATCCCGCTTCTAACGGTGCATAACAAGATCGATCTAACCGGTGCTTTGGCCAAGGCAATACCGGATGGGAAAGAAATCTGGTTATCAGCCAAAACGGGCGCCGGTATTGAACTTCTGCGTCGAAGATTACTGGAGCTGGCTGGCTGGCATAGCGAAGAAGGCGGCGTATTCATCGCCCGCGCGCGGCATCTGGCTGCATTGCGGCGGGCGGGTGAGTGTCTTGCAAGGGCGCGTGGCGCGGGCCACCAGTTGGAATTCTTTGCCGAGGAATTGCGTCTGGCTCAGGATGCTCTTTCCGAAATTACCGGGGAGTTCGGATCCGACGATCTCCTCGGTGTCATCTTCAGCCAGTTTTGCATCGGCAAGTGAGCGTCTGTTTCACGTGAAACGCCCACACAGTCCTTTTGGTTTTTACAACAGAACCCAACTGCCTGGGTCCGTGCCGCAGAGTTCGGATCTGTTGCCAGTGAAACTGAATGCTTCCGGGCTGGTGCTTTCAATGACGGTTCCGCATAGATGGCTCAGGTGCCAGCGGATGCCGGCGAGAAATATCAATTCATCCAGTACCTCGATGGGAAACCCCATTCGGTCGCCACGATCATCCAGCAGCAGGCTATCGATGTAAGCATCGATTTCCCCGCCGGCCCAAAGAGCGCAGATCTCGCCCGAAATACGCGGGAAAGCTTTTTCGATTGCGGACGCTTCATTCCTGGCATTGCTGTGGGGAGTGCGTAGGCTGGTAGTGCTATAGACGGTGTTGGTGAGCATGATCAGCTCCAAGGTTTGCTGTTACCTTAACTAGCAATCCGCGCGCCAACTTCGCCGGAATAATTAATTGTTACAAAACAAATGGTTACGTTTATTACTGAAGTTCTTGCTTAGTGTGTGGATGCATGCTGACCTGAAGCCGACAGGTGTGATGAAATCATGACGAATAATCAAACAGGACCGACGGCACTGACTTGGCGTGCAATATTCGCCGAGCTGGGCCGACATCGCCGCGCATTGATACGCGGCAACTTCATTGCCTTCCTTGCGGTTGCCTGCGCCGTTCCGGTACCGCTTTTCCTGCCGGTGTTGGTGGATGAGGTGCTGCTGAATCGTCCGGGCGGGTTTATTGAATTCTTCTCGCCCTGGTTTCCGGCGGCTTGGCATGGCCCGCTATTATTCATATTGGTAGCGCTGACGCTGACTTTGGGGTTGAGGTTGGCCTCTATCCTGCTAAATGTTTGGCAGTCACGCACCTTCTCCCTCATTTCCAAAGAGGTGGTTTATCGCATACGCGAGCGAATGCTGACTCGATTGTCGAAGATTGCTTTGTCGGAATACGAAACCTTGGGGTCGGGTCGAACCACATCGCATTTCGTCACCGATGTGAACGCGGTGGACACCTTTTTAGGTGCGTCGATTTCCGGTCTTCTAGTTGCATTGCTTTCCCTTGTCGGCGTGGCCGGTGTTTTGCTCTGGATGAATTGGCGCTTTGCGCTGTTCGTTCTTGTGCTGAATCCGTTGGTTATCGGCTTTTCAACCCGCCTCGGCAAAAAGGTCAAGGAGCTCAAGAAGCGGGAAAACAGCGCTTTCGAGCTATTCCAGGAGGCCCTGAGCGAAACCCTGGATGCACTCAACCAAATCCGTGTGATGAATCGCGAGGCGTATTACCTTGGGCGTGTTCGGGACAAGGCGGCAAATATCCGCCAACACGCGGCAGCCTACGCCTGGAAATCGGATGCCATGAATAGGGTTTCCTTTTTCATTTTTCTGGCCGGTTTTGACGCGTTCCGCGCCGGAGCCATGTTGATGGTTGTTTTCTCCGATCTGACTATCGGCCAGATGCTGGCGGTATTCGGTTATCTCTGGTTCATGATGTCGCCAGTGCAGGAGATCATCAATATCCAATACTCATGGTATGCGGCAAATGCGGCGCTCGCGCGCATCAATGGCTTGTTGGCGTTGAAGCCCGCGCAAGCGGGTGAAAGCAAAATCGATCCTTTCTCCGGATCGGAATCCATTGGGCTGGAACTCGAGGATGTGAGTTTTTCCTATGGCGAGGGCGACGCGGTTTTGGATGGCGTCAATCTGCTCATAGCGCCAGGCGAGAAGGTCGCACTGGTTGGGGCATCCGGCGGCGGGAAGTCCACTTTGGTGCAAGCGCTGCTTGGGTTGTATCCGCTACGAAGCGGCTTGATTCGATATGGCGGCGTCGAGGTCGCCGATATTGGCTGGGACAAGGTGAGAGAAAACGTCGGGGTGGTTTTGCAGCACCCGGTTTTGTTTAACGCCTCGGTGCGCGAAAACCTGACCTTGGGTCGTGAATACGCCGATTCAGAGCTATGGTTTGCTCTTGAAGTGGCGCAATTGAAAGATTTCGTCTCCGATCTCGCGCTGGGGTTGGATAGCGTTGTCGGCAAGAATGGCGTGCGCTTATCCGGTGGCCAGCGGCAGCGTCTGGCTGTTGCGCGTGTTGTTTTGGGGCGTCCGCGCGTGGTGATTCTGGATGAGGCGACATCGGCCCTGGATAGCGCGACGGAACGAGAGCTTCATCGAGCGATGGCCGATTTTCTGGAAAATCGGACCACGTTAATCATCGCCCATCGCCTTTCAGCGGTGCGTCAGGCCGATCGCATCCTAGTGTTCGAAAATGGCCGTATTGTCGAAGAAGGCGCGCACGACAGCCTTATGCGGCGGGGCGGCCTGTATCACCAGCTTTATGCGCATGCCTGAGATATGTTTCACGTGAAACACGACATGAAAGCCCGGTCTGCTTGGCGTAGAATGCGCCGCCTGTCAGACCGCCATAAGCGCCAATAAGACCATGATTTTCCCGGATATTTTTGAAGTCATCGTGGTGGGCGGCGGCCACGCTGGATGCGAGGCCGCTCTCGCCGCGGCGCGCATGGGTGCGAAAACCTTGCTGCTTACGCACAACATCGAAACGCTGGGCGCGATGTCGTGCAACCCTTCGATCGGCGGTATCGGCAAAGGGCATCTGGTCAAAGAAGTCGATGCGCTGGGCGGCGCGATGGCGATCGCCACCGATGAGGCGGGCATCCAGTTTCGTATCTTGAATTCATCCAAGGGCCCGGCGGTGCGCGCCACGCGCGCCCAGGCTGACCGTATTCTCTACAAACAGGCCATCCGCGGCCGCCTTGAAAATCAGGCGAACCTCACCTTGTTTCAGCAGGCCGTGGATGATTTGATCCTGGATGGCGACCGGATAGCCGGTGTACGCACGCAGCTCGGCGTCGTATTCAAGGCGCGGGCGGTGGTGCTGACCACCGGAACCTTTCTGGCCGGGCTGGTTCATGTCGGTCTGGAAAACTTCCAGGCGGGTCGGATGGGCGATCCGCCCTCGGTCTCGCTGGCGGCGCGTCTGCGCGAACTGAATTTGCCCGTTGGCCGGCTCAAGACCGGCACGCCGCCACGCATCGACGGGCGCAGCATCGATTTTTCCTTGATGCAGGAGCAGCCCGGCGATGATCCGGCGCCGCTGTTCTCGTTCATGGGACGGCGCGAGATGCATCCGCGGCAGTTGCCGTGCTGGATTACCTCCACCAACGAGCGGACGCATGAAATCATTCGCCAGGGGCTGGACAGGTCGCCTCTTTATACAGGCGTCATCGAAGGCGTCGGGCCGCGCTATTGCCCGTCGATTGAAGACAAGATTTCGCGTTTTGCCGACAAGACCGGGCATAACGTGTTCCTGGAACCGGAAGGCCTGACCACGCACGAGTTTTATCCGAACGGAATCTCCACCAGTCTTCCATTCGATGTGCAGCTGAATCTGGTGCGCTCGATACGTGGTCTGGAAAAAGCACACCTGCTACGCCCCGGCTACGCCATCGAGTATGACTATTACGACCCGCGCGGCCTGAAGCCGAGCCTGGAAACAAAAGCCCTATCCGGTTTGTTTTTTGCCGGCCAGATCAATGGCACTACCGGTTATGAGGAAGCGGCGGCTCAGGGGCTGTTGGCGGGACTGAACGCGGGTTTGCATGTCAGGGAGGAGTCGGCCTGGTGGCCGCGCCGAGATCAGGCTTACCTTGGCGTGATGGTCGACGATTTGACGACGCGCGGCGTGCTTGAGCCATACCGGATGTTTACCAGCCGCGCCGAGTATCGGCTTTCCTTGCGCGAAGACAATGCCGATCAACGCCTGACTGAAAGCGGTAGGCGCATGGGTTTGGTCTGGGATGCCCAGTGGCGGCGTTTTGAGGCCAAACGGGAGGCGATGGCGCTTGAAATAGAGCGCCTCAAGTCAACCTGGGTTAATCCGAATATTCTGGCGGATGAGGAGGCGCGGCGAGTCCTGGGCAAATCCATAGAGCGTGAATACTGTTTGTTCGATTTGCTCCGTCGCCCGGAGGTGTCCTACACCAGTATCTTGAGTCTGCCAGGCGCGGGGCCGGGTTTGCGGGATATTGAGGCGGCTGAGCAGGTTGAAATCGAAGCCAAATACGCGGGCTATGTGAATCGGCAGCTAGAGGAAATTGAGCGCCAACGTGGCCAGGAGAATCAAGCGCTGCCGCTGGATTTTGACTACATGAGCCTGGGCAGCCTCTCCATCGAGGTGCGCCAGAAGCTTAATCAGGTTCGTCCCGCCACCTTGGGCCAGGCTTCGCGCATGGCTGGCGTGACGCCCGCGGCGATATCGGTTTTGATGGTCTATCTGAAGCGCGGCGATCTGGGCGAACGATCCGAGCGGATCGGGGAGCCGGTGTGAATCTGTCCGACTCTCTCGATGCCGGTTTGGCGGGCTTGCGGCTTGATTTGTCGGAGCAGCAAAAAACCACGCTATTGAGTTATCTGTCTCTGCTTGGAAAATGGAACAAGACTTATAACCTGACCGCGATTCACGACCCGGAACGCATGCTGACGCACCATATCCTGGATAGTTTGGCGATAGCCCCGTATGTTGCCGACGGCGCGCTGCTCGACGTGGGAAGCGGCGGTGGCTTTCCGGGTATCCCCCTGGCGATAGCGCGACCGGAGCTTGCCGTAACGGTGATGGACGCAAGCCAGAAAAAATGCGGTTTCATGCGGCAGGTGGCAATCGAGTTGCGGCTGGTTAATGTTTCTGTCCTGCATGCGCGCGTCGAGTCCTATCAAGCGCCGCAAAAATTTACCCAGATCGTTTCGCGCGCCTTTTCCGATCTATCAGAGTTTGTCCGTTTAAGCGCGCATTTGCTGGCGCCGGGCGGAAACTGGCTGGCGATGAAGGGCGTGCATCCGCATGAAGAGATCGCTCGATTGAAGGCGGCGCGTGTTGTGCGGGATTTGCCGCTGCATGTCCCGGGGCTTGATGCCGAACGGAGCTTGATCATAATGGAACTCGCCTGATGGCTCGTATTCTTGCAATTACCAATCAAAAAGGCGGGGTTGGAAAAACCACGACCGCTGTCAATCTGGCCGCCAGTCTGGCGAGTCTCGGCAAAAAGGTGCTGTTGGTCGATCTGGACCCGCAAGGCAATGCAACCACGGGCAGTGGGGCCGAGAAGCAGGGGCTGGCCAAGACCGTGTATCACCTCCTGCTGGGAACGGATGGCTACGAGGCTGTGCGTCTGCGCTCCGAATCGGGCGGTTTCGATCTGCTGCCGGCGAACCGCGATCTGGCTGGCGCGGAGGTTGAACTGGTCGAGCAAAAGCAGCGCGAATACAGGCTCAAACAGGCTTTGGACAAGGCCTCCGATGCATACGACTTCATTTTGATCGATTGCCCGCCCGCCTTGAATTTGTTGACGGTTAACGCGCTGACTTGCGCGCACTCGGTGTTGATTCCGATGCAGTGCGAATATTTCGCCATTGAAGGCCTGGCCGATCTGGTCAATACCATCAAGAAAATCAAGGCGCGACTGAATCCGGGCCTGGTCATCGATGGCGTGGTGCGCGTGATGTTCGACAACCGCAATACCCTAGCTCAGCATGTATCCGATCAACTCAAGGCACACTTTGGCGCCAAGGTGTTCGATACCGTTGTGCCGCGCAACGTACGCCTGGCGGAAGCGCCGAGTCATGGCCTGGCGGTCTTGCAATACGACCGTGTTTCGAAGGGCGCGCAGGCTTATTTGCAGATGGCGCGCGAGCTGATTGCAAAGCGGGATGCCGAGATTGGCAAAGAGGGGGTAAGACGTGGCTAGATTGAAAGGATTGGGGCGTGGTCTTGATGCCCTGCTGGGCGAGGGCGATACCAATGATGGCGAGCGTTTGCTGACTCTGCCGGTTGAAAGTCTGGTGCCCGGTAAATATCAGCCGCGAACTCACATGGACGAAACCGCGCTCGGCGACCTGGCATCTTCAATCAAGTCGCAAGGGCTTATGCAGCCGATACTGGCGCGGGCGATACCCGGCGGGCTATTCGAAATCATTGCCGGTGAACGGCGCTGGCGGGCCAGTCAGCTTGCCGGGTTGAAAGAAGTCCCGGTATTGGTTCGCGTTGTCGAGGACGAGGCCGCCCTGAAAATGGCGCTGATTGAAAACATTCAGCGCGAGAATTTGAATCCGCTTGAGGAGGCGCAAGGAATACATCGCTTGATCAAGGAATTCACCATGACGCACCAGGTGGCGGCGGAATCCGTCGGACGATCGCGTGTCGCCGTGTCGAATTTATTGCGTTTGCTTAATCTCGCCAAGCCCGTGCAAGCCATGCTGATGAAGGGGGATCTGGATATGGGCCATGCGCGGGCGCTGCTCGCGCTCACCCATGCCAAGCAGGTCGATGCCGCGCATGAGGTGGTGAAAAAAGGTATGTCAGTACGAGATGCCGAGCGCTTGGCTTTGCGCATCGCCAAACCTGTTGATCTAGCCTCGGCGCCGAAGGATCGTGATGTGGCGAGACTTGAAGAAGAGTTAGCCGAGCGCTTGGGCGCTAGCGTGAAAGTAGCGGCCAACAGGCGGGGCGCTGGACGGCTGTCGATCCACTTCGACAGTCTTGATCAATTGGAAGAGATACTGCGCCGCATCAAGTGAATAAGCACTTGGCTCCTAATGACGCGGGACGTGAATTCATCAAACTCATTGATGGTTGCATTAGCCCCACTAATTCATATATTATCTTCCGCTAATGTTTTTCGCTCTGTTGATGCAGGCAATTGCAATTGTGTCTGTCACGGCAAGCAGTTGGCTGTTGATGGACGCGACATTTGCTCAGGCTATTGGTTACGGTACAGTTGTAGCATTGGTCAATTCGGGCATGCTTGTGAGGCGCTGGTACGTTGGGCTTTACGACTATCATTGCGATGCGCCGCGCCATTTAAAGTCATTCCACCGTTCCAGTATGGAGCGGTTTTTTGTTGTCGGAATTTTGTTGGCATTGGGTTTGGCGGTATTCAAGCTGATGCCATCGGCGATGTTGTTGGGTTTTATAGTGGGACAGTTGGCCTGGATTGTTGCGAACATTCTTGCGCGGCGATTGTTCTGAATATGGATTGATGCCTGAAGGTAAAACTTTGGGAAAACATAAGAGTTAGAGACATGTCCGCGGAAGCGCACACCTCAACGGAATATATCAAGCATCACCTGCAGAACCTGACCTATGGTCAGCATGCCGATGGCACATGGGGACTTGCGCATACGGCGCAGGAGGCCAAGGACATGGGCTTTATGGCGATCAACCTGGATACGATGGGTTTCTCTATTCTGCTCGGCGCTCTGTTCCTGTTTTTCTTCCATTTGGTTGCGAAGTCGGTGGCGACAGGCGTGCCGACCGGGTTGCAGAACTTCGTCGAATGGATCGTCGAGTTCGTCGATTCCAGTGTCAAGGGCTCGTTTACGGCCCGCAATCCGATGGTGGCGCCGCTCGCCCTGACTATATTCATCTGGATATTCCTGATGAATCTGATGGATCTGTTCCCGATCGATTGGTTGCCTGGTATAGCTACCATGCTGGGTCTGCCCTTCATGAAGGTGGTTGCTTCCACCGACCCGAACGCCACGTTTGGCATGTCGCTCACCGTGTTTGCGCTGGTGATCTACTACAGCATCAAGATGAAGGGCCTCGGCGGCTTCGTCGGCGAACTGACTTTGCAGCCGTTCGGCAAGTGGGGCATGCCGGCCAACCTGCTGCTTGAGGGCGTCAATCTGATCGCCAAGCCCGTTTCACTCGCGCTGCGTTTGTTCGGCAACATGTATGCCGGTGAAATGATCTTCATCCTGATCGCCATCATGTTCTCCGGCGGTGCCGTGCTGGCGGTGACTGGCGGGGTGTTGCAGTGGGCGTGGGCGGTTTTCCATATTTTGATCATTACCTTGCAGGCCTTCATCTTCATGACGCTGACCATCGTCTACCTCGACATGGCGCATCAGGAACACCATTAAAATTTTTTGACTTGTTGATACAGGAGTAACCAAATGACTGAAGTTCAAGCTCTGCTGTTTATCGCCGGCGCCATCATGATGGGTCTGGGCGCGCTCGGCGCGTCTATCGGCATCGGTATCCTCGGCGGCCGTTTCCTTGAAGGCGCCGCGCGTCAGCCCGAGCTTATCCCGATGCTGCGTACTCAGTTCTTCATCGTCATGGGTCTGGTCGATGCGGTGCCGATGATCGCAGTGGGTCTGGCCATGTACGTCCTCTTCGCTGTTGCGGCCTGATCACCAACCGCAATAACCCGCAAGAGGAGCGGTCATGAACATCAATATGACCCTGATTGGGCAGTCCATCACCTTCGCCATATTCGTATGGTTCTGTATGAAGTTTGTATGGCCGCCCATTGTCAGTGCATTGGAAGCCCGCAAGAAGCTGATCGCCGATGGCTTGGCAGCGGCGGATCGCGGCAGGCATGAGCTGGAACTGGCCGCCAAGCGCGCCAGCGAAACCATGCATGAGGCGAAAGTGAAGGCTTCCGACATCATTGCGCAAGCTGAAAAGCGCGCCATGCAGATCGTTGAGGAAGCCAAGGGTGCGGCCAAGGAGGAGGGTGATCGCTTGATCGCTTCCGCCAAGGCCGAAATCGAGCAGGAGTCGCACCGCGCGCGTGAAGCGTTGCGTGGCGATGTCGCCGCGTTGGTCGTGGCTGGAGCGGGCAAGGTGCTACGTCGCGAAGTGAACGCGCAAGCCCACGCCGATCTCCTGGAAGCCATCAAGAACGAGCTCTGACATGGAACGCGCAACCTTAGCTCGCCCTTATGCCGAAGCGATCGCCAAGCTGGCCGCCGAAGCATCGTCCTGGAATCTCTGGTCGGAGCGTCTGGCGCTACTTGCTATGGTGGCGGGCGATGAACAAGTCCGGGATCTGGCGGGCAATCCGGCCGTGCCGGCCGCGCGGGTCGCCGATGTGGTGCTCGCCGTGTGCGGCGAAAAGCTGGGTGTGGAGGTCGACAACCTGGCCCGCTTGCTGGTTGAAAACAAGCGCCTTGGTTTGTTGCCTGAAATAGTCGCCTTGTTCGAGGCGATCAAGGCCGCGCAGGAAGGCGAGCTCGTGGCACACGTCATCAGTGCGTTTGCGCTGGATGCGGGGCAAATGGCAGGTTTTGTCGCCAAGTTGGAGGCCAGATTTGGCCGCAAGGTCACGGCGACACAATCAGTGGATGACGCGCTGATTGGCGGCGTTGTGATCAAGGTTGGCGATGAAGTCATGGATGCGTCGGTGCGCGGCGGGCTTGAAGCCCTTGCCGTCACCCTGAAAGCTTAATCAAGTAATTTGGAGTTCTCATGCAACTCAATTCGTCTGAAATCAGCGAGCTGATCAAGAGCCGCATCCAGAACATGGAAGCGGGTTCTGAACTGCGTACCCAGGGGACCGTGGTCTCCGTCACCGACGGCATCGTGCGCGTGCATGGTCTGGCCGAAGTCATGCAAGGCGAAATGCTGGAGTTCCCCGGCAACGTCTTCGGTATGGCGTTGAATCTCGAGCGCGACTCTGTCGGCGCTGTGGTTCTGGGTGAATACGAACATATTACGGAAGGCGATACGGTCAAATGTACCGGCCGCATTCTGGAAGTGCCGGTTGGCGAAGCGCTACTGGGCCGTGTGGTGAATTCTCTGGGCCAGCCGATCGATGGCAAGGGCCCGGTCGATTGCGCGCAGAGCGCGCCGATCGAACAGATCGCGCCGGGCGTGATCGCGCGCCAGTCGGTGTCGCAACCGATGCAGACCGGCCTCAAGGCGATCGATGCCATGGTGCCGATCGGTCGCGGCCAGCGCGAACTGATCATCGGCGACCGTCAGACCGGCAAGACCGCGGTGGCCGTCGATGCCATCATCAATCAGAAGGGTACCGGCGTACTGTGTATTTATGTCGCCGTCGGCCAAAAGGCATCCAGCATCGCCAACGTGGTGCGCAAGCTGGAAGAACATGGCGCGATGGCCCACACCATCGTGGTCGCGGCAACCGCTTCCGATCCCGCCGCAATGCAGTTCATCGCGCCCTATGCCGGTTGCACGATGGGCGAGTATTTCCGCGACTCGGGCCGCGATGCCCTGATCGTCTATGACGACCTGACCAAACAGGCCTGGGCGTATCGTCAGATTTCCCTGCTGCTGCGCCGCCCGCCGGGTCGCGAAGCCTATCCCGGCGATGTGTTCTATCTGCACTCGCGTCTGCTGGAACGCGCCGCCCGGGTCAATGCCGATTTCGTCGAGAAAAAGACCAATGGCGCGGTCAAGGGCAAGACCGGCTCGCTGACGGCTCTGCCGGTGATCGAAACCCAAGCCGGCGACGTCTCAGCATTCGTGCCGACCAACGTGATCTCCATTACCGATGGTCAGATATTCCTGGAATCCGATCTGTTCAACGCCGGCATCCGTCCCGCCATCAACGCCGGTTTGTCGGTGTCACGCGTCGGCGGCGCGGCGCAAACCAAGGTGATCAAGAAACTGGGCGGCGGTATTCGTCTGGCCCTGGCCCAGTACCGTGAACTGGCCGCATTCGCCCAGTTCGCTTCCGACCTGGACGAAGCCACGCGCAAGCAGCTTGAGCGCGGCAAGCTGGTTACCGAGTTGATGAAGCAATTCCAGTATTCGCCGATGAACGTGGCTGAAATGGCCGTCACTTTGTTTGCCGTCAACCGCGGCTACATGGATGACGTCGAAGTGAAGCGTGTGTTGGCTTTTGAAGCATCGTTGCAGTCCTTCATGAAGGGCAAGTACGCGGCAATGATGGACAAAATCCAGACCACGGGCGATCTGGACGGGGATACCGAGAAACAGCTCTCAGCTGCTATCGACGATTTCAAGGCCAGCGCGGCTTACTGATCAACTACTGACGGACGAGAAAAAGCATGGCCGCCGGCAAGGAAATTCGCAGCAAGATCAAGAGCGTGGAAAACACGCGCAAGATCACTCGTGCCATGGAGATGGTCGCCGCCGCCAAGATGCGCAAGGCACAGGAGCGCATGCGACATGCGCGCCCCTATGCTGAAAAAATTGGCCATGTGGCCGCGCACTTTAGCCAGGCCCATCCTGAATACCGCCATCCTTTTGTTGTTTCACGCGGAACGACCAAGCGAGTGGGCCTGATTCTGGTGACAACGGACAAAGGCTTATGTGGCGGCCTTAATACCAATGCGTTACGGCTGGTGCTGAACAAGCTCAAGGCTTGGGACGAGCAGAAGATCGAGGTCGATGTCTGCGCCGTGGGCAATAAAGGCTTGGGCTTTTTGCAACGCCTGGGCGCCAATGTCGCCTCACATGTCACCGGCTTGGGCGATACGCCGCACATGGAACGTTTGATTGGCCCGATCCAGGTCATGCTCGACGCATACAAGGAAGGACGCATTGATGCGCTCTACCTGGTGTACAGCAAGTTTGTCTCGACCATGAAGCAGGAGCCCTCGATCACCCAGTTATTGCCGCTCAACGCCGCGGAAGCGGTGGAGAAGGCCCAGCACCACTGGGATTACATCTACGAGCCGGAAGCCCATGTGGTGGTGGACAGTCTGATGGTGCGCTACATCGAGGCATTGATTTATCAGGCCGTGGCGGAAAACCTGGCCTGCGAGCAGTCTGCCCGCATGGTGGCCATGAAAGCCGCATCCGATAACGCCAAAGACGTCGTCGATGAGCTCAAATTGGTTTACAACAAGACTCGCCAAGCTGCGATTACGCAGGAAATCTCCGAAATCGTCGCCGGCGCAGCCGCGGTTTAACGAACCCCGCCGTTTAACAGATTCGAACTAGCTAGGAATGAATGCCATGACCGAAGGAAAAATCGTACAGATCATCGGCGCGGTGGTAGACATGGAGTTCCCTCGCGGATCTCTACCCAAGGTCTATGACGCGATCAAGATGGATACCCCGCCGCTCACTTTCGAGGTGCAGCAACAATTGGGCGACGGTATCGTTCGTACCATCGCGATGGGCTCCACCGACGGCCTGAAGCGCGGCGCGTTGACGCGCAATACCGGCGCGGCCATCTCGGTACCGGTTGGCAAGGCCACTCTGGGCCGCATCATGGATGTGCTGGGCGAGCCGGTCGATGAAGCCGGTCCGGTCGGCGCCGAGATACACATGCCGATCCATCGTAAAGCCCCGGCTTATGCCGATCAGGCCGCCTCGGTGGAAATCCTGGAAACCGGCATCAAGGTCATCGACCTGATCATGCCGATCGCCAAGGGCGGCAAGGTCGGCCTGTTCGGCGGCGCCGGTGTGGGCAAGACGGTGACCCTGATGGAGTTGATCCGCAACATCGCCGTCGAGCACAGCGGCTACTCGGTGTTTGCCGGCGTCGGCGAGCGTACCCGTGAAGGCAACGATTTCTACCACGAGATGAAGGAAGGCGGCGTGCTGGACAAGGTCGCGCTGGTTTACGGCCAGATGAGCGAGCCGCCGGGCAACCGTCTGCGCGTCGCGCTGACCGGCCTGACCATGGCCGAGTACTTCCGTGATGAAGGCCGCGACGTGCTGTTCTTCGTCGACAACATCTACCGCTACACCCTGGCCGGAACCGAAGTTTCCGCGCTGCTCGGCCGGATGCCTTCCGCCGTGGGTTACCAGCCCACCCTGGCCTCGGAAATGGGCGCCCTGCAAGAGCGCATCACCTCCACCCGCACCGGTTCGATTACTTCATTCCAGGCCGTCTATGTGCCCGCCGATGACTTGACCGACCCGTCGCCCGCCACCACATTCGCCCACCTGGATGCCACCCTGGTGTTGAGCCGTCAGGTCGCCGAGCTGGGTATCTACCCAGCCGTCGATCCGCTCGACTCGACCTCCCGCCAACTCGACCCGCTGGTCGTTGGCGAGGAGCACTACAGCGTCGCCCGTCAGGTGCAGGCCACCCTGCAGCGCTACAAGGAATTGCGCGACATCATCGCCATTCTGGGCATGGACGAGCTTTCTCCAGAAGACAAACTGGCGGTGGCGCGCGCGCGCAAGATCCAGCGCTTCCTGTCGCAGCCTTTCTTCGTCGCCGAAGTATTTACCGGCGCGGCCGGAAAATATGTGACCCTGAAGGAAACCATCGCCAACTTCAAGGCGATCGTGAACGGCGAATACGATCATCTGCCAGAACAGGCCTTCTACATGGTCGGCACGGTGGACGAAGCGGTCGAGAAAGCGAAGACCATTCAATAAGGAAGCCACGCCATGGCCATGACAGTTCATGTCGATATCGTCAGCACGGAAGCCTCCATTTATTCGGGCATCGCCGAGTATGTGATCGCACCCGCCGAAATGGGCGAGATCGGCATCTATCCTCGCCACACGCCCTTGCTCACGCGTCTGAAACCCGGCTCTGTACGGATCAAGTCGCCGGACCGGGCACAAGAGGATTTGATTTATGTTTCCGGCGGCATTCTTGAAGTGCAGCCCGGCGTGATCACGATCTTGTCGGATACCGCCGCGCGTGGCGCCGATCTGGATGAGGCGCGCGCCATTGAGGCCAAACTCCAGGCGGAGGAGGCGATGAAGAATCGCGCCTCGTCGATGGACTACGCGCGCGCCCAGGCGGAACTGGCGGAAGCCGTCGCGCAACTGTCGGCCATTCAGAAGCTGCGCAAAATAAAAGGCTGAACGCAACGCGCGCAACAATAAAACGGCAGCCTGGAGCTGCCGTTTTTCTTTCCGAGCACGCCAGACAAATAACGAAGGCGCTGTTTATACTTACGCGCGTTTCAGCGCTCAACTCGCCCGTCTTCCCTCATGATCCCACCCCTCGATATCGTCATTCTTGCCGCTGGCAAGGGCACCCGGATGAAGTCCGATTTGCCCAAGGTACTGCACCCATTGGCGGGGAAGCCCCTTATTTCGCATGTTCTGGCGGCTGCCGATCAGCTTGGCCCTGAATCCATCTGCGTTATCTATGGTCACGGCGGCGAAACCTTGCCGCGGGCGATAGCGCGTGACGATCTGGACTGGGCGAAGCAGGAACCGCAACTGGGTACCGGCCATGCCGTACAGCAAGCGATACCGTATCTCGATCCGGCCGCGCTTTGTCTGATTCTGTACGGCGATGTGCCGCTGACCCGCGCCGAGACCTTGCAGGAAATGACGCTTATCGCGCGCGAGGGCGCGATCGCATTGCTGACCGTGCATCTGGAAAATCCGACCGGCTATGGCCGCATCGTGCGCAATGCGCGCGGCCAAGTCGAACGCATAGTCGAACAAAAGGATGCAAGTCCCGAGGAGTTGGCCATCAACGAGGTGAATACCGGAATCCTGTGTCTGCCCGCCGACAAACTGGCTGGCTGGCTGGCTCGCTTGAACAACAACAATGCGCAAGGCGAGTATTACCTGACCGATGTGATCGGCATGGCCGCGGCCGAAGGCGAGCGGGTGATTCCTTGCCACCCGGCGGCGGAATGGGAAGTGCTCGGCATCAATAGCCGGGCCCAGTTGGCCGAGCTTGAGCGTCTGCACCAACGTAACCAGGCCAACCGGCTGATGACCGACGGCGTGACGCTGATCGATCCGGCTCGCATCGACATCCGCGGCACGCTGACCTGTGGACGCGATGTTCTGATCGACATCAATGGGATCTTCGAAGGCGATGTTGTCCTCGGCGACGGCGTTCAGATCGGCGCGAACTGCGTGCTGAAAAATGTCGAACTGGCCGCGGGCGTGACGCTCAAGCCATTTTGCCATCTGGAAGGCGCGCGCATCGGCGCCAACGCGGTGATCGGTCCTTACGCCCGTTTACGCCCCGGCACCGAACTGGCCGAGGAAACGCATATCGGCAACTTCGTCGAACTGAAAAATGCGCAAGTCGGCTTCAACTCCAAAATCAACCACCTGTCCTACGTCGGCGATGCGACCGTCGGCAGCAAGGTCAACATCGGCGCCGGCACCATCACCTGCAACTACGACGGCGCCAACAAGCACCGAACCATCATCGAGGACGACGCCTTCATCGGATCGGACACTCAACTGGTCGCGCCGGTGACGGTCGGAAAAGGAGCGACTTTGGGGGCGGGAACCACGCTGACCAAGGACGCGCCAGCCGGAGAACTCACGTTGTCGCGCGCCAAGCAAGTCACCATTTCCGGCTGGCAACGGCCGACAAAAAAGAAGTAAACGGAGAAATACTATGTGCGGCATCGTCGGCGCAGTGGCCCAACGTAACGTTGTGCCCATCCTTATCGAAGGTTTGCAACGCCTGGAATATCGCGGCTACGACTCGGCCGGCATCGCGGTTCGGCGACAGGATGGCAGCTTGGAACGCATCCGCGCGGTAGGCAAGGTCGCCATGTTGCGTCAATTGGTCGAGACGAATCCCATCGCCGGCAACATCGGCATCGCGCACACCCGCTGGGCCACGCATGGCATGCCGGCCGAACGCAATGCCCACCCGCACATGAGCGGTGAAAAAGTGGCCGTGGTGCATAACGGCATCATCGAAAACCACGCCGAACTGCGCGCCGAATTGCAGGCTAAAGGCTATTTCTTCACTTCGGAAACCGATACCGAAGTCATCGCGCACCTGCTCGCCGATTTGCAGAAAGACGAGCCCGATCTGCTGCTTGCGGTGCAGAAAGCGATCACGCATCTGGTCGGCGCATACGGCCTTGCCGTTGCCACGCCGGGCGACGCGGACCGCCTGATCGTCGCCCGCGCCGGCAGTCCGCTGGTCATCGGCCTTGGCGTCGGCGAGAACTTCATCGCCTCCGACGTATTCGCGCTGCTGCCGGTCACTCAGCGTTTCATCTTTCTGGAAGAGGGCGATGTCGCCGAAATCCGTCGCGACGGCGTGCGCGTGTTCGATGTCGCCGGCAACCCGGTCGAGCGGCCGGAGCGCTTGTCGCAGCTTTCCGCCTCGACCACCGACAAGGGCCCGTACAAGCATTACATGCTGAAGGAAATCTTCGAGCAGCCCTCGGTCATCGCCGAAACGCTGGAAGGCCGCATCCACAAGGGCCGCCTGCTGGAAGAAAGCTTCGGCCACGAAGCCAAGACCTTGTTCGACAAGACGCGCGGCGTCCACATCATCGCCTGCGGCACCAGTTATCACGCCGGTCTGGTCGCGCGTTACTGGCTGGAGGAAATCGGCATCCCGTGCAGCGTCGAAGTCGCCAGCGAATATCGCTACCGCAAGGTCGTGGTGCCGCCGGATACCTTGTTCCTGTCCATTTCCCAGTCCGGCGAGACGGCGGACACTCTGGCCGCGTTGCGCTTCGCCAAGCAGGCCGGCTATATCGGTTCGCTGACCATCTGCAACGTGCCGGAATCGTCATTGACGCGCGAATCCGATGTCGCGCTGATGACGCGCGCCGGCCCGGAAATCGGCGTCGCCTCGACCAAAGCGTTCACCACCCAGCTCACCGCGCTGCGCCTGCTCACCATCGCGCTGGCGCGTCGGCTCGGCCTCTCGGCCGAGGATGAAAAGCGGATGGTGGATGAGCTGCACGCGTTGCCGCGTCAGGTCGAAGTCGTGCTGTCCTTGTCCGACGCGATCAAGGAAATGGCCGCCGCCTTTGCCGACAAGCACCACGCGCTGTTCCTCGGCCGCGGCCCGTTCTACCCGATCGCGCTGGAAGGCGCGCTCAAGCTGAAGGAAATCTCCTACATCCACGCCGAGGCCTATCCCGCCGGCGAGTTGAAGCACGGTCCGCTCGCGCTGGTGGATGCCGACATGCCGGTGATCTGCGCGCTGCCGGACGACCCGCTGCTGGACAAGGTGTTGTCGAACCTGCAGGAAGTCCGCGCGCGCGGCGGCGAGCTGTTCCTGTTCTCCGACCACAACGTCAAGATTGGACTGGATCGCTACCAGAACCTGACGCTGGACGATATCTATCCCGGCACCGCGCCCATCGTCTACAGCATCCCGCTGCAATTGCTGGCCTATCACGTCGCTATCCTAAAAGGCACGGACGTAGACCAGCCGCGCAATCTCGCTAAATCGGTCACGGTGGAGTAACGATTACATGGCAGTCATCGCGGTATTCAATCAAAAAGGTGGCGTCGGCAAGACCACCACCACCCTGAACGTGGCCGCCTCGCTTGCACTTCTCGAACGCAATCCGTTGGTCATCGATCTCGACCCGCAGGCGCATGTCAGCCTGGCGTTGGGCGTCAAGCATTTGCAAGCCAGCGTGACCACGGCGGCTTTTTTCCGCGACAAAACGCCGCTGGATCGCAATATCCGTCGCTTGGCCAACCAGATCCGGCTCCTCCCGGGCCACCCCGATCTATCCAAAGTCGACGCCTTGCTGGGCGCGACGCCGGGCGTCGCGGGCATCCTCAAGCGCGGGCTCGATTCCGCCCTGGCTTGGGAAGAAGCCCCCATCCTGATCGACTGTGCCCCGGCCTTGGGCGTGCTCTCGCTCAACGCGCTGTTCGCGGCGGATCGAGTCCTGATTCCGGTCACTGCCGACTACCTGGCGATCCAAGGTTTGAACCGGCTCGACCTCGCGCTCAACGTGCTGGAAGGCCCGCTCAAACGGCGCATCCAGCGTCGGGTCGTGTTGACCCGTTTCGACGAAGCCAAACCGCAATGCCGCGAAGCCCTCGCCAACCTGAAAAGCCGATATGGCGAAAATCTGTGCGATACGCGTATTTGCGAAGACCCGGCGCTGTCCGAAAGTCCGGCGCATGGCATGGACATCTTCGCCTATTCCTCCGATTCGCCGGGCGCGCACGATTACCGACTGCTGACCATGGAACTGCTTTCCAAAGGCTTTTTCCAGTAAACCTGCCTGGGGTGTCCGAGCATGAGCAATGCCGATTGGCTCAGCCGAAGTCATACCGCCGTCTGGCACCCGTGCACCCAGATGAAACATCTGGAACAAATTCCCCCGCTACCGGTAGCGCGCGGGGAAGGCGCCTGGTTGATCGACTATGACGGGCGCCGCTATCTCGACGCCACCTCCTCCTGGTGGGTCAACCTGTTCGGCCACGCCAACCCGCGCATCAACGCGGCCATCGTCGACCAGCTCGGTCGCATCGAACACGTCATGCTGGCTGGCTGTACCCATGCGCCGGTGGTCGAATTGTCGGAACGGCTGGCCCGGCTCAGCGGTTTGTCGCATGCCTTCTATGCCTCGGACGGCGCCAGCGCCACGGAAATCGCGCTCAAGATGAGTTTCCATTTCTGGCGCAATCGAGGTCGGCCGCACAAGACCGGATTCGTCAGTCTGCAAAACGGCTATCACGGCGAAACGCTGGGCGCCTTGTCGGTCACCGATGTTCCGCTGTTCAAGGATGTCTATGCGCCGCTGCTGCGCCTGTCGCATCAGGTGATCAGCCCGGACTGGCGCCAGGCCGACCCGGACGAGAGCGCGGAAGCCTATGCCTGGCGCGCCATCGCCCAGATGGAGGATTTTCTGGCCGAATGCGCCGATACCACGGCCGCCGTCATTGTCGAACCGCTGGTGCAGGGCGCCGCCGGCATGGCCATGTATCACCCGATCTACCTGACCCGTTTGCGCGAACTGTGCGACAAGTACCAGGTGCATCTGATCGCCGACGAAATCGCCGTCGGCTTTGGCCGCACCGGCACCTTTTTTGCCTGCGAGCAAGCCGACATACGGCCCGACTTCCTGTGTCTGTCGAAAGGCATCACCGGCGGCTACCTGCCCCTGTCCTGTGTGCTCGCGAGCGACGAAATCTACGCCGCTTTCTATGCCGACTCGACCGCGCGCGGCTTCCTGCATTCGCATTCCTACACCGGCAACCCGCTTGCCTGCCGCGCGGCGCTGGCGGTGCTGGACATCTTCGATCAGGACGACGTCATCGCGGCCAACCGGGCCAAGGCGGTTCGTTTCACCGAACTGCTCGGCTCCGTCGCCGCGCATCCTCATGTCCGCCATTTTCGTCACACCGGCATGATCTGGGCTTTCGACGTCAAACAATCGTCGCCGCATTTCGCGCGCGACTTTCACCAACAAGCCCTGGCTCAAGGCTTGTTCATCCGTCCCATCGGCAACACGGTCTACTTCATGCCGCCCTATGTCATCGAAGAAGCGGAAATGCGCCTGATGGCCGATGTGACGCTCAACCTGCTGCAAACCCTTTGAAAGCACCCGCCATGAAACGCCTCCTTCCGTTGTTGCTGCTGCTTGCCGTCGCCCCCCTGAATGCCGCCGATCACAGCCATGAACATGCCGATGCGCCGGCTATGGAACACCGCAAACCGATCACCCTGAGCGCGGAAGAGAAAGCCCATATCCACCTGGAAATGCGCTTGTTCCTGGCCGGCACGCAGAAAATCGTCACCGGCATCGCCGCCAACGACATGAAACTGGTGACTGCGGCCGCAAGTTCACTGGGCATGGCCGCCGCGCACGAAGTCCCGGCCGGGTTGCGCGCCAGATTGCCGCTCGAATTCAAGAAACTGGGCCAGGCCACGCACCAGGGCTTCGACGACCTGGCGCGCGACGCCGACAGTCTGGCCGACGCCAACCACGCCTTGCGCCAACTCGGCCAAGTCATGTCGAACTGCGTGTCGTGCCACGCGATGTACAGGCTCGAGGCACGGGCGGGCGGCAAGTAGGCGCGCATTGCCAGGCCGCCATACCCGACAGGATTTGTCGGGTATGGCGGCCTTCTCCTAAACTGGCGGCCCGATCCCCGGAGTCCGCCATGCCCAACCGTCTCGCCCTCGAAACCAGTCCCTATCTTTTGCAACACGCCGACAACCCGGTCGATTGGCAGGCCTGGGGGCCGGAGGCTTTGGCGCAGTCGAAGCGCGAGGATAGGCCGATTCTGCTTTCGGTCGGTTATTCCACTTGCCACTGGTGCCATGTGATGGCGCACGAGTCGTTCGAGGATGCCGACGTGGCGGCGCTGATGAACCGGCATTTCGTCTGCATCAAGGTGGATCGCGAGGAGCGGCCGGATATCGACCAGATTTATCAGACCGCGTTGCAGATGCTGAGCCAGCGCGGCGGCGGCTGGCCGTTGACGATGTTTCTGGCGCCGGACGGCACGCCGTTTTTCGGCGGCACTTATTTTCCCAGGCAGGCGCGTTACAACCTGCCCGGTTTTACCCAGTTGCTGGAAAGCGTGGCGCATGCCTGGCAAAACCAGCGTGACGACATCGTCGAGCAAGGCGTTTCGTTGCGCGCGGCGATGGCGGAATCCGATGCGCACGCCGCCGCGCCGGGTGGGTTCGACGCGCAGCCGATCCGCGCCGCCATTGCCGGCATTCAGCAAGGTTTCGACCCGGTTTATGGCGGCTTCAGCCGCGCACCCAAGTTTCCGCGTCCGGCCGAGCTGGAGTTTCTGTTCTGGTCGGGCGATGACGATGCCCGGCGCAACGTGCTGTTCACGCTGGAAAAAATGGCGCGGGGTGGCTTGATGGATCAGTTGGGCGGCGGTTTCTTTCGCTATTCGACCGATGAGCGCTGGTCGATTCCGCACTTCGAAAAAATGCTCTACGACAACGGCCCGTTGCTGGCTTTGTATGCCGACGCCTGGGCGCAAACCGGCAACGCCTTGTTTGCGCGGGCGGCGCAAGGCATCGTCGGCTGGCTGCAACGTGAGATGACGACGCCGGAAGGTTTGTTCTACGCCGCGCTGGACGCGGATTCGGAACATGAGGAAGGCAAGTTCTACGTCTGGACGCCGGAGCGGATTCAGTCTTTGCTGACATCCGAGGAGTATGCGGTTGCCCATGCCTGCTGGGGGTTGGGCACCGCGCCCAACTTCGAGGATCGAGCCTGGCATCTGGAAATGCTGTTGGAGTTGGCGGATGCGGCGACGCAACAGGGTTTGCCGGAAACGGAAGTCGTCGCTTTGCTGGAAGCGGCGCGCGCCAAACTGTTCGCCGCGCGCGAGCAACGCATCCGGCCGGGTCGCGACGACAAGGTGTTGACCAGTTGGAATGCGTTGATGATCAAGGGCCTGGCCCACGCCGGGCGACGCTTTGACCGCGCGGATTGGATTGGGCTAGCGCAAAAGGCGGCGGATGCGCTGCACCGGACGGTCTGGCGCGATGGGCGGCTGGCCGCGTCTTATCAGCAAGGCCAGGCGCGGCATAACGGTTATCTGGACGACTACGCTTTTCTGCTCGACGCCCTGCTGGAGTTGCTGCAGGCCGAATGGCGCGATGCCGACATGATCTGGGCGCGCCAACTGGCCGATGCGCTGTTGCTGCATTTCGAGGATGCCGAGGCGGGCGGATTCTTCTTCACCAGTCACGACCACGAGCAGCTGATACATCGCGCCAAACCGGGCTACGACAACGCCACGCCTTCGGGCAACGGCATCGCGGCGTATGGCTTGATGCGATTGGGGCGTTTGCTCGATGAAGCCCGCTATCAAACTGCGGCGGAGCGCGCTTTGGGCTGTTTTCAGTCCGCCATGTCGGATCATCCGACGCCGTTCCCGAGCTTGCTGCGCACGCTGGAAGGGGTGCTGGCGCCGCCGCGCGTCATTGTGCTGAGCGGACCGGAGCCGGAGCTCTCGGCGTGGAAGCGCGCGGCGGATAAAGTCGTCGATGGCGCCGGTTTGTTGTTCAAATTAACCAGTGACGCCCGGGAAATTCCTACCAGTATGCAAAAAACCCCGCAACCTAGCGTCAACGCGACGATTTGCGACAACGTTAGATGCCTGCCTGAAATAGTCGATTTACCAGAACTTCTGGCTATTCTCGTTAACCGGGTGCTCCAGTAACATCCGCCGCGCAACACAAGTTGCCTTTACCAATAATGGAGATTCAACATGAAAGTTATCGTAATTGCTGCTGCCATTCTCGCCATGAGCGCGGGCGTTGCTTCCGCCGACCAGGCTCTGGCCCAAAAAAGCGCCTGCCTGAGCTGCCACGCGGTCGACAAGAAAGTCGTCGGCCCCGCTTTCAAGGATGTCGCCAAGAAATACAAGGGTGATGCCAAGGCCGCCGAACACATCGTCGGCGTGATCAAGAAGGGTGGCAAGGGCGTTTGGGGCCCGGTTCCCATGCCCCCGCACCCGCAAGTGTCCGACGAAAACGCCAAGAAGCTGGCTGACTGGGTTCTGTCCCTGTAAGCCTGGCCTTTCAGGTAAAAAAAGCCGCGCGAGTTTGCACTCGCCCGGCTTTTTTCTTGGTTCGGCGGGAAGGTGTGTTGTGATATAAACCACGGGTTTTTAAGGCTTTTCCGGAGCATCCAGATGCAATCCAACAAGAAGAATTACGTCGTTGCCGGCTTGCTTGCGCTGCTCGCGGCGGGCTGTGGCAAACAACAAGAATCTGGCGACCAGATCGTCAAGATCGGCTCGGTGGCGCCGCTGACCGGCCCGCAAACCCACATCGGCAAAGACAACGAAAACGGCGCGCGTCTGGCGGTGGATGAAATCAATGCCAAAGGGTTGCAACTGGGCGGCAAGAAAGTGAAGCTGGAACTGTTGGGCGAGGACGATCAGGCCGAACCCAAGACCGCGACCATCGTCGCGCAGAAGCTGGTCGATGCCGGCGTGGTGGCTGTGATCGGCCATCTGAATTCGGGTACCAGCATCCCGGCCTCCAAGATTTACCACGATGCCGGCATTCCGCAGATTTCTCCTTCCGCTACCGCCGTGGCCTATACCGCGCAAGGTTACAACACCGCCTATCGGGTCATGGCCAACGACGCGCAGCAGGGCAAGGCGCTGGGACAGTACGCGGTGGGCAAGATGGGCGCGAAGAAGATCGCCATCGTCGACGACCGCACCGCTTACGGCCAGGGCCTGGCCGATGAGTTCGAGAAGGCCGCCAAGGCGGCCGGCGGCGCAGTGGTGGCGCGTGAATTCACCAACGACAAGGCTACCGATTTCAGCGCGATTCTGACCAGCATCAAGGGCAAGACGCCGGATCTGATCTTCTTCGGCGGAATGGACCCGCAAGGCGGCCCGATGGCGAAACAGATGAAAAGCCTGGGCCTGACCGCCAAACTGCTCGGCGGCGATGGCCTGCAGAATGTGAACTTCGTCAAACTGGCCGGCACGGATGCCGAGGGCGTGGTGGCTTCCTCGCCCGGTTTGCCGATCGATTCGATGCCCGGCGGCCCGGATTTCCGCAAGCGTTTCGAGGCCAAGTACGGCGTGATCCAGGTCTACGCGCCGTATGCCTACGACGCCGTCTATGCGCTGGTGGAAGCCATGAAGCGCGCCGATTCGGCCGAACCGGCCAGGGTTCTGGCGGAACTGCCGAAGACCGATATCCAGGGCGTCAGCGGCCCGGTCAAGTTCGACGCCAAGGGCGATACCACCGGCGGCGCGGTGACGCTTTACCAGGTCAAGGGCGGCGCCTGGCAGGTGCTGGAAACCGTCAAGTAATCGAATCTTCGGGGCGGGTCTGACCGCTCCCACAGCCGCATTCAATGGACATCTTTACCCAACAGTTGGTCAACGGCCTCGTGCTGGGCAGCATCTATGCGCTGGTGGCGCTCGGCTACACCATGGTTTACGGCATTCTGGAGTTGATCAACTTCGCGCATGGCGAGGTGACCATGATCGGCGCGATGGTGGCGTTGAGCGTGATCGGTGTGCTGGCCGGCGTGGCGCCCGATCTGCCCGGCGTGCTGGTGGTTCTGGGCGGCATTCTGGTGGCGATTCCGGCCTGCATGCTGCTGGCTTTCGGCATCGAGAAGATCGCTTACCGGCCTCTGCGCAAAGCACCCCGTCTGGCGCCGCTGATCACCGCCATCGGCGTCTCCATCATTCTGCAGAACCTGGCGATGCTGATCTGGGGCCGCCAGTACGTGTCTTTCCCGGAGATTCTGCCGACGACGAAATTCGAATTTCTCGGCGCGCATATCAGCCTGTTGCAGATCGCCATCGTGGTTCTGGCGCTGACCATCATGGCTGGGCTCTGGCTGCTGGTGGAGAAGACCCGGCTCGGTCGGGCCATGCGCGCCACCGCGCAATCGCGCGAAGTGGCGGAGCTGATGGGCGTGAATGTGGATCGGGTTATTTCCGCCACCTTCATCATCGGCGCCGCCATCGCCGTGATCGCCGGGGTCATGGTCAGCGCTTATTACGGTCTGGCGCATTACTACATGGGCTTCATGCTTGGCCTGAAAGCCTTTTCGGCGGCGGTGCTGGGCGGCATCGGCAATATCGCCGGGGCGATGCTGGGTGGTCTGCTGCTGGGCGTGATCGAGGCGCTCGGCGCGGGTTACATCGGCGACATCACCGGCGGCTTCCTCGGCAGTCACTATCAGGACGTGTTCGCGTTCTTCGTGCTGATCGGCGTGCTGGTGTTCCGGCCGTCCGGCCTGCTCGGCGAGCGCGTGGCCAATCGTGCGTAACTCGGGCATGAATCGCGCGCTCGACGGCTTGCGCAAACGGCCGCGTCTGACCGCCATCCTGCTGGCAATTCTGCTCGCGGCCCTGCCCTTCATGATGGGTTTCGGCCTGGGCAATTCCTGGGTGCGGGTGCTCGATTTCGTGCTGCTCTATGTGCTGCTGGCCATCGGCTTGAACATCGTGGTCGGCTATGCCGGCCTGCTCGATCTCGGTTATATCGCTTTCTACGCGCTCGGCGCTTATCTCTATGCCTGGCTGGCCAGCCCGCATTTCGGCCTGCATCTGCCGTTCTGGCTGGTGTTGCCGATCGGCGCGATGCTGGCCGGGCTGTTCGGCGTGTTGCTGGGCGCGCCCACGCTACGGTTGCGCGGCGATTACCTGGCCATCGTCACGCTCGGTTTCGGCGAGATCATCCGCATCTTCATGAACAATCTGAACGCCCCGTTCAACCTGACCAACGGCCCGCAGGGCATGAACCTGATCGACCCGGTCAGCATCGCCGGCTTTTCTTTCGGCAAGCCGCTGCACGTTTTCGGCATGACATTTCCGCCGACTTACTTTTATTACTACCTGTTCCTTGCGTTCACGCTGCTCGCCATCTTCGTCGCGCTGCGCTTGCAGGATTCGCGCATCGGCCGCGCCTGGGCGGCGATCCGCGAGGACGAGATCGCCGCCGCGGCGATGGGCATCAACACGCGCAACATGAAATTGCTGGCATTCGCCATGGGCGCCACCTTCGGAGGCCTGGCCGGCGGCTTGTTCGCGGCGTTTCAGGGCTTCATCAGCCCGGAAAGCTTCAACTTGTGGGAATCCATCCTGGTGCTGTGCATGATCGTGCTGGGCGGCATGGGCAATATTCCCGGCGTGATTCTCGGCGCGGTGTTGTTGACGGCGATTCCCGAAGCGCTGCGTTATCTGGGCGACTTCCAGCGCGCGACCCTGGGCCATGTCGCGGTCGATCCGGCCGATCTGCGTATGTTGCTGTTCGGCGTTGCGCTGGTCGCGATGATGCTGTTCCGGCCCGCCGGCTTGCTGCCGTCGCGTCAACGCAAGCGCGAGTTCGCGGCGGAGGACGGCGTCGCCGAGCAGGAGCAGGCCAGTCTTTACGACGCGCGGGCGTAGATGAGGACGGCCATGGCGTTGCTGAGCGTCGAGAAAGTGACCAAACGCTTCGGCGGCCTCGCGGCGCTGGAGGATGTTTCGCTATCGGTACGGGCCGGTGAAATCTACGGCCTGATCGGGCCCAATGGCGCGGGCAAAACCACGTTGTTCAACTGCATGACCGGTCTCTACACGGCCACGACGGGCGCGGTGCGTCTGGATGGCGCTCCGGTGCAGGGGCTTAAGCCGCACCAGATCGTGAAGTTGGGCTTTGCACGCACGTTCCAGAACATCCGTTTGTTCGCCAACATGACCGCGCTGGAAAACGTCATGGTCGGTCGCCATGTCCGAACGCGCGCCAATGTGCTGGGCGCGGTGCTGCGCTGCGCCGGAACGCGCGCCGAAGAGGCCGCCATCCGCGACAGGGCTCATGAGCTCATGAAATATGTCGGGCTCGCCGGCAAAGGCCGCACCCTCGCCAACCACCTGGCTTATGGCGATCAGCGCCGCCTGGAAATCGCCCGGGCGCTGGCGACCGAGCCGAAACTGCTCGCCCTTGATGAGCCTGTCGCCGGCATGAATCCAGCCGAGCGCGTGCAGATGGGGGAACTGTTCCGAAAATTGCGCGATGGCGGCGTCACGTTGTTGTTGATCGAACACGACGTGAAACTGGTCATGGGCTTGTGCGACCGCGTCGCGGTGCTCGATTACGGCCGCAAGATCGCCGAGGGGCCGGCTGAGGAAGTACGCAAAAATCCCGCTGTCATCGCCGCTTATCTCGGAGGCGAATCGGCATGAGTCTGCTCATGGCTCAAGGCATCAAGATCAGCTACGGCGGTATTCATGCCGTGCGTGGCATTGATTTTGAAGTCGCCAAAGGCGAGCTGGTCTGTCTTATCGGCGCCAATGGCGCGGGCAAAAGCAGCACCTTGAAAGGCTTGCTTGGTCTGGTATCCCATAGTGGCGACCTGAGATTCAATGGCGAACGCCTCACCGGCCTGGCAACTCATGCAATCGTCGCCCGCGGCCTCGCGCTGGTGCCGGAGGGGCGTGGCATCTTCGGGCGTCTGACGGTCGCGGAAAACCTCGATATGGGCGCCTATTTGCGCCGCGACAGGGACGGCATCAAGGCTGATCGGACACGCGCTTACGAACTGTTTCCCCGTCTCGCCGAACGTAACAAGCAACTGGCCGGAACGCTGTCTGGCGGAGAACAGCAGATGTTGGCCATCGCCCGCGCCCTGATGGGGCGTCCGTCCCTGTTGTTGCTGGATGAGCCGAGCATGGGATTGGCCCCGCTGATGGTGCGCAAGATATACGAGACCATCGCTCGAATTGCTCAAGAGGGCGTTACTTTATTGGTGGTCGAGCAGAATGCGCATCTTGCTTTGCAAATCAGTCAGCGCGCCTATGTCATGGAAAGCGGGGTCATCCGCTTGTCAGGTCCATCGCATGCGTTGGCTCGCGATCCGCAGATTCGTGCCGCCTATCTTGGCGATTGATATTCTGCCTATAATTTGAGCGCCTTCTTCGGGTGTCGCATGAGCGCAACATGATTCTGGCGGCCACTTGTTTAGGCTCTTTGGTAAATCGAATATTCTAATATTCCTCTTTATACTGGCTCGGCTGTACAACTTATCTCATATTTTTCAATCATTTAGGAGTTGCAGACATGAAGAAGTTTTCCGCCCTGATCCTTGCTCTGATCGCCCAATCCGCGTTCGCCAATGGCGCCGCCACCCCGGAATCCACCGCCGCCCAGTTGCTGGATCCCGCCAAGGTTGCTGACGTCGCCAAAGACCCGAAGGCTGCCGTTGCCGCCATGACCAATATGATGGACCCGGCTACCGCCATCATCCTGATGCAGAAGGGCATGGACCCCGCCACCTTCACCAAAATGGCCCAGGCTGGCATGTCTCCCGAGATACTGAAAGCCTATGCTGGTTTCCTCGACCCCAACATGTACGCCAAGTGGCTGGCCGCTTCCATGGACCCGAATTTCTACACGGCTGCCATGGCCCCGCTGATGAACCCCAACATGTACATGAAGTGGCTGTCCGCTCCTATGGATCCCCGCGTTCTGCAGATGATGATGGCTCCCATGAATCCCAGCATGTACGCCAACTGGGCGATGGCTCCCATGGCCCCCGCCAACATGAACCTGATGATGGCTCCGCTGAACCCCAACCTCTACACCCAATGGGCTGGCGCCGCGGCCAATCCCGCCACCTATGGCGCTTTCGGTGCGTTCATGAACCCCGCCACCTACGGCAATATGGCGAACCCGTTCGCCGGCTTCATGCCCGTGCCCGCGCCTGCCGCCAAGTAAGTTATTGAGTAAGCGGTAGTTGCACAAAAGGGCGGAACCGCAAGGTTCCGCCCTTTTTGTTTTTGGAGCCAATCGCCATGTTAAGATAATTCTAATATTGCTATGTCTATGTTAATCATAGGGTTTTTATGATGATGTACCGTTTTCTTTTTACATGCGCGATTCTGGCCTGGTGTTCAACATCACATGCTGAGTCCAGCTCGAATTTGGAACTTACGCCGCAGGGCAAACACGGCCTGCAAAAGGTGATCCTGGCCGATGGTAGTGTGGTTGATCGGCTGACATTGCCCGCTGCCGCGAGTGGATCAAGGAAAGCGGGTTTCCCCGCGACTCCGGAGGCATGGCTGGCGCGCATGATTGATCCTACTAAGAATGGCCTTGCCGCGAAGAATCCGGAGTTGTTTGCCGAGTGGCTGGATGCGGTTACTGAACCCCGTTTTATGACGGCCCTTGCCACGGTTGCGATGCGCCCAGAATCCTATTCCCTATCCCTGGGCAAAGTGGCGAATCCCGCCACGTTCAGAAACTGGGCTGAATTTGCCGATCCCCAAGTGTATTTGCGCTGGATGTCGGCTGGAATCGACCCTCGCTTCTATCAGGCAATATTTAACCGGATGACCGAGAGTGGAAAACTTCGGCGCTGGGGCTTTTATCAAGAGGTGCGCTCGTCGGCGGCTTCTGACCCAGACGCCGGTCTGCCTGGCCAACCATCCGGTCAAGAGGGAAATGGAAAGCCTGCCCGAGCGAAGCAAGAGTGGTTGCAGATGCCCGCGCGCTCGACTCAATCCAATCCCTGGTTATCGAACAGCGTGAATTACCGCTATTGACCAAGCTCCGCGGTTGTTGCAGAAAGTCAGTTCAGTCAGCCCCGGTTTACAGCGCCAACCAGCGCAGCCAGACACGCAACTTGCGCCAATCGCCGCTTGGCATGCTGTCCGACAGAATTACAAAATTCCTGAGCCGGCGTCGATCCAAGCCGGCAATTCGCAGTACCGTGCATCCGGGCAAGACTACGCTGGAAGTGGCGAGCCGCACATTATTCCAGCGATTGTTCCGCCAAATTTCGAGCGCTCCGTCTTGGCCGCATCTCAGGCGGATACGCGGAGAAGCTCGCCAATAATAAACAACGCTGGGTACCAATAAGGCCAGACCCGCACCTCTGAAAATCGCGGGCAGATCGGCGAGGAAAACGGCCATTACGGCGAGAAGATGTGTGGCGGCGAGAAAAATGCGTCGTTTGTTTGAGTCGCCGATGTCTACGATAAGAGGCAGTTCAAACATTTTGCCGCCGGATTTATTTTCTATTGCGCGTTGTGGGCGTTGATGCCAAGCCCAATTCAGCGCTCGCGTTACCTTGTCTTGAGGCATTTTGAAGCCCGGCTTTATCCAACAGATCCTGAACATATTTCGCCGGAATGGCGTAGGTAATGCCGCTTGGATCGCGTAGCGCATTCTCTTTCGCGCCTTTTACAAAGACCGAATTGATCACGCCGATAACGGCACCTGTATTGCCATCATAGAGAGGACTGCCGCTATTGCCTGGATAGGCCGTGGCATCGAGCTGAAACATCAGGAACGGGTTGTCGGCGCGCTTGATGAGCTTGGCGGTGAGGTTTTTGACTCCGGGTGGCGGGCTGAATATCGGGGCTATGGCGGCCAGTCCGGCGCGGTGCGTTGCGGGGTACAGTCCGAGTACCGCGCCGATCGGATAGCCGGTGAAGTAATAGAGTTGTCCTTCGCGCGCTTGCGCTGAATTAGCCAACCTGAGTGGCGATATGGCCTCGCCCTCGATCTTGAGCAGGAGCAGGTCGTGCTCGGGGTCGTCGGCCAGTTTTTCTGCTTTGCGTACGATGACGCCATCCGGGCCGCGCAGGAATACCGCAAGCGATTCGCCTTTTTCTTCTTCCATCAACAAGGGGGCGACATGGGTATTGGTGACGACATAATGGCCGTCCGCTACCACAAACCCGGTGCCAAGCAGCTTGATGCGAGGGTTGCGCAAGGGATGCACCGTACCCACGCCGGCAATGGAGACTTTAATCTGCGGCAGGATGTCAGTGATGTCGGCGCGAGCGGGTTGCGGAGTCGCGCTCAATAAAATGCAGAATCCTGTCGATAACAGAAACGTCGTCAGTTGTATGGGCATGTTGGGCTTCATCGGCGTTTTATCGCGTACTAGACGCAGTGTCGCCATGCTACAGCGGAGTCGTTAACGCTTCAGCGGTTTACGAATCCGGCGTGCACCTTGCGGGTACAGCGGAGTCCTTGGCGCTTCAGCGCTTAGGAATCCGGCGTGCACCTTGCGGGTACAGCCAAGTCTTGCTTGGGTAGAATGAATCGGTTTCGTTTACTTTTTACGTTTTCTTCTTGGGAGTGATCATGGCTATTGTTGCTGTTGTGGGTCTGGGATACGTCGGTCTGCCTCTGGCGGTCGAGTTTGGCAAGAAGTTCGAGACGATCGGATTCGATCTGTCGGATTCCAAAATCGCCAATTACAAAAATTACAGCGACCCGACCGGCGAAGTCAGCACGGAAGACCTGAAAGCCGCGACCAAGCTCAGTGTCAGCACCGACCCAAGCACGATAGCCAGGGCCGACTTCATCATCATCGCGGTGCCCACCCCGGTCGATGACGCCCACATCCCCGACTTCTCCCCCCTGGTCGGTTCCTCCACCACGGTCGGCAAGCACATGAAGAAGGGCGCCACCGTGGTCTATGAATCCACGGTTTACCCCGGCGCCACGGAAGAAGTCTGCATCCCGTTGCTGGAAAAGCACTCCGGCATGAAATGGAAGCAGGACTTCCATGTCGGCTACTCCCCAGAGCGGGTCAACCCGGGTGACAAAGAGCGCACCATCACCAAGATCGTCAAAGTCGTCTCCGGCGATGACGGCCCCACCTCCGAAGCCGTCGCCGAGTTGTACGCCTCCGTCATCGTCGCCGGCGTCCATCGCGCCAGCTCGATCAAAGTCGCCGAAGCCGCCAAGGTGATCGAAAACACCCAGCGCGACCTCAACATCGCCCTGATGAACGAACTCGCCCTGATCTTCGACCGTCTCGGCATCGATACGCTGGAAGTGCTGCAAGCCGCCGGTACCAAGTGGAACTTCCTGCCGTTCCGACCCGGCCTGGTCGGCGGCCACTGTATCGGCGTCGATCCGTACTACCTGACACACAAGGCCGAGATGCTCGGCTATCACCCGCAGGTCATTCTCGCCGGCCGCCGCATCAACGACGGAATGGCCGCCTATGTCGCGCAGCAGACGGTCAAAGGCATGATCAACAACGGGGTCACTGTCAAGGGTGCCAAAGTCATCGTGTTGGGCCTCACCTTCAAGGAAAACTGCCCCGACCTGCGCAATTCCAAAGTCGCCGACCTAGTCGCCGAACTGAAGGATTTCGGCTGTGAAGTGCTGGTCAACGACCCGATCGCCGAATCGCCGGAAGCCGAACACGAATACGGCATCAGCCTGACGCCATGGGATCAGTTGCCCAACAATGTCGACGCGATTGTCGCGGCGGTCTCGCACAAGGAATATCTGGCCATGTCGCTGGCCGAGTTGACGTCCAAGCTAAGCAAGGGCGGCGTCTTTACCGATGTGAAATCCGCCTACGATCAGGCTGCCGTCAAAGCCGCCGGCTTCAAACTCTGGCGTTTGTGATTCACCTCCGCCGTCATGCCCGCGCCGGGCATGACGGATGCTCCCGCATTTCAAAGTCCTGACTGTCCAATCAATGACCGCCTATTCCGAACTCATCGCCCAGCTTCCGAGCCAACCCAAAACCTGGCTGATTACCGGCGTCGCCGGTTTCATCGGCAGCAACTTGCTGGAGCGGTTGCTCAAGCTGGATCAGAACGTGGTCGGGCTGGACAACTTCGCCACCGGCCACCGCCATAATCTGCATCAGATTCAGGCGGCTGTTTCGGCTGAACAGTGGGCGCGCTTCAACTTCATCGAAGGCGATATCCGCGCGCTGGATGACTGCCGAACCGCCTGCGCCGGCGTCGATTACGTCCTGCATCAGGCGGCGCTGGGCTCGGTGCCACGTTCGCTGGAAGACCCGATCACCACCAATACCGCGAACATCGATGGTTTCCTCAACATGCTGGTGGCCGCGCGCGATGCCAAAGTGGCGCGCTTCGTTTACGCCGCCTCCAGTTCCACTTATGGCGATCACCCCGGCCTGCCCAAGGTGGAAGATGTGATCGGCAAGCCGCTGTCGCCCTACGCGGTGACCAAGTTGGTCAACGAGCAGTACGCCGACGTCTTCGCCCGCGCCTACGGCTTCAAGACCATCGGCCTGCGCTACTTCAATATTTTCGGCGCGCATCAGGACCCGGAAGGCGCCTATGCCGCCGTGGTGCCGAAGTGGACTTCCGCGATGATCCACAACGAGCCGGTCTTCATCAACGGCGATGGCGAGACCAGCCGCGATTTCTGCTACATCGCCAATACCGTGCAGGCCAATCTGCTGGCCGCCACGGCGCAACATCCGGATGCCGCGAATCAGGTATACAACGTCGCGGTCGGCGATCGCACCACGCTGAACGATCTGTTCGAAGCCATCCGCGCCTCGCTGGAGCCTCGCTTCCCGCATCTGAAAGACTACAAGCCGACTTATCGCGATTTCCGCGCGGGCGATGTGCGGCATTCGCTGGCCGATATTTCTAAAGCGCGCAGCTTGCTTGGCTACGAACCCAGTCATCGCATTCAGGACGGCCTGATCGAGGCGATGGACTGGTACGTGAGCGACCTGGCTCGGTGATTTCCAACGTGGTTTGTCGACAGGCGCGGCGCGCTGTCGTGTTGGTCCTGTTGCTGTTGTTGTCTGGCGTTGCGCTCGCCGAATTGCCTGCCACGGTTGCCCAGGCCTTGAAACAGGCGGGCATTCCCGTTAGCCATGTCGGCATTCTGGTTCAGGACGTCGACAACCCGGTGCCGCTCCTCGCGCATGGCGAAAAAAGATCGTTCAACCCCGCTTCGGTGATGAAGCTGGTCACTACGCTGATCGCGCTGGATAGCCTCGGCCCGGCGCACACATTCAAGACCCGAGTGCTTGTCGATGGCCCGATTGCCGACGGTATTCTGCGCGGCAACCTGATTCTGCGGGGCGGTGGCGACCCGGCGCTGACGCTGGAGCGCTTCTGGCTGTTGCTGCGTGAACTGCGCCAACTGGGTGTGCGCGAGATTCGCGGCGATGTGATTCTGGATTCCTCTTATTACCAGCTTGAGCCCATCGATCCCGCCGCATTCGATCAGGCGCCGCTGCGCCCTTACAACGCGGCGCCGAGCGCTTTACTGGTCAATTTCAATGTCTTAAATCTGCGTTTTGGCGTGTCGAACAAGGCTGCAACGGCGGCAAACGGCATCGACGTCCGGCTTGATCCGGCGCCCGCGGATACGCTGCCCACCCTGGTCAACCAGTTGCAGGCCAGCGACGCGCCCTGCGATGGATGGCGCGGAAACATCACGCCGCAACAGGACAACGGTGTATTAACCCTGACCGGCGCTTATCCGAGCGCGTGCGGCAACCAAAGCGTGCCGCTCAATCTGCTCAGCCCGGATGCGACGGTCACCGCCGCCTTCGGCACGCTCTGGAAAGAACTCGGCGGCGTCCATGCCGGCAAGGTGCGTCCGGGCGTGGCGGAAGCGACGGCGCGTTTGCTGCTGGAATTCGAATCGCCGCCGCTGGCGCAACTGGTGCGCGATATCAACAAATACAGCAACAACGTCATGGCCAAGATGCTGTTTCTCAATCTGGGCGCAGCCCAGTTCGGGCCGCCCGCGAGCTGGGAAAAAAGCGTTCGCGCGCTGCGCGCATGGGTGAGGGAACGGGGCATCGAGATGCCGGAACTGGTTTTGGACAATGGTTCCGGGTTGTCTCGCATCGAGCGAATTTCGGCGGCTTCGCTGGCGCGGTTACTGCGTTACGCCACGGCCCAACCGGCTTATTACGAATTCGCCGCCAGCCTGCCGGCGGTCGGGCTGGAAGGCACGCAAAAAGGCCGCATGAATGGCTCCGAAGCGGCCGGCCGCGCCTGGTTGAAAACCGGCACATTGAATGGCGCCAGAAATCTGGCCGGGTATGTGTTGGCTCCGGATGGGCATCGACGCATCCTGGTGATGTTGATCAATCATGCCAATGCGGCGGCGGGAGCCAAAGCACAAACGGCGCTGCTGGAGTGGGCGTTGAAGTGAGTACAGTGATGATATTTCGCTGGACAGCGGGCGAATATCAAGGATGTAAACGTCCACTTATGCACACCTTGGCACTTGACATGGGATTTTCGAGGCGCTAGCAATCCGTAGAAACGTGCGTATTCGTAACTTATTGATTTTTCTATTTATTATTACTGCCCGTTTTTTAAGCCCGACGGTTAAACCGGCGTTTTATAAGGGCATAGGGCGGTTATAAAGTGGGTTGTCCACATAGTTATCCACAGGTTCTGTGGGCAATTAAAAAAACCCTTACCGTGTCGGAAGTTCGTCATGCTTCCTCTCGATCTACTTTAACTTTGCTCGATAACACCGCTGTGCCCGATTCCAATAGCTCCGCCCTCGCCACATCTGTTTCCATTGCCCGGGTCGCGCTGGATACCCCGTTGGATCGTCTGTTCGACTATCTCGCGCCAGAGGCGAATGCGGCCGATATCGGCCGACGTGTCGAGGCGTCGTTCGGAACCCGAAGCTTGATCGGCGTTCTGCTGGAACTGACCGATGGCTCGAACCTGCCGCCCGAAAGCTTGAAGAATCTGGGCGCAATCGATCGAACAATGCCGCCTCTGCCCGCGGATTTGCTGGCCCTGGCCCGTTTTGTCTCCGGCTACTACCACCACCCGCTTGGCGCGGCGTTGGCCATGATGTTGCCGCCGGCCTTGCGCCGCGCGGTCGCCAGCTCGAAAGTGCCGGCGGCGGCGGCCTATCGCCTGACGGCGACGGGCCAGGCGCAAGCTGGCCAGGTTCCGGCCCGTTTCAGCGCTCGTAAAGCCTTCGCTGAAAAACTATTGGCCGGCGATGTGCTGCGCGCCCAACTCACGCCGGGTGAAAAGAGTCTTGTCCGCGACTGGCTCCAGCATGGCTGGATCGAGCCTGCCCCGCTGGCGGTGGCAAGTGAAAAGGGCGATGCGGCGCCGGAATTGACCGAGGAGCAGGGGCTGGTCATCGCGAGTTTTCGCGCTTCGCCCAACAGCTTCGCCGCGCACTTGCTGCATGGCGTCACCGGCAGCGGTAAAACCGAGGTGTATTTGCGCTTGGTCGCGGACGTCATGGCACGCGGCCAGCAAGTGTTGGTTCTGGTGCCGGAAATTCACCTGACGCCGCAGTTGCTGGAGCGATTCGCGCGCCGCTTTCCGGCCCGAAAACTGGTCGGTCTGCACAGCAATCTGGCCGACGGCGAACGTCGTATCGCCTGGCTGGACGCGCTAGAAGGGCGCGCCGATATCGTGCTTGGCACGCGTCTGGCCATCTTTACGCCACTGCCCAGGCTGGGACTAATCATCGTCGACGAAGAACACGACAGCGCCTACAAGCAAATGGAAGGCATGCGCTATTCGGCGCGCGATGTCGCCGTCTGGCGCGCGCGCGAACGCAACATCCCGGTCTTGCTCGGTTCGGCCACGCCAGCGCTGGAAAGCTGGCGCAATGCCAAGGCTGGACGTTACCGTCTGCTCAGTCTGAGCAGACGCGCGCATGCGCAGGCCGTGCTGCCCAGGGTACGTCTGATCGACAGCCGCACCGATCGTCCCAAACTTGGTCTGACCGGCGCGCTGCACAACGCGCTGGCCGAGCGCCTGCAACGCGGCGAACAAAGCCTGGTGTTCATCAACCGGCGCGGTTACGCACCGACTTTGTTGTGCAACGGCTGCGGCCATGTTTTTCCGTGCTCACGCTGCTCGGCGCACCTGGTTTTGCACCGCGATCGAACCGGCTATCGCCTGGTTTGCCACCACTGCGGACTCATCGCGCGCCCGCCCGAGGCTTGCCCGGAATGCGGCAATCTGGATTTGCGCCCGGCCGGCCAGGGCACGCAGCGGGTCGAGGAAACTCTGGCGGAGTTGTTTCCGGAAGCCCGCATTCTGCGTATCGACCGGGACACCGCCGCGCGCAAGGGCGCTTTTGCCGCCATGCGCGATCAGGTCGAAGCACGCGAGGTGGACATCCTGGTCGGCACGCAGATCGTCGCCAAGGGGCATGATTTCCCGCATCTGACCCTGGTCGGCGTAATTGGCGCCGACCAGGCGCTGATCTCGCCGGATTTTCGCGCCAGCGAACGCCTGTTCGCCCAGCTCATGCAAGTTGCCGGGCGCGCCGGGCGCGCGCACCATCCCGGCGAAGTGCTGATTCAGACCGCCTACCCGCGCCACCCGCTTTATCAAGCCGTGGTACGCCACGATTACCCGGGCTTCGCCGAAGCGGCATTGCGCGAGCGGCGCGGCGCGGATTTTCCGCCTTACGCGAGCCAGGCGTTATTGCGCGCGGAAGCACGCGATGAGGCAGCCGCGTTGGGTTTTTTGCACGCCGCGCGGGATGCCGGGCTGGCATTGAATGCCGGTGTCATTCTGTTCGACCCGGTCGACGCGCTGATGGCCCGCGTCGCCAATCGCCATCGCATGCAATTGCTGGTACAGGCGGGCGCGCGCCAGCGCATGCAACAGTTTCTGACTGCGTGGTTGCCGCTGCTGGAGGCGTTACCGGCCAAGGCGGTGAAATGGTCTCTCGACGTCGATCCGGTGGATTACTAGAGGGCGATAAACAGACGTAAACAACAGACGTAAAAAAGCGGGCCATGCCCGCTTTTTTACGATCGGCCCAACCGCGGGCTGACAGATCGGATTTATTTCTTTGCAGCGGCTTTTTTGGCTGGGGCCGCCTTGGCGGCGGGCGCTTTGGCTACAGCCGTTTTCTTTGTGGCAACGGCGGGCTTCGGGGCTGTTTTCGCGGCCGCCGGTTTCGCCGCCGCAACCTTGGCTACAGCCACTTTTTTAGCGGGGGCCGCTGCGGGTTTGGCGGCGGCTGGGGCTTTTGCCACGGCTGCTTTTTTAACGGGCGCGGCGGCTTTGGCCGGTGCCGCGGCTTTAGCGGGAGCGGCGGCTTTTGCCGTTGCTGTCGGCTTTTTAGCGGGTGCTACCGCGGCGACGGCTTTGGTTGCCGCTGCCGGCTTGGTGGCAGGCGCTTTGGCAACGACTTTTTTGGCTGGCGCCGCGGCCTTGGTGGTGGTGGCTTTATTGACAGGAGCGGCGGCGGGTTTGGCGACCTTGGCAGTGGCAACCTTCTTGGCGGGGGCTGCGGCTTTAGCAGCGGCGCTGGCGGGTTTTGCGGTCTTGGCGGCTGGTGCTTTGGCTACAGCGGCCTTCTTGGCGGGAGCTGCGGTTTTGACTGCGGCAGCGGCTTTTTTAGCGGGCGCGGCGGTGGTTTTGGCAACTTTGGCTTCGGCTACGGCCGCGGCGGCTTTCTTGTCTGCTTTCTTTTCGGCTTTCTTGGCGGCACTTTTTGCGGGTTTGGCAGCGGGCATGTCTGACTCCTCGATTGATGAAGGGTTTGGCCGGAAAGCCTGTTGCCTCAAGTACTTCCACGCGTGCAAGAGGCGTGCGGCGATTGTAGAACAAAAAAAAGCGCGCTCAGCAAGGCTGGCGCGCGTTTGTGGCTAATTTTCAGATGAATTCAACACGGATGATTCATGCGGACAGCAGCGATTCCTGCGCGAGCAAGTCTTCAATACGCTCACGGGCATGAATCAAGTGCATCTGATCGCCATCGACCATGACTTCGGCCGCGCGCGGCCGCGTGTTGTAGTTGGAGCTCATGCTCATGCCATAAGCACCTGTCGAGCAGATGGCGAGCAGGTCGTCTTCGGCCAGCGCGAGCTTGCGATCATGGCCCAGGAAGTCGCCGCTTTCACACACCGGGCCGACGATTGCATAACTGCGCGCCTCGGCCTGGCGTTCCCGCACTGGCAGGATGTCGTGCCAGGCATCGTAGAGCGCGGGCCGCATCAGATCGTTCATCGCCGCATCGACAATGGCGAAATCCTTGTTTTCGCCATGCTTCAGATATTCCACGCGGGTCAGCAGCCAGCCCGCGTTGCCAACCAGCGAACGGCCGGGTTCGACGATGAGTTTTTCCGAACGTCCGCGCATGCGCTCGAGCAGGACGCGCGCGTAGTCGTCCAGCGCGGGCGGGGTTTCGTCGCGATAACGGATGCCGACACCGCCGCCGACGTCGATGTGCTGCAACTGGATGCCATCGGCGTGCAGGCCAGCAACCAATTCAAGCACGCGATCCAGCGCTTCGCCGAAGGGCGCGAGTTCGGTCAATTGCGAGCCGATATGGCAGTCGATGCCGGTGATGCGCAGGTGCGCCATGTCGGCCGCCTCGCGATACACGCGCAAGGCGTGATCGTGCGAAATGCCGAACTTGTTGTCCTTGAGGCCGGTGGAAATGTAGGGATGCGTTTTGGCGTCGACATTCGGGTTGACGCGCACGCTGATCGCCGCGGTCTGGCCCAGTTCGCCGGCAACCCGATTCAGGCGCGCCAGTTCGCTTTCCGACTCGATGTTGAAGCAATGTATGCCGGCGTCCAGCGCCGCGCGCATCTCCGCGACTGTCTTGCCGACGCCGGAAAACACGACTTTGGCGGGATCGCCGCCGGCCGCCAGCACGCGCGCCAATTCACCGCCGGAGACGATGTCGAAGCCGGCGCCCAGGCGGGCGAACAGGTTGAGGATGGCCAGGCTGGAGTTGGCTTTCACCGCGTAACAGACCAGATGCGGATGCGCCGTCAGGGCCTGGTCATAAGCGCGGTAAGCCTGCTCCAGCGTGGCGCGGGAATAGACATAACAGGGTGTGCCGTAGTGTTCGGCGACGGTATTGAGCGGCACATCCTCGACATGGAGGACGCCGCCCCGGCGGGTGAGTGCGTTCATCGCGGGGGGTTATTTCTGGACGGGCTGGGTGGAAGGCACGGCGGCGGTTTCGGTGGGCAGATACAGATTGCCCTTTTTGCCGCAGCCGGCAATAAACAACGAGGTGGCGCAGAAGGCGCAGATCAACAGGAAAATTCGCATGGCTAGCCTCTAAAATGCCCCCCAGTTTAGCAGCCCCGAGTTAGCTGCCCATGGCCGCACCCTAATGGAGTCCCGCATGACCGAAACCGAATACACCCGTCTGGCCGACGAAACCTTGCGCAAGCTTGAGCAGGCCATCGAACACGCCGATGGCGATTTCGATTACGAATTTTCCGAGGGCGGCATTCTGGAAATCGAATTCGCCGATGGCTCGGTCATCGTCGTCAACAAACAATCCGCCGCGCAGGAAATCTGGGTCGCGGCGAAAAGCGGCGGTTTCCATTTCCGTTGGGATGGCAGTGTCTGGCGCGACACTCGCGACAATGACGAACTGTTCGCCGCCCTTTCAAGGTTTGCCAGCGCGCAGTCGGGTGCGTCGGTCGCCTTGAACCGCTAGCCGGAATATCCGCGCCAGGAATGCCCCGAGGCCGTATGGGAGAACAAATGGACGAAAAAATCCTTTTCGAGTTGTTGCCCGAATTGGTCGAGCAACTCGGGGTCGAACACGTCAAGCCGCTGCTGGACCGCATCAGCCTGCACGTGCTGGAAGAGGGCCAGGTCATGGTGCGCGACCAGGATCCGATCGACGCGTTTTACCTGGTGCTGAGCGGTCGCCTGCAACTGGCCATCGAACTGTCCGGCCATACCATCCAGCTGGGCTGTATCCGGCCGGGCAACTGGTGCGGCGAACTGGGCTATTTCAGTGGCGTCAGGCATGCGTCCAGCACCGTCACCGCGGGTGAGGAAACCACCGTGGCGCGACTGTCCTACGCCGATTTCGATGCCTTGATCGCGGAAGACTCGATTGCCGTCTGCCGTCTAACGCACGCTTTCATCCAGATGTTGATCCGTCGACTGCAGGTCACCGCGAACAATCCGGTCATCGACCCGGAGGGCAACCTGTTGCTGCTGGGCGACCTCACCGTGCCGCTTTCCGAATTGAGCCGCAAACCGCATGGCGTCATCGATTTCCTGAAAAGTCTCCTGGGAGTGCACGGATGATTCTGAAAAATTACCTGCGCACGTTGCCGGGCTTCCAGTTTCTATCGGATGTCGATGTCGAACACGTCGCCGCCGCGATGCGCGTCGACGACTACCCGAATGAACATGTGTTCATTTATCAGGACCGGCTCAATCAGGAGCTATATCTGCTGCTGGATGGCAAGGTCGAGGTCTCTCACTATGGCAACACCGGCCGGTATTACACGCTGAAGACCTTGCGGCCGGGCGAGTTCTTCGGCCTGCCTTCGTTGTCGCTGGGCAAACCGGCGTTGGCGGCTTGCACCGCGCGTGGGCCGGTGCGGGTCGCCAGCCTGCCGTTTTCCGCCTATTTGTTGCTGTACCAGCCGGATTCGGAAATCGGCTGCCGCTTCCAGTTCGTCATCGCCACCCAGTTGGCGCGCGACCTGCACGACCGCCACGATGTATTGCGGAATTTGCTGGCGCAGGTCTACGGCGATGTGGAGAAACTGGATATGCCTCGCGCCGAGGTGGGCCTCAAGGGCGCCCTGCCCAGCCCCTGACGGGGCGCTCAGGCCAGGCGCAGCCGCGCTCGCGCCACGGCCGCGCGCACCTGGTTCGGCGCGGTGCCGCCCAAATGGTCGCGCGCCGCGAGCGAGCCTTCCAGCGTCAACACGTCGTAGATATCCGCCCCGACGAGGGGGGAGAAAGCCTGCAATTCGGCCAGTGGCAAATCCGCCAGATCGCAGCCCTTCTGCTCCGCCGCGCGCACCGCGAGCGCCACCGCCTCGTGCGCCTCTCGGAACGGCAAGCCTTTCTTGACCAAGTAATCGGCCAGGTCGGTCGCGGTGGCGAAGCCTTCGATCGCCGCCTGACGCATGCGTTCCGCCTTCACCTTGACGTGGAACACGCGCTCGCCGGTGCTCTCGTCAACATGGCTGCCCATCATCTCGGCGAAGATGGCCAGGGTGTCGACCAGCGTATCGACCGCGTCGAACAGGGGTTCCTTGTCTTCCTGGTTGTCCTTGTTGTAGGCCAGCGGTTGGCCCTTCATCAGCGTCAGCAGCGCGATCAGATGGCCGTTCATGCGCCCGGTCTTGCCGCGCATGAGTTCGGGCACATCCGGGTTTTTCTTCTGCGGCATGATGCTGGAGCCGGTGCAAAAGCGGTCGGCCAGATCGATGAAGCCGAAACGCGGCGTCATCCAGATCACCAGCTCTTCCGCCATGCGCGAGAAATGGGTCATGATCAACGCGCCGGCGGCCAGGAATTCGATCGCGAAATCGCGGTCGGACACGGCGTCCAGCGAGTTCTCGCAGATGGCCTCGAAACCGAGTTCGCGCGCGACGAATTCACGGTCGATCGGAAAACTGGTGCCGGCCAGCGCCGCCGCGCCCAAGGGCAGAAGATTGACGCGGCGGCGGCAGTCGACCAGACGCTCATGGTCGCGCGCCAGCATCTCCTGCCAGGCCAACATGTGATGGCCGAACGTCACCGGCTGCGCCGCCTGCAAGTGGGTGAAGCCGGGCATCACGGTATCGGCATGCCGTTCGGCCAGATCGACCAATGCGCGCCGGGCCTGGATGTTCAGTTCCAGGATGCGATCGATGGCGTCGCGCAGCCACAGGCGCACATCGGTGGCGACCTGGTCGTTGCGCGAGCGGCCGGTGTGCAGGCGTTTGCCGGCATCGCCGACCTTGCGGGTCAGCGCGCGTTCGATGTTGAAATGGATATCCTCGTCGTCGAGGTTCCACGTGAAACGTCCAGCCTCGAAATCGGCCAGAATCTCGCCCAGGCCGCGCCGGATGTCGGCCAGATCCCGCTCCGTCAGCACGCCGACCTGGTGCAGCATGGCGGCATGCGCCAGCGAGCCTTGAATGTCGAACGGCGCCAGGCGCCAATCGAACGGAATCGACGCGGTATAACGCTTTACCCGCTCGGAAACGGGCTCGGAAAAACGGCCGGACCAGGTGGTGGCAGTCGTTGTGGCAATAGCGGCGGAGGGGGTTTCGGCTTGGCTCATGGGGTGATAGCTTGCGTGCTGAAGTTTTCGTAAGGCGAGGATTATGACAAAGGAGACCCAAATCGCTTTGCCGGATTTCCGCAATCTGGGTATTTTGCTGCGCGCGGCCCTGGCGCTGCAGGTGCTCGGTGGGTTGGCGGCGGTGGCGCATGGCGCCGATCTGGCCGGCGCGCTGGCGCTGTTTTTCCAATACGCCGCTTATCTGGAGCCGCCCTTGCTCAGCGCCATGCTGATCCTGTTCCTGGCCGCGCCCAGGTTGGCGGCACTGCCTCGCCATCTGGCTTTTTCCGCGTGTGTCGCGATCGCCATGGCCGGCGCGGCGTTCTGGCATGTGCTGTTGCAAGCGGGTTTCACCGACGCGGGCGGCTCCGGTTTGTGGCGCACGCTGTTGCTCGCCGGGAGCGCGGCTGGCTTGATCCTCGTCCTGCTCGACTGGCGCGCGCGGCGTCTGTCACCGGCGCTGGCCGAGGCGCGTTTGCAGGCGCTGCAAGCGCGGATACGGCCGCATTTCCTGTTCAACAGCATCAACAGCGTGTTGTCGCTGATGCGCTCGAACCCGGCGCGGGCGGAAACCGCGCTGGAAAACCTGGCCGAGTTGTACCGCGTGTTGATGGCCGACAACCGCCAGCTTTCCCCGCTCGGGCGCGAAATGGAGCTGGCGCGCGCCTATCTCGACCTCGAAGCCTTGCGTCTGGGCGAGCGCCTGCAGGTCGATTGGCGCGTCGATGGGGGTGTCGACCTCGCCCCGGCACAAGCCTTGTTGCCCGCGCTGGTGCTGCAACCGCTGTTGGAAAATGCGGTCTGCCACGGCATTGAGCCGCATCCCGAAGGCGGTCGCATCGGTGTCGATATTTTTACCCGCGATGGCCAGCTCACCGTGGTGGTGCGCAACCCGGTTCATGCCGATGCGCCGGCGCGACCCGGTAATCGCATGGCGATTTCAAATATTCGCGAGCGTCTGGCCCTGCATTTCGACGCCGAGGCGCGCCTTTCCGCGCGCCGCGTCGGCGACGAGTTCGTTGTGCAGATGGTGATTCCGCTTCGCTACTCCGGGACTCTGCCGCTCAAGGAAGGCCCACGTGTCCGCGCCGAATAAAGTGCCCCTCAAAGTCATTCTGGCCGACGATGAAGCGCTGGCGCGGGCGCGTCTGGCCGACCTGCTGCTCGATCTGGCCGGGGATTTCGAGGTTGAGGTCGTGGCTCAGGCCGGCAACGGCGAGATTGCGCTGGAACGCGCCGCCGATACGCCGGCCGACGTGATCCTGCTCGATATCCAGATGCCGGGCATGAACGGGCTGGAGGCGGCGCGCCACATTGCTCGGTTGCCGCGCCCGCCGGCGATCGTTTTTGTCACCGCGTTCGATGAACATGCCGTGCAGGCTTTCGAATTGCGCGCGATCGATTACCTGCTCAAGCCGGTTCGCCTGGCGCGCTTGCGTGAGGCCTTATCCCGCATCAAGCCGCTTGCGCTGGCCGATGCTGAAGCATTGGCGCCGCGCCGCACGCATTTCTCGCTGCTGGAACGCGGCCGCATCTGGCGCGTACCGGTCGCCGATGTGCTCTATCTGCGCGCCGAGTTGCGTTACGTCACCGCCCGCACGCGTGAACGCGAATATCTGCTCGACGAATCGCTGGTGAAACTGGAGGAGGAGTTCGGCGATGAATTTCTGCGGATACATCGCAACTGCCTGATCGCTCGCCGCCACCTGGCGGGATTCCAGCGCCATGCCGACGAAGGCGAGGGGCACTGGCTGGCGGTGTTGAAGGAGAGTCCGGAGCGGCTGCCGGTGTCGCGCCGGCAAATGCATGTGGTGCGCGAGTTTGTGAAGAGCGCCTGAGCGCTTGCGCGGCGCGCGTTTATTTCGGCTCGGGCAAGCCGCGCACCTTGGCGACACCTTTGTCGATCGCCTGATCGAGGTAATAACCGTAGTAATCGATGGTGCCCAGCCCGACCACGGGTTTGCTCAGCAATTTTCCATCGGCATCGAACACCATCACGGTCGGCACCATGCGCACGCCGTTGTCGCCGGCAAAGTGTCGATGCGGCGTCTTGCCACCCTGAAAATCCTTCAGTTCCATATAGCTTGAGATTTCCACTTTGCGCATCACCACCTTGGCCTGGTAATCGGCATTGCCGCTCATTGGAATCAGAAATTCGTTCAACACGGTCTCGCAATAGGAGCAATGCGCGCCGGAAAACATGACCAGCACGACGCCGTTTTTTTCTTTCGCCAGAGCCGCGTCTTTCTGAAAATCACGCGCATAAGGCACCCCCTCAGGCGCACCTTCCGCTGCGCAGGCCAGACCAAAAGTCAGGCCAATGCCCCATGCTACAATCGCCAGCAGTGACGCAAATGCTTGTTTCATAGACTTATTTCCTCGTATTGGCGGGCCATTCTACTGAGTCGGCTGTGCCTTAAAAATAGTTCAAACATGCCTGAAAAAATCATCATCGCGACCCGTGAAAGCCCGCTTGCCCTTTGGCAGGCCGAACATGTCAAAGCCCGGCTCATGGCCTTGCATCCCGGTTTGCAGGTCGAATTGCTCGGCATGACCACGCAGGGCGACCAGATTCTCGACTCGCCGCTCGCGCGCATTGGCGGCAAGGGTCTGTTCGTCAAGGAACTGGAGGTCGCCATGGCCGAAGGCCGCGCCGATCTGGCCGTGCATTCGATCAAGGATGTGCCGATGGATTTGCCGGAAGGCTTCGAAATGGCCGCCATCCTGGAACGCGAAGACCCGCGCGATGCCTTTGTTTCCAATGTTTATCCCAGTCTGGAAGCGCTGCCGCCCAATGCGCGCGTCGGCACTTCCAGTCTGCGCCGCCAGGTGCAAATTCGCGCGCGTCTGCCGCATCTGTATGTCGACACCCTGCGCGGCAACGTCAATACCCGCCTGCGCAAGCTCGACGAGGGCCAGTACGCCGCGATTCTGCTCGCCGCGGCCGGGTTGAAACGGCTCGGTTTCGAATCTCGCATACGCGCCACCCTGGAGCCGGAGGAAAGCCTGCCGGCGGTGGGCCAAGGCGCGATTGGCATCGAGATTCGCGCCGGACGGCCCGATCTGGCCGCGTTGATCGCGCCGCTCAATCACCCGGAAACCGCGGCCTGTGTGCGCGCCGAACGCGCCATGAGCCGTGTGCTGCAAGGCGGTTGCCAGGCGCCTATCGGCGGCTACGCGGTTGTGCATGGGGGCAGTCTTTACCTGCGCGCATTCGTGGCCGATCTGGAAGGCATCCGTTTCTTCCGCGCCAACGCCGAAGGCGCGCTCGATGCGCCCGAAGCCGTGGGCCACGCCGCCGCGCGGGAATTGATCGCGCAAGGCGCCGACCAGCTCATGGCGGAAATCATCCAGCGCGCGAAATAAGTAAAGCCCGGTGAGTACGGATCGGTGAATTCAGACCTGCCGCTCGCGGGTATCGGCGTGCTGGTGACGCGCCCGATTGAGCAGGCCGATGGCCTGGTGGCGCGGCTGCGGGGACTGGGCGCGCGGCCCTTTCTGTTTCCCGCCCTTGCGATTCTGCCCACGGCCAATCCGGATGCGTTGCGCGCCGTCCTGAGCCGAGCCGACCGATACGACTGGTACCTTTTTGTCAGCCCGAGCGCCGTCCGTTTCGGGCTCGCGGCCGGGTCTTTGCCGACAACGCCCGGCCTGATTGAAAATCTGCGCGCGGCCGCGGTCGGCAGTGGCACGGCGGCGGCTTTGCGCGCGGCGGGGTGTCGAAATGTGCTGGCGCCCGCAACCGGGGCGGACAGCGAACATCTGCTCGCCCTGCCGGAGTTCGCGCGGCTCGCCGGCCAGCGGGTGCTGATTTTTCGTGGCGAGGGCGGCCGTGAACTGATCGCCGACACCTTGCGCGCGCGCGGCGCCGAAGTCGATTACGCGGAATGCTACCGGCGCGCCTGTCCGCAGGCCGGCCCTTGTCCGCAGGCCGGCCCCGACTCGCAGGCCGGTCCCGATTCGCAGGCTGGCCCCGATTCGCAGGTTGGTCCCAATTCGCAGGTTGGTCCCAATTCGCAGGTTGGTCCCAATTCGCAGGTTGGTCCCAATTCGCAGGTTGGTCCCAATTCGCAAATCGACCCGACCTCGCTTCTGCGCGCGTTTGCACAAGACCGGATTCAGGCCATCACCGTATTCAGCGCGGAAACGCTGGATAACCTGCTTCATCTGCTTGGCTTGGCTGGCGCCCAGGCCGCCCGCGCGCTGCCCTTGTTCGCGCCGCATGAACGTATCGCACAACACGCGCGCAACCGGCATTTCGCCCGGGCCATCGCCACCGGGCCAGGCGAAGACGGCCTGCTGGCCGGGCTTGTGGAATACTTCGGTCATGACTGAACCGCTCGCCCCCGCTCGCAACACTTCGTCCACGCTAGCCTGGATCGCTTTGGCCGTGGCCACCTTGGCCTTGTTCGCCGCGCTCGGTTTCGCCTGGCACAACCATGACCGCGCGCGCCAACTGGAGCTGCAACTTGCGCGCCGAATCGGCGATTTCGACGCCGCCAGCCGTGAGGCGCGCGCCGCCGCCAAGGCCGCCAACGAAGCCTTGGCCGATCTGCAAACGCGCTTGCTGACCCTGGAAACGCGCGCCACCGATACGCAGAGCCAGCAACTGGCGCTCACCGCGATGTATCAGGAGCTGGCGCGCAGCCAGGATGAGCGAGTGGCGGCGGAAATCGAGCAAACCCTTCTGCTAGCGCAACAACAATTGCAACTGGCCGGCAATGTGCATGCGGCGTTGCTTGGCCTGGAGGCGGCGGATGCGCGTCTGGCCCAACTCGCCAAACCGCAATTCGCCAGCTTGCGCGGCGTGCTGGCCATGGATATGGCGCGCCTGAAGTTGTTGCCCGCGGCTGACATCGAGGGCGCCAGCGCGCGCTTGGAAGCCTTGATTCAGAATGTCGAACGGCTGAAGCCGGAATCCGACACCGAACCGCGCCGCGCCGCCACGCGCGCTTCGGACACCGACAAGGTTGCATTGGGCACGGTCGATACGCTGGCGGAATTCTCCAGACAGGCCTGGAGCGAGTTCAAGGGCCTGGTGCGCATCCGCCGGCTGGATCACCCGGAACTGCCGCTGCTGACGCCGTCGCAAAACTATTTCCTGCGCCAGAATCTGAAACTCCGGCTGCTCGCCGCGCGGCTGGCGCTGCTGCAGCGCGACGAGACCGCTTTCCGCACCGATATCGCCACTGCGCGCGATTGGACCAACCGCTATTTCAATCGCCAGGACGAGGCCAGCAAGGCGTTCGTGCTCAATCTTGAAGAGTTGCTGCGCGCGCCGGTGGCGCTCAAGGACGCGCAGATCTCGGCCAGCATGCAGGCGCTGCGCATGGCGCGCGGAGCGCATTGATGCGCGCCGCTTTGTGGGTGCTTGCACTGTTTGCGCTGGCCGTGGCGTTCACGCTGGCCGCGCGGCTCGACCAGGGTTACGTCATCATCGTTTATCCGCCCTGGCGGCTGGAACTTTCCTTCATGCTGGCCTTGCTGCTGCTGGCCGGTTTGTCGGTGCTGGCCTACCTCGTGCTGCGCTTGCTCGGCATCGCGTTGAACATTTCCGGCGATGTCCACGCCTGGCGCGAAAAGCGGCGCAAAGACAAGGCCGACCAGGCTCTGCTCGATGCGCTGCGCGCCTATCTGGACGGCGACCTGAAGCAGGCCGAAGACTTGGCCGACAAAGCGGGCGAGAGCACGTTGGCGCCGGATCTGATCGAGCGTTTGCGGCGGCCGGTTGCGGGCGTCTCGACAACAAACCCGTCGAGTAGCCCGTAGATACAAGGTTGCGGTTGGCTTCAGCCGCCGGTCTGGTAATCGAACGAGTCCGAAAAGAAGGCATCTTCCGGTAGGCCGCGCGCCTGAAATTCGCGCCGGGCGGCGGCGATCATCGGCGGCGCGCCGCAGGCGTAAACCTCATAGCCGTGCAGATCGGCGAAATCGGCCAGCACCGCCTGATGCACATAGCCGCTGCGGCCCGGCCAATTGTCTTCTACACGCGGTTCCGACAGCACCGGGATGAAGCTGAAGTTCTGGTGTTCCTGCTGCCACTGGCTCGGCACGCTGGCCTGATACAGGTCGGCCAGCGCCTTGGCGCCCCAATAGAGCACGAATTCGCGCTGTATCTCATGGTGGAAGGCGTGGTTCAACAGGCTCTTGATCGGCGCGAAGCCGGTGCCGCCGGCGACGAAGATCGCCGGTTTGTCCGACTCGCGCAGGAAGAAGCTGCCATAGGGGCCGGAGATGCGCATGATGTCCTTCGCCTTCATCGCGCCGAAGACGTGGTCGGTGAACTGGCCGCCGAGCACATGGCGAATGTGCAGTTCGAGCAAACCGTCGTCCTCGGGTGAATTGGCCAGAGAGAAGCTGCGCCGCTTGCCGTCCTTGAGCAGGAAGTCGATGTACTGGCCGGCGAGAAATTGCAGGCGTTCGTTGGACGGCAGTTTCAGCCAGACTGCCATCACGTCATCGGCCAGTTTTTCCATGCGCTCGACCCGGCAGGGTAGCGTCTTGATCGGAATGTCCTTCGCCGCGCCGACTTCCTTCACTTCGATGCTCAGGTCGCTCTGCGCTTTCGCGCAGCAGAACAAGGCCAGGCCCTTTAGCTTGTCCTCATGCGTCAGCGCGCTGTCCTGATGCGCGCCGTAGTCCACCGAGCCGGCCAGCACCTTGCCCTTGCACGCGCCACAAGCGCCATTGCGGCAGCCGTAGGGCAGCGAAAAACCGGCATTCAGCGCTGCCGCCAGCAGGGTTTCATTGGGCTTGACGGTAAACTGGTGGCCGCTGGGTTGTATGGTGACCTGATGCGTCATGAATAAATCCTCTCGATGAAACTGTTATGCGAATCCTGATTATTGGTTGCGGCGATGTCGGTCTGCGTTTGGCCCGCCTGTTACGCGGCCGCGCCACAATTTACGCGCTGAGCCATTCTCCGCAACGCTATGCCGAACTGCGCGCCGCGGGCGTCATCCCGATACCCGGCAACCTGGATGAGCGCGAAAGCCTGGCCCGGATCGCAGGTCTGGCCGATGCCGTGTTCCATTTCGCGCCGCCGCCCGGAGACGGGGAAACCGATCCGAGAACCCGGCGCCTGCTGGCGGCGCTGGCGCGGCGCGCGAGTCTATCACGTGGCTCGGAACTGAAAATCCACGCCATGACGAGGGAAAAAGCCCTGGTCTACATCAGCACCAGCGGGGTTTATGGCGACTGCGCCGGCGCCGTCGTCGCGGAAACCCGCCCGGCGCGTCCCAACAACACACGCGCCAAACGGCGCGCCGATGCCGAAGCGCAATTGCGCGCGCGCGGTCGCCGCGGCTGGCGCGTCGGCATCCTGCGCGCGCCCGGCATCTACGCGCAGGACCGCATGCCGGCGGAACGGGTGCGCAAAAGCCTGCCGGCGATCGTCGCGGCCGATGACGTGCACACCAACCACATCCATGCGGAAGATCTGGCCCGCTTGTCACTCGCCGTGTTTTTCCAGGGCCGGGCCAACCGGCTCTACAACGCGGTCGATGACAGCGGCCTGAAAATGGGCGACTGGTTCGATGTCGTCGCCGATCACCTCGGCCTGCCGCGCCCGCCACGCCTGCCGCGCGCCGCAGTCATCGCGGCCGTCACCCCCGCCATGCGCACCTTCCTGACCGAATCGCGCCGGTTGAGTAACCAGCGCGCCAAGGCGGAACTGCGCTTCCGGCTCAAATATCCGACCGTGCGGCAGGGTTTACTGCCTGTTTGAACAGGTTGAGAGTGACCGCCCGCGCCCGGGCGTGATCGACGATGGGCGGCGGGTAATCAAGCGTGCTGGCGGTAAATTTCCACGGCGCGTGGATGAACTTGTCGGGCACTGCGGCCAGTTCCGGCAGATAGCGGCGGATGAATTTGCCTTCCGGATCGAAGTTTTCCGATTGCGTCACCGGGTTGAAGATGCGGAACCAGGGCTGCGCGTCGGTGCCGACGCCGGCGCTCCACTGCCAGCCGCCGATGTTGGCGGCCTGGTCGTAGTCGATCAGTTTTTCGGCGAAATAGCGTTCGCCCCGGCGCCAATCCACATGCAAATCTTTGACCAGGAACGAAGCGACGATCATGCGCAGGCGGTTGTGCATGTAGCCGGTCCGGTTGAGCTGGCGCATGGCCGCATCGACGATGGGGTAGCCGGTGCGGGCTTCGCGCCAGGCTTCGAAATGCCCGGCCGGATTCGGCCAGGCCAGCGCGTCGAACTTGGCCTGGAAGGCGTGCGTGGCGGTGTGTGGATAACGCGCCAGCAGCATCTGGTAGAAGTCGCGCCAGATCAGTTCGGACAGCCAGGTTTCCGCGCCCGCGCCGCCATGCTGGTACGCGAAGCGGGCCAGTGCGCGGATGGATAGGGTGCCGAAGCGCAGATGTACCGAAAGGTAGGACGGGCCTTTGACGGCGGGAAAGTTGCGCGTGTCCTTGTAGTGCGAAATGCGTTGCTGGAAATCGGCGAACAGATTTTCCGCGCCAGCGGCGCTTGGGTTGATTTTCAGGTCGGCGAGATTGCTTGGGCGGAAGCCGAGATCGTTGAGTGTCGGCATCGAAACGCCTTCGCCGGTTGCCGGCGCCAGCCGGTCGAAATAGCGTTCAACCGGATAGGCCGCCAGATAAAAATCGTTCAACTTGCCCAGCCAGGCGCGCTTGTACGGCGTGAACACGTGATACGGCCCGCCGGCGGCGGTGAGGATTTCATCCCGCTCGAAAATGACGTGGTCTTTGATCAGGTTCAACGTGCGCCCGGCGGCCTCCAGTTCAGCCAATACCGCTGCATCGCGCTCAATGGCGAAGGGTTCGTAATCTCGTCCGGCATAAACCGTGTCGGCATCGATGCGGTTGGCGAATTCCGGGATCAGCTTGCGTGCGCTGCCCCGCAGCACATGCAGCGCGCCGCCGTGGGTTTCGAACTCCGCCTTCAGCGCCGCGACGCTGTGCCAGATGAATTCGACGCGCCGGTCGGCCTTGTCCGGCAAGGTGTCGAGGATGTCGGTATCGAACACGAACACGGCATGCACCCGGCGCGCCGCCTTGAGGGCGTGGTAGAGGGCGGCGTTGTCGGCGCTGCGCAAATCGCGCCTGAACCAGATCAGAGCGGTATCCATGCGGGCATATTGAGGGCTGCCGGCCGGCGTTACAATCGGGCAAACCTTACCGAGCGCCCATCATGGACAACGCCAACTTCACCGACCATTTCCTGATCGCCATGCCCAACATGCTCGATCCCAATTTTTCCGGCACGCTGACTTATATCTGCGATCACGGCGATCAGGGCGCGCTCGGCGTGGTGGTGAACAAGCCGATCGAACTCGATCTGGAATCGTTGTTCAGCCAGATCGGCCTCGATCTGTCCGAAGCGCCTTTGCGCGGCGACCCGGTTTATTACGGCGGCCCGGTGCAGGTGGAACGCGGTTTTGTGCTGCATCGCCCGGTCGGCAAGTGGGGTTCGACCTTGTCGGTCAACGACCGGGTCGGCCTGACCACTTCGAAGGACATTCTTGAAGCCACCGCGCGCCAGGAAGGCCCGGCCGAAATTCTGGTCACGCTCGGATACGCCGGCTGGGGGCCGGGCCAACTGGAAGACGAGATCAAGCAGAACGCCTGGTTGACCGTGCCGGCCGACCCGGAAGTCATCTTCAGTCTGCCGGCGAAAGACCGCATTCCCGCGGCGATGAAGCTGCTCGGTATCGACATGGCGATGCTCTCGGAAGTGGCGGGCCACGCCTGATGCAAGTGGTTGGCAGCCCGGAGCGTGGCGGCGTGCTGGCCTTCGATTTCGGTTTGAAACGTATCGGCGTCGCGGTCGGCGACTGGGAAAACAGCCTGGCGCACCCGCTCGAAACGATTTCCGGTGATGACAACGACGCGCGTTTCGGCCGTATCGCAGCGCTGATTCAGGAATGGCGGCCGGTGCAACTGGTTTGCGGACTGCCCTTCTCGATGGACGGCACCGAACACGATCTCACCCGCCGAGCGCGCCGTTTTTCCAATCAGCTACAGGGTCGCTTCAAGCTGCCGGTGGCGTTGGTGGACGAGCGGCTGACCTCGTTCGATGCCGATCTTCGTTTGCGCGAAGCCGGCGTCAATTGGGCAGCCCGCCATGGCAGCGCCCGCAAAGGACTCAACGACGCGGTCGCCGCGCAGCAAATTCTTCAGGATTTTTTCGATCATGCCCACGCCCATGTCTCCGCAACCGAACTTGCCAACTCACTTACCGGCACTCACGCCTGAGCAACTGATCGACCGTCTGGCCGAACAGATCAAGCCGCACATCGAGTCCAACCTGCACGCCGATTGCGCCTTGGTCGGCATCCACACCGGCGGCGTCTGGATCATGGACGCGCTGGCCGAGCGCTTCAGAGTCGTTGGCACTCCGGACATTCCGCGCGGCGTGCTCGATATCGCGTTTTACCGCGACGATTTCTCGCGCATCGGCCTGCACCCGGAAACCAAGCCCTCGCATCTGCCGTTCGACGTCGAAGGCCGCCACATTCTGCTCATCGACGACGTGCTCTATACCGGGCGCACCATCCGCGCCGCGATGAATCTGCTGTTCGATTACGGCCGTCCGGCCACGATCAAGCTGGCGGTGCTGGTCGACCGCGGCGGGCGCGAACTGCCGGTCTGCGCGGACTATGTCGGCCTCAAGCTCGAGCTGCCCGCCGACCAGCACATTTCCCTGGAAAAGAGCGAAGCCGAAGGACTCCACTTCATCATGAAAAGGAAGCCATGAGCGCCAACCTGCAACTGACCGACGATGGCCGCCTGCGCCATCTGCTGACGCTGGATGGGCTGCCCGCGCGCATCCTGACCCAGATACTCGATACCGCCGCGTCGTTCATCACGGTGACCGATTCGGAGCGGGATGTGAAGAAAGTGCCGCTGCTGCGCGGCAAGGCCATCTTCAACATCTTCTTCGAGAACTCCACGCGCACCCGCACCACGTTCGAGATCGCGGCCAAGCGCCTGTCCGCCGACGTGGTCAACCTGAACATCAACGCGTCCTCGCAGAGCAAGGGCGAAACCCTGCTCGATACCATCGCCAACCTGTCGGCGATGCAGGCCGACATGTTCATCGTGCGCCATGCCGCCGCCGGCGCCGGCCATCTGATTGCGCGCCATGTCGCGCCGCATATCCATATCGTCAACGCCGGCGACGGCCGCTGTTCGCACCCGACCCAGGGCCTGCTCGACATGTTCACGCTGCGCCACTACAAGGGCCCGTTCCACAACCTGCGCGTCGCCATCGTCGGCGATGTGCTGCATTCGCGTGTCGCCCGTTCGCAGATTCATGCCCTGACCACGCTGGGTTGCCCGGAAGTGCGCGTGGTCGCGCCGAAGACCCTGTTGCCGCGCGATGTCGAGAATCTCGGCGTACACGTGTTCCACAAGATGGCTGAAGGCATCAAGGATGTCGACGCGGTGCTGATGCTGCGCCTGCAGAACGAGCGCATGCGCGGCTCGCGTCTGCCCACCGCCGGCGAGTATTACAAACACTGGGGTCTGACGCCGGACAAACTCAAGCTGGCCAAGCCGGATGCCATCGTCATGCATCCCGGCCCGATGAATCGCGGTGTCGAAATCGATTCGGCGGTGGCCGACGGCATGCAGTCGGTGATCCTGTCGCAGGTCACCTTCGGCATCGCGGTGCGCATGGCGGTCATGAGCATACTGGCCGGGAACTGAGGAATAGCGAGATGAAGATTCATATCAAGAACGGCCGTGTCATCGATCCCGCTTCCGGCCTGGATGCCGTGCTGGACATCTACGTCGCCGCCAGCCACATCGTTGGTATCGGCGCGCCTGCCGCAGGGCCGTCCCAAGGCAGGCGTAGCGCCCCCTCGGGGGGCAGCGAAGCGTGGGGGCCGTCCATACCGGCCGATTTCCACGCCAATCAGACCATCGACGCCAGCGGCCTGATCGTCTGCCCGGGTCTGGTCGATCTGTCGGTGCGTCTGCGCGAACCCGGCCTGGAATACATGGCGACGCTGGAAACCGAAATGCACGCGGCGGCGGTCGGCGGCATCACCTCGCTGGCCTGCCCGCCGGATACCGATCCGCCGCTGGACGAGCCCGGTCTGGTCGAAATGCTCAAGTTTCGCGCCAAGCACATGCCGGGCCCGCGCGTTTACCCGGTCGGCGCGCTGACGCGCAAGCTCAAGGGCGAAGGCATCACCGAAATGGCCGAACTCACCGAGGCCGGTTGTATCGCGTTCAGTCAGGCCGACGCGCCGTTGATCGACACCCAGGTGTTGTTGCGCGCGATGGAATACGCCAAAACCTTCGAACTCTCGGTCTGGCTGCGCCCGCAAGATCCGCATCTGGCGCGCGAAGGCGTCGCGCACGATGGCGTCGTCGCGGCGCGGCTCGGCTTTCCGCCGATTCCGGTGCCGGCGGAAACCGTCGCGCTGTCGACCATTCTGCTGCTGGTGCGCGAAACCGGCGCGCGCGTGCATCTGGCCCGTCTGTCCAGCCGCGCCGGCATCGAGATGGTGCGCCACGCCAAGCAGGACGGCCTGCCGATCACCTGCGACGTGGGCATCCACCACGTGCATCTGTCCGAAATGGATACCGCCGATTTCAACGCCCACTGCCATCTGATCCCGCCGCTGCGCAGCCAGCGCGACCGCGACGCGATCCGTCATGGCCTCGAAGATGGCACCATCGACGCGATCTGTTCCGATCACGCCCCGGTCGACGACGACGCCAAGGAACTGCCGTTTCAGGAAGCCGAACCTGGCGCGACCGGCGTCGAACTGTTGTTGCCGCTGACCCTGAAATGGGCGCGCGAAACCGGCCTGCCGCTGACCAAAGCGCTGGGCTACATCACGCAACACCCGGCCGCCATCCTCGGCGTCGATGCCGGCCGGATCGGCATCGGCCGGCCCGCCGACCTGTGCCTGTTCGACCCGGAAGCGACCTGGGTAGTGAACCGCGCCAACCTCGCCAGCCTGGGCAAGAACAGCCCCTTCCTCGGCCTGGAAATGCAGGGCCGCGTGCAATACACGCTGATCGACGGGCATCTGGATTTCCGGCGCGGCAATCATCATTAGTTTCATAGTTTCGTAGGATGGGTAGAGCGATAGCGAAACCCATCATTGCAACGTGGCGCGGTCGGATCGATGGGTTTCTCTATGCTCTACCCATCCTGCGCGGCTACTTATCTCACCGGGCTTGAACAGCATGCGTGTCCTTTCAATCATCCCGCCGATGACGCAGCTCAACACGCCGTATCCGTCGACGGCCTACCTGACCGGCTTCCTGCGTTCGCGCGGGGTCGACGCGGTGCAGGAAGACCTCGCGCTGGCGTTGGTGTTGCGGTTGTTTTCGCCGGCCGGCCTGGGGGCGATACGCGCCTGCATCGAGGCGCTGCCGAAGGCCAAACGCACGCCGCGGGTCAAAGCCTTCGATGAACAGTTCGACCGCTATCTCGCCAGCATCACACCCGCCGTCGCCTTTCTGCAGGGGCGCGACCCCAGCATCGGGCATCGCATCGCCGGGCGCGGTTTTCTGCCCGAGGGCGCGCGCTTCGACTCGCTCGATGTCTACGTGGACCCAAACGAAAACGACGATGGCGGCGATCCGCTGGCCTGGGCGTTCGGCGCGCTCGGCGTGCAGGATCGCGCCCGCCACTTCGCCACGCTGTACCTGAACGATGTCGCCGATGTGTTGCGCGACGCGGTCGATGCGCGCTTCGAATTCGTCCGCTATGCCGAATCGCTGGCGCAAAGCCAGCCGACGTTCGATCCCTTGGCCGAGGCGCTGGCCGCGCCGCTGAATCTGGTCGATCAAAGCCTGCGCGATCTGACGCTGGAATCGGTGGCGCGGCATGCGCCGGCTGTCGTGCTGCTGTCGGCGCCTTTCCCCGGCAACGTCTACGCCGCGTTCCGTATCGCCCAGGCGATCAAGGCGTCACACCCCGGCATCGTCACCGTGCTCGGCGGCGGCTACGTCAACACCGAGTTGCGCGAACTGAGCGAGCCGCGCGTGTTCGACTATTTTGACTATGTCTGCCTCGATGACGGCGAACGGCCGTTGCTGGCGCTGCTGGAACATCTGCGCGGCGAGCGCGGACAGGATCGCCTGGTGCGGACCTTCGTGCGCGGCGACGAAAAAGTCCGCTACATCCACTTCCCGGAACCCGACATTCCTTTCGCCGAAGTCGGCACGCCGACCTGGGACGGGCTGCCGCTGGATCGCTATCTGTCGGTGCTCGACATGCTCAACCCGATGCACCGGCTGTGGTCGGACGGGCGCTGGAACAAGCTCACCGTGGCGCACGGCTGTTACTGGAAGAAGTGCAGCTTCTGCGACGTCTCGCTCGATTACATCGGCCGCTACGACGCCATCGCTGCGGCCACGCTGGTCGACCGGATCGAAGCCGTCATCGGCGAAACCGGCCAGACCGGCTTTCACTTCGTCGACGAAGCCGCGCCGCCGAAGGCGCTGAAAGCGCTGGCCGAAGAGTTGGAAAAGCGCAATCGCGCGATCTCCTGGTGGGGCAACATCCGCTTCGAAAAATCGTTCACGCCGGAACTGTGCCGGCAACTGGCGGACAGCGGCTGCATCGCGGTTTCCGGCGGGCTGGAAGTGGCCTCCGACCGGCTGCTGAAACTGATGCAGAAAGGCGTTTCGGTCGAACAGGTCGCCCGCGTCACCCGCGCTTTCAGCGATGCCGGCATCCTGGTCCACGCCTACCTGATGTACGGCTTCCCGACCCAAACCGTGCAGGACACCGTCGACGCGCTGGAATACGTGCGCCAACTGTTCGCCGCCGGCTGCATCCAGTCCGGCTTTTTCCACCGTTTCGTCTGCACCGTGCATTCCCCGGTCGGCCTGCACCCGGAACAATTCGGCGTCACCTTGAAGCCTTTGCACCCGCAAGGGGTACGCCAGTTCCGTAAGGCGGCAGAGCCGCCAACGGCTCTGCTGCCGCCGGTCTCTTTCGCCAAAAACGATGTCGGCTTCGATGACCCGACCGGCGTCGACCACGACACGCTCGGCATCGCGCTGAACAAGGCGCTGTACAACTACATGCACGGCATCGGCCTGGATGACGATGTGCGGCAATGGTTCAGAGGCCACCCAACCGAGCGGGTGCCGCGTACCCGCGTGCCGCGCCACTTCATCGAGCGCGCGCTGGGCTGATGCGCGTACTTGTGCAATCGCGTTAGCAAGAATAACCGCTTGATCCCGATGGATTTTTCCTCTCGTCGCAAGGTTCCCGCCCGGGGCGTCTTGTGCTCAAATCGCGCCCTTCGCCCGCACCAGTCTGGAGCGCACCGGGGCTGAAGCTTCAGCCCCGCAAGCACATGAAAATTACCGTCAGTGAATTGATCGTCAGATACCTGGAGCGCCTGGGCGTCGAAGTCATCTTTGGCATGCCCGGCGCGCATGTGCTGCCGATTTACGACCAGTTGCGCGACTCGAAGGTCAAGAGTGTGCTGGTCAAACATGAGCAAGGCGCGGCGTTCATGGCGGGCGGGTATTCGCGCGTTTCGCACCGGCATGGTTTGGACAAGATCGCGGCCTGCATCGCCACGGCCGGGCCGGGCGCGACCAATCTGGTCACCGGCATCGCCAATGCCTATGCGGAGCGGCTGCCGGTGCTGATCATCACCGGCGAGACCTCGACTTATATCTTCGGCAAGGGCGGTTTGCAGGAAAGCTCCGGCGAGGGCGGCGCCATCGATCAGGGCGCGCTGTTTTCCAGCATCACCCGCTATCACAAGCTGATCGAACGCACCGATTACCTGGGCCAGGTGCTCAACCAGGCGACACGGGCGCTGTTCTCGCGCGAGCCGGGGCCGGTGCTGTTGAGCATTCCCTACAACGTGCAGAAGGAGATGGTCGAGGACGATGTGCTCGATCAGCTGCACATTCAGGCCGCCGTGCCGCGCCAAGTGGACAACTGCGCGGCGCATGGCGTCGCGCTGGCGCAACTGGCTGCGCTGATCCAGGCCGCGAAATATCCGGTCATCGTGGCCGGCTACGGCTGCATCAAGGCCGGCGCGCGCGATGTCGTCGCCAGCCTGAGCGAGGCGCTGCGAATTCCGGTGGCGTCCAGCCTGAAGGCCAAGGGCGTGGTCAGCGAGGGCGGCGCGTTGTCGCTTGGCTGCCTGGGCGTCACCTCGAACGGCCAGGCGTATCGCTATATCGTCGAGCACGCCGATCTGGTGATCTTTCTCGGCGCCGGCTTCAACGAGCGCACCAGTTATCTGTGGGACAAAAAGCTGCTGGCCGGCAAGAAGGTGGCGCAGGTGGATTGCGATGCCGGCCAATTGGGCAAGGTGTTCAAGGCGGATCTGGCGATACATGGCGATATCCGCGAGGTGTTGACCGCATTGCTGGCGGATCTGGCGGCCGAGGGCGCGAGTGTTGGTAAACCCGCTGGTAAACCCGGTGGCAGGCTCGACAAGCTGGACGACCATCGCGAAAACGAAAATCAGCCGCTGGCCGGAGCGGCCGCCGCGCAACACGCCAAGTTTCACCTGATGGAGGCGTTCTTCGCCGGCCTGGCCGAGCGTTTCCCGCAAGACGCGTTGATCTTCGACGACAACATCGTGTTCGCGCAGAGCTTTTTCGATGTCTCGCACGCCAACCACTATTTCCCGAATTCCGGCATTTCCTCATTGGGCCATGCCATTCCGGCGGCAATCGGCGCGCGCTTTTTTACCCAAGCTCGCTCGCAAGACGCGCCCACCTTCGCCATCCTCGGCGACGGCGGTTTTCAGATGTGCTGCATGGAGATCATGACGGCGGTGAACTACGGGATTCCGCTCAACATCGTGGTCATCAACAACGCCACGATGGGACTGATCCGCAAGAACCAGTTTCAGTTGTACGGCGAGCGCTACATCGACTGCGACTTCGTGAATCCGGATTTCGAACTGCTCGCCCGCTCTTTCGGCATCCAGCATCACCGCATCGTCGCCGAAGCCGATCTCGATACGCTGTTCGCCAGCGCCGACCTGACCGGTACGATCAATCTGATCGAAATCCTGCTCGACAAGAATGCCTTCCCCACCTACCTGTCGGCACGCTGATCTGGTCGAGCAGATTGCCGCGCAACGCGCGGCCATCGTTCGTTTCGAGGCTGCGTTGTGGGACGGCGGCTTCAACGAAAACCTGCTCGCGTCGTATCAATCGGCCTGGCGCCGACTGGAGGCGTTGATCGAACGCCAGGGCAACGACCCGCGCCACCATTTCGTCATCGCCATCCCGGTGGCGGACAGCCCGATCCACCTGAAAGACTGCCTCGAAAGCCTGCTGCAACTTTGCCGCGCCTACGGCTACGGCGGGCAGATGGGGGGCCAACCCAATGGCCGTTGGCGCAAGGTTTCCGTGCTGCTGGCCGACGATTCGAGCGAGGCGGAATCGATAGCACGGAATCGGGCCATCGCCCGGGAATTCGATGCCGCCGGTTTGAGCACCCAGTATTTCGGGCTGGAAGAACAACTGGCGCTGATGGGCAGACTCGCGGCGGTCGATCTCGCCGGCATCGTCGGCCATCACCCGCGCGACGCCTTCGGCCACAAGGGCCAGGCGATGATGCGCAACATCGCTTACCTCAAGCTCGCCGAGATGCGGTCAACGCTGCCGGACCAGCGCCTGCTGTTCTACACCATCGACGCCGACCAGGAATTCAAGGTCAATGTCGATAAACCCGTTGCCACGCCCGAAGGTGGCCGCGAGGTGACCAACGCTGTCTGCGCGGTGAACTTCCTTTATCACCTGGACGCCATCTTCAGCCGCACCGACGTCCAGGTGTTGACCGGAAAAGTGGTCGGCGACCCGCCGGTTTCGCCCGCCGTGATGGCCGGCAATTTTCTGGAGGACGTGATCGGTTTCCTCTACGAAATGGCCGCCGTCGAGCCGGGCCAGGCATATCGACAGCCGGGTGTCGCCGCCACCGGTGACGCGGCGTATCACGACATGGCCGACCTGTTCGGTTTCAAGCAAGCCGCCGAGGTGTATCGCTACCGTTGTCCAATCCAGGGCGAACCCGATAACGCCGCCTGCTTCGTCGAATTCTCTACCCGCCTGAACCGTTTTTTCCACGGCGAACATCCCACCCGCGTGACCTGGTATGAGCACGCCGATGTCATGCAAAGCGTGCAGCCGGCGCGCACCGTCTATACCGGCAATTACGTGTTCCGGCCCGAGGCGCTGGGCTGGTTCATCCCCTACGCGCTGTTGCGCCTGCGCATGTCCGGCCCGACCATGGGCCGCCTGCTGCAAGCCGAAATCGGCCCGCGTTTCGTCTCCGCCAATGTGCCGATGCTGCACAAACGCACGCTGGAGACGACCGGTCAATCCGAATTCCGCCCCGGCGTGGTGGATCGATCCGCCAGCCCGCTGATCGATCTGTGCGGCGAATTCGAACGCCAGTTTCACGGCGACGTGATGCTGTTCGCCATGCAGCGCCTGACCGCGCTGGGCTACCCCGGCGAGGCGCTGGCGGAAGCTGTGGTGGACGAAACCTTGAGCGCGATGCAAAGCGAAATGCGCGAGAAATACCGGGTCAAACAAGAGGCGATTCTGCACCGCCACGACCTGCTTAAAAGCTTGCTGAATGACCCGGCAAACTGGTGGAACCGGATGCCCGAACTCGCCGGCGCGCGCGCCAATTTCCAGTCCTTCGCGGACAACATCGAACACAACTTCGGCGTCGCATCGAGCTGCCATGCGCGCATAGCCGACCCGGCCCGGCGCAACGACTGGAAAGCTCGGCAACGCGCAGCCATCCTCGGCTTAAGCGCCAACCGGCAAGTGTGGGCGCGGGCACTGTTTCAGATAGATCGCGCGGCGCTCGAAACCGGTAAGAAATCCAAGCAAACCCGGCCATGACCCAACAACACGACATTCAAGACCTGCTCGATTACTGGTTCTCGCCGCGCATCGGCAAATGCTGGTTTGCCTCGACGCCGGCGCTGGACGATGAGATTCGCCAGCGCTATGAAGCGCTCTGGCGGCGCGCTGCGGCGGGAGAACTGGACAACTGGGCGGCAAGCCCGGAAGGCGTGCTGGCCCTGGCCATCGTGCTGGATCAATTGCCCCTCAACATGTATCGCGGCAAGCCGGCCGCGTTCAGCACCGAACGGCAAGCCGTGGAGGTCGTCCGCCAGGCCGTCGCGCGCGGCGACGACCAACGCCTGCCGCGCGACCGGCTCCTGTTCCTCTACATGCCGCTGATGCACAGCGAAAACCTGGCCGACCAGGACCAGTCCGTGGCCCTGTTCGAGCGCGCCGGCCTCGTCGCCAACCTCCGTTTCGCCGAGCACCATCGCGGCATCGTCCGCCGCTTCGGCCGCTTTCCGCATCGCAACGCCATCCTCGGCCGCGACAGCACGCCGGAGGAAATCGCTTATCTCGCCTCCGACCAGGCGTTCAAAGGGTGAGCAAAGGCGGGATACAGGCCAGACTCGGGCCAGATCCAAGGTCTGGACGCGCGTCGCCCCGAGTGAAACCGGCTATTCGGCAATGACCGATTTAAAATCGCCGAAACGATTCTCCGCCCTAAGGCCGTGCGGTGAATGGATGCCTGAAAACAGCGCCGCTGTGATTGTTTTGGCTATAACCAAACGCATACGAGCGGAAAATGGAAAAAATGCCGACACGTTCCCTAAAAATCTTGTTGCCAAAGTGATGTTCGCCATATGCACGAAATAGCCCTGGAACAGTTTGTTTCCGAATTGGATGCCGGCATGCAGTCGCATCTGGAGTGGTCGCGCAAAGTCCTGCGTTGCGCCGTGTTGCGGACCTCTCCAGGCGACGATGTGCTGAAGACCGAAGCGCACGAACTGTGTTGTTTTGGCCGCTGGTTCGTGCAACAGCGAGCCAATTTCGAGGCGCTGGATGCCAGCCGGACCCGATCTCTGGCAACCGAACACCAGGTCATGCACGATGCCATCCGCGCCATTTGTAGTCGTGTCATGGAAGGAAAGCCGGGCGAAATCGAGGATCTGGACAGATTCGAAACCACGCAACGCCGGCTTGTCGATCTTCTCGCGTACTTCAAAACATTGGCGGTCAGCCTGAGTTCGCAAATCGATCCCTTGACGGAATTGCCGTTGCGTCATCGCATGGAACAGGATTTCGATCTGCTCACCAAGCATATCCGTCATCGCGGCAGCGTTCAGTTGGTCATGATGGCGGATATCGATCATTTCAAAGCCGTCAATGACCGGTATGGTCACGCCGGAGGCGACATCGTGTTGAAGAACCTCGCGGCGACCCTGAAGCGGGTAATCCGGGACGACGATCTGGTCTATCGCTACGGCGGCGAGGAATTCCTGTTGCTGATGGAGTTGTCCGCGACAAATCATGCGGAAGAGCATGCGGCGCAGCGGGTGCTGGATGCGGTACGCGCGCTGTCGGTTGTCTTGCCGGATGGGGCGAGCGTGCGCCCTACCGTGACTATCGGTGTCGCTCTGGCGGGTGAGCATGAAAGCCTGGAAAGCGCGATCCAGCGTGCCGATGCCGCGCTGTATATGGGCAAGGCATCGGGCCGAAACCGCTATGTGGTCGCGGAAAATTCCCCGGGGGAAATGCCTGGCCAGTGAATCCAGCGTCTCCTGGGCGCCGGCGGGGAACATCCCCCGTTCAGGCTGGCCCGGGACAGTTGCGGGTTAGCGCGCTTCAACGTCGAATCCATCGTGCCAGATGCAGACCCGGTTGCCGCCTTCGGATTTGGCGATGAGCTGGGCGCGCTCGACGCGTTCGAGGATTTCGTCGATGAAAAAGACCGGCTCCAGATTGATGATGCCGAATGAGGCGGAAATCCGAATCTGTTTGCCGTCGACCTCGAATGCGTGGGCGGCGAAATCGTCGCGCAGGCGATTGATCAGCGCGCCGGCCTGGTCCAGGTCGATGTTGGGTAGGCAGAGCAGGAATTCCTCGCCGCCAAGGCGGAAGATGGTGTCGTAGCCACGCAAGTGGCTGGCAAAGAAGCTGGCGGAGGCTTTAAGTACGGCATCGCCGATGAGTTGGCCGTGAGCTTCGTTGACATTGGCGAAATCGTCGAGGTCGACGAAACAGACCGCGCAAGGTTGCCGGGTGCGTTGCACGCGCTCGATCTCCTCCGCCAGACGCAGATGCACGGCTTGGCGATTCCATAGCCCGGTCAGTTTGTCGACCGCGCCTAGGCATTCGGTCAGCTCCTGCTCCTTGCGCCGCAGCAGTTGCCTGACTCGCGCGGCAACCGCGACCAGCGCATCGTAGTCGGCGCCGGCGATCGGTTGGTTGGCGGCCTGGGCTTGCAGCAGATGGCTGGCGATTTCGTGCATCGATTGATGCGCGACCTCGAGCGCGGCATGGCTCGGATCCTGCTCGCCGCGCGCGGGTTCAAGCGCTTTCAGGGAGTGGCTCAACGGGCAGCGTCGATGGGCATCTTCGGCCAGATCGTCCGGGTTGGCCTTGCCGCCGCAGATCAATTGTCGATTCAGCCGCGCCAGCCATTGTGCGTGTTGGGCGATGGCGCGATCCAGCGCATGCAGGCGTTGCAGAATATCGGCATGGGCTTCCGCGCTGCGTCCGACATGTTCAGACGGTGTCATTGGGTGTTCCCCTTCTTGTCCTTGTTGAGGGCCGGGTGATCGGCTTGCGGTCGGTCGAGGTGATAACCCTGGGCTTTGTCGACGCCCAGTTTGGCCAGCAATTTGAGCGTGGCTTCATCTTCGACGCATTCCGCGACCGTGGTTTTGCCAAGTCCGCGCGCCACTTCGACCATGCCGCGCACGAAGACCTGGTTTTCGTGATCGTGCGGCAGGTTGCGGATGAACATGCCGTCCAGCTTGATGGTGTCGACGCGGATGTGTTTCAGATAGGCGAAGGAGGCGAAGCCGGCGCCGAAATCGTCCAGGCAGACGCCGCAGCCGGTTTGTTTCAGCGCCTCGATGAAACGCTCTGCATCGGTGAGGTCGGAGACGGCGGCGGTTTCGGTGATTTCGATCAGCAGGCGGGCCGGTTCGGCCCGGTGTTCACGCAGCAGATCGGCGATGTAGTCCGGCAAGGCGGGGTCGTCGAACGAGCGGCCGGAAATGTTGACGGCGATGGGCGGCGCATAGGGCCGCTCGCTCAGCAACTGGATGGCTTGGCGCAACACCCAGCGGTCGATTTCGAGAATCTTGTTGCTCTTTTCGGCAATCGGAATGAACAGGCCGGGCGACACCAGTTCGCCGGTCGTTTCGTCGCGCAGCCGTATCAACGCTTCCAGATGCACCAGTTCGCGGGTTTTGGTGCTGTAGACGCCCTGATAATGCAGTTCGAACAGATTTTCACGCAGCGCACGCGCCAGGCGCTCGTTCCACGATAGTCGGCTGACCATTTCCGGCGTGGTGTCCAGTTCGGCGCGGTAAGCCCGCCAGGCATTCTTGCCGGCCTGTTTGGCCTGGTACATGGCGGTATCGGCGCAAGCGACAAGTTGATCCTGATCGGCCGCGTGCAACGGGTACAGCGCAATACCCAGGCTGGACGAGATGTGCAGCGGCTGGCCCTGTGCCTGGCCGGTAAAGCGGAACGGAATCTGGGCGATGGCGCGAACCACCCGCTCGGCCAGGGCTTCGGCCTGGGTCTCGTCGGCGCCGGGCAACAGGATGGCGAATTCGTCGCCGCCCAGGCGGAACAGCATTTCGTTGCGCCGGGTCAGGCCGGAGACTTCTCCGGCCACTCGCACCAACATCGAATCGCCCGCCGTATGGCCGAAGTGGTCGTTGATGGTCTTGAATTCGTCGAGGTCGAAATACAGGAGCGCGGAAGGGGGGCCGTGGCGGGCGGAGTCCGCCAGCATGCGTTCAAGTTCGGCTTGGAAGCGATGCCGGTTGTATAGCCCGGTAAGCGAGTCGCGTTCGGCCAGATAGAGCAGTTGCTCGGCGGTCTGGCGTTCGCTGGTGACGTCTTCGTAGACCCACAGGTGGCCGATAAAGCGGGCGTCGCGGTCACGTACCGCGTAGCTCAATTGAGTCACGATGCGGCCATCGTGCAAGATGATTTCAAAACTGCCGGCGTCGATCTGCTGGCTGAGCACAAGCGCGATGTAATCCTGGTAAGCCGCGGGCTGAGTCAGTTCACAGGCGCTACGCGCGAATAGCGCATCGATGCTCTGGCCGACCAGATCGACACCTTCCGATAGCCGCCAGATATGGTTGAAAGCCGGGTTGTGGTAGATCACGCGCTGATCGGTACCGATAAACAGGATGCCCAGGTTCATCGCCGAGAGCAGGGCTTGCAAACGGGCGCGTTCGGCTTCGGCGCCGGCCAGGTATTGCAACGCTTGTTCTTCGGACGCCTTCAGGTCTGAAATGTCGCGAATACTCGCGCGTATACCCAGAAACTGGCCTTCACGGCTGTAAATGGAATGCCAGTTGACCGCGGCCCAGAAGCTCGAGCCGTCCTTGCGCGACATGTGGAACTGAAAGCCCTCGCCGGTAGCGCCGCCCAATGCGGATCGAAAGTGGGTTGCCGCTTCAACCCGATCGTCTTCCGCGATCAAACAAAGCGGAAAACCGGGCAAGGAGAGGCATTCGTCCGGTTTGTAACCGGTGATCCGTTCCACCGAAAGATTGACCCAGATGGCCTGCCCGGTCGGGTTGATCCAGAGTTCCAGATCGTAGGTGTAGTTGGCGATGGCAAAAAACCGTTGCTCGCTGTCACGCAATTCGGATAGCCGTGACTTGAGCTGGTCCGACATGGCGCGAAAAGCGATCGCCAGTTGACCCACTTCATCGGGCCCGGATGAAGGCAGCAAAGCATCGAAATTCTGGTCCGCCAGCGCATGGCTGGCTTCGGTCAGTTGTTTTAGCCGCCGCGTCAGCAAATAGCCGATCAGGGCCAGGGTCAGGAAAGTGAGGGCGACCGCGATCAGTCCGACATAAATGCCTTGGCGCACGGCGCGCTCACGCGCCTGGGCAAGAAATTCGGTGCTGATCCCGAAGCGCAAGCGGCCATATTCAGTCCCCGCGAGACGAATGGGCATTTCCGTGTCGAAAATCCGATCCTCGCCAATACCGATGGCGTCGTTCAACTTCGGCAAAGCCGTGTGGTTGTCGAGACCCGCATGGGCGACCCGGCGTCCGTCCTTATCCAGCAGAACCAGATAGACGTAGGCGTCATTACCGCGCGCCTCGGCCAGGATATCGTGTAGCGCGCCATAGTCGCGCTGCATCATCGGGGTGGCGAGGGCGGCGTTGAGCAGGGGGACGGCGCTATCGATGCGCAATTGGGTTTTCTGGATCAACTCCGTTTCCATCAAACGGAGATTGCTCACCACCAGCAGGCCCAGCATCAGCGCTTCAACCAGCAATCCTGCCAGGGTGAGTTTGAGCCAGAGCGGAATACGCAGTTGAGGCTGTTTCACTTCAATGCCTTACGTGTTTCCTTGAGATAGACATCGGCGCGTTTCATGACCGTCTCGTTGGCCGCTATCAGTTTGTTGTAGCCGGTCTGGCCGAGGAAATCGATGCCCTCAACCTCATTCTGGAATGTCAGCAGCAGCGTCTTCAGGCGCTCGGCCTGGGCTTTATCCATATCGGCCCGGGCAATCAGAACGAAGGCGGGAATATCGGCGATGTGCTTTAACACCACCAGTTTGCGGCGCAGGTCATCCGGCATCTGCACCATGCCCTGGCTGGTCGTGACCGCGGCGGCGGACAAGCCGGAAATCAAGGCATAGGCCGCACTGGCATGGGTTCGGTGTTCGATAACCTGATAATCCTGATTGGCCTCGAGGCCTTGCGTGTCGAGAAATTGCAGTGTGGCGGTAACTGTGATGGCGAGCCGGTCGATGACCGCGAGTTGCTTGCCCTTGAGATCCTGGATAGTGCGCAGCGGCCGTTCGGCCGCGCAGATCAGCAATGCGTCGTGATCCGGCACAAACTGCGCCAGCGGTTGTTGGCCGGCATCTTTTTGCGCGAGCCGGGCGAAGTGGGCGGGTGTGATCGTCAGGTCGAAATCGCCGCGCAAGGTGCGTTCCTGGAAACGGCGAAAGTCCGGCGCGCTCTCGATACGAACCGGCTGTTTCAGCGCTTTTTCCAGGTAAGCGCGCAACGGTTCGTAACGTTCCGTCAATACCCGCGCGCTGTGCGCCGGGACGATGCCCAGAATGAAGGTGGTTTTGGCATATGCCGGGGCTGGCTCCGGAGGGTTGGGCGCGGCGCTCGCGACTGAGGCCGAAAAAATCAGGGTCGGTGGCAACAGCCAGGAGGCTATGGTCAGGATGGCTTGCAGGAACATTTCAACCCTCGATTTGCTTGATCAGCACTTTGGAACGCCGTTGCCAGTTGTAAAGCGCTTTGCGCGGCGCCGGCAGATCTTCCGGTGCGCCCAGGACGAAGCCGCGTTCGATGAACCAGTGGGTGGTGCGCGTGGTGAGCACGAACAATTGAGTCAGTCCGAGCTCCATTGCGGCTTCTTCGACCGAGGCCAGCAGGGCGTCGCCGCGGCCGCCGCGCTGAAATTCCCGCGCCACCGCCAGACAAGCCATCTCGGCAGCGCCGGCCTCGGGAAATGGATACAGCGCCACACAACCGACGATGCGTCCATCGAGTTCGTCGACGAAGAACTGTTCGACTTCTTGCTCCAGCCGTTCGCGCGAACGGCGCACCAGAATGCCGTCGGCCTCGAGCGGTTCGATCACCGACAAGATGCCGCCGACATCGTCAATTGTGGCCGGGCGCAGGTTTTCCACCGATTGCCGTGTAACCATGGTGCCGACGCCGGCATGGGTGAACAGCTCCATCAACACCGCGCCATCGACATCCGCGCTGATCAGATGCACTTTGCCGACGCCTTTTTTGCAGGCGTGGACGGCGTGCGGCAGATACAGCTTCATGTCGCCTTCCGGCAGTTCGCGCAGCAGCTTGGGCACTTGCGCGGCGGTGACCCGGTTGATGCGCCGGCCTTTGGCGTCGACGGTATCGCCATGGTCGAGGATGAAGACCAGTTTGGCCGCTTCCAGCGCGATGGCCGCCTGGGTGGCTACTTCTTCCAGGGTCAGGTTGAACACCTCGCCGGTGGGCGAGTAGCCGATCGGCGAGAGCAGGACGATTTCGCCGGCATTGAGGCGGTCGCGGATCGGCGCGACGGCAATCTTGCGTACCTCGCCGGTGAATTGCAGATCGACGCCATCGACCACGCCGGCTGGCTGCGCGGTCACGTAATTGCCGGATGCGACGCGAATCTCGGCGCCCGCCATCGGCGTGTTGGGCAGGCCGACTGAAAGCAGGCTTTCGATATCCACCCGCACCGAGCCGACCGCATCCTTGACGTGCTCCAGGGCGTCGGCGTCGGTTACGCGGCGGCCGCGAACATATTGCGCTTCGGCGGCCAGGCGCTCTTCGACCTGAGGCCGCACGCCATGCACCAGAACCAGGCGCACGCCGAGCGCGCTGAGCAGGTTGATGTCGTAAATCAGATCGACGAAATCATCGCGCAACATGGCTTCGCCGCCGAACGCAAAAACAAAGGTTTTGCCGCGAAAAGCGTGGATATAGGGCGCCGCGGCGCGGAACCACTCCACGAATGAGGTGGCATCCGCCTGTGCGATTTTCGCCATGGCTGACTCCTGTATTTCTGGCAACGGATAAATGAACACTGTTGTTACGGCGCGGAGCCGAAAAACTTGAATGCCGTTACCGGAAAGTTAGAAATCGCCCCAGACCGCCTGCATGGCGGCAATCGCCGCCAGGGCGGCCGTTTCGGTACGCAGGATACGCGGCCCCAGTCTGACCCGTTGGCAACCGGCGGCAACCGCGGCCCCGCGCTCGATCGGGTCGAAACCGCCTTCCGGCCCAGCCAACAACAGGATGCGGCCATTCGGCGCGGGCAGGTCGCGCAGGCCGGTTTCCGCTTCCGGGTCGAGCAGGTAACTCTGCATGGCATCGGCCTGGTTTTGCTGTTGCCGCAGCCAGGACATGAATTCCTGAATCTCGCCGACCGGCGGAATGCGGTTGCGGCCGCATTGTTCGCAGGCTGCAACCACCACGCCCCGCCAGTGTTGCAAGCGCCGCTCGGCCTTGTCGCCGCTGAGCTTGACGATGGAGCGCCGCATGAATACAGGCTGGATCGCGGCGACGCCAAGTTCCACCGATTTCTGCAGGGTCAGATCCATGCGTTCGCCACTGGAAAGGCCTTGCACCAGGGTGATGTGCAGATTCGATTCGCGCTTGGGTTCGGCGCGCTCCGTCAACCGAACCGCCGCGCTTTTGCCTTGTTGCGCCAGCGTGCCGTGGTATTCGACGCCATCGCCATTGAACAGCGTCACCGGTTCGCCTTCGCGCAGTCGTAGCGCGCCGATGGCATGGCGGGCGGTTTCCACGGGCAGTTCAATCAGCCGGCCAACGGCCAGCGGCAGGTCACAGTAGAAGCGGGGCATGGGCTAGGGCCGGATCATGGAAGAAAGCGGGACGCAGGCTGGTGATAATATCGCGCCACCTGATTTGACTGGAGTTGGCGGCATGGTGCGCATGGAAACCCCGATCTGCGATTTCGGCTGGAAAGCCCCCGATTTCGCCTTGCCCGGCGTCGATGGAAAAACCTATTCGTTGCAAGATGCGGCCGGACCGAATGGCCTGCTGGTGATGTTCATCTGCAATCATTGTCCTTATGTCAAAGCCGTCATCGAACGCATTGTGCGCGATGTCGCGGAGCTGAAGACGATGGGGATCGGCTCGATCGCCATCATGTCGAACGACGCGAGCGAATATCCCGAGGACAGTTTCGACAACATGCGTTTGCTGGCTGAACAACTCTCTTTCCCGATGCCTTACGTGCTGGATGCGACGCAAGACGTCGCCAAGGCCTACGGCGCGGTCTGCACGCCGGATTTCTTCGGCTTCAATCGAAATCTCGAGTTGCAATATCGCGGCCGTCTGGACGAATCGCGCAAGGAAGCCGCGCCCGCCGACGCCCGCCGCGATCTGTTCGAAGCGATGAAACTGGTTGCGACGACCCAGCGCGGCCCCGCCGACCAGATTCCGAGCATGGGTTGTTCGATCAAGTGGCTTTCCTGAGTCCATGGCCGACCTGAATCTTCTGGTCGAGCAGGTCATCGCCGCGTGCCGCATGGTCGGCCGCGAGGAAATCATGCCGCGCTACATGAAAGTCGCGCACGAGCGCAAGGTCGATGGCAGCCTGCTCACCGAAGCCGACATCGCGGCCCAGGCCGCGTTGTTTCGGCATCTGCGGGAAATTGCGCCTTATCCGGTGCTCGGCGAGGAAATGACCGAAGCCGAGCAACACGAGGTCTGGGGCCTGGGCGATGATGGTTTCTGGTGCGTGGACCCGATCGACGGCACCAGTAATTTCGTCAACGGTCTGCCGTTCTTCGCAATCTCCGTGGCGTTGATCCGGAACCGGAAGAGCGTACTGGGCGTGGTTTACGATCCCAGCGCCGATGAGGCGTTTTATGCGGTTGAAGGCCAGGGCGCGTTCATGAACGGCGAACGCTTGCCACTGAAAACGCCGCCGACTGACCTGAGCCGCTGCATGGCGGGAATCGAACTGAAGCGGATCGACCGCACACTGGCTGGCCGATTGGCGTTCGAGCATCCGTTCAGTTCCCAGCGCAATCTGGGCGCGAGCACGCTGGATTGGTGCTATGTCGCGGCTGGTCGTATGCATGTTTATCTGCATGGCGGGCAAAAGTTGTGGGATTACGCGGCGGGTTGCCTGATTCTGAAAGAGTCCGGGGGGGCGGCCTGCGCGCTTGATGGCTCCGACTTTCGTGGCGAAGACCCCTGGAGCCGTTCGGTGCTTGCCGCCCTGACCCCGGATTTGTTGCGACAATGGAAAACATGGATAGGCGTTTGAGATTGGGCTGACGACTTTCCTGCTACCGATCAATAAATCCCAAACGCTTCACGCATTGGCGGGTGCTATCTATAAACAGCCCTTCAAAGAATATAAAAATATTTAAATTTCCTCATGGGAACACCCTAAAACTCTAAAAAAACAATGTGATATGGTGTTTTCATAATGCATCGGTGTCATTTCGCATGTCAGGAGTCAGACCTCACTCAGCTTGCTCATGCTTGATTGGCTGCGACATAATCAAAACTTTCCGCCCATCAGGGCCAAGATTTCGGTTTTTTCTTTGAGGAAACAAAGACATGGCAACACGTAACGACCTCGCAAACGCAATCCGCGCCCTTGCAATGGATGCTGTCGAGAAAGCCAAGTCCGGTCACCCGGGCGCCCCGATGGGCATGGCGGAAATCTCTGAAGTGCTCTGGAATCATCACCTGCGCCACAATCCGGCCAATCCGAAATGGGCTGATCGCGACCGTTTCGTGTTGTCCAACGGCCATGGCTCCATGCTGATTTACGCCCTGCTGCACCTGACCGGGTACGACCTCGGCATCGACGACCTGAAGAATTTCCGCCAACTGCATTCCAGGACACCGGGCCACCCTGAACTGGGTTACACCCCCGGCGTCGAGACCACCACCGGCCCGCTCGGCCAGGGCATCACCAACGCCGTCGGCATGGCGCTGGCCGAGAAGCTGATGGCGCACGAGTTCAACAAGCCCGGCCTCGACATCGTCAACCACCACACCTATGTGTTCATGGGCGACGGTTGCATGATGGAAGGCATTTCGCACGAAGCTTGCGCGTTGGCCGGCACCTGGAAACTGAACAAGCTGGTCGCGTTCTGGGACGACAACGGCATCTCCATCGACGGCCACACCGACGGCTGGTTTACCGACGACACGCCGAAGCGTTTCGAAGCCTATGGCTGGAACGTCATCGCCGGAGTCGACGGCCATGACGCCGTCGCCCTGGAAGCCGCCATCCAGAAGGCCAAGCAGTCCGCCGACAAGCCGACCCTGATCTGCTGCAAAACCATCATCGGCAAGGGCTCGCCCAACAAGGAAGGCACCCACGACGTGCACGGCGCGGCGCTGGGCCAGGCGGAAATCGACGCCACCCGCGCGAATCTGGGTTGGAACCACGAGCCGTTCGTGATTCCGCAGGACGTCTACGACGGCTGGGATGCCAAGACCAAGGGCGAGGGCCTGGAAAAGCTGTGGAACAACAAGTTCGCCGAGTATGCCGCGCAGTTCCCGGCTGAGGCCGCCGAGTTCACCCGCCGGATGAACGGCGATCTGCCCGCCGACTGGTCTGGCCGCGTGCAAGCCGCGCTGGCGACCACGCTGGAGAAGGCGGAAACCGTCGCGACCCGCAAGGCCAGCCAACTGGCCATCGAGCGCCTGATTTCCACGCTGCCCGAGCGCGTTGGCGGTTCCGCCGACCTGACCGGCTCCAATCTGACCAACTGGCCCGGCTGCCACCCGCTGCATCGCAACGCCGGCGGCAATTACATTTCCTATGGCGTGCGCGAGTTCGGCATGAGCCACATCATGAACGGCATGGCGCTGCATGGCGGCATCTTCCCGTTCGGCGGCACCTTCCTGATGTTCTCGGAATACGCCCGCAATGCCCTGCGCATGTCCGCGCTGATGAAGCAGCGCGTGGTCTACGTGTTCACCCACGACTCCATCGGTCTGGGCGAAGACGGCCCGACCCACCAGCCGGTCGAGCAGACCGCCACCCTGCGCATGATCCCCAACATGACCGTCTGGCGTCCTTGCGACACCACCGAAACCCTGGTCGCCTGGGCGGCCAGCGTCGAGAAAAAAGACGGCCCGAGCTGCCACATCCTGTCGCGCCAGAACCTGCCTTTCGTCAAGCGTTCCGACGCCCAGATCGCCGATATCCGCAAGGGCGGCTATGTGTTGTCCGATGCCGCCGACGCCAAGGTGGTGCTGATCGCCACCGGTTCCGAAGTGGAACTGGCGCTGAAGGCCCAGGAAGCCCTGAAGGCCGACGGTATTGCCGCCCGCGTGGTGTCGATGCCTTCCACCAACGAGTTCGACAAGCAGGACAAGGCCTACAAGGACAGCGTGCTGTTGCCCACCGTGCACAAGGTCGCCATCGAAGCTGGTGTCACCGACGGCTGGTGGAAGTATGTCGGTCTGCGCGGCGCCGTGATCGGCCTGGATCGTTTCGGCGAATCCGCCCCCGCTCCTCAGCTCTTCAAGGAGTTCGGTTTCACGGTCGAGAACGTGGTCGCCAAGGTCAAGGGCGTGCTGTAACGTTTTTCCAGAATACTGTTTTCACACAAGGAGCTAAAAAATGACTATTAAAGTTGGCATCAATGGTTTTGGTCGTATCGGTCGTATGGCTTTCCGCGCCATCGCCAAAGATTTCCCAGGCATCGAAGTTGTCGCCATCAACGACCTGCTCGAGCCCGACTACCTGGCATACATGCTGAAGTACGACTCCGTGCATGGCCGCTTCAACGGTGACGTGTCGGTCGACGGCAGCAACCTGAAGGTCAACGGCAAGACCATACGCCTGACCGCCGAGAAAGAACCCGCCAATCTGGCTTGGGGCGATGTAGGCGCCGATATCGTCATCGATTGCACCGGTTTCTTCCTGACCACCGAGTCATGCCAGGCCCATATCACCGCCGGCGCCAAGAAAGTGGTTCAGTCCGCCCCTTCCAAGGATGCCACCCCGATGTTCGTGTACGGCGTCAACCACGCCAAGTACGCCGGCGAAGCCATTGTTTCCGCCGCTTCCTGCACCACCAACTGCCTGGCTCCGGTCGCCAAGGTGCTGAACGACAACTGGGGTATCAAGCGCGGTCTGATGACCACGGTGCACGCCGCCACCGCCACCCAGAAAACCGTCGACGGCCCGTCCAAGAAAGATTGGCGCGGCGGTCGCGGTATTCTGGAAAACATCATTCCGTCCTCCACCGGCGCCGCCAAGGCTGTCGGTGTGGTGCTGCCGGAACTGAAGGGCAAGCTGACCGGCATGGCCTTCCGCGTCCCCACCTCCGACGTTTCCGTGGTCGATCTGACCGTGGAACTGAACAAGGAAGCCGCCTACGCGGATATCTGCGCCGCCATGAAGGCAGCCTCCGAAGGCGCCATGAAGGGAGTGCTGGGCTATACCAACGAGAAGGTGGTTTCCACCGACTTCGTCGGCAATAGCGCGCCTTCCACCTTCGACTCGGAAGCCGGCATCGCGCTGGACGGCACCTTCGTCAAGGTTGTGGCCTGGTACGACAACGAGTACGGCTACACCTGCAACATGCTGCGTCTGGTCGAGCACGTCGCCAAGTAATGCAATGCGTGAAAAGTGAAGGGTGACTCGCCGCTCTGCGGCTCAAGTGAAATGTGGGACCGAATGGTTTTCACGTTTCACTTTTCACCCTTCACGTTTCACATTCTTTTTCTGAGTTGTAAGGCCTGAGCCCACTCAGCCCTTACCACTTACCTGATCAGGAGAATCCAAATGGCCAAGTTCCTCCGCATGACCGACCTCGACCTCAAGGGCAAGCGCGTCTTCATCCGCGCCGACCTGAACGTGCCCGTCAAGGACGGCAAGGTCACTAGTGATGCCCGCATCACCGCGTCCATGCCCACCATCGAACACGCACTGAAAGCCGGCGCCAAGGTCATGGTGACTTCTCATCTGGGTCGCCCCACCGAAGGCGAGTGGACGGAAGAGGTTTCACTCAAGCCGGTCGCCGATGTCATGGCCGCCAAGTTGGGCAAGCCGGTGCGTCTGATCAAGGACTGGGTCGACGGCGGCTTCGAAGTCGCCGAAGGCGAAGTCGTGCTGTTGGAGAATTGCCGCGTCAACAAAGGCGAGAAGAAGAACGTCGAAGCCACCGCGCGCAAATATGCCGCGCTGTGCGACGTGTTCGTCATGGACGCTTTTGGCACCGCGCACCGCGCCGAAGCCTCCACCTACGGCATCGCCCAATACGCGCCGACCGCCTGCGCCGGCAAGCTGGTGTCGGAAGAACTGGAAGCGCTCGACAAGGCGCTTGCCAACCCGGCCCGGCCGATGGTGGCCATCGTCGGCGGCTCCAAGGTTTCCACCAAACTGACCGTGCTGGAAGCACTGTCCGAGAAGTGCGAACAACTGGTTGTCGGCGGTGGCATCGCCAACACTTTCCTGGCCGCAACGGGTAAGAACATCGGCAAGTCGCTCTGCGAAGCCGACCTGATCCCGACCGCCCAGGCCCTGATGGCCAAGATGACCGCCCGTGGCGCCACCATCCCCATCGCCGTCGATGTCGTCTGCGGCAAGCAGTTCGACGCCAACGAACCCGCCGTGGCCAAGGCTGCCGGTGACGTGGCCGACGACGACATGATCTTCGACATCGGGCCCAAGTCTGCTCAGGAGCTGGTCGACATCATCATGAAGGCGGGTACCGTGGTATGGAACGGCCCGGTCGGTGTGTTCGAGTTCGATCAGTTCGGCGCCGGTACCAAGGCCATCGCCATGGCCATCGCCAACACCAAGGCTTTCACACTGGCTGGCGGTGGTGACACCATCGCGGCCATCCAGAAATACGACATCTACGACAAGGTGTCCTACATCTCCACCGCCGGCGGCGCGTTCCTGGAATATCTTGAAGGCAAGGTTTTGCCCGCCGTGGATATTCTGGAAAAACGGGCCGCGGGCTGATACGTAGGAGCGCTGCTTTCGCGGCGCGATTTGCGTCTGATCGGCCCGCGGGACTTTTCTTCACGGGCCTCCTACATCGAGAAAAACATGCTGCGTAGAACCAAAATAGTCGCCACCCTTGGCCCCGCCTGTTCAGATCCAAAAATCCTGGACAAGATGATCGAGTGTGGCGTGGATGTCGTCCGCCTGAATTTTTCGCACGGCACCCCGCAAGAACATCAACAGCGTTGTGAACTGGTCCGCTCCATTGCCAAGACGCGCGGCCGCGCGGTGGGGGTTCTGGTCGACTTGCAGGGCCCCAAGATTCGGATCGGCAAGTTCAAGGACGGCAAGATCACACTGAATCCCGGCGATCTCTTCGTTCTTGACGCCACCTGCGAACTCGGCGATCAAACCCGGGTTGGCCTCGACTACAAGGAACTGATTCGCGATGTGGCGCGTGGCGCGACCTTGTTGCTGGACGATGGCCGCATCGAAATGTGGGTCGAGGAAGTCCTCGACACCGAAGTCCATTGCAAGGTGGTACAGGGCGGCGTGCTGTCCAATAACAAGGGCATCAACCGCAAGGGCGGCGGTCTTTCCGCCGCGGCGCTGACCGAAAAAGACATGGAAGACATCAAGACCGCCGCGATGATCAAGGCGGACTATCTTGCTGTTTCTTTTCCGCGCTCAGCCGCCGACATCGAACTTGCTCGTGGCTTGTTGCATGCGGCGGGCGGATCAGCCTGGATCGTCGCCAAGATCGAACGCGCCGAGGCGATCGAAGCACTGGAAGAGATCGTCGCGGCATCGGATGCGATCATGGTCGCGCGTGGCGACCTGGGTGTGGAAGTGGGCGATGCCGCCGTGCCGGCCTTGCAGAAACGCATGATTCGCGCCGCCCGTGAGCAGAACAAAGTCGTCATCACGGCTACGCAGATGATGGAATCGATGATTTCAAGCCCGATCCCGACCCGTGCCGAGGTGTCCGACGTCGCCAACGCGGTACTCGATGGCACCGACGCGGTGATGCTTTCCGCCGAAACGGCTGCGGGCCTGTATCCGGTAGAAGCCATTTCGGCGATGAACCGGGTCTGCCTGGAAGCCGAGAAAGAACTGGAAGCGACCTTCGGCAATCGCATGCTCGATCACGGTTTCCTGCGTGTCGACGAGGCGATTGCGATGTCGGCCGCATTTACCGCCATGCACCTCAATATCAAGGCCATTGCCGCCATGACCCAGTCCGGCTCCACGGCCTTGTGGATGTCGCGCATCAGCACGCATGTGCCGATCTACGCCTTGACGCCCGAAGTTGAAACCCGTAGAAAAGTCACCCTCTTCCGCGGTGTTTACCCCGTCAACTTCCGGCCATCGACCCACGAACGCGATCAGCTTCTTTTAGAAGCAGAGGACGAACTTCGACGCCGAGGCGCTGTGCGCAACGGCGACCTGATTTTGCTTACCATAGGCGAGCCCATCGGGAAACCGGGTGGAACCAACACCATGAAGATTGTTCGCGTAGGCGAACACAAGAAAGCTTGATTACTTTTATTTTTTAGGAGACTCCCAGATGGCTCTGATTTCCCTACGTCAACTATTGGACCACGCCGCCGAAAATGGCTACGGTCTACCCGCTTTCAACGTCAACAACATGGAACAGGTTCAGGCCATCATGCAGGCCGCCGATGCCGCCAACAGCCCGGTGATCCTGCAAGGCTCCGCCGGCGCCCGTTCCTACGCCGGCGAGCCCTTCCTGCGCCACCTGATCCTGGCCGCCATTGAGCAATATCCGCACATTCCGGTCTGTATGCACCAGGACCACGGCGCCTCCCCCAGCATCTGCTTCCGCTCCATCCAGTCCGGCTTCAGCTCGGTGATGATGGACGGCTCCCTGGGCACCGACGGCAAGACCCCGTCCACCTATGAGTACAACGTCGCCACCACCGCCCACGTGGCTGAACTGGCCCATGCCTGCGGCGTGTCCGTGGAAGGCGAACTGGGCTGCCTGGGTTCCCTGGAAACCGGCAAGGCCGGCGAGGAAGACGGCCACGGCGCCGAAGGCGTGCTGGACCATTCCGCCCTGCTGACCGATCCCGACGAGGCCGCCGATTTCGTCTCCAAGACCAAGGTGGACGCCCTGGCCATCGCCATCGGCACCAGCCACGGCGCCTACAAGTTCACCCAGAAGCCCACCGGCAAGGTGCTGCGTATCGACCGGGTGAAGGAGATCCACGCCCGCATCCCCAACGTGCACCTGGTCATGCATGGCTCCTCCTCGGTGCCGGAAGACTGGCTCGCCATCATCAACAGCTACGGCGGCGACATGGGCCAGACCTACGGCGTGCCGGTGTCCGAGATCGTCGAAGGGATCAAGAACGGCGTGCGCAAGGTGAATATCGACACCGACCTGCGCATGGCTTCCACCGGCGCAATTCGCAAGCATCTGGTTGAAAACAAGGCCAATTTCGACCCGCGCAAGTTCCTCAAGGAAGCCACCAAGGCGATGGCTGGCATCTGCCAGGCGCGCTACGAAGCTTTCGGCGCCGCCGGCATGGCCAGCAAAATCACCAAGGTCTATAGCCTGGAAGACATGCAGAAACGCTACGACAAGGGCGAGCTCGACCCCAAGGTCAATTGATCTATCCGCGTTGAGTTCGCGCTAACAAGGCGGCCTGGGTTTATACCCGGCCGCCTTTTTCAATTCAGGATGCTCCCATGACCGATGCACTCTTCGAGACCACCATCACTTCTCTGCCGTTGATCCACAAGGGCAAGGTTCGCGACATCTATGCCATCGATGACAAGCGCATGTTGATCGTGACAACCGATCGCCTGTCCGCCTTCGATGTCGTCTTGCCAACGCCGATCCCCGGCAAGGGCAAAGTACTCACCGCCGTCGCCAATTTCTGGTTCGCCAAGCTGGCCGATATCCTGCCCAACCAGATGACCGGTGATGCGCCGGAGTCGGTGGTGAGCGCGTCCGAGCGCGATCAGGTAACTGGACGCGCGGTGGTGGTCAAAAGACTCAAGGCGTTGCCGGTGGAAGCTATCGTGCGTGGCTACCTGGTCGGTTCAGGTTGGGCGGAATACAAGCAGAGCGGACAGGTGTGTGGCATTCCGCTGCCAGATCGCATGCAACTGGCCGACCGTCTGCTGGAGCCGCTGTTCACCCCTTCGACCAAGGCTGCGGTGGGTGAGCATGATGAAAACATCGATTTCGAGCGTTGCCAGGCGCTGCTCGGCAAAACCGTTGCCGCCCAGGTGCGCGATGCCGCCATCGCTCTATACAAGGCGGCAGCGGAATATGCGTTGACGCGCGGCATCATCATTGCCGATACCAAGTTCGAATTCGGCCTCGATGAGCACGGAACGCTGACGCTGATTGATGAAGTGCTGACGCCGGATTCATCGCGCTTCTGGCCGCTCGACCAGTATCGCGTCGGCGAAAACCCGCCAAGCTACGATAAGCAGTATGTGCGCGACTGGTTGACCGCTTCGGGCTGGAACAAGCAGGCGCCGGGCCCTGTGCTGCCGCAAGAGGTTGTCGAACGCACCGCCGAGAAATATCACGAAGCCCTGCGCCTGCTGACAAGCTGAATGATAAGCGCGGGGCGCGGGCTATTTGATCAGCCCCGCCAGCTATTGTTTCAGGCCAAAGCGGTTCATCAGGTCGTACAACGTCGGCCGTGACACACCAAGAAGTTCCGAAGCCTGCGCAACGCTGCCATTGCATCTGGCCAATGCTTTGATAACCGCGCCACGTTCGGCTTCGTCGCGTACCTGACGCAGATTGAGCGGTTCGTTTTCAATGTTAGCGTGGGTGGCGAGGCCGAGGTCGGCCAGGCCGACTTTGGGGCCGTCGGACATGATGACCGCGCGTTTGATGGTGTTTTCCATCTCGCGCACATTGCCCGGCCAAGGGTGTGCTTCGATAGCGTGCATGGCTTCTTGCGTGAAACCTCGCAACGGCCGCCCCTGTGTGATCACCATTCGTTCCAGGAAGGCATGCGCAAGGAGCGAGCTATCGCCCTGACGCTCGCGCAAAGGCGGAATATGCACCGAGATTTCCGACAGCCGATAAAACAAATCTTCCCGGAACTGGCCGGTCTTGATCTGTTCCGCCAGGTTTTGATGGGTCGCGGCGACAACACGCACGTCAACCGGAATTTCGCCACGGCCGCCAAGGCGTTCTATCACGCGCTCCTGCAAGAAGCGCAGCAGTTTTGCCTGCAGCGACATCGGCAGGTCGCCGATCTCGTCCAGGAACAGGGTGCCTCGATGCGCGTATTCGATCTTGCCGACTGTTTGCTTGGATGCGCCGGTGAACGCGCCTTTCTCGTAGCCGAACAGCTCCGACTCGAGCAGGTTATCCGGTATTGCCGCGCAGTTGATTGCGATAAACCTTTCCTTGTTGCGCGGCGAAAGTTCATGCAAACCGCGCGCCAGCACCTCTTTGCCCGTGCCCGACTCGCCCAGCAACAGTACCGATGCATCGCTAGGCGCGACTTTTTCTATCGTGCGGCATACCTTGAGCATTTGCGGATCGCTGGTAAGCAGGCCTTGCAAAGGCTCCGAGCGGGTGCGCATCATCAGCACGCGATTCTCCTGTTCCAGCTCATAGACGCGGAATGCACGCGCAATCACCATTTTTAGAATCTGTTCTTCAAACGGCTTGTGATAGAAATCGAAAGCGCCCAGGCTGATCGCCTTGATGGCATTGCCCCGATCCTGATTTCCGGTGACCACGATGATTTTCGAGGCCGGGCAGAGTTGCAGAATTTGCTGCAGAGTCGCCAAACCCTCGGTTGCGCCATCCGGATCGGGCGGCAGGCCAAGATCAAGCAGCACGACGGCGGGTTCAAACCGACGCAGTTGCGCGAGCGCGGATTCACGATCTCCCGTTGCCAGAATCTCATAATCGTCCAGGCTCCATTTGATTTGCTTCTGAAGCCCGACATCGTCTTCTACCAGCAGAATTTTCGGTGGTTTGTCGTTTGTTTTTTCGCTCATGGTGTCGTCGATTCAGAGATTAACGGCAGGCGGATGGTGAATAGTGTGCCGCGCCCCGGTTGACTGGCAACCTGAATGCTGCCGTTCAATTCCTGAACATATTCTTTGCATTCATAGGCGCCAATGCCCATACCTGTACCTTTTGTTGATGCAAAAGGACGAAACAGACGTTCGCGGATGAATGCGGCGTCCATACCGGAGCCCGAATCCTCAACCGTCAAGACAGCCCAGTCATCCGCCCGGGCGAGTGTAACACCCACATTTCCCGTGTATGGCGTGGCTTCGATGGCGTTCTGGACCAGATGGCCGACCACTCGAACCAGCTTTTCGCGCTCGGCTTTGACGCGCATGCCGTCCGCCTCGACACGCAATTGCGGCTTCAGGCTGAATGCGCTTTTCGATTGCATGACTTCCGCCAAGAGCCCAGTCAGGTCGACGGTGCTCTTGTCGCTGACCTCCGGTTCATCGCTCAGTTTCAGCAGCATACGGTTCATACGAGCAACCGAGCTTTCAATCGTCGCCAGCATGTCCTCCTGGAATGCCGGTTTGTGTTTGTGTTTCTCGGCGTTGGCAAGCAACAGTGAAAGTTGCGCGACGAGATTTTTGATGTCGTGCACAACGAAAGCGGATGCCCGATTAAAGGATTCGAACTGACGTGCCACTGTCAACGCTTCGGCGGCCTGGGCTTGGGCCAGGTGGGCGGCGGCTTGGCGCGCGGCGGTTTTCAGCAGATCGTTGATTTCCCAATCCATGCCGGGTTGGCTCATCGATGTGGCCAGGACAACGAAACCGGACAGACGGTCATGCCAGAGCAAGGGTATGACCAGCCATGCTTTTTCACACGCCAGCAGCCAAGCAGGAATATTTGCTTCCGCCAGTAATTCCGGTTGTTCTTTGCAATCTTTCAAGTTCAGGACAGATTGGCTGCGTGCCAGGAATGCTGAAAATGGGTGCTCCGCCGGCAGTTGCCCATCCAGCTCGCCGAAATTCCAATGCGCCACGCGTCGGTAAGCGCCATTTTCCTGTACCAGCCATAGCGTGGCCGCCGGGCTATCGACCAGACGAGCCATGGCTTGCATGCTGCGGTCATAAACCTGCGCATCCGGTTCGCCTTCGGTCAGCATCGAGGTGAAACGCAACCACTCTTCGCGATAATCGTAGCGGTAACGGAAGAAATGTTTGGCCAGATAAACCCTTAACTTGGCGCGCACCGTGCTGGAAAAAACCGCTAGCAACAACACCAAAGCCGCACCGAACAAGAATACCGTCTGAAAAATCGCCCCCCATTCGCCGCCGGCAAAACGGATGTAGTAACCCGCTCCGGCCATCAACATCAGATACAGTCCCGCGCCCATGAGTGCCGCGCTGTGGAATGCCATGCGATGTGAAATCGCCAATTTCATATCGGTATTGGCCCGGCGGCGCAGGGAAATCCACAATAGCGGCACCAACAATGCATTCACCGCGCCACGCGCAACCCAGCCATCCTGCGAGATGGCCGCAAACAACATCGCTTCCGAGTAAAGATAGAAATCGAAGACGAATATGCCGCCCAATGCCAAACATAAATGTTTGACGCCCCAGCGCTCTTGCTCGTTTGAGTTGCGATAAAACTGTTCGACCAGAACCATGCCGGCCACCGCAAATAATGCCGGATAGACCGCCTCGACCCAGTAAGCAAGTTTGTCGAAGGGGAAAAGCAGCGTGAAGACCTGGCTCGCAAACGCCAGTATCGCGAGTGCGCTCAAACCAAGGCCAAGGAATGAAAGGGGGTCGCCACGCTCGCTCTTTGCGCTGTCGCCCTTGACACGTAAGGCGCGCAAATTGCGCCACAGAAACCACACCCAGACCAGGTTGCGTCCGAGTTCCGCCAATACGGCCAGTTCATGCCCGGCGCGCAGCAATGCCTGGAAGGCGAGAACGCTTGCCCATAGAAAACTCGCGGCGGCCGGAACCGCCAGGCCAGGGACGCCGGGCGGGCCATCGCGGCCTCGGGAGGTCAGGGCAAGCAGTGCAAATGCAATAGCGGCCAAGCCATAACTTATGGCGGCAATGCTGACGCCGTGCTCTACAGACATATCATTGGCGCGGCACCTATGAGCTACCGCACTCCTTTGCCCAACACGACAACCTGGGTGGTTTGCAGAAGCACCATCAGATCTAGAAACAGGCTGTGATTCTTGACGTAATAGAGGTCGTACTGGAGTTTATTCATGGCATCTTCAACGCTGGCGCCATAGGGAAACTTGACTTGCGCCCAACCGGTAATGCCAGGTTTAACACTATGGCGGGCATGGTAATAAGGAATCTGCGCGGCGAGTTCATTGACGAAGTAAGGCCGCTCCGGGCGCGGGCCGACAAAACTCATGTGGCCAAAAAACACATTCAGGACCTGGGGCAGTTCATCGATGCGTGTGCGGCGGATGAAGCGGCCAACCCGCGTTGTGCGATCGTCTTTTTGTCGTGCCCAGACCGGCAGGCCATCCTTTTCCGCATCGGTAAACATGCTGCGGAATTTGAAGATGGTAAAAGGATGGCCAAACTGGCCGATACGTTCCTGGGTGTAGAACACGGGTCCTTTGCTTTCCAACCGGATCAGCGCTGCGGTAAGCAGCATGATGGGCATGCCCATCAGGAGGAATGAGCCGCTCACGACCAGGTCGAACAGACGTTTGACCACATCTCTGCTGGATCCTTGAGTGAATCCTTCCGCGAAGATCATCCAGCTCGCATTGATCGCCTCCAGCGGCAATATGCCGGTCTGACGCTCAAAAAAAGCCGGTAGATCGAGAATGTGCAGGCCGCGCAACTTGCATTCAAGCAAATCCGTCATGGGCAAACCGCCGCCCCGACGTTCTCGTACCGCCACCACAATTTCGCTGACGCCCAAGTGGGTCGCCGTTTCAAACAGGGAACGTTCCGTTTCCTCAAGAATCCGCTCGCGCGAGACATAGTGGTGCACCGCGCCAAGCGGCATGAAGCCCACGATGCACAGCCCCTGCGCCTCTCCGGAGGCGGTCAGTTCCTCAATCTTTGCCGCCCGAGTGCCGGTGCCGAGCACCAGGATACGTTTCTTGAATAAATCGGTCTTGTCCCACTCCATAAACAACAACCGGATCAATATCGAGGCGAGTCCGGCAACAATGATGCCGACGAGGTATTCGGCCCCCACCGGGAAAACCTGCGGCAAGAACTGCCCGCCCAGCGCCAACACCCCAGCCGCGATGAACACGCTGCCAACGACGCGCGTTAAAAGACTGACCACCCCCTTGGTCCACTCCCAGTCATAAAGTCCAAAAGTGGAGTTCAGCAGAGTCAGGATCGCGGCGAACATGAACGGCTTGTAGGCCGCGTCGGAAATGGCGCCCAAAAGCTGCGCGTTGCCATATCGCTCGGATGCGAATTCGCTTACGTAATAAAAAAACAAAAACTCGACCAGGGTGAGCAGCAACATGCTCACGGGGATGTAATGTCGAAAGAACCGGATCATGTCTGCGCTGATTCGAAAAAATTAGTTAGGAGGAATCGGCAAGCACTCGTCCGAGTCAGGATTGAGGCATGCAACTTTGGGGCGAGCCCGGCTCCGACCTTGGCGTCAACAAGAGCTTTTCCAGTTGCGACAGGTTGAGCTTGGGGCGCCTTGCGCCAGCATTCCCATGGTGGTTTTCGCCTGTGCCGATGCGCACCAACACGTCGGCGGGCTCGGAATAAATCAAATAAACCATACGCCCGCCCTTGTCCTGGGTCTTGAATTCAATATTTTTGTTGACCAGGTATTGCTCAAAATCTTTGCTTGAGTCCGAGTTGATATCCAGTTCGATGAGGCTGTGATCGGAAACCGCGCCAGAGGCGACTGTGCCTGTGAGACTTGGTGAAAACGGCTCGAATACGCGCATTACAGCTAACGCCTGCTGGCGCAAGCCAAGTAACAATTCGGCCTGTTCTTCCGGTTCATAAAGCGATTGTCGGTAAATGAGCGCCGCGTCGATCTCGTCATTGCTGGGTAAACCGCTTCCATCCGGCAATCCCAAGCTGCGCGCCGCTTTGCGCTTGGCCAGGGCGTAATCCTGAATGCCATGTTCCGCAATCAGCCGCGCCGCAAGATCAGCGATGCGTATTCGATTCTGCAGGGTATGCACATCTCGTACTGACATTTCATCCGGGCTCGAGGGGTGATATAGGAACCGCGGGCGCTTGCGGTTCACTCATTTCGACCGCGGGGGCAAATTCTTGAAAGAAATATTCACTAACCCCCTGTCCGGAATCGACAGGCTTGCCTGTTTCAGGGTCGATCTGAGCGGTAACCACACCGGCAGGCATCGTGAACGGCATTTCCGGCGAGGAACGCAGCGCCTCGCTCATATACCGAATCCAGATAGGCAAAGCCGTGCCGCCGCCGGTTTCACCTGACCCAAGCGGGCGAGGCCGGTCATATCCCATCCATGCCACCGCTACACGCGTCGCTTGAAAACCTGCAAACCAGGCATCGTGATATTCGTTGGTTGTGCCGGTTTTGCCGGCGATATCGTTACGTCCAAGTTTTAGCGCGGCGGTTGCCGTTCCACGTCTGATGACGTCCTGCATCAGACTGGTCGTAATGAAAGCATTCCGCGCGTCGATCGCGACGCGGGCGGGTGGCGCCGAAAAACTCTCGAGCACGCGGCCATCTTTATCGGTCACTTTCAACAAATGCCAGGGGGTAACCGCATGCCCGCCATTGGCGAAAACAGCATATCCCGCCGCCAAAGACAGCGGCGTCACTTCACCCGCACCCAGGGCCATCGTCATATAGGGAGGGATTCGCGCCATATCGAAGCCAAACTTGGCGATGTGTTCATGCGTGAACTGTGTCCCCGCGCCTTGCAACACTCGAATGGAAACCAGGTTTTTCGACTTGGCCAAGGCTTTGCGCATCGTGAGCGGACCTTCCATGGTCCCGTCATAATTCTTCGGTTCCCAATTTGTCCCGCCCGTCTCCGCAGGGTCGATGGCAATGGTTGCGTCATCGAACACCGTGGCGGGAGTGATGCCGCGCTCCAGCGCAGCGGAGTAAACAAAAGGCTTCAAGCTTGAGCCCGCTTGACGCCATGCCTGGGTGACGTGGTCAAACTGGTTGCGAGAGAAATCGAAACCACCAACCATCGCGCGAATTGCCCCATTGACCGGCGCAAGAGCGACAAATGCCGCCTCGACCTGCGGTAAATAGGTGAGTTGCCATGGAGCCCTCGCCTCGATTCGAGCCACGCGCACAATACTGCCCCGCGCCAGCCGCTTTTCCGGCGCGAGCTTGTTGGAAAGAAAGCGTTGCGCAAACTTGAGCTCGCTAGAGCCCAGAACGACTTCCTCTCCACTGCGCAGACGCACGCGGAGATGCGATTTGTCCAGACTGATTACGACCGCTGGCAGCAAACCGTTTGATTCCGCCCGCTCCAGCAGAGCATCCTCGATCAACTTGTCCGCCTCTCCGATGTCGTCAGGCAGTTTGACCCGTCCTTCAGGCCCGGCGTAACCCCGTCTGCGTTGAAATTCGAGTACGCCTTGGCGAACGCCATTGATGGCCGCTTTCTGGTCGGCAAGACGAAGCGTGGTAAAGACCTTCATGCCGCTGACATAAATATCGTCACCATATTTTTCGTGCATCCTCCGACGCACGAGTTCAGCCAGATGCGGCGCTTCGGCCTCAAAGTTCTGGGGAGAATACTTAATGAGTAATTTTTGCGCTTTTGCCTGTTGATACACGCTGTCCGAGATGAACCCCAAGGTTTTCATTCTTCCCAGAACGTAGAGTTGGCGTGATCTCGCTCGGGCTGGATTGACGACCGGGTTATAGGCCGAGGGAGCCTTGGGAAGGCCTGCCAACATCGCGGCTTCGGCCACGCTGATTTTGATCAGGGGTTTGCCAAAGTAAATTTGGGACGCTGCGGCGAAACCATAGGAGCGCTGGCCAAGAAAAATGTGATTGAGATAGAGCTCTAGGATTTCATCCTTCGACAACGCATGTTCAATCTTTATGGCAAGCAGCGCTTCGTTGATTTTGCGAGTGAGTGTTTTTTCGGAGCTGAGAAAGAAATTGCGCGCAACCTGCATTGTTATGGTCGACGCACCTTCTTTGGCGCCGCCAGAAACCAGATTGGAGAACGCGGCTCGCAAGACGCCCAGGGTGTCAACGCCACCATGACTATAAAAACGCTCGTCCTCCGCGGCCAGGATCGCTTGCGTCAATGCCTTCGGCGTATCTCTGATACGAACCACCGCGCGCCTTTCCTCGCCAAACTCCCCAATCAAGGCGGCATCTTCGGTATAAATTCGCAGGGGTTGCTTGGGACGATAGTCCTTGAGCGATTCCAGGCTCGGAAGATTTGGATAGATAATGCCGGCGGCTAATACGGCGATTGCACTTATCGCTACGGCTAGGCCGGTCAATGCGGCCAGCAAGATTTGCCACCAACGAGTCATTTCAGGATCGCAAGGTAACCAGAGTTGGGTACAAGGATAAAGGGAAAATCCTTGTGAAGATTAACAAGTTGTTGCTAGGATTTAACGTAGATTATTAAATAAGCGCTCAAAGTGGGTGTCTGTGAAGGGGAATTTTTTGAAATTTGCTTTATTAGGCCCAGGTTCACGTCCATTGATCGGCGTCGATGTTAGCTCATCAGCCGTCAAAATGCTTGAGCTGGCGGACAGCGGAAACGGTATGCGAAGAGTTGAACGCTATGCGATTTCGCCGCTGCCCAGAGACGCCGTTCAAGATGGCGCCATCACCAAGACCGAGGTTGTCGAGGCCGCGATGCGAGAGGCATGGAAAGCCTTGGATACGCGCACTCGAGACGTTGTGATGGCTTTGCCAGCCTCATCGGTCATCACTAAAAAAATCATGCTGCCTGGCAATGCCAGTGAGGCGGAAATCGAGACGCAAGTTACCGCCGAAGCCAATCAGGTCGCCTCCTTTCCCCTTGGCGACATCAGCCTCGATTATCAAATTCTCGGCCCGAGCGAAAAAAACCCGAATGAGAACGACGCCCTACTCGTGTTGGCTCGACGCGAACGTGTCGAAGAGCGAGCCGCGCTTGCGGAATCCGTCGGCTTAAAAGCGACCATCATGGATGTCGATGCTTTCGCGACGTTGACCGCTTATGAGGAAATGGCATTTCAACTGCCTGATAACGGCAAGGGCCAGACTATCGCGGTGATCGACATTGGAGCGCATACAACCCATGTCAATGTGCTGCATGACAGTCAGATGGTTTACCAGCGCGAACATGCGCTGGGTGGCAGCGCATTGACCAATGAAATCAGCCGACGCTTCGACTTGCCGTCAGAAGAAGCCGAAGATGCAAAGCGCAAAGGCTTATTGCCCGACAGTTATGAGTCCGAGGTTTTGCAGCCGTTTCTTGATTCCGTCGCCCAGGAAATTGGGCGAGCATTGCAATTGTTCTTTTCCGCCACCTCTTTTCAGCGCGTCGACCATATTCTGCTGGCTGGCGGATGCGCCGCCATTCCCGGCTTGGATGATGTTGTTCACAGCAGAATGCAAACCAGCACATTGATTGCAAATCCCTTCGCCAAAATGGCCGTTTCCAGCCACGTCAAAGCACGCCAGCTCGCCTCCGAGGCGCCGGCCTTGTTTGTCGCGTGCGGCTTGGCGCTACGCAGGTTTGATCCAGCATGACGCCTATTCGCATCAACCTTCTCCCACATCGTCAGCTTCGAAAAGCGCGCCAGCAACGCTGGTTCGTCATTCTTGCCGCGATCGTCTTCGGCCTTGGTCTGGCTACCGTCGGGGCTGGTCAGGCCTACATTGCCAGCCTCAAATCCGATCAAGACGCCCGTAACGTCTTCCTGAAAACAGAACTGGCCAAACTGGATAAACAGATCGAAGAAATCGCCCATCTCAAAGAAAAAACAAAAGATCTGCTTGATCGAAAGGAAGTGGTCGAATCGCTTCAAAACAACCGCAGCGAAGCGGTTCACATGTTTGACGAGTTAATGCGCCTGCTTCCAGACGGGCTTTACCTCAAGAGCGTGAAACAGACCGGAGATGCCGTTTCCCTGGCCGGTTATGCCCAATCCAGTGCGCGCGTGTCTACCTTCATGCGCGCCCTCGAAGCGGCGACGCTATTCGATGAGCCCGTTCTGATCGAGGTCAAGTCGGCCATGGTGGGTCCGGTACGAAGCTATGAGTTTTCACTCAACGTCAAAATTGCTCGTATCGCACCCGACTCCGACAAGGACAAAAAGTCGAAGCATAAAACGGGCGATAAATCATGAATTTTTCTGAACTGAACAACCTCGACCTCAAAGACATTACCAGCGCACCAGCACCCGTTCGAGCCATGGTTCTGGTTGTCCTGTTTTTGGCAATCCTTGCAGCGGGGTGGTATCTGGTCTGGTCGGACGCGCAGCGTGGGCTTGATGCGGCGCGTTTGGAGGAGAAGACACTTCGCGATAGTTACAGCATCAAGAAAGGCCAGGTTTTCCATTACGAGGAACACAAACGTCGCTTGGTGGAGGTTGAGCACTCATTGGCCGCGATGCTGCGCCAATTGCCGGACCGTTCACAAATGGACGCGTTGCTTGCCGACATCAACCAGGCTGGGGTTGGGCGTGGGCTCGAATTCGATTTGTTTCGCCCAGGTGGCGAGACTCCGGCGGATTTTTACGCAACATTGCCCGTGTCCATCAAGGTCAGCGGGAGTTATCACGACATTGGCGGATTCGTCAGCGATCTCGCCAAGATGCCGCGTATTGTCACGCTGCATGACGTTGCCTTGACTCCAGGCAAGGACAACCTCCTGAGCATGGACGCACGCGTCCAGACGTATCGTTATCTGGACGAAAACGAGATTGCCGCGGTGAAAAAACAAAAACAGGCTGGAGCGAAAAAATGAAGCTGGCAGGCTTGCTTTCTACTCGTGGGCGCTTGTTATTGGTTATTTCAGGCGTGGCTTTTCTAGGCGGATGCAGCCAGGACAAGTTTGCCGATCTGCGTGAGTTCATGGCGCATGCCGGCAGCGCCGGACACCAGCCTTTGGAATCATTACCCCCGGTCAAGCCACAGGAAATTTTCAGTTACGAGCCTGGTGAAATGCCAGACCCGTTCAAACCGCGCAATCTAAAGCCCGCCAAGGGGGGCGGTGCTTTTCAACCGGATCTCAGCCGTCCAAAGGAAGTGCTGGAACAGTTTCCGCTTGATGGTTTGAGCATGGTGGGTACCTTGCTCAAGGGCGGACAAATTTATGCCTTGGTGCGAACGCCTGAAAACACCCTTTATCGGGTCAGGAAGGGCGATCACATGGGACACAACTTCGGTATTGTCGTCGGTATCTCCGACACCGCTATCGAACTCAGGGAAACCGTCCAGGATGGCGTTGGCGACTGGACCGAATCGAAGGCCATCTTGGCCCTTCAGGAGCAGAAGTGATGAAAACAAAGCAACCCAAACCATTCGGCTTGGCCGCTTACCTGTTGTTGCTGGCCCTGTTTTTTGCCGGGCCCGGCTATGCGGCCAACGTCCTGAACAATATCTCGGTGGCGGAGGGGCAGAACGAAAGCCAGGTCATCAAGATCATGCTGAAAGATCCGGTCGAGGCCATGCCGGTCTCGTTCACCACCAGCAATCCACACCGTTTGGTGTTGGATTTCGCCAATACCAGCAATAGCCTGGGCCGCGTCAAGGAGGCGATGAACAATCTCAGCATCAAGGATTATCAGATCGTTCAAGCCGGCGCACGCACCCGTATCGTATTCAATCTCAACGCGCCGGCCAGCCACGAACTGCGCATGGACAAGAATTTGGTGCTTGTCGTGCTGCACACGGCGCCCCAGCAAGCTGGCAGCCCGGCTCCGGTGAGCGCGCCGGCCCGCTTTGCGGACGCTGGCAAGCAACGCGAATATGGCATCCGCGATGTCGATTTCCGCCGTGGCAAAAATGGGGAAGGCCGCGTCACGATCAGCCTGACCGATCCCGGCGTCGGCATCGACATCCAGCAGAAGGGTCACGCCATTCAGGTCGATTTCCTGAACACCACGCTGCCTTCCGGCTTGCAACGCAAGCTCGACGTGGCGGATTTCGCCACGCCCACGCAACTGATCGAAACGTTCGAGCAAGGCAAGAACACGCGCATGCTGGTCACCCCCAAAGGCAAATGGGATTACTCGGCTTACCAGACGGGTAGCCAGTTCATCATGGAAGTCCGTTCGCTCGACGACCCCAATCTGGCCAAGAACGAAAAACCGCAATACAACGGCGAGAAATTGACCCTGAATTTCCAGAATGTGGAAGTGCGGGCGGTGCTGCAAGTGATTGCCGACTTCACCGGCCTGAACATCATTGCCAGCGACACGGTTACCGGCAATGTCACTTTGCGTCTCAAAGACGTGCCCTGGGATCAGGCGCTCGACATCATCCTGCGCGCCAAAGGCCTCGACAAACGCGCTACCGGCAGCGTGATCTGGGTCGCCCCACGCGACGAACTGGCCGCCAAGGAAAGGCTGGAACTGGAATCGAAAAAATCCATCGCCGACCTGGAGCCGCTGACCACCCGCAGCTACCGGCTGAACTATTTGCGCGCCGATGAGGCGATGGCGGTGCTTTCGGGAGATTCGCGTTCCATCAATGCCAACCAGGAAGCGGCGACCTGCTCGCCGAGTTCGACCGGCATCAAGGCGGATGTCGCGGCGGGCGGCAGCGGAGCGGCAAGCAGCACTACGACCGGTTCCGGAAGCACCACGACCAGAAAGGTGAATCGCGTCTTGTCCGATCGTGGCGGCGCCTCGCATGACCTCACCACCAATACCCTGGTCGTGACCGATACCCTGGATCGCCATGCCGCCATCGAGGAAGTGCTCAAGAGCGTCGATCTGCCATCCAAACAGGTGATGATCGAAGCCCGAATCGTATTGGCAGACGATACCTTCAGCCGCGATCTAGGCGCCAAGCTGGGTATTCGCGCCAACGGAGCCCGGGGCAGTGTTTCGAGTGCGCTATCCGCCAATCAAGTCGACTCCAACTTGCTGGCGACCGGTGGGGCAAGCACTAATCCTCTCAACGTTAATCTGGGCGTGACCACAGCCGAGGCCCCCTCGCTCGGCTTTACCATTTTCAATTCGGCGTCGAATGTTTTGTTGTCGCTGGAATTGCAGGCTTTGGAGGCTGACAACCGCGGCAAGATCGTGTCCAACCCGCGTGTGGTGACGACCAATCTTCGCCCGGCTGTCATTTTGCAGGGTACGCAAATACCGTATCTTTCAAGCTCAGGTACGAATGGACCTACAACATCATTCAAAGATGCGTTGTTGTGCTTGTTGGTCTCGCCGCAAGTGCTTAATAACGACTCGATAATTCTGAACGTCGAAGTCACCAAGGATGCTGTTGGTAGCAACACCGGCAATGCAGGCCCCGCAATCAATGTGAAAAGAGTCAAAACCCAGGTGCGTGTCAACAACGGTGAAACCGCCGTTCTAGGCGGTATCTTTGAACAGACCCTGCGCAACGACACCGAAAAAGTGCCGTTCCTGGGCGATGTGCCTGTTCTTGGCAATCTGTTCAAGAAAAATAGCAAATCCGATGTCAAATCCGAAATGCTGATCTTCCTGACCCCGCGCGTGCTGGACGAATCGCTGGGTAGCATTCGTTGATCGCAACGAGGTAAACAGATCTCGGAAAAACCTCGGGAATCAAAGCCTGAAGGTTTTTCCGCTCACCGGCTCGATGATGCGGGAAGGCCGCTTGCGCCGGCCGATGCGACCAGCCAGAGTCAGAACGCGATCTCCGAAGGTTTTGTCGCAAGTTCCGGCATCCTTGATTGCCGATTGGCCGGCCCGATTCGCGCTGGTTGAAACCAGGGCCATATCCAGCGCACGGCAAAGACGAGCGGTTTCCCGATGCGCCGTGACGCGCACCGCAAGCGTGTCATGGTCTCCGCTTAGCCAGCGCGGGCATCGCTTGGAGGCGGGCAGCAGCAGCGTATTCGGCCCAGGCCACCATTCATGCAAACGTGCGATCAGTTCGCCTGAAACAGGCGCGAGGTAACGCGCGAACTGCCTGATATCCGCGCCGATCAGGATCAAACCTTTGCTTTGCGGTCGGCCTTTGAGTTTCAGGATACGCAGTACGGCGTGTCGATTCGTCGGGTCGCAGCCCAAGCCGTAGCAAGACTCGGTCGCATAGGCGATGACGCCGCCGCGCCGCAAAAAAACGCGTAAACGACGGATATTGGGCAGCGGCGTGATCAACGTAAAAGCGCCAACCCGCACACAAGCCGTTACTTTTTCTTGCGGCCGATGGCGCGCCAGCCGATGTCGCGACGCATCTGGCGGCCGGCGAAGTCGATGTCTTCCGCCGCCCGATAGGCGCGCGTCTGCGCCATCTTCACCGTATCACCTAGCGCCGTGACGCAAAGCACGCGGCCACCGGCGGTGACGATCTGGTCATCCTGCACAGCGGTGCCGGCATGGAAAACGTGGTAATCGTTGCCGCCGCTGTATTTGCCTGGTGCGCCAGCCTCGTCCAGTCCGGTGATGGCGTCGCCCTTGCGCGGGTTGTCCGGGTAGCCCGCGGCGGCCATCACCACGCCGAGCGCGAAACGCCGATCCCACTCGGCCTCGACCTGGTCGAGGCGGCCATCGACTGCGGCTTCCAGCAGGGTGACCAAATCGGACTTCAGCCGCATCATGATCGGCTGGGTCTCCGGGTCGCCCATGCGGCAGTTGAATTCCAGCACCTTGATCTGGCCATCGGGAGAAATCATCAGGCCGGCGTAGAGAAAACCGGTGAATGTCGCGCCTTCCGCCTTCATGCCGGCCACCACCGGACGGATCACCTCGCGCATGGCCTTGGCGTGAATTTCCGGCGTGACTACCGGCGCCGGCGAGTAAGCGCCCATGCCGCCGGTATTGGGGCCCAGGTCGCCATCGAGCAGACGCTTGTGATCCTGGCTGGTTGCCAAAGGCAATACCTGCTCGCCATCGACCATGACGATGAAGCTGGCTTCTTCGCCGAACAGGCATTCCTCGATGACGACGCGCGCGCCCGCATTTCCAAGCGCATTGTCAGCCAGCATCATGTCGACGGCGGCATGCGCCTCTTGCGGTGTCGCGGCAACAACCACGCCCTTGCCGGCGGCGAGGCCGTCGGCCTTGATGACAATCGGTGCGCCCCGGGCATCGAGATAGGCATGCGCAGCGGTGGCATCGGAGAAAGTCGCAAAAGCGGCGGTGGGTATGTTGTGCCGTGCCATGAACTGCTTGGCGAAATCCTTCGAGCTTTCCAGTTGCGCGGCGGCTTGCGTCGGGCCGAAGATCTTCAGGCCGGCGGCGCGGAACGCGTCGACCACGCCAGCCGCCAGCGGCGCCTCGGGCCCGACCACGGTGAGATGGATGCCTTCTTTCAACGCAAAGGCAACCAATTCAGGGATCGCACTGATGTCGATGTTTTCGACGCCTTCTTCGCGCGCCGTGCCGCCGTTGCCGGGCGCGACGTAAACCTTCTGGATGCGGGGCGATTGCTTGAGCCGCCAGGCCAGTGCGTGTTCGCGCCCGCCGGAGCCGATGACGAGGAGTTTCATGAGAGCACCGTGAAATGTGGAACGTGAAATGTGAAACGTGGGGCGGGTATCAAGCTTTCATCCTTCACGTTTCGCTCCTCACCATTAATGCCGGAAATGCCGTACACCGGTAAATACCATCGCGATGCCATGTTCGTCCGCCGCCGCGATGACTTCATCGTCACGCATCGAGCCGCCGGGCTGGATCACGGCGGTAATGCCGGCGGCGGCGGCGTTGTCGAGGCCGTCGCGGAACGGGAAGAAGGCGTCGCTGGCCATGACCGAGCCGGGCACGGCCAGGCCGGCTTGTTCGGCCTTGATCGCGGCGATGCGGGCGGAGTTGACGCGGCTCATCTGGCCGGCGCCGACACCCACCGTCATGCGGTCCTTGGCGTAAACGATGGCGTTGGATTTGACGAACTTGGCGACACGCCAGGCGAACAGCAGGTCTTCCATTTCCTTCGGCGTCGGCGTCCGCTTGGTGACCACCTTCAACTCGCCGTGCAACAGGATGTCGGCGTCCTGCACCAACAGGCCGCCGGCGACGCGCTTCATGTCCATTTGTGCGACTCCGCCAGACCAGACACCGCATTCGAGCAGACGCACGTTTTTCTTGGCGGCGACCGCCTCGCTGGCTTCCGGGCTGACTTCCGGCGCGATGATGACTTCGACGAACTGGCGCTCGACGATGGTCTTCGCGGTCTCGCCGTCGAGACGGCCATTGAACGCGATGATGCCGCCGAACGCGGATTCCGGATCGGTCTGGTAGGCGCGGTTGTAGGCATCGAGCAGGTTGGCGCCATAGGCCACGCCGCACGGGTTGGCGTGCTTGACGATGACGCATGAAGGGGCCGCGTCGAACAGCTTGACGCATTCCAGCGCCGCGTCGGTGTCGGCGATGTTGTTGTAGGACAGTTCCTTGCCCTGAATCTGTTTCGCGCTGGCGATGGTGCCGGCCGGCGCATTGGCTTCGATATAGAAGGCGCCATTTTGATGCGGGTTTTCGCCGTAGCGGCAGGTCTGCGCGCGGGTGAATTGCAGCGTCAGCTTCTCGCCGAACTGCACCTTGCCACCATCGGGGGTGAGCGAGGTCAGGTAGTTGCTGATGTGGCCGTCGTACTGGGCGGTATGGGTGAACGCCTTTTTCGCCAGATCGAAGCGGGTGGCATCGCTCAACGCGCCGTTGTTCGCGCCCATCTCCGCGACTAGGCCAACGTAGTCAGCCGGGTCGGTGACGATGGCGACGTGCTTATAGTTCTTGGCCGATGAACGCACCATGGCCGGGCCGCCGATGTCGATGTTCTCGATGGCGTCGTCCAGCGTGTGTGGCTTCGACACCGTCTGCACGAACGGGTAGAGGTTGACGCAGACCAGATCGATGTAGCCCAGGCCGTGCTCGTTCATGGTGGCGACATGCGCGGCGTTGTCGCGCACCGCCAGAATGCCGGCATGCACTTTCGGGTGCAGCGTTTTCACGCGGCCGTCGAGCATTTCCGGAAAGCCGGTGAACTCGGACACGTCTTTCACCGCCAGGCCGGCATCGCGAATCGCCTTGGCGGTGCCGCCGGTGGAGAGGAGTTCGACACCTTGCGCGGCGAGCGCGCGGGCGAAATCGATGAGGCCGGTTTTATCGGAGACGGAGAGAAGGGCGCGTTTGATCATGCTGGATGCGGTGGATTGGAAAACGTGAAAAGTGAAAGGTGGGATCGGTGAAATTACTTTTCACCGAAGCCGCGCAGCGGCAAGTCACCTTTCACGCCTTATTTGATGCCGTGCTGCTGCATTTTCTTGCGCAGCGTGTTGCGGTTGATGCTGAGCCAATCGGCGGCGCGGCTCTGGTTGCTGCCGGCGCGGTCGAGGATGACTTCCAGCATCGGCTTTTCGACGCAGTTGAGCACCATCTCGTAAATGCCGGCTGGCGGCTCGCCATCCAGATCCTTGAAGTATTTGTGCAATTCGCGCCTGACACAGGAGGCGAGTTCGCTTTCATCGATCATCGGGGGTTCCATGGTGCGGAGTACCTCGGCGTCACTCATGCCGCGGCGCGTTGGTCCGGCGCGGCGTCGAGAAAGTCGGGCTCCGCGCGATAGATCAGTCGGCTGGAGCGTTCGCGCGTGCGCCAGAAAAAATCGTTTACCGCCCCGAGTTGGGCATGCGTGCCTTCGAGCTGATTCATGGTGTGGCGGAAGCTGGCCGAATCGGCCAGACCGCGGGTGTACCAGGCAATGTGTTTGCGCGCCATGCGGCTGCCGGCGAGTTCGCCGTAAAAGCGATAAAGATCGTCCAGATGTTCGAGCAGGACGTTGTGAATCTCGGCCACCTCCGGCGCGGGAAGGTGCTCGCCGTGGGCCAGAAAATGGCTGATTTCACGGAACAGCCAAGGCCGGCCCTGCGCCGCGCGGCCGATCATGATGGCGTCGGCGCCGGTGTTGTCCAGTACGAATTTGGCTTTTTCCGGCGTGGTGATGTCGCCGTTGGCGATGATCGGAATGCGTGCTTCCGCCTTCACGGCGGCGATGGTTTCGTATTCGGCGTCGCCCGAATAACCGCAGGCGCGGGTGCGGCCGTGGATCGCCAGCGCCTGGATGCCCGATTCCTGCGCGATATGCAGAATCCTCAAAGCGTTGCGGTGCGATTTGTCCCAGCCGGTGCGAATCTTCAGCGTGACCGGGGTTTCCGGCACGGCTTGCACGACAGTTTCGAGTATGCGCGCCACCAGCGGTTCATCCTGAAGCAGCGCGGAGCCGGCCATGACGTTGCAGACTTTCTTGGCCGGGCAGCCCATGTTGATGTCGATGATCGCCGCGCCACGCTCGGCGTTGTAGCGCGCGGCTTGCGCCATCATCGCCGGGTCGGCGCCGGCGATTTGAACGGATACGGGCTCCACCTCGCCTTCGTGGTTGGCGCGGCGCTGGGTCTTTTTCGAGCCATACAGCAGCGAGTTGGAGGTCACCATTTCGCTCACCGCCATGCCCGCGCCCATCTGTTTGCACAGCTGGCGGAATGGCCGATCGGTCACCCCGGCCATGGGCGCGACGATCAGATTATTCTTGAGCCGGTAGGGGCCGATCTGCATGGAAAAGTTAACGCCTGGACGAAACGGAATTGCGGATTTTATACGCAACCGGGCGTCGGCAAAAGCGCGTACATGGTCTGTTTCTTGTACTGCAGACCCAGTTCCATATTGGGCAATACTTCAGGTTCTTGTTGCGCCAGCCGCGTTGGCCGCGCTAGCTTTAGGGGATTGTTGGATCGACAATATCGGCCGCATGCCGCTTTTCAGGGAACTGTCATGCGGGCGCGTCTGTGTATGCATCATGACGGAGTCAAGCTTCGTTCAATCGACCACAAACTGAGACAGCAAGGATAGCCACCATGTCGGACGCATTTTCCAGCGAGTTGACTTCAGCCCGCGTACTGGTGGTGGAAGACGGCGCGGCGTTGAGCCTGTTGATGCAAAAAACCATTGCGGCCGGCGGAGCCGAAGTGCGCGCCGCCGCCAATGGCGCCGAGGGGCTCTCGATCTGGCGCGCCTGGCAACCGGATCTGGTGGTTACCGATATCGACATGCCGGTCATGGATGGTCTGGCCATGAGCCAGGCGATACGCGCCGACAATCCGGATGCACAGATCGTCGTCGTCAGCGCTTCTTCCGATATCGGCCACCTGCGCCAGGCGCTCGATATCGGCGTCGATCGCTATGTGCTCAAACCGCTTGACGTCCATCTGCTCGAAGACGCGGTCAGCAAATGTCTGCGCGACGCCACGCGCTTACGTGACTTGCGACTGGCCAGACTGGCATTCGACTCCGCCAGCGAGGGCATGATGGTGACCGACGCCGAAGGCTTGATTCTGGCGGTCAACCCGGCGTTCAGTGAGATCAGCGGCTATCGCGCCGACGAAGCGGTCGGAAAAACCCCCGCCATCCTGGCATCCGGCGAACATGACAAGGATTTTTTCCGGCGTATGCGTGACATCCTGACCAGCGCCGGACGCTGGTCGGGAGAAGTGATCAATCGACGCAAGTCCGGCGAGCTTTACTCGGAATGGCTTTCCGTCGTCGCCGTCAGCGGGGTCGGCGGCCGCATCACCCGCTATGTCGGTCTGTTTTCCGACATCACCGAACGCAAACGCGAAGAAGACCACATCCGCCGTCTGGCCCATTTCGATGCGCTGACCGGCCTGCCCAACCGTACCCTGTTCGCCGATCGATTGCGTCGCATGCTGTCCCTGCTGGAGCGGCGCAACGGCCAGATGGCCTTGCTTTACCTCGATCTCGATCGTTTCAAGCCGGTCAACGACGAATATGGCCACGCGTTCGGCGACAAGGTCTTGATCGAAGTCGCCCGACGCATGTCCGCCTGTGTGCGCGACAGCGACACCCTGAGCCGGCGCGGAGGCGATGAATTCGTCGCGCTATTGGAAAGCTCCGACCCCAAGAGCAGCGCCGCGCTGGTCAGCCGCAAACTGATCGACGCCATCGCGCGGCCATTTTTGATCGATGGCCGCACCGTCAACATCGGCGCCAGCATCGGCGCGGCGATGTATCCCACCGACAGCGATGATGCCGAAGGCCTGTTGGAAGCGGCTGACCAAGCTCTCTACAACGCCAAGCAAGATGGGCGCGGCGACTTCCGTTTCTACCGCCACGAAGACCAGTCCGTCGCGCAGGCCCAGCTTTCTCTCGATGACGCCTTACGGCGCGGACGCGATGAAGATCGCTTTCAATTGCGCTTCCTGCCGGAAATCGACCTGGTCAGCGGGCGTGTCACGCGCATCGAAATGTTGCTGCGCTTCCAGCATCCGGACTTGGGGTTGCTCGACGCCGACCGTTTTGTCGAGCACGCCGAAAAGCTCGGCTTGATGCCGGGCCTGGGCATCGAATCCCTGCGCATCGCGGCTGAAACGCTCGCCCGTTCAGGTCTGCGCGACATCGGCCTGAGCATGGATCTATCGGCTCGCCAACTGGCCGCGCTCGCCGACCCCGCGCCGGTTCTGGCGGCGTTGAGCAGCAGTGGCCTGAACCCGGGCGCGGTGTCCTTCGAATGCCCGGAAAGCGCGCTAACCCGGAATGACGAGGGGCTGCGCGGCCTGTATGCGCTTGCGCAAGCCGGCTTCCAATGCACGCTGGACGACTTTGGCGCCGGTTATTGTTCGTTCGCCTTGTTGCAGCAATTGCCGCTCACCGCGCTCAAGATCGACCTGACCTTCATCGAGGAAATCGACCACAACCCGCAAAGCCGCGAACTGGTTGCCGCGCTCCTCGCCTTCGGCAAACGGCTCGGCTTGCGCACGATCGCCGAAGGCGTAAACAGGGCCGAGCAACTCCAATTCTTGCGCGCCAACGGCTGCGATGCCGCTCAGGGCTTCCTGTTTGGCCAGCCCCTGGCGGCGGAAGAACTCGACGGCTATATCAAGGCGGAAAGCTGGCGTCGGCAGTTGTAGCGGGCCTGCTGCAGATAATCAGGCCGCCTTCTTCAGGTGCTTCTGATACAGGAACTCCAGCACCTGGCCGCGCAGATGGTGATAGGCCGGGTTTTCCGCCAGTTTCAGACGGTCGCGCGGGCGTGGCAGGTCGACTTCCAGGATTTCGCCGATGGTCGCGGACGGGCCGTTGGTCATCATCACGATGCGGTCCGACAGCAGCACGGCCTCGTCCACGTCGTGCGTCACCATCAAGGTGGTGGCCTGGGTTTCCTTGACGATGCGCATCAGCTCATCCTGCAGGCCGGCGCGGGTCAACGCATCGAGTGCGCCGAACGGTTCGTCCAGCAATAGCACTTTCGGTTCCATCGCCAGCGCGCGGGCGATGCCGACGCGCTGTTTCATGCCGCCGGAGATTTCGTTGGGATGCTTGTGGATGGCATGGCTCAAGCCGACGAGTTCCAACGCGGCCTGAGTGCGTTCCTTCAGTTTGCTCTTGGGCTCCTTGGCGCCGAATACCCGCTCCACCGCCAGGTAGACGTTGCCGAAGCAGGTCAGCCAGGGCAGCAGGCTATGGTTCTGGAACACCACGCCGCGTTCCGGTCCCGGCCCCTTGATTTCCTTGTCCGACAGCAGCAGCACGCCTTGGGTCGGTTCGGTCAGTCCGGCGACCAGATTCAGCAGCGTGGATTTGCCGCAGCCGGAGTGGCCGATCAGCGCGATGAACTCGCCCTGTTTGACGTCCAGGTTGATGTCGGTCAGCGCGGTGAATTTGCCCTTTTTGGTGTCGAACACCATCTTGGCGTTGTCGATGTGCAGGTAGCTGTGCATTTGAAACTCCATGTAGGGTGATGCGGCTGCGCCGCTGGTGAAATGTGAAACGTGAAGGGTGATGCGGCTGCGCCGCTGGTGAAACGTCAGGTGTGCGCTTTTCACATTTCACCCTTCCCCCTTCACTCGTAATTGAAGCGATTCGCGATCATCACCAGCACCTGTTCCAGCAGCAGGCCGACGATGCCGACGATGAAGATGGCGATCAGGATGTGTTCGACGTTCAGGTTGTTCCACTCGTCCCAGACCCAGAAACCGAGGCCGGTGCCGCCGGTGAGCATTTCGGCGGCGACGATGACCAGCCAGGCCACGCCGATGGACAGGCGGATGCCGGTCATCAGATGCGGCAGCACCGATGGGAACAGGATGCGGGTGAATATCTTCCACTCGGACAGATTCAGCACCCGCGCCACGTTGAGGTAATCCTGCGGTACGCGCGAAACTCCGGCGGCGGTGTTCAGGATGATCGGCCAGATGCTGGAGATGAAGATCACCCACAAGGATGCGGGCTCGGTCTCCTTGAACACGTACAGGCCGATGGGCAGCCAGGCCAGCGGCGACACCGGACGCAGCAGGCTGATGATGGGCGAGGCCATGCCGGAGAGGAACTGGAAGCGGCCGATCATGAAACCGAGCGGAATGCCGACCAGCGCGGCCAGACCGAAGCCGGCGCCGACGCGGTAGAGGGAATGCAGGATGTTCCAGCCGATGCCCTTGTCGTTCGGGCCGTTGTCGTAGAACGGGTCGGCGAACAGCAGCTTGGCCGATTCCCAGGTCTTGGCCGGGCCGGGCAGGCCGCTCTCGCCGCCGCTGACCGAGACCATCTGCCAGAGCAGGATGAACAGCGCGATACCGAGGATGGGCGGCAACACGGCGCGGAAGAATTTTCCGATGGCTTCGGCAAAAGCCAGTCCGCGCTCGGTTTGCAGAAAGGGTGTGGGGCGCGCTTCGGCTACGGAAACGGCCGCTGGCAACGGGGTGGTATCGGGCGAGTTCATGATGTCTTTCAGACTGTTTTCGTTGATGGTCACGGCGCTCATGGCGGTCTCCTGAGTAACGACTGTGCCTTCCGGCCGCTTGCCCGCGCTTGTCGGCGGGCAGGGCCGGAACTGTTACGCCGGAGCGTAGGCTGCCTGTTTCATGGCGGATGCCAGCGTGCCGTAGGCTTCCAGCCATGCATCCTCGACGGCCGGGGTGAACTGCTCGCCCAAGCCCTTGCCCAGAGTCCAGATCAGGGCGCTGCCCACGGTGTCGTAATGCGCTTCCGTTACGCCGTATGCGACATGGCGACGTCCCATTTCCTCGATCGTCTCAAGAATCGGGGCGAGCTTGTCCAGACTGTTGACGACCGTGTTGAGCATCGCCATCAGCTTGCGGCCTTGCTCGACCATATCGCCCTTGAACAGGGCGCGCAGGGCAGGATCGAGTTCGAACAACTGGCCGTAGAACAACTGCGCCGCTGTGTCCTTGATCGGGAGAACCTGCTGCCAGCTAGTGCGCACCAGTGCAATTTTTTCGGGTGTCATGACAATGCCTTTTCTTGAGTGAAATTAAGCTTTGATCTTGAAGCCGTCGGCATACGCCTTCGGGTTCTTGCCGTCCCAGACCACGCCGTCGATCAGCTTGGACGTGCGCATCTCGGACTTCGGCAGCGGCGTCTTGGTCATCGCGGCGGCTTCCTTGTACAGCTTGATCTGGTTCACCTGCTTGGCCACGGCCAGGTAATCCGGGTGTTCCTTCAGCAAACCCCAGCGCTTGTGCTGGGTCAGGAACCACATGCCGTCCGACAGGTAGGGGAAGTTGACCTTGCCGTCGTTGAAGAACTTCATGTAGTTGGCGTCCTGCCATTTCTTGCCGATGCCGTTGTCGTACTGGCCCAGCATGCGGTCTTCGATGACGTCGAACTCGGTATTCACATAACCCTTGCCGGAAATGATGCGGGCGGTTTCCGAGCGGTTGCTCATGGTGTCGATGTACTTCGAGGCATCCAGGATCGCGGCGATCATGGCGCGGGTGGTGTTGGGGTACTTCTGCACGAACTCCAGCGTCGTGCCGAGCACCTTTTCCGGGTGATCGGTCCAGATATCCTGGCTGGTCGCGGCGGTGAAGCCGATCTTGTCGTGAATGGCGCGCGCGTTCCACGGCTCGCCGACGCAGTAACCGTCCATCTTGTCGACGCGCATGTTGGCGACCATCTGCGGCGGCGGCACGGTAATCACCTTCACTTCCTTGAACGGGTCGATGCCGTAATTTGCCATCCAGTAATACAGCCACATGGCATGGGTGCCGGTGGGGAAGGTCTGGGCGAAAGTCCATTCCTTCGGCTCGGCCTTGACCAGTTTGGCCAGGCCGGCGCCATCGACGACGCCCTTGGCCTTGAGCTGGTTGTTCAGCGTGATGGCCTGGCCGTTGTGGTTCAGGTTCATCAACACGGCCATGTCTTTCTTCGCCCCGCCGATACCGAGTTGCAGGCCGTAGACCAAGCCGTAGAGCACATGCGCCGCGTCCAGTTCGCCGTTGCTCAACTTGTCGCGCACGCCGGCCCAGGACGCTTCCTTGCTCGGCACGATCTTGATGCCGTACTTCTTGTCGAAGCCCTTCTCGGCGGCCATGACGACGCTGGCGCAATCGGTCAGCGGAATGAAGCCGATCTTGATTTCGGTCTTTTCCGGTGCATCGGAACCGGCGGCCCAGGCGGCGCTGCGTACACCGGGGGGGACTAGAGACATGATGGCTGCGGCGGCTGACATTCCTGCGGCTTTCTTCAAAAAATCACGTTTACCGTCGTTGACGACGACCAGGTTGCTGCTGGGCGGAAGCGGGTTATCCATTTCTTTGACTCCAAAAAAAACGGCATCCAACCCCGAAGGGAAGGACGCCGTTGTCCATATTGATCAGACCAAAATACTGCGAAGGAGCGACATGGCCAGCGCGCCATTGCACTGGTCGCTTAGTCATGAGCAATGCCCGTGCCAAGCCTGATAAAAGTCAATAAATCATTGAAATAAAAGAGGTTATTCGTGAATTACACCGCGTTGGCATGGTCCGGTCGGCGCGATGTGCACCGTTGCTGTGCCGAATTCAAGCAAATAACGCCATTTCGGCGCATTCGCTTACTGGTTCACGAAGTCGTCCAGCATGGCTTTCAATTCCGCCCGCCAGGCTTCGATCATCGAATGCGCCGGGGCATCCGGAAATTCCGTCAGCCAGAGGGCGAAGTCGTCGCTGATTACGCTCATCCGGCCTTCCCTCTGGATCAGGGTCAGGCGCAGCGGCAGCAGATTGAGCAGGCGCGGTTCCACGGCCTCCGCCCAGCGCACGGCGGATTCGCTGCCGATGAACAGGATGCGGATGCCCGGGTTTTCAAAGCCGCGTTTGGCCAGCGCGGTGTCGATGGGTTGCATCTTCACCAGCACCAGTTCGTGGTTGGCGGCCGCCAGGGCCAGATCGTCCAGCGCCTGACGCATATCGACCGCCTTGCTTACGCTGAGCGGCTCGGCCTGCGCGGACAGGCTCAGGGCCAGGATGATAGGAAGGGCGAGGCGTTTCATAACGAGGCTTCTTCCAGTATCGCCAGATAGTCGCGCTTCAACTCCTGGCATTCCTCATGCAGGCCCGGCATGTTCTGCGCGACCCAGGCCGGATTCACCGCAATCAGTTCAACCCCGGTCGGGGTTTCCACCAGGGTGACCCGGCAGGGCAGCACTTGCGAGGCGCGTGCATCCAGACGCAACGCCTTGTCCATCTTGGCGAAATTGCAGAAATAGACCAGACGCATCGAGCGCACCTCCTCGGCGTAAGGCACCAGCCGGCTGTCGATGGCCTGCTGCCGCACGAAGGTGTAGTTGTGGTTGACGATAGCCTGGTTCAGCGCCGCGACGGCCGCTTCCATGCCACGGCCGCGGGCGGTGGCGGTGAGGATCATGGGTTCTGGCGCAAGCGCGGGCACGGACTCGGCGGCGGACGTCACGCCGGCCAGGAACAGCGCCAGAAGCGGGAACAGGAAACCGATGCGGGCACGGATGAACCGAGTCATGAAACCTCCTGTTGCGATAAAGCGGGTTGTGCGCAACATGCTCGAACAGAAAAGTTATAGTAAGCCGAATGCCTGGAAATCAGCGCGTGCGATCCGGATCGCTGGCGCGGAAATGAAAAACCCCGCGCGCGGCGGGGTTCGTTCGGTGCGAAAAAACTAGCTCAGCTAAGGGCGGCCGAGCGTCCACGCTGACGCAAGCGCAGCCCGATCAGGCCGACGCCGACCAGCAGCATGGCGTAGGTTTCCGGTTCCGGGACGGCCGCGACATTCAGGTTCGCGGCCGCGTTCTGTGCGCCGATGTAAGTGCCGATTTCGCTCTCAACCGGATTTGAATTGTCGATTACCAACAAGGCTTCGTGATCTTCCGCTTTGTATTCGCCGCTGTATTTGTAGAATTCATAGCGACGCACGATGGATGCGGCATTGGGGCCTACCGGGATGCCGTAGCCGCTTTCCAGAACGCCCGAGGCGGGATGCTTCGGGTCGTATTGCAGGAGTTGCCATTCCACTTCGGTGACCGCGTTATCAATCACCGGGTTGCCACCGATCAGGTCTTCCAGTTCCACCTCATTCTCCAGTTCGGTGGTAAAGACCTTGACCCAGATCGCCTCGCCAAACTGGGCTTCGTTCTCGGGAATGGGGGCTTCAATGACCGCCTCGACGATAGGCGGCGCGGGCGGCGCTCCAACCGGCACAACGGCGGGAATCACATTCCAGGCCGGCGCGGGCAGGGAGACCACGCCGTTGGCATTGGTCAATACACCCGCGCCTGTATCGTGCAGCCAGCTATAGGTGGTCTTGGTCGCATTCTTGGTGGTGCCGACGCCGAAGTGATCGCAAGGCGTGCTGGCGTTATAGCCGCCGGCAAGGCCGCCGCCGGACCAGCAGTTGTCTCCGGGCGTGGCGAATTGACCCACAGGCACCGTCGGCGTGCCGTAATCCCATTTGGTGCCATCGAAAACTCCGAAGTAGGTCACTTTGGTGCCGAAGATCGCGCCGTTCGTATATTCGGTGATGCTGGGGGCGCCGTAACGCACGACGCTGGTGGCGGAATCATAGCCGCGGCCACTCGGAAACCAACGGCCCTCGCCGCCGAAGGTGTCGGTAATTTCGTAACTGTGCAGGCCTTCCAGCTCGATTTCGAAACCGTGTGCGGTGCTGCCGGTGTCGTTGATGACATCGAAATTGCCCAAAAAGCCAACGACGGAAGCGGAGCCGATGTTAGGCGCCAGGGCCAGGGACATCGTTACCGCCAGGGTGGAGAGTTTTAATTTCGCCATGATCCGGAACTCCTCGATCTAAGATTTTTCATCAGGGTTGAAGCGCAAAAGGGTTGCGCCGAGTGCGCGTGTAAAAATTGCACACCGATATTCCAACATGATGTTCGATTAGTCAATGACCCGTTGAATTAAAGGGTTAATTTTGTGCCGAGTATTCGTGCGTTGGCATGCGGCCGCGGACTCGGATCAGTCTCCGAAGCCGTCCAGCACCAGCCGCGCGATATCGGCCAGACGTTTTCGATGCGCCATCGCCTCCCGGCGCAGCGCCTGGTAAGCCGCTTCCTCGCTCAGATTTTGAGTCTTCATCAGACGGCGCTTGGCCTGTTCCACCAGTTTGTGTTCCTGCAGCTCCTGGCGCGCGCGCAGGGTGTCTTCACGCATGGCCTGCCAGGCTTCGAAGCGGACCTGGGCGAGTTGCAACAGCGGCTGGATGCGTTCGTTTTCCAGGCCATTGACCACGTAGCAGGCGACACCGGCGGAGACCGCGCGGCGCATGGCATCCTGCGATTCGTCCTGGCTGAACATGACGATGGGGCGCGGCGTGCGTTCGCTCATCACCACTACCTGTTCCAGCGTGTCGCGGCTGGGCGATTCGGTGTCCATGATGATCGCGTCCGGTTCCAGTTCCGCCACCCAGCCGGGCAGGTCGATGGCGCGGTCGAGGCGGCCGACCAGACGGTGTTCGGGCGCGCTTGCCGTCAGCGCTTCCATCAGGTTGTCGAGCCGGCGGCGCGAGGGGCTGACGATCAATATGGTGAGACCTGCATTCATGGCCGTTGCAGCAAGCGCTTCAGTTCGGGGATGCAGGAACCGCAGTTGCTGCCCGCTTTCAGTTCGATGCCCAGAGCTTCCACCGATGCGGCACCCGATGCAATCGCCTGGTTGAGCTCGTTTTCGCCGACGCCGAAGCAGGCGCAGACGATGCGGCCGCAGTCGGGCACGGCCTGGCTGGGGCGGCCGAGCAGCAAGGCGCTACGTTCGTCGTTGGACAGCGCTTCGCGTTCAAACAGGGATTCCAGCCAGTGGCGCGGCGGCAGTTTGGCGGCCTCGCGTTCCAGGAAATAGACCGCCTGCACCTGTTCATCGCGAATCAGCGCGCCGCGATAGCGGCCCGCCGCGCGGTCGGCCATCTCGATCCAGTCGCCCGGAAGAGCCAGCCAGTCGCGCATGTGTTTGGACCAATCCGCTGGCCAGTCGGCGGGCTGATCGATTCCGGCGATTTCATGTCGCCAGCAGGCTTTGCCGCGGATCTTGCTCCAGTAACCCGTTTGCTTGCCGCAATCGAGCGGTGCACGGGTCATGACAAAACCTTGCCAGGTGGCGGCATAGGCCTCGACAGCCACCGGTGTTTGCTTGAATTCAGGTTGGCCGGAGATCGGGTCGGTCACCGCATGCGCCAGCACATCGACGCGACCGCGCGCGCTGAACTGGGCATTCCAGTGTATCGGCGCGAACACGCTGCCGCGTTGCTGCGCGGCGCCGACTTGCACCCGCGCCAGCAGTTCGCCGTGGGCGTTGCTGACGCGGGCCAGGGCGCCTTCGGTCAGGCCTGCGCGGCGGGCGTCGTCGGGGTGAATCTCGATATACGGTTCGGCGATGTGCGCCAGCAACTTGGGCGTCATCGCCGTGCGCGTCATGGTGTGCCACTGGTCGCGGATACGGCCGGTGTTGAGCGTGAACGGGTGCGCGGCATCGACAGCGTGAACCGGCGCGCGCGGGCTGATCGGCACCATGCGGGCGCGGCCGGAGGGGGTGAAGAAGCGGCCGTCGGCGAATAGACGCGATGTGCCGCCTTGCGCCGTGACGGGCCATTGCACCGGTTGCAGGGCGTCGTAGTTTTCCGCGCTCATTCCTGTTTTCACCGGCATGGCCGGGAGCAAGCCGCTCAAGTCGAAATCCCGCGCGGTGTCATTCTCGAACCCCGACAGCGCCGCGTGTTCATTGAAAATCTGCGCCGGGCCGGTGAACGCAAAGGCCGCCGCATGGCCCATGCGGCGCGCCACTTGGTCGACGATCCACCAGTCCGGCCGCGCCTCGCCGGGCAAGGGCAGGAAGGCGCGCTGGCGGGAAATGCGGCGTTCCGAGTTGGTCACCGTGCCGTCCTTCTCGCCCCAGGCGGCGGCGGGCAGGCGGACGTGGGCATGGACGCTGGTGTCGGTGCGGGCGACGACATCGGAGACGACGACGAAAGGACATTTTCGCAGCGCCGCGACCACGTCATCCGCTTGCGGCAGGCTGACCGCCGGGTTGGTGGCGATGATCCAGAGCGCTTTGATGCGGCCGTCATCCACGGCTCGGAACATGTCCACCGCCTTGAGGCCGGGTTGTTGCGCCATGTTCGGCGCGCGCCAGAAACGGCCGACGCGGTCGATAGCCTCGGCGCTGAAATCCATATGCGCGGCCAGTTGGTTGGCCAGGCCGCCGACTTCGCGCCCGCCCATCGCATTGGGTTGGCCGGTAATGGAAAACGGCGATGCTCCGGGCAATCCGACGCGGCCGGTGGCGAGGTGGCAGTTGATGATGGCGTTGCCCTTGTCGACGCCGGACGATGACTGGTTGATGCCCTGCGAGAACAGCGTGACGGTCCTGGGCGTGTGCGCGAACAGGCGGAAAAACGCGGCGACGTCGGCTTCGGTCAGGCCGCAGGCCTGAGCCACTTGTGGAATCGACACGCCGCTCACCGCCTGCAAGGCCGCGCCGAAACCTTCGACGTGCGCTTCGATGTAGGCCCAGTTCAGCGCATCTTCGCGTTTGAGGTGGTTGAGCAGACCGTTGAACAGCCAGGCATCGGCGCCGGGTTTGATCGCCAGATGCAGATCGGCCCCGGGTTGCAAAATCTCGGCGGTCGCGGTGCGGCGCGGGTCGATCAACACCACTTTCATTTCCGGCCGCGCCTTCTTCGCCGCGACCAGACGCTGGAACACAACCGGATGCGCCCAGGCGGCGTTGGAGCCGACCAGCACCACCAGGTCGGCCAGTTCCAGGTCTTCGTAACAGGCGGGCACGCTGTCGGCGCCGAAGGCGCGTTTGTGCGCGGCGACGGCGGAAGACATGCACAGGCGCGAGTTGGTGTCGATGTTGCCGGAGCCGATGAAGCCCTTCATCAGCTTGTTGGCGACGTAGTAATCCTCGGTCAGCAACTGGCCGGAAACGTAGAAGGCGACGGCGTCCGGCCCGTGTTCGGCGATGACGTCGCGAAAGCGATTCGCCACGGTATCGAGGGCGATGTCCCAGCTGGTTGCCACGCCGTCGATTTCAGGATGCAGCAGGCGGTCGTCCAGGCTCAGCGTTTCTCCGAGCGCCGCACCTTTCGAACACAAGCGGCCCAGGTTTGCCGGGTGCTCGGGATCGCCGCGCACTTTGTAGTCATCATCCTCGCGGCTGACCAGAACGCCGCAGCCGACACCGCAGTAGGGGCAGGTGGTGCGGATGGGGGAGAGGGTCATGGTCTTGGCGATTTGGGTTTCGACATCCCCGCGCGGGCGGGAATGACCGCGGGTTAGCGATTCGGGCAGCCGTCTTCCGGCGTCAGCGACAAACTGACCCGGCCATCCTCCACCCGCACCGGGTAACGCGCCGCGCAGCCCACGTCGGGGGCGACGGCGAGGCCGGTATCGAGATTGATCTTCCAGTCGTGCAGCGGGCAAGCCACCTTTTTGCCATGCACGATGCCTTGCGACAGCGGGCCGCCCTTGTGCGGGCATTTGTCGCGCAGGGCGAAGATTTCGTCATCGACGGTGCGGAAAACGGCGATTTCGCCGGCCGCCGTGGTGATGACGCGGGCGCCCTGGCGGGGAATGTCGTCGACGCGTCCGACCTGAATCCAGTTCTCGTTCATGTTCATTTCCTTGTCATCAAGCCAGCGCCGCCATCGGCGTGAACTCGTGTTTTTGTCCGCCGTCGGCCCGCTCTTTCCACGGATCCACCTGAGCCGGCTTCTGCGAGATCAAAAAACGCTCGGCCAAAATTTTGCGGTTCGTCTCGTCTTCCACCACCCTGGCCTTGATGTGGCTTAAACCGACGCGCTCCACCCAGGGCGCGGTGCGCTCCAGATAGTGCGCCTCCTCGCGGTAGAGCTGGGTGAAGGCGGCGCAGTATTCCATCACCTGCGCCTCGGTCTCGACTTTGCACAGCAGGTCGGTGACGCGCACCTTGATGCCGCCATTGCCGCCGACGTGCAGTTCGTAGCCGGAATCGACGCAGACCACGCCGAAGTCCTTGATCGTCGCCTCGGCGCAGTTGCGCGGGCAGCCGGACACCGCCATCTTGTATTTGTGCGGCGTCCACGAACCCCAGGTCATCTGCTCCAGCTTGACGCCCAGGCCGGTGGAATCCTGCGTGCCGAAACGGCACCAGTCGGAACCGACGCAGGTTTTCACCGTGCGCAGCGCCTTGCCGTAGGCGTGGCCGGAGACAAAGCCGGCGTCGGACAAATCCTTCCACATCGCCGGCAGGTCTTCCTTCTTGACGCCGAACAGATCGATGCGCTGGCCGCCGGTGACTTTCACTTCGGGCACGTTGAATTTCTCGGCCACGTCGGCGATGGCGCGCAGTTCCTTCGGGTTGGTCAGGCCGCCCCACATGCGCGGCACCACCGAGAAGGTGCCGTCTTTCTGGATGTTGCCGTGCGCGCGCTCGTTGATGTAGCGCGACTGGGCGTCGTCCAGATATTCGGTCGGCCAGGCGCAGAGCAGGTAGTAGTTCAGCGCCGGGCGGCATTTGGTGCAGCCGTCCGGGGTTTTCCAGCCCAGCGCCCGCATGGTTTCCGGCATCGTCTTGAGCGTGTCCTTGAGGATGGCGGCGCGGATTTCGTCATGGCTGTGCTCGGTGCAGCCGCACAGCGGTTTTTTCGACGGCGCGGTGGAGTAGTCGCCGCCCGCGGTGGCCGCCAGGATGGTTTCGACCAGACCGGTGCAGGAGCCGCAGGAACCGGAGGCCTTGGTATGCGCGCGCACTTCGTCCAGCGTGAACAGTTTCTTCTCGCGCACCGCCTTGATGATGTCGCCCTTGCAGACGCCGTTGCAGCCGCAGATTTCGGTTGTATCCGGCAAGGCCATGACGCGTGAAATCTCGTCGCCCAGGCCGCCGCCCGCGCCGGAATCGCCGACGTGGTGGCGACCGAACAGCAGCTTGTCGCGGAAGTCGGTCACATCGGTGGCGTCGCGCATCAGCTCGAAATACCAGGCGCCGTCGAGCGTGTCGCCATAGAGCACGGCGCCGGCCAGCTTGTTGTCCTTCAGCACCAGTTTCTTGTAGGAACCGCGGCCCACATCCTGGAACACGATTTCCTCCATCCCCTCGCCGCCCATGAAGTTGCCGGCGGAGAACAGGTCGATGCCGGTGACTTTCAATTTTGTCGAGGTCATCGAACCCTGATAGCGCGCGACGCCATGTTCGGCCAGATGGTTGGCGCACACCTTGGCCTGCTCGAACAAGGGCGCGACCAGACCGTAGGCGATGCCGCGATGGTTGACGCATTCGCCGACGGCGTAGATGCGCGGGTCGAAGGTCTGCATGGTGTCGTTGACCACCAGACCGCGATTGCATTGCAGCCCGGCCGATTCGGCCAGCGCCGTGTTGGGGCGGATGCCGACCGCCATGACCACCAGATCGGCGGGCACGCTGTCGCCGTCCTTGAATTTAAGCGCGCAGACCCGGCCCGACTCGCCACGCACCAATTCCGCCGTCTGTTTCTGCAACAGGAAATTGAGCCCTTTCGCTTCCAGGTTTTTCTGCAGCAGACGCGCCGAAGGCTCATCCATCTGGCGTTCCAGCAGCCAGGGCGCGATATGCACTACGGAAACATCCATGCCTCGCAGCTTTAAGCCATTCGCCGCTTCCAGGCCGAGCAGGCCGCCGCCGATGACCACGGCATGCTTGAACTGGCCGGAGGCGGAAATCATCGCATCCACATCGGCGATGTCGCGGAAACCGATGACGCCGGGCAGGTCCGCGCCGGGAATCGGCAGGATGAAGGATTTCGATCCGGTCGCCAGCAACAGACGGTCATAGTCGGCGTGTGTTTTGCCGCCCTGGCCGTCGTCGGCTTCAACGCAGCGATTCTTGCGGTCGATCTTGGTGACTCGCATGCCGGTGTGCAGCGTGATGCCGTGCTCGGCATACCAGTCGCGGCTGTTCAGCACGATCTGTTCAACCGTTTGCTCGCCGGCCAGAACCGGCGACAGCATGATGCGGTTGTAATTGGGATGCGGCTCGTCGCCGAATACCGTGATGTCGTAAAGATCGGGCGCCGCCTTGAGCAGCTCTTCCAGGGTGCGCATGCCGGCCATGCCGTTGCCCACCAAAACCAGTTTCATGCGTGCCATTTGAATTCCTATGCACAAATCTACAGGCGAAAAAAAACGGCATCCGCCCTGATAGGGAGCGGACGCCGTTGTCCAAGATCGCTTAGGCGAGGAAGCCTGTCAGGACTTCAGCAATCTCCGTGCCATGTTCCTAATTGCATTGAATCAAGGGCTTGGGGTCTTTAGGTGCCGGGTTGTGCACCGGTTGGGGGCGTAATGCACCGGTATGGGCTGGTTTATTCCGCTTCCCATGCCGCCGCACCACAAAGTTCACTCGGCTGGCCGGGCCTGCTGCTCAGCGGACGCGCGCAGCGGCAAATTTCTGCTTGTTGCACGCATCGCAATAACGCGCCAGCAGGGCATCCGCTTCGGCTGGGGACAGCACCGAGGCCATGGTGGTGACCATTTCCGTGAAGGTGCCATCGCCACTGGCCTTGCAGGGGGCGACGCTGAGTACATTCAGCGAGTCGAGAGAGGTGGCGTTGGCGTTCGGTTTCATCGCGTCATTCGCGCCAGCACCGAGGCTGATCGCCAGAAGAGTAGTGCTCAGTATTACTTGTAGGGTTTTCATGACCATGCTCCTTATGCATTAATCATGTATTAGCGTTTTCTAATACATGATTTCATTATGTGTGATTACCCTTAGGTTGCAACCTTATTAAATCGAATCGATGGTATTGGAATAACGGCTGTTGCAATGTCAAGACAACCCCGGGCGACCCACCGCGCCGCGCCGGCGGCGAACAGAATCAGGCCGCGCCGGCGCTCCGATAGTTTTTGGCCCAATCGAGATAGGCGTCTGGGGACAGTGCGGGGCTGTAAAAGTAACCCTGGGCGCTGTCGCATCCCCAGGCGCGCACGGTGTCGAGCTGGAGCTGGGTTTCCACGCCTTCGGCCAGAATCCTGATCTTCAGCAGTTTGCCCAGCGCCACGATCATTTCGCCGATGCGCACGCTTTGGCTGTCGGCCTGGCCGATTTCGCGCAGGAAGGCGCGGTCCACCTTGAGCAGGTTGATGGGCAGCCGGTGCAGATAGGACAGGGAAGAAAAACCGGTACCGAAGTCGTCCAGCGCGAGGGTGACGCCGGTTTGCTTGAAACAATTGAGGCAGGCGATCGCGGCGTCGATGTCCTCCAGCACCATGCTTTCGGTGATCTCCACCTCGATCTGTTCGGGGCGGATGTTGTGCGCCTGCATGGCCTGTTTGAGCTGAGTGGCGCAGATGCCGTGCTTGATCTGCTGGGGGGAAACGTTGATGGCCACCCGGATGTCGTCCAGCCCCTTGCCGCGCCAGTCCGCGAGCTGGCGGCAGGACTCATGCATGATCCATTGCCCCAATTGGAGGATCAGGCCGCTTTGCTCGGCCAGGGGAATGAACAGCATGGGCGATACGAATTGGCCATCCAACGATTGCCAGCGCAACAGCGCCTCGGCGCCGATCAGGCGACCGCTGTGCAGGTCGACCTGGGGCTGGTAATGCAGTTGCAACTGGTTGTCCTGGATGGCGCGCCGCAATGCCTGGGTGAGGTGCAGGCGCTGGCGCGAGGATTCGGCCAGATCGTTGGTGAAAGTGATGCAGCGGCCGCGCGAGGCGCGTTTGGCCTGGCTCAGCGCCAGGCTGGCGTTGCTGATGGCCTCCTGGCCGTTCAGGCCGGCATCGCAAAGACTCAGTCCCGCCGAGGTGGAGATCGGCAAGCTGAAGCCGGCGACCTCGAACGGTTCGTGGAACAGTTCCAGCAGGATTTCTCCGGATATCTGGTTCGGCGCGCCGACAATGGCGAGCACATCGTAGGCGAAGCGGGCGAGGGTCGTGCCCGCCGGCAGGCCGTCACGCAAGCGTTGCGCGATGGCTTCCATGGCGCCGGCGGCGATCGCGCCGCCCATGACATCCTGAATATCCGAGAAATGATCCATGTCCAGGATGGCCAGGACATAGGGCGCGCCGCGCTTGCGCCAGTCGGATTCGAGGATCTGTTCCAGTCTCTGGCGATTGGGCAGGCCGGTCAGGCTGTCGAAGTAGGCCAGGTAGTTGAGCTTCTGAAACAGGTAGACGTTGGAGAAACCGGCCGAAATGTTGGTGGCGAAAACTTCCAGGAGCTGGCGGTCGACGCCGCGCAACGGCGCGCTGGAGTCGAGGAAGATGGCTTCCTCGCTGCCGCCGGTGGAGCGCAGATAAAGCACCGTGTAGTTGTCCTGGTAGAGATTGGCCCGATTACGCATGCACTCCATGATGGCGTTTTCGATGCGCGCATCGCCCAGGTTGTCGAGCGCATGGTTGATGGCGCTGGCGTAACGGCCCATCGCGCCGCACACATACAGGCGTTCGGGATGCGAGCCGTCGAGGGGATAGCCTTTTTGCGCGCAGATCAGGCCGCTGGCGGAGATGCCGAGCAAGCCGGATATCTGCGTCAGCACGCCTTCCGACAGGCTCTCCAGACCGTGTTGCTCGAACAATTCGCTCGCCGCGTGGACGATCTTCTCCAGGCCGCGCCGGCTGTAAACGATGGTGCGGATCTGTTCGTAGGAACGCAGGGCGGAGGTCAGCGAGGTGACCAGGCGGGTGCGGGTCAGCTCGGCCTTGGTGCGGTAGTCGTTGATGTCGTAGCCGCTGATCACGTCCAGCTCGGGCGCATAGCCGGGCTGGCCGGTACGCAGGATGATGCGTATGTCTTCCAGCTTGAGTTCGTCGCGGATCACGCGCACCAGTTGCAGGCCGGCGTCTTCCGTGTCCATGACCACGTCCAGGAACACCACGGCGATATCCGGCTCGTCGCGCAACAGACGCCGGGCCTGCTCGGAGTCGTAGGCATGCAGGAATGCCAGCGGGCGATTCAGGATGCGCAGGTTGGCCAGGGCGTACAGGGTGGTGGTGTGGACCTGCTCGTCGTCGTCGACGATCAGGATGCGCCAGGCGTGTTCCGTGGCCGGTGTCGTGCCGGGCGGAGCCTCATCTTCAATCAGGAAAAGGGTGTCGTCGGCCTGTTCTAGCGGGGCTGTGTTCATGGCGATACCTTTGACGAAGATGGGGCGACCGCGCTCCATGGGCTGTCCTGGCTCCGCTCGGGCGCGATCAGCGGGAGTTCTAGATGGAAGCTTGTCCCCGCGCCGGATTGGCTGGACAGCATGATGCGCCCGCCGAGGATGCGGGTGACGATGCTGTACACGATATGCAGGCCGAGGCCGCTGCCGCCCTGGCCCAGGCGGGTGGTGAAAAAGGGATCGAAGACGCGGGACTGGTGTTCGGCGGGGATGCCGCGGCCGTTGTCCGCGACCAGGATGCGGGCCAGGTCGCCGGATTGGCTTGCGGAGATATGCACGACCCCGGCTGTGGCGCCGTCAAAACCATGAAACAAGGCATTGTTGACCAGATTGGTGAGGATCTGTCCCAGTGGGCCGGGAAAGCTGTCCATGCGGATATCCGGCGGGATATCGACCTCGATAATGTGCGGCGTGGCCTTGAACTGGGGTCGCAGGGTCGTCACCACTTCGCCCACCACCTCGGCCAGATCGAACGGCCGGCGCTGGTCGCTGGTCTGGTCCACGGCGACCTGTTTGAAGTGGGTGATCAGCTCGCTGGCCTTGAGCAGGTTGCCGGTGAGCAGCTCGCTGGCCTGACGGGTGGCGGCGACGAAATCGTTGAGGGACGAGCGGCGCAGGGTGCCGGATTCGAATTCCAGATTGAATCCGCGCAGCCGGTCGGCCAGCGTGGTGGCGACGGTGAGGCTGTTGCCGAGCGGCGTGTTGAGTTCATGGGCGACGCCGGCGACGAGAGAGCCGAGAGAAGCCAGCTTCTCGCTACGCAGGAGTTCCTCCTGGGCGAAGCGCAGCGTGGCCAGTGTGTCGCGCAACTGGGTGTTGGCGTCCGATATCTCCTGGGTGCGCTGGCGCACCCGGTCTTCCAGTTCGCTATTCAATTTCAGCAGCGCGGCCTCGGCCGCCTTGCGATCGGAAATGTCGGCGGCGATGCTCATGTAACCGATGATCTGGTCCAGGGCGTCGCGCAGGGGGCTGACCGAGAGATAGACCGGGAAGCGTTCGCCGTTCTTGCGGATGTAAGTCCATTCACCTTCGTCCTTGTCGCCTTGCCGGGCTTTGGCGCTGAGCGCCCCGAATCCGGGCTCGACGGCATAGCCGAGCTCGGCCGATAGCGTCTCGGCGCGCGCGGCAAGCTCCTCGATATCTTGAATGCACACCGGGCTGGCCTTGCCGACCATCTCGTCGGCCCGGTAGCCCAGCATGCGCTCCGCGCCGGCGCTGAAGCGGGTGATGTTGCCGTCGAGGTCGGTGGCGATGATCGAGTAGTTGGCGCTGTCCAGGATGGTTTCGTTCAGGGCGCTGACTTCGCGCAGGCGGGACTCGGCCTGTTTGCGTTGGGTGATGTCGATGAAGGTGGCGACCGTGCCGACGATCTGCCCGCCCTGGCGTATCGGGTGGGACCAGTACTCGACCGGAAAGCCGCCGCCATCCCGACGCCAATGCAGTTCGTCGACGCGGTGAGCGCTGTCGCCGCGCAGTGTGGCTTGTTGGATCGCGCATTCCGATTGTGGGTAGTGGCGCCCGTCCGGTCGGGTGTGATGCATCAGGCTGTGCATGTCGCGGCCGATCAGGTCGGCATCGCTGTCATAGCCGAGCATGCGCAGGCAGGAGGGGTTGGCGAAGATGCAACGGCCGGCCAGGTCCATGCCGAAGATGCCTTCGGAGGCCGAATCCAGAACCAGCCGGACGCGGGCCTCGCTGTCCTGCAGCGCGGTTTGTTGGGCAAGCACCCGCTTGTTGGCGTGTATCAGATCCATGGCCGTCTTGACCATGCGTTCACGGCTGCCGGCAACGAGACTGGAAATGCCGGCGCTGCCCAGCGTGAGACCCAATAGCGCCAGCAAATGCGCGATGAGTTCGCTTTCGAAATGCGCGTTGCGCGGCCCGGCAAGTCCATAGAGGATCAGCATGGCGGCCATGCTGGTCGCTCCTGCCAGCAGGGACAGGCGATGGTTGAACCAGATCGCCGAGTACAACACCATGGGAAAGAAGAAGTACTGGAAGTGGCTGTCGATACCGCCGGTCAGGCCGGTCAATAGCGTGTAAGCGCTGGCATCGATCAGAAAAAGCCAGATTGGGCGCTGGGTGCAATCGCTGCCGATGTATCCGTAATAAAACTGCAGCAGGTTGAAACCCATGAGCACGGCGAAGGTCGCCCAGAACAGCAGCGGCCAGAGCGCCGTGCCGTGGTAATACCAGGCTGCCAGGGGCAGGGCCAGAAGACACAGGATGCGATAGAAGACCAGCCCCTTGAGGCGAGCGGCCGTCCGGAATAACAGTTCTTCCTGCGCCTCAAAGGTGGCGTCGCTGACCCCCATTAACGGGTGCAAAGCCATCTCGCTTAGTCGAGTCCAGGCTGGCGCGCGGTATACAGGCCATAGCTGAAATACTCCGGACATCTATTGAAGAATTCGCTCATGGCGCCCAGGCGCATGTTGATTTCCGGGTTGGTCAGCACACGCCACATGATCTTCGCGGTGTTGAGCACGCCTTCCTCGCGCAGTATCTGGTAGGGCGTGGCGGCGTTGAACGGATGCTTCTCGCAGGTCGGGTCGACCAGGCCGGCGGCGCTCATGGCTCGTATCCAGTCTTCGGCGAGCAGCGCGCCGTGGAAGGTTTCGCAGATGGTGGCGCACATGACCCGCTCGATCTTCTCGGTCGGCGGTTGCAGCCAGGTGACCTCGTTCAAACCCATCAAGCCGCCCGGCTTGAGCAGACGCGCCACCTCCCCGAACAGGGTGGCTTTGTCATTGAAGCAAGCCACGGACTGCACGATGACACGGTCGAAAGACCGGTCCGGAAAACGGGTATCGGTGACATCCATGGATTCGTACTGGATGTTTTTCACCTCCGACCTGCGCGAGGAGAGCCGGGCGCGCTGGATCATGTCCGGATCCAGGTCGACGCCGACCACCGACGCCTTCGAGTTTCGGGCCACGTATCGGGTCGCGGAACCGACGCCGCAGCCGAGATCCAGCACCTTCATGCCGGGTTTGATGTCGAGAAGCTCGACCAGTCGCTTGGTACTCGGCATGCCACCCGCGTGCAGCCAGGTGGTGCCCAGGTCGTCGCGCAGAAATTTGGCCAGGTTGAAATCCTCGCGCGGCAGCAGATAGCCGCCGATACGGATGGATTCTTGACCATCGCGGTCGGTCAGAAATGCGTCAGGGCTCATCGAAGTTTCCTCTGCTTCCAGGCTCGGCTAACGAATTTAGCCCTAGCGAGTCCGGCCGTGAATCGGCCGTCGCCCTCAACATCGGCTTGCGTTGCCTGTTGCCAGGGCGGGCGAGCCAATTGCGGGGTTGCTAGATTTCGGCCTGGGCGGGGAAAACTTTAGGCGAGTCGGCTGAGCGCGCGGAATCGCCGCGACCGGGGCGCGCGATCGGTGCCAGCGGCGAGCGCCCCGCTTCAATCACGCAGGGGCGAACTCGGCCTGAATCGCTCGTGCCGCCGCCGTCGCCGCCGCGCCGCACTCACGGAAGATGTGCGCCTTGCAGGTTCGGCAAACGTCGTGGTCGAGGCGTCGATAGATGGCGCCGATGGCTTCGGTCTTCGAGTCGAACAGGTTGATGCCGCCGATGATCTTGAGCGCGCCGCTGTCCGCCATCTGTTCCTGCACGGTGTCCTTGATGCGGATGAAATACAGCCCGCCGCCGGCCGCGCGGCGTCTTTGTGCTTCCTCGGCCAGGTAGTGGGCGCCGGCCAGGTCGATGAAGTTGATGCCGTGGGCGACGACGGCGACATGCTTCTGCGTCGGATGGGCCTGATCCTGCGCCGCCAGCGATTCGCGGATGTGGGAAGTGGCGCCGAAGAACAGCGAGCCGTCGATGCGGATGAAGCGCAGTTGCGGGCATTCCGGCGCATTGGCGGCATCGGTGAATTTGCTTTTGCTGCTGTTCGGGTCGGGCGCGCGCACCCGCACATGCGGCTTCGAGGTGCGCGACAAGTACAGCGAGAGCGACATCAGCACGCCGATGATGATGGCTTCCTCCAGGGCCAGGAACAGCGTCGCGGCGAAGGTGGAAAACAGAATGGCCGACTCGGCGCGGCTGGTTTTCAGGACGTGGATGATTTCCTTGAAGTCGATCAGTCCCCAGGCCACCAGGAACAGGATGCCGGCCATCGCCGCGTTGGGCAGATAGCGCGCCCATGGCGCGACCAGCAACACCAGGACCAGCAGAAAGATGCCGGCCAGCATGGCCGCGATCGGCGTTTTAGCGCCCGCCGCATAGTTGACGCCGCTGCGATTGAACGAGCCGGTGGCGACGTAACCCGAGAAGAAGCTGCCGAACAGGTTGGACAGGCCCTGGCCGATGAATTCCTGGTTGCCGTCCACATGCTGGCCTGATCGGGCGGCCAGGGCGCGGGCGATGGATACCGCTTCAGTCAGCGCCAGCAACGTTACCGCCACCACACCGGAAGCCACCGCGCGGATGTCTTCACCGCTCAGGCTGGGCGTCGATAACGGCGGCAGCACGGCGGGCAGCGCGCCCACGGTCGCCAGATGCATGCCTTTCCAGGCGGTGAGCGCCGCGGCGAGGGCGGAACCGCCCAGCATCGCGACGATCATGTACGGCCAGTTCGGCAGCCAGCGTTTCACCGCGATGCCAAGGAATAATGTCGCCAGTCCCACCGCGAACACGCCGATCTGTACATCCGCGCCATGCGTCAACGCCAGGCTCCATGTGTCGGTGAAGGAACTGCCGCGTGGAATCTCCAGCCCGGTGAAATGCTTGACCTGGTTGGTCGCGATCAGGATCGCCGCGCCGGCGGTAAAGCCGGTCACCACCGAATGCGAGATGAAATTGACCAGGGTGCCCAGCTTGGCGAAACCCATGACGATCTGGATCAAACCGACCAGAAAGGTCAGCGTCAGCGCCAAGCTGACGTAGTGCGCGCCGCCCGGTTCGGCGTGCGGCGACAACACCGAGAACAATACGATGGACGCCGCTGTGGTGGGGCCGGAAACCAGGTGCCAGCTTGAACCGAACAAGGCGGCGATCACGGCCGGAATCATGCCGGCGTAAAGACCGTATTCCGGCGGCATGCCTGCGATGGTGGCGAAAGCGACGCCTTGCGGCAGCGCGACCAGCGCGCCGGTCAGGCCGGCCATGGCGTCGGCTTTGACCGTGCCGCGATTGACGCGCGGCAACCAGGCCAGGAAGGGCGCCAGTGGGCGCGCCCAGAGGGGAAGCTGTTCTATGCGTGGTAGGTTCATTTAGGTGGATTCGCGTGCGAGGTGGATGGATTGGAGACCGCTAACCGGCTTGCGGGTATTCATTCGGCGAATGCGAAATGGGCCGTGGGCAGGTGCGGCGAGCCGGGTGTTTTTTCGCTGACCAGCACGATAGGCACCGGCGTGCGCGGAGCCCGCCGGGCGCGCAGAAACGGGCGCAAGGGGTCGTCCTCGCCGCCGGACACGGCGAAGAGCAGGCCGCGATACAAATTCATGGCGCGCAGAACGGAGGCGGTGGAGGCGTTTGCCACTTCCTCGGTCTTGCAGTCGATGCCGCGCAGGTTCGGCAGGTGCTCGGCCAGCAGCGCGCGCACGCGCATGGCATCGTCGCCGATCAACAGCAGATTGGCCTGCATGCGCTCGCAGGCGCCGATGACGTAAGCCATGACCGGCGCCGGCAGGCTGTCACCTACGCCCAGGGCGATCCAGTTGCTCGAGGGGGAGTCGGGCGGCGTGGCGGGTTGCGCAACGGCGGGATGGAGGGCGGCATGTTTTTCCCGGCGTCCGACCCGTTCGCCGATGTCTGCGTAAGCGAGGGCGTTGAGGGCTTGTTTGAGTTGTTTGGCCAGGGTTTTCATGCGCGGGTTCTCCAGTGATAGGTGGCTGGGTTATCGCAAGCGCCGTGCCAACACCGGGTTATTCGTAACCTATTGTTTTTATTGGAATTAATCGTTTGTTTGTCAATGGCCAAATGTTTCTGTTTTGAAACGCCATGCCAAGCGCGTAATATAAGTGACTGATTTCGTTAGCCTCTCTGAAAATGTTTAGTATTTGAAACATGTTTCCAGACTGAAACACGGCATGTCCAGCATCCGCAGCAAGATCACTTATATCTACCTGGCCCTGGCGCTCGGCGTCGGCGCCTTCGTGTTGTTTGCCTCGGCCAGCCTGCGCTTCCTGGAGCAGCGCATGACCGAAGGGGTGGCGATCGCCGCGTTCCAGGAAACCGCCCAGGAGATGCGCCGGCACGAGAAGAACTTCTTCCTCTACCGCGCCCAGGCTGAACTCGGCGCCGCGCGTGATCTGGCGGTCGAGCTGGAGTGGCGCCTGAAACAGGATGGCGCCGCTCTGGCCGAACTGGCCGCGCCCGACGAGCTGCTCGCGCTTGCCCGGTCGCTGGCGCGTTATCGTCGCCTGCTCGACGATGGCGGACGGGTGGAAGCCGAATTGCGCGGCGCCGGCCACGAGATTCTGAATCGCAGCGAGAGTCTGGCGCAGCGCGAGCGCGCCAATTTGAGCGGCAGCGTGCGGCAGTCGCGCCACGCGCTGCTTTGGTCGGTCGGGGTGCTGGTACTGATGGCGCTGGCCGGCGGCCAGGTGCTCTATCGCGTGGTGGTGCGCCCCTTGCGGCAACTGGAGAAACAAGTCGAACCGCTGGCCCACGGGGAATTCCGCGCCTTCTCGATGGTGTCCAAGGATCGCGAGATCGTCTCCTTCACCCAAGCGCTCAATCACATGCTGGAAGAACTCGAATTGCACCGCCGCCTGGTGCAGCAATCGGAAAAACTCGCCTCGCTGGGCACGCTGGCCTCTGGCGTGGCGCACGAACTGAATAATCCGCTCGGCAATATTTCCGGCGCCGCCCAGATCGCGTTGGAGGAAATCGAATCGTTGCCGCTGTCTTTGCCAGAAACGGCGCGCGCGGAGTTGCGTTCCTGGCTCCAGCAGATCGACGACGAAACCGAACGCGCGCGCCAGATCGTGCGCATCCTGCTCGATTACAGCCGCCGCTCCGACCATGAAGATCGGCCCACTCCGCTGTTGGGTGTGCTCGAGAAGAGCCTGTTGCTGCTGCGCCCGCGCCTGCCCGAGGACGATACCGTCAGCTGCGACGTGCCGGCCGAACTCATGCTCTGCATCGACCCGCAACGGATGAAACAGGTGTTCATCAACCTGATCCAGAACGCGCTCGATGCCGGCGGGAATAGCGTGCATATCCATATCGAGGCCGCCGCCGCCGGGCCGCACGACTGGCCGCCGGCCGAGCTGGCGCATGACATGGCGATGGGGCGGGCGCAAGTGCTGGGCGCGCCGGTCAGCGCGGCGCGCGCGGTGCTCATCCGCATTCGCGATGACGGCCCCGGCATCCACTCGGATCGGATCGGTCAGGTTTTCGACCCCTTCTTCACCACCCGCGCGCCCGGAGAAGGCACCGGCCTGGGCCTCTACATCGTGGCCGAGATCGTGCTGGAACATGGCGGCGCCATCGCCGTGACCAGCCCGCCCGCCGGCGGCGCCTGTTTCACGCTGTGGCTGCCATGCGGAGGCCAGCCATGAACCCCGCCCGCCTCCTGGTCGTCGACGACGAAGCCGCCGCCCTGAAGAATCTCTGCCACCTGCTGCGCAAGGAAGGCTACGAAATTACCGCCTGCCAGAGTGGCGCGGCCGGGCTGAAAGAACTGCAACAGCGCGAATTCGACCTGCTCCTCACCGATCTGCGCATGAAAGGCGTCGATGGCATGGCGCTGCTGCGCCGCGCGGGCGAGTTGCAGCCGGACTGCGAGGTGATCGTCATCACCGGCCACGCCACGCTGGATTCCGCCGTCGAGGCGATGAAGGAAGGCGCCTTCCACTACATCGCCAAACCTTACCGCCTCGACGAAGTGCGCCAAGTGGTGAAGGGCGCGCTCGATGTGGCGCTGCTGAAAAGGGAGAACCGCGATCTGAAGCGGCGCATCGAGGGCTACGAGGGTGGCCTCAACATCGTCACCCAGGACGCGGCGATGCTGCGGCTGCTCGATATCGCGCGCCAGATCGGGCCGACCGACTGCAATGTGCTGGTCACCGGCGAATCCGGCACCGGCAAGGAATTGCTGGCGCGTTATGTCCATACCCATAGCGGTCGCGCCGGCAGCCGCGGATTTGCCACATTCGTCGCGGTGAACTGTGGCGCGCTGCAGGAGGAATTGCTCGCCAACGAGCTGTTCGGCCATGAGAAGGGCGCTTTCACCGGCGCCGACCGGGTCAAACGCGGTCTGATCGAAATCGCCGAGGGCGGCACCCTGTTCCTCGACGAAGTCACCGAAATGTCGCCCGCCATGCAGGTCAAGCTGCTGCGCGTCCTGCAGGAGCGCGAGCTGCTGCGCGTCGGCGGCACCGAGCCGGTGGCGATCGATGTGCGCTTCATCGCCGCCAGCAACCGCGATCTTCAGGAAAGCGTCGCGAGCGGCCGTTTCCGCGCCGACCTGTTTTTCCGCCTCAACGTCGTCAATCTTGCGCTGCCGCCATTGCGCGAACGGCGCGACGACGCGCCCTTGCTGGCGTTCTATTTCCTGAAGAAATTCGCCCTGGCGATGGGCAAGCCGGTCGCCGACATCGCCCCGGACGCGCTACGCCTGCTCAGCCGCTACGACTATCCCGGCAACGTGCGCGAACTCGCCAACCTGATCGAACGCGGCGTCGCCCTGGCGCGCGGCGAATTGCTCGAACTGGCGCACCTGCCGGAAAGCCTGAAAAACCTGTCCGTGCGTATCGCCGCGCCCGCAAACAGCGAGCTGCACAGCCTGGAAAAGAACGAAGCCGCCTACATCGCCCGGGTACTGGAATACACCGGCGGCAACCGCAACCAGGCCGCCGACATCCTCGGCATCGACCGGGTCTCGCTGTGGCGGCGGATCAAACGTTACGGGCTGGAGTAAAGCACCGCCCCATTACAATGCGTCACCCAAAATCTGATCGGATGCCAACATGATTCGTCGCAACCCCAACGGAGATATTCCCGTCGTCCATGAGACCGCCTTCGTCGATCCCACCGCCATCCTCTGCGGCAAGGTCATCGTCGAGGAAAATGTCTTTATCGGCCCCTACGCCGTGATTCGCGCCGATGAACTGAATGAGGACGGCGGCATGGAGCCCATCATCATCGGAGCGGGTTCGAATATCCAGGATGGCGTCGTCATCCATTGCAAGGCCGGCGGTGGCGTGGTGATCGGTAAAACCAGTTCCATCGCGCATCGATCCATTGTGCATGGCCCCTGCCGGGTGGGCGACAACGTGTTCATCGGCTTCAACTCCGTGCTCTACAACTGCAGCGTCGGCGATGGCTCCGTGGTGCGCCACAACGCCGTGGTGGAAGGCTGCACCGTGCCGGCAGGGTTTTATATTCCGTCCACCACCAACATCCATTCGGATGCCGAACTGGCGACGATACAACCGGTTACGCTGGATCAGACCGGTTTTTCCGAAAGCGTCGCCCAGGCCAACCACGAGCTGGTGAAGGGCTACAAGCGGATCAGAAACGAGTTCTGATCGGCGGGCGTTACTTCGGCAACACCGCGACGCCGCCCGGCGCCGCGCGTGAGATGGCCACCGCGGCCGCCTAAGCCCGCACCTGTTTGCCGATCGGGCTATTGGTACGGCCCATCTTGGCGATCAGCACCGGCCAGCGGTTGGCGCCGATCAACTGGTCGGTGGGGCTGTTGGGCAGCAACCGGTAGAGGCCGCCGTGGCGTTTGCCCAGCACGATGAAGTCGGCGTCGATCTCTTCGGCCACGCGCCGAAGCGCCTCCGCGGGTGTGCCCATCACGATGCGCGCCTCGGCATCCACGCCCTCAAGCCGCAGGGTGGCGACGGCGTCTTCAACCAATTCGGCCATGACCTTGGTGGCCGGGGCGCCTTCCTTGAGCACCATGCAGACGGTGACCGGGACGCCTGTGGCTTTGGCCAGGCTGGCGGTCAGTTCCAGCGCGATGTCGGTCGAAGGGTTGGCGTCGAAGCCGACCAGGATGCGGCGTTGCAGGCTGCCGGCTTCCTTGGGCACGACCAGGATGTTGCAGGGCGCTTCGTCGATGATGCGGGCGGCATGGGTGCCCACCATGCGCTCCGCCTTGCCCTTGGGCGGGGTGCGGCCTATCACCAGCAACTGGGTATTCGCCTGTTCGGCCGCGTCGGCAACCGCTTTGGCCGCATCGCCGCCCTGCAGCACGATGTTCTCGCACAGCACGCCCAGTTTCAGGGCTTCCCGATGCACGTCTTCCAGGCGCTGTTCGGCTTGTGCCGGCGCGGCGTCGGGCCGGGTCATGGTCATCACGTCCAGCGTGACGCCCATGCTGCGCGCCACCTGCAAGGCGAGGTCGCGCGGGGCGCGGCTATAGTCGCCGCCATCCGTCGCCAGCATCAGGCGCAGGCGACGCACGCCGCCGGGCAGAACATCGCTGTGGCACTCGGCGAAAATCCGGGTCTTGCAGGTGCGGCAGATGTCTGGGTCGAGGGTGTTGTAGATGGCGGCCGTAATGTTGGACTTGACCGGAAAAAATCCGCCTTCGCCGATATCTTTCAGGTACTCGCCATGGCGCAGGAATCCATGCACGGAATCGCGCAAGCGCCAGAAGTAGAGCCCGCCGCCGAGTCGCCGCCGGCGCCGCGCTTCCTGCGCCAGCATCTCCGCGCCGGCCACGTCGATGAAGTTCATCGCCGGCGCGGCGACCACCACGGTTTTCTGTTGCGGATTGTCTTCGTCGATCTGCTGTAGCGCGCGCTGGACATGATCGACCGCGCCGAAATAGAGCGAGCCGTGCAGGCGCATGAAGCGCACCTGGGGACATTCCGGCTGGCCCTTGGCTTCCTCGAAATAGAGCCGGCCCGCTTCGCCGACCGGAACGACCGGCACGAACTCCGGCCGCGAGGTGCGGTACAGATACATGATCAGCGACAGCAACACGCCAAGGAAGATGCCGTCTTCCAGGTTGATCAGCGTGCCCAGCAAGGTGACCCAGAGAATCGCCGCCTCCGGCTTGCTGGTCTGCCAGATCGATTTGATATGGTGGAAATCGATCAGGCCCCAGGCGACCAGGAACAGGATGCCGGCCATGGCGGCGTTGGGCAGATAGGCGGCCAGCGGCGCGACCAGCAGCAGAATCAAGACCAGGAACGCCGAGGCGAATACCGTCGCCAGCGGGGTACGCGCGCCCGCCTCGTAGTTGACGCCGCTGCGATTGAACGAGCCGCTCGAGGCATAGGCGGAGAAAAAGCTGCCGACCAGGTTGGACAAGCCCTGGCCGACGAATTCCTGGTTGCCGTCGATGCGTTGCTCGGAACGGGTCGCGATGGCGCGCGAGATGGAAACGGCCTCGGTCAACGCCAGCATGGTGATGACCAGGGCCGGCATAGCGACCTGAGCCAGCGCGGCGGGCGAGAAATCGGGCAGTGAAAACGGCGGAAAACCGGCCGGCAACGCGCCCACGGTTTTGATGCCGGTGGCGTCGGCGCCCAACAGGGTGTTCAACAGCAGCGCCAGCAGGCTGCCGACGACCATCGCGACGATCATGTAGGGCACCTTGGGAATGAATTTCTTCGCCAGCATGCCGGTTGCCAAGGTGATCGCGCCAACCGCCGCCACAAGGGGATTGATTCGGTCTATTTGCAGGCCGAACTGGTGCAGGATTTCGTAGAACGGCAGACCGCGCGCGATATCCAGGCCGAAGAAGTTTTTGATCTGGCTGGCCGCGATCAGTATCGCCGCGCCGGCGGTGAAGCCGATCACCACGGTATGCGAGATGAAGTTGACCAGGGTGCCCATGCGCGCCAGGCCGAGGATCAGTTGATACAGGCCGACCAGAAAAGTCAGGGTCAGCGCCAGACGAATGAACTCCGCGCTGCCGGGCTCGGCCAGAGGTTGCAGCGCGGCGAACAGGGCGATGGAAATCGCCGTGGTGGGGCCGGAGACCAGATGCCAACTGGAACCGAAAATGGCCGCGATGACCGCCGGCATCATCGCGGCATACAGACCGTATTGCGGCGGCAGCCCGGCGATGGTGGCGAAGGCGACGCCCTGCGGCAGCACGATCATGGCCCCGGTGAGTCCGGCCATGGCATCGACTTTCAATGTGCCGCGGTTGACCAGTGGCCACCAGAGAAGGAACGGGGTCAGTATCTTGAGCCAGCCGGACTGGCTGAGTTTGCGGGCGGTTTGCAAGGTGGCGGCCTTATCGAAAAACGGGTTTGCGAGTGGAATTCCGAACCGAAACTGGCATGGTCAATGCCGCCTTCGACAGGGTCCGGCGCGGAAAACCAGATCTGTCAAAGGCGTCGTCCGGCTCGACTCAACGCCAGGCGAGTAGGCCGATTATCCCTTCTCCGCCCCACACTTCTTCAACTTTCGCCACCGCGATACCCGGTCGAAGCCCGGCATCCGGGCGGCCAGTGTCCGGTTGCCGCCGGCTTCTCCCGGCACCGGAGGATGTCGTCGCGTTCATTTTCGTCCAGCCTGCCGTCCTGGCCGATGGCGACGCCGTGTTCGTGGCGGCCTGACCGGCATGGAGGCTGGGGAGCCAAGCTGGCTTGGGAAGAAACAAGCCGCTTGTTTCTTCCGGATATCGCCAATCAGGCCCGCGCCGGCACCATGCAGAACAGGTCATCTGCTGCATCCTCGCCCAAACGTGCATGGATCGCGGCAATGGCCTGATCTTCAGTGGCGAAAATGTTGTCCTGGCTGATCAGGTCGAACAGGCCAGTGGCGCGCATCACGTCGAGGATCTGCTTCTTCAGGCCGGAAAATATGATTTCCATGCCGTTTTCGCGCAGGCGCTCGACCAGGTGGTGCACCACTTCCTCGCCGGAGGCGTCGAGCTGGTTGATCGCATCGCCCACCACCAGCAGATATTTGGCGTTGGGTTTGGCGGCGATCAGTTCCAGCACGGTGTCTTCAAAGTGCGACACATTGGCGAAGTACAGCGAGCCGTCGAAGCGCATGGCGATGATGTGCGGGCTGGTCGGCAGGTCCGGGTTGACCTTGATGTCGCGCAGGGTGCCGTCCGGGAAGCGGCCCAACTGCGCCACGCGCGGCTTCATCGTGCGATACAGGAACAACACGATTGCCAAGGCGGCGCCGATCAGGATGCCCTTGTCCAGGTGCGGCGCGGCAACCAGAGTAATCACGAAGGTGGTCAGCGCGACGATGCCGTCGAATTTGCTGGCTTGCCAGGTGTGCTTGAGCGCCTTTGGCGTGATCAGGCTGGTGACCGCCAGCAGGATGATGATGCCCAGCGTGGCTTTCGGCAGGTGATACAGATAGTCGGTCAGGAACAGCAGGGTGACCGCCACGAACAGGCCGTTGAACACCATGGCGAAGCCGGTTTTTGCGCCGGCCTGCAGATTGATGGCCGAGCCGGTGAATGAGCCGCATGCTGGATAAGCCTGGAAGAAGCCGCCGCCAATGTTGGCCAGGCCTTGGCCGATCAGTTCCTGGTTCGGGTCAAGGCGCTGCTTGGTTTGCGCCGCCAGCGCTTTGGCCATGGAGATGGATTCCATGAAGGCGACTAGAGCGATGATGACTGCGGCCGACAACAGCGACAGGATGGCGTCGAGCGACAGCGGCGGCAGGCGGAAGCTGGGCAGACCGGAGGGAATCGTGCCGACGACATCGCCGCCACCAACCAGTTTGATTTCGCCTTTCTCGATTTTCTTGATGTGCCAGTGGCGGCCGTCGGTTTCCACGCCGGCCGGAACCTGGCCTGCGACATACAAGGTGGCCGTGGCTTTTTCATCCGCCTTGGCGCGCTCGAGCTGGAGCATGCGGATGTCATGCATGCGCACTTTGTTCTCTTTGGTCAACCCGGCGATATCCAGCTTGATCAACTCGATCTTGTAATCGAGATCCGCAACAGCGCGGGCGTCATGCGCTTTTTTCGCCTGCCGCTGCTGAGTCGAAAGGAGCGTGGCTTCGGCGCTCTTGTCCAGAATCTGCTTGTCGGCGGCGGCGTAGGTGGCGACCAGTTCGCGCGCGGTGGGGTCGGCGATGTGTTCGACCGCGCCCTTGGTCTTGTGCTCGAAATCAAGCGCCGCGCTGACGATGATGGTGACCACCACGGCGATCAATACGCTGAGCTTGGACAAGGCCGGAATCTTCTTCAGGCCCAGCATCAGCGCCAGCGCGAAGACCGACATGGCCAGGGTGGGTAGATGCGCCTGCGGCAGGTAGCCGAACATTTCCCAGATGTCATACAGGAATGAGTCGCTGCGGCCTTTCGGGATACCCAGCAGCATGTCGAGCTGCGACAGGAAGATGATCACCGCCGCCGCGTTCATGAAACCCAGGATCACCGGGTGCGAGACGAAGTTGACGATGGTGCCCAGCTTCACCGCGCCCAGCGTGAACTGGATCACACCCACCATCAGCGACAGCAACAACGCCAGGCCGATGAATTCCTCGGAGAACGGCATCGCCAGCGGCGTGATCGCGGCCGCCGTCATCAACGAAACAATCGCGACCGGGCCGGTGGAGAGCTGCCGCGAAGAGCCCCACAGCGCACCCAGAATCGCCGGAATGAAGGCCACATAAAGGCCGAAATACACCGGCAAACCCGACAACTGCGCATACGCCATTGCTTTCGGCACCAGCACCAGCGCGCCGGTGATGCCGGCGATCAGGTCGCCGCGCAGCAGAATCGCGTTGACCGGAAACCAGGCCAGAAAGGGAAAGATGCGGAGAAGCAGGGGGTTGGTCATAATTCGAGCGCCTGTTTAAAGTGTTGCGAAGTGCAATGCATGTGTGCTTAATCGCAGCAGTTTAGCAAAAGCGGATAAACCCGCCTAACCCGTAGGCCTTCTTTGTCTGGAGTCAGCAAGATCCGCCGCAACCCCAATGGCGGCATCCCCGTCATGCACGAATCCGCTTTCGTCGATCCGCCGCCATCCTGCGCGGCAAGGTATCGGTCGAGGAAAACACCACCGACATCGATTCCTATACCGAACTCGCTACCATCACGCCGGTGACACCGGGCCAGGCCGGCTGTTCGGAAAGCGTGGAGCAGGCGCCAATCGCGAGCTGGTGAAAGGCTACAAACGCATTCGTAACGAGTTCTGAATGCCCGGAAAAAGGTTCATCCCTTCTCCTCCCCATACTTCTTCAACTTCCGCCACAGCGAAACCCGGTCGATACCGAGCATCGACGCGGCCAGGGTCTGGTTGCCGTTGGCTTCCTCCAGCACCCAGAGGATGTAGTCGCGTTCCTGTTCTTCCAGCGGAATGACGCGGCCGTCGCGGCGGCGGAAGGCGCGGATGCTGAGGTCTCTCAAATCGTCGGGCAGGTGGGCGGCTTCCAGGGTGTCGCCCTGACACAGCGCGACGCCGCGTTCGATGATGTTTTCCAGTTCGCGTACGTTGCCGGGGAAGTCGTAGGCCTTGAGCAGGGCGAGGGCTTCTTCCGAGATCGAATGTACGGGTTTGCCCATGACCGGGGCGGCACGGTCGAGGAAATGCTGCGCCAATAAGGGAATGTCTTCGCGCCGGAGCGACAGGGGTGGGATGTGCAGGTTGACGACGTTGAGGCGGAAGTAGAGGTCTTGCCGGAAGCGGCCGTCGGCGACCCATTCCTTCATGTTGCGGTTGCTGGCGGCGATGAAGCGGACATCGACCTTCATCGGTTTGGTGCCGCCAACCGGCAGGACTTCTTTTTCCTGGATCACGCGCAGCAGTTTGACCTGCATGGCGAGTGACATTTCGGTGACTTCATCAAGAAACAAGGTGCCGCCGTCTGCGGCGACCAGCAGGCCGGTCTTGCCGATGGCGCCGGTAAATGCACCCTTTTCGTGGCCGAACAGTTCGTTGGCGAGCAGTTCTTCGTTGAAGGCGCCGCAGTTCACCGCCAGGAAAGGCCCGTCGGCACGGCCGCCGTTGTCGTGCAGGCAGCGGGCGAACAACTCCTTGCCGGTGCCGGATTCGCCGGTGATCAGCACGTTGCAGCCGGTGGGGGCGACTTGCCGGGCCATGTCGAGCAGCTTTTGCATGCCGCCGTCGCGGGTGATGACGCGGGTGCGGCCTTCAAAGGCGTCGAGTTGGGCGCGCAGGGCGCGGTTTTCGCGTTTCAGGCGGATTTTTTCCAGCGCCTCGGCCACGGTTTTACGCACTTCGTCGAGGCGGAACGGCTTGGCGATGTAGTGGAAAGCGCCTTCTTTCATCGCTTCAACCGCTGTTTCCAGCGTGGCGTAGCCGGTGATCATGATGACTTCGGTGTCTGGGTGTTGCGCCTTGCAGCGGCGCAGTAATTGCATGCCGTCCACCTTGTCCATTTTCATGTCGGTCAACACCAGATCGAACGGCTGGCTGTCGAGCAGTTCCAGCGCGTGCGGGCCGCTTTGCGTGGCGGTGATGGCGTAGCCCTCCTTGCCGAGGACGTGTTCCAAGTTGCGTAGCGCGATGCGTTCGTCGTCGACGAGGAGGAGGCGGTTGGTCATGGCGATTCTCTTTCTGCCGCGGGCAGGCGCAGGCGGAATTCCGCACCGCCTTCCGGACGGTTGGCGACGCTGATGCAGCCGCCGTGTTCTTCGATGATTTCATGGGTGATGAATAGCCCCAGGCCACTGCCGTGGCCGATGGCCTTGGTGGTGAAGAAGGGGTCGAACACTTTCGGCAAAAGGTCGATCGGAATGCCGGGGCCGCTGTCAGCCAGGGTCAGGTCGATGACAGCGCTGCCAGGGCGACATTGGCCGGTGTGAGCGGGAAAGCCATCACCCTTGCCGACAATGCTTGCGCGCGCTGCGATGACCAGTTCCCCGTAGCTGCCCATTGCGTCATAGGCGTTGACGATGAGGTTGATTAGTACTTGTTGCAGGCGCGGGCGGTCGCCGCTGACGATCAGGTTGGGTGCCAAGTTGACGCGGACTTCGACGCCGGGCGGGCGTTTCGCTTTGAGGAAGCGCAGGGTTTCTTCCACCAGTTCGGCCAATGCCACCGGCGCGGGTTTGAATTCGCGGTCGCCGGCGAAATCCAGCAGGGTGCGCACGATGCGACGGGCGCGCAGGGTTTCGCTGTCGATGTCTTCGATGAGTTGGCTGCGGAAGCTCGGCGCGGCATCCGGGTCTTCCTTCAAAATCTGCGCCGACGATGAGATGTTGGACAGTGGGTTGTTCAGTTCATGCGCCACGCCAGAAAGCAAGGTGCCGAGCGAAGCCAGTTTTTCCGCGCGCACCAAGGTGTGCTGGCGGCGTTCCAGTTCGTCCAGGACATGGTTGAAGGCCTCTGCCAGTGAGACGAACTCACGCTCCGGGCTGTCCAGCGCAAGACGCGTAAGCTGGCCGTTGGCCACGGCTTCCATGCGTAGTTCCATGGCTTGCAGGGGGCGGGTGACCTGGCGGGCCAATAGCGCGCCGGTAAGCGTGAGCAGCGCCGCCACCACCGCGAGCGAGACCAGCAGATTGCGCTGGTGCGCTGCTAAAGCCGCATTGAGCGACTGGCGTTCAAGCGCGGCAAGACGTTCGCCGACGGTGACGATACGGTTGCCCAGGGCGCGCACTGTATTGGCCAGATCTTCGTTGAGCGGGGTGCGTGCGTGCGTTGCCATGGCTGCGGTGTAACGGCCGAGGTCGTTGATAAGATTGCTTGCCGTGTTGCGGCCGGCCAGCGCATCGAGTGCTTCCGCATCGCGTTTGAGCAGGTCACGGGCTCGTTCAGCGAAGCGCGCGTGGTCTTCCAGGTCGCTGGCCTGGCGATAGAGGAAATGATTTTTCTCGAAGCGGCGCATTTCCAGGGTTGCATCGGCCAGTTCGGCCACCTTGCTGCCTTCACGCGCTTTGTCCGCGATGCGGTCGAGTTCGATCAAAGCCACCGCCGAGAGGCCGACGATGAGCGCGGCGAGGGCGAGATAGACGAGGACGATCTTGGCTTGCAGGGAATGCATGGGGCGAAGTGTAGCAGTGGTGTTGCAATATGAAATGCATGAACGCGTGATATTTTGCAATAACCATGTAACTTCAGTGGGTTAGAGGAATTGTTCCGGTTGGCACGGTTGCTGCTTTAGGCAATGGGTCTAGATCAACCAGCTGCTGCCATGCGCCCGACGCCTCATCAAACCTATCTCGCTGAACGCCTGCAATCTGCCAAGGGCTTCGGTTGGGATTGCGAAAAAACCGGATCGGCCTGGGTTGGTCTGCCCAGTTTGCTTCGCTGGCTGCGCGTAATTCGCTGAGTGAAACGCCGCATCGTCGTCGCCCTGCGCCCGGTTTCACCGGTGGAGCGCCTGCTGAAAGTGGGCGCATCGCTGTGTCGGCGCATGGAGGCGGAGCTGGAAGTGCTGGCCGATCCGATCCGTTCGGACTGGGCCGAGATCGAAGCGCGTCTGTCCGCGCTGGAAAAAGACGGCGTCGCTTGCCGTTTGACGCCAGCTCCCGGGCTGGATGCCAAGCATGTCGTCGAGCATGCTCGACGACATGAATGTGTCAGTTCCGTCGTCGTCGGAAGACCCGCCGCCTGGGCTGGCGAGGGGCACGTCGATCCCTGGAGCAAGCTCGAATGTCCGCTGGTGGCGGCCTCCGATCACCCCGATTTACCTGAAGAAAAGTAAGCCATGAACAAAATTGCTCGTTTCCTTCCTTTCCTGCGCTGGTTCCCGATGGGCGGCGATACCGTGAAGGCCGACTTCATGGCCGGTATTACGGTCGCTCTGGTGCTGATTCCGCAGTCGATGGCCTACGCGCAACTGGCCGGTCTGCCGGCCTATTTCGGCTTGTATGCGGCGTTTTTGCCGGTGGCCGTGGCGGCGTTGTGGGGTTCGTCGAACCAGCTCGGCACCGGCCCGGTGGCGGTGGTGTCGCTGTTGACCGCTTCCAGTCTGGCGACTTTGGCCGCGCCCGGTTCCGAGAGCTTCGTCGCGTTGGCCATCATGCTGGCGCTGCTGGTCGGCATCATTCAGTTGCTGCTTGGCGTGTTCAAGCTGGGCGTCATCGTCAACTTCCTGTCGCATCCGGTCATTGTCGGTTTCACCAACGCGGCGGCGATCATCATCGCGCTGTCGCAGGTGTCCAAGCTGTTCGGCGTGCCGATGGGGCGCAGCGAGCACTTCATCAATGACATCGTCGGCGTGGTCAAGCTGATCGGCGAGACGCATATCCCGACGCTGTTGATGGGCATCCTGGCGATTGCCATGATGTGGGGCATCAAGAAATACAAGCCGAAATGGCCTGGCGTGCTGATTGCCGTCGCGGTGACCACAACCTTGTCCTGGGGCATCGGTTTCGAGAAGAGCGGCAGCGCCAAGGTCGATCAGGTCGCCAGCGCCGATGTGCAAGCCCTGGTCCGGGAGATGGTTCAGACCGAACAGCGCGTGGCCGAGGTCAACGCGGAAATCACCGCCAAATCCAGCCAGCTGGCCGTGGCCGGCAAGGCCCACGGCGAGCAAAGCCAGGCGGCATTGAGCTTGAAATACGAGATCGATGTGCTGCGGCTCAAGCTGGAAGATCGCGAAATGGAAAACGCCAAGCGCATGCGCGCCTTGCGCAAGATGGCCTTCCAGCGTGGCAGCGATGCTCAGGGCGAGGGGAAGCTCTTCCTGGAAGGCGAGGTGCCCCAGGGTGTGGCGACCGATGGCGTGCGCTGGCATATCAGGAAGGCGAAAGGGAATGAATTGAAGTTGGCCGGGGGCGGAGAAGTGGTCGGCAATATTCCGGAGGGCTTGCCCAGCATCGCGATGCCGACTCTGGACATGAGCAAGCTGGGCGCGCTGCTGTCGGCCGCGCTGGTGATCTCGCTGGTCGGTTTCATGGAGGCGATTTCGATCGCCAAGGCGATCGCCGCCAAGACCAAGCAGCGTCTCGACCCGAACCAGGAGTTGATCGGCCAGGGCTTGTCCAACATCGTCGGCTCGATGACCCAGGCTTTCCCGGTGTCCGGCTCGTTCTCGCGTTCGGCGGTCAACCAGAACTCCGGCGCGAAAACCGGCATGAGTTCGGTCTATACCGCCATCTTCGTGCTGATCACGCTGCTGTTCCTGACGCCGCTGCTGTATCACCTGCCGCAGGCCGTTCTGGCCGCGATCATCATCATGGCGGTGATCGGCCTGGTGAATTTCTCGGCGGTGAAACACGCCTGGCAGGCGCACAAGCACGATGGCGCCGCTTCGGTTGTGACCTTTGTCGCCACGTTGGCGGCGGCGCCCCACCTGGATCACGGCATCATGGTCGGCGCCGGCCTGGCGCTGATCCTGTTCCTGATGCGCACCATGAATCCGCGCGTGGCGCAATTGGGACGTTTCAAGGACGGCACGCTGCGCGACATCAAGGTCAACCCGGGCATTCCGACCAGCGAACATGTCGTGGCGATGCGCTTCGACGGGCAACTCTATTTCGGCAACGTGTCGTACTTCGAAGACACCGTGCTGGAAGCGCTGGCCGACCATCCCAAGGTCAAATACTTTCTGGTGGTGGGAGACGGCATCAATCAGCTCGACGCTTCTGGCGAGGAAGTGATACACCACCTGGTCGAACGCCTGCGCAGCACCGGCGTGGAACTGGTCTTCTCCGGCCTGAAAAAGCAGGTGCTCGACGTGATGCGCGCCACCGGCCTGTTCGATCTGGTTACCCAGGCCAATATTTTCGCCACCGAGGATCAAGCCATCGCCGCGATCTACGAACGCTTGGGCGACGAAGCGGGTGAAGACCTGTTTTGCGCGGTGAAACCCGCAACGGCGTGAGGGGCGATGATAATGGCGAGCACATCATGGTCGGCCGTGTCGCCCGCCAGGCCAACAACACTGAACACATGAGCGAATTCCATGCTTGAGCTGCTTCCCCTCGACTGGGCCTGGGCCATCGTCCTGTACTGGCTGATCCTGGCCGGGACCGGCCTGTTGATGCAGTCCCGTCCGCGTCTGATCACCGGCCTGGTGTTCCCCCTGGGGGCCGTGGGGGCGCTGGCCATCTCGGCGGTCGGGCTGATGGGGCTGATCCAGCCCGCGTCGCATTTCATCCTGCCCATCGGTCTGCCCGATTTGCCCTTCCATCTGCGCCTGGATGCCCTGTCCGCCTTCTTTCTGGTGCTGCTGGGCGGCGCGGCGTTCGGCGTGACGATCTACGCGGTGGGTTACCTGCGCGGCATGGAGCGCGGCTCACTGGCCCTGCTGGCGATGTGGTACCACCTGTTTCTGGCCGGCATGACCATGGTGTTGCTGGCGGACGACGCCTACGCCTTCATGGTGGCCTGGGAGGTGATGGCCCTGTCCTCCTATTTCCTGGTGACCACGGACCACGATGTGCCGGAGATTCGGCGCGCCGGCTTCCTCTACCTGCTCATCGCCCACGTCGGCGCCGTGTCCCTGCTGCTGTGCTTCGGCGTGTTGCAGGGTGGCGCGGTCGCCAACGCCAGCGCCTACACCTTCGACTACATGCGCAACGCGGAGATGACGCCGTTCTGGGCCTCGGCGGCCTTCCTGCTGGCCCTGTTCGGTTTCGGCGCCAAGGCCGGCCTGGTGCCCCTGCACGTATGGCTGCCCGAAGCCCATCCGGCGGCGCCGTCGCCGGTTTCCGCCCTCATGTCGGGGGTCATGCTGAAGACCGCCATCTACGGCCTGTTGCGCGTCACCTTCGACCTGCTCAACGCGCAGCAGGGCTGGTGGGGCACCCTGGCCCTGGCTCTGGGCCTGATCACCGCCTTGTACGGCGTCATCTTCGCCGCCGTGCAGTCGGACATGAAGCGGCTGCTGGCCTGGTCGTCCATCGAGAACATCGGCATCATCATCGCCGGCTTCGGCCTCGCCCTGATTTTCTACGCCGACGGCAAGGGCGCCCTGGCGGCCCTGGCCATGACCGCCCTGCTCTACCACTCGCTCAATCACGCCTTCTTCAAGGGGCTGCTGTTCGTCGGCACCGGTACCGTGCTGCACGCCACCGGGGCGCGCAACCTGGGTCGCCTGGGCGGGTTGATCCGCTATCTGCCCTGGACCGCCTGGCTGACCCTGATCGGCGCCTTGTCCATCGCCGGTCTGCCGCCGTTGAACGGTTTCGTCTCCGACTGGCTGCTGTTGCAGGCCTTCCTGCTCACCCCGGGACTGAGCCAGCCCTACCTGAACATGGTGATTCCGGTGGCCGCGGCCACGGTGGCCCTGGCGTCGGCCCTGGCGGCCTATGTCATGGTGAAGTTCTACGGCGTGATCTTCCTCGGCCAGCCCCGGGAACCGGGCCTAGTCCATGCGCGGGCGACCAAGTGGCCGGAGCGTTTCGGCATGATCTGGCTGGCGTCCGGCTGTGTGCTGCTGGGCGTGTTTCCGACCCAGGTCATCGGCTGGATCTCGCCGGCCGTGCTCTTGCTCACCGGCCAGTCCATGGTCAACGACGGCAACTGGCTGACCCTGGCGCCGGTGGATGCGGACCGGGCCAGCTATGCGCCTCTGGTGTTCCTCGCCGTGGTGCTGGTCGTGCTGCTGCTCACCTTCATCATCGTGCGCAAGATCTACCATGGCCGCGTGCGCCGCGCCGATCCCTGGGATTGCGGCTATCCCGAGCAGACCGCGCGTATGCAGGACAGCGCCGAGGGCTTCGGCCAGCCCGTCCGCCAGATCTTCGAGTCCTTCATGCGGGTGGAGCGGGAGACCCCGGACCCGTTCGACCGCAAGCCCCAATACCGGGGCGACAGCCGGGACAGGCTCTGGCTCCTGCTCTACGCGCCCATCGCCCGCCTCACGGACTGGATATCGGATCAAGCGGGACGGGTGCAACACGGCCGCATCCAGTGGTACCTGATCTACAGCTTCGCCACCCTGATCTTCCTGCTCGTCTTCGTGACACGGTGATTCCATGAACGCTGGCACCCTCCTGCAAATCGCCCAAACCCTGCTGGCCATCGCGCTGGCCCCCCTGCTGCTGGGCTGGACCAACCAGTGCCGCGCCTGGATGCAGGGCCGCGGCGCGCCCCCGATCACCCAGCCCTATCGCACCCTCAGGAAGCTGTTCCACAAGGATGCGGTGATTGCCCACACGGCCTCGCCCCTGTTCCGCTTCGCGCCCTACATGATCTTCGCCTGCATGGCCCTGGCGGCGGGCATCGTGCCGATGATTGCCAACGACCTGCCGTTCTCGCCGGCGGCGGACGCCATCGCGCTGGTCGGGGTGTTCGCCCTGGCGCGGGTGTTCCAGGCCCTGGCCGCGATGGACATCGGCACTTCGTTCGGTTCTCTCGGCGCGCGCCGCGAGATGCTGGTGTCGTTCCTGGCCGAACCGGCCCTGCTCATGGTGTTCTTCACCGCCAGCCTGATCTCCCAGTCGACCGAACTGCCCCATATCGTCGAGACCCTGGCCCACAAGGAGTTCGCCATCTATCCCAGCCTGGCGTTCGCGGCAGTGGCGTTCTGGATGATCTCGGTGGCGGAGAACGCCCGCATCCCGGTGGACAACCCGACCACCCACCTGGAACTGACCATGATCCACGAGGCCATGATTCTGGAATATTCCGCCCGCCATCTGGCCCTGATCGAGTGGGCGGTGGCCTTGAAGCTGTTCACCTATTCGGCCCTGGGCATCGCCCTGTTCCTGCCCTGGGGCATCGCCCCGGCGGGCGACTACGCCGCCCTGCCCCTGGCCCTGCTGGCCCTGTTCGTCAAGCTGGCCGGCGGCGGCGCGGTGCTGGCCTTCATGGAGACCATCAGCGCCAAGATGCGTTTGTTCCGAGTGCCGGAATTCCTCGGCACCGCCTTCCTGCTGGCGGTGCTGGGCATGCTGATCCATTTCCTGCTGGAGGTGTGATGCAAACCGGAACGCATAGACACGTAGGATGGGTTGAGCGCAGCGAAACCCATCGATTCGCACAGGCCATCACGATGGGTTTCGCTGGCGCTCAACCCATCCTACGGGAGCCGACATGTCCCTGACCTACCACCTCCAGATCGTCAACCTGCTGGCCGCGTTGTTGCTGCTGATCTCGTTCGCCATGCTGTCCCAGCGCCGCATCGTCGGCCTGGTGACCCTGTTCGCCTGGCAGGGCGCGGCGCTGGCGACCTCCACCGCCATCGTCGCCTGGTCGACCGGCCAGCATCACCTGTACTACTCGGCGGCGCTGACCCTGGTGCTCAAGGTCATCGCCATGCCCTGGTTCTTCTACCGGCTGATCAAGAAGCTGGATGTCGATCGCGATGTCGAGACGATGATCAACATCCCGACCACCATGCTGATCGGCATCGCCCTGGTGATCTTCGCCTTCAACCTGGCCCTGCCCATCTCCCAGATGGCCGGCACGGTGATGCGCTCCACGCTGGGCATCGCCATGGCCACCGTGTTGCTCGCCTTCCTGATGATGATCACGCGCAGCAAGGCCATCCCGCAGGTGATCGGCTTCTTGGCCATGGAAAACGGCCTGTTCTTCGCCGCCACCAGCGCCACCTACGGCATGCCGCTGGTGGTGGAAATGGGCGTCGCCCTGGACGTGCTGGTGGGCGTGTTCGTACTGAGTATCTTCTTCTTCCAGATCCGGGAAACTTTCGATTCCCTGGACCTGAAGCACATGGAAAAGCTGAAAGAACGCTGACAAATGGAAATCTACTGGGTACTCGGCATCCCGCTGGTCGGCGGGGTTTTTCTCGCGCTCTGGGGCAATCGACGCAATGCGCCGGAAATCAACGCCCTGTTCAGCCTGCTCACCTTGATCGCGGCGGCCTGGCTCACAGCGCGCGTGATCGATTACGGGCCGATGCTGATCGGCGACGGCTGGTTCTTCATCGACTCGTTCAACGTGTTCTTGGTGGCACTGACCGCTTTCGTGGCGTTCACGACCGCGTTGTTCTCGCGCCCCTACATGCGCATCGAGAAGGAGCACGGCCGCCTCAACGACAAGCGCCTGCGTCTGTACCACAGCAGCTACCAGATCTTCATTGGCGCCATGTTGCTGGCGCTGACCACCAACAACATGGGCATCCTCTGGGTGTCGATGGAAGCGGCGACGCTGACCACCGTGCTGCTGGTTTCGCTGTACCGCACCCCGGCTTCGCTGGAAGCGGCGTGGAAGTATTTCATTCTGTGCGGCGTCGGCATCGCGCTGGCGCTGTTCGGCACCATCCTGCTCTATTTCGCGGCGGAGAAGATCCTCGGATCGGGCGGCACGGCGCTGCTGTGGACGCATCTGAACGGGGTCAAGACGCAACTGGAGCCGACCGTGCTGCAACTGGCCTTCGTCTTTCTGCTGGTGGGTTACGGCACCAAGGTCGGCCTGGCGCCGCTGCACAGCTGGTTGCCCGACGCCCACGCCGAGGGCCCGACGCCGGTGTCCGCCGTGCTGTCCGGCCTGCTGCTCAACGTCGCGCTGTACGCGGTGATGCGCTGTAAGGTGTTGGTGGACGGCGCCATGGGCACCGACCTGGCGGGCAACCTGATGATGGGCTTCGGCCTGTTCTCGGTGGTGCTGGCAGCCTTCCTGATCAAGCGCCAGAGCGACGTGAAGCGCATGTTCGCCTATTCCTCGATCGAGCACATGGGCCTGATCACCTTCGCCTTCGGCATGGGCGGCGCGGTGGCCAACTTCGCCGGCCTGCTGCACATGACCATGCACTCGCTGACCAAGTCCGCCATCTTCTTCGCCGTGGGCCACGCCACCCAGAGCGCCGGCACCCAGATGATGGACGGCATCCGCGGCCTGATCCGCACCAACCCCACCATCGGCTGGGGCCTGATGCTGGGCACCATCGCCATCCTCGGCGTGCCGCCGTTCGGCGTGTTCGCCAGCGAGTTCCTGATCATCACCACCGCCATGCACGAACATCCCTGGGCCACGCCCTTCCTGCTGCTGGCCCTGGGCGTGGCGTTCGCCTCCATCTTCGGCAAGGTGCAGCCCATGGTGTTCGGCGAGACGGAATTGCCCAAGTTGCCACACCAGCCCGCCCTGACCCCGGTGTTCATCCACCTTGGTCTGGTCTTGATGATGGGCCTGTTCATCCCGCCCTATCTGGCCGATTGGTATCGCCAGGCGGCGGCGTTGTTGGGAGGTTGAGATGAAGATCGGCGATCACGATTGGGCCTTCGCGCCCCAGGCCGGCAGCAACGCCATCTGGCGCGGGCGGGTGGAAGTGGCGCAGCTGGCGGCCCTGGCCCGGGCGGTGAAGGAGGAGGGCGGGCAACTGGTGGCGCTGTGGGGTTCGGATGACCGCCATCTGGGCGGCGCCTACAGCGTCCACATCGCCTTCCTCACCGGCGCCGGCCTGGTCTGGGTGAGCAGCGCGTTGGGTGGCGTGTTGGCCGGCGAGGCGCCGGCCTACCCGGATCTGGCCCACATCTTCCCCCAGGCCGACCGCATGCAGCGCGCCACCTTCGATCTCCTGGGCCTCCAGGCCGAGGCCGCGGTGGACCAGCGCAAGTGGCTGCGCCACGGCGCCTGGGCGGAAGGCAGCTTCCCCCTGCGCAAGGACTTCCAGGCCGAGCCGGTGCGGGAGCTGGACGCCTATCCCTTCATCCAGGTGGAAGGCGACGGCGTGCACGAAATCCCGGTCGGGCCGATCCACGCCGGCACCATCGAGCCGGGCCACTTCCGCTTCTCCATCATCGGCGACCGGGTGCTGCGCCTGGAACAGCGCCTGGGCTACACCCACAAGGGCACGGAAAAACGCTTCGAGGGCATGGATCTCGCCACCGGCGCCCAATTGGCCGGGCGCATCTCGGGCGATTCTCACAGCGCCTACGCCTGGGCCTATTGCATGGCCGTGGAGAGCGCCACCGGCAGCGTCGTGCCGGAGCGCGCCCTGTGGCTGCGCGCCCTGTTCCTGGAGGTGGAACGCATCGCCAACCACCTGGGCGACCTGGGCTATCTGGGCAATGACGTGGCCCTGGCCTTCGGCTTCATGCAGTTCTGGCGCCTGAAGGAGGACTGGCTGCGCCTGTCCGCCCGGTTGTTCGGCCACCGCTACCTGTTCGACCGCATCGTGCCGGGCGGCGTCGCCGCCGATCTGACCGACGCCGCCGCCCTGCTGGCCGGCGCGGACCGGCTGGAGGCGGAGGTGCGCGACCTGAAGGCCATCTACGACGAGCACTCGGTGTTGCAGGACCGCTTCGCCAACACCGGCACCTGCAAGCCGGCCCTGGCCGCGCGCCTGGGCCTGGCCGGCCTGGCCGGCCGCGCCAGCGCCCAGGCCTGGGATGCCCGGGTCCAGTTTCCCCAGACGCCTTACCAGCACCTGGACGTGAACATGGCGACCCAGCGCCGCGGCGACGTGTGGGCTCGGGCCGAGGTGCGCTTCGCCGAGGTGTATGAATCCCTGCGCCTGCTGCGGGAGATCGCCCGGCGCCTGCCGGCCGGACCCTTGAGCGTCGCCCTGGCTCCCGCCGGCCAGAGCGTGGAGGGCCTGGGCTGGGTGGAAGGCTGGCGCGGCGACGTGCTGGTGGCCGCGCGTATCGGCGCCGACGGCCGCCTGGACCGGGTGCACGCCCACGACCCGTCGTGGCAGAACTGGCCCCTGCTGGAGGTGGGCATCCTGGGCAACATCGTGCCGGACTTCCCCCTCATCAATAAATCCTTCAACCTGAGCTATTCCGGCCAGGACTTGTGAGAACGGCTGCATGGCAACCCATCTGATCCTGAAAAAGATATTCCAGACCGGCATGGTCTCGGAAGCGCCCCCCGAGGCCGATCCCGCCCTGCGCACCCGGGAACAAGAGCTGCACGCCGAGATACTCAAGGTGTTCGGCCAGGCCATCGCCATCCGCCACGTGGATGCCGGCTCCTGCAACGGCTGCGAGCTGGAGATCCACGCCATCAACGGCCCCCACTACAACATCGAGGGCATGGGCATCAAGTTCGCCGCCAGCCCGCGCCATGTCGACGTGCTGCTGGTGACCGGCCCGGTCTCGCGCAATCTGGAGACGGCCCTCAAGCGCACCTACGACGCTACCCCCGAGCCCAAATGGGTGGTGGCCATGGGCGACTGCGCCAGCGGCTGCGGCGTGGGCGGCGCCCTGTACGGGGAGAACTACGCCACCTGCGGCAAGATCTCCAGCGTCATCCCGGTGGATGTGGAAATCCCGGGCTGTCCGCCCGATCCCGTCACCCTGCTCAAGGGCATCCTGGCGGCGGTGAGCGGCGACCGGAAGTGAGCTTTAGACGTTCAGGCCAAGGCTTCTTCGTCTAGGTGGAACGCAGGACTGGGTCAACCTGACTGGTCGAAAAGGCCAAGGTATGGATGCCAATGTCGGCCCGCTTGAATTTCCGCGGCGGACTGCTCACCGCCATTCACTGACGGCATTCTGCCGACCGCACCCGATACCAAGCCGAATGTCTGTCAGACCCCTTCCCGCTGGGCAATGACCGCCGGCAGTCGTTTGGGGGATTTGATGCGCAGTTGTTTATTCACATTCATGCGGCCAAACACGACCTCGATGTCGCTGGCGGCCACGCCGAACTCCGCCGCCAGAAAACGCACCATGTGGTCGGTCGCCCTGCCCGCGCGCGGGGCGGCGGTAACGCTGACCTTGAGTTGATGGCCATAGGGTTTGCCGATGGCATCCTGTTTTGCGCTGGGTTTGCCGAGAATATTGAGCACCAGCGTCTCGCCATCCCAATAAAAAACGATTTCTCCGTCGCCGCTGCGCTATCGCCAGTTTTTTTCATGGTTTTTTCCATCAAACCAGAACCTGCCGCGTTGTCGCGAAATAGCGGTAAATCCGCTGCTCGATGCGCGGGTCGATCATCGCCTCGGGATGTTTGCCATTCGGGCAGGCGAGTCGCGGCGTGGTGCCGAACAGGCGGCAAATCAACGGGCGCTCGGCATAGACCCGGCAGCCTTTTTCACCCAAGTGCGGACAGCTCAACGCGGCCAGCGCCGCCGCATGCTCCGTGTCGCTTTTGGCTGGCAGCCTGGCCATCTCTTCGCTCGAGGCGGTCACCGGCCCGCAGCAGTCATGGCAGCCGGGAACGCATTCGAACGCCGGAATATGCCGCCGCAAAAACCGGATTTTCAGGCTGTTGGAGCTCATGGCGGCCAGACGTGGCGGGGCCGGCCGCTGACAAGCGTGATTCCCGCGCCCGCTAGTCCGATACGGCCGTTCACGGCGATTTTTTTTCAACCTTGGAGGTGGAACCCGCCAGCCATTCGGGCAGTTCGCGCGAACCTGCGTGTTCGATGATGTATTGGCGCATCAGCTTGCGGATGACTTGCGAGGAGGTGAGATCTTGCTGAGCGCAGATGTCCTCGAAGATCTGTTTTTTTATCGGATCGATCAGGATCGTCATTCTGGCGGTGCGGTTTTCCATGGAATGGCCTTTATGTGCGCACGATATGTAAATTATGATAATTGTATTATCACTATATTGCCTTGAAATATAATATCCTGATTGGGGAAACCAACGCCATATCCTTATTGCCGCGCGTCGCCGAAGCGCGATTCGCCGCCCTTTCCGGGCGGTTTTTACGGGAGCACAAACTTTGCCTCGGTCGCTCTGCCTCAAGCCGACATGGGCAACGTACGGACAGGATGATTGGTTGGCATCTTTGCCGATCGGGCAGGCAAACGCGCGCGCGATGCACAACAGGTGGGTTCCATGAGCGACACCCCTCGACAGGCCTGCCATGCCGATTGGCTGCGCCATTTTCTCGATCTGTCTCGCCAATATTTCGGCCTGGTCGCGCCCTCTTTTTCTGGCGCTGAAAAACCGGCCGACCACACGCCGCGGCCAGATGACAGCGCGGATTCAAGCGAAAAGGATACCGATGAAGGATAAGGCCACGCTGCAGACCATCCCGCTTCTGGGACTGCCCGGAAAAATCTTGGGCGAACGCGGCCAGCTTCGCTTGCTCGAATCGGTGCAGTGCAACCCGTGGTGGCTCTGTACCCACATTCTGACCGGCCGCTATGGCAAGCCTTTCATCATTGAAGATGGACGGACACGGCGGCTGCATTTCAGCTTGGGCGCTATCCAGAGTTCCATGCGCATCGACGATCCATTCGCACTCGATTTTGCTTACACCCGCAAGATGATGGCTTTTCTGCTGTTCGTGCCGGAGCCCAGTCATGTGCTGATGGTCGGGTTGGGGGGCGGCTCCCTGGCCAAGTTCTGTCATCGCCATCTGCGGCGCACGCGTCTGACCGTGGTCGAGGTGAATCCTGATGTCATCGCCCTGCGCGACGAGTTCAGCATCCCCAACGATGAACGCCTGGCGATCATCCAGGCTGACGCCGCCGATTTCCTTCCCGCCGCTGAAGGAGACTCCGATGTCTTGCTGCTGGATGGTTTCGACATCGAAGGCATCGCGCCCACTTTTCTTAATCGCGCCTTCTACCAGGCGGCGCGCCGTCGCCTCCGACCGGCGGGCATTCTCGTCGCCAACTTCGCCGGCCCGTTAGGAAGCTGGGATGAGCACTTTGAGTTGCTCAACGATGTCTTTGATGGACGCGTCCACTTGGGGACTGTTTCCGGTGGCGACAACCATATTGCCTTTGCTTTCGCCGATGCCGGCTACCCCCTCGATTGGGCGCGCCTGGAAGATCGGGCAAAAAGCCTCGCTTGCCAGTTCCCGCTTGATTTCCCCGCTCTCGTGAAGAGACTGCGCGATGGGGCTGGACTGCGCGGGAAACTATCTGCCCGGCCATGAAAGCCGCCCCCTGAATCGAATGCGTTCTAAAGGCCAGGCATAGGTCGGTGTTGCGATGTGCCCCCCGCTGCCTCCGGAATGGCCGCGTCCCTTCGGCATCCGTCCGCGATGACATCGCTTTGCCGGCGCTACAACTCTTCCAGCCGACGGGAGCCCCAATCCAGCACGGCGGTGCGCACGTGCATCTTTTTGGCCAGTTCGGGGCGCAGGCGTTCGATCTCCTCGGCGGCGAATTTCGACAGGAAGCGCGCCTTGAGTTGCGCCCGCGCCCGGTCGACGCCGATTTCCTCGTAAGGCGCCGAGGCGAGCAGCAGGAAGCCGTCGTCCGGGATGCGCCCGGCCTGCATGTTCGATTCGATGATACCGGCCGCCTTGCGGATCGGGTCGGCCAGGTCCGGGCTGTAGGGGCCGATGATCAGGGCCAGATTGGGCATGTGCAGGAAGTCGAAGCCGCGTCCGACGCAGATGATCCATTCCCGATGTTCGATATTGAGTTCGCGCGAGGTCTGGCGCACTTCGGCGATGTGTTCCAGGTTGCCCAGCAGCAGCGGCAGCAGGTCGGTGCGCACCTGGGTCGGCATGTCCGGGAACAGCGTGGCCAGGCGTTGCGCCAGGTGAGGCACTTCGGCCGGGTCGAGTTCGGCCAGGTTGAGGCTGCCGCCGTGCTTGCCAACCCCGGCGCCATGCAGAATGAGGGCGTCCTCGTCGGTTTCGAAACCGCACACCAGTGGATAGACGGTGTCATGGCCGAGGCCGAAGGTGTATTCCACCTGGGCGCTTATTTCCCGGGTGTGGGCGTGCGCGGCCTCGGTGTCGTAGTTGAAGCCGGCGCAGCCGCGATGCGGGTCGCCCTTGGAATAGTGATAGGTGATCAGCACCAGCACGCGCCGCCCGGCATGCACCACCTGCTGCACGTTGTGCGCCAGCACCTCGCCCAGATGCGGCCAGCCCAGGTTGAACATGCCGCCCAGGTTGCGGAACGGCTGGATGATGCCCTTGGGCGTCCGGGTGGCGATGGGGATGTTGATGCGCCCGTCCATGCACTTGAGCACCAGGATGGCGGTGGGGTGTCGGGCCAGATAACGCTCGCGGGCGAGCCAGGTCTCCGGGCTGCTGTAGGTTTCCGCATGTTGCGCGGCGATTTCGAACAGCCAGTCGATGCGGCTTTCGATGGGGCGGCTGTGGATGTCCATATGCTACGGCCCTTGCGGTTGTCGATAGTGGTGACCATGCCGAAGGTGCGGAGTGCGGTCAAGCATCGGGTTTTTCGCGGCGCGGCGTAGTCCATCTTGAAGGGACAAGCATGGTTGACAAGTTCACTCGGTCAATCCGAAACTGCCCGCTCTGTTTGGATCAAGTCTAAACAAACCCGCATCTCCGGCGCGGGTTTCCTGCCGGGGAAAACTTCAACGACAAGGAGTACCCCATGCAACTCAAAGGCTCAAAAACCGAAGACAACCTGAAGGCCGCTTTCGCCGGCGAATCGCAAGCCAATCGCCGTTATCTCTACTTCGCGGCCAAGGCCGACGTGGAAGGCTACAACGACGTCGCCGCCGTGTTCCGCTCCACCGCGGAAGGCGAAACTGGCCACGCGCACGGCCACCTGGAGTATCTGGAAGTCAGCGGCGACCCGGCTACCGGCCTGCCCATCGGCCCGACCGACGCCAACCTGAAAGCCGCCATAGCTGGCGAAACCCACGAGTACACCGACATGTACCCGGGCATGGCCAAATCGGCGCGCGAAGAAGGTTTCGAGGAAATCGCCGACTGGTTCGAGACCCTGGCCAAGGCCGAACGCTCGCACGCCAACCGTTTCCAGAAGGCGCTGGATACGCTGGGCCAGTAGGAGGCTCCGCTCGCGGGCCGAATAAGCACTCGGCCCGCGAGCGGCTTGTTTCACGTCGATACCGGAGTCACCCATGGCCACTCGCGAAGGCAGTCTCGAAGCCCCCACCCGCCACCCGCTGGATTGGTGCAATCCGGATTTTCTCGACGAGGCATCGCTGTTCAAGGAAATGGAGCGGGTGTTCGACATTTGCCATGGCTGCCGCCGCTGCGTCAGTCTATGCCAGTCGTTTCCGACCCTGTTCGATCTGGTCGATGAGTCTTCCACGCAGGAAGTCGATGGCGTCGCCAAACTCGATTACTGGAAGGTGGTCGATCACTGTTATCTGTGCGACCTGTGCTACATGACCAAATGCCCCTATGTGCCGCCGCACGCGTGGAACCTGGATTTCCCGCACTTGATGCTGCGCGCCAAGGTGTTCAAGTTCAAACAGGGTGACACTAAGTTGCGTGACCGCATCCTGACCAGTACCGATACCGTCGGCAGACTGGCCGGCATTCCGGTGGTGGCGCAGGTGGTCAACGCCGTCAACAAGATCAAGCCGGTGCGCAAGATGATGGAATCGGTCGCCGAAATCCATGCCGACGCCTGGCTGCCGGAATTCCACAGCAAACCGCTACGCAGCAGGCTGGAACGCGAATCCGGCGCCGAAGCCGTCCCGGCCGGCCGCACCAGCGGCAAGGTCGCGCTGTTCGCCACCTGCTACATGAACCGCAACGAACCCGGCATCGGCGAGGATTTCGCCGCCGTCTTTGAGCACAACGGCATTCCGGTCACGCTGGCGGAAAAGGAGCGCTGCTGCGGCATGCCCAAGCTGGAACTGGGCGATCTCGACGCGGTCATCGCCGCCAAGGAAGTCAACATCCCGCAACTGGCCAAGCTGGTCGACGCCGGCTGGGATCTCACCGCGTTGATTCCGTCCTGCGTATTGATGTTCAAGCAGGAATTGCCGCTGATGTTCCCGGACGACCCCGATGTGCTGAAGGTGAAGGCCGCCTTCTTCGACCCGTTCGAATACCTGATGTTGCGGCACAAGGAAGGCCAACTGAAAACTGACTTCAAGACCGGCCTCGGCAAGGTTTCCTACCACGCCGCCTGCCACCAGCGCGTGCAGAACATCGGCCAGAAAACGCGCGAGGTGTTGGCGCTGGTGCCCGGCACCGAGATCGACGTCATCGAACGCTGTTCCGGCCACGATGGCACTTACGCGGTGAAGAAGGAGTCGCACGCGGCCGCGATGAAGATCGTCAAACCGGTGGTCGGACGCGTTCAGCAGGCCAAGGCCGACCATTACGGCAGCGACTGCGCGATGGCCGGACATCACATCGAAAACGCCATGAAAGACGGCCGCGCGCCGGAACATCCGATGACCTTGCTGCGCAAAGCCTACGGAATCTGACGCCGCCCTGTCGGCAAGGGATTGCCGACCTACAAAAGGAATCGAAATGGCCAAACTCACCCGCGACGACCTCTACAGCCTGGAAAAATACGCCGAAGTACGCGCCGACTTCCGCGCCAAGGTCATCGAACACAAGAAAAACCGTCGTCTGGCGCTGGACGAACACAACAGCCTCTACTTCGAGGATGCGCTGACCGTCCAGTACCAGATCCAGGAAATGCTGCGCATCGAACGCATCTTCGAGGCCGCCGGCATCGCGGAAGAGCTTGCGGTCTACAACCCGATGATTCCCGACGGCCACAACTGGAAGGCCACCTTCATGATCGAGTACGCCGACGAAACCGAACGCAAGGCCGCGCTGGCGCGCATGATCGGCGTCGAGGACAAGGTCTGGCTGCAAGTTGCCGGCTTTGCCCGCGTCTACGCCATCGCCGACGAAGACCTGGAGCGCGGCACGCCGGACAAAACCGCCTCGGTGCATTTCATGCGCTTCGAACTGACGCCGGACATGATCGCCGCCGCCAAGGCCGGCGCGGCGCTGCATGCCGGCATAGAGCACCCGGCCTGCGCGACGACATGCGCGGTGCCGGACAACGTGCGCGCCGCGCTGGCGAACGACCTGACCTGACCGCCGGCCTGGCGGTCTCGGTCGCGCCGGGTTTTCCATTTGCGCCGAGTCGAGCCGTGCAACAGGGCGTTATCATGCCGCCCCGATCTGGAGACTTCTCATGCGCTACCTAGTTTTATTTCTGCTGGCATCGATCAGCATCCAGGCCCAGGCCGATTCACAAGCCACGGTCTGGGGCGATAGTTACAAGCAGGGCAATTTCGAATCCGACTTCGAGGAAAACACCAAAACCTGGCAGGAAATCGAAGCGCAACTGCCGCCCGCGCCCAAAGCGGGCAATCTGATCGAGGTCAAACTCGACGCCTCCACCCGCAACACCTTGTTGATCGACGCGGCCTCGCTCTCCGCCGGCGATGACGGCGTGGTGCGCTATACCGCCATCATCCGCAGCCCTTCCGGCGCGGAAACCGTCAGCTTCGAAGGTCTGCGCTGCGTCACCGGCGAACGCAAGCTGTACGCATTCGGCCGCGCCGGCGGCAAGGACGCGACCGCATGGTCGCGCAATCGCAACGCGAAGTGGGAACCGATCCAGGCCCGCTTGGCCGGCGGCTATCACCGCGAACTGTTCTTCCACTACCTGTGTACCGTCAACACGCGCCACGATGTGCCGACGCTGCTCCGCCTGCTCAAGTCGGGCGGAATCTACGCGCAGTGATCGCCGCGATGATCGGTTAAACTGCCGCCCGCTTCAGGTGCTTCCGCAAGGAAGTGAAACGGGAAACAGGTGCGGGCGCTTTTTTCATAAAGCCCCAATGCCTGTGCTGCCCCCGCAACGGTAAGCGCTTAACGGTTTTTCACCCAGCCACTGTCCGTCCGGATGGGAAGGCGGAAAACCTCATGCGCGAGCCCGGAGACCGGCCCGGAGCATCGTTACGCGGGCCGCGGCGGGCGGTACTTTCCTCATCTCCTTCGGGAGAGCGGGGTGTGGGACACAGCTTCCTCCACTCCGCTGCCTTTTTCGGCCCGCGTTTTATGTTTTCCCCGCGGGGACGCCGGGAACGAAAAAGGAAGTTTCATCATGCAACGCAATACCCTGGCCGCGCTCATCGCCGGCTTGTTCTCTTTGCCTGTTCAGGCGCAAGAAATTCCCCTGCTCGACGAAATCGTGGTCACCGCGACGCGGCTACCGACGCTAGTTCGGCATAGTCTGAGCGATGTTTCCGTGCTCGAACGCACCGCCATCGAGCGCATGGACCACGTCGCGCTGCCTGTCCTGTTGAGCACGCTGCCCGGCATCCAGGTCACCACCACGGGTGGGCGTGGCGATATTTCCACGCTCTCGCTGCGCGGCGGCAACGCGGGGCATGTGGCCGTGTTTATTGACGGCCTGCGAATTTCTTCCGCGACACAAGGCACGACCGCGATCCAGGCGATTCCGCTGGAACAGATCGAGCGCATCGAAGTCGTGCGTGGCCCGGTCAGCAGCCTGTATGGCTCGGATGCGCTGTCCGGCGTCATACAACTCTTTACCGCCCAGGGTTCCGGAAAACCCGCGCCGACGGCCTATCTTGGCGCGGGCAGCCACGGCACAACCATCGCTTCGGCCGGTTACGGCGGGCAAATCGGCGACACCCGCTTCAACCTGCGTGCCGGCATGGAACAAAGCGACGGCTTCAGTTCGATCAAGGCGGCCAAAGGCGGCTTGTACGACATGTACAACCCGGACAACGACGCCTACGCCAACCGCAATGCCAGCGCCAGCCTGTCGCATCGTGTCTCGCCTGATCTCGAGCTCGCGGCCCGGGTCTTTTATTCGAACAATGCCAAGCATTACGACGCGACCAATTGCGATGCCGCGGGCACGACCTGCACGGCTTATTTCGACAACCGTAACCAGCAGGAACTGGAATCCGCCCAGGCCAGCGTCCAGTACCGCTTCAATGACATCTGGGATACCAGCCTCAGGCTCGGGCAGAGCACGGATTTTTCAAGGAACTGGCTGGTGGATCCATCCACCGGCATCGTCACCATCGACGAATACCGAACCCGGCAGAACCAGATCACCTGGCAAAACAACTTCAAGGCGCTGGGTGGGCAGCTGACGCTGACCGGTGAACAACGCGCCATCGACGTGGGCTCGACCAAGACCTTCGTCGTGTCCGAACAAACCACCGATTCGCTCGCTCTGGGTTATCAGGCCAGGTATGGCAGGCACTCTTTCCAGGCCAGCGGCCGCCATGACCGCATCATGCGCCTGGACGAACATGACAGCGGCTTCATCGGCTACGGCTACCAGTTCGCCACGGCGTGGACGGCGCGCGCTTCCCTGGGCACGGCCTTTCATGCCCCTTCTTTCAACGACCTCTACTGGCCGCTGGACTCGGTAAATTTCTTCCAGGGCAACCCCAATCTGCAACCGGAACAAGCCCGCAACCGGGAAATCGGCCTGGTCTATACCGCGCCGGGAATCCATGCGGGCGTTACCGCCTATCACAACAAGGTCAGCAATCTGATCGACTACGTTCCCGGCGTCGCGCCGTCCTGGATCGGCACGATGGGCAATGTGGGCGCGGCAACCCTGAAGGGGGTTTCGCTGGATTACGCGGCCAGAACGGGGCCGTGGTCATGGAAACTGGCCTATGACGTGCTCAGCGCAAAAGACGACGCGACCGGCAACACACTGCAACGTCGGGCGCCCCGCAACGGGTCAGTCGAAATCCGGCGCGAGTTTGGCGGTTTCGATCTGGGCGCCCACATCCAGGCCACCAGCCACCGATACAACAATAAGGCGAACACGCAGCGGCTGCCGGGCTACGCCGTTGTCGATCTCGACGCGAATTACCCTATCAACCGGTCCTGGAAGCTGGAAGCCAAGATCGGCAACCTGTTCGATCAGGACTACACCCAGGTACGCAGCACGATGTCGCCATACAACGATTACGCTGTGCCGGGCCGCACAGGCTTTGTCGGCCTGCGTTATGCGCCGAAGTAAGTGGTGTTTTTCGCCCGCCGGGCAAAAGGAGATCTTATGACCGACAAAGCTGACCGCCACGCCGCGCGCATGGCGAAAAAGAAGGCGGTGATCGATGCCGCCATTGCCGGCGCGGACAAGGAAAAAGGCCTGCTGCTGGTGCTCACCGGCAACGGCAAGGGCAAATCCTCTTCCGCCTTCGGCATGGTCGCGCGCGCGTTGGGCCATGGCATGAAGGTCGGCGTGGCGCAGTTCATCAAGGGGCGCTCCGACACCGGTGAGGAAGCCTTTCTCGGCCAACAGCCCGGGGTCGAATGGCATGTGCTGGGCGAGGGTTTCACCTGGGACACGCAGAATCTGGAACGCGACATCGCCACCGCGAAACAGGGCTGGGAGGTGGCGCGGCGGCTGCTCGCCGACCCCGCGATTCAGCTCGTCGTGCTGGATGAGCTGACTTACCTGCTCAATTACGGCTGGCTCGATGTGGACACGGTGCTGGCCGATCTCGCCGCCCGTCCGCCGATGCAACACGTCGTCGTCACCGGCCGCGCCGCGTCGCAGGCATTGCTGGATGCCGCCGACACGGTGAGCGAGATCGCCGACGTCAAACATGCCTACCGCGCCGGCGTGAAGGCGCAGGCGGGGGTGGATTTATGACTCCCCTCCCCCTCTGGGGGAGGGGTTGGGGGACAGCCAGAGACTTGGCTGACGTCTTTTGGCAGCCTAGTCGGTTGGCTGGTAGTTCCATCAGAGGGAGGTTCCTGGCCCGACAGGCTGCCAGGCCGGGGTTCCCTCTCCCCGGCCCTGCCCCGGAGGGGGAGGGGGCAAACCCATGAACCGCCGGCGCGCCTTCCTTGTCCTCGCCCTGCTCGCTGTTATTGCGGCGCTGAGCCTGCTGTTGTCGTTGGCCGTCGGCAGTATCGCGTTGACGCCGGGCGAGGTGTGGCTGGCATTGTTCAGCGCGGATGTAGACGCAGGCATGGCGAATGAAGTGGTGCGCAATCTCAGATTGCCGCGCGCGCTGGCGGCATTCGCCTGCGGCGGTCTGCTCGCGCTGGCCGGCGCGTTGATGCAGGTGCTGCTGCGCAACCCGCTCGCCGACCCCTATGTGCTGGGCATTTCCGGCGGCGCGGCGGTCGGGGCGCTGGCCGCCATGCTGCTCGGCGTGAGCGCCAGCTTCGGTCTGGAAGCCGCCGCTTTCGTCGGCGCGCTGACGGCCATGTGGCTGGTGTTCGGCCTGGCGCGCGGCGACGGTAGTTGGACGCAGACGCGCCTGCTGCTCACCGGCGTCATCGTCGCCGCCGGCTGCGGCGCGGCGGTGGCGTTGATGCTGTCGCTGGCGCCGGAGCAGCAATTGCGCGGCATGCTGTTCTGGCTGATGGGCGACGCCGGCGAGGCCACGGCCCCGCTGCCTCCGCTGCTGATCCTGGCGGCGGGGCTGCTGGTTGCGATGTTCTTCGCGCGCGAACTCAATCTGCTCACGCACGGCCCGCTGCTCGCCGCCACGCTGGGCGCCAATGTCGCGCGTCTGCGTTTGATTCTGTATTTTCTTGCCTCGCTGCTGACCGCCACGGCGGTGACCAGCGTCGGCAGCGTCGGCTTCGTCGGCTTGATCGTGCCGCATCTGGTGCGTCTCGCGCTGGGCAACGATCAGCGTCTGCTGTTGCCGGCCGCCACGCTGGCCGGCGCGGCGTTGTTGACCCTGGCCGACACCCTGGCGCGCAGCGTCGTCGCGCCGCAGCAATTGCCGGTCGGCGTGCTCACGGCGCTGCTCGGCGTACCGGTGTTTCTGTTTCTGCTGGCCAGAACGCCCAAGCAGGCGTCGCGCGGGGACATGCCATGAGCGCGCCGCTATTGGCTTGTCGGCATCTGGCGGTTTCCATCAGCGGCAAACAGGTCGTGCGCGAACTGAACCTGTCTCTGCTGCCCGACCAGCGTCTCGCCATCCTCGGCCGCAACGGCGTCGGTAAAACGACGCTGTTGCATACCCTGGCCGGGTTGCGCGCGCCGGATGCCGGCGAAATAAAACTGGCCGGCGACAGCTATGCCACGCTCGGCGCGCGTTGCGCGGCGCGACTGCGCGGGCTGCTGCCGCAACATCAGGGCGACGCCTTTGCCGCCAGCGTGCTGGAAACCGTGCTGATCGGCCGGCACCCGCATGTTTCGCGCTGGGACTGGGAAAGCGAGACGGACGTGCAACTCGCGCGCGCGGCGCTGGCCGATGTCGGTCTGGCCAATCTGGCGCGGCGCTCGATCCAGACGCTGTCCGGCGGCGAGCGTCAGCGCGTCGCGCTGGCCACGCTGCTGGTGCAGCAACCCAGGCTCTATCTGCTCGACGAACCGCTGGCGCATCTCGACCTCAACCATCAGATCGCGATGCTGGAATTGATCGGCCAGCGCACCCGCGCGGACCACGCCGCGCTGGCCATGGTGCTGCACGACGTCAACCTGGCCGCGCGCTTCAGCGACCGGGTGCTGCTGCTGTATGGCGAGGGCGAGCATGAACTTGGCGACAGCGCCGACCTGCTCGACGCCGGCCGGCTGACCCGCCTCTACGGCCACCCGTTGCGGGTGCTTCTAGATGGCGAGCGGCGCTGGTTCGTGCCGGAGATTCAGGCATGAAGACCGGGTCAGGGCCGGCGTCCGCGCGCGGTCTCCAGATGCTGGCACAGTTGTTCGGCGCCATCGAGCAGGCGCGGGGTGGGGCGCTGCATCAGGTCGGCGGGAACGTGGAACAGGTTGTCGCGCGTCACCGCCCGCATGCGCTTCCAGGCGCGCCAGTCGTCCAGGCCGATCGGCGTGTCGTAACCCATGCCGCTGGCGACGATGGCTTCCGGGTTGGCCGCGATCACCGCTTCCACGCTGACGCCGGGCGCTTTCGCCGCGAGCCCGGCGAAGATGTTTTCGCCGCCGCACAGACGAATCGCCTCGTTGATGATCTGGCTGCCGCCCACGGTCAGCAGCGGCTGGTGCCAGGCCTGGTAAAAAACCCGCACCGGCGGGCGCGTCGAATAGTGCTGGCGCAAGCTGGCCAGGCGTTGCCGAAAATCAGCCGCCGCGCGCCTGGAAATCGTCTCGCTGCCGGCCAGACGGCCCAGTTTCTCGAGGTTCGCCGGGATGTCTTCCAGCCGGTCCGGCTGGGTCTGATAGACCGTCAAACCGAGGGCTTGCAGCCGTTTCACCAGCCCGCCGGCATTGCCGCTCTGCCAGGCGACGACCAGATCCGGCTTGAGCGCGACGATGGCCTCCAGGTCGGGACGCGAATAGTCGCCCACGCTGGCAAGCCGCTTCGCCGCCGCCGGGTAATCGCTGTATTCCACCGCGCCGACCAGGCGATCGCCCGCCCCCGCCGCGAACAGGTTTTCGGTGGCGTGCGGCGCCAGGCTGACGATGCGGCGGGCCGGCGCGGACAAACGCACCGTCGCGCCGGTGTCGTCCTGCAGCACCACTTCCGCGTGGGCCGTGGCAAAGAAGGCGGCCAGCAGCGTGGCGGCAAACGGGGTGCGAAGGAGATGCATGCGATGGCCGAAGAGCAGGTTGGGAGCCGGATTCTATGTGAAGCGTGCCGCTTGTCCGTTTCCAGGCGTGCTTGGCCATGACCGCGCGCGTGCTCATGGTTCAGGGCTGCACCTCCGACGCGGGCAAGAGCGCGCTGGTCACCGCGTTGTGCCGCTGGTTGCAACGTCGCGGCGTGCGCGTCGCGCCATTCAAGCCGCAGAACATGGCGTTGAACAGCGCGGTGACAGCGGATGTTGGCAAAGGCAGCGGCGAGATCGGCCGCGCCCAGGCGGTGCAGGCGCAGGCGTGCCGGCTGGCGCCGCATAGCGACATGAATCCGGTGCTGTTGAAGCCCAACTCCGACACCGGCTGCCAGGTCATCATCCAGGGGCGGGCACTCGGCAACATGGAGGCGCAGGCCTATCACGACTACAAGCAGGTGGCGCGCGCGGCGGTGCTGGACTCGTTCGCGCGCTTGTCGAGCCAGTACGACGCCATCGTGGTGGAAGGCGCCGGCAGTCCGGCCGAGATCAATCTGCGCGCCGGTGACATCGCCAACATGGGCTTCGCCGAAACCGTCGATTGCCCGGTGATCCTGATCGCCGACATCGACCGGGGCGGCGTCTTCGCCCATATCGTCGGCACGCTGGCGCTGTTGTCCGAGACCGAGCGGGCGCGCGTGCGGGGCTTCGTCATCAACCGGTTTCGCGGCGACATGGCTTTGCTGCAATCCGGGCTGGACTGGCTGGAACGGGAAACCGGCAAGCCGGTGCTGGGCGTGTTGCCGTATCTGCACGGGTTGCATCTGGAGGCGGAGGACTCTCTCCCTCCCCCCTCGGGGGAGGGTCGGGGAGAGGGGGCGGCGGTGGATAAATCGACGCGGGTTCCCTCTCCCCCGGCCCCTCCCCCGAGGGGGGAGGGGGGAATTCGCGTCATCGTGCCGGTGCTGCCGCGCATTGCCAACCACACCGATTTCGATGCGCTGCGCCTGCACCCGGACGTCGATTTCCGCTTCATCGGCATCGACGAGACGCCACCGCCGGCCGACCTGATCGTCCTGCCCGGTTCCAAATCGGTGCGCGCCGATCTGGCTTTTTTGCGCGAGCGAGGTTGGGAGGCGCATCTGCAACGGCATCTCCGCTTTGGCGGCAAGCTGCTCGGCATTTGCGGCGGTTTTCAGATGCTGGGCCGGGCGTTGCACGATCCGCTCGGCCTCGAAGGCGCGCCCGGTTCCAGCGCCGGCCTGGGCTGGCTGGCCATGGAAACGACACTGGCGGCGGACAAGCAGTTGCGCAATGTGAGCGGTCAATTGGCCTGGGCCGATGCCGCCGTCGCCGGTTACGAAATCCATGCCGGCGTCAGCACGGGGCCGGCGCTGGCGCATCCCTTCGCGCGGCTGGGCGGGCGCGACGACGGCGCATTTTCGGACGATGGCCAGATCGCCGGCACCTATCTGCATGGCCTGTTCGATAACCCCGCCGGCGCGGACGCGGTGCTGGCCTGGGCCGGGCTGCGTTCAAGCAAAGCGCCGGACATCCATGCCCTGCGCGACGCGGCCATCGACCGTCTGGCCGACGCGGTGGAAGCGCATCTCGACCTGCCGTGTCTGCTCGCGCTGTTGGCAAACCCGCTGGAGAACTCATGCTGACCCTGATCCTCGGCGGCGCCCGTTCCGGCAAAAGCCGCCTTGCCCAAACCCATGCGGAAGCGAGTGGCCTGCCGGTGACGCTGATCGCCACCGCGCAAGCACTCGATGCCGAGATGGCGGCGCGCATCGCCCGGCATCGGGCCGAACGCCCGCCCGGCTGGCAAACAATCGAGGAACCGCTGCATCTGGCGCACGCGCTAGAACGGGCCGCCGGCGCGGGCCGCTGCGTGCTGGTCGATTGCCTGACGCTATGGCTGATGAATCTGCTCGAAGCCGGCGAGGCCGTGTTCGCGCGCGAGCGCGCCGCGCTGCTGGCAACCCTGCCGACGCTGGCCGGTGAGATAGTATTTGTCTCGAATGAAGTCGGCCTGGGTGTGATTCCGCTCGGCGAACTCAGCCGCCGTTTCGTCGACGAGGCCGGTTGGCTGAATCAGGACATTGCCGGCCTGGCCGATAACGTGACCTTCATCGCCGCCGGCTTGCCGCTGGCGTTGAAGGCCGTGAAGGCTGAAGGGTGATGCGGCCATGCCGCGGGTGAAAGGTGAGGGTGATATGACTTATTGGTGGCAACACGCGGTCAAACCGCTCGATGAAGCGGCCCGCGCGATGGCCGGCCAGCGCCAGAACAGCCTGACCAAGCCGCCCGGTAGTCTTGGCCGGCTGGAGGAAATCGCGATCCATCTTGCCGCCATGCAAGGCCGCGAGAAACCACAGATCGAGCGGCCGGCGATCACGATTTTCGCCGGCGATCACGGCGTCGTCGCGGAAGGCGTGGCGGCATTTCCGCAGGCGGTCACCCAGCAGATGCTGGCCAATTTCGTCGCCGGCGGCGCGGCCATTTCGGTGCTGGCGAAAGCCTTGGGCGCGCGTCTGGAAGTGGTCGATGTCGGCACGCTGGCTGGCGAGGCCGTCGCTGGCGTGGTCCGGGACAAAACCGCCTTGGGCACCGCCAGTCTGGCCCAGGCGCCCGCCATGACGCCGGTTCAGCTCAATCACGCCCTGGCCGCCGGCCAGCGCGCGACGCAACGGGCTCTGGCCGCCAGCGCGGATATGTTCATCGGCGGCGACATGGGCATCGGCAATACCACCGCGGCGGCGGCGCTGAGTTGCGCCTTGCTGGATCTGACCGGCGCGCAAATGGCCGGGCCCGGCACCGGGCTGGATGCGGCCGGCGTATCGCACAAGGCGACGGTGATCGATCGGGCGCTGGCCTTGCACGGCTTTCTCCCCTCTCCCCCAGCCCCTCCCCCGCTTGCGGGGGAGGGGAGTATTGCAGTCCTGCGCTGTCTCGGCGGTTTCGAAATCGCCGCGCTGGCTGGCGCCTACATCGCCTGCGCCCAGGCGGGCCTGCCGGTGTTGGTGGATGGCTTCATCGCCACGGCGGCGGCGTTGGCGGCGTGCCGGATGAATCCCGCCGCGCGCGACTGGATGCTGTTCGCGCACGCTTCCGCCGAACCCGGCCATGCGCGCCTGCTGGCCGCGCTCGAAGCCCGGCCGCTGTTGCAACTCGATATGCGCCTGGGCGAAGGCAGCGGCGCGGCGACCGCCTTGCCGCTGCTGCGTCTGGCCTGCGAGCTGCATGCCGGCATGGCGACGTTTGCCGAAGCGGGGGTGAGCCGTGAAGATTGAGGGCGCGACGCTGGTCACGGTACTCCGCCACGGCCTGGTGGCGGGGCGCCCGCATGTCTATCGCGGGTCGCTCGACGACGCGATGACCCGGCAGGGCCTTGAGCAGGTGCGCGAGGCGGTGGCTCGTCTCGCCACGCCGGCGTTCGACCGCATCGCCAGTTCGCCCTATCGCCGCTGCCTCGATTTCGCGCGAGCTTACGCCGATGAAACCGAGACGCCGCTGGACGTGATCGAGTCGTTCCGCGAGATGTCGTTTGGCGCCTGGGAAGGGCTGACGCCAGGAGAGGCTGCGCGCCTCGACCCGGAGCTGCATCGGCTGTTTCGCGGCAGCGCCGGCACGGTCGCGCCGCCGGGCGGCGAGACCGTGGGGCAGTTGTCGGCGCGGGTGAACGCGGGCTGGGATGCTTGGTTGCGCGACAGCGACGGCGGACACCGTTTGCTGGTCACCCATGCCGGTGTCATGCGCGTCCTGTTGATGGGCTTGTTGGGCATGCCGCATAGCCATGCCTATCGCGTCGCGTTGCCGGAAGCGGCTTATTTTCGGGTTTCGATTCTGGCCGGCGCGGCGCCGGTCTTGCTCAGTCTGAATTCGTGCGCGGCCTGATTCTCGCCGTCCAGTTTCTGACCCGTTTGCCGACGCCGCGGGTGCGCGACTTTCAGGCTGACGATCTGGCGCGGGCGGCGATCTGGTTTCCGCTCGTGGGCCTGCTGGTCGGCGCGCTGGTGGCATCGGCATTGTTCCTGGGCGCGCGCGTCGATCCCTGGCTGGGCGCCTTGTTGGGCCTGTTGGTCTGGGTCTGGGTCACCGGCGCGTTGCATCTGGATGGCCTGGCCGATCTAGCCGATGCGCTTGGCGCGGCGCATGGCGATAAAAAACGCCTGCTCGACGTATTGGCGGATCCGCATGTTGGCGCCTTCGGCGTGGTCGCGCTGGTGCTGCAACTGCTGGCAAAGTTGGTGTTGCTGATGTTGCTGGCAAGCGCGCCAAGCCGCGCGGAATTGTTCTGGGCCGTGCTCCTGATTCCGGCCTGGGCGCGACTGGGCACGCTGGTCTGGGCGCGGCTGCCGTCGATCAAACCCGGTCTCGGCGAGCGCTTCGCCTGGCGCTGCCCGACCGCGGGCATTGCCTTGTGGGGCACGGTGTTGTTGCCGGCGTGCGCGCTGTATCCCGCTTTGCTGGCCGCGCCACCGCTGATTCTGGCCTGGCGCGTCTATCTGCTGAGGCGTCTGGGCGGCATGAGCGGCGATGCGCTCGGTGCCGGCGTCGAATGGCTGGAAAGCGGGCTGCTGCTGGCGGTGGTTTTGGCGGCCGGATTCGCCGCTTAGAACGACTCGCCGCGCGCCAGTTTGCGCGCGCGCTTCACCTCGTACATCTTCGCGTCGGCCGCGTTGAGCAGGTCGTCCAGTTTGCAGCCGTCGCGCGGGTAGATGGCGTGGCCGATGCTGCACGAGGGGGTCAGGGTAATGCCGGCGTGATAGACCGGCTGGGCGATCTCGCGCTCGACCTTGGCGCATAACTCGGCGCAGGCCTCGGTCGCTTCGATACCGACGAAGAGCAGGGCGAATTCGTCGCCGCCCAGTCGCGCCGAGGTGTCGGATTTGCGCACCAGATGGTGCAAGCGCCTGGACACCGCCAGCAACAGCGCGTCGCCCGCGGCATGGCCGTGCTGGTCGTTGACCTGTTTGAAATCGTCCAGATCGATGTACATGATCACCAGCGAAAACTGCTCTTCGCTGGCGTGCTGGATGGCTTCGTCCAGGCGCCGGTAGAACAGCGCCCGATTGGCCAGGCCGGTGAGCGGATCGTGCGTGGCCTGGTGTTCCAGTAGCGTGCCGGCCTGTTCCAGTTCGCTGACTTGCGCGTAGATGATCCGGGCGTCGCGCTTCAGCAGTCGCCGGGTGATGCCGGCAATGGCGACGGCGAGCAGGATCAGCACGGCGCCCAGCGACAGATGCAGACTGATCGCCCGGTCGGTCGCCTGTTGCGCCTGTTCCAGTGCGGTGCGGATCAGGTCGCGTTCATGCCGGCGCAAAGACTCGAGAATTTCGGTGTATTGCAGATTCAACGGCCGCAAGTCGGCGGATAGCCTGGCGCGCGCGGCGTCCATTTCGTCGCGCGCGGACAGATCCGTGATGGCTTCCTGGACCAGAAGGATGCGCTCTACCAGCATGTCTTGCCGCATCAGATTGGCGCGTTCGAAGGCGTCGAGCGACAGCGACTTCAAGTCGGCGCGCGCGACGCCGACCCGGTAACCCCATTTGATGTAGAGCTGAAAATACGCGTCGCGCTCGAACGGGTCTTGCGCCAGCACCTGGTAGACCAGCGTGTTGTGCCGGTTGTACGAGGCTTCCTGCAGGTCGGTGGCGAGCTGAATCTTGCGGTTGCGCACATCGACGATATCGCTCATGCGCGCCTTCAGCTCGACAATCTGCCAGATCGCATGTCCGGCCAATCCGGCCATCAGCACGATGAGCAAGGCGTAACCCAGTCCCAGATAACTGGACATGGTGCGGGAGAGTTGTTCGCGTCGATGCGAAGCGGGCATTCTGGTCGGCGGCCTTGGGAGTGGACAGCCAGTAACGTCCCGGATGGAAAAAACTTGAGAGCCGGGCAGGGGCATGGCGAATCGCGCATCGTGGCCGGAGGTCGGCAAACCGCCCGAGGCATGTTTCCCGCTGAAATAGGCTCTTACAATGCCTCGCCGCCACCTCATCTCACTTTATTTCTTCTCGCCGCCATGACCGACTCCGCCTCGCCCGCCTTTCGCGCTTCGCCCGACTTCTACGCCGTTGTTCCGGCGCGTTATGCATCCACCCGTCTGCCCGGCAAGCCGCTGGCCGACATTCACGGCAAACCGATGGTGGTGCGCGTCGCCGAGCGCGCGGCGGCCAGCGGCGCGGCCGGCGTGTATGTGGCGACCGATCATGCCGGCGTCGCGGCGGCGGTTGCCGAACAGGGTTTCCAAGCCGTGATGACCTCGCCCGACTGCGCCTCCGGCACCGACCGGCTGGCGGAAGTGGCGACCAAACTGGGCTGGGCCGACGAGGTGGTGGTGGTCAATGTGCAAGGCGACGAGCCGTTGATCGATCCGGATTTGATCCGCGCCACCGCGCAAGCCCTGTTCGAGCATCCCGCCGCCAGCATGGCCACGGTCTGCCATCGCATCCACGATCCGGCCGAAGCGTTCAACCCGAACGTGGTGAAGGTGGTCACCGACAAGGACGGCTACGCGCTGTATTTCTCGCGCGCGCCGATTCCCTGGGCGCGCGACGCCTGGGCCGAAGCAACCACGCACCCTTCACTGCCGGAAGGGCTGCCCATCCAGCGCCATGTCGGCCTGTACGCTTACCGGGTCGGCTTCCTCAAAGCCTATCCGGGCCTGAGCCGGCCGGAGATCGAAAGCCACGAATCGCTGGAACAGTTGCGCGCGCTCTGGCATGGCTATCGCATCATCGTCATCGAGTCCGTCCAGCCGATCGCGCCGGGGGTGGATACGCGGGAAGATCTGGACAAGGTGCGCGCGCTGCTGGCCTGAGCGCCTCGATAGCCAATCGCGGCTAGGCTGCCGGCCGCATGTCCCCGCGTCCCGGTATTACAAGAAGACGCCCCATTCCTCGATTGGCAACGGCTTGCCGAACAGGTAGCCTTGGAAGGCGGTGCAGCCGTTCTGGCGCAGGAAGTCGAGCTGTTCCCCGGTCTCCACGCCCTCGGCGATGACGTGCAGGCCCAGGGTTCGGCTCATCGCCAGAATGGCGCTGACGATGGCGGCATCGTTGGCATCCACGGCGATGTCGCGCACGAAGGACTGGTCGATCTTGACCTGATCCAGCGGCAGGCGCTTCAGGTAGGACAGCGACGAGAAGCCGGTGCCGAAGTCGTCCAGCGAGAACGACACGCCGAGCGCGCGCGTCTGTTCCATGCGCGCGATGGCGGATTCCATGTCCTCGAACAGGGTGCTTTCGGTCAGTTCGAACTTCAGGCGGGCGGGATTGGCGCCGGTGTGTTCGAGCAGGGCGGCGACCTGCTCGACGAAATCCCGCTGCAGGAACTGGCGCGGGCTGACATTCACGGCCAGGGTCAGATGTCGGGTGCGCGGGTCGCTCTCCCAGTCCTTGAGTTGCCTGCAGGCGGTTTCCATGACCCAGAAGCCGATCGGCAGGATGAGGCCGGTCTGTTCGGCCAGCGGTATGAACTGGGCCGGCGCGATGGCGATCTGGTTCGGCGGCTGCCAGCGCAGCAGGGCTTCGGCGCCGAGCAGTTTGCCGTGCTGATCCCTCTGCGGTTGATAGAACAGCTTCAGTTCACCCTCGCGCAGGCCTCGGCGCAATGCCGTATCCATGGCCATGCGCGCGTCGATGGCGGCCTGCATGGCGGGGTTGAAGAAGCGGATGGTGTTGCGCCCGGCGTCCTTGGATTGATACAGCGCCACATCGGCTTGTTTGAGCAAGCCATCGGACGACGTGTCCTGACGGTGGAACAAGGTCAGGCCGATGCTGGAGGTGGTGTGGTAGTCCCGCTCACGGCCGGTGAGGGCATAGGGTTCGTTGAGGGCGGCGCGGACTTTTTCGGCGATCAGCTCGGCCTGGCCGGCGGCCAGTTGTTCGTCGGCGCCGAGGTCTTCCAGCATGACCACGAATTCGTCGCCGCCCAGACGCGACACCGTATCCTGCTCACGAACGGTGGCCAACAGCCGTTTCGCCACCTCGATCAGCAGGCGGTCGCCGACATCGTGGCCCTGGGTGTCGTTGAGGGTCTTGAAATGATCCAGATCCAGCATCAGCAGCGCGCCATATTCCTGGTTGCGGCTGCTGGCGATCAGCGCCAGGCGGAGGCGATCCATCAACATGCGCCGGTTGGGCAGGTCGGTCAGCGGGTCGAAGTAGGCCAGTTGGCGGATCTGCTCCTCGGCCTCCTTGCGGGCGGTGATGTCCTGTCCGAAGCCGCAGATATATTCATTGCCGTCGATGTCGAGATAGGACGCGCGGATCTCCTTGGGAATGAGGCGGCCGTCCTTGGTCAGGTGCCGGACTTCGATCGGGGTCTGGGGCGCGGACTTCAGCGATTCGGCCCTTTGCGGGAAGCGCTCGCGGTCTTCCGGGTCGATGTCGCCCAGATGCAAATGCGCAATCTCCGCCTGCGTATAGCCCAGGCTCGCGGCGGCCGCCATATTGGCATAGGCCATGCGGCCATCCATGTGGACCAGCCAGACTTCCTGCGGCGTATGTTCGACCATGTAGCGGAAGCGGTTGAGGTCCCGCTCGGTCCGTTTGCGATCGGAGATGTCGGTAATCACGCCATCCAGCCAGGCGACCGCGCCCGCCGTATCGAATTCGGCCTGGCCCTTTTCGAACACCCAACGCACTTCGCCGCTGGCATGCAGGATGCGGTATTCGATGCCGTACGGACTTTGCTTGCGCACGCTGTCCATGACCGCTCGATCGACCTTCGCCACATCGTCCGGATGAATGATGCTGGCATAGCTGCGCACCCGGTTGGTGAGGAAATCCTCAAGCGGATAGCCGGTCAGGGTCTCGATATGGTCGCTTATGAAATGAATCGTCCAGTGTTCGTCCAGCGCGCAACGGTAGACCGCTCCGGGAATGCTCTGCACCAGGCTGCGGAATTGTGCCTCGCTCTCCCGCAAGGCGGCGGCCTGGGCCGTCGCTTTGCGTTGTTCCTGGCTCAGCCGGCGATTGATCCGCACCACCCATGCCGCCAGCGCCAGAATGAGCAGACCGGCCGCGCCCGCCGCGATCAGCCAGGGCCGATAGCGCGCCCAGATATCGGACAGGCTGATCGGGGGCGCGCTGTCGTAAGGCGGCAGGCGCAGTTCGCGCAGCAGCACGTTGACCGGTTCGTAATTCGCCGGGATGGTGAAGCCATGGAAATGACCGGCCTTCGCCACAGCGCCTTGCGGGTCGAGTGACAGCAGAGCGGCGGCCACCTTGCGCGCCAGCGTTTCGTCGACATGGGGCAGGGCGACGAACGGCCATTCCGGGTAGAGCCGGGTGGACACGACAAACGGGAAGCCGGGCAGATCCTGCCGGTTGATGATGCGCAAGCGCCGCGGGTCGAGCTTGCCGGCGTGGGCCATCTGCTCGATGACACCGGAACGCACGAAGCCGACCTCGGCCTTTCCGTTCAGAACCGCCTCGATCACCCTGTCCTGCGGCCAAACTGCGGGCAGGAGCTTCACGTCGGCGGGCAAATGCACGTCGGCCCGGACGAGCTCAAAGGCCTGGGCCTGGTAGCCGGCCAGCGAGCCGTTGCCCGGATGGGCTAAGGTTTTGCCGCGCAGGTCGTTCAGATTGGCGATGCCGCTCTGTTCGGCACGGGTGAAAATCACGCCGCCCAGGGCCGAAGTCGCCTGGCCGTTTTCCAGTTCCACCAGGGTCGCCAGCGCGCCGGACAAGCTGTTGCGCTGACGCAGTTGGAGAAAGTGGGCGGGGTTGGTGAAGACGAAGTCCAGTTCATGGCGGTGCAGCGCGACTTCCATCTCGTCCCTGCTCAGCACCAGCATGCGGACCTGTTTGTCGGGCAGGTTGGCGGTCAGGTAGTCCATGAGCGGCTGCCAGCGGGCCTCTATTTCCGCTTTCGGTCGGTAGTTGATCACGCCGATGGTGACGACCTGCCGCGCCAGCGCCGGCAGCGCCAGGAACAGCAGAGCGGCGATCAGTAGCGCGCGGCGAAGGCTGGGACGAGATACGGAAGGGCGAGATAGGGAAAGGCGATACATGCCTGGGTCAGTCTTCACGCGGCAGGTACTCGGCGCTGCTGAGCCGCTCAAGCCGATCCGGCACGGGCAGCATGCCGGCGGTGAGCATGATGCCGGAAAGCTGCCTGGCCACCGCCGCCAGGGTTCCGTTCAGGTAGCGGCGATTGGCGTGCAGATCGGGCAGGTCGAGTCCGCGAAAAGCTTGCAAGACATCCTGGCCGGGCAGTTTCAGACGCCTGGCCATGCGGAAGGCGGCGTCCTGCGGGTTGGCGCGCAGGTGTTCGAGTCCGCGAAAATGCCCCGCCACCAGGCCGCGCAGTGCTTCGCCATGTTTTTCCAGCGTATCCGAGCGGACGGCGAGGACATCGAACACGGTGTCGGGCATCTGCCGGGAGTCGAACAGCCGGTGCGCGCCCTGCGCCTCCAGCAGGCTTGCGCCAGGTTCGAAGGTGACCAAGGCATCCACCCCGCCGGCCTTCCAGATGTCCAGATGTCGATCGTGGTTATGGTAGACGAGCGTGACATCGCCAGGAGTCAGGCCCGCCGCGGTCAGGACGTGGTGCAGTATGAATTTGCCGAGTGGCGTCTCTTCCACGCCGATGCGCTTGCCGGCGAGATCCGGCAGCCGGACGATGCCCGGTCGCACCAGCAGCGCATCGGCGCCGGCGGAAACATCGAACACCAGCACCGCGGTCAGAGGCAGGCCGCTGGCGCGCGCGCTCAGCAACTCGTCGAGCGTCAGCCCGGCGCCATCCGCGCGGCCTTCGGCCAGTGCTTGCAGCGATTCTTTCGATGAGGCGACATCCATCAACGCCAGCCCGGTCTTCGGCAGCCAGCCTTCGCGCTGCGCGAGGCGCATGAGCTCATAGCCCGGCCAGACCTGGTTGGCGATGGTCAGTGGACGTCCGGGTTCCGCGCAGCCCGCCAACCAGGGCGCCAGGGCGAGACCGGAAACCTGGCGCAGGAAGGCGCGGCGTCCAGTGGGCAATGTTCGAAGGGGCGGAGCGGACAGGGGGCTCATGTCAGTCTGGGATGGGGTGCCGTCGGCGATGCTATCACCACTGCTGGAGCGTGAAAGCCGTTCGTATTGCCGCCGATCCAGCGCCATATCGGCCTCTATGTTTGCTTGGGTGGCTCAAGGCTATCCGTCCGCTGTAGAAAATTCGACACCCCTGAACAGGGGATGCACAAGTCTTTGCCGCATCGCTAGTCTGGCCTCATTCTGAATCCAGGAGACAACCATGAATATTGCGACGAACTCCGCGCAATTCGCCCAATCCCGCCGACCGGCCCGTCTGCTGTCCGCATTGCTGGCGCTGGCGCTCGCCCCCGCCGCGCATGCCGTCGATTACACCTGGTTGGGGAATGCTAGCAATAACAACTGGTTTTCCAATTTCACCTATGGCGCCAACTACGCCACGTTTTTTAACTGGTCGCCCAGCGGCCCGCCTTCTTACGGCTCGCCGGCCAATATCTTCATCGACAACAACCCGGCCAAATCGAGCAAGGTACAGATCGCGCCGTTCAACTATGTGGCGCCGAGTCCGTATTGCACGGGCTTGTCCTGCGGCATCAGCGCGGGGGCCGCGAATCTGACGATCGACAGCGGCGATACGGTCGTGATCGGCGGTTCCATCCCGTTTTCCGACGGCTACTACTACGCCAACGGCCAGAGCCGGCTGGAAATGATCGACACCGGCAGCGGCGCCACGCTGGTCAACAACGGTGTGCTGCGTCTGAGTTCCGAGGGCAACAATGCGGTGCTGGGCATCACCGGTATCGTCACGCTGTCCGGTTCCGGCGAGACCTGGCTGAACAACGGCTACGACGCCAGCAACAGTCGCAGCAGTTACAACGACAAGCAGATCATCTACGGCGTCGGCTCGGCGTTCGGCAGCAGCGTCGGGCCCAAGCTGGTGATCGACGCCGGTCACACCGTGCGCGGCAGTGGCAGGCTGGGCTACAACAACACGCTGTCCATCACCAACCACGGTACCGTTCGCGCCGATGGCCCCGGTGAATTGATTGTCGGCGGAGCCTACACCAACCAGGCGGCGTTCTCGCTGATCAATACGGGCCTGATGCAGGCCACCAATGGCAGCAGGCTGCGGATCAACAACCGGATCGACAACAGCGGCGGCGTCATCGAGGCGCTGGCTGGTTCGGACGTGATCATCAGCGAAGCGGTGACCGGCGGCACATTGCGCAGCAGCGGCAGCGGTGCACTCCGAACCTACGGCAGTAACAGCTATGCCACCTATCTCACCGGGCTCACGCTGGAAGGCCATCTGCATCTCAGCGATGGCGTGCATGCCAACTTCGGCGCATTCGGGGCGACCAACACCATCGTCAACAACGGACTGATCTCGGTGGGTGGCCAGATTTCCGGCAGCACGCCCTACATCACCGGTTCGACGCTGACTTTTTACGGCGACACCACATTCGCCGGCACCGGTCGCATCGAAATGACCGACGATGCCAACAACAAGATTGCCTATTACGGCGGCTACATCAATCGCACACCGGTGGCCACGCTGGGCGCCGGCCAGGTGTTGACCGGCGCCGGCGAGATCAAGACGACCCTGATCAACCAAGGCCGCATCGAAGCCAACGGCGCGCTCAACGCGCTGAAAATCGGTAGCGGCGGCCTGCTCACCAACCAGGGTGAAATCGTGGTGTCGGGCGCGGCGCCCATCGGCCTGTGGGTCAACGGTGGCCAGTTGAAGAACGAAGCCACGCTCACCGTCGAGGCTGGCAGCGTCCTGAGCGGTAGCGTCACCCAGACGGCCGGCGTCAGCAAGATTCAGGGCACGCTGCAGGATGGCACCTTCTTTTTGCAAGGCGGCCTGCTGAAAGGCACCGGCACCATCAACAGCACGGTGTACAACACCGGCGGCATCTTCGCGCCCGGCACCTCGCCCGGCACGCTGACGATTGCCAACTACACGCAGACCGCCGGCGATCTGGTGCTGGAAATCGACGGTGACGCCTATGCCCTGCAGGATCACCTGACCATTACCGGCAACGCCAACTTCTACGGCGGCCGCGTCGTGCTCGATTTCAGCGACTACACCGGCGGCGGCAATCTCAGCTTCGCCGACATCCTGCGTGTCGAAGGCACGCTGCGCCTGGCGCATCCCGTGACCGGCGCCGCCAGCGTGTTCGAAGTGGTCGGCCTGGGCGCCGGCATGCACGCCGATGTCGCCTGGAACGGCAACGCACTCAGCGTGGCGCTGGCCCCGGTGCCCGAACCGGAAACCTGGGCGATGTTGCTGGCTGGCCTGGGGTTGGTCGGCGCATTTGCCCGCAAACGCCCGGTTCAATCGATGTAACCCGTTTACCCATCCACTTGATAGAAAGCTCGAAAGATGAAACTCACCTCACTTCGCCCCCTGATTCTGTCCACCCTGATTGCTGGCACGGCAATTCCGGCCCAGGCCGTTGTGGTGGACTTCAATTCACTGGCCACGGTTACCAACAACCCGACGGTGACCGTTCCCAAACCCTATCTTGAGGACGGTTTTCGCTTAACCACCAGTTCCGGCTCGCCCTATACCGGTTACGCCGGCGGCACCATCTATGCCACGACGGACAAAAATGCCCTCTGGATGGGCTCGCCCGCGGTTTACTCAGGCGTCATCACCAACTACGGCAGCGCATTCGTCCTGGATCGGGCCGATGGCGGCACTTTCGATCTGGTCAGCATGGACGCGGCGGCGTTTTCAAGCGCAGGCGGATATCGAGCCTTCAATGTCTACGGCTACAAGCCTTCGACCCCCGGTTATGTGCTCAAGTCAGTCACGCTGGATGCGTCATACCAAACCCTGGAGACCCTCAGCTTTGACAGCGCTTTCACCGGGCTCAACAAGATCGTATTCAGCTCGGTCTATGCCCAGGTCGACAACATCAACCTGAGCGTCGCCGCCGTTCCCGAAGCCGAAACCTATGCATTGATGCTGGCGGGCTTGGGTTTGGTCGGTTTCGCGACACGCCGTCGCCAATGATGTCGATGTTTTTAACAGGGACAGTCCGGCCCGGGCTTTGTGCGCTCGACGAACGGGGCATTGCCTATCGCCATAGGCCTGCAAAACAAAGGGTTATTAGGCGGGCCGGACAGGTGGCACATGAATTGCTTGTTCAAATTCTGTGAGAGTGAAACATTTACACCACCTGTATTCGCTGTGTGCATGAGCCAGGCGCATGCGTCGGACACCCCGTGCGACAAGCATCCCAAACCTTGAAATGGAGTCAGCATGAAATACGTTCCTTCCGCGCTATTTGCTCTGACACTGGCCGCCAGTCTGTCGGCCAACGCAGCCCCGGTGAGCATCACCAACCATTCTTTCGAAAGCACGGTGCTGGCGGATGGTATCAACGGCGTTGGAATCGTCGGTTGGATCAACTCCACCGGGGGCGCTTTCAATCCACGCATCGGGCCCACCGGGCATTTCACGAACCCCATTCCCGATGGAAACAACACCGCATGGCTTAACGGCGGCGGCGCGACGCAAACCTTGATCTCAACGCTTCTCACCGCCAATACGGCCTATACGCTCATGGTGGAAGTGGGCGACCGGCGGGATAACGTCTTTCCGGGTTATCAGGTCGCCCTGCTGGCCGGTAACACCGTTCTCGCCTCGGAGTCATCGTTGCAACCGAACGACGGTTTTCTGACCTCGACGGTGAATTACACCGCCCTCGCCGGCAATCCCCTCCTTGGCACAGCACTGACCATCCGATTGACGGCCAATGGCACCCAGGTCAATTTCGATAACGTCAGGCTGGATGTATCGCCGGTGCCGGAACCTGAGACCTATGCCCTGATGCTGGCCGGCCTCGGCCTGGTGGGCTTCGCCGCGCGCCGTCGCAGCCAAGTTTGATCCCCCCTTCCTAACCGTAAACTCAGGATGCCAAGCCATGAAAACCATGCCCTTTGCCCGCATTGCCGTTTTGCCGCTAGCCGCCATGCTTGCCACGCTTTCCTCGCCCGCCCAAGCTTCGCCCCCCGCCCCCACCATGACCAGCTTTGCTCCCGCGCTATGGGGCAGCTCGGACGCCACGTTGAGTCTGAACGCCGGCAGCATCATTGAGAACTTCGAAGATACCGCGCTGGCCGCCGGTCTGAAGATTCAGGCCAGCAATTCCAGTGTGGGCAGCTATGGCCCAACCACTACGTTGCCTCATGTGTTCGATCCGTTCGCGGACCCCTATGGCAATGCCTTCAGCACCTATCCCTGTGGAACTTCCGCATGTTCCAGCTTGTGGGACGGCACGCATGCGCTGCTGAACACCGGCAATAACCAGTCGGCCTACTATGGTAATTCCAGCGCCTGGGGCGACCTGGAATTCAGCTTTACGGGCGGCGTGACTCAAGTCGGCTTCAGCCTGCAGCAGAACGAGTACGCAGTGAATATTTATCTCAACGGCAGTCTTTTCACCACAATCGCCAGCAACGGCGGCGCGCGTACTGGCTACTTCCGTATCGACAGCCTGACGCCGATTACTTCGATGAAGCTGGATGGTTACTACCCCGATGCCTGGGTGGTGGATCACATGGCCTTCACCCCCGCCGTCCCCGAGCCTGAAACCTACGCCCTGATGCTGGCCGGCCTCGGCCTGGTCGGTTTTGCAGCACGTCGCCGTACTTGATTCGCCTAACCCCACTCAAAGGAACCGACTGTGAACTCCATCCCCCGTGCTCTGCCCCTGCTGGCCGCGTTGCTGATGCTGACCCCTGGCGCCCACGCCGCCACCGCCAGCCATGGCGGCTACACCGCCACCGACGCCATTGCCTTCCAGTGGACCGAACTGGCCGCCGGCTACAACGCGCCGATCGCCGGGGCGACACGGATTCTGGGCAATAACGACGACAGCGCCAGCGCCGCGATCGACCTGGGCTTCAACTTCACGTTCTTCGGCCAGACCTACAGCCAGGCCTACATCAGTTCCAACGGCCTGCTGACCTTCGGCGGCGGCACGACCAACAACAACAACGCCAACAACTACGCGTTGGGCGACTACATGAATTTCTCCACCCAGCCAATGATCGCGGCGGCCTGGGATGACTGGACCACCACCTACTCCGGAACCGACGGGGTGTATTACGCGACCCAGGGCAACGCCGGCAGCAAGTCTTTTGTCGTGGAGTGGCGCAACACCAAGAAATACGACACCGCCAGCAACAGCAACTCCAGCCCGGTCACTTTCGAAGCGGTGCTGTACGAAGGCTCCAACGCCATCCTGTTCAGCTATCTGGATATGGAGACTGGCGGCAGTTCGGTTAACCCCGACGCATCGCGCGGCGCCACGGCCACGACCGGCATACGCGACGTCAATGCCTACGCAAACGGCAACTATCTACAGTGGTCGCACGACCAGATGGTGTTGCTCGACCACACCTCGGTGTTGATTACGCCCGTTCCCGAGGCCGACACCTACGCCCTGATGCTGCTCGGCATTGGGCTGGTGGGCCTGGCCACGCGCCGTCGCCATCCTCGCAATGCCAATCTCGGCCTGACCTGACCAGGAACCTCCCATGCCCCTACCTTTCCGCCTCCTCGCCCCGCTGCTCGCGGCCGGGCTCGCCCTGTCACCCGCCGCCTGGGCGAGCGGGGAAGCGCACCTCTACCTGCTCGACCACTCGCTGAACGATGTGATGGGCGGGCCCAGCCTGGTTGCGCTGGGCGGCAGCATCACCGCGACCGGCTACCAGTTCGCCACCAAGCAGGGGCTCAGCCTGTCCAACGTGCTGACCGACAGCGATTACAGCATCGACATGTCGTTCAGTTTCTCCGCACTTAGCGCCTACCGCAGGATTCTTGAATTCAAGGGTCTGACCTCGGACAACGGCCTCTACACCCGGAGCGATGCGGGTGCGTCAACGGCCGCGCTCAACTTTTACCGTGGTACAAGCTATGCGCCGCCTTTTGTTGAAGGCGCCGCACAGGTGTTCGCGCTCGACACCCCGGCGCGGGTCACGCTCACCCGCGACAACGCGGGCGTGGTCGCGGGCTATGTGAACGGCGTCGCCCAGTTCGCCTTCAACGACAGCACGGGGCAGGCCCTGTTCAGCGGCCCGAATGCCATCGCCTATTTCTTCCAGGACGAGCATGCCTCCGGCGTTGAAGACCCCACCGGCACAGTCAGCTACATCCGCATCTACGACACCGCGCTGAGCGGCGCCCAGGTTGCCGCGCTGGCCGCGCCCGTGCCCGAGGCCGACACCTACGCCTTGATGCTGCTCGGCATCGGGCTGGTCGGCTTCATCGCGCGGCGCCGCGAGCCTAGCGGAAAACTCTACGCAAATCTTGATAGGTGATCCGATGCAACGCCACGTCCTTTCCTTCTCCTCCGCCCTGGTATTTGCCTTGGCCAGCGCCGAAGCCGGCGCGGCGATCAACCTGGATTTCAACAGCCTCCCCTCCGCGCAGGGCTGGTCTTACATTGGCCTGAATACCTCGGCGCCTAACGAAAGCAGCGTGTTTTCGGTGAGCGGCGGGGTGCTGACCCAGAACACGATAGGGGTCGTCTCCTATGCGCCGAGTTCGAACCGCTACAACCTGTTCGATGCATTGACCCCGGGGCTGGATTACACGCTGGAAGTGCGCGCGCAACTGTTCCAGGAACAGGTTTACGACGCCAACAACCACTGGGCTTTTGGCGCGGGTTTCTTCGATGGCACCGGCCACGCCTATGGCTTCAGCCTTGGCGACGCGGGCGTGAAAACCGATTGGGGCTACTACGCCGGCGTCGATACGCACGTCACACACACCTACCGTCTGGTCAGCCACGCAACCGGGGTTAATGCGGGTAGCGCGGAGCTGTGGATCGACGGCGCGTTCATCAGCAGTGGCAATGTGGGGAACTACGGTTCCTGCGCGCCGCTGGGCAACCTGTGCAACAGCGTTTATCTGGGCGATGGCACCAGCGGCCCCAACGCCAGCGGCAATTACTACTCGTTCAGCATGGCGCCCGTGCCCGAGGCCGACAGCTACGCCCTGATGCTGCTTGGCATCGGGCTGGTCGGTTTCATCGCGCGTCGCCGTAACGCAAATCTTCCCGGAAAACTGCCCGCATGAAATCGACCTTGCTTTCCCTTTTGCTTGCCACCGGCTTGTCGGCAGGCGGTGCCCAAGCCAGTTTTACGCTGTTCAATGACCAAGCCGCGTTCCTGTCGGCGACCGGCGCCGCCAGCGCGACCGGGGCGTTGCCCGATCTGGGGCTGGTTCCCTCATTCGGGTCGGCCAGCGTGGGGCAGGTGATTTTTTCCGATCCCGATGGCCAGGGGGGATTCTTTATCGGGGGCGCAAGCTACTGGGCGGGCATTCCCAATTTCGATTGGACAACCCGCTACGCGGGCAATGAACTCGCCATCAACCACATCGAAAACCTGAATGTTTTCTTTGCCGCCCCGGTCTATTCCGCGGGATTCGATTTCGTCGAGCCCGGCGCCCTGGATGTGCAAAGCCCTTATGCAAACGACGGCGACTATCCCTATGTGGATTCCGTTTTTTCGGTGACGCTCAAACTGGGCGCAAGCCACGTATCCGAATTCTCGTTCAATGCCCCCGACAACTTGGCCAGCTTCGTCGGCGTCTGGTCGGACGCCGCGTTTGACCGCATGGAAATCCGTGAGACGACCGGCGGCATCGAAGACGACTACTTCGGCCAGTTCTACACAGGCGCCGTGGCCGCCCCCGTCCCCGAAGCAAACACCTACGTCCTGATGCTGCTTGGCATCGGGCTGGTGGGTTTCATCGCGCGTCGCCGCGCCAGCGCCGCCGTCTAATCCTCTCGGAGAACCACGCTCATGAAATCGACCCTGCTTTCCCTGACGCTTGCCGCTGCTTTGTCGGCCGGCTCGACCAATGCGGCCACCTACTCCGTGACCAACCTTGGCCTCTACCCCAACAACGGCGCAAGTGCGCTGGCTGTCAATAACGTTGGTGAAATGGGCGGATTCAGCACTGTGGGATTGACCGGCACGAAGCAGGCTTTTTTCGCCAGCGGCGTGCCCAACATCACCATCACCAATCTCCACACCCAGGGCGGTAGCCTGCTGGGCGGGGCGAGCGGCAGTTATGCCGCTGGCATCAACGAAGCTGGCCAGGTGGTCGGCCAGGCGCTGCGCGGCGATTGGTCTGCCTATGTCCCCTTCATCTCGACCAATGCCGGAACCATGGTCGAGATCAGCCCGCTGGGCGGTACAGGCGGTACCGCGAGGGACATCAATAACGCCGGACAGGTGGTGGGCGGCGCGTACACGGCGGGCAACACCGCCAACCACGCCTATGTCTACAACACCAGCAACGCCACGGCGACCGACATCGGCGCGCAGATTATCGGGAGCACGACCAGCGAAGCCCGAGGCATCAACGATGCCGGACAGGTGGCGGGGTCTTACTACACGCCCGCCTATGCGCAACGCGCCTTTTTTTATGATGGCGGCAGCGTGACCAGCATCGCCACGCCGGGCGGCGGCAATGCTTATGCCACAGGTATCAACGATTCCGGCAGCGTGGTGGGCTCTTACTACACCGGCGCTTATCCGAATATTGAACAGCGGTCTTTTCTCTACCACGGTGCCAACCTGACCGACCTGGGCGAGCTCTACGCCGCGGGCCGCCATGTCGAGGCCAACGGGATCAACAACACCGGACAGATCGTGGGTTGGGCGGATTCGACAAACTTGTTCGGCCAGTCGGCCTTTCTCTATCAGAACGGCGTGATGACCGACCTCAACACGCTGATCGATCCGGCGTCGGGCTGGCTTCTGGTGAATGCCTATGCCATCAGCAATGCCGGCTACATCGTGGGTTCGGCGGTCGATAGCACCTACGGCAGAACCGGCGCCGTGGTGATCCTGGCCCCCGCGGTTCTTAATCCCGTTCCCGAACCTGAAACATACGCCCTGATGCTGGCCGGGCTGGGTTTGGTGGGCTTCGCGGCACGGCGTAAACGCAACTGAACGGAATCCCTGTGAAATCGACCCTGCTTGTACTCTTGCTTGTCTCCAGCGGCCTGGCCGGCGTCGCCCAGGCGGGCGTCACCGCGTTCGCCAGTAACCCGCCGGCAATTCCATCGACTGGACGAACCGGATCGCCAGTCTCGGCGGTGCGGTCAACACCGACATCGATTTCGAAACGCATCCGCTGGGCGCTCTGCAATCTGATTTCTATGCCGGCATCGGCGTGAATATGGCGCTGTCCGGTGGCGCGCTCACATTCAACGCGGTCTATGACTACCGCAACGACTATGACGGCACGGAGTACGGCTACGGCCCGAATTCGGGTGCCGAAGGCGCAGCCGCCGAATCACGCGCCTACAGCGCCTACAACCCGTCCGGTTCCTGGTCGTTGACCCTGAATTTTGACCAGGCCGTATTGGGCGCGGGCCTGTTCGTGATCGATCTGTTCTATGGACTGGGCGATCGGACAGTTACGTTGTCCGCCTACGACGGCACCCATGGCAGCGGTAATCTGCTGGCCACCGCCAGCGCGCCCAACTACAACTACCAGCTTTACAACAAGCTGTTCCTGGGCGTGGCCAACGACAGCGCTACGCCAAGCATCCGCTCTGTCGTCTTCACCAACCCGTATCCCTATTACGGCGATGGCATTGCCCTGGATGACATCCGTGTGGCTGCCGTCCCCGAACCCGAAACCTATGCCCTGATGCTGGCCGGCCTCGGTCTGGTCGGTTTCGTCGCACGTCGGCGCGCTTGATCTGCCAGGCGCCCACCGAAAAAGCCGGGCGCGTCCCGGCTTTTTCTTTTAGTTCAAGCGGCACGGTAAACTTCAGCCCAGTTTTCCCCCTTCGATCCGCTCCGGGAGTCGCCCTGTGATGAATCTGCGTAAATCCCTTCGTTTGTTGCCACTTGTCGCGGTTCTCCCGCTCACCGGTTGTATCCAGGATTCGGCGTCGTATGTCCTGCCCGGGAAAGATCATGCCGTCACCCTGGTACGCAACCAGACCTGGTTCTGGCTGGACACGTTCGATCTCGAAGTCATTGCGCTGCGCTTGCCGGAATGCAATGGCGGCATCACGGTCGAAGCGGTGCCGCTCGAAGAAAAAATCTCGTTCTACAAAGCGCCGGACGAGTATCCGGAGCCGATCTTCCTGCTCCAGACCGACAAGCGGCTGTATGCGATCAGCACGCAGTCCTGCCAGGTACAGCTGTTCAAGGAAACGCCGGCCAATCTGGGTGAAAAGCTCGGCCAGTTCTATGAGAAAGACGGCAAGTTCCAGTTTGTCGCCGACAAGAAAGCGGGATAAATCGCATGCGTTATGCCGATCTGCGCGACTTCATCGCCCAACTTGAGGCGCGCGGCGAACTCAAGCGCATCACGGCCTTGGTCGACCCGAATCTGGAAATGACCGAGATCGGCGACCGCGTGCTGCGCGCCGGTGGCCCGGCTCTGTTATTCGAGAACCCGAAAGGCTCCGGTACGCAAACGCGTATGCCGGTGCTGACCAATCTGTTCGGCACGGTCAAACGCGTCGCGCTGGGCATGGGCGAGGAAGACCCGGCCCGCTTACGCGAAATCGGCAAGCTGTTGGCGTTTCTGAAGGAACCGGAGCCGCCGCGCGGGCTGAAAGACGCCTGGGACAAGTGGCCGGTGTTGAAGCAGGTGCTCAATATGACGCCATCCGTGGTGCGCTCGCCGGCCTGCCAGGACATCGTCTGGGAAGGCAAGGATGTCGATCTGGCGCGGCTGCCGATCCAGACCTGCTGGCCGGGCGATATCGGCCCGCTGCTGACCTGGGGTCTGGTGGTGACGCAGGGGCCGCAGGGCTTGCCGACCTCGAAGCCGCGCCAGAATCTGGGCATCTATCGGCAACAGGTCATCGGTCCGAATAAACTGATCATGCGCTGGCTGGCGCATCGCGGCGGCGCGCTCGACTTCCGCGATTTCCAGGCCGCGTTCCCCGGCCAGCCGTTTCCGGTCGCGGTCGCCATCGGCGCCGATCCGGCCACGATCCTGGGCGCGGTGACGCCGGTGCCGGATTCGCTGTCGGAATACCAGTTCGCCGGTCTGTTGCGCGGCGCCAAGACGGAAGTCGCCAAAGCGTTGGGCTCCACGTTGCAGGTGCCGGCCAAGGCGGAAATCGTGCTGGAAGGCGTCATACACCCCGGCGAGACCGCGCTGGAAGGGCCGTTCGGCGACCACACCGGCTATTACAACGAGCAGGAAACCTTCCCGGTGTTCACCGTCGAGCGCATCACCTTGCGCCGCGACGCGATCTATCACTCCACCTACACCGGCAAGCCGCCGGACGAGCCGGCCATCCTCGGCCTGGCGCTGAACGAAGTGTTCGTGCCGCTGCTGCAAAAGCAGTTTCCCGAAATCACCGATTTCTATCTGCCGCCGGAAGGCTGCAGCTACCGCATGGCGGTGGTCAGCATGAAGAAGCAGTACCCCGGCCACGCCAAGCGGGTGATGTTCGGGGTGTGGAGTTTCCTGCGCCAGTTCATGTACACCAAGTTCATCCTGGTCACCGACGAGGACGTCAATGTGCGCGACTGGAACGAGGTCATGTGGGCGCTGACCACCCGCGTCGACCCGGCGCGGGACACGCTGCTGGTGGAGAACACGCCGATCGACTATCTCGATTTCGCCAGCCCGGTGTCCGGACTGGGCAGCAAGATGGGCATCGACGCGACCAACAAATGGCCGGGCGAGACGAGTCGTGAATGGGGCACGCCGATCGCCATGAGCGACGCGGTCAAACGCCGTGTCGACGCCCTCTGGCCGTCACTCGGCTTGGACTGAAAACATAGGCTGAAAACATGTCACAACAAGAACTGGCGCAATTCGTGCCGCTGGCGAATCTTTCCGACGACGCGTTGGAACAGGCGACCCGGCTGGCCAAACATATTTCGCTGGAATCTGGGCAGGCGTTGTTTCGCAAAGGTTCGATGGATGCGCACAGTTTCTATCTGCTGGCTGGCGAAGTCGCGCTCGATTCCGAGGACAGGAGCGCGCCGCTGCTGGTCAAGGCCGGCAGCGAAACCGCGCGGCATCCGCTGTCGCGCCTGAAGCCGCGGACTTATTCCTGTGTCGCCCGCACGCCGTGCCGGCTGGTCCGTTTTACCGATGACGACCTCGACCACTTGGTCGCGCGCGATCAAGCCACCGCCTACGAGGTCACCGAATTCGATGGCGACGACCCGCAATGGATGTTCGATCTGTTGAGCAACCCCGCTTTCGCCGGGGTGCCGCCGGGCAATCTGCATACCTTGTTCGGCCGCTTCGAAGCGGTTCCGGCCGAGGCCGGCCAGGTCATCCTGGAGCAAGGCGGGCCCGGCGATTACTACTATCTGATCCGTTCCGGCAGCGTTCGCGTCACCCGCAGCGCGGGCGACGGCAAGGTCATCACGCTGGCCGAACTGCAACCCGGCCAGGGTTTTGGCGAGGAAGCGCTGATCTCCGGCGAGCCGCGCAACGCCACCGTCACCATGCTGAACGCGGGCGAGTTGATGCGCTTGCCCGCCGCCGACTTCGACTCCCTGCTGCGCGAACCTCTGGTGCATCGGATCAACCTCGCCCAGGGCGCCGAGTTGATCAAACAGGGCGCGCAACTGATCGATGTGCGACTGGAAGCGGAATTCAAGGAAGGCAGCCTGAAAGGCAGCATCAATCTGCCCCTGTATTTGTTGCGCTTGAAGGCCAACAACATGGATCGCAAGCGAACCTACATCCTGTTTTGCCAGAGCGGACGCCGCAGCGCCGCCGCCGCGTTCCTGCTGACCCAGCGCGGTTTCGACGCGCGCGTGCTGGATGGCGGGCTGGAGGCGCTTAGCAAGACCGGCCACAAACCCGCGCCCGCGACGCCGCATGACACGCAGCATAATAGTTGATTACAATGGTCGGGTATTCAACTCAGGAGAACCAAGATGTCCGCAGAACTGTTAACCGCCGCCGAGGCTGGCGATAGCGCCAAGGTTGTCGAACTGCTCGCCGCCGGCGCCGATGTCCACGCGGTCGATGCCGAAGGCGCCACGGCCCTGCATCTGGCGGCCCACCAGGGCCATCTGGACACGGTCAAGGCGCTGCTCGCGGCTGGCGCCGATGCCAACGCCAAGGATGGCAAAGACTGGACGCCGATTTTCAAAGCCGCCTACAACCACGAGAAAGACTGCGGCTACGCGCCAGTGGTGCAAGTCCTGGTCGATGCCGGCGCGGATGTGAATGCGCGCATTTACTACGGACTGACCCCCTTGATGCTGGCCGCTGGCGGCGGCGAGGCGGCGGTATGCGAGGTGCTGCTGAATGCCGGCGCGGAAGTCAAAGCCACCAACGACGGCGGACGTACCGCGCTGGCGATGGTCAAGGAGCGCTTCTTCGTCGATGTCATCAACTTGCTGCACGATGCCGAAGGCTATGTCATGGAAACCGGCGATGGCGGCAGTCGCGGCGGCGTCTGCGGCACCAAAGACGCTAAAGGCGGACTCGCTTCGGAAGCCAAAGTGGTGAACTTCATGAAACGGCCGATGCATTGATGCCGCTTCGGCCCGCTCGCGGGCCGATATAACGACAAAGGCCCGGCGATTGCCGGGCCTTTGTCGTTGGATAAACGCTGGATCAGTGCGCTTGTACGCCCGGGCCGAAGAACGTGTAGCCCATACGCATCTGGCGGCTGAGTTCGAAGCGCTTCTTGTCGGTCTCGCTGCTGAAACTGGCGGAGATGGCGCTGTAAGCCTTCTTGGCCCAGGCGCCATCCATCAGCAGGTCGGCCACGCCTTCGGCCCAACGCAGCTTGTCGTTGGTCGAAGCCAGATGACCGCCGCAGGCATCCATCAAGGGCACAATTTCGGAGGCCGGCAATTCATAAGCCTTGAGACGATTGGCCAGTTGCACGCACTGGTCGCCGCTGGCGCAGGACTCGGCGGCCTTGGCGAACAGCGCATTGGCGGCGGTGTTGTCGCCGATATCGCGATACAGCTTGGCGGTGTGCGCCAGCGCGTAGTGATCCTTGGCGCGGTTGGCGGCATCGTTAAGCAACTTGGCGGCCATGGCCGAGTCGCCCAGCGCGGTCTGCACGGTTTCAGCCATCTTGGTGTAGTCGTAGGCGCTGTCGCCCAGCGCGCGGCCCTCGGCATAAGCGCGCGCGCGCGACTTGCCGTATTCGGCATCCATCATTTCGGTGGCGCAGGTCAGCACGATCTCGCGGAACCAGACGAAGTCGGCGGCGTTGGCCACGCTTTCGTCGAGTAGTTTGCCGAGCCATTCCTTGTCGCCCAGACGGTCGACGCCCAGGATCAGCGACTTGAAGCGGGCGAAATGGAAACCGCCTTCCGCGCGCATCTGGGTTTCCGCCAGGCCCAGAATTTTGCCGGCGTAGGCGCTGTCTTCCAGTTCGGCCATGATGCGATCGGACAAGGCGATGAACTGCTTGATCGTCTTGCACTTGGCTTCTTCGTTCTGCAACTCGGTGTATTTGGCCTGGTTGGCCTCGCGCTTGACCAGCTTGCCCTTGACCCGTTCGACGCGGACGCTATCGCTGGACAGGTGCTTCTCCACCGCGTCCACAACTTTGCGCATGTCGAACAGATTGCCGACGGCTTCCTCGGCCTTGGTCAGCATCTCGGCGGCGCCGGCTGCATCGCCGGCGACAGCGCAGGCATCGGCCAACTGGATCAGTTCATCGCTGGAGGTTGCCAGCGCGCCACCCTTGGCCAGCACGGCCTTGGCGAAGTCCGGGTTGCCAGCCGCGGCCGCCAGCACTTGCATCAGCGCGGTGAAGTCCTTGGCGGAGTCGAGCGCCTTGGCGTACAGCGCGCCGGCGGCGGCCGGGTCGATTTCGTTCATCGCGCCGGACAACGCGATCAGGTCGGCCGGGCTGCCGTATTTGGCCGCGCCCTCGTTGATCACCTCGACGCCCTTGGCCTTGTCGCTGGAAGCCACCAGCTTGGCGAGACGAGCGAAGTCGCCGGCGCGTCCGCACTTGGTCTTGATCTTGTCGATGATCTGGCCGAACAGCGCGGCGTCGTTCAACTCGGCAACCACGGCCGCCAGGCCATACAGTTCTTCGGTGGCGGAAACTTCCTTCAATGCGCCGGCCAGCGCCTTGGCGGCGGCGGCGGCATCGCCGAGCGCGAGCCACTGGCCCATGCCGACGGCCATTTTTTCACTGCCGTCCATGGCGAAATCGGCGCCCTGGCCGAGCATGTCCTTGGCCTTGCCGCCGTCACCCAGAGCCTGATAACCGATGGCCAGGGTCACGAAGTCCTTGGTGAACATGGCGTCGCCCGCGACCTTGTCGAGCGCGGCTTTCGCGCCGGCATCGCCGGTGAAGGCGGCGCTGTTCAACAGTTCCTTGGCGTAGCCCATATCGGCCGGCGCTTCGAACGCATCGCGGGCGATGGCAAACAGCGCGGCGGCGCTGGTGCAGGCCGCGGCTTTGGCGGCGAGGGTTTCGCGGGTGGCCATGAGATAACTCCTTGAGTTGGAAAGACGGGATAGAGGGGAAGACAAAATATCGCGCGATATTACCGACGCCTCCTCCCCTTGTCAGCGCGGCTTTGTTTATGGGTGCATGACGCGAATTTATGAAACCGATGGGCGCGCGCCGGATCGGATCGGACAGCGCTTATTCGGCTGCCTTGTGCTGGTTCTGCAAAGTGCGCATCACGGCGGCCACCATCGCTTCGATCTCATTGCCGTTGAAGCTGGGGTAGGTTGCCTGGAGTTGATTCATGGCCCGGTAAAGCCGGGTGCCGATAGGCAGTTCCGTGTTACGCAATACCGGTTCGAGCAGCACAAAGGCCGCGTCGTAGTGGACGCGTAACAGGAGATTGGTTCTACGTTCTACCGGGACTTGATGGGTGTGCGGTACGACTTGCGTATCCATGCGGGCTTCATCCATGGTCATTATGTGTGCAAGTCGGCGAAGCTAACGCGCTGTCATTACAGCCCTGTGACGGGATGGAGGGTTCGGATTCAACTCTCACCGAATGATTCGATGAGCCCGGGCAGACGTTCATAGTCGGGATATTTTTCTTTCAGCCTTTCCAGCGCCACCCTGGCCGCCGGCATGAATTCGGTCACGTTCTGGCCTTTCTGCCTGAGCGTGATGACCGTGGTCACCATGTTGGCCAACAACTGGGCGGTGAGATCGGGCGGCGTATGTTCCGCCAACTGCATGAACAGGATCATCGCTTCCTTGGTCTTGCTGGCGCGAAGCAGATTCAGTCCATCCAGGATGCGCGCTTTGGTTTTTGTGACTGCGCGCGCTTTGACGTCATCCAGCCAGCCGGCATCGCCCATTTCGGGTAACAGGGGGTGGCCGTTGGCCAATGCGGTTGCCGCCGCATCCGCGGCCATATCGCTGTGTCCAGCGGCCATGAGGGCCTCACTGACAAAAACGGCTTCCTTCGGGCCAGGCGTCAACCCGGCCAGCGCGCCGACGATAGTCTGCAAGCGGGCTTCCTTGTCGGCCAACAAATCCCGTCGCTTGGCCTTGATGCTTTCCGGCAGGGTTTCCAGCTCAACCTTTTCCTTTTCAACCTGCTTGGCCAGGGCATAGCCCTTGCTGGCCTGAACGCAGGCTGACTGTTTGGTCAGCGGGAATTCGGATTCAAACCGAACCGCGGTTGCGACCGCTTTGTCCGCCTGGCCGGACTTCACCAGGCCGCGCACCAATCTGGCGTGATCGGTGAAGTCTTGGGTGACGGCGAATTTGTTGGCGTCGACCACCTTTTCAGACCACTGCACGACACGGTTGTCTTCGCCGATCTGTTCGGCGATCCGCGCGGTGGCGCGCATGCGATTGACTGTCGGCGAGTTGGCGCAGGCGGATTCAAGTATCGCCAGCGCCTTTTGCGGTTGTCCGGCTTTGACATAGGACTCGGCCAACACATCGATGGCATGTAAATACTTGGGCGACTCGGCAACCAGTTCCTCCAGCGTGGCAATCGCCGCTTCCGTCTGGTGCAAATGGGCCTGGATACGGGCAACCCCGAGCGCGGCCCAGGCGAACTGGTCTTGCAAGAGCTTGTAGTGGCTCAACGCCTTGACGTAATCGCCCTGATGGATCAGCGAGTCGCCTTTCAAGCGTGCCGTATCCGCGCGAATTCCCTCGCGCTGGGCATAAGCGTCGACCAACGCAATCACGGCGTTATAGTTGCCCGCGTCGTATTGGTCGTAAATCGGTTTCAGGCCGGGCGTCTTTTTGTTGATGTCGCGTATGCCCAATTTGCGCTGGATTACCGGCAACAGGTGGGCGTACAGCTTGTCGGCGGTAAAGGGCTTAAGCAGATAGGCGTCCGGCGAGTGCTCGGCCACCTGGGCGACCGAGCCGTAGGCGGTTTCAGCGGTCACCATGATGGCCAACGCGCTGCTGGCGATCAGTTGTTCCCCGCGCACCAGTTCGAGCAGTTGTTGCCCGTCCGTGGCGTCGCCCAGGTAGTAATCGAGCATCAGCAGATCGAATTTTTCGGCGCGCATTTTGGTGATGGCGACGGCGGCATTGGGCGCTTCGGTCACCTTGGCCACGCCTATGCTTGTGAGCTGCGCTTTCATCATCGAGCGCATGCTCGCAAGATCATCGACTACCAACGCCCGCAGGTTGTACTCATGCAGCATGTGCTCTCCCAAAGTCTTTCATGGGTTTTAAAGAAAAAACGCAAATACGGACTTGTTCATTATGAGTCCGTTCAAGCCATTGATTCCGGGTTGATCGCATGTGGCGCGCCCGACTCAAAGTACCAGCACCAGCCGTTCCAGCAGCAGCGCCAACAGCAGCAACGCCACCAGCGCCAGGCCGGCTTTCAGACCGAGTCCGGCGAAGCGCAGCCAGCGCGGATCCCGATTGATGGCGTAACCGAGCAGGCTGAGGATCAGCACCCCGCCGATGATGATCAGAAAGACGCGGATCGCCAGCATCAGGCCGCCTGCGGGTAAAGATTGAGCAGCGCCGGCGGGGTGCTGGTTTCATGTTCGAACGTCGCCCATTCCCAGGCGCTGGCGTCTTCGGTCAGCGCGCGTAGTAAGCGGTTGTTGAGGCCGTGGCCGGATTTGTAGGCGCTGAACGCGCCCAGAATGGGGTGGCCGGTGAGGTAGAGATCGCCGACCGCATCGAGCACCTTGTGTTTGACGAATTCGTCGGCGTAGCGCAGGCCATCGCTGTTGAGCACGCGGAATTCGTCCATCACGATGGCGTTATCGAGCGTGCCGCCGAGCGCCAGGCCGTGGCTGCGCAGATATTCCACCTCGTTCATGAAGCCGAAGGTGCGCGCGCGGCTGACTTCCTTTACATACGACTCGCGCGTCAGGTCGATATGCATTTCCTTGGCCGACTTGCGAAACACCGGATGATCGAAGTCGATGCTGAACGACAGCGTGCAGCCTTCGTGCGGCTCGAATTGCGCCCATTTCAGCGTCTCCCCGGCGCCTTCCTCGATGCGCACGCTTTTCAGCACGCGCATGAAGCGCTTGGGCGCTTTCTGGGTTTCGATACCGGCGGATTGCAGCAGATAGACCCAGGGCGCGGCGGAGCCGTCCAGGATGGGTACTTCCGGGCCGTCGATATCGATGAATACATTGTCGACGCCCAGCCCGGCGAGGGCGGACATCAGATGTTCGACCGTGGCGACTTTTGCGCCATTGCCTTCCAGCGCGGAACACAAACGGGTATCGGTGACCCGCTCGGGCGCGACGACGAAATCGCACGCCGTCGGCAAATCGACGCGGCGAAACACGATGCCGGTTTCCGGCGGCGCCGGCCGCAAGGTCAAGTTCACCCGCTCGCCGGTATGGAGACCGACGCCGGTGGCGCGTACCTGTGTTTTGACGGTTCGTTGCCCGATCATGGTGTGTTTAGTAACTCATTGACGAATAAAGGGATTCTAGCGCGGACGGAAAGGAGGGGAATCCATCCGCGCCAGTTCCCGGTCATGCCTGTGACACGACGTGGCGCAAGGGTGACACGGGGCATGCGCGCCCCGCACCAGTCAAGGCGCAGTCACGACCTCGCTCGATCAATCCGCCTGTCTGCGCAGAAAGGCGGGAATGTCCAGCGTGTCGATGCCGGCCGATTGCGCCATGTCCGCGGCCGCTTGATTGCGGCGGGTGCGGATCGTGGTCGGGCTGTCGTAATCCCGCGACGGATCGTAACCGCCGCCGAAGCCGGTCGGGCCATCGGTGCCGGTCATCTGTGACGCATGCACCGGCTCGACGATCTTCATGATCGGCTTGGCCGCGCTGCCGCGCACCGGGTTGCCCAGGCCGGTGGCGACCATGGTCACGCGCAGGGTGGAACCCATCGCTTCGTCGAACGAGGTGCCGACGATGACGGTGGCTTCCTCGGCCGCGAAGCCCTGGATGGTATTCATCACCTCGTAGTACTCCTCGATGGTCAGGCTGTCGTCGGAAGTGATGTTGACCAGCACGCCGCGCGCGCCCTTGAGATCGATGTTTTCCAGCAACGGGCTGGCCACGGCGGCTTCGGCGGCGACACGGGCGCGGTTTTCGCCCGAGGCGTCGGCGGAACCCATCATCGCCATGCCGATCTCGCCCATCACCGTCTTCACGTCGGCGAAATCGACGTTGATCATGCCCGGCTTGCTGATGATTTCAGAAATGCCGGAGACCGCGTTGTGCAGCACGTCGTTGGCGGCGATGAACGCATCGGTCAGTTTGGAGCCCGCGCCGAGCACGCTGATCAGTTTCTCGTTCGGAATCACGATCAGGCTGTCGACATGCTCGGACAAGGACTTCAGGCCGCTCTCGGCCGAGCGCATCCGCTTGCCTTCGAAGATGAACGGCTTGGTCACCACGGCCACGGCCAGGATGCCCAGGTCCTTGGCCACTTCCGCGACCACCGGCGCAGCGCCGGTGCCGGTGCCGCCGCCCATGCCGGCGGCGATGAACAGCATGTCGGCGCCGTCGATCAGCTCGGCGATGCGCTCGCGATCTTCCAGCGCCGCCTCGCGGCCGACCTCCCACTTGCCGCCGGCGCCCAGCCCCTTGGTGGCGGAATTGCCGATCTGCAATTGAATGCTGGCCTTGTTGCGGCGCAACGCCTGCGCGTCGGTGTTGATGGAGATGAACTCCACCCCGGTCATGCCCCGGGTGATCATGTGATCGACCGCGTTGCCGCCGCAGCCGCCAACGCCGATGACCTTGATCACGGCATCCTGACTATTCATTTCTTCCAGTTCAAAAAGCATCTTTCATCCCTCCTTCAGTGACACAAATAAAACGACAAACACCGAGCCCGCCCCGGCATTCAAAAAACCTCAAAAATTCTGTTTGAACCACGACTTCATCTTTTCCATGACCTGGCCGAAGCTCGCGCCCTGCATGCGCGCGGCCTGATCGACCTCATGCCGTTCCAGCCCGACCAGCAGCAGGCCGACGCTGGTCGCGAAACGCGGATTGCGCACCCGCTCCGAGAAACCGCCGATGTACTCCGGCACGCCGACGCGCACCGGCATGTGGAACACCTCCTCGGCCAGTTCCACCATGCCGCGCATCAGGCTGGCGCCGCCGGTCAAGACCAGGCCGGACGAGATCTGCTCCTCGAAGCCGCTGCGGCGCAGTTCCGCCTGGACCAGGCTGTACAACTCCTCGACGCGCGGCTCGATCACTTCCGACAGCAATTGTTTGGACAGCATCCTCGGACCGCGCTCGCCGATGCCGGGAACCTCGATCATTTCCTTCGGATCGGCCAGCTGGCGCAGCGCGATGCCGTGCTGAATCTTCAAATCCTCGGCTTCGCGCGTCGGCGTGCGCAGGGTCTGCGCGATGTCGTTGGTGATCTGGTCGCCAGCGATGGGAATCACCGCCACATGCTGGATGGCGCCGCGCGTGAACACCGCGATGTCGGTGGTGCCGCCGCCGATGTCGACGATGCAGACGCCCAGATCCTTTTCGTCGTCGTTCAGCACGGCATGGCTGGAGGCGAGCGGTTGCAGCACCAGATCGCGCACTTCCAGGCCGCAGCGGCGCACGCATTTGACGATGTTCTGCGCCGCCGACACCGCGCCGGTGACGATATGCACCTTCACTTCCAGGCGCACGCCGGACATGCCGAGCGGCTCGCGCACGCCGTCCTGGCCGTCGATGATGAATTCCTGCGGCAATACGTGCAGCACCTGCTGGTCGGCCGGGATGTTGAGCGCGCGCGCGATTTCGATGACCCGGTCGACATCGGCCTGGGAAACCTCGCGGTCGCGGATCGGCAGCATGCCACTGGAGTTCTGCGCCTTGATATGGCTGCCGGCAATGCCGGTGTAGACTTGGGTGATCTTGCAATTGGCCATCAGCTCGGCTTCTTCCAGCGCGCGCTGGATCGCCGAGACCGTGGCCTCGATGTTGACCACGACGCCTTTCTTCAGCCCGCGCGACGGCGCCTGGCCCATGCCGATGATGTTGAGGCCGCCCTCGGGCATCGCCTCGCCGACCAGGGCGACGATCTTCGATGTGCCGATGTCCAGCCCGACGATCAGGTCTTTGCTTTCAGTCATTTTTCGCGCTCCGCCCGACTTTTTCATACATGTTTGGTTTTCTTCATGGCTTGCTTGGTTTCAACTTTCAGATGCGCCGGGCGCTGTCCGCTCGGTTCGCCGGCAAATCCGTTTGGATAACGCATATCGACGCGATGCAGCGGCCCCACCGCGGCGACCGCTTGCGGATAAAAACGGGTGAAGCGGGCCAAGCGCTCGCTCAGCCGTTCACGGCCCAGCTCGACATTGATCGTGTTTTTGCCGGCATCCGGACTCGACAGGCGCACGCGCCAGGACAGGCGCGCGCTGACCACGATCTGTTCGACTTGCGCGCCGATCGGTTTGGCCAGCCCGGCGAATTCGCCGTAGCGACGCGCGACTTCCCGTTCCATGCCTTCCGGCGCGTACAGACGCGGCAGACCGGTCCAGGGCATCACCGGGAAAATCTCGCCATGCGTATTCAGTGTGGCGCGGTCGTTCCAGGCCGCCGCCGCCCGATGCTCGGTCAGTTCGACCACCAGACGTCCCGGCCAGATCCGGCGCAACTGGGCCTCGCGCACCCAGGGCAGACGTTCGAACCGGTCATGCACGGTGTGCAGATCCATCGAGAAGAAACCGCCGGCCAGCGTGCGCGTCAATTGTCTGGCCGCGGCACGGGTGTCGGCATGGTTGGCGCCGACCACGCTGATCTGGCGGAACGGGAACATCTTCTCCAGCGCCGCGCGGCCCATGATCCACAGCGCGAACAGCAGGGTCGCGGCCAGGATCAAGCGGGTCACGCGCTTAAGCGCATCGGGGTTATTCCACATGCTTAGCCCACATCGCACAGCTCCAGAATACGAATGCACAAATCGGCGAATTCGAGGCCATCGACGCGCGCCGCCATCGGCGCCAGGCTGTGGCTGGTCATGCCGGGCGCGGTATTGGCCTCGAGCAGATAAGGGTTGCCGGCGTCGTCGAGCAGAAAATCGACCCGCGCCCAGCCGCGACAACCCAGCGCCCGATAGCCTTGCAAGGCGAGATCGCGCATCTGCGCTTCGCGCGCGTCGCTCAGGCCGCTCGGGCACAGATAGCGGGTGTCGTCGCGCGAGTACTTGGCTTCGTAGTCGTAAAACTCGGTCGCCGGCACGATGCGTATCGAGGGCAGGGCGCGTGCATCGGCACCCGTGCCGAGAATGGCGACGGTGAATTCGCCGCCGTTCATCGCGCGTTCCGCCAGTACCAGATTGTCGTGTTTGGCCGCTTCGGCGTAGGCGGCCGCGAGTTGGGCAACCACGTCGGCGGCGGCTTTGACCTTGACGATGCCGATGCTGGAACCCTCGCGCGCCGGTTTGACGAACAGCGGCAAACCCAGCTTGGCGATCACCGCGGCGAAATCGCTGTCCGCCGTCAGCACGGCGAACTCGGGGATGGGCAGGCCCAATGCCCGCCAGACCAGCTTGCTGCGCCATTTGTCCATCGCCAGCGCGGAAGCCAGCACGCCGCTACCGGTGAACGGCAGGTTCATCAAGGTCAGCGCGCCTTGCAGACTGCCGTCCTCGCCGCCGCGTCCGTGCAGCGCGATGAACACGCGCTGGAAACCTTCGCTTTGCAGATCGGCCAGCGGGCGCGTCGCCGGGTCGAAGGCATGCGCGTCGACGCCTCGACTCTGCAAGGCGGCCAGCACCGCAGCGCCGCTGTTGAGCGAGACCTCGCGCTCCGCCGAGGTGCCGCCAAACATCACGGCGACCTTGCCGAAATTGTTTTCCGCCCGGTTCACAGTTTCTCTCCCACGATGCGCACTTCCCGCACCAGCTTGATGCCGAATTTCGCCTCGACCTGCGCTTGTATCTTGTCGATCAGGTGTTCGATGTCGGCAGCGCTGGCGCCACCCAGATTGACGATGAAATTGGCGTGTTTTTCCGAAATCTGCGCGCCGCCCCGTTTTTCGCCCTTCAAGGTGCAGGCTTCGATCAGACGCGCGGCGAAATCGCCGGGCGGATTGCGGAAAATCGAACCGGCGTTGGGCAGGCTGAGCGGCTGGCTGGCGATGCGCTTTTCCAGCAGTTGCTTGATATCGACGCGCGCTTTCTCGCCATCGCCGCGCGGGAACGTGAACCAGGCGCCGACAAACCATTCTTGCCGGACTATTTCTTCGCCCGGTTCGACATGGCGGTAGCTGACCCGATATTCCTTCGGCGAGCGGCGGTGGATTTGTCCAAGACGATCCACCGTCAGCACCTGCGTGACGAATTCCCAGGTTTCATGGCCGTAACAGCCCGCGTTCATGGCCAGCGCACCGCCCACCGTGCCGGGTATGCCGGCGAGAAATTCCGCGCCGACCAGATTCTGCGACGCGGCGAAGCGCGCCACCTTCGGGCTGGCGACGCCCGCTTCGGCGTAGATCACGCCGAACGGGCTGGCCGCATCGCTGCCGTTGCTGTCCGCCGCCGGGCCGTCCCAAGGCGGACATTGCGCCCCCTCGGGGGGCAGCGAGCTGTTATTGCGAGCGTGGGGGTTGTTTGTTCTGCGTTGCTCCAGATCAATCCGCCGCAAAGCGCCATGCAGATGGATCACGGTGCCGCGCAAACCGCCGTCGCGCACGAGCAGATTGCTGCCCAGGCCGATGAAATGGACGGGCTCATCCTTGTCCAGTGTCTTCAGAAACGCGCACAGATCGGCCAGATCGACTGGCGTGTACAAGCGATCCGCCTTGCCGCCCGCGCGCCAGCTGGTATAGCAGCTCATGTCGGCATTGAGCAGCAGCTCGCCCTGGGTGCCGGGCACTTTCCTCGGCGGATCGAGATATTCGGCGACGATCATGCGGCGGCTCCGCTTTTGCCCACGCCCACGCCCAGCGCGGCCAGTCGCGCCGGCGTCTGCCCGATAGAACCGGCGCCCATGCACAGCACGACATCGCCATCCTGGATGAAATCCGCCAGCGTGGCGGGCAGATCGTTGATGTCGGCGACAAAGACCGGCTCGACCTTGCCGGCGACGCGCGCCGCGCGTGCCAGGCTGCGGCCGTCGGCGGCGACGATGGGTTGCTCGCTGGCGGCATAGACTTCGGTCAGCAGCACCGCATCGGCCAACGACAGGACTTGCACGAAGTCCTCGAACAGATCGCGCGTGCGGGTGTAGCGATGCGGCTGGAACGCCAGCACCAGGCGGCGGCCGGGGAAGGCGCCGCGCGCCGCGTTGAGGGTGGCGCGCATTTCGACCGGGTGATGGCCGTAGTCGTCGACCAAGGTGAAGGTTCTGCCATGCTCCAACGCAATGTCGCCATAGCGCTGGAAGCGGCGGCCGACGCCGCTGAATCCGGCCAGCGCCTTCTGCACGGCGGCATCCGGCACCTGCAGTTCCCACGCCACGGCGATGGCGGCGAGCGCATTCAGCACGTTGTGCAGGCCGGGCAGATTCAGCGTCACGTCGATGCGCGAGCGCACGCCGTTGCGCACGGCGGTGAACTTCATGCGACCGTCTTCGGCGCGGATATCGACCGCCTGGATCATGCAGTCGTCGCTGGTGCCGTAGGTCATCACCGGTTTGGTGATGCGCGGCAGCAAGGCGCGCACGTTGGGGTCGTCGGCGCACACCACCGCCATGCCCCAGAACGGCAAACGGTGCAGGAATTCGACGAAGGCCGATTTCAGTTTCTCGAAATCGTGGCCGTAGGTTTCCATGTGGTCGGCGTCGATATTGGTGACGATCGACAAGACCGGGCTCAGATGCAGGAATGAGGCGTCCGATTCGTCCGCTTCCGCCACCAGCCATTCGCCGGTGCCCAGTCGCGCATTGGCGCCGGCCGCCAGCAACTTGCCGCCGATGACGAAAGTCGGGTCCATGCCGGCTTCGTTCAGCACGCTGGCGATCAGGCTGGTCGTGGTGGTCTTGCCGTGTGTGCCGGCGATGGCGATGCCCTGTTTGAAACGCATCAACTCGGCCAGCATCATCGCCCGCGCCACGACCGGGATATGCGCCGCGCGCGCGGCCCGCACTTCCGGGTTGTCCTCCTTGATCGCGCTGGAAATGACCAGCACATCGGCGCCCGCCACATGCTCGGCGGCATGGCCCTGAAACACGCTGGCGCCCATGCCGGTCAGGCGCTGCGTCACGGCGTTGTCGGCCGCATCGCTGCCGGACACCTGATAGCCCAGATTGAGCAGGACTTCGGCGATGCCGCTCATGCCGGCGCCGCCGATGCCGACGAAATGGATGCGACGGACTTTATGTTTCATGACGCCAACTCCTTGCAGATCGCGGCGACGCGTGCCGTGGCTTCCGGTTTCGCCAGCGCGCGCGCCTTGACCGCGCGGGCCAGCAGTTCGTCCCGCTTCAGGCCGGCCAGCCAGTGCGCCAGGCTTTCTGCGCTGAGCTCGCGCTGTTGCATCAACCAGGCCGCGCCGGCATCGGACAGAAAACGGGCATTCGCGCTCTGGTGGTCATCCACCGCGAACGGGAAGGGCACGAACAGCGCGGCGCAGCCGGCGGCGGCGATTTCGGCCACTGTCAACGCGCCGGCGCGGCAGATCACTACGTCGGCCCAGGCATAGGCCTCGGCCATGTCGCCGATGAAAGTCAGGCAGTCGGCCTCGACGTTGGCGACGGCATAGTTGGTTTTGAGAACTTCCAGATGCTTCGCGCCGGACTGGTGCCGGACTTGTGGACGCTGCTCGGAGGACAGTTGCGCCAAGGCCTGCGGGATCAGTTCATTCAGTGCCTGCGCGCCCAGGCTGCCGCCGACCACCAGCAGGCGCAGCGGGCCGACGCGGCCAGCAAAACGGCTGGCGGGGTCGGGCAGGGCGGCGATCTCGGGACGCACCGGGTTGCCGACCCATTCGCTATCGACCTTGCGACAGGGCAGCGGCATATCGTTGCCATTCTTGAACGCCGCCGGTAAGCCCAGCAGCACGCGATCGGCCAGGCAGGCCAGCAGCCGATTGGTCAGCCCGGCGATGGCGTTCTGTTCGTGGATGACCAGCGGCTTGCCGAGCAGGCTGGCCATCATGCCGCCGGGAAACGCGACGTAGCCGCCGAGGCCCAGCGCGACATCCGGCCGCACGCGGAAAATTGCGCTAGCCGCCTGCCAGAACGCTGCGAGCAGATTGGCCGGCAGCAGCAGCTTGGTCAGCAGGCTCTTGCCGCGCACGCCGGCGACCCGCACCCAGGCCATCTCGAAGCCTTTTTCCACCGCCAGCCTGGCTTCCATGCCGGCCTTCGTGCCCAGCCAGACCACGCGCCAGCCCTCGCCGCGCAGGGCTTCCGCCACCGCCAGCGCCGGCATGACATGGCCGCCGGTGCCGCCGGCCATGATCAGCAGGGTTCGTGGTTGGGCGTTCATATTGGCGCTCACGCTTTGCCGCCCTCGTTATAAGGACGCCGGATGCGCGCGGCGGACGAACTGCCGACGGCTCCGCTGCCCTTCATCAGGCTGCGGTTTTCGAAATCCACCCGCAGCAACACGGCCAGCGCCAGACAGTTGGCGACGATGCCGGAGCCGCCGTAGCTCATCAGCGGCAGCGTCAGGCCTTTGGTCGGCAGCAGGCCGAGATTGACGCCCATGTTGATGAACGATTGCACGCCCATCCAGACGCCGACCCCCTGCGCGACCAGCGCGGCGTAGTTGCGGCCCATCAGGCCGGCCTGCCAGCCGATGGAGAACGCGCGCCAGGTCAGCCAGGCGAACAGGCCAATGATGGTCAGCACGCCGATCAGGCCGAGCTCTTCGCCGGTCACCGCGAGCAGGAAGTCGGTGTAGGCCTCGGGCAGGTAGAACAGTTTTTCGACGCTGTCGCCCAGCCCGACGCCGGTGAGCTCGCCGCTGCCAAGCGCGATCAGCGCGTGCGAGAGTTGATAACCGGCGTTGTAGGGATCGGCCCAGGGGTTGAGATAGCTGGTGACGCGCGCCAGCCGGTAGGGCGAAAGCACCACCAGCATGACGAAGCCGACCGCCAGCAGCACGATCAGACCGAGAAACAGGCGCGCATTGAGGCCGCCCAGGAACAGGATGGCGAGCGCGATGCAGACGATGACCACGAACGCGCCGAAGTCGGGTTCGACCAGCAGCAATCCGCCCAGGAACAGCATGACCAGGAACATCGGCAGAAAACCCTTTTGCAGGCTCTGCATGTGTGCGGCCTTGCGCACGGTGTAATCGGCCGCGTAGAGAATGGTGGCGAACTTCATCAATTCGGAAGGCTGGAAATTGCCCAGCGGACCGAGCGGAATCCAGCGCCGGCTGCCGTTGACTTCGCGCCCGATGAACGGCACCAGCACCATGACCAGGGCGATTGCGCCGATGACGAACAGGATGGGCGCGATTTTTTGCCAGGTATCGGTCGGAATCTGCAGCGCGGCATAGCCGGCGCCCAGGCCGATGACCAGATACATGGCATGGCGGATCAGATAGAACATCGGCTGATTCGCGGCCGATTTGGCTTCGGCGGTGGCGATCGAGGCGGAATAGACCATGACCAGGCCGATCATCAGCAAGCCCAGCGCCGCGAAGACCAGACCCCAGTCATACGGGGTCAGTCCGGTGCGCTTGAGGGCGGCGTTATGAAACATGCAGCCCCCCCCTGCGTTCCCGAGTGCGCCGTTCTTCGCCTTGAATCTCGATGCTGCGGATACGTCGATCCTGCCGACGCCGGCTCACGCCGCCGATCTGCTTCAGGGTTTCCACCGCCTTCAGCACGCCGATGGCCGCGATGAACACTTCGGCGCGGTGCGCGTAATTGCGGAACATGTCCCAACTGGCGCAGGCCGGAGACAACAGGATGGCGTCGCCCGGCTGAGACAGATCGAAGGCCAGATCGACCGCTTCCTCCATGCTCTCGGCCCGATGCACCGGACAGGCATCGCCAATGGCCTCGGCCACGAGCGGCCCGTCGCGCCCGATCTGCACCACGGCGCGGGCGTTCTTCACCGCGCCTTGCATCGGCGAGAAATCCTGGCCCTTGCCGTCGCCGCCGGCGATCAGCACGACCGGAACGCTAAATCCGAGCAGCGCGGCGACGGTGGCGCCGACGTTGGTGCCCTTGGAATCGTCGTAGAACGCGCGGCTGTTGATTTCGGCGACAAACTGGACTCGATGCGGCAGGCCTTCGAAAGTCTTCAGGGCCGGAATCAGTCCGTCATAAGGCAGCGGAGCCGTTGGCGGCTCTGCCGCATTACGGCTCCGGCGTCCTTCTTGCGAGGGCAGACCGATGGCGCGGCATAAGGCCAGCGCGGCGAGCGCGTTGGCGGCATTGTGCAGACCGGCGATAGGCAGTTTGTCGACCGGCAACAGGGTTTCCTCGCCCTCGGCCAGCCAGAGGCGATCTTTGCGCCGGGTCAGGCCGTAAGAAACGGGTGAAGGGTGTGCGCTCATCTCGATGCTGAAAGTCGAAATGGCGCGGCCCGGCAAGGCCATCGCCATCGACATCGGGTCATCGCGGTTCAGCACTTGGACACCCGAGCCGGCAAACACCCGCGCCTTCGCCGCCGCGTAATCGTCCAGACCGGCATAGCGATCCATGTGATCCTGCGAGATGTTCAGCACGGTGGCGGCATCCGGATGCAGGCTGGATGTGGTTTCCAGCTGGAAACTGGACAGTTCCAGCACCCATACATCGGGGTCTTTGCCCAAGGTCTCCCTGTTGTCGAGCGCTTCCAGCACCGGCAGGCCGATATTGCCGGCGACGACGGTATCGAGGCCGACTGCCGCGCACAAATGGCCGACCAGGCTGGTGACGGTGCTTTTGCCATTCGAGCCGGTGATGGCGATGACCTTGGAGCGGCTGTGCTTGATAGCCCGCGCGAACAGTTCGACATCGCCCGCGACATCCTTGCCGGCGGCGATGGCGCGCTGGATTTCAGGCGTCGCCAGCGCCACGCCGGGGCTGACCACGATCAGATCGGCCCAGTCGAAGTCGGCTGCCTGGAAACCGCCCAAAGTCAGCGGCACTTCCGGGAAGGCTTCGCGCAGATGCTGGGCATGCGGCGGCTCGTCGCGCGTATCGGTGGCGCGCACGCTGGCATCGTGTTCGAGCAGCCAGCGCACGCAGGACGCGCCGGTATCGCCCAGGCCGACGACCAGGGCCTTGACGTTGGAGAAGCTGGAAGCCTGCCGATTCATGCCGGTTTACCTCAGCTTCAGCGAAGCCAGCCCGATGAGCACCAGCATCATCGAGATGATCCAGAAACGGACGACGACCTGGGTTTCCTTCCAGCCCTTCTTTTCGAAGTGGTGGTGGATCGGGGCCATCAAAAACACCCGTTTGCCGCGCAACTTGAACGAACCGACCTGCACCATCACCGAGATGGCCTCGGCGACGAACACGCCGCCCATGATGAACAGCACGATTTCCTGGCGCACGATGACCGCCACCACGCCGAGACCGGCGCCCAGAGCCAGCGCGCCGACGTCGCCCATGAATACCTCGGCCGGATAGGCGTTGAACCAGAGAAAGGCCAGCCCGGCGCCGACCAGCGCGGCGCAGAACACGACCAGTTCGCCCGCGCCCGGAATGTGCGGCAGGCCGAGATATTTGGAAAACACGGCGTGGCCGGCGACGTAGGCGAAGATGGCCAGCGCGCCGGCGACCATGACTGTGGGCAGGATGGCGAGGCCGTCGGCGCCGTCGGTCAGATTGACCGCGTTGCTGGTGCCGACGATGACGAAGTAGGCCAGCACGACGAAGCCGGTGACGCCCAGCGGCATCACGATGTGCTTGAAGAACGGCACGATCAGTTCGGTCTGCGCCGGCAGATGCGCCGACCAGGCCAGCCAGGCCGCGATGGCGGCGGCGATGACCGACTGCCAGAAATATTTCCAGCGCGAGGCGAGGCCGCGCGGATTCTTTTCCACCACTTTGCGCCAGTCGTCGACCCAGCCGATGGCGCCGAAACCGACCAGCGTGAGCAGCGAAATCCAGACGTAGCGGTTGGTCAGATCGGCCCACAACAGCGTGGTGATGGTGATCGAGGCGAGGATCAACGCGCCGCCCATGGTCGGCGTGCCGGCCTTGACCAGATGCGTTTGCGGGCCGTCGTCGCGCACCGGTTGGCCGACTTTCAGCTCGGTCAGCTTGCGGATCATGGCCGGGCCGAGCACGAAGGAGATCAGCAGCGCGGTCAGCGCGGCCAGCACCCCGCGCAGCGTGATGTACTGGAACACGTTGAAGGCGCGGATATCGTGGCCTAGCCACTGGGCGAGCATCAAGAGCATATTTGCTCCTCTATGAAAGACTTCACGACCCGTTCCATCTGCATGAAGCGGGAGCCTTTCACCAGCACCGTGACAGGCCCGCCGCCGGGCCGTCCCAAGGCGGGCATTGCGCCCCCTCGGGGGGCAGCGAGGGGGGGGGCCGAGCGTGGGGGCTGTTCATCCGCGAGGGCGCATTCGATCTCGGCCAGCAATTCCTCGATACGCTCGAAATGCATGGCCGAGTTTTCCGCCAAACCCGCGCCAAAGCCTTGCACCGTATGCACCGACATCTCACCCAGACAGAGCAGCCGGTCGATGCCGGCGGCGCGGGCTTGTTCGCCGACCTCTCGATGCAGATTCGCCGCGTCCGGCCCGAGTTCGCCCATGTCGCCCAGCACCAGAATGCGCTGACCCGGTCGCGCCGCCAGCACCTGGATGGCGGCCAGGACGGAATCGGGATTGGCGTTGTAGGTGTCGTCGATCAACGTCGCGCCCAGGATGCAGGCGTGCGCTTGTAAACGGCCCTTGACGCCGTCGTAGGCGGCGAGGCCGCGCTGGATCGCATCGGTGGAAACGCCCAGCGCCAGCGCCAACGAGGCGGCGGCGGCGGCGTTGCGCAGGTTGTGATCGCCGGGAACTTGCAGATTGATTTCGATCCGGCCAGCCGGGGTTTCCAGCGCGCCGGCTTGAATCCGCACATCCGCGTTCTCGGCAAAACCGAAGCTCATCACCTTGTGGCCGCCAGCCAGGCCGCGCCACATCTGCGCATGCGGGTCGTCGGCGTTGACGATGGCGATGCCGCCCGCCTTCAGGCCGGCGTAGATTTCGCCCTTGGCGCGGGCGACCGCTTCGACACTGCCCAGACCTTCCAGGTGCGCGCGCAGCGCGTTGTTGACCAGCGCGACATCGGGGCGGGCGATCTGGGTCAGGTAGGCGATTTCGCCGGGATGGTTCATGCCCATTTCGATCGCGGCGTAACGATGTCGCGGTGTCAGTTTCAATAGCGTCAGCGGCATGCCGATGTCGTTGTTGAGGTTGCCGGCGGTAGCCAGCACGCAGTCCTTGCCAACCTCCGCGCCGACTTCGGCGGCCAGAATGGCGGCGAGCATTTCCTTCACCGTGGTCTTGCCGTTGCTGCCGGTGATGGCGGCAACTTTGGCCGGCATGCGAGCGCGATGCCAGGCGGCGAGACGGCCGAGCGCCTGTAAGGTGTCGTCGACGACCAGAGCCGGGCCGACCTTCAGTTGTGCCGATGCCGCCACCATCACCGCCGCCGCGCCTTGTTCCAGCGCCTTGGCGGCAAATTTGTGGCCGTCGAAACGCGGGCCTTTCAATGCCACGAACAGACAACCCGCCGGCAGGTCGCGGCTATCGGTGGAGACCGCCGTGATCGCCACGTCGGCGCCGACGGCTTGCGCTTGAATGGCCAGTGCGGCTTCATGCAGATGCATGCGAATTCCTTGTTTGATTGGCTGACCGCGCGGCCAGCGCCAGACGGGCTTCCGCGAGATCGGAAAACGGGTGTTTGACGCCGTGAATTTCCTGGTAGTCCTCGTGTCCCTTGCCGGCGAGCACGACGATGTCTTCCGGGGCGGCATTCAGAATCGCGGCGCCGATGGCGGCGCGGCGGTCGAGCATGACGCTTACTGTGCAAGTCGCGCAGCGACTCTTGCCGCTCCCCTCGCCCGCAAGCGGGACAGCCGGAGACTTGGCTGACGTTTCTGGGCAGCCTAGTCGGTCGGCTGGTGGTTCCATCAGAGGGGCTGGGGGACAGCCAGAGACTTGGCTGACGTCTTTTGGCAGCCTAGTCGGTGGGCTGGTAGTTTCATCAGAGGGAGGCGGCATGCCAGCGAGGATGCCCGCGACGATCTGGGCCGGATCTTCGTTGCGCGGGTTGTCGCTGGTGACGATGGCTTGGTCGGCGTGCGCCGCGACGGCCGCGCCCATCAGCGGACGCTTGCCGGTATCGCGGCCGCCGCCGCAGCCGAACACGCAAATCAGGCGGCCCGTGGTCAGCGGTTTCAGCGCGGTCAGCACCTTGTCCAGCGCGTCCGGCGTGTGCGCGAAGTCGACGATGACGGTGGGTACGTCCGGGTCTGCGCCAAGCTCCGTTTCGACCCGTTGCATGCGTCCGGCGACCGGCCGCAATTGCTCAAGCGCGCTCAAGGCGGCGGCCATCGGCACGTCGCTGACCAGCAATGCGCCGAGCACCGCGAGCAGGTTGTAGGCGTTGAACTCACCCAGCAAAGGCGAGACCAACTCGCCGCGCCCCCAGGGCGAGGCGATGTCCAGACGCAGACCAAGCCGGTCGGCATGGCAATGCTCGGCGCGCAGGTCGCCGGATTTGAGGCCGTAGCTGAGCACTTGCGCCGGGCCTGTTTTTAACTGTTCAACCAGGGCCGCGCCGAGTTCGTCATCCGCGTTGAGCACCGCCGCCTTCAGGCCCGGCCACTGGAACAAGCGCGCTTTGGCGGCGGCGTAGCTGGCCATGTCGCCGTGGTAATCGAGATGGTCGCGCGACAGATTGGTGAACACAGCGACATCGAAGGCGACGCCTTCGACGCGGCCCTGGTCGAGTCCGTGCGAGGAGACTTCCATCGCCACGCCGGCCGCGCCCATGTCGCGGTATTCGGCCAGCAGTGCCTGCAGGCTGACCGCGTCCGGCGTGGTGTGGCTTGCTGTCACCAATTGGCCGGGGAAGCCGTTGCCGAGGGTGCCGATGGCGGCGGTCTTGCGACCCAGGCCGGTAAAGGACGCGGCCAGCCATTGCGCGACCGAGGTCTTGCCGTTGGTGCCGGTGATGCCGGTCATCCATAACGATTCCGAAGGCTGCCCGTACCAGGCCGCCGCCAGCGCCGCCGCGCGGGCTTTCAGGTTGGCGACGGGCAGATGCGGCGACCGCCATTCTTCTTGCCAGGCAAACCCTTCCGGTTCCCACGCGATAGCCGCCGCGCCGGCATGGATGGCGCTGGCGATGTGGCTGCGGCCGTCATGCGCCGCGCCGGGATAGGCGAGAAAGATGTCGTCCGGGCCGATGAGGCGGCTGTCGGCGCCGATGCCGCGTGCCGTCGGGGCGAGTCCGCGCAGGATGGCGACCAGTTCGCGTGCGCTTGCCATGGCGTTGTTCATGTCGCCCTCGCTGGAGGGACGCCGGTTCCAACCGGTGGCAGAGAGACCAACGGCACATCCGCCTCCGGTACCACTGGCACCATGGGTGCTTCGCCGGGCGGCGCGCTGGTGCGGTCGAACGGAGCGTCGGGCGGCAGCGCCATGAAACGCAGCGCGCCGGCCATCACTTTCGAGAAAACGGGGGCCGCGATCAGGCCGCCGTAGTACTCGCGGCCGTTCGGTTCGTCGATCATCACCGCCACGACCAGGCGCGGGTCGGAGGCGGGGGCGAGGCCGACGAATGAGCTGATATAGGCTTTTCCGTCGTAACTGCCATTGATGAATTTGTGCGCGGTGCCGGTCTTGCCGGCGACGCGATAGCCGGCGACGCGCGCCATCGGGGCGGTGCCGCCATCCTGTGTCACCAGCTCGAGCATGTGCAGGATCTGCGCCGAGGCCGCCGCGCTCATGACGCGCGTGCCGGTGGCGGCGCCTTCGCGGCGCAGAACCGTGATCTGTGGCATGACGCCGTTATTGGCGAAAGCGGTGTAGGCGTGCGCCAGTTGCAACAGGCTGAGCGACAAACCGTGGCCGAACGCCATTGTGGCTTTTTCGATCGGCCGCCAGGTGCCATAGGGACGCAGTCGTCCGCTGACTTCGCCCAGCATGCCGGATTTCGGCGGCGCGCCGAGTCCGGCGCGCGACAACAGGCGCCAGTAATCCTCGCTACGGGTTTCCAGCGCGATTTTGGCGACGGCGACGTTGCTGGACACCTGAATGGCCTGGCCCAGGGTCATGACGCCTTTGGGGTGGGTGTCGGTGATTTTCTTGTCGCCGATGATGAACCAGCCCGGGCCGGTGTCGATGACCGAGTCGGGCCGCACCACGCCGGCATCCAGCGCCGCCGCGACGAACAGAGGTTTCATCGTCGAGCCGGGCTCGAAGGTGTCGGTCACCGCCCGGTTGCGCAGGCGTTCGGCCGCGAACGTGGCGCGGCTGTTGGGATTGAAGCCGGGCGTGTTGGCCATCGCCAGAATCTCGCCGGTGCGTGCATCCAGCACCACGACCGAGCCGGCGCGGGCGTTGTTGAGGGCGACCGCGTCGTTGAGTTCGCGATAGGCCAGATATTGAATGTGCTGGTTCAGCGCGAGCGCCAGATCGCGGCCCGGTTTGGGCGATTTCAGCCGTTCCAGCACTTCCACCACATTGCCGGGCCTATCCTTTACCACGCGCTGCGCGCCGGCCTCGCCGGTCAGCCAGGACTGATAGGCCAGTTCCAGGCCTTCCTGGCCGTTGTCTTCGATATCGGTGATGCCGAGCACATGGCTGGTGACTTCGCCCGCCGGATAGTAGCGGCGGTACGCCGGCTTGCTGTACAGACCGACGATCTTGAGCGCTTTGGCCTGCTCGGCCTTGGTCGGTTCCAGCAGGCGTTCGAGGTAGACGAAACCTTTCCGCTTGTCGGCGAACAGGCGCGCGATCTGGTCCGGGTTTTTGTCCAGGATGTGCGCCAAGGCCTGAATTTGGCTGGCGCTCGGGTTGGCTTGCTTGGGGTTGATCCAGAGTGTTTCGACCGGCGTGCTCACCGCCAGCGGTTCGCCGCGCCGGTCGGTGATCATGCCGCGATAGGCGGGAATCGGCGCGATGCGCTGAGCGCGTTTTTCACCCTGGTCGGTGAGGAATTCGCTTTGCCAGACTTGTAGATATACCGCGCGTGCCGAAAGCGCGGCAAAGCCGGCGAACAGCAAACCGAGCGTCAGGCGCGCGCGCCAGCGTTGCAGGTCGAGCCGAAGCAGCGGATGCATGTTGCCGGGCCGACCCAAGGCGCGCTTTGCGCCGCCTCGAGGCGCGGTGGCGCGCGGCGGCGGTTCAAATGCGGGCTGGCTCATGGCTGCACCGCTTTCTGTGCCGAGTTTTGTTGCAGTACATAGATGCGGCCCGGCTCGGGAATCACCATGTGCAGACGACCGCGCGCGACTTCCTCGACCCGGTTGTGCATCAGCCAAGTGGATATCTCCAGTTGCAGCTGGCCCCACTCGACATCGAGACCGCGGGCATGGGCTTGCTCCGCTTGCAGCGCCACAAACAATTTGCGCGCCTGATGGCGCGCGGAGACGACGGAGATGGCGGCCGCCACCAACACCAGGGTCAGGATCAGGTTCAGCTTGACCATTTGCCCTGCTTTCCCGATTTTTCCTGTTCCCAGCCGGCTTCATGCGTACGCTCGGCCACGCGCATGGTCGCGCTGCGCGCGCGCGGATTGGCCGAGCATTCGAAATAGTCCGGCTTGATCGCACGACCGACGAGTTGCAAACGGCCGCCGCGCAATGCGTCGGCGGTCACGGGAATCTCGGGTGGAACCCGCTCCCCTTCCGCTTCGCTACGCATGAACCGTTTCGTCATTCGATCTTCCAAAGAGTGAAAACTGATTACCACCAGCCGCCCGCCCGGTTTCAGGGCCGCGACCGCCCGCGGCAACGCCGCTTCGATTTCCTCAAGCTCGCGGTTAATGAAAATCCGCACAGCTTGAAAGGTGCGCGTCGCCGGGTCCTGGCCGCGCTCACGTGTGCGCACGGCAGTGGCGACGATGCTGGCCAACTGTCGGGTCGTGGTGATTGGAGTGAGCGCGCGCGCCGCAACAAGCGCCCGCGCAACCTGTCTAGCAAACCGCTCCTCGCCATAGTTCCAGACAACTTGGGCAATCTCCTTTTCTTCCGCCTGGTTCAGCCAGTCGGCGGCGGTAAGCCCCGAACTGGTATCCATGCGCATATCGAGCGGAGCATCGAAACGAAAACTGAAGCCCCGCTCGGCCTCGTCCAGTTGCGGGCTGGACACGCCCAAATCGAACAACACGCCATCCACCGAATCGACTTGCAGGTCGCGCAGCACTTCGGCCAAGGCCGAAAACGCCGCATGCACCACCTTCAACCGCCCATCTTTCATCTCCGCCGCCGCGGCCACGGCCTGCGGGTCGCGATCCAGCGCGATCAATCTGCCGGTCGGGCCTAGCCGGGCCAGAATCTCCCGGCTGTGTCCGCCGCGCCCGAAAGTGGCATCGACGTAGATGCCATCCGGACGAACATTCAGCGCATCCACCGCCCCTTGCAGCAGGACGGAGACATGTTTTGCCGCCTCGCCATGCTCGCCGCCGGACTGTGGGGGCTGTTCCTCGCTCACAGCGAGAAGCCCTTGAGTTCCTCCGGCAAGGTGCCATCGCGCGCGGCACTGTTGAGCATGTCCGGCAATTGCGCGGAAGCGTCGAACTTGGCCTGCCAGGCGGCCTCCTGCCAGACCTGGAATTTGTTGCCCTGACCGACCAGCACGACGGACTTTTCCAGCTGCGCGAACTTGCGCAGCAGGGGCGGAATCAGGATGCGGCCCGCGCTGTCCGGCTCCACTTCCTCGGCCGAGCCGACCACCACGAACTTCAATTGCTGCGTCAGCGGATGGAAGCCGGGCAGGCTGTTGATCTGGCGCTCCAGCGCCTCGAACTCGGGCAGGGGATAAAGCAGGAGACAGCCATTGGTTGGGTCGGCGGTGAGCATCAGATGGGCGCCGCATTGCTCGGCCAAACGCTCGCGATAGCGCGCCGGGACGGCCAATCGCCCCTTCCCGTCTAGCGCTAACTGCGTTGAACCCCGAAATGCCACACTCCACCCCCGCCGCACACAAAATGACACAAACACACACAGAAACCCACTTATCCCCACTATAGTTAAACCAAATCCCCACCGTCAAGCCGAAAAACTGGATTTTTTTAATGGCATCAATGACTTAGAGCGTGTCGAATGCCAAAATACTCAATTGAAATCGAGTGATATGCGCGCAACTTAAAGTCGAACATTAAGTTGCGGCTGAAAATCGACGGAAATGGGGCACCGAGGCGGATAGCGGGCCGCGACGGTGGAATCACTGGGGGGAGGTGGAGTTGGCCGATAAGCCGGGTTCTGTCGTGGGCAGCCATTCATCTGGGACGATGGTCGCCCATCGCCTCAAGCAGCCTACCCGCAGGCTTCGGCGGGCCGCCGATGTCCGAAGACGTGCCTGCCTATTTGGCCTTGCTCCGAGTGGGGTTTACCTTGCCGTCCGTGTTGCCACGTCCGCGGTGAGCTCTTACCTGACCTGCCTTGCGGCAAGCCCGAACACCCTCGCGGATGTTCGGGCCCACTTACCGGCAGGCCCGAATCCTCTTGCGAGTCTTCGCGCCATTTCAACCTTGCCTGATCCGTCTCCTGGCGGGGGTCTCCCCCTACAAGGGGACTTTGCCGCTTTGCAGCGTCAAAGTCCGGGCCATCGGCGGTATCTTTTCTGTTGCACTTTCCGTCGCCTTGGGTCTTTCGACTTATAGCGCCCAGGCGTTACCTGGCACTCTGCCCTGTGGAGCCCGGACTTTCCTCCACGCGGCGAACCGCGCAGCGGCTGCCTGGCCAACTCCGGCTTGGAGTATAGGGGCTTGATCGGATGATAAGAGGACTAAACCTTGGCGCGGCGGTTTGGGCGGTGGTTTGTGCCGATGATAAGGCGGCACTCAGTACTTGATTGGTTGAGAGTGCGGTTATAGTGTGCGCGCTGAATTCTGATCGTGTCTTACGCCAGCCCCACGCTTCGGAGCGAAGTGACACTCAACTGATTACTCTAGGTAAGGACGCACATGCATCTCCCTCGATATCACAGCCACAAAGCTATTGTCGTAGCGCTGGCCTTGACTCTGGCCGCGTGCGGCAAATCCCCGGAGGAACATTATCAACAGGCACAAGGACTAGAGCAGAAGGCCGACTACAAGGCCGCGGTTATCGAACTGAAGACCGTCCTGCAGAAACAACCCAACAATCGGGAAGCGCGTTTGCTGCTAGGCAGGGTTCTAGTTAAGAACGGAGCTTATGCGGAGGCCGAGAAAGAGCTGAGCAAGGCGCGCAGCTTGGGCGTTCCAGATGATCAGATCATCCCGGAATTGGCCAGGGTTTATGTCAGTCTGGGCGAACCCCAGAAAGCGCTGGATCTGGGCGTTCCAGCGACTGGCCTGAGCGCTCAGGCCCTCGCCAAGCTTCAAACCACACGGGCCGGGGCACAAATGACCCTCGGTAAACGGGCCGATGCGGAAAAATCCATAGTCGCGGCTATCCAAGCCGACCCCAAGCAACCCGAACTCCTGTTGATACGGGCAAAACTGGCTCTCATGGACAAGCAAAAGGACCAGGCCGGAAAGCTGATCGATGAGTCTCTCCAACAAGACCCCAAGTTTGTCGAGGCGCTCTACCTCAAGGCTGATCTGATTAAGTCGGAAAACAAGCCCGATGAGGCAATCAAGGTTTGCCAGCAGATTCTGACCATTGACCCATCCCAGTTCCGCGCCCATCTCGCAATTTCAAATTTGCTCTCGAGCAAGGGTGACATCGATGCTGCGGAAAAGGCCCTCCAGGCCGCCGAAAAATCCGCCGGTAATTCGCCCATGGTCAGATATGCCCGGGGCGTGTTTGAACTCCGGCGCGGCAAGCTCGACCAGGCCAGCAGCGCGCTGCTCGATGTGCTGCGTGTCATACCCGACCACTTGGCCACCGCCTTGGCTTATGCCATGGCGAGCTATGGTTTGGGAAACTACGAACAAAGCATCAAGTACACAAACAAGGTGCTCGCCGCGGAGCCGAACAACCTCATTGCCACCAAGATTCTCGCCGGCAACCTACTGAAAACAGGAGACGTCACGGGGGCGCTGAAAATAATTGATCCCTTGATGGCCAAGCACCCTGATGACGCCAGGGTACTGGCATTGGCCGGCGAGGCCCACCTCCAGACCAAGGATTACATCAAGGCCATGGCCTACCTGGACAAGGCCGCCGAACTGGAGCCTGAGAACATCACGATCAAGACGCGTCGAGCGGCGGGGCACCTGGCCACGGGAGAAAACGACGAGGCCATGGCCGATCTGGAGCAAGCCGCCAGTCTTAGCGTCAAACCCGGCCAGGCGGATATGGCTCTGGTCATGCTGCGTTTGAAAGGCAAGCAATATGACAAGGCTCTCCAGGCCATTGCCAATCTAGAGAAGAAAATGCCCGACAATCCAGTCACCCACAACCTGCGCGCCGCCGCCCTGATGGGCAAACAGGATAGGGTCGGAGCACGCAAGGCCTTGGAACAGGCTATAGCTATCCAGCCCACTTTTTTCCCGGCTGTGACGAATCTGGCTCGCCTCGATATTCAGGAAAAGAAGTATGACTCCGCGCGCAAGCGCTATGAGGAGGTTCTTGTAAAGGATAAAACCAACTTGGACGCCATGATGGCGTTGGCGGAAATGGCGGATGCCACCAAAAACGACAAGGAAATGATCATGTGGCTGGAGAAGGCCGCGCAGTCAAATCCAGGCGCCATGCCTCCGCGGCTGATGCTGGTTCGCTACCATCTTGCCAAGAAAGACCCCAGGAAGGCGCTGTCGTTGGCGAATGAAATGGTGAGTGCCAATCCAGGCCGCCTAGAAGCAATGGAAATGCTGGGCGCCGCACAATTGGCGAGCGGCGATCAAGCCAATGCGATCTCAACCCTGGTCAAGGCCACGCAAATGGCCCCGCAATCGCCCGATGTCTTTTTCAGGCTCGGGCAGGTTCAACTGACCACACAACACCAGGCAGATGCGCGCAAGAGCTTCGAAAAGGTGTTGTCCTTCAATGTGGAGCACCGCCAGGCGCTGGATACGCTCATTCAAATGGATTTGTCCGACAAGAAACCCGACGCCGCGTTGAGCAGGGTGCGTCAGTTCCAGGCCAAATTCCCCAATTCACCTGTCGGCTACGATCGCGAAGGGGCCATCCTGATGTCCCAACGGCAGTACGCCCAATCGGTTAAGGCTTATGAGCAGGCCATCGCCCGTGGCGCGGACTCGGGAAGCGCGATCTCGCTGCATCGAGCCCTGGTCGCGGCGGGGGGTAACCAGGCTGCGGAGCTGAAGCTCTCAGCTTGGCTGAAAGCCCATCCCAAGGATATTGCCGTTCGTGCCTATGCCGCTGAATTCAGGATGATGGCTGGTCAGAATGCGGCCGCCATCGTCCTTTATGAAGATCTCCTGCGCCAGGCGCCGGAAAGCCCGGTCATGCTCAACAACTTGGCTGTGTTGTATCAGCGTGTGAAGGATAAACGCGCTCTAGCCACAGCGGAACAAGCCTATAAAAAGACCCCTGGACACCCGGCAACCCAGGATACCCTGGGCTGGATATTGCTTGAACAGGGACAAGCGGCGCGCGCTGTCGAACTGCTGCGCAAGGCAATTGAAAAAGTCCCGAAGGCGGACAGTGTGCGTTACCACTATGCGGTGGCTTTGGCGCGCACCGGCAAACAACAACAGGCCAAAAATGAGCTTGATGCCCTGCTCAAAAGCAATCGTGCATTCCCCGAAATTGAAGAGGCCAAAGCCTTCTTCGCAAAAATGTGATCGGCCGGCTTATCCGACACGTGTAGCCGAAACATCAGTGCGAACGATTCATCCCTTGAGATTGGATCTATTGTGATGGGCACGGGCATTTTCACGGTGTATATGGTCGATCTTCGGCTCGCGCTACGTAACATCCTGCGACAACGCCGGCGCAGCGCCTTGGCTATCCTTGCGATTGGCTTCGGTGTCATCGCCATGATGCTTGCCGGCGGCTTTATCGAGTGGATTTTCTGGGCCGCAAGGGAGGGTACCGCGGTAACCCAGATCGGTCATATTCAGGTGGTCAAGCCAGGCTACTATGAGAATGGAAGGGCCGATCCTTTTGCCTATCTGTTGCCTCAACAAGCGCCCGCGCTCACTTCCCTGAAAAATACGCCCGGAGTCCGCTCGATCACGCCTCGGCTGGATTTCAACGGACTCATAAGCCGCGGGGAGAACACGCTAACCTTCCTCGCGAAAGGGGTTGATCCCGTTGCGGATCCGGCGCTGCGTTACTTGATTATTCCTGATGGGCAGCGGCTTATGCCCGGCGATCCGGACGGCATCCTGATCGGTACTGGCTTGGCGACCAATCTGGGGGTCAAGGTGGGCGACAAGGTTGTGCTCCTCTCAGGTACAAAAACAGGCGGCATCAACGCTGTCGAGGCAAGGATTCAGGGTCTGGCATCGACTTCCATGAAAGCCTATGACGACTCCATGTTGTGGCTGCCCATAGCCATGGCGCGGCAATTGCTGCGTGTTTCCGGTGCCCATACCTGGGTTGTCTCCCTGCGGGATTCCAGCCTGACCGAGGCCGTGTTCGGCAAGTTGCAGACCGACCCCGCGCTAAAATCCTTTGAGATCACCCCTTGGACCAAACTAGCGGATTTCTACAATAAGACCGTCGAGTTGCTCACCCGACAGATCAATGTGGTCAAGCTGATCATCTCTACCATCATTCTACTCAGCATCAGCAACACCATGACTATGAGCGTCATGGAGCGGACAGTGGAGATCGGTACAGCCATGGCCTTGGGGGTTCGGCGAAGGCGCATCCTGGGCCTATTTCTGACCGAGGGCGCGCTACTGGGCGCCATTGGCGGGCTCTGCGGGGTGGCGATCGGATATCTCTTGGCCATGCTCATTTCCTATGTGGGTATTCCCATGCCGCCCTCGCCCGGCATGTCGCGGGGTTTCACCGCGGCCATCATCATCACCCCCAGTATCGTCTGGCAGGCTCTGCTGCTTTCGGTGATGACCACCCTCATCGCCAGCGTCTACCCGGCCTGGCGGGCATCGAAACTGGTCATCGTCGACGCTTTGCGTCACAACCGCTGAGGAATACGGCAAATGTGGAAGCTCGCCCTGCGCAATGTGTTTCGCCACAAGGGCCGCACGGCCATGACCCTGCTGGTCATCATCATTGGCGTGGTGGGGTTGATTTTGAGTGGCGGCTTCGTGCATGACATCTTCAAGCAGCTTGCGGAAGTGCTGATCCATTCGCAATCCGGTCATCTGCAGGTCTCGCGCAACGGCTATTTTGCGAGCGGCACGCGTAGCCCGGAGAAATTTCTGATCGGCGACCCCGAACCGCTGCGAGCGGCGATCGCCGCCAAACCGGGTGTGCGGGATGTCATGGGTAGATTGTATTTCGCAGGCCTGCTCAACAATGGCCGCTCAGACCTGCCGATCCTTGGCGAAGGGGTCGAACCCGCGCGCGAGAGCAAGCTCGGCAGCAGTGTCGTCATCAAGCAGGGGCGCGCGCTCGAGGACAAGGACGCATACGGCATCATGATCGGTCATGGGCTGGCGCTTACCCTGAAACTCAAGCCCGGGGATTGGACGACGCTGGTGATCAACACGCCGGATGGCGCCCTCAACAGTCTGGAATTCCAGGTGGTCGGGGTGTTCCAGACCTTCTCCAAGGACTATGACGCGCGCGCCGTGCGCATCCCGCTGCCGGCGGCTCAGGAGCTTCTGGCCACACAGGGCGTCAATACCCTGGTGGTGTCATTACAGCACACGCTGGATACCGGCCTGGTCGCGTCGGCGCTGGGCAAGCAGTTGGCCCCCGATGGACTGGAGGTGAAAACCTGGCTGGAACTCAATGAGTTCTATACACAGACAGTGGAAATGTACGACGCCCAGTTTGGGGTATTGCGCATCATCATTCTGCTCATGGTGCTGCTGAGTGTCGCCAATAGCGTCAACATGAGCGTATTCGAGCGCGTCGGAGAATTTGGCACCATGATGGCTTTAGGCAATCGTGGTCGACGCATTTTTGCTTTGATCCTCATGGAGAACCTGATTATCGGTTTGATAGGTGCTTCGATAGGCGTTGCATTAGGCAGCCTGCTGGCCGTCGCGATTTCCGCCATCGGCATTCCGATGCCGCCACCGCCCAATTCCGATCTGCCCTACACCGCGCACATCCTGATCATCCCCTCGGTGATCGCGCTGGCTTTTGCGGTCGGGCTGATCGCCACGGTCGCTGCCTCGCTGCTACCGGCGCTGAGAGTACGGCGTATCCCTGTGGTGGATGCGCTGCGCCAGTCCATTTAGACAACGGACGCCGAATCGGGCGTCAGAAGTCATGACGCAATTCCGCATAGATTCGATCCCGGCCATTGAATTGGCCAAACAAACCTGTTGGCGGGCCATGAAACACATCCGCGCCCAGGCTGAGTTTCCAATTGGGCTGGAATGCCCAACCCAGCCTGGGCCGCAGTAGCCAATCTGTGCGGTTCAGGCTGCTGATCAACAAGGCTTCGGCCTCCCAGCCACGACCGAATTTGTGGTTGATCAACAGGGAGGCGCCATTTTCGTGCTGTTCCGGGATGATATGGGGATTGTGGTCAAGATAGATGCGCTGGAACAGCTGGGTATTGATCCGGGTATCGCTGGCCAGATTGAAATCAAAACCCAATACCCAGTCCACGGTGTCTTGAACGGCCACACCGTCCGGATCGGTGATATCGGTAACACTGTATTTGCGGCCGTCGGTATAAATGACCTCGCCCTTGAGCACGAAGGGACCCATGTCCTTGGCCAGCGTCCCGCCTGTCTGCCAGATCCGGTCGTGGCGGGGGCGGTAGACAAAGGTCGGGCCGGCGACGATATCCCGGTAGAAGGTGGCCATGGAATCCGTACTGCGGTAATAGAAGCCTGCCACATCCCAACCATTGATCAGCTTCGAAAAGCGTGCGCCGTAATTGGTATTGTCCAGGCCGATGCCGGGCTTGGACTCGGAAGCGAAAGCAGCTGTCACGCCCGGCGGCGTTGGTGGATATGGATAGAACTCGGCACCGGGCTTGCCGATCCGGTCATAGCTAGGCAAGGGTATCCAGATCAGCTCGGCGTGGAAATCATCGCTGAAATATTCGGCCCGCGCCGCCCATTGGGGAATGCGCAGGGTTTGAAAGTCGGGCAGAACGAACTCGCGCAAATCCTTGGCCGAAACCACATCGGCGAAGAACAACCCAACCATCTCGCCCCACACCACATGTTGTCGGCCAACCCGCCAATCCAAAGCGCCGGTCGTGAAATCCAGATAGGTCTCGCGCAGTTCCAATTCGGCGCGCTGGTCATCGCGCACCGCCTTGGAGTAATAATCGGTCAGGTCGTAGACCAGGTTGTAATTTATACGTCCGCTTATCTTCCAGCGCATGCCCTGGGAAAAGCCGCCCGATTTGCCCAATTCCAGGCGCCCCATCATCTTGGACCAGTGCTCTGGATCGGAGTAACTGTATGCCAGCTCCGTCTGCATGAAACCTCGCCAGGATGGTGGAGGGGCTTCCTCTTTAATTTTAAGGAGGGGCATGTCTGCGTCTGCCAGAAGCGCGTCCCTGGATCCCGCCAAATCATCCCGTTTGGCGACACCTGTTTCGGTCTCCTTGCCATCCTTTGGCTCCAGCGCGAAAAGATCGTCCTTCGATGCTGGCAAGCCGTCGTTCGCCTTCGATACGGGCTTGCCCGCGGATTCCTTGGCGGGTTCGATATCGAACAGGGCATCCTTGCTCACTGGTGCTTCGTCCGCCTTGACATCCTGAACAAGCCAGCTCCCGGCAAAACAGCAGATCGCAACCAATAATTTTGTATTCATGCCGCCTCCCCTTGTGTTTTGACGGAACTGGACGGCGGCCTGACCGACTTCCAGTGATCGCTAACCTTCACCCCCAGCATGGCGACGCGCCCATCCTCAATGCGGATAAGGCGGTCGGCCATGGCCATCACGCGTCGGTCGTGGGTGGAGAAGATGAAGGTCGTGCCGTAATGACGGTTGATGTCCTTCATCAGCGCCAGAATGCTCGATCCGGTCTTGCTATCCAAGTTCGCGGTGGGCTCGTCGGCCAACACGATGCGCGGCTTGATCGCCAAGGCGCGGGCAATGGCCACGCGTTGGCGCTGGCCTCCGCTAAGCTGGTTGGGTTTGTTATCGGCGTATTTTTCCAGTCCCACCACGGACAGGAATTTGGCCACCCGCTTGCGCCGTTCTTCACGACTCACCTCGGGCAGATGCAGCAGGGGGTATTCCACGTTTTCGGAAGCTGTCAGCACAGGGAAAAGATTGAAGTTTTGAAAGATGAATCCGGTGGTGCGCGCGCGCAAATCGGCGAGGGTATCGGGTGAGCGCCCGGTGACCTCGACATCGTCTATGTACACCTTGCCTTGGGTCGGGTTATCGATGCAACCGATGATGTTGAGCAGTGTGGTCTTGCCGCTGCCGGAGGGGCCGGCGATGGCCAGGAACACGCCTTCTTCGAAAGAGAGTGTGATATCGTCCAACGCGGTAATCGTCTGTTCCCCAAGCTGGTACTTCTTGGTCACCCCTTCCACTCGCACCAAACTCATGGGTGTTCTCCCGCAGCGCCGCAAATTGACAGAGAGATGGCTAATATGTCCATGACGACTCTTCCTTTCATTCGCCGTGTATCCGCTTGTATTGTCTGCGCATTACTCGCCTGCGGCCCAGCCTGGGCAGGTACCTTGCAAGAAGATGATTCGCGTGCCCGGAACATCCTTGAGAAGGCCGATGAAATCCGCTTCCCGTCTGAGGGCTTCCAGGTGGATGTTAACATCGACAGCGCTACAGCCGATGGCAACGTGGAGAAACGGAAATACCGGATCCTATCGAAAGGCAATGAAAGCACCGTTGTCATGGTGCTGGAGCCGGCTTCCGAGCGAGGCCAGATTATGCTCATGAAAGGCCGAGATCTCTGGGTCTTCATGCCCAACGTCTCGCAACCGATTCGACTCGGTTTAGCTCAGCGGTTGACCGGTCAGGTTGCCAATGGCGATTTGGCGCGCGCCAATTTCTCCGGCGACTACACCCCGCGCCTGCTGCGTAGCGAAACAATCAGTGGTCAAGAACACTATGTGCTGGAACTGCTGGCCATCGACCGAAGCGTAACCTACCACCGGGTACTGCTCTGGGTGAACAAAGCCAACTACCGACCGCACAAGGCGGAGTTTTATTCCCTATCCAACCGCCTGATGAAAACCTGCAGCTACGAGGGCTACGAATCCATGGCTGGCCTGCGCCGCCCAACCAAGTTGGTCATGGAGGATGCACTAAGGGCCGGAGAGCACTCGGTGCTCGATTACCAGAGCATGAAATTACGCGACCTGCCGGACAAGATATTTACCAAGGACTATCTCAAGAAGCTGCAGTGACTGTCCGCCAGACCTCCCAAGCACAGGCCCTGTGGATGAGCGCATGACCCCCCGTCCCACGATTCTTTTCATGGCCGATGCCGTCACTCTGGCCCACTTGGCGCGGCCGATAGCGCTTGCGCAAGGCCTGGATAAAACCAAATTCAATGTGGTCCTGGCCTGCGACCCGCGGCACCAGAAATTCCTCGATGGCCTGCCCTTCCCGATACGCGCCATCAAAACTCAGAGCAGTGATAAGTTTCTGCGCGCGGCGGCGCATGGCAGCCCTCTCTACGACACCCGGACTCTGCGCGACTATACGCGCGAGGATTTGTCCTTGTTGGAGGATATTCGGCCTGCGGCGGTCGTGGGCGACCACCGACTGTCCTTGGCGGTCAGTGCCAGGGTTGCCAAGGTTCCCTACCTGGGCATCACCAATGCCTACTGGAGTCCATACGCCGATTCGTTCACACCCTTGCCGGAGTTGCCGATAAACCGGTGGTTGGGTATCAAGGCTGCACAATCCATATTCAACCTGGTCTGGCCGATGGCCGCCGCCTACCATTCCTTGCCCCTGAATCGAGTGCGGCGCGACTATGGGCTGCCCGGTTTGGGCTGGGATTGGCGCCACCCCTATACGGACGCCGACCGCACCCTCTATGCCGATGCCCGTGAACTGGTGCCGACTCGGGGGCTGCCCGCCACCCATGCCTATCTGGGATATATCGCATGGTCGCCCCCGGTTGACCTGCCGCCTTGGTGGCAAGAACTGCCCACAGACCGCCCTGTGATCTATGCCACCCTGGGCAGTTCAGGCCATCCCGGACTGCTCGATATGGTGTTGCAAGCCCTGGCCGACTTGCCCGTCACCGTGATTGCAACAACCGCGGGCAAGGCGACGCTGGGTACATTGCCAAGCAATGTGTATGTGATCGACTACGCGCCCGGTGACAAGCTGGCGGCGCGGGCCGACCTGATGATCTGCAACGGTGGCAGCCTGACCGTCTATCAGGCACTGGCGGCCGGGAAGCCTTTGATCGGGATTCCGGCGCACATGGATCAACATCTGAGCATGCATTACGTGGTAAAGGCGGGGGTTGGCGTACTAGTGCGCAGTGAACAAATGAACAGCCAAACGTTGCGCGCCGCAGTGCAACGGCTGCTGTCGGACGACGACGCGCGTGACCGGGCTCGGTCCCTGGCGCGATCGATTTCCGCTTACGCCCCCGCGCAACGTTTGAGCGAAATCCTGGAGGAAGTGACCGCACATGTCGCGCGCTGAAGAAATCGCTCAACAACACTGGGATTATCTGGTTGTGGGCACCGGGGTGGGGGGCGCCACGCTGGGCCACGCTCTCGCCAAGAAGGGCAAGCGCGTGCTCTTTCTGGAGAAGGGGCGCGCGCCCTTCCGTCATGGCGACACCCTGCGGGGTGTCTATCCCGAGTTGAGCTTTCCCGCATCCGCGGCCCCCTCCGCCCACCATGCTCCCCTCCTGGCTCGCTCCGGTCGCTATTACGAAGAAATACAGGATGGCCGACGCGCTTTCGTGCCCTTCATCGGCTGTGGCACCGGAGGCTCCAGCGCCCTCTATGGCATGGCCATGGAACGTTTCTTTCCCGCCGACTTCGAGCCGCGGAGGAGTTTTCCCGATGCGGCCGACTCGACACTGCCGATTGCGTGGCCGATCGGATACCAGGATCTGGCGCCTTGGTATCAGCGGGCGGAGGAGTTGTACCGGGTGCGGGGTGGACGCGATCCACTACGGCCTGATAGCCCGAATCTGTTGTCCCCGCCGCCGCTCAGCCCACGCAATGCCGAGTTGCATGCCCATTTCCAGCATCAGGGACTGCATCCCTACCAACTCCCGCTGGCCTGCGAATCCGTCCCGGATTGCGAATCCTGCCAAGGCTACCTCTGCGCCCGCGATTGCAAGAACGACGCCGGCCGCATCTGCCTCGAACCCGCCGTGCGCGAACATGGAGCCGCGCTGCTGGACGAATGCGAGGTGTTGGAACTGGAGGCGACGCCGGACCGGGTTACGGGGGTTGTCTGTCGCCACCAGGGGCGCACCCTTATCCTGCATGCCGATCAGGTCGTCCTTGCGGCCGGCGCCCTGAATACACCTGCTCTGCTGTTGCGCTCCAAGTCCAAGCACTGGCCGCTTGGATTGGCAAACTCTTCCGGATTGGTCGGTCGAAACCTGATGCGCCATGGCGTCGATCTCTACCTGGTTTTCACCCGCGCGGGTGGCGAAAATCGATTCAAGGAGATCGGCCTGAGTGATTTCTACCACTCAGACGGCTCCAAGTTGGGCACCCTGCAATCCTTCGGCCTGCTACCGCCCGCGCCTGTCCTGGCCGCCAGCTTGGCCAAGGATTTGCACGACGCGGCGCCATGGGCGTCACCCTTGTTCGGGCTGGTGCGCCCCTTCGTGCGCGGCGTGCTGTCCCGTCTATTCAAGCGCGGTGTCCTGCTCGCCGCCATCATTGAAGACTTGCCTTATGCGGACAATCGGGTACTGCCAGGCCCCCCCCTTGGAATCGACTACCGCCTGCATCCCCATGACCTGGCCAGGATCCGCGCCTTCAGGCTTCGGGTTGCCAAGTCGCTCAAACCTTATCGATTTCTCGCCCTGCGCCAGGCGGAGAAAAATTCCATGCTGGCCCATGTCTGCGGTACCTGCCGCTTCGGCGAAGACCCGGCTACCAGCGTCCTCGACCCGTACAACCGCGCCCACGGCATCCACAACCTTTATGTGGTGGATAGCGCCTTCTTTCCATCCAGCGGCGGCACCAACCCGGCCCTGACCATCGCCGCCAACGCCCTGCGCGTGGCGGAACATCTGCTGATCCGCGAGGCCGAACCAGATGGAGGCACACCCAACATGCAAGCCCCCCCACCACCAGCCATGACCATGACCGAAACCACCTCGCGCATCCAGCGTCTCTCCCTCCTACGCATGACTTTGCACACCGAGATCATCATCGATGCAAGTCCGAGACGCATCTGGGATGTGCTAACCGACTTTCCCGGCTACCAAGATTGGAATCAATCTATCCCCCATGCGGAAGGTGAAGCCAGGGCGGGAACCCTGCTCCGCGTGGTGATCGAATGGCCTGGCCTGAAATCGAGCCCTTACGAACTGGAAGTGTTGGACGCGCAGCCTGAGCGGGAATTACGCTGGCTGGGCCACTTTGGCAAAACCGGACTCATGGATGGGGATCACCGATTCGTGATCGAGCCGATTGGAAGCGAGCGCGCGAAGGTCATCCAGTCGGAACATTTCGCTGGCTGGCTGGTGCCCTTCTTCGCTCCCTGGCTGAGAAAGAACATCCTCAGCGGGTTTGAACAGATGAACGTTGCGCTAAAAAAGAAAGCGGAAAGCGCCGTCAGCGATCTGGGCACTTCATAGCACGGATGATCAGTCCGCCGCGCCTTTCAGCCGCATGGCGGGAACGCCACCCCAGATCTCGCCGGCGGGCACTTCGGTGCCAGCCTTGAGTACCGATCCCGGTAGCACGACCGCGCTCGCGCCGATCTTCACCCCGGGCATCAAGATACAACCCACCCCCACCGTGGCCCCTTTGCCCACGCGTACCTCGCGCAGGACAAAACGGTCCCCAGCCATGGCGTGAGCGGTGACGATGCAGCCCTCGCCGAGCACGCAGTTATCCTCCAGCACGGTCAGGCGGGGATCGAGGATCTTGCCCGCTACCGCCACCTGGCCGCCGACACGGGCGCCGAACAGGGCGTAGAAGGCCGGACGGGCAAACACAGGGAAGAACAGGGACATGGCCACCTTGCCCAGTTCGCTGACCACGTGCTGCACTTTCCAGAGGGTGAATTGGGGGTGGTCTGTGTCATAGTCACCTGGCCGCATAGGTTGCCAGATGGACAGCAATCCCAGGAATAGAGCGGTAAATCCGCCATAACCATAGGCAAACAAGAAAAACAGGGCGATCGGTGCAAGGGAGGGGCCCAAGACGGAAACCAGCCAGCTCTGAAGCAAGAAAAGCAGGAGCAGCGTGGTGGCGAGTACCAGCCCGATCAGGGCGGCGGAGTACAGATAATCCTTGGCATCGGTCTTCATGGCCGGATGCTACCGGACGGATAGGCAAAGAAAAAGGGGCCCTGAGGCCCCTTTTTACCAACCAGGGTGTCGCAGCGTGCTTAGGCGGCGCGACGACGCTGGCTGAAGCCCAGACCAACCAAGCCCAGGCCCAGCAGAGCCAGAGTTGCCGGCTCGGGAACGGCCTTGGTCAAGTTGACGTTGGCATCGGCGCGGATGGTTTTACCCGCATCGGAGGCAACGGAAGTCCAGCCGTTGGCTGCGTCAAAGAAGTTGACGGTCTGGAAACCCGTGCCTTGGTTAACACCAAACTGCAGGGTGGTCGAGGAGGTATAACCGTTGGGCGCATCCGGCAGGAAACCGGCCGCATCGGCGACGTTCGCGGGATCGTCAACGCCAACTTTGGCGAAGCTCAGCGGGCCGTTGATTGTGGCATTGCCGCTAGCGGTGATGCCGTCGGTAACGAAGACGTTCGGCAGGGTGGCGCCGATGCTGCCGTCGATGATCAGCATGCCGTCGGTGTAGCCCGTACCGGCCAGGATGCCAGCCGCGCTGTTGATGAAGGTGCCGCCCAAGCTGGCATCGTCATAAAACATGCTGACGCGGCCACCAGCCAGGGGCTGGAGAATAGCCATGCCAGGAACGGCGAAAGTAACGATTTCCTGGAACACGGCGGCCACGGTCAGCTGATAGGTGCCGCTGGCATTCGAAGCCCAGTTCAGATTGGGGGATGCAACGCCGGTATTGAAGGCATTGACAACGCCTTGATAGTAGGTGGTGACGATGTCACCGGCAACGACGGTCGTGCCCGTGGGGCTGAGCTGGGTGCTGCCTTTGAAGAAGGCGGCTGAACCTTGGGAGTAGACATCAACGCCGTCGATGTTGAGTAGAACGCCGTCATTGAAGATGCCGCCGTTGCTGGTATTGAAGTTGCCGGTCCACAGCGCGGCTTGAGCGCCACCGGAAACCAGACCAGCCAGGGCGAGAGCCAGAATAGTGAGATTGGATTTCATTTTGATTCCTTTCGTTTAATTGATAACTGTTTAACGCTCGCCCTGAAAGGCTTGCTCATCATAAAGCAATACCCATGCCACTTTTCTTTTGTCGTCAATAACTGATTGTATTTAAAGGAATCTAATTCTGATTTGGGCTGTGTAACCGGGTTCGCCTCTTGGGTAAGCAGGGGGAGTGTTAAAAATACCGACAGACTTCTAGCTTCTATCATCACGCGAATCCTGTGTGGATTCCGCGCTTGGAGTTCTGGTGGTGTATGCCGTAATGAGAACGGCCATCCGAGTTGACTTGAGCGCATTAATCCGCAGCTGTGGTCGGTTTCGGTTCATGGGGCTGCAAGCCTCGTAAACTTTCCCGACTTGAGACGAACTCGAGTCTCAAGAAGCCAATGCGTCGCCCAAAGGCGGGCGGGCTACGCGTCGCGTGAACCGCTTATGCCATAACGGCCCGGCGCCAGAATGTTGTCCGGGTCGAGCGCGGCCTTGAAACGGTTGTTCAGGTCGAGCAACTCGGGCGACAACTCGAACACCCGCCCCCAACCGCCCAGTCCGCACCGGTACTGCTGATAACCCTGGGTCTGCATCACGGTGATGAGATCGTTGTAAAGCTGGTTGGCTCGCTCCACCTCCGCCGCGTCCTCCTTGTCGTAAATGATCGACATCAGACAGATGATCGAACGCGGGTTCATCAGCAATTGGGCGATCCAGAAATCAAAGCCCTGCTCGACGAAACGTTCCCGGCAGGCGTCCAGAAATGGCAGCACATCTTCCTTGGTGAACGGCAGGATGGGCGCGAACCAGATGAGGCCGACATGGTCGCGCGCCGGGTTGGCGTCCAGCTCGGGCCGGAGGCCGCGATAACGGTAATAGGCGTGTTTGACGAAGTGATGGCTGGGGATGCCCTGCAAAATGCCATGCACATGAGGCGCGGCCTCCATGACATGCAGGGTGGTGCCCAAGATGGCCTCGCTGGCACGCCTGAGCCAGGGCCAGCGCCGAGCCCAGCTCAGCAGGAGCTTCAGATAGCCGACACGGGCATCGGAGAGGAAGATGAGCTTGCCGTAGCGCCCCAGAGCCTTGCGCAACAGGGCGCGCTGTATCCTAACCTGTGCCCGGGTGCCATACACCCCGCCGGCGCAGCTCCATTCGGCAATGCGATATTTACGCCGCAAGTCGGCAAGATCCTCCTTGGTCAGGCTTCCTTTCTGAGTGACCTTTTCTTCGCTGCGCTGGGTGAGCAGAGTAAGGGTGACAAAGTCGTTGATCATATGCATCTTGGCGGTGATCACGCCCTTCAAGGCCAGGTCGAGGAAGGCGTCGAATACCTGGGGGACGTGGCGTTCATCATGCACTTCATAGACAAAGGAGTTGTAGGCCTCCGGCTCTGGCATGAGCCAGATACCGGCCTGCGTAACGATGCCCAGGTTGGACTGGGTGAACATGCCTTCCATATAGGGACCGATACCCCATTTGTGGGTGTGCCAGGTCTTCAGCCCTTGCAGGGCGCCGCCAGTTCGGATCCGCTCACCGGTCGGCAACACCACCTCCAGGCCGCAGAGATTGCCGAAATGGTCGCCGTAGGGCGTCTCGCCGATACCGCGGTCGAGGGCATTGCCGATGACGCTGCCGTTGGTCGGGCCATCGGTGCAGTCCATCCACAGTTTGTAGCCGTGCTCTTTCAAATAGGTGTTGAACTGCAGATAGGTGACGCCGGGCTCAATGACCGCATAGGCCAGCTTTTCGTTGACCTCCAGGATACGGTTCATCCGTGTGAGGAGCATGACCAGCGCGCCATGCTCGGGTGCCAGGGTGGCGCCATAACCTTGATTGATGCCGCCGCTGAATGGCCACAGAGGAATCTTGAACTGCCGCGCGATATGGACGATCCGCGCCACTTCCTCGGCATTGTCCGGAAAGACCACGGCGGCGCAGAGGCTCTGCCAGGGAATCGTGCAGCGGGAGTAGCGCTCCAGTTCCGGTGCGGAGGTGAGGACATGCTCGGCGCCGATGGCGGCCCGAAGCTGATCGATCATGGCGTCGGGGAGCGTGTGGGTTTGTTCAGGCAAGGTCATGACCAACCTCCGTGGTTGTGATTCGATATATTTTGGCACCAACAACTCGCATGGCACTAACAGGCGCGGTGATATTGTGACGAGGCCCAGCCCGAGAAGCGCCGGAATCCAGCTAGATCAAGACGCTGGATCACGGTTTCCGCCGTGGGGGGGCGAGAACGCGGTTTTTCTCTAGGCCTTGGTTCCGTGCCGCGCGTCCAGGTAGTAACCAAGCACGCGCGGCAGGTAGTCCTCGGGCCGAGGTAGCGTCAGATTCCGACTGCTCAGCCAGGCCGAGTAGGCGGGGTTGCCGAAGCCTTGCTGGTCGGCGAGGTAGTCGAGGTAGATGGGCAGGGTGGCCAGGGACTTGCGCTGTTGCTCGGGCGCCAGCCTGGTGGCCAGGCGTGCAAGGGCGGCAAACCAGCTACGCGGCAGGCTGATGCCGGGGGGCACGCTCAGGCTTTGGCGCTTGAAGGCGTTACGTACCACCCCCTTGAGTTCCTCCAGGCGCGGGGACTGCTCGGCGCCGGTGCAGAGGTGGAAGATGCGTCCCGCTGTCTGGGCGTCGCCGCTGGAGGCGACGATGGCTTCGGCCACCCAGTTCACCGGGATGACGTCGAGACGCACGTCGCCGAAGTCGGGAAACAGGCCAAGCGTCTTGCGCCCGGACAGGAATTCGCAGATGAAATAGAAGATCTGGAAGTGGATGATGCGCCCATCGCGCGCATCGCCGATCACCATGCTCGGACGATGCACGGTCACCGGCAGGTCTTCGTCGGCGATGGCGGCGCGGACAATCGCCTCGGCCTCGAATTTGGCTTGTTCGTAGGTGTTATGGAACGCGGGTGCCTCGTCCATCCAGGCCTCCGGCAGTACGCCGGGGCGCTTGCCGGCCACGCCCAGGGTGCTGACGAACTCGACCTTGCGCAGGTGTCCGGCACTGGCGATGTCGCGCGCCAACCCCAGTATTTGATGAGTCGAGCCCACCGCCGAACGGCGCGCGCCCTCCAGGGGCAGGTTCATGCGCACGGTGCCCGCGCAGTGCAGGACATGGCTGCACTCGGCCACCAAGCCCGCGTATTGCGGTTCGCCGAGACCGAATTGCGGCGCTGCGGCGTCCCCGCGCAAGGCCTTGATGCGTGCCTGCTTGTCAAAGTCTTCCGCCCAACCCCAGAAGCGGATCAACTCGTCCAGCCGCTGCGCCAGGCTGGCATCGGAATCCGCCCGCAGCAGCAATCTGACCTCGGCGTCAGGTTCGGCCATGAGCAGCGGAACAATGGCGCTGCCCACCGCGCCGGTGCCGCCGGTGAGAAAGTAGGTGCTCATGAGATCTCCAGAACCAGACAGTGGGAGTGTTCGGTGGATCGCGCCAGCGCAAGGTAGAGCGTGTCGAGATCGGCGCTGTATTTGTCTTCAATGCCGCCGCGGCGCAGTTTCAGGTTGCTGGTCAGTTCACCGCCGGAAATGCTGAAGCTGCGCCGGGTAAGCAGGACGCCGGCCGGCCTTTGAGAGGCCGGCAGCGAGGCGCAGGCGGTGGCCACGTCGCGACCGATGGCTTCCAGCAGGCTTGGCGGCGGCGCCTCGCCAGTTCGCGCATCGGGCAGGGATTCCGTGTTGAGGCTGAGCAGGGCGACCGGCACCGGCCGGTTGCGGCCGAACAGGACTGCGTGCTCGACATAAGCCAGTTGCTTGAGAGCAGCCTCCACCGGGGTTGGCGCGACTCGACGGCCGGTGGAGGTTTTGAAGATTTCCGATTTGCGCCCGGTCAGCCAGACGTAGCCATCCGCATCGACACGGGCGTAGTCCCCGGTGTGCAGATAGGCCTCCGCATCCAGGGGGCTGTCGATGTCGGCGGCGCCGCAATATCCGGTGAACACGCCCGTGCCCCGCACCAGCAATTCCCCGTCTTCAGCCAGTCTGATCTGGTTGCCGGGCAGCGGTTTGCCGACACTGCCAAAGCGGTAGGCATCGGGGCTGTTGATGGCGATCGGCACGACGCATTCGCTGATGCCGTAAGCCTCCAGCACAAGCCAGCCCAGGCCATGCAGCTTTTCCAGGAGCCAGGGCGGCATGGGCGCCGAGCCGCTGACCATGAATTTCAGATTCTGCCCCATCATGCCGCGTAGCCGGCGCAGGACAAGGTGCTCGGCCAAGGCGTGCGCCGCGCCGAGCAGCGGCCCCGGGTCGTTGCCTTCCCGCCGCGCTTTTTGAAAGCGCTCGCCAATAGCCCAGGCTAGCCGCACCGCGCGCCGGACGGGCGGCGGGCGTTTGGCCACCTCCGCCTGGATGCCGGCATACAGTTTTTCGTAGAAACGGGGCACGCCGATGAATAAGGCGGGGTGGATTTCCGGTAATCGATGGATTATTTCAGCCGGCGATTCGACAAAGTAGCTTTGCGCGCCGGACATGATGGCGCACAGGTTGATGATGCGCTGGAACAGGTTGGACATGGGCAGCCAGCAGGCGAGCCGCGCATCTTCCCGGATGCCCGGGAAGCGCGCGAGGATGGCCGCGCCGGCCTGGCAGAGTTGGCGATGGCTATATGCGATGCCTTTCGGCTGCCCGGTGCTGCCGGAAGTAAAGATGATGGTGGCGGTTTGGTCTGGCTCCACTGTCGGCCAGGATGGATCCGCGTCCGCCGCATGTGTGAGCAATTCAGGCAGCGAGAGAATGTCGGTCGAACGGGCTGGCTCCAAGGCGACCACAACGACAGGCGCTTCGGGCAACAATCCCTTCAGTTCTTCGAACTGTTTGTGTGTGGCAAGAAAAAGCGCCCGAGGCCGGACTGTGTGCAAAATGTGGCGAATGTTCTCTGGCGCGTCGTGCGCATCTACGCCTACCACCACGCCACCGATCGACTGTATGGCAATCTGGCAGTATTCCCATTCGGGAAGCGTCGGCATCATCATGGCGACGCTATCGCCGGGACGCAGACCCAGGCGCGCCAGATGGGCGGAAAGAGCGCGAACCCGGCTGATGGCCTCATCCCAACTCACGCTTGCCCAGCCCCCGGCCATCGAACGCCGCCAGTAGGCGGGCTGATCTGGCGCCTGCCCAGCTCGGGCCTGAAGCCAGTGCGGTACGGTATCGAGCCGAGCTTGCATCAGGATGCTGGCCGGCGCAGCAGAGGGGGGTCGTAAGCTCCCTCTGGCAGGTTGATATGCAAATCTTCATCGCTCAGATCAAGCCACTTCATGCAGCGGCTAACCTCCCGGCCAAGCAGAACGCGGCGACGGATCATGAAGTCGACCAGCGGGGCCATTACCTGCCAATAGGCAAGGCTGGCCTTGCCCTCGCGAATCAGCGCGGAGAACTCCGGTGCATACGGGTTGTAGTTGAAGTGCTTGAGGTCGGAATACATCATCAGCCAATTGATCGGGTAGTTGCTGAGGATGGGGCTGGCATGGCGGCCACGCTTCACCAGGCCAAGCTCGGTCACTTTTCTCATGACTTCGTTTTGATCGTAATCCCAGGCGTGATAGGGCGCGAGATAGCGTGGAAAGCGCGTGTCGGCGGGCAGCAGCAGTGGGTTGTAGAAACGGCCTAGTTCATTGTCGCTGAATTCTCCGCATGTCTTGAGATGCGGCGGCGTCCAGTCTTCCTCGCGGATGAGCCGTGGGGAAAACTCGTAGAGCATGCGTTGCGGGTCGGGTTGGCCGGGTGAGTAGCCCGCGAGGATCAGCGGGATGTCCTTCTCGATGGCCAGACGTATCGCGTCGCCTTCGAACAGGGGGGCATAGACATAGGATACGGTATAGACGGCACCGCGCGCTTCCTGGTTTTTCAGGAGATAGCGCAGCAGTTTCCGGACGAACGCCGGCGCGGGTGAGAGGACAACGTGGTCAATGTCCAGGCGGGCCAGCGCCGTGCGGATGTTGCTCCAGGCCACGGCCGGGAGATCGATGTCGGTCGTGTAGGCCAACACCCTGAGTCCGTACTCCACTTTAAGTTTGTACAGCAGGTAGACGCTGTCCTTGCCGCCGCTAAGGGGCACCAGACAGTCATAGCCACCGCGTCCGCTATTGCGGCTGGCACGCAAAGTCTGTTCGAGGTCCTCGCGATGCGCCGCGTCGGGGGTCGTCAGTGAATGCACGGAGCTTGGCGCGCGGCAAAAGCCGCAGAGGCCATCGGGGCCGATCCGGGAATCGGGCACCGCCTCCGGCAGCAGGCAGGCTTTACACTTTTTCATGATGTCGCTCCCGATAGCGGTATCCAGAATTTAACTGGGTGAAGAACTGGACATGCTTGCGGTTGAAGATGTCGAGATCGGCAACGTTCAATTTTCCGACGCCTAGCCGGGCGAGTGTGAGCAGGCTGGCTTGTCCTTGCTTGACCCAAGCCGATGTTGCCGGAAAAGGCAGTTTGGTAATTGAAGTCCATACGGGTCAGCCTCGTGCGATACGCGCCAGAATGACGCGTTCTTCGTGCGGAGACATGAAGTAAGGGTAAAGCGAACGTTCCTGGCGCGAGAGCTCCGGGTGGCCGGCGAATTTTTCAATCATCTGCGTTCCGTAGTTGGCCGCATCCAGTCGAAGCAGGAGCGCGGGCGCGCCGACGCGTGGACAAATCCGCTCGATGCCCAATGGTTGAAAGCCGAGCATGCGTTGGTAAAAAGCGACGTGGGAGGGATTCACTTCGATGACGATGTCGGTGTAACCCCAGATTTTTACGGCGTAGAGCGAGGCCACCTGAAACAGGCCGGCGATCATCCGTTTCGATGCGCCTTTGTGATCGATGGCGAGTTTGGTGAATTCACAAACGCGTAATCCCTGCTGCCTGAGCGAATCGACTTCTTGTTTGTAGAGTTCATCGACCAGCAATCCGGCTCCGGTGTCGAAGCCGACGGTAATCGTGCCGATGACTTCGTCGCCTTTATAGGTAGCCAATGTGATTCGTTCCGGGCAAACCTGTTGGCCAGACTGTGCGGTAACCTGGTAACCGACATCGCGATATCGTTTTTCGACCAGAAAGCGCGCCTCTCTCGTTCGACTGTCATCGTGAGCCAGCCGGATTTTGAAGGTGTCTTTTTTTACCGCACCCAAGCCATCGGACGCGTTTTCGGTTTGTGGTTCCGTGTTTATCATGCCAACGTTTTGCAGTCGTGGCGGCGGCTCGACTACGGCAATGGTTCTTGCCCAAGTACGACTACCTCGACGCAGTCTTTCCATGATTCCCACTGTTACACCCTCACACTCTCAGGCTCTTTGAGCTCATAAAATGAATCTGCAAATTGACGCTCTTGGTAGTCGGTTTGACCGTATTGAAGCCCAGAGTTTACGGCACAGTCCTTTACAATCAACCCCATGAAGATCGAATTGATAACCACGGAGGATCGCGGGCGCTACTTGGTCAGCCACGCTGCCGAAATTGAGCGAATCCTGCGTGAAGTGATGGACGATAAGAATATCGTCGCGCTCTATGGAGAAAACAGTAAGCAGTTTCTGCTTTCCACGCTCGTTGCGATCGAACCTGAAAAAGGCTACCTGTTGTTTGAGCAAGGCGTCGATGAGGCGATGAATGCGGCATTGTTGAGTGGCAAAGAATGCACTTTTGCGTCGACTCACGATCAGGTTCATGTGCAGTTTTCCAGCGCGAGGATGGAATCGACAACTCTTGGCGCGGAGGCGGTATTTCGCGTGCCGATGCCGCGTGAACTTCTCCGCTTGCAGCGTCGCGAGTACTACCGTCTGGTCACCTCGGTAATCAATCCAGTGAAGTGCCTGATCAACACCGGAGCCGGTTTGATGGAGTCCGTGGTGGTCGACATCAGCATCGGTGGCGTTGGCATCCTCGCGTATCCGGAAGATGGCCGGCTCAAGGCGGGGGAGGTCTTCCACGGATGCCGCATCACGTTGCCGGGTACCGGTGAATTCGCGGTGGGGCTTAACGTCTGTACGACGTTCGAAATTACCTTGAAAAATGGCCGGCTCACGCATCGGGCCGGCTGCCAGTTCATTGACTTGCCGCCCAGCGTGGAAACGGCGATCCAGCGCTACATCATCCAGGTAGACCGGGAACGACGCGCGCGCTACTCCTGAGTTTCAAGCTGCCGCGCGAAATGACTGGGTTCAAGACGACTCCTTCTCCGCCAGCCAGCGCGCCGCGTCCAGCGCAAAGTAGGTCAGTACGGCATCCGCGCCGGCGCGTTTGAAGCCGAGCAGGCTTTCCAGCACACAGGTTTTTTCGTTCAGCCAGCTCATTTGCGCGGCGGCCTTGAGCATGGCGTACTCGCCGCTGACTTGATAAACGAAGGTGGGCGCTTTGTAGGTGTCTTTCACGCGCCGCACGATGTCCAGATAGGGCATGCCCGGTTTGATCATTACCATGTCGGCGCCTTCCCTCAGATCGAGGCCGACTTCCCACAATGCTTCGTCCGAGTTGGCCGGATCCATCTGATAGGTATGCTTGTCGCCTTTGCCCAGGTTGGCGGCGGAGCCGACCGCGTCGCGGAACGGGCCGTAGAAGCTGGACGCGTATTTGGCGGAATAGGCCAGGATGCGGGTGTGGATGAAGCCGGCGGCATCGAGCGCGTCGCGGATGGCATGAATGCGCCCATCCATCATGTCGGAGGGGGCCACGATATCCGCGCCCGCCATGGCATGGCATTCGGCCTGACGGGTCAGCACGGCGATGGTTTCATCGTTGAGCACATAGCCGCTGGCATCGATCAGGCCATCCTGTCCATGGCTGGTGTAGGGATCGAGCGCAATATCGGTAATCACGCCCAGTTCGGGAAAGTGCGCCTTCAAGGCGGCAACGGCGCGCGGAACCAGGCCATTCGCGTTGTAGGCCTCGGCGGCGTCCAGACTTTTCAGCGCGGCATCGACGACGGGAAACAGGGCCAGCGCCGGCACGCCCAATTTCAGGCAATCCTCGGCCACATGGAACAGCCTGTCCAGGCTCATGCGTTGAACGCCGGGCATGGAGGCGATGTCTTCAACCCGGTTTTCGCCATCCAGCACGAATACCGGCAGGATCAAATCGGCGGCGGTCAGCGCGTTCTCACGCATCAGACGGCGCGAGAAAGTGTCGCGCCGCATGCGACGCATACGTTTGTGCGGAAAGCTCGATAGATCAAACATGATGTCTCACTCCTGAAACGACGATGCCTAAATTGCCGGGGCGGCACGGGAACCAATACTCGCGTCGCCCTCTCCATGCTTGCGGACGAATCGCTTCGTCTCCCGCTCCTTCTCCCTGAGCGGGTGTCTTGGCGCAATGCCAGGGCAGCTTTACCCGGCCACCGGAGGTTCCGAAACCTCCCTTAGAGCCGGGTTTTTTTTGGGCACGCCCAGCCAATCCCGCACGACGCCTTCGGCCTGATCGACGCCGACCCTTTTCAAACTGGAAAATAATTGCACGGTGGCATTCATGCCCATTTTCTTGAGTTCGGCGCTGACGCTCAGCAAGGTCTGCGCGGCGGGGCCGCGCGAGAGCTTGTCGCTTTTTGAAAGCAACACGTGTACCGGTCGGCCGGATGGGCGAAACCACTCCAGCAGTGAGCGATCCAGCTCGGTCAGCGGGTGGCGGATATCCATGATGATGACCAGACCGGCGAGTTGCGTTCGGTCGGCCAGATAGCCGCCGATCAGCGCTTGCCAGACATGTTTCTGCGCTTTTGGCGCGCGCGCGTAGCCATAACCGGGCAAGTCGACCAGAAAACGGCCTTCATCGACGCGGAAGAAGTTCAAATGTTGCGTGCGACCGGGCATCTTGCTGACAAATGCAAGGCGTTTGTGATTGCACAGCGTATTGATCGCGCTGGATTTTCCGGCGTTGGAACGGCCAGCGAAGGCGACTTCGGCCAGGCTGTCAGCGGGAAGCTCGCGAATTTGCGCGACGGTAATATGGAAGGCGGCGTTGAGCACGGGAGGGCCACCGATTGAAAGGCTGGCACTATAGCAAACAGACCGCTAAAATGCCCCGATTCCATTGCTGTTATTGCGGATTAAGGAGCTTTTAGATGAAATCCCTCGCGTTATTGACTGGTCTGCTTTTTGCCGCTGTATCTTGGGCCAACCCCACGCCGGCGCCGGCGGCCAAAGGCGATGCCGCCAAAGCCCAAAAGATCGTCAATGACGTCTGCGGCGCGTGCCATAGCACTGACGGCAACAGCACCACGCCGGCTTATCCCGCATTGGCGGGACAACACCCCGAATACATCGCCAAGCAATTGGGCGAATTCAAATCCGGGGCGCGCAAAAATGCCATCATGGCGCCCAATGCCGCCACGCTTTCCAACGACGATATGCTCAATCTGGCCGCCTATTTCAGCGCTCAGCAGCCTAAGCCTCGTTTGGCCAAGGATGCCGCGCTGGCGGCGGAAGGCCAGAAAATCTACAAGGGCGGCAATGCGGGCAGCGGCGTTCCCGCTTGCGCATCGTGCCATGGCCCGGCGGGTTCCGGCATTCCGGTTCAATTCCCGCGCCTGGCTGGCCAGCATTCCAAATATGTGCTGTCTCAATTGAAAAACTTCCGCAGCGGCGACCGTATCAATGACGGTGGCAAGATGATGCAAGTCATCGCCCGCAAGATGACCGACCATGAAATGAAAGCCGTGGCCGAATACATCAACGGCTTGCGCTAAACCCCAGCCGATCCGAAACGGCCCGCTTCAGGCGGGCCGTTTGCATTTATAGCCGCCAATAAATCGCCCCATGCTTTCAGGCCTCAACCCGCAGCAGCGCGAAGCTGTCAAATATCTGGATGGCCCGCTGCTCGTGCTGGCGGGCGCCGGGTCGGGCAAAACCCGCGTCATCACGCGCAAGATCGCGTATCTGGCTACCGAGTGCGGCATCGATGCGCGCCACATCGCCGCTATCACCTTCACCAATAAAGCGGCGCGCGAGATGCGCGAACGGGTGTCCGAGTTACTCCCGGGCCGGCAGGGCAAGGGGCTGACCGTGTCGACCTTTCACTCGTTGGGTCTGCAAATTTTGCGCCATGAGGCCAAACGTCTGGGCTACAAACCCCGCTTCTCGGTGCTGGATGCCGCCGATGCGCAGCAAATCCTGGCCGACATCCTGAAAACGACGGACAAGGCCGGTTTGCGCCAGGCCGCCAGCGTGGTTTCCAGTTGGAAGAATGCGCTGCTTTCCCCGCAAGCCGCCCTGCAAACGGTGGCGGACGAGACCGAACGCCAGTTCGCGCTCGCCTACCAAGCCTATCAAGACACTTTGCGCGCCTATCAGGCGATGGATTTCGACGACCTTATTCGCCTGCCAGTCGAACTGTTCCGGCATCACGCCGAGGCGCTGGAAACCTGGCAAGGCCGCTTGCGTTACCTGTTGGTGGACGAATACCAGGACACCAACGGCGCGCAGTACGAATTGATGAAACTGCTGGCCGGCGTATCGGGCCGCTTCACCGCAGTGGGCGACGACGACCAGGCCATCTACGCCTGGCGCGGCGCGGATGTCGAGAATCTGCGCCGGCTGACCGAGGATTACCCCAGCCTCAAGATCATCCCGCTGACCCAGAACTACCGCTCCAGCCAGCGCATCTTGCGCGCCGCCAACAGCGTCATCCGCAACAACCCGCGTCTGCACGAAAAGAATTTATGGAGTGAGCACGGACTCGGCGACCACATCGAACTGCTGCAATGCCGCGATGATCGACATGAAGCGGAAACGGTCGCGTTGCGCATCTCCGCGCACAAATTCGAGTGTCGAACCCGCTTTGCCGACTACGCCATTCTGTATCGCGGCAACCACCAGGCCCGCTTGTTCGAGGAGGCTTTGCGCGAGGCCAAGATTCCTTATCAGCTTTCCGGCGGACAGTCTTTCTTCGACAAGGCCGAAATCAAGGATCTCACCGCCTACCTGCGCCTGATCGCCAATCAGGATGACGAGCCCGCATTCATCCGCGCGGTTACCACGCCTCGTCGCGGCATCGGCGCCGGCACTCTGGAAAAACTCGGCGATCACGCCGGGCAGCGTCATGTCAGCCTGTTCGAGGCCGTTTTCGAAGCCGGTTTTCAAGCTCAGCTTCCGGCTCGGCAACTGGAGCCGCTGATCGAGTTTTGCGAATTCATCAATCGCATCGCCGGTCGCGCCGAAAAAGCGGCCGATGTGGAACCCGCCGGCCCGTTGCTGGAGGAACTACTTGCCGCGATTCAATATGAGGAATGGCTGTACGAGACGGAAGACGATCGCGCCGCCAAGGCGAAATGGCTGAATGTGCGCGAGTTTGTCGGCTGGCTGACCAAGAAAGGCCAGGAAGACGGCAAAACGTTGATCGAGCTGACCCAGACCGTGGCATTAATGAATTTGCTCGAGGGGCGAGATAACGAGGAAGTCGACGCAGTTCGACTTTCCACCTTGCATGCCGCCAAGGGGCTTGAGTTTCCGCATGTCTATCTGGTCGGCGTCGAGGAAGAGCTTCTGCCGCATCGCGAGTGTCTGGACGGTGTGCGCCTGGAGGAGGAAAGACGCCTGATGTATGTCGGCATCACGCGCGCAAGACGCGGTCTGGTCATCAGCTGGTGCGCAAAACGCAAACGCGGCGGCGAGATCGCGTCGTGCGATCCTTCGCGTTTTCTGGACGAAATCGATCAGAGCGAGGTCAAACGCTCTGGATCGGCGCAAGAAAGCGGTGAAGCGAAAGAAGATGGCCGGCGTCGGCTTTCCGCGCTCAAGGCGATGCTGGCCAAATAACCGGTGCGTAGAAACAAAAAACGCGGCTCCAGGCCGCGTTTTTGCTTTCTACCGTTGGCGTTTACTTGGTTGATGCGGCTTTCGCTGGCGCCTTGGCGGCAGCCGGAATCGCCGATTTCGCTTGCGCAACCATGTAATCGACCGCCAGCTTGGTATCGGCATCGGACAGCTTCAGGTTGCCGCCCTTGGCCGGGCCGCCAAAACTACCGTTGATCGCCGCGTTGTAAAGATAGTCCTTGCCTTCCTTGAGCAAGGGCATCCAGGCCTTGGCATCGGTCAGCTTCTGCGCGCCGGTTACGCCGGTGTCATGGCAATAGGCGCAGTTTTCAGCGTAAACCGTTTTGCCGCGAGCCAAATCGGCGGCGCTGGGCTCCACTTCTTTCTTCAGGACGGGTTCGAAATTGGCGCCGGCCGCATTGGTCATGTAGACAATGCCGCGTGCGACTTCCAGGTCGCTCAAATCTGGATCGCCGCCGCGCGCGGGCATCTTGTTGAAGCCTTTCAGGGCGTGGCTCAACAAAACCTCATAACCTTGCGCGTTACGCTTGCCCCAATCGGCTTTTTCTTTGAATTTGGGCGAGCCCAAAGCACCGGAAGCGTGGCAGCCCGAGCAGATTTCGTTGTAAATCTGCTCACCGCTCAACTCAACTTTGGGAACATTGGGGTCAACGGCAAGCGACTGGCCGAACGACTGGATGCGTTCACGCACCACCTTGTCGGCGACTGGAGTCGGGTCAGGCTGGCCCATGTTTTTCTGGATACCAAGGAACAACATCACAATCATGAAGATTGTTAAACCGGGCGCTATCAGGCCGCCTAGCGTGGCTGCGAGAAAGTCCTTCGGCGTCGTTTGGGTCATTTGATGATCGGACATGGCACAAATCCTAGTCATAGTTAGCGAACCTGCTGATTATAAGGGTTTTATGCGGCCGTCCAAACGTTCACTGCGGCTTGAATGACGAAGACGACGAGGCTGCCGAAGTCGAACAGGATGGATTGGGCGCCAAGGGCAAGGACAGCGGAAAACACCTAAAAGTGTTACTATCTGTTTGATATTTATGGCGTTGCCAGGCTCGCATCGGCAACATCGCCTCCTAATAATGCGGTCGTAGCTCAGATGGATAGAGTATCGGCCTCCGAAGCCGAGGGTCGTGGGTTCGAGTCCCGCCGACCGCACCAAATCAAGCGCTTAGCTTAATTTCAAGGAAAAACGCGTCCTTTGCCAAGGATGAAGCCTTGGATTCACCGTGCCTTGTTGTGCACAAGTATCGGCATCGCTGAAAGCGCCTCAGCCCCACTGACAGGCGCGCCTGTCAGTGGGGCTGAATTTACTCAAGCCCAGGCAAGTTCAGGGCAGCATTTTGTAGCTGATCCGCGCGCCGGGATTCAGGGCGATGCCCGAATTGACCGTCAGCGCCGCCGCGACAACTTTCTGCAGGTCGCTCAGGATGGCGCCCGGGATGGGCGCGAAGGCGGCCTTCTCCTCCTCCGATATATCCGCGAACAGGGCGCTCAGCATGAAGTGCGGGTCCAGGTAGCTGACCACCAGGGTTTCCAGGCTGCCGTTGCCGTCCTGGTCGATGATCTGCACAGTGATCTCGCAGGGCAGGGCGGTCACGTGATGCAGGCCGGTGCTCATGGCCATCTTGGCGTACTTGGGCGAACAGGCCTCGATCACATGGTTGTTGCCGGGCAGGGTGAGCGGCGTGGCGCGCGCCGAACGCCAGCTCGAACCAGGGCTCAGGATGCTGTCCAGGGGCGTGCCATTGACGACCGTCGGGTGCGTGCCCTGGGTCGGCGTGTTGTTGATGCTCATGGTGTTGATGATGGCCTGGGTCACCGCCGTGGACTCGGCCGCGCTGAACGCCGCGCCGTCGGCCTTGGTGTAGCCGATATGCAGATAGGGCGACTGGTAGGGCGAGTTGGCGACCACCTCGACCACCTGCTCCATGCTCCGGTATTTCGGCCCGAGCTGCTTGTCGACGACCTTGGTCTTGGCGTCGAACTCGGTCATGGCATGCAGCACGACCGCCCGGATCTCGGCCTTGACCTGGGGCGGCAGGTCGGCGATCGCCTCGGCGAAGGCCGGGTCGGCCATGTCCGCGCTGAACAGCACGTCGGTGAAGAACAGCGAGAAGATGGCGTTGGGGTCGAGCATGTCGACATAGATGTGCTCGTCGTCGTTCCAGATGGAGACCTCGCAGGGCAGCGCGGGGGTATGGCTGTAGCCGTTGACGATCTTCCGGTCGCCGACGATGGGCGAGACCCCCAGGGCCTGTTTGGCGTAGTGCTCGTTGCAGAAATCCAGCACGCTGGCCTTCTTGGTGTTGGCCGCAGTTACCGTGCCGTCCGCCAGATAGGCCGGGTCATTGGGGTCGATGGGCTCGGGCGAGGGGATTTCGATGATGGCCTGGCTGATTTCGGCATCCGTGCAGGTCTGGGTCTTGCGGCAGTTCAGGGAGGTGCCGCCCAGCACCCAGTCGTCGCCCTTGATGATGGTCGTGCCGAGCACGGCCGAGTCCTTGTAGCGGGCGACGTAATTGGCCAGGGCCAGGGCGGCGGCCTGCACCTTGGCGTAGGTGGCCTTGTGGTCGACCTGGCCATTTTCGTCCCGCACCACCGGCAGGCGCGCCACGCGGTTGTAGGGGGTGATGGTGGCGAAATCGTCATGCCCGTAACCGTGGCCATGGCCATGCCGGTGTTCGTGGCCATGGCCCGCGAGCGCCGGCTGCATGCTCATGGCCAGGCCCAGGACCGCCGTGCCGCACAGGGTTTTCCTGACCCAGCCCTTGCCGGGGGCCTGGGTTGGTTTTTTGTTATTGGATTTACGCTGCATTTCACTGTCTCCTCGGTTGATTGATGTCGCTTCGGGTGGGCGAGTCATGAATGCCCGGTTCCTGCCCGGGCCCGCCACTCTTCCCCTTCGTGGTGGCGGCCCGGCGCCGGGATTTCCCCATTCAGACACCCTGAATGGCGTCCCATGACTCGCCTCCGATGTCCAAATTAACAGTCCGGGAGGGGAATGCCAGTTACTTGTTCGTCGATATTCGTATGGATGCGTCGAGATTTATTCCGTTACGAATCAATGGGATATTTCGTCTAATCGGTGCGTTTCGACGAAAACGGACGGCGGGTGGGGCGGGAACGGCAAGGCGCCCGGTCGGGCGGCGCGAGGGAAGGGGACGGATCAGTCCGCGGAGGGCTTGATACCCGAGATCAGCAGTCGGAAATCGCTCAGCGCCTGCTGGAGCTTCTTGCGCTCCAGGGTCGATTTGCGGCCCAGCTGCTTGAGCACGAACTCGGCGGTATCGATGACCCGCTGGGTGCGAGGGTTCTTGGGGCAGGTCTCGATGTTCAGGTATTTGTCCAGGGTGCGGGTGGTGGGGGTCGACTTGTCGATATACACCGGCCAGATGCGGCTTTCCTCGGCCAGGTCCAGCTTGCTCTTGTCCAGGTCGTGTTCCCAGCAGGCCAGGGCGCAGAGCATGACATTGACTGTCTGTTCGCGGATGGCCGGCCGCTCGGGGCCGGATTCCGCGCCCTCGCCACCCAGCAGCTCGATGCTGGATGCCGCCGACATGAAGCCCGGCGCGTTGCGGGCGATCTCCAGCAGGCTGTTGAGGGATTCCTCCACCGCGTTCATGCGCTGTTCGTTGCGCTGGAAACTGGTGACCACGGTCTCCGCGGACAGCAGCTCGTCGGCCTTCGGCAGGGAATACAGCACCACCGCATAACCCTGGCCCCCCCGTACGTCCAGCGAACAGATCATGGCGTCCCGCTCGACGCGGGTGCCGTCCTTGCGGATGCAGGCGAGGCGCGCCGGGAGCTTGCCGCTCGCCGGCGCATTGAGGAGTCCGGCATCGCGCATCAGGCCGACGATGTCGTCGCCGAACAGGTCGCCCAGGTCCAGGTCGCCGATCTCATCGGGGGTGTAGCCGAACAGGGTCGCGGCCCCCCGGTTGATATACACCGCCTCCTGATCGTTGCCGAAACACAGGATCGCGCTGTCATCCAGGTCCAGCAGGCGTTCCAGGTCGTTGGTGCGGCGCCGTACCTGGTGGGCCATGGCGTTGAAGGTTTCGGCGAGCACGGAAAAGTCGCGCAGGCCCCGGTCATCCACGGTCAGATCCAGTTTGCCGCCGGCCATCTGCTTCATGTCCCGCACCATGCGCTTGACCGGCACGAACAGGAAACGGTTGAACAGCCACAGGGCGAACAGCAGGGTGATGATGGTCAGCAGCAGGAAACCGCTGACCGTGACGGTGCGCGTCCGCTCCATTTCCGCGTTGAGTCGTTCCACGTTCTCGTAGCCGACGATCCGGAACGCGGCCTGGCCATCGGAGGAAAACAGCATGTACTCCACCGGCAGGAGATGGTCCGGGTGATTCGGCGCGCCGACGATGATGGGCTCGCCGGCCGGGGAAAAGATGCTGATCGGCGTCCGGGTGATGGCGCCGATGTCCGGGAGATTGAACACCGGGTTGATGATGATCTCCATATAACCGATGGGGCGCAGGCCGCCGATGGGCACGAGGGTGGAATGCATCGGGCCCCTGGCGGAGATCCACAGCGCATCGCTGGCCTTCAGGCGTTCGACGCCGGGTCTCCCCGCGAGGGTCTTGGCAAGCGGGGCGGCCAGGGACGGGGCCAGGCCGACCATGCCCTTGCCGCTCTCGGCGATGAACTTCAGGTCCAGGTCGTAGATCCGGATCTTCTCCAGATTGATGTTGGCGAAGCCGACGAAGCCGTTGATGAACGGGTCGTCCAGCAGCGCGACCAGCCGCTCCCGGCCGCCTGGCGCACCGGCCTGGCGGATGGCCTGGATCATCTCGTCGCTATGGCCGAGGTGCATGCCCAATTCGAAGGTGTGGCCGCGCACCGCTTTGAGCATCTCCTGTGAGGCCACCTCGATCACCCGCGACAGGCTGTTGATCTGGGCATCGAGGGCGGTCTGCCGGAAGTAGCTCCCGGCCAGCAGGGACAGGACGCTGGCGACTCCTCCGATCATCACGAAGATGATGATCGTGACGGCCTTGATGGAGAGCGTTTCAATGCGCATGGAGGCGTGGGGAGGCTTGGGGAGATTGCCGTGGTTGCGGGCGCCGGCCGTCACTCACGGTCTAGTCCGTGATGGCCGGCAGGCGCTTGTCCGTCCATTCCTTCCAGCCGCCACGGAACCAGAACACATTTCTGTAGCCCCAGGCCATGGCCTTGCGGATGGCGTCGCTGCTGCGCAGGCAGCGCGGGCCATTGCAGTAGAAGATGAGCGTGGCCGATTTGTCGGCGCTGATCTTTTCCAGATCCTCCCGCTCCATGCCGGTATTCAGCAGGCTGATGGCGCCCTCGATATGTCCTTTCGAGTATTCGGATTTCTTGCGCGAATCGATGAGGATCAGGCCGGGTTTCGAGAGGATCAGTTCCACGACCTGTTCCGCAGTGACGGTGATCGCCCCCGGGATGCTTTCCGGCGCGTGGGGCTTTTCCGCCGCCTGGCCGGAAAACGGCAGGAGACCGTACAGCATCAAGCCCAGGGCCAGCAGCCGGGCATGCGGGTATTGGGAATCAAGTCTGGGCGGCATGATGTGCGTTCGTCGGCGGAAGCGATCGGCGCCATGATGGGACAGTGGCCACACTGTGGCAACGGGAGCCCAGGCGCGCCGAAAACACCAAAACAATGCTTATTTGGTCAACGCCAGGAACAGCTCCGGCAGCTTTTCCGGCAGGCGCTGGATGTTGTCGATGACGGTGTATTGGCGGCCGAAGATAGTGCTGACGTACTCGTCGGCTTTCGGGTCGAGGCTGATGCAGTAGGTGAAGATGCCTTTGCGGTCGAGTTCCTTCACTGCCTGGCGGGTGTCTTCGATCAGCAACTGCTCGTCGTTGGTGTCGACGTCGGACGGCTGGCCGTCGGTCAGGATCAGCATCAGTTTCTTGTCGGCCGGGCGCGCTTCCAGGTAATGCGCGGCGTGGCGCATGGCCGCGCCCATGCGGGTCGAGTATGCGGCCTGCATGGCGGCCAGACGGGCCTTGGCCTCGTCGCCCCAGCGTTCGCCATAGCCCTTGATATGCAGGTAGCGCACGTCGTGGCGGGTGTTGGAGTGGAAGCCGGCGATGGCGAAGGCGTCGCCCAGTTGTTCCACCGCCCAGGCCAGCAGCGTGACGGCTTCCTGGCTGAGTTCGAGGATGGTCTGCTCTGAGCCGGCGGCTTTCTCGTTCAAGGATTCCGACAGGTCGAGCAGCAGCATGACGGCGATGTCGCGACCGTCGGTGCGGTGGCTCATGTTGATGCGCGGGTCGGGATTGGCGCCGCCCTTGAAGTCGATCAGCGAGCGGATGGCGACGTCGAGGTCGAGTTCGCTGCCTTCTTCCTGATAGCGGATGCGCACCTTGTCCTGCGGTTTGAGCAGGTCGAGGATGCGTTTCAGGCGCTTGGCCAGCGCGCTGTGTTTTTCCAGCAGCCGGTCGATTTCGGCCGGGTTGCCTTTCGGATGCAAAGCCTCGTAGACGCTGGCCCAGTCCGGGCGGTAGGTCTGGCTGTGGTAGTCCCACTCCGGGTAGTGGCGTGGCGGCAGGCCTTTTTCTTCTTCACTGGGCGTGCGCTTTTTCTCCTTCTCGAACATCTCTTCATCGTCGCTTTCCTCGATGAACAGCCACATCTGGCGGTTGTCGTCGCGGTAGTCGACCACGGTGTCGTCGAAGTGAACCTTGGCGTACTGGTCGCTCTGGCGGCGCGTCTTGGCGACATAGCTTAACGCCAGCGTGGCGATGTCTTTGGTATTCGACTCACCTTGCGCCATCAGGGCATGGAAGCGCTCGGTGAAGGTCAGCAGGTCGGCATCGCGATAGCCATGTTCCGGGTCGAGCAGCGCGCGCGACAGCATTGCCATGCGGTGGCGCAGACAGGAGGTGGTTTCCGGATCGCAGGCGTCTTCGACCGGCTTCGGGTGCAGCGCCAGGAAGATGCGCTTCAGGCCGGGATATTCGCGGCACAGCAGCGTTTCGATGCGGCAGTCTTCGAAGAACTCCACCGCCATGCGCTGGAACGGGCTCCAGTTGTCGGCGATCTGGGCGGTGGTCCAGCGACGGTGGCCGACCATGTGGGCGAGGGTGGCGCGGTAGCGGTCGATGCCGGGGATGGTATTGGCATCGTCGTAGACATCGGGTATGCGCATGCCCAGCTTGTCGTAATACGGCACCGGCTTGCGCAGCTCGTCGAAGGCGGTGGAGTACGGCACCAGTTGCTCGGACGCCTGCCAGAGGCCGCGCAGGTAGAGGTCGAGCTTGCGTTCCACGTCCATGAACAAGGTGCCGTGGCGTTCGCGTTGCAACACGGCGCGGCTGTCGGCGGACTGGACGGTGAAGTAGTCCTTCTGCCGTTCCGGGTGGCCGCGGTAATTGCGGATGCCGTATTCGACCCAGTTCTTCAGGCCGACCAGGCTGAGCTGGCCGAGCAAAAACGGCGCCTGGGCGAAGAAATCGGGCAGGCCCGGGCTGGGGAAAGTGGTGTGATGGCCGTGGATGGAGCCGGTGGTGCGCTCCATGAAATCGAGGGTGATGTCCAGGTAATGCCGCATCCGCTCCTGCGAGTGAAGACGGCGAGCAACCGGCGCCAGGGTTTGCAGGAAGGGGGTGATGGCCTTGCTGTTGGGCGACTTCTGCATGCGCATGATGACCGCCATGATCTCGGGCAGCGCGTCCTCGCCCAGGGCCTTGGCGGCGGAAGGCCACTCCTCCAGGAACGCCAGCATCGGCTCGACGCCGCGCCCCAGCTTGCCGATGACGCGGGCCGCTTCCAGATAGGCGTTGATGCCTTCTCGCGTCAGGATGGCCAGGGCTTCCGCCATGACATCCTCGAACACGTCTTCGACCGGCTTGAAGTGGGTGTCGATCTGGGCCCAGTAGGCCTTCATCAGGGGGTGCTGGTATTCGGTTTCGGCGACGGTCATGGCTGTGGTGGGTTCAACGTCAGCAGTGCGCCGATCTTGGCGCGGATTTCCGAGATTTCGTCCGGTGTGGCGCGGCCCTTGCGTTCCGCTTGCCGCGTTTGCCAATCCAGGCTCTTGACCTGGTCAGCCAGAGCAGCGCCCGTGGCGCCCTGGCCACTTAACAAAACCTCGAAGGGATAACCCTTGATCTGGTTGGTGATAGGCACGCACACCAGCAGTCCGGATTTCAGGTTGTATGCCTTGGGGCTCAACACCACGGTGGGCCTTCGCCCGGCCTGTTCATGGCCGCTGTGCGGGGTGAAGTTCAGCCATACGATGTCGCCGACATCAGGCACGTAGGACAAGGTCATCAGAGCAGTTCCCGCCCCTGCGGCAGGCCGAAGTCCACCGCGTCGTGGCGATTTGCTTCGGTCATGCCAGCCAGCAAGGCATCCAGGCTGAAAGCGGGCGCGACCGGCTCGATGATCACCCGGCCATCCACGGCCTTGACCTCGACCGCCTGATCCAGGGTCAGATGTGCGGCTTCCATCACGGCGGCGGGAATGCGTACCGCAGGGCTATTGCCCCATTTGCGCAGAACTTGTTGAGCCATGGCCTTGCCTCATGTAGAAACAATGTTGATACGCCAGCATAGCAGCGTTTCCACCGATGCTCTACGCAAACGTCGCATCAATCGAGTGATCCAGCGTCTCGCGGATGTCGGCATCGTCGGTGATCGGGCGCACCAGCGCCATGCGGCAGGCGTCGAGCGGATCGACGCCGTCCTTGATCAATGTCGCGGCGTAGACCAGCAAGCGGGTGGAGATGCCTTCGTCCAGGCCGTGGCCTTTCAGGTTGCGCGCGGTCTGGCCGATTTTGACCAGCTTGCCGGCGGTGGCTTCGTCCAGACCGGTTTCCTTGGCCAGGATGGTGGTCTCCAGCGCGGCATCCGGGTAGTCGAAATCGAAGGCGGTGAAGCGCTGCTTGGTCGACTGCTTCAAATCCTTCATCAGCGACTGGTAGCCGGGGTTGTAGGAGATGACCAACTGGAAGTCGGGGTGGGCGTGGATCAGCTCGCCCTTCTTGTCCAGCGGCAGGGTGCGGCGGTGGTCGGTCAGTGGGTGGATCACCACGGTGGTGTCCTGGCGCGCTTCGACGATTTCGTCCAGATAGCAGATGGCGCCGATGCGGGCGGCGACAGTGAGCGGGCCGTCCAGCCAGCGGGTGCCGTTGGCTTCCAGCAGGTAACGGCCGACCAGGTCGGATGCGGTCATGTCTTCGTTGCAGGCCACGGTTATCAGCGGCTTGTTCAGCTTCCACGCCATGTATTCGACGAAGCGCGATTTGCCGCAGCCGGTCGGGCCTTTCACCATCACCGGCAGGCGGTTGCGGTAGGCGGCTTCGTAGAGTTGAACTTCCTTGCCCTGGGCCTGGTAGTAGGGTTCGGTGTTTACTTTGTATTGCTCTTTGTCGGTCATTTTGACTCCCGTAGGGTGCGCCATGCGCACCATCCGATTCGGTGCGCATGGCGCACCCTACGAAGTAAAACGCCCCCAGCGAACCGGGGGCGTTTCTCAACTTACTACATGCAGCGGACGTTCGACTTACTTGTGCACGCCCAGCTTTTCACGCCAGCCCGGGTACAGACGATCGGCATCGCCCGGGAACGATTCGAAGGCGCGAGCAAATTCCTTGTGCTCTTTCGCGAATTCGATCGGGTCGGCCTTGGCCTTCCAGCACTCGTAAGACTGACGCAGGGAGATCGCGCCGGCCGCCGGGGAATCGATGTGGCCGTAGGAGCCGCCGCCGGAGGTGTTGATGACGTTGCCGTGACCCAGGTTCTCGAAGAAGCCGGGCAGACGCAGTGCGTTCATACCGCCGGAGATGATCGGGGTGGTCGGCTTCATGCCGTGCCATTCCTGGTGGTAGTACGGGCCGTCAGCGGAATCGCGCTCGATCATGTAGGCGATGTTGCGGTCGTCCTTGCCGCCTTCCATCTTGCCGTAGCCCATGGTGCCGACGTGGATGCCGGAAGCGCCTTGCAGACGCGACATCTTGGACAGCACGAACGCGGTGTAGCCACGCACGGCGGACGGCGAGGTGATCGCGCCGTGACCGGCACGGTGATAGTGCAGGTACTGGTTGGGGTACTGACGACGCGCGGTGGTGATCATGCCGGGACCGCCGACATAGCCGTCGACCAAGAACGCAACCTTGTTGGCGTCGGGTCCGAAGGTTTCCAGGATGTAATCGGCGCGGGCGAGCATTTCGTAATGGTCGTCAGCGGTGATGTTGGCGGAGAACAGCTTGGCCTGGCCGGTTTCGTCCATGGCGCGCTTCATCGCGTCGTACACCAGCGGGATGACCTTCTTGGTCGGGCAGAACACCTGGTTGCCCTGGGGTTCGTCGTTCTTGATGAAGTCGCCACCCAGCCAGAATTGATACGCAGCAGCCGCGAACGGCTCGGGACGCAGACCCAGCTTCGGCTTGATGATGGTGCCGGCGATGTAGCCGCCGTTGACACGCGGGCGACCCAGGATGTCCCACAGGTCGGTGATGTCTTTCGCCGGGCCGTCGAATTGGCGCAGCATGGACCAGGGCACATAGAAGTCCTGCATCTGCAGATGCTTGACGTCGCCCATGCCCTGGTTGTTACCAATCGCCAGGGTCAGGAACGACACCAGCATGGCGCGGCCGTCGGTGACGTTGCGGTCGAACAGGTCGTTCGGGTAGGCCACCTTCATGATGCCCTTGGCTTCGTCGATGAAGTACACCAGCGCATCGACGCCCTTGGTGAAGTCGTCGGTGGTGGACACTTCGACGTTGGTGCCGGTGGAGGACTCGGCGGCGATGTGCGCGGCGACTTCCAGGTAGCCGTAACCGGTGGCCGGCTGCATGTGATACGCGACGAGAATGTGCTTGTCGCCCTTGATCAGGTCTTCTTCTTTCAGGCTGAGGTCGGAATAACGTGCTGACTGATCCATTACTTGCTCCTTAAGCGATTCTTAGGTGTGGAATAAATCCCTGATCGGCAAAGGCCTACCTGGAATGGGGCGAACTATAGCGATGACTCGACATAAGAAAAAATAATGATTTGTGATGCTTGTTATAAGCATTTGCTTATATCGAATCCCGTGCCGCGATGGCTTCTTGCCAAATTCATGCGTTCGAATCCCGTTTTCGATCTCTGCCGGCGCCGTCGCGAGGCGGGTCGCTATACTGGCTGCGTCTCCATGAGATCAAGGTGGCGTCATGTACATACAACCGGAGTCCTTCGAGCGCGAGCCAGCGCTGGCGCGGATAGCCTCGATGCTGCCGGCCGCAACCTACAACAACACGCGCATCCTTTTGGCGGCGAGCGGGTCCGGCTGTGTGTTCGTGCCTATCCGCGCCATGCAGTACCTGGCCGTGGTGGATGCCGAGGAAATCATTTTTGTCGATAGCCAGCACAAGCGCTGGGTGGAAGTCGCCTGGCGGGGCTTCAAACCGCAGTCACGAAGCGCGCTGGATGAGCCGGTCGCTTACGAAGCGGTGTTCTATACGCCGGACGCCGGCGACACGCAGCGGCGCTTGCAGGCCGAGTTCCCGGCCGCGCTGACATTGCTTGCCGGGCGGCGTCAGCCAAGCGCACCGGCGCATATTCTGTCGTTGGCGCGCAGACCCGCGACGAACGCCGAATAAAGCCGGTCGGCGCGTTGATCTTGGCCGGTCTGGACACTGGCTCATGCCCACAGGCTCAGGGGCGGGTCGTTGACCAGGGCGCGCAGGATGTCGCTGCGTGTGATGATGCCGACCAGCTCGGTCTGCTCGCTGACCACCGGCAGCCCGGGCAGGTGATAGTCCAGCAGCACCCGCGCCACGCGGCGGATGTCGGTGATCGGGTCGGCGCTGACGACCGGCGTCGTCATCACATCGGCCACGCTATGGGCCAGGATGTCGCGCACCTTGCCATCCTCCAGGTTGATCACCGTGAGCAGGTTTTGCGCGGTGACCAGGCCGACGAGCTGGTGCGTCTTGTCGAGCACGGGCGCCTGGCTGAGGCCGCGCGCGGCCAGTTGCCGCCAGGCCTCGTCAACCCCTGTGTCGGGGCGCAGAGTCATGACATCACGGCTCATCAATTGGTATGCGTGCAAGATCGGGTCGCGCTCGGTCGGAACGCGGAGCATCTCGCGATAGGCCTGCGCGGCCTGTTGATACTGCCCGACCTCGTTGTTGTCGCGACGGATCAGGCGCAGTTCAGGCTCCGGTTCCTCCCCTTCCCGGTTGATGGCGCGTGTTCTGCGTACCGCACTCAGCCCGGGAACGGCAATGAGTTTTTCCAGGGAACCGCGAAAGGTTTGCCCGCTAACGCCGTGAACATAAAACATCGTCCGCCTCTCAATCGTGTGCCGTCATCGGGCTGGCACCTGTTCGGCATAGGTTCGGCACATGCCGCCGATGACCGCCATGTTGAACCCATCGGCGGCCAGATGAAAAGGGCGCTGTCGACCTCCGCTCGATCCAGGCCTTGGCGTTCTCAGTTTCGAACCACGGGGTTGTCATCGCGAATCCAGCGGGTGATACCGTTGCGCACGTTGTACACGCGGGTATAGCCCAGATCGGTCAATTCCCGCGCCAGCGAACGGGATCGGCTGCCGGTACGGCAGATCAGGACGATGGGTGCGTCCTTGGCCACCTCGGTGCCGATGCGCGGCAGGAATTCCGGATTCGGCCGTCCGCCGGCATCGACGTAAGTCAGCTTGCGGCTGCCCGCCACCACCCCGGTCTGGCGCCATTCTTCCGGCCGGCGAATGTCGTAGAGGGGCGCGCCTTGTGCGAGCAGCGTTTTCAACTGCTTGTTGTCGATGTTGCTGTAGGGCGGTTCCGAGCAGCCGGCCAGGCCGATTAGCAGGCCGAACAGGCCGAGCATGCCCAACAATCGTTGCGTCATGTTGCATCTCCTTTGGGTGGGTGTCCGTTGCGTGTGGCGATCAGGCTGGCGACGACGCTGCCGACGATCAACACCGCGACGATGGTCAGCGAGGCTGCCACCGGCATGTGGTACCAGGGCATGATCAGCATCTTGGCGCCGATGAAAGTCAGCACCATGGCCAGGCCGTATTTGAGCAGATGGAAGCGGTCGGCCACGTCGGCGAGCAGGAAATACAGCGCGCGCAAGCCCATGATGGCGAAGATGTTGGAAGTGAACACGATGAACGGATCGGTCGTGATGGCGAAGATGGCCGGAATCGAATCGACCGCGAAGACCAGATCGGACACTTCGATCAGGATCAGCACCAGGAACAGCGGCGTGAAATAGCGCACCCCATCCTTCATCACGCTGAATTTCTCGCCGTGGTGACCCTCGGCAATACGCAGATGGCGACGCGCAAACTTCAGCACCGGATTGTTTTCCAGATCGGGCGCTTTTTCCGCCATGACCAGCATGCGCAGGCCGGAAACGACCAGGAAAGCGCCGAACAGATAGAGCACCCAGCTGAATTCGCGCACCACCCAGGCGCCAGCCAGAATCATGATCGCGCGCATGACGATGGCGCCGAGCACGCCGTAAATCAGCACCCGACGCTGGTATTCGGCGGCGACGTGGAAGGACGAGAAGATCAGCAGAAAGACGAACACGTTGTCGACCGATAACGACTTCTCGATCAGATAGCCGGTGAAGAATTCCAGCGCCTTGCGGTCGGCGACTTCCGGGCCCAGCGTGCCATTCAGATACCACCACAGCCCGAAGTTGAACAACAGCGCCATGCTGACCCAGACCAGCGACCAGGCTGCCGCCTCCCTGACGCCAACCTTGTGCGCCTTGCGACCCCCGAACACGAACAGATCCAGCGCCAGCATGACCAGCACGAAAGCGGTAAAGGCGCCCCACATCCAGGGTTCGCCGATGGAGACTGCGGTGTTATTCATTGTTTAGCCTCTTCGTAGTGGTTGTGCGGCGATGCTGCTTCTTCTTTCTGCGCCGGAAGGAGGCCGTCCAGATATTTATCCAATTGCTCGCGTGCAGCGGGCAAACCCTGCTCCACCTGTTGCATTACCCCGCGCGCCGGATCAGCCAGAAGTTCTTGCACTCCACCGGTCAAGGCTTGCGCCTGGCCGAAGAACCAGCCGATCAACGCCACGACGGCCCAGATCGCCAGCCCGAATAGCGCCAGCAGCCCGACGCCAAGGCCGATCCAGGTGCGCTGCCGTATTTGAAAGATGCGGGGCGCGAACTGAGCCGCGAAAGCGAGCCAACCAAGTCTGTGCATGATGCTGCCTCAGCGATCGTCGGCCAGCGCGGCGATCTGTTCCGCCTCGGGTAGCGCCGGCAGATCGGGCGCGAATTGCCGCTGCCGCGACAGGCGTCTGGCCAGCGTGCGACCGGCGCGTTCGACGGCACGGTCGATGGCCAGGTACAGATCGGTCTCGATGTCTTCGATCACCACCGTCGGCGAGGTCTTCAGGCGCACCTCGATCAGGCAGCGCTTGTCAGCGCCGCCGCGCGGGCCGTTGATGTCGGAGAGTCGCACGGTGATCCGGGTGATGGCTTCGTCGCCACGGCTGAGGCCGTAGGCCAAGCGCTTCACCACATAGTTGTTGAGGCCTTCGGTAAGGCTGAATCCCTGGCTTTGAATATCTGTCTGCATGGCCGCTTCCTTTCGCTTCCGGTTGAACATGGCCGCATCCTACGGCGCGACACAAAGAAGAAAAATTCGAATTACAGTGATGCTTAATCCGCTTTTATCGATACGAGAGGCCACCCTCATGCTCAACTTCAAGCACCTGAATTACTTCTATACCGTGGCCAAGACCGGCGCGGTCAACCGCGCGGCGGACAAACTGCATGTCGCGCCACAGACCCTATCCGGCCAGTTGACCCAGTTCGAGGCGCGGCTCGGCGTCGCCCTGTTCCGGCGCACCGGCCGCAGACTGGAATTGACCGATATCGGCCGCGTGGTGTTGTCCTACGCCGAGGAACTGTTCCAGGTCGGCGCGGAACTGGAACAAACCCTGCGCGACAGTCGCGAAGAAAGAACCTTTCCATTTCGCGTCGGCATCGCCGATGTGGTGCCCAAATCCATCGCCCACCAGTTGCTCGCTCCGGCCCTGGCGCAGCCCGAACCGGTGCGCCTGATCTGCCGGGAAGACCGGCTCGATCGCCTGCTCGGCGAACTGGCCATCCACCGGATCGACATGGTGCTGGCCGACCGGCCGATGCCGCCCGGCATGGACGTGAAGGGCTACAGCCACGCTCTGGGCGAATGCGGCGTCGCCTTCTATACCACGCCCGATCTGGCGGCAGGTCTGACGGGTGTTTTTCCTGCTTGTCTGAACGGCGCACCGCTGCTCATTCCCGGCGCGGACAGCGCCTTGCGCGCCCCGTTGATGCGCTGGCTGGAGCGAAATGACATACGGCCACGCATCGTCGGCGAGTTCGACGACAGCGCGCTGATGAAGGCCTTTGGCAAGGCCGGCGCCGGCATCTTTCCCGCCCCGGTCGTCACTGGCTCTGAGGTGGAAAGCCAATACGGCGTGCTCCGGCTGGGTGAAACGCGCGACTTGCGCGAGCGCTTCTTCGCCATCTCGGTGGAACGCAAAGTGACCCACCCGGCGGTGCTGGCCATCCTGGAAGCCGCGAGCCAAGCCTTGTTCGCTTGACAACGAGTAGGTGGAAAAGCGGAGCGCTTTTCCCCTGATATCTACGCCTGATTGCTGTTCACTCGTCGTCGCCCAGTTCCGGATCCCAGCCCTTTTCGCGCGCGGTTTTTACCGCCTTGCCGTAAAGCTCGGTATGTCGTTGTTGCAGGTCGGGCGGCAGGCGGCTGGGCAGGCCGGCGTATTTGTCCCATTCGGCCTGTACCTTGTCCATCAGGATCTGCATGCGGCCGAGGTCCCAACCGGTGCAGTCTTCGGTTTCCGAAATGAAGCCGAACACGCGGCCGTCGAGCACGATGCGGCCGAGCTGGGTGATGCCGTGATGGTCCTGATTGAAGCCGACGTAGGTGGTTTGCATGGTTTTTGCGGTTAGCGAGTGAGGCCTGCATAGAGCAGCGGCAGCTTCTCCGGCAGGCGTTGAACATGATCGACGACCATGTAGTTGTTCTGGCCGAAGATGCGCGAGACGTAATTATCCGCGCGCGGATCCAGGCTCATGCAATAAGTTGTGACGCCGATTCGGGCGACTTCTTCCACCGCCTTCTTGGTATCCATGCGCAGATATTGCGGGTCGCGCACGTCGACGTCGGCCGGTTCGCCGTCGGTGATGACAATGAGCAGTTTTTTCGCCGAACGTTGCAGTTGCAGATGATGGCCGGCATGGCGGATGGCCGCGCCCATGCGGGTGGAGAGCTGGCCGGTCATGCCGGCGAGTTTGGCCTTGGGCGTCTCATCCCAGTGCTGGTCGAAGTCCTTGAAGCGGTAGTACTCGACGTCGTGGCGGCCATCTGAACAGAAGCCGTGGATGGCGAACGGGTCGCCTACCTTGTTGATCGCATCGGCCAGCAGCACGCAGGCCTGCTGGGTCAATTCGCGCACCGAATACTCCTGATCCTGCACTTTTTCGTTGGTTGATTCCGACAGGTCGAGCAGCACCAGGATCGAGAAGTCACGTGTCTTGCGCACGCTGCGCATCATGATGCGCGGGTCGGGCTGGTTGCCCAGGCGGATGTCGATAAAACTTTGAACCGCCGCGTTGATGTCAATCTCATCGCCGTCTTCCAGTTTGCGGATGCGCTGCACGCCTTGCGGCTGCATGGCATCAAGCAAAAACTTCATGCGGTGGATTTCGCGCTTGTATTGCGCGGTGATGTCTTCGATGACCTGCAAATCCCCTGACTTGGCGCGCTTTTCCTGCACGGTCGCCCAGGCCGGACGTTCGAGCTGAATCTGGTAGTCCCACTCGGAATAATGGAACGGGTCGGACAACGGCTCTTTGCCTTCCATGTCGTTCCAACTGACGCCCAAGTCTTCGTAGGGAAACAGTTCGGTCGGCAGCACCCAGATTTCCTGTGCGTCGTCGCCCGCGCCTTCGACCTCGACTTCGTTGGCCATTTCCATCACGTTCACGTACTTGCGCACCTGCTTGATGGAGTCGTAACCCGCCCCTGCGGCCTTGTTGAAATCGAACTCCTCAAATTCCCAGAAATAGCGGTTGTCGTCGCGGTAGGGCGCGGTGAGCAGGTCGGTACGCGGGTTGAAGGCGATGCGTTTTTGCGGGTATTGGGCACTGTGGTGCGGAATGAGACTGTGCGCGAGCTGCACGCCGATGTCCCACGAGGTCAGGTGACTGTCCAGTTTGTCCGCTGCGGCGGCAAATAGCGCACGGCCTTCCGCGATCCACGCATCGTTGTCCTGATAACTCTCGTCCAGCAGCGCACGCGCCAGCCGGTTGAGGTAATCGCCGACGCTGGCGTGCATCGACGGAGTGGCGGTGTGCAACTTGCTCCACAGTTGCTTCATGCCGGGGAAACGACGGATCGTCAGTGTTTCGATACGTGCGTCTTCAATCACGCCGATCATCGCCATCTGCAAGGGATTCAGGGCTTCGGCGGAAATCGGCTGTTTGGTTTCGACCAGATGCGCGGCGCAATGCGCGGCGGTGGCGCGATACAGTTCGAGGCCGGAAATGGGATCAAAGCCTTCACGCGTAAAGTCGTCCAGCGCATCCGGCAGATGCAGCAGATAGTCTTCGATATACGGTCTGTGACCTTCGCGCGTCTCGAAGTCGCCCGCAGTCGGGCGCATGAAAAAGTCGCGCGCCCACAGCGCCCGCAGATACATGTTGATGCGGCGTTGCACATCAACCAGCAGCGTGCCCTTGCGCTCTTTTTGCAGCATCGCAATCGAGTCTTTTGATTCGAGACTGAAGTAGCGAATCTGCTCCTCGTAATTGGTGCGGTGCGCGTGCGCGCCCCACATCGCCCAGCGCCGCAAGCCGCCCAGCGTCAATTGCTGGAACAGCACTTCGAGCTTGTCCAGCATCGGACGCACGCCGCGCGGCGCCTGCGCGATCAGGGTGTTGAGAAATTGCAGGTAATTGAGAAAAAGCTGCGCATCGCCCAGACGGTTAGCCGCCGTTGGCGCAGTGGCAAGCATCAATTCGATCACCGATCCGGAAGTGCGCGAGGCGAGCGACAGCGCGGCGGTAATGAGCTCACCGATGACATCTTCCCCGACTTCCTTGGCCACCTGGGGCGCATCCACAATCCACGCCTCGACCAGCGGGTCGCCCTTGCCCAGCCCGCGAATCGCGGCCGCACCCTTAAGATAGGTATCCAGACCGCGCGGCGAAAACACCTTGGTCGCATCATGCCAATTGGTGGCAAGCGCCTCCTGGCTATGCGGCGACAGGTCTTCCAGCATTTCTGCGTAGTCAGCGAGATTGATCGACATGGTTCACCTCGAATGAATGTAGGGTGCGCCGTGCGCACCCTTCGGCTGCAATCAGAAGAACGTACTAACCGCCGCATCCAGCGCATCACGCATGTCCGGATCGTCGGTGATCGGACGGACCAGCGCGACGCGGCAAGCGGACATCGGGTTGACGCCCTTGGCGATCAGCGAACCCGCGTAGATCAGCATGCGGGTGGACAGACCTTCGTCGAGACCGTGGCCCTTGAGGTTGCGCGAACGCTCGGCGATGGACACCAGCTTGCCGGCCACTTCGGCGGAAACACCGGACTCGTGCGTGACGATTTCGGTTTCGATGGCATGTTCGGGATAGGTGAAATCCAGCCCGCCGAAGCGCTGCTTGGTGGACTGTTTCAAGTCCTTCATCAGCGACTGATAGCCAGGGTTGTAGGAAATGACAATCTGGAAATCCGGGTGGGCATGGACCAGTTCGCCCTTCTTTTCCAGCGGCAGCACGCGACGGTTGTCGGTCAGCGGGTGGATGACGACCGTGGTGTCCTGGCGCGCTTCGACGATTTCGTCGAGATAGACAATGGCGCCATAGCGGGCGCCAATGGCCAAGGGGCCGTCCTGCCATTCGGTGCCTTGCGCGGAAAGCAGGAAGCGGCCGACCAGATCGGAAGCGGTCATATCCTCGTTACACGCCACGGTGATCAGCGGCTTGTTCAGCCTGTGCGCCATGTATTCGACGAAACGCGTCTTGCCGCAGCCGGTGGGGCCTTTCAGCATCATCGGCATGCGTACCGAGTAGGCGGCTTCGAACAGCTCCACCTCGTCGGCGACGGCGCGATAGTAGGGTTCCTGGGTGACGCGGTATTGATCAACGATGTTGCTCATGAAAGGCTCCTTGGTAAGAACGCACATTTGTCCACGAATTGCGCGCGAAATCGTTGTCGCGCCATTCGTGGAAAAACCGCAGTTGGCAAGCTCACGCCAGCCAACAAAAAGCCCCCGCTACGCCAATCGCGCAGCGGGGGCCGGATACTGCTAACCGCCGCGCGACTTAAACCGTCTTGCCGCGGAAGATCACCATCGAAGCGCCTTGCGACTGATTGAAGTTGTTATAACCAATCAGACGCACGTGGTTGTCCGGGTTAGCCTTGTGGCAGGCTTCGGCTTCGGCCAGCACCACATTGACATCGGTTTCGCCGAACATCGGCAGCTTCCACATGTACCAGTAAGAATCCATCAGATACGCGGGTTCGGTGTGCTCGATGGCGGGGTTCCAGCCTTTCTTCACCAGATACTCGACCTGCTTGCGGATGTTGGCCGCATCCATGGCGGGCAGGTAAGAGAAGGTTTCGAATTTGCGGCTGGCGGGATCGCTCACGCGGCTTTTGTAATCCATCACTTCAGACATTTGCTTTCCTTTCAATTTGGGTTCTGGATCCCGGATCGGGCTTATTGGCAACAACAAGGCGCGTCCGGGATGACATTGCGATGAAACCGCAATGTCACTTGTGGGCGACGTCCAGCTTGTCGACGGTATCGAACTCGAACTTGATCTCTTTCCAGGTTTCCATGGCGATCTTCAGTTCCGGGCTGTGCGAAGCGGCAGCGGTCAGGATGTCCTTGCCTTCCTTCTCCAGGGCACGACCCTGGTTGCGGGCTTCGACACAGGCTTCCAGCGCGACGCGGTTGGCGGCTGCACCGGCGGCGTTACCCCACGGGTGGCCCAAGGTGCCGCCACCAAACTGCAGCACGGAGTCGTCGCCGAAGATGTTGACCAGTGCCGGCATGTGCCAGACGTGGATACCACCGGAGGCGACCGGAATCACGCCAGGCATGGAACCCCAGTCCTGATCGAAGAACAGGCCGCGGCTACGGTCTTCCGGAATGAACTCGTCACGCATGGTGTCGATCCAGCCCAGGGTGGCTTCACGGTCGCCTTCCAGCTTGCCGACGACGGTACCGGAGTGCAGGTGGTCGCCACCGGACAGACGCAGCACCTTGGTCAGGACGCGGAAGTGGATACCATGGTGCGGATTGCGGTCGAGCACGGCGTGCATGGCGCGGTGGATGTGCAGCAGCATGCCGTTGTCACGACACCAGTTGGCCAGACCCGTGTTGGCCGTCAGGCCGCCGGTCAGGTAGTCGTGCATGATGATCGGTGCGCCGATTTCCTTGGCGAACTCGGCCCGCTTGTACATTTCTTCCGGGGTCGGCGCGGTCACGTTCAGGTAGTGGCCCTTGCGCTCGCCGGTTTCACGTTCGGCTTTCAGGGTTGCTTCGTGAACGAAGGCGAAACGGTCACGCCAACGCATAAAGGGCTGGCTGTTGACGTTTTCGTCATCCTTGGTGAAGTCGAGACCGCCACGCAGGCACTCGTACACGGCGCGGCCGTAGTTCTTGGCGGACAGACCCAGCTTCGGCTTGATCGTGCAGCCCAGCAGCGGACGGCCGTATTTGTTCATGCGGTCACGTTCGACCTGGATACCCGCGGGCGGGCCGCCACAGGTTTTGACGTAAGCGATCGGGAAGCGCACGTCTTCCAGACGCAGGGCGCGCAGGGCCTTGAAGCCGAACACGTTGCCGACCAGCGAGGTCAGCACGTTAACCACGGAACCTTCTTCGAACAGGTCGATCGGGTAAGCCACGAAAGCGTAGAAGCAGGTGTCGTCACCGGGCACGTCCTCGATGCGATAAGCGCGGCCCTTGTAGTAATCCAGGTCGGTCAGCAGGTCGGTCCAAACTGTGGTCCAGGTGCCGGTTGAAGACTCGGCGGCAACGGCGGCGGCGACTTCTTCGCGCGGCACGCCCGGCTGCGGCGTGATCTTGAAGCAGGCCAGGATGTCGGTATCCAGCGGGGTGTAATCGGGGGTCCAATAGGTCTGGCGGTATTCTTTAACGCCAGCGTTGTAGGTCTTCACAGCCATTTATCGCTCCTTATGGGGATTTGGGTTGGTCCAACGAATCGGCTTCAGGTCGATTCGAAGTGGGGCGAATATTGGCGGCCGAAAAGCATAAATAACAGTCACATTTTTCTATTGTCACGATAGATTTATGTCTATGATTCTGTGAAACGTGATCTGCGCGCTGCGCGGCTGGGTGAAAAGTGACAGCCTCGCGCCACGTTTCACGTTTCACCTGCGGCGCAGCCGCATCACCCGCAGCGAAGCTGCATCACGCCCTTGACCCATGCGCCATCACACCACTTTCCGCCAACTCGAAATCTTCGAAGCCATCGCCCGCCTGAGCAGCTTCACGCGCGCGTCCGAAGAGCTTTATCTGACCCAACCCACCGTCTCCATGCAGATGAAGAAGCTCACCGAAACGGTCGGCGCGCCGCTGGTGGAACAGGTGGGCAAAAAGGTGTCGCTGACCGAGGACGGCCGCGAACTGGCCCAGGCCACGCGCGAAATCTTCGCCATCCTCGACCGCTACACCATGTCGGTGGCGGAGCGGCAGGGCTTGGAGAAGGGCAAGCTGAAGCTGATGGCCATCACCACCGCCTCCTACTTCGCGCCGCGCCTGCTGGGGGAGTTCGCCAAGCTGCATCCCGGCATCGAGGTCAGCCTGCGCGTCACCAACAAGGAACAGGTGCTGGCCAGCATGGCCGACAATCTGGACGATCTTTATCTGCTGGGGACGCCGCCGGAGGAAATCGACGTGGTGGCGACGCCGATCATGGATAACCCGATAGTCGTGCTCGCCGCGCCCGATCACCCCTTGGCCCAGGAAAAACACCTTACCCTGGAACGCCTGGCGCAAGAACCCTGGGTCATGCGCGAGGCCGGTTCCGGCACGCGCAAGGCCATCGAGCAACTGTTCCATGAACATGGCCTGGAAATCCGCCCGCGCCTGGAACTGGGCAGCAACGAGGCGATCAAGCAGGCCATTCTGGCTGACCTGGGCATTTCCGCGCTGTCCTGCCATGCACTCACCCTGCACCAACCGGGCCAATTCGCGGTGCTCAAAGTGGCCGGCTTCCCGATCCAGCGCCACTGGTACGCGGTCTATCCGGCCGGCCGGCAGATCTCGGTGGTGGCGCGCGCGTTTCTGGCGTTCCTGCTCACCCAGAAGGACAGCACCGCCTGCGCGCCCGGGAGCGGCGGGGCATGTTGCGGGGTGGCGTGCGGGTGAAGCTGAGGCATGTCGATGACGGGTCTTTCTATTGAGTCTTGGCCTGGGCTCTGTCCCTTTCCTGTTGCCTCCCAAATATTCCTCAAGATTACGATTCCCGTGTCGTAAAGACGGGCGTCAGGTCACTGGCAACCACACCTACCAACGTCGAGGAGACATTCATGCGCATTAATTCCCTGCTTTCCCTGTTCGCCCTCTCCGCCCTGATGGCCGCCTTGCCGGCTCGCGCGGCGGAAGACACGCCCAACAGCATTCCCGGCGGCACTTTCGTCAGCGTCGACCAGGCCAAGGCGCAGTTCGACAAGGGCGCCGTGTTTGTCGATGCGCGCGTGGCCGCGGAATACGCCGAAAAGCACATCAAGGGCGCGCTGAACGTGCCGTTCAAGGAGGAATTCCCCAAGGTCGCCAAGACCGGCCCGGGCGACAAGATGGACCTCGGCAAGCTGCCGGCCGACAAGAACAAGGTCCTGGTGTTCTACTGCAATGGCTCGCCGTGCTGGAAGGGCTACAAGGGCGCAGACCAGGCCATCAAGGCGGGCTACAAGAAGGTGTCCTGGTTCCGCGACGGCATGCCGGCATGGGAAGGCAAGGGCCTGCCGACCGAATAAGCCGCCATTTGCGAACATGAACGGGAGAAGACCATGATCCACACCCTGCGCGGCCTGCTGATTCTGATGGCGGGCGTGACCACGATCTGCGTGCTGGCCCTGGGCGGCATGGCCATCCAGGCCGCGCGCGGCGGCGCCAACGCACTCGACGAGGTCAATACGCAGGCGGTCTCCCCGTTGATCCTGCTCACCGGCATCGAGCGGCGTATCAAGGAGGTTCGCTTCCGCATCGCCGGTGTGGCCCTTGGGCAGTTGCCCACGGTGGGCTCTGCCAACCATCTCAAAGAGACGCAAGCCGCGTTGCCGGGGGAATGGGCCCAGTTCCGGACGCTGGCCACGGCGGGCGCTCTGCCCGAGGAAGAGAAGAAGCTTCTCGAGAAGATCGACACCGGCATGACGGGTCTGCAGGCGCTCATGGGGCGCCTGCTCACGGCCTACCAGAACGACGACATGGCGACCGTGAAGAGCATTCTGGAAGACGACTGGCCATTGGTGCACGGCAAGGTCATCAAGCCGATGGAGCAGTTCATGCCCTACTACCAGGGCGTGGTCAGCACGGCGTTCGATGCCACGCGGCAGAAGGCGGTGCGCACAGTCTGGATCGTCGCGGCCCTGCTGGCGGCGGCGTTGGTATTACTGACCGGTGTCAACGGGTTCATGCAAATGCGCATGAAGAAGCAGCTTGGCGCCGCCAGAAGCGCGGTCGAGGCGGTCGCGCGTTTCGATCTGACCCAGGCCATTGCGGTGACCGGCAGAGATGAAATCAGCGACCTTCTGAAAAGCCTGTCCGCCATGCAGGAGCAGTTGCGCGGCGTGGTGACCCGGGTGCGAGGGGGCGCACAGACGCTGGAGCAGCTTTCCAGCGACCTGGCACAAGCCAGCTCGGCTGTGGCCGGCGCCAGCACGGAGCAGGCGGAATCCGCCTCCGGCATGGCCGCTTCCGTGGAACAGCTGTCGGTTTCCATCGATCAGATGAGCGAACACGCCAAGGAGTCCAATAATCTCGCCCAGCGCTCCGGCAGCGCCGCGCAGGAAGGTCGCGAAGTGACGCTGAACGCGGCGCGCGAGATGGCCGCCATCGCCGAAGGTGCGCGCGAATCCTCGTCCATCGTCACCGAACTGGGCGGCTTGTCAACGGAGATTACCGGCATCGTCAACGTCATCAAGGACATCGCCGATCAGACCAATCTGCTCGCGCTCAATGCGGCCATCGAAGCCGCCCGCGCCGGGGAGCAAGGACGCGGCTTCGCCGTGGTGGCGGACGAGGTGAGAAAGCTGGCGGAACGCACCGCTGCCTCCACGCAGCAGATCGGCGACATGATTCAACGCATCCAGAGCGGTACCCGACGCGCGGTGGATGCCATGGAAACGGGCGTTTCCCGCGCTACCCAAGGCGAGGACATGGCCCGCCGCGCGGGCGAGGCCATTAACCAGATCGAGCAACGCGCCGGCGAGGTGATGCGCGCCGTGAGCGAAATTCAGCTTTCCCTCACGGAACAAAGCGCGGCGGCGAGGGATGTGGCGACCCGTGTGGAACGCATCGCCCAGATGACCGAAACCAACTCCAGCGCCAGCCGTCAGACCAGTTCGACTGCGCAGAACGTGTCGCAACTGGCCGGCCAGTTGAACGAAACGGTGGCGGGCTTCCGGGTTTGATCGACCCGCTGGTCTCAAACGGAGACTAGCCGCTGGAATTCACCGCAACAGCCTGGCCAGCCCGGCCGAGGCCATCCGGATCGCGGTCAGGCTGGCGGCCGGGTATTTTCCCCCGCAATGACGCCCTGCAGGCCGGCGGCGACCTGGTGCAGCCGGTCACTCAGCGACTTGCCCTCATGCTGCAGCTGGTTGTAGCGATCGATGGCCGAGCGGGCCAGGCTGAGCAGCGCCTCCTCCTGGCTGCCCGTCATCTCCAGGCGGACAAAATTCCGCTCGAGTTCGGTCAGGCAGTCGTTGCCGACTTCCAGAACGCGAAGGCGGTTTTCGTTCTGTTTCGCCTCGATCGCGGCCAGGGTGGCACTGAGTTCCGCGGCCGCGCGCACGATGCCGTCCGCCTGGGCCAGGCGCTGCCGCTCGCTTTGCATGGCCCGCAACCGGCTTTCGGCGCCCTCGGCGATGATGGCCAGGTGGTCGCGCAGGCGACCGATGCGGTCCGGGTCGTCCATGGGCAGGTTGGGCACCAGGAGAGTGATGCGCGGGTAGTTGATGGCGAGGCGGTCGCTGAACTGGAAGATGCGGTCCATTTCGCGCGCATGGCACAGGATGGACTGCTCCAGAGGTGTACACAGGCCGTGGCTGGAATGGCATTCCGTCGCGGCGCCGTCGCGCAACTCCAGCATGACCTGCAGACCATACTGACCCATGGCTTCGAACAGGGCGGTGGCCAGTTGTGCGGGCGTGGCGCAGGCGAAGGAGGCGCGCAGGAACTGGATCACCGTGCCCTGCTCGCCCATGAAGGACATGGCGGAGAAGGCCGCCTGCTGGGCATATTGGGCCTGCTCCGCGATGCCGCGCTTCTGTTCCAGGTACTGCTCGGCGAGGCGCACCTTCTGTGCCAGTTGCTTGGGCTGAAACGGCTTGAGCATGAAATCGTTGCCGCCGGCGTCATACGCGGCCAGGTGCGTCTCCAGGTCGTTGCGCGCGGAGATGAAGATCACCTGGGCATGGCAGTCACCCGTCTCGCGCAATGCATGGCAGGTGGCGATGCCATCCAGACCGGGCATCTCCACGTCCATGAGGATGAGGTCGGGGGCCTGATCGAGCGCGGCCAGGCATTGCTCGCCGGTGTCGAACACGCGCACTTCGAAGTGCGGGTCGTTCAGTTGATCGACGGTGATCATCTGTGCGACCGGGTCGTCATCGACGACGAATATCTTGAAGGTCTTGTCACTCATGTTTCGCTGTCCCGTTTTTCCCGTTTGAATTCATCGGCGCCGGATCGCGCCGCGATTGCCGCAAGCAACGCTTCCATCGCAAACGCGAGCTGTCCGGCCAGTTCGGCGGCATCCGCTCGCCCGCCACGGGCGCTGGTTTCGGCCCGGGCCGCCAATTCGTGTAGCCGCGCCGCCTTGATGTTGCCGCCGACGCCCTTGAGAGTGTGCGCCAGGAAGGCCAGCTGTTCCAGTTCGCCCTGGGCCGCCGCTTCGCGCAGCCTGGCGGGTGTTTCGCCATGGGCCGCCAGCACCGTGTTCATGATTTTCAGGATGAAATCCCGCCGGTCGTTGAACTGCAGCGAGAGGGCTGGCCAGTCGATGATCGCGTCTTCCCGCGCAAGGGCCGAGCCTGGCGTCGTCGGCGTGGCGCTCGCCGCCACCTCGCCCAGCCAGTGGCGCAGGCACTGTTGCAGTGTTTCGGGGGCGACCGGTTTGGCAAGATAGTCAACCGCCCCGCGCGCCAGGCATTTGTCCACGGTATCGCGGCCGCTTTCCGCCGACAGCATGACCACCGGGATGGCGCTGAGGGCGGCGTCCGCCTTGATCGCATCCAGCGTTGCCAGGCCGTCCATCTCGGGCATGTGGCGATCCAGAAGCACCAGTTGGATGCGCTGCGCGCGCATGATTTCCAGCGCCCGCGCGCCACTTTCCGCCGAAGCCACCCGATAGCCGTCCTGTTCCAGGCGTTGTGCCAGGATCATGCGGTTGGCTTCTTCGTCATCCACCAGCAGCACGGCGGGATGGCGGGACGTGGATTGTTCGGGCGCGAATTCGGTCGGGCGGGCCCGCGGCCGTTCATCCCCGCCCGGTTCGGCCGCCCCCGCCTCGATGCGTCGGGCCAGGCGTGAAAAGGCCTCGATCAAGGTGGCCATCTCTTCCTGCCCGCCTCCGGCGAGGCTGTCTTCCATCTTGATGGCGAGCTCGGTCATCTGGGGATAGCCGTAACCGCCGCCGACCGACTTGAGGTCATGCGCCTGCTTCTTGAGCGCCTCCTGGTCGCCGCTGGCCAGGGCGTCCTTCAGGCCCTGCTCGTAGCCGGGCAGGCGGCCGACGAAATAGTCCACCAGGTCAGCCATATCTGGCCTCTCCCGCAGTAGCTCGGAGACCAGGGGCGCCAGGTCATTTCCGGTCGTCTGTCCGGGCGCCTCTGCCGGCGGCGTGAGTTCGATGCGATCAACCAGGCCGCTGAGCTTGGCGACCAGTTCGCGCACCGCCCGCCCGTCGCCGGCCGTGGCGGCGAACTCCAGTTGGCCGGCAACCTCGGTGATGCGTGGGCACATGTAATCCGCTCCCAGCGATTTCATGCCGCGCGCCAGCCGCCGGATCGTTTCGCTGTCTCCCGCTTCCAGCGCATTTAGCAGAACTCTCCGGGAGTCGATGACACGGCCGAGGAAGTGCGTCATCAGTTGGGCCAGGCCCGGATCCCGCCACAACAGGGGCGGCATGACGGGTTCCCGCTCCGTTTCCTCGGCCGCCTCGCGACTCGAATGCAGATAGCCACGTAGCGTTTCGTTGAACCGGTTGCGCTCGATGGGTTTGCTCAGGAAGCCATCGCAGCCCGCCTCCAGGCAGTTCTGCATGTCCTGCTGGGTGGCGTTAGCGGTGAGCGCGACGATGGGCCCGCGGTAGCCATGCGCGCGCAGCGCGCGCGTGGCGGCGATGCCGTCCATGACCGGCATCTGCATGTCCATGAGAATGAGGTCGTAGGGCCGGGCCAGCGCCGCCGCCACCGCCAGCTCGCCGTTCTCCACCAGCGTGATCTCCGCCCCCAGCCGTCGAGTGTTCAAGCCGATCAGGCGCTGGTTGTCCGGGTTGTCCTCGGCCAGCAGGATGCTGCCGCTCAAGGCGGGAAGGTCTTTGGGCACCTGTGCGGATTGTTGCAGCCGCGTGGCTTGCTCGGCGTTGTCGATGAAAGGCCCCGCCGGGCCGCTGTCGAGGCTAAGGGTGAACCGGCTGCCCTGGCCGGGGCTGCTTTCCACGCCGATGCCTCCGCCCAGCATCTCCGCGAGCTGCCTGGACAAGGCCAGTCCCAGCCCGGTACCGCCGAAGCGGCGGGTGGTGCTGGCATCGGCCTGGGTGAATGGCTGGAACAGGCGCGCAAGTTGTTCCCGAGTGATGCCGATGCCGGTGTCGCTGACCTCCAGTACCAGTTTGTTGGCGGCATCGTGCCGCACCCGCAACGTCACGCCGCCCTGGTCGGTGAACTTGATGGCGTTGCCGATCAGGTTGAACAGGATCTGCTTCACCCGTACCGGATCGATGTGCGGCGTTTCCGGGAGCGGAAAGACCGGTTCGACATGGAAATAGATGCCCTTGGACTCTGCCTGCAGCCTGGCCAGGCTGGCCACCTCGTCGAGCAGGTCAAACAGCGGCACCGGCAGGCGCTCCACTTCCAGCCGGCCGGCCTCGATCTTGGACAGGTCGAGGATGTCGTTGATGATGGTGAGCAGGTGCTTGCCGGCCCGGTTGATGGTCCGGATGCCCTCGATGCGCTCTGGCATGCTCTGCTTGACGTCCAACAGCGCTTCGGAGAAGCCGATGATGGCGGTCAACGGTGTGCGGATCTCGTGGCTCATGTTGGCCAGAAACAGACTTTTTGCCTGGCTGGCCTCCTCGGCCGAGGTCTTGCCGTCGAGAGCCTCGCGCGCCTTTCGCATCGCGCCTTTGAGCTCGGTGAGATCGGTGATGATGCCGATCATCCCCGTCACTTGGCCATCCGCGTCGGTGAGGGTGGACTTGGAATACATGGCCTGCCGCTCCTGCCCGTCCCTGTTCTGGATCGGAACCTCGTAGACCTGGACGCCGCCGTCGCGCCATAGCGCCTCGTCCATCTTTTCATGCAAGGATGCCGTGTCCGGACTCTGGGGATACAGGTCACGTACCTTCCTGCCGATCATCTCCGTCCGCGATAGACCGAAGTAAGTCTCCCAGGCCTTGTTGGCGCTCGTATAGATCCCTTTGGGGTTTTTGGAATACATCGGCACCGGCAGCGCTTCGATCAGCTCCTCGGTGAAATGCAGTTGCTCGCGAAACTGCTGCCGGCTGTCCGACAAGTCGGTCAACAGTTGCCGGATGTGGTCGGTCATGTTGTTGAAGGCGGCGGCGGCATCGTGCACCTCGCGGGCGCCCTCGGTTTCGATGCGTATTTCGAGCTCGCCGTGGCTGAATCGATCGGCGGCCTGGGCCAGATGCCTGAGCACTCGCAGGTTGCCGCGCAGCACGAGAAACAGGGCGAGCAGCACGGTGACCGCCGCCGACAAGGAGAGCCAGACATAGTAGGCGAACCTTTGCCACAGCTGGTTCTCCGACAGGGTCGGTTCCAGGGTCACCTCGAGTGTGCCGTAATCGATGCCACCCAGGCTGATGGGAACGCTGTGCCTGATCGCCGGCATGGCCATCATGCGAGCGAACCAGGCTGGCGATTCGGAAGCGGGCGGATTGACCCGCGCCGACACCTCCTCCTGACCATTGCGCTTCCAGAGCAGGCTGGAGGTATTCCTGTATGAGGTGGCCTGCCGCTCCAGCATCTGTTTGATGGCGGCATAGTCGCCGACCACCGCCTGCTCGGCCACCAGCGGGCTCACTATCAGCAGAAGCAGCCGGGCGTTGGACTGTTGCTCCAGAACCGCCTCGCCGCGGTTCTGATAGGTGAGCACGCCGGTCAGCACGATGGCCGCGCAGAGCAACAGTACGCCCTGTACCGAGGTAATGCGCCGCAACAGGCCCCAGTGTGCCCAGAATGCCTTGGGGCCGGTAAGCGCGATCACGCCTAGTCTCCTTTGACGGCGGCGTTACGGTAGAAACGGCGGTAGTTGTCGTAGTCCCCGTCCTCCGCCCGCACGAAAGACCACAACTGCTTGGACTCCAGGGCGTCGGCGCTGGCCTGCAGGGCTTTCCGCCCCTCGGGGTCCTTGTGCATGCCGATGAAGGCTTCGCGCACCGCCTCCACCAGTTTGGCCGGCATGGAGGGGTGCGCCATGACGGGAATGTCCAGATAGGGGTCCGAGATCCAGATCGCTCTGAAGCGAAAGTCCTCGCGCTGCGCATATTTTTCCAGGAGCTTCTTGTTCACCGCTGCCGCGGCCACCTTGCCGAACTGCAGTTGGGACATGGCGCCCTCCTGGTTGCCGGCGAACACCTCCTGCACTTCGACGCCGCCCTTGATCAGCTGGTCCATGGGTAGCCAGTAGCCGACGAAGGCATCTCTGGAAGGGAAGGCCACCGCCGCGCCCTTGAGATCCTTCAGTGACCGCGCCGGGCTGTCCTCGCGCACCACGATCGCGCCGTGGATCGGCGCCCCGGACATGCGCAGGATGACCTTGTAGCCGATCTTGTCCCGCTCCGGCGTGAACATGTGATTGGTGTAGGCGAAGGCGTGCTCGCCGCGCTCGGTCATGGCTGTGGTTTCCGGGGCGGTCTTGCCCATTTTCAAATGCAGCGTCGCGCCGGCCTTGCGGCCCACATAGGCGAGGATTGGGTTCCAGGACTGCGCGGTCAGCGCCACGCTGCGCTGGTTGATGACCCCGAAATTGAGCGGTTTGCCTTCATCCGCCTGGGCCGCCAAAGCGAAGAAAGCCAGAGATGCTGCGACGCACCGTCGGGTAAAGCACGCCATACGGCCTCCTGATTGTTTCCATCTCACATCGAGCGATGATGGTTACGTTGAGTATCGGGACTGTTGAGGAAAACTTGAGGCGGCCCGGCCAGACGGGTTGCGGCGGGAAGGGCTTGGTCTGGGCGTGAGCTGGCTGGTGTCGTGGCGCTATCGGCTATGCGCCGCCACGCGTGCCCTGCTGGATGAATTCGATCTTGTAGCCGTCCGGATCTTCAACAAAAGCGATCACCGTGCTGCCGTGCTGCATCGGCCCGGCCGGCCGGGTGACCTTGCCTCCTTTGGCGGCCACTTCAGCACAGGCGCGGTTCGCGTCGTCCACTTCGATCGCGATATGGCCGAAGGCGGTGCCCAGTTCATAACGCTCCACGCCCCAGTTGTAGGTCAGTTCCAGTACCGCATGCTCGGATTCGTCGCCGTAACCGACGAAAGCCAGCGTGAACTTGCCCTCGGGATAATCCTTGCGGCGCAGCAAGCGCATGCCGAGGACTTGTGTGTAAAAGCCGATGGAGCGCTCCAGATCGCCGACCCGGAGCATGGTGTGCAGCATGCGCATGATGTGTATCCCCTTCTTGTCGGACACGGATGTCTGGACGCCGCAATCAGGCCGTGGTGTCGAGCCGATTGCCGAGGTGAGGTGGGTTTGAGGTCGTTTGGGCCGCGCCTTCGAGGAGTTGCAACACGGCCTGGGCTTCGGCCTCGATGGATGTCTTCAACACAGCCATCTGTACGTTGCTCGCAAGCAGTGATTGCCGCATGCCTATGGCCGCGGCGGCAATGCCGGAAACCGTGTCACTCATGATTACTCCCCTGTCGCACTCTGAAAAATGCGATGCTCGAAATACGTTCATACACCAATTCGAATTTTTTATCCGATTCGATTCCGATCATCGAAATTTCTCCTCGCTGAGTGTGTGGCCGTCTGGATGCGGATCGGGTGGCGATTATAGGTCGCTCCCCTGACCAAATCAGGCCTGGCCGGGCCGCAATGAGCGGGGTTTTGCGCGGCACGGGAATCCGCTCGGCTGCTCGGGTAGCGGTCGATGTTCTGGAGAAAGAACCGGTTCGCCTTGATCCCGTCGACACGCGGGTCCATCAACCGACATCTCATGCCTGGCGACTGGCGTCGATTCTGTCTAACCGGCGCGGGCAAAGCGCCGGATGCCGGTCGAAGCGCGCGTGATTTATAAGAAAAAGTCATGATTGCGGTCGGATTCGATAAGTGATTGCTTATAATCCGTCGATGCTCCATCTGACTCTGCGTCAACTCCAGGTTTTCGAATCCACCGCGCGCCATCTCTCGCTGTCGCGCGCGGCGGAGGAACTGCATCTATCGCAGCCGGGCGTGTCGATGCAGTTGAAAAAGCTGGCCGAAACCGTCGGCCATCCCTTGCTGGAACAGACCAGCAAGCGGGTGAAGTTGACCGACCAGGGCCAGGAACTGGTCGCCACCGCGCGCGAAATCCTCGGCGCGGTGAAGCGCTACGAGCTGTCACTGGTGGCGCGCCAGGGTTTGACCCAGGGCACCTTGCGGCTGGTCGCCATTTCCACCGCCAGTTACTTCATACCCAGGTTGCTGGGGGAATTTGCCCAGTTGCATCCCGGCATCAAGATTTCGCTGCGCGTGACCAACCGCGAACTGGTCCTGGAGACGCTGGCCGCGGGCCTGGACGATCTTTACATCCTCGGCCAGCCGCCGGAGGGGCTGGCGGTGACCGCGATTCCGTTCATGGAAAACCCCTTGGTCGTGCTGGCGGCGCCCGACCACCCCCTGGCGAAGGCGCGACATATTCCGCTCGCGCGTCTGGCGGAAGAGCCCTGGCTGTTGCGCGAACCCGGCTCCGGCACGCGCAAGGCGGCGGAGCGGCTGTTCGCGGAGAACGGACTCACGCTGAAGCCGCGCATGGAGCTGGGCAATAACGAATCGATCAAACAAGCCGTGTTGACCGGCCTCGGGATATCGGTGCTGTCCCGCCACACCCTCGCCCTGCACGATCCGGCTCAGTTCGCCGTGCTCGATGTGCAGGGATTTCCTATCATTCGACAGTGGTATGCGGTTTATCCCGCCGGGCGTCAGCGCTCGGTGGTGGCCCGCACCTTCCTCGATTTCCTGCTTTCTCACGGTACCTATCATGACGTCGCAAAAGCCTAGACTCCATAAACCCAGAAACGCGGTACGCCCGGCTGGAAAATCAGCCGCAAGGTCGGCCAGGCCGGATGGCGCCGCGGCGCCGGGTCTTGACCTCGCTCCCGCCATCGAGGCGCTGGGAATATTGCTGGAACTGGATCGGCCGGCGGATGCGCAGCTTTCCGCCTTCTTTCGCAACTATCCCAACTTCGGCGCGCGCGACCGATCCTTCATCGCCGAAGCGGTGTACGGCGTGCTGCGTCGCCTGCGCAGCCTGCAAGTACTGGCCGCGCCGGCGGCGAAGCCGTTGGCGGTTTCGCCGCCGGATGCCGCCGGCGTGCGCCTCGCGGGCGCGACGCCGCGCCGCCTGTTGCTGGCCTGGCTGGCGCGGCATGGCGGCCGCAACATGCGCGAATTTGAAACGCTGGTCGACAAGGATGAGCTGGAATGGCTGCGCGGCGTCAAAGGCGCGAAGTTGGACGATCAGGCCGAAGCCGTGCGACTCGATCTGCCCGACTGGCTGCATGAGCGCCTGGCCGCGCAATATGGCGCGCACCTGCCGACCTTGATGGAAAGCCTGAACAGCGCCGCGCCGCTCGACCTGCGCGCGAATCCGCTGAAAGCGAACCGCGACGAAGTGCTCGCCCGGTTCAACAGCGAAGGCGTGGTCGCCGCCGCGACGCCGCTGTCGCCGCTCGGCCTGCGCCTGCAGGGCAAACCGGCATTGCAGAAACATCCGCTGTTTCTCGACGGCAGCGTGGAAGTGCAGGACGAAGGCAGCCAGTTGCTCGGCTTGATGCTGGCGCCGAAACGCGGCGAAATGGTGTGCGATTTCTGTGCCGGCGCTGGCGGCAAGACCTTGCTGCTGGGCGCGTTGATGCGCGGCAGCGGTCGCCTCTACGCCTTCGATACGTCCGAAAAACGCCTGGGCCGGATGAAGCCGCGTCTGGCCCGTTCCGGCTTGCAGAATGTGCAAGCCTTGCTGATCGCGCATGAACGCGACGTCAAAGTAAAACGCCTGGCCGGCAAGTTCGATCGCGTGCTGGTCGATGCGCCCTGTTCCGGTCTCGGCACCTTGCGCCGCAATCCCGACCTGAAATGGCGGCAGACGCCGGAATCGGTGGTCGAACTGAACCAGAAGCAGCACGACATCCTCGAAGCGGCGGCCCGTCTGGTCAAAGCCGGCGGCCGTCTGGTCTACGCCACCTGCAGCCTGCTGGTCGAGGAGAACGAAGCCATCGTCGAGGTCTTCCTGCGGGCGCATCCCGAGTTCCACTTGTTGCCGGCCGGCGAGGTGCTGGCAGCGCAGAACATCGCGCTTGCGGGCGAGATGGGCGACTGTCTGCGCCTGGATACCGCCCGCCATGGCACCGACGGTTTCTTCGCGGCGGTGATGGAAAAGGCCGCGTGAAACGGCTGTACCTGTTCGTATTGCTGCTGGCCGCAACGCAGATTCACGCCGCGCCACAGACCGGCGCACCGCTGCAACTGAACGCGCGCGGCACGATCCAGCTCGCCTTCACGCCCGGCGACGACGTTGCCGGATTGATCGTGGAAACGATAGGCAAAGCCAGACGCCAGGTGCTGGTGCAAACCTATAGCTTCACCCACAAGGACATCGCGCAAGCGCTGGTCGATGCCAAGCGGCGCGGCATCGACGTGCAGGTCGTCGCCGACCGCCAGCAGATGGAATCGGTCGCGACCAGCCGGGTTGTATGGCTGGCCGAGCAGGGCGTGCCGGTCTGGGTCGATACCGAGCATGCCGCCGCGCATAACAAGATAATGCTGATCGACAACGGCACGGCCGATGCCGTCGTCATCACCGGTTCGTTCAACTTCACGCACGCCGCGCAACACCGCAATGCGGAGAATCTGCTGATCCTGCGCGGCAACCCGACCCTCGCCGAAGCCTACGCGGCGAACTGGCGCAGACATAAAATCCACTCGCTCCCGTTTCGTCGATAGCACTTCACTGATCACGTACCGCCCGCCATGAACAAATCCGAACACTTCGACAATCTGATCGCGCCGCTCAGCGCCTACCTGGGCAATACCGCCATGTTGATCGAGCTGGCCGCGCTGGCCGGCATTGCATTCGCGGCCTGGTTTGGTCTGCGCCATCTGCGCTCGCGCCTGGAAGGCGCTCGTCGGGAACACGCCGGCGGCTGGCACGGCAGCCTGACCGGCAGCGACTGGAATCGTCTGATCCTGCCGGCCTCGATGCTGCCGCTGGTGTTGATCGGGCGCGCCTTGCTGGCGCCCTGGCAGAAGGTACATATGTTTAATCTGGCGGTGCCGTTGCTGCTGTCGTTTCTGGCCATTCAGAGTTGTTTCTTCATCCTGCGCCGGGTGCTCGAACCGACGCGTACCTTGTATATCGTCGAACGCCTGGTTTCGTGGCTGGTCTGGGGCGTATTCGCGCTGCATCTGAGCGGTTATCTGGACGATGTCGTGCGCGCGCTCGATGCGGTCGGATTCGATGTCGGCAAACAACATCTGTCGCTCTACACCGTGCTGATCGGCATGCTGTCGCTGGTCGCCACGCTGATGCTGGCGCTGTGGCTGTCGCATACCGTGGAACACCGATTGATCGGCGCCATGCCGCTGACCGGCAACATGCGCCTGGCGCTGACCAAACTGGCGCGCTCGGTGTTGCTGGTGCTGGCGGTGCTGATCGCGCTGCCGCTGGTCGGTATCGATATCACGGTGTTGTCGGTGTTCGGCGGCGCGCTCGGCGTCGGCCTGGGTCTGGGCCTGCAGAAAATCGCCGCCAACTATGTTTCCGGTTTCACTCTGCTGCTCGACCAGTCCATCCGCATCGGCGACATGGTCGAGGTCAACCAGCACACCGGGGTGGTCAAGGAGATCGCCACCCGCTACACCGTTTTGCGCAGTCTCAACGGCAGCGAAAGCATCATCCCGAACGAAACCATGATCACCATGCCGGTGGTCAATCACACCCTGACCGACAAGGAAAACCAGATCATGTTGCCGATCCAGGTCGCCTACAGTTGCGATCTGGAACGTGTGCGCGCCTTGCTTCTGGAGATTGCCGCCGCTCATGAGCGGGTGCTCGAGCACCCGGAGCCGAAGGTCAGGCTGAAGCAATTCGGCGAGAGCGGCATCGACCTGGAGCTGGTGATCTGGATTACCGATCCCGAAGAGGGTGAATTCAACCTGCGCTCGGACCTCAACTGGCAAATCTGGGCCGCTTTCAAGCGTGAGAATGTTGAAATCCCGTACCCGCATCGCGTTGTCTACTTGATGCCCGAAGAACCGGCGTGAAGGCTTGCCGATGACGTCCCCGGCGTTAGAATGCGACCTTGCTGTCCTTTTTAGAGAGTTAAATGACTGATTATTTGAATGGTTTGATCGAGTTGCCCTGGTGGGGCCACGTTCTGGTCGCGCTTGCGCTGACCCACATCACGATTGCCAGCGTCACCATCTTCCTGCACCGCGCCCAGGCGCATCGGGCCTTGGACCTGCATCCCGTCGCCAGCCATTTTTTCCGTTTCTGGCTGTGGCTGACCACCGGTACCGTCACCAAACAATGGGTCGGCATACACCGCAAACATCACGCCAAGTGTGAAACCGCGGAAGACCCGCACAGTCCGCAAATCTTCGGCATTCGCAAAGTCCTGTTTCAAGGCGCCGAGTTGTATCGCGCCGAAGCCAAGGTTCAGGCCACGCTGGATCGTTACGGCCACGGCACGCCGGACGACTGGCTGGAACGCAATCTCTACACCCCTCACAGCATGCGCGGCATTCAGATCATGCTGGTGATCGACCTGATCTTGTTCGGCCCCATCGGCCTGACCATCTGGGCGGTGCAAATGCTCTGGATTCCGGTCACCGCCGCCGGCATCATCAATGGCATCGGCCATTACTGGGGTTATCGCAACTTCGCGTGCGAAGACGCCAGCACCAACATCGTGCCCTGGGGCATCCTGATTGGCGGCGAAGAGCTGCACAACAACCATCACGCCTACGGCAGTTCGGCCAAACTGTCGAATCGCTGGTACGAGTTCGATATCGGCTGGGCCTACATTCGAGCCCTGCAAACGTTCGGCCTGGCCAGCGTCAAGAAAGTCGCGCCGAAAGTGCGCTGGGGCGAAATCAAGCACTTCTGCGACGCCGACCTGTTGCACGCGATCATCACCCATCGCTACGACGTGTTGACCCGTTACTCCCGCACCATGCGCAAAGTCTCCGCGCAGGAACTGGAGAAACTGCGCGAGGGGTTTCGTGACTCGCTGCCCGACATGAGCGAAGTGCGCAACTGGCTGAATCGGGATCAAAAAGACCTGAAGGCGGCGGAAATGGCGAAGCTGCAATCCGTGCTGTCGCGCAGCGAACAACTCCGCACCATCTACCAGATGCGCCAGGATCTGATCGCGGTCTGGAGCCGCTCCACCGCCTCGCGCGAACAACTGGTCAAACAGTTGCAGGACTGGTGCCAGAAGGCGGAATCCAGCGGCATCGCCGCGTTGTCTCAGTTCTCGCTGAATCTGCGCCGATACGCCTGAGCCGGGGCTTGAGCCGCAATGTCCGCGCTGTAACGTTTTTGTCCACAACGCGGAATATGCTTGTCGAATCGCCAGTCCGGAACGCCCGGGCTGGCAAGCCTCTCGATCAATCCGACTGAGTCTCGACATGCGCCTAATACCTAGCCTGATCATCGCGAGCATCGGCCTGCCTTTGCATGCGGCCTCTTTGACGCTCGACACCGAACGCGCCCAGATGAGCTACAGCACCGGCCATCAAATCGGTTCCAATTTAAAACGCCAGGGCGTCGATCTGGATGCCGACATGCTCAAGCAAGGCATCCAGGACGCCCTCGCCGGCAGCGCCGCCCGGATGACCGAGCCAGAGATGGACAAGGCAAGGGCCGAGCTCCGCCGCCAAAGCCAGGCTGCGCAACAAGCCAAGGCCGAGAAAGCGGCGGAGGCCAAACTAACGGCGGGCCGCGCCTTCCTGGAAGAAAACGGCAAAAAAGCCGGTGTCGTGGCTTTGCCCAGCGGCTTGCAATACCGGGTGATCAAGGCGGGCGAGGGTAAAAAACCCGTCGCTGTCGACCAGGTGACCGTGCATTACCGCGGCACCTTGCTCGATGGCAGCGAATTCGACAGTTCCTATCGCCGCAATCAACCCGCGTCATTTCCGCTCAATGGCGTCATTGCCGGCTGGACCGAGGGATTGCAACTGATGCGGGAAGGCGCCAAGTACGAGTTCTATATCCCGCCCAGCCTGGCCTACGGCGAGCGTGGCCGCCTTGCCCATGAGACGCTGATCTTCGAGGTCGAACTGATTTCGGTGCAAGCCGCCAGCGTTCCCAAAGCGGCGAACTGAACTGGAACACCGGGCGCCAGGCGGACTCACACTTCCAGAAAACGGCTGTCCGCGGCGGGCAGTTCGTAGTTTTCCATTACGCCATGCTGGAGCTCGTGCGAGTCCTGTCTGAGCGCAAGTTCGTAATCCTGCTGTCTGACGGTTTCCGCTTTGACGGCCAAATCGTGTAATCCCTCCGCCAGCGACTTGTCGTCGAGCGTATCGGCATGCTCCACCAGCATGCGCGCGCGGCGCAGCAGGTTCCGATTGTGCGCGGTGGTCAGCAACTGACCGGTGTCGTCGACCACGCAGAACTCGGTTGCGAACACGCGGTGGATCAACGATTCCGCATTGACGAAGTGGTCGTTGACCGGAACAAATTCGTAGAGGCGCATGGCATCCTCCCAAGTAAGGGTTCGCCGCACTCTGCATGCATCAGGTTTCATCGCCATGAACGCGCTGTTTCAGCTCCATGATGTTTTTTGTGTGTCAAGGCCGATGCGTGGCGACACGATGTTTTCAAGCGCGACGCCGGGCAAGTGCGGACGGAGCTCGCGTTCCGTTCAGCCTGTTTCCATGGTGCAAGGCGGCGACCTCTGTTAGCATCGAACGTCTATGAACATGATTCATTTACGCTTTTTCCTCTTTGCGCCGGTGCCGCTGGCGGCCGGGGAACTTTGACGCTGACGCGTTAGCAGACATTCCTCGAAAACCGCCGCCTGTTGGCGGTTTTTTCGTTTGAGGTTGAAGCTCACTGGAGTTATTTGAAATGGCACACATCCGTACCGACGACATGCGCATCGAGCAGAGCGACGAACTGCTTGCTCCGATGCAGCTCATGCGCGAACTGAAGGCAAGCAGCGCTGCGCTGAACACCACATTCCAGGCACGCAACCACATTCACGATGTCTTGCGCGGCGCGGACGATCGACTGGTCGCGGTGGTCGGCCCCTGCTCCATACACGACACCCATGCCGCGTTGGAATATGCCGCGAAGTTGAAACGGCTGGCCGATGAACTGGCGCCGCATCTGGTCATCGTCATGCGCGTGTACTTCGAAAAACCGCGCACCACCGTGGGCTGGAAGGGGCTGATCAACGATCCGCATATGGATGAGAGCTTCGATATCAACGAAGGCATGCGTCTGGCGCGCAAATTGCTGCTCGACATCAACGAACTCGGCCTGCCCTGCGGCACCGAGTTCCTCGACCTGATTTCTCCGCAATACATCGCCGATCTGGTTGCCTGGGGCGCGATCGGCGCGCGCACCACTGAATCCCAGTCGCATCGACAACTGGCGTCCGGTCTGTCCTGCCCGGTCGGCTTCAAGAACGGAACCGACGGTGGCATCAGGATAGCGGTGGACGCCATCAAGGCGGCGAGTTCACGGCACCATTTCGTCTCCATCACCAAATCCGGCCATGTCGCGGTGTTCAAAACCGCCGGCAACGAGGATTGCCACATCATCCTGCGCGGCGGCAAAACCCCGAACTATGACGCCGCCAGCGTCAATGCCGCCTGCAAGGATCTCGCCGGCGCGAATCTTCGCCAGCAGGTGATGATCGATTTCTCGCACGCCAATTCCAGCAAGCAATACGAACGCCAGATCGAAGTCGGCCACGATGTCGCGGGGCAGATCGCCGCTGGCGACAAACGTATTTTCGGCGTGATGATCGAAAGCAATCTCAACCCCGGCCGCCAGGATCTGGTGCCCGGCAAACCGCTGGCGCATGGCGTCTCGGTGACCGACGCCTGCATCGCCTGGGGTGCGACCGAGCCGCTGCTGCGCGAGCTGGCCGAAGCGGTAAGCGCGCGCCGTCAAGCCCCGCTTGGTGAAGACGAATAGGGCGGCCAAGCCGGCGATAGGCTAGAATCCGGCCCGGCGGGCCTCCCCGCATGGCTAAGCCGTGAACCTGGTCAGGTCCGGAAGGAAGCAGCCACAGCGGTCGATACCAGTGCCGGGGGTCAGGCTCGCCACCCCCCATTTCCGAGGAGTCCAGCATGTCTAAAGCTGCGCTGTTCGCTTGCAGGATTGCACGCTTGATGGCCCCGATTCTCGGCCTCGCGGCGGCACCAGCCGCGCACGCCATCAGCGGCGCCAGCATTGAACTCGGCCACGGCGTCGCGAGTACCGATGTCGCTCGCATCGGCGCACGCTGGGACTGGAACAAGTACTGGAACGTGAACGCTCAGTGGAACGCCAGCGGCTTCTGGGAAGCCAGTCTGGGCTACCTGAAAAGCAATGGCGTCGGCCAGCAGAACAACGTGGATGTCGGCCTTACTCCGGTGTTCCGGCTGCGCTCGGGCATCAGCCGGTTCTATGTCGAGGGCGGCATCGGCGCGCATTTGCTGTCGCATGACCGCCTCAATGCCCACCGCGAACTCGGCGGCAATCTGCTGTTCGGCGATCTCCTGGGTTTCGGCTGGAACATCGGCAACAAAGACCGCTACGAACTCGGCTACCGCTTCCTGCACTACTCCAATGCCAACTTCGCGGAACCGAACGACGGCATCAACCTTCACCTGATTCGCCTCGGCTACAACTACTGACTCTTTCGAGCCGCACATGAGCCATCAAGTCCTCGCCCGCAAATGGCGACCGCGCAATTTCTCGCAACTGGTCGGCCAGGAACATGTCGTCCGGGCGCTGTCGAACGCACTGGCGCAGGGCCGGCTGCATCACGCCTACCTGTTCACCGGCACGCGCGGCGTCGGCAAGACCACGCTGGCGCGCATCCTGGCCAAATGCCTCAACTGCACGCACGACGACCACCCCAGCGCCGAACCCTGCGGTGTTTGCCCGGCCTGCACCGAGATCGATGGCGGCCGCTTCATCGACCTGATCGAAATCGACGCCGCCTCCAACACCGGCATCGACAACATGCGCGACGTCATCGAAAACGCGCAGTACGCCCCCACCGCCGGGCGCTACAAGGTCTACATCATCGACGAAGTGCACATGCTGTCGAAAAACGCCTTCAACGCCATGTTGAAGACGCTGGAAGAGCCGCCCGGCCACGTCATCTTCATCCTCGCCACCACCGACCCGCAAAAAGTCCCGGTCACGGTGTTGTCGCGCTGTCTTCAGTTCAACCTCAAGCAAATGCCGCCGGGCCATATCGCCGGGCACTTGAAGAATGTGCTGGAAGCCGAAAACGTCCCGTTCGAGTCCGGCGCGCTCAGCCTGCTCGCCCGCGCCGCCGCTGGCAGCATGCGCGACGCGCTGTCGCTGACCGACCAGGCCATCGCCTATTGCACCGGCGAAGTAAAAGAAGACGAAACCCGCGCCATGCTCGGCGTCATCGATCAGGCCTATCTGCTGCCGGTGCTGGAAGCGCTGGCGGCACTTGACGGCCCGCGCTTGATGGCCGAAGCGGCGGAACTGGCCGCGCGCGGCTTCTCGTTCGACGCCGCGCTGCAAGACCTGGCCGGCCTGCTGCACCAGATCGCCCTCGCGCAAAGCGTGCCGGAAGCCGTCGCCGAAGACGCCCCCGAACGCGACCGCCTGTTCGAACTCGCGCGTCAACTCGACCCGGAAAGCGTGCAACTGCATTACCAGATCGCCACCCTGGGCCGGCGCGACCTGGAATGGGCGCCCGACGAATACGCCGGCTTCAGCATGACCCTGCTGCGCATGCTGGCGTTCGCGCCGGGCGATGCGCCGGCCGCACGCGCGCCCGCGCCGGTTTCCGCTGCCGAAAAAGCACCCGCGTCGATTCGTCCCGCCACTGCCGCATTGAGCGCCGGCGTCGCTTCGGCCAACGCGGCAATCGCCTCGCGCGCGCAAATCAACCTCGCCGCCGCCGCAAACGAACCGTTGGCGCCCGTGCAAGCGGAACAACCGGTCCGGGCCAAACCCGCCCAGACCGCTATCGAGCCAGTCGCGGCCGGCAACGACTGGCGCCCGCTCGCCGAAAGCCTGCCCGGCCTGGTGCGCCAACTCGCCATGCAATGCGAGCAGATCGAACGCAACGGCACGTTGCTGCGCTTGGCGCTGCCGGAAAGCCAGAAAGCCCTGCTCGCCAGCGTCGGCGACAAGATGCGCGCCGCGTTGGCGGAAAAGCTCGGCAGCGCAATCAAAGTGGAAATCGATCTGGTGGCGGATACCGGAGGACTATCCCCCGCCGCCGAACGCGCGCGCGAACAGGCCGTGCGCCAGAGCGAGGCCGAGCAGGCCATCCACAACGATCCCTTTGTACAAACTCTGGTACGCGAATGTGACGCCACCCTCACCAACATCCGCCCCCGCATAGCGGCGGCGGGCTGATTTTTTTGAAAGGCAAAAAATGATCAAAGGCGGTATCGGCAACCTGATGAAACAAGCCCAGCAGATGCAGGAAAACATGCAGAAGCTGCAAGCCAAACTGGCCGAAATGGAAGTCGAGGGCGAATCCGGCGCCGGACTGGTCAAGGTCATCATGACCGGCAAGCACGACGTCAAACGCGTCAGCATCGACCCGTCGCTGCTGGCCGACGACAAGGACATGCTGGAAGACCTGATCGCCGCCGCCGTCAACGACGCCGTGCGCAAGATCGATGCCTACAGCCAGGAGAAGATGTCCAGCGCCACCGCCGGTCTGCCGCTGCCGCCGGGGTTCAAACTGCCGTTCTGATTTGCGAACCGTCCGAGGCTGCCCGATTCCTGTTGGACAACCATTCCGTAGGGCGGAAAAGCCGAAGGCGCCTTCCGCCATCAGGCAGGCCATGCTGTAGTGGAGGTGCGAAGATGATGGGCCATGTTGCACACATCGAAAACCGTGGTTTGTCGCGGTTTTTGCGTTTTCGGTTTTCGCCGTAATGACGGTTTACAAAGAAATCAACGCTTACCGAACGCTTAGATGTCTCTGCCCGGAACCCTTTCCAGTCTGATCGACGCGCTGCGCGTGCTGCCTGGCGTCGGCCCCAAATCGGCCGCGCGCATGGCTTATCACCTGCTGCAACGCGACCGCCACGGCGCGGCGCGGCTTTCCGCTTGCCTGCTCGCCGCGCTCGACCAGTTGCATCACTGCCAGCGCTGCAACAATTTCAGCGAAGAGCCGGTGTGCGAAATCTGCGCCAGCCCGCGTCGCGACGCGCGCCAGTTGTGCGTGGTGGAAATGCCGGCCGATCTGAATAGGCTGGAGGAAACCCAGGCTTACAAGGGCCTGTATTTCGTGTTGATGGGGCGTTTGAGTCCGCTCGATGGCATCGGCCCGAGGGAAATCGGGCTGGAACGGCTGATCGAACGCGCCCGCGATGGCGTCACCGCCGAGGTCATCCTGGCCACCAATTTCACCGCCGAGGGCGAGGCCACCGCGCATTACGCCAGCGAATTGCTGAAGGCGCGCGGCCTCGCCGTCTCCCGCATTGCGCGCGGCTTGCCGGCCGGCGGCGAACTGGAACATGTCGATGGCATGACCATCGCGCAGGCGCTGCTGGACCGGCGCGCGGTCTGAAAGAAAGCATGACGACACAACATAGCAAAACGCCCCTGGAAAAATTGTTGGCGGAAATGGACAAGGGCGGCGATTTTCCCGCCCTGTCGAGCACCATCGGCGAGATCAATCGTGCCGTCGGCGACGAGAACAGTCGCGCCGGCCGGATTACCGAGATCATCCTGCGCGATATCGCGTTGACCAAGAAACTGCTCCGCCTGGTCAATGCCGCCCACTACGGCGCTTTCGGCGGCCAGCCGATCAGCACCATTTCGCGCGCCGTGGTCATCCTCGGCTTCGATGCCGTGCGCAACGTGGCGGTCGCGTTGATGCTGTTCGAGCACCTGCAGAACCACGCCAATGTCGACCTGTTGCGCGCCGAGGCGATAGACAGTTTCTATCGCGGCGTCCTCGGTCGCCTGCTGTCGTCCAGCGCCGGTGTGCGCGACGGGGAGGAGGCCTTCATCAGCGCACTGTTCCGAGATCTGGGCCGGCTCTTGGCGCGTTTCCACTTCTTCGAGCAGACCGAGCGGGCCGACCGGCTGGCGGAGGAGGAAATGCTGGATGAGCAGACGGCAAGCCGCCGGGTATTGGGCGCGAGTTACGACGAATTGGGCCTGGCCATCGCCCGGCACTGGCATTTCCCGTCCAACATCCTGCATGCGATGGCGCCCATCGCGGCCGCCCCGCGCAAGAAGGCCAACATGTCGGACAACGACCGCCTGCAAATCGTGGCGAACATGGCGCGCGAGCTGCATCGCAGCGTTGCCGGCAAGACGCCGGAAGAGCAGGAACACGCAATCGATGTCCTCTACCTGCGCTATCGGGAAGTCGCCCAGATCAGCCGCGAGAGTCTGCTGGAAACCGCCTACAAGGCCGCGCATGCGCTACGCGCCGAAACGGCCCTCATCGACGTCAATATCGGCAAGAGCCCGCTGATACAGCAATTGCTGCAGGAGCCGAACGGAAAAACCGGGGCGGAAGACGACGCCTCGGGCGAGGCGGCAATGCCTGAGGAGGCGCAGCGGGAAAGCCCGGAGAACGATGCGACCAGCCTGCTCGCCATGGGCATGCAGGACATGACCGCGATGATGCTCGGGCAATTCCACCTGGCCGACATCTTCAAGCTGGTGGCGGAACTGTTTTTTCGCACCGAACTGTTCGACCATGTCCTGGTCTGCGTGCTCGACCGAACCAGCCAGAGCCTGGTCGGCCGGGTCGGCCTGGGCCCGCATGCCGCGAAGATGCGCGGCGTCTTCCGCATACCGCTCTCTTTTGCGCCGGACGTATTCCACGCCGCCACCTCGAAGGGGCAGGACATCCTGATTTCCGACGCAACCGCGGATAACATTCGCGACCGGATACCGGAATGGCATGTAGACGCCTTCCACGCGCATGCTTTTTTGCTGTTGCCCATCATGATCAACAACCAACCGCTGGGCCTGATTTACGCTGACAAGATCGATCAGCCGCTGCAGATTCCCAACCATCTGCTCGGCCTGCTCAAGGTCTTGCGCAATCAGGCCGCGCTGGCTCTACGCCAGAAACTTTGAATCGAGAACATCATGCAACTGAACGCAGTTAAAGAACTTGGCGAACTGACCGCCCTTAGCCCGCTCGATGGCCGCTACCGCCGCAGCGGCGCCAAACTCTCGCCCTATTTCAGCGAATTCGGCCTGATCCGTTATCGCGTCCAGGTCGAAGTGGAATGGCTCAAGGCGCTCGCCGCCGAGCCCGCCATCGCCGAAGTGCCGCCGTTCAGCGTCGCCACGTTGGGCGAGCTGGACGCCATCGTCGGCGGATTTTCGCTGGCCGATGCCGAGGCGGTGAAAGCGCACGAGAAAACCACCAATCACGACGTCAAGGCGGTCGAGTATTTCCTCAAGGACAAACTGGCCGGCAACGCGGAAGTCATGCGCGTGAGCGAATTCATCCACTTCGCCTGCACCTCGGAAGATATCAACAACCTGTCGCACGCGTTGATGCTGGAAGCGGCGCGGCGCGATGTCATGCTGCCCGCCATCCTGCACCTGGAAACCCGGCTGGAAGAACTCGCCGTCAGTCTGGCCGACCAGCCCATGCTCGCGCGCACCCACGGCCAGCCCGCCTCGCCGACCACGCTGGGCAAGGAAATGGCCAACGTGCTTTACCGCGTCCGCCGCGCCACGCAATGCATAGCCTGCGTCGAAGTGCTGGGCAAGATCAACGGCGCGGTCGGCAATTACAACGCGCATCTTTCCGCCTACCCCAAGTTCGACTGGGCCGGCTTCGCGGAAAGATTCGTCACCCAACTGGGTATCGGCTTCAATCCCTACACCATCCAGATCGAGCCGCACGACTACATGGCCGAGCTGTACGACGCCTACGCCCGCCTCAATACCATCCTGATCGACCTCGACCGCGACGTCTGGGGCTATATCTCGCTGGGCTACTTCAAGCAGAAGGTGAAAGAAGGTGAGGTCGGCTCCTCGACCATGCCGCACAAGGTCAACCCGATCGATTTCGAGAACTCCGAAGGCAACCTGGGCCTAGCCAACGCGCTGTTGCGCCACCTGTCCGAAAAGCTGCCGATCTCACGCTGGCAGCGCGATCTGACCGATTCCACCGTGCTCAGGAACATGGGCACGGCGCTGGGCTATACCCTGCTCGGCTACGAAAGCCTGTTGCGCGGACTCAATAAACTGGAAGCCAACCCGGCGCGCCTGGCCGAAGACCTGGATCACAACTGGGAAGTGCTGGCCGAGCCGATCCAGACCGTGATGCGCCGTTACGGCCTGGAAAAGCCCTACGAGCAATTGAAAAAACTGACCCGAGGCCAGGCTGGCATCACGCGCGAAACGCTGGCCGCGTTCATCCTCGACCTGGCCATTCCAGACGACGCCAAGCAACGCCTGCTGGCGATGACGCCGGCCAGCTACACCGGCCGGGCGGAGGAATTGGCGCGCGCCATCAAATAAGGTGGCCGCAAGCTATGATCCGCTAGCTGAGCAGAAATAATTCCGCTCCGGACCAACACAGGGAGGTGCCATGTCCAAGCTCGGTTTCCAGCAGCAAAAACTTCGCCAACTGGCCGGTTTTGAAGTCGTCGGCCCGTTTGAAGACAATCTGCACCGTCTTACCTGCATCGTCGGAGAATTGTTGGCGGCGCGCCGCGTCTCGTTGATGCTGCTCGATGTCGCGCCCGGCAAAGGCGCGAATCTGAAATTAACCGCGCTGTGCGGCGAACTGCCCGAGGCGGCCTGGAAGGAAGAGCCGGCTCCCGGCCAGGGCATTGCCGGTCAGGTTCTGGCCAGCGGCGTCAGCATCCGGGTGGCCAGCATCGGCCGCTCGGCCTGGAAACGACAAGCCCGCCATGCCGGCGAACCGGGCGGCTTTATGGCCTGCCCGGTGCTCCTGGCCGGTCGACCGGCCGGGGTGCTCAACATCAGCCAGCCGATCGATCGCGGCCGCTTTTCCGCGTCGGATCAGGCCAACGCCGAATTCGCCGGCCTGCTCATCGGCCGCGCCATTCAGGCCGGTCGACTCGACCGCATGCTCGATTCCCGCTTCGCCCAGATGGCCTTCTCGCTGGAAGGAGCAACCGATTCCGTTTCGGTGCTTTCCCTGTCCGCGCATGAACCGGACAAGGTCGCCAAAATGCTCGCGCGCGGCTTCTACCGCGAACTGCGCCACTGCGGTTTCACGCCCAACCAGGTCATCCACGCCGCCAGCGAAATCATTTCCGAACTGACCCGCAGCCTGAACCGCCACAAGAAGCGGCTCGGTAGCGAGTGATCCCGTCTCCCTTGCCAGGTGCCGCCGAAGCGATCAGACCAGTCTCCTGACTAGTTTAGGGGGCGCCATGCAAACCTGGCCCGTTCAAGACGCGAAAGCGCGATTCAGTGAATTCCTTGCGGCATGCATTGCCGAAGGCCCCCAGATGGTGACCAAGCGCGGCGCGGAGGCTGCCGTGCTCATACCTGTAGAGGATTGGCGCAGATTGCAGGCTTCCGCAAGACCTTCCTTGAAGCAACTCCTTTTGTCCGATGCTGGGCGGGGCGATCTTGTTTTGCCTGCGCGGGGGCAAGCGCGTCGGCGCACTGTGCAAGAAATGGAATGAAGCCTGTTTTTGCTCGACACCAACGTCATCTCGGAATTGCGCGGACAAAAACCTCACGGCGCTGTCCTTGCCTGGATTGAGGCCACGGAAGACAAGGATATTTACGTTTCAGCGGTGACATTGAGCGAAATTCAAGCCGGAATAGAAATAACCCGTGAGCAAGACCCGAATTAAGCTGTGCAAATTGAGCGATGGCTGAATCTTTTGGCTTTGACGTACAACGTGTTGCCAAGCGTTCATCGTACTGTCGAAATATGAATTCTGTCGATTCCCCGGCAATGCAAATTTAAAAATCGAAGCCGATTCTTAAATTGTTAATTTATGGTAAGCATTTGTTTTCGGTCAAAAGACATTGGCCATGTTTTCGGAAAAAGTAGTTGGCTAAAACCTGTGGCGTGGAGCTGCCGCTTAACTTGTAACGCTCTGATATGCCTTCGCCTACTTTAAAGCTGCCGTCAGGTTGGGGAATTAATTTATTAAAAATAATGGATAGATATAGGTTGTTATCCTGGTCTGTTTTGACATGATTGACGGCGATCTGAGCCAAACCATCTCTTTTTGTTTTGGCGAGCAGCGTGCCAACATAAGTTATAGGGTTGATAGCCTTGTCTCTGTTTATATAGTATTGAGATGGCACTCCAGATTTCTCTATCTCCGCATCAAGAGATTCGGCAAACTTGTGCGAGAACGTAAATAATGTTGCTGACATTCTGATGTCATCATATGCGCTATTCAGTCCCTCGCCCGCAACAATTAATATGCCATTATGGTTTTGTTTCGCCGTTTTATCTATGACTGGCTGTGAAGAGCAGCCAATAACAAAAAACAGAACAATAATTGCTAACATATTCCTCATTTGAACTCCTAAATAATAGGGGTGGGCCACAGTTTCGTGGGGCGGGGGAAGAGAAAAAACCGCGGTCTGTCTCCAATGCCGTTTGCCAATGCCGTTATGTCCCCTATTGATTTCCTATTGTTAGGCTTCACTCTCTTCTCCATCAATAATAAAACCTATTTTTCTCTTGGGAGATTCTGGTGGGTTAATTGGCTGCACGTAACATAACAACTGCACAGTGTTTTGGTGTGACAAAACAATACAAGGGACACCGTTGACCGTGCCCTCTATTCGGATGCCATGAAAACTCTCTTGGGCTAGCGCATTAACATCAACTTGAACGCCGCCGTGCAATATGGCCAGAATTGCCGGCTGCACACCTTCCGGTAGTTGCTTACGCCACTCAGTTACCGCACTTGCTAAACGCCGCATCAATACGCTGGCGCTTTGATATTTATTTCTCTCTTCTGGAGTTGGTGGTTTTAATAGCTCCGGATCAATTCTTGGGAAGTTGACTTCTGGCTGCCTATATGCGCCAATATTTGGTAACTTATATGCCTCCATGCCTTTTAAAGCCTCTTTGATTGAAGATGTGGCATCCAGTTTTTTCAATGCCTCCCTCATGGCATTGATGCCACTTGTTTGTGCAGCCATTTGGTCAGCGAGCTTTTTAATGTTATCCATGAATGGTTCCAATGTGAGCGCCTAACGTAAAGGAGAGGGGCGGCCAAAATGCGCAGCATTTTGGCCGCCCCTCTCGACCAACAAGTTAGCGGCCAACTTCACCCCAAGCTGGCCCATATGGTGTTGCGCAATAACATGCGGCACCCTCAACTAAAGGCGAAGGCAATAGACAGCGACCAGCAGGTGAATTGCAGTATTGCGAATAACGGACCGTTTGAATTGGAATGCTAATAGAGCCACCACCTGCGTCGCCTTCGCCAGTGATGCCCCCCATGGCGCAGCCACCTAATAAAATAGAAACCGTAATGGATGGGAGCAATAGAGGTGGTGTTTTCATGGCCTTGATTATTTCGCAGTTTCAGTTTTGCAATTCCCAGATGATGCGCCTGGCATATTTACGCAGGGTGTTACATCTGCATTTATTGGTCCAACACTTACATTGCCGCCGCCGGCGTTGCCATTACCCATAGCAGTTCCGCCTGTAGCACAGCCACCAATGGTGATAGAGCACAACGCACCAAACAGAATAACCATCAAATTACTCATGTGATCTCTCCTATTAAATAAACGCTAACGACGCTGTAGAAAAACCCGCTCAGGGGCCAAACAAACAAATTTTCGGGGTGGCTTACCCCTTCCCCGATCAGAGATCGTTGAATACAGGCGATTTTGAGCGGTCGATTTTTCGTCATTTCAGGTTGGGAATTAGAAAAGTGGGTTTTTCTACAGCCTCAACGTGAAGTTGAGGGGCGCTGCGTCGCTTTTTGGCGCAGCGTCTCCTCGAACGTAGTGTTATGCATGATGGTTAGCAATTGACATACCGAATGGGATTCGCGGCCCCCCGTTTGGACATGCCTGCAACTGACTTGTACCGAAGACTGGTTCGGGTGGCTTCATCAGCGCGCACTCCATTGAAACCCCACCGATCACCGATTTGATACCACTCGTTGATTATGTAGACCTCTCGTGTGAGTCCACGGTAAGTGGCGACGGCATATTTCGCTTTGTTTCTTCTCGGCCCAACGACCCACTTCTTGCGCGTAGCGTCGTAAATCTCAATTGGGGTCATTTCTCGATCAAACAGCTTATTGATGTTGATGAGCAACACCGGTTCGTCGGTTGCAAACGGAGGAGCCGAGTACATAGCGATAACTTCTTCTGTGGTCTTGATACCGAAGTCTGTGGAATAGTGTCCGCTTTGGAGATTTGATAGATTGGGGATGCCGACGAAATCAATAACGGCGGCCTCGACCTCGAATGCAGCGCGTTCAGTGAGCCCGTGACGAAGCACAAAATATTCAACGGACTTATTGGACTTCTCAATCGCTCTAATACGGTCAAGTTTGTCTGACTCGGTTACGTCGGCTAATGCGCAGGCGACGTGTTCAAACACTCGATTCCCCTTGCCTTTGCCGACGTAGAAAACTTCCTTATTGGTTGGGTCGCGAAGGAAATAGACGTAGTAGTCAAGCTGCTCGATAACCGACTGCGGGAACACTGGCGCCTCCTTAGTAATCATGCATAACGTTGATATTCGCCCCAAAACGGGGCCGTAAAGTGTTATCCGATATGTCCAATAACCTGGACTGCCATCGCAACCCATTGATTCCAATATTGCCGGTTGTCCGATTGCGTGGTCAAAGGGGCCAAGGTCACATTAATTTTGTGGTCTGCCCAGATTTCTTTTGACTTCGCTGATCTGCTTAGCGCGCCAGCCGGTGTTTGCTGCCACGTTGACCTCAACCGGTCGTCGATCGGTGTTCCCGGGATAGCTTGCCGCGTGACCACAGCAGCGCCACACCGATCGCCAGCATGGCCGCTGTGCCGGGTTCCGGCACGGGGGGCGTCGCGACCACGCTGATGAGGCCCGGAGTGCTCCAGTCCAGTGCGAAAGCACTGCGGTCGACGCCTGCCGGGAGAGATCCCAGCACGATGCCGTGATTGGTCAGTGTGCCCGTGTAGGAGATGAAGCTGTGTCGCGTTCCGCTGGTGAAGTAGGCCGGGTCGCCGATGAAATTGACGATGCCGTTGAGGATGACGTCGCCGTTGATGGTCAGGTGGTCGCTGAGCGGGCCAAGTTCGATGGTCAGGATGGAATCGTGGTCGAGCGTCAGCGAACCCAGGGTGAGGTTGCCCGGGCTGTTGCCTGGCGACAGGATGCCGCCGGCTAGCACGTGGACCGCGCCGACGACCTCACCGGTGCCACCGAGGGTGGCACCGGAATTGACCTGGATGTCGCCGGAAAACCGGGTGTTGATCAGCAGTTTTCCGGCGTCCACCGTCGACAGGCCGCCGAGGGAGCTGATGCCGCGCAGATCCAGGGTGCCCTGCCCGAGCTTGGTCAAGCCGCCGTCACCTATGAGCGAGGCGCCGATACCGATGTTGTGATTGTTGCTGTCGATGAACGCGCCATTCGCATGGACGCTGACGTTGCTGACATTGCGCAGAAAGTCCGACTGATTGGCGCTGGCGCGCACTATCCCGCCGTCGAAGATGATCGTTCCCTGGCGCTGGACGATTTGGCCGGTCTCCAATACCCCGCGTCGACCCGGTGTTCCGTTCAGATTCAAGGTGCCGCCCGCCCCGGCATTGGCACCGGTGCCGACAAAGGTCGTCGGGCTCTTCACGATGCCACCATCCCCGATCGTCAGTGTGCCGGTTCCGTTGTTGCCGATGTACAGGTCGCCGTCCATGGTCCAGGTCGAGGTGGTGCCGGCGGCGTTGACGCCTTTCACCTCGACGGTGCCCATAGATCCGGCGCCGTAGCCGATCTGTCCGGTGGTGCTGGTGAGTTTGCCGCCGTTGCGCACCACCAGTTCACCGGTGGCGTGCGTGCCGGGCAAGCCGGTCACACCGTGGCCGATGACGAGTTCTCCGGTGTTCGTCCAAGTCGCGTTGTCCAGCACGACGGCGCCCTTGGCGTGCTCATAGCGTCCGAGCACGGCTGACGCGCTGGTGACCATCGAGCCGTCGCCGATCAGCAATTGCCCGTCGCCGTTGAAGCCGACGAAGAGTCCGCCGGAGTTGGTCCACGTGCCATGGCTGAAGCTCGCGCTGGCGACGGAACTGGCGCCGTAGCCGATATAGCCGTTCGTATCCTTGACGATCCCGCCATTGACGACGGTGAGTTGCGCACTGGCAGTGGAACCGACATGGAAGTCGCCGGTGTTGTTCCAGGTTGCGTTGTCGACGACGGCGGTGCCGAGCGTGCCGGTCGAGGCGTCGCCGGAGCCGATCGCGCCCGTCAGGTCGTTGACGATGCCGTGGTTCTCGATCGTCAGCGCGCCCAGCGTGCCGCCGTGGCCGACGCTGAACAGGCTCGTGTTCGTCCATGTCGAGTTGTTCACATCGACCGCGCCGGTGCTGGTTCCGCTGGAGATGAACGTGTTCACGGATTTGATGGTGCCGCCGTTCGTGAGCAACACCGTTCCCGCGCCGGGTCCGAAGCCGCTGCCGCCGACAGTGAACTGTCCGCTGTTGGTCCAGACCGATCGGTCCCCGAAGATATTCGGCGTGCCGTCGATGGTGATGATGCCGGCGGAACCCGATGTATACGCGAGTTGAACGCTGCCGCTGGAAACGGTCGCGCCGCCGCTGAGATTCACCTGCCCAGTGCCGCCATAGCCGATGACCATGTTGCCGCCGCCGAGCGATCCCAGCAGTAAATCCGGTGGTGTGCCGATCCTCACATCAATGACGCCGTCGTTGAGGATCATGCTCGCCCCGGCGCCGGGCCTCGTGACCGTGACCGTGTCGCCGGGCGAGATCGTCGCGGAGTCGAGCGCGGACGGTATGCCGGTCGTCCATGTGTCGCCATCGAACCATTCACCGCCATGCTTCGTGGCCGTGCTGTTGGCCCACGCCGGCACGCTCATCAGCGACACGGCCACCGCGAACGCGATCCTGCTGTCAACCGTTATACGGGCGCGTGGGCTTTGCCTTGCGCCCGGATCAAGTGCGTTGTGGATTTGAACGGGCGCTTCATCGCAATGAGGAACAAACAAACTGCGGAATTCTCGGGTAGCCATCGTCGTTTACCTCCCAGTGTTGATCATTTGAATGACATGCCCCGGCGACTTCGATAAGCCCGCGTAGGACTTAATATCCGAAGGGCATTGCGCGCCCCATATGTGGATGTAACAAAGAAGGACTGCACCCTATCTCGCACCGCCCCACCCGGTCAACGTCTAAGTCTTTGTAATTAAAGCGACTATTACTTTAGATATAGGCATTTCAAGCCAAGAACCCCACTCCCAAGGGATCAATTAAGGGGGCAGGCTGGAACTATCCAAGGCCATGGTCTCGCCGACCCCTTGGGTAGTCAGGATGGAAGAGGGGGGCGAAGCCAACGCGAGGCTGGCTACGTCCGCGAATAGCGGACACCCAACTGATTACAGCGGTGGATTCAAGGGACCGGGTGGATTTCACGCATTCCTTGCCTGCGTCCGAGCCGACATACAATGGCGCTTTCTTCTCCCCCACGGTCCCGACCATGCCCGTCAATCTCTCCGCTCCCGATTCCGCCAGCCTGCGCGCCGTTCCCGGCGTCGAACTCGGCATCGCTTCCGCCGGCATCAAGACGCCCGGCCGGCGCGATGTGCTGGTCATCACGCTGCCGGCTGACTCGGAAGTGGTCGGCGTGTTTACCCAGAACCGCTTTTGCGCCGCGCCGGTTACCGTTTGCAAGGAGCATCTGCATGCTGAAAGCGGCATTCGCGCGCTGGTGGTCAATACCGGCAATGCCAACGCCGGCACAGGCGAAGACGGTCTGCGCCGGGCGCGCGAAACCTGCGCCGCCGTGGCGGAGAACCTGAACATAAAACCCGAGCAGGTGCTGCCGTTTTCCACCGGTGTGATTCTGGAACCGCTGCCGCACGAGAAGATCGTCGCCGCCTTGCCCGCCGCGCTGGCCGATTTGAGGCCGGATAACTGGGCCGCCGCCGCCGAGGCGATCATGACCACCGACATCGTGTCGAAAGCTACCTCGCGCAAGGCGTCGCTGGACGGCGTCGAATTCAGCGTCACCGGCATCGCCAAGGGCTCCGGCATGATCCATCCCAACATGGCGACCATGCTGTCGTTCGTCGCCACCGACGCGCCGGTTTCGTGCGAAGCGCTGGAAGCCATGCTGCGTTACGCGGTGAACAAGTCGTTCAACTGCATCACCGTCGATGGCGATACCTCGACCAACGACTCCTGCATCCTGATCGCCACCGGCACAACCCCCGCGCCAGTGATCATGGACTCAGGCGATTCGCGTTTCGATTCGCTGCAATCGGTGGTCACCGAAGTGATGATCCAGCTTGCCCAGGCCATCGTGCGCGACGGCGAGGGCGCGACCAAGTTCATGGAAATCCGCGTCGAGGGCGGCAAGGACGAGGCCGAATGCAAGCAGGTCGCCTATGCCATCGGCCGCTCGCCGCTGGTGAAAACCGCGTTCTTTGCCTCCGATCCCAACCTCGGCCGCATCCTCGCCGCCATCGGCTACGCCGGCATAGCCGATCTCGACGTGAACCGCCTCCGGCTCTGGCTGGGCAATGTGCTGGTCGCGGAAAACGGCGGCCGCGCGGCGTCGTACCGGGAAGAGGAGGGCGCGCGGGTGATGGCCGCGCCGGAAATCAACGTGCGCGTCGATCTGGCGCGCGGCAACACCGTCGCCACCGTGTGGACCTGCGATTTCTCCTACGACTACGTCAAGATCAACGCCGAATACCGGAGCTGATCGCTGCCACGACAAAAAACCGGAATCGGCCGTCGAGCCCGAGGTTTTCGCCTACAGCCAGACCATGCAGCCGCATTCGAAGCGGTGCGCCTGCAGTGGATGGAACGGGTAGATGCGGACGCGGAATTGGCGGAAGCCTTCCAGGGGGAGTTCTTTGTGCCCCTGCAGGTTTACCGCGAAGAGCGTTTCGCCGTCGGCCCCCGGGCCTTTCGGTTCCAGCGTGATGGAAGTCGCGGCAACAAATCCGTCCACATCGTTTTCCCGGCCGGCCAGACATTCCACCACCACATCCGACGCATCGAGCCCGTTCAGCCAGGCTGCGACCTGCAGCGTCAGGGGATCGCCGGTCTGGATCGCGGCGGGCGGTTCGCTGGCCAGGCGCAGGCTGACGCCGGGCCAGGCCGCCGCGACGCACTTTTTCCAGGCCGACAGTTCGCTGGCCCCGGAGCCCCCGTTCAGCGACAGCCCGTCGCAATGCCGGATGGCGGGCGCGTAGAGTTCGCGCAGGTAATCCATGCTCATGCGCAGGCTGTTGAAGCGCGGCAAGATGGTCTTCATCGAGGCCTTGGATTTTTTCACCCAGGCCTCGGGTTCGCCGTCCGCATTGCGTGCGTAGAACAGCGGCACGACCTGTTCCTCCAGTAGCGTGAGCAGTTCGCTCGCCTCCTGCGCGTCGCGTGCGTGGGACGACAGTTCCAGGTGGTGTGTGATGGCCCAGCCGTTGTCACCGTCGTAGGCCTCCGCCCACCAGCCATCGAGCACGCTCAGGTTGATGCCGCCGTTGATCGCAGCCTTCATGCCCGAGGTGCCGCAGGCCTCCAGCGGGTATTCCGGGTTGTTGAGCCACACGTCGACGCCGGGCAGCAGTTTTCTCGCCATCGCCAGGCTGTAATCCTCGAGCATCAGCACCTTGCCCTGGAATTCCGGGCGCATGCCGATTTCGTAGATCTGGCGGATCAGATCCTGGCCGGGCAGGTCGGCCGGGTGCGCCTTGCCGGCGAACAGGAACACGATCGGCCGCTCGGGATCGTTGACCAGGCGGGCGAGGCGGGGCAGGTCATGAAATAGCAGACCGGCGCGTTTGTAGGTGGCGAACCGGCGTGCGAAGCCGACAACCAGGGTATTGAGCGACGTGTTGTTCAGTAGGCGGGTGAGGTGGGTAATCACCGATTCGGACAGGCCGTTTCTGCGATACAGCAGGGTTAGACGCTGACGCACATCTTCCAGCATCTGCACTTTGAGAATCTGCCGGGTGCTCAGATAGACGTGGTCCGGAATGCGCTCGATAAAGCCATGCCAGAAGGCCTTGTCGGTCAGTTTGGTGCGCCAGCCGTGTCCCATGTACATGTCGAGCAGGGCAACCCAGGACGGGCCGAGCATGCTGTTCACGTGGACCCCGTTGGTGACATAGCCGAGCGGGTTCTCCTCCGGGGGTATTTGCGGCCAGAGGTGGGCCTCCATTTCCGAGGCGACCCGGCCGTGGATGCGGCTGACGCCATTGTGAAAGCGCGATCCGCGCAGCGCCAGGCAAGTCATGTTGAAACCCTGCGGCGTGTGCGGGCTGTTGCCCAGCGCCAGGAAGCGTTCCTCGCTCATGCCGAGCTTGCCGATCAGATCATGGAAATAGGCGCGCATGAGCGGGTGGTGGAAGACGTCGTGTCCGGCCGGCACCGGCGTGTGGGTGGTGAATACGGTGTTCGCCGCGACCCGTTCCAGCGCGGTTTCCGTGTCCAGGCCCGCGGCCACGTATTCAAGGCAGCGTTCGAGGATCAGAAAGGCCGCGTGGCCCTCGTTCAGATGCCATACCGTCGGCGCGTGGCCGAGCGCGCGCAGGGCGCGTGTTCCGCCGATGCCGAACACGATTTCCTGCTGGATGCGGATGTCGGTGTCGCTGTCGTAAAGGTGGTAGGTGATCTTGCGGTCGGCCGCGTTGTTCTCGGGCAGATCGCTGTCCAGCAGGTAGAGCTTGAGGTGCCCGGCATGCGCCTGCCAGACCCGCAGCCAGACCGTGCGCCCGGGCAGTTCGACCTGGACGCGGATTTCCTGGCCGTCCGCGCCCAGTGTCGGCGTCACGGGCAGGTCGGCGGCGTCGATGTAGGGATAGTCCGCCCGCTGCTCGCCGCCCGGCAGGATGCGCTGGGAGAAATAGCCTTGGTGGTAGAGCATGCCGACGCCGACAAACGGCACGTGCAGGTTGCTCATCGACTTCAGGTAGTCGCCGCTCAGGATGCCGAGTCCGCCGGCGTAGATCGGGATGCTGGTATGAAATCCGTACTCGGCCGAAAAATACGCCACCAGATCGCACTTCGGGTGCAGGTACTTGCGCACCTCTTCCGACGCGGTCTGCTCCAGATAGGTGTCGTAGGAGGACAGTACCTGCCGGTATTCCGTCAACAGCACCGGGTCATGCGCGGCCGCATCCAGTTTTCGCTGCGCGATGCGGCGCAGAAATATCTGGGGATTGTGGCCGCAGGCTTCCCAGCAATGCGCGTCGAGAAAGCCGAACAAGCGCTGCACTTCATTTTCAAAGGTGAAATAGAGATCGCCGGCAAGCTCTTCCAGGCGCTTCAGCGATTCGGGCAGGACGGGGCGAATCTCGACGCTGATCGTGTTCGGCATGGCTTTTTGTTTCCTCGTTCGATTGATCTGGCTGCCTGATCAGTTGGCAGTATGTCGTCCAAGCCAGGTCTTGCGGAAGCGGCTCCTGGGGCGCGTGCTGCATCCAACTTCAAGCGGCTCGATACCAATCGGGCGGGGCGGCAATGCTTGACAGGCGGCGGGAGGAAAGTGGCAAGCGGGCAGTGCCCGATTGCCGGCAAAAGTGAAGTTGGCTACGACAGTTTCGCCTGACCGATTACAGCGTGAGTATCCATTTTGCAATTTTTGCCGCATCCGCCTTGGCCTTGGCCTGAGGCGGCATGGGAACCTTGCCGTATTTGTCCTTGCCGCCCTTGACGATGACCTCGGCAAGCATTTTTTCCGCATCGGGCGTGCCCTTGTTTTTCTCGGCGATGGCCTTCCAGGTTGGGCCGACCTTCTTGTCGGTCATGTGATGGCAGCCGATGCAATTATTCTTCTTCGCCAAGGCTGCGCTGGCGGCCACGGTTCCGCTCGTCAGCAGGAGAGTCAGAGCGAGCAGGAGGCTGGATGGCTTCATGGCGTGATTCCCTTTTTCCGGATTTTCAAGGTGGCGGATTATCGGTTCGAGCCGAAACGGGCCGCCAATTTTGGCGAAATCATTTGATATTCATCAAAATCGGCTCGCCTGTTGGGCGGTTGCAAGGTTGCAACCGCCAGTGCGGTGGGTGCGATGAAACCGGCCCCGATCCTTTACAAGCCATCCATAAGGCGGCTTGGGCGGCGGCCGGTTTTTTGATAAATGACAATAAAAATACAGATATTTTTGTACTAGTCGATCGCGCTCATTAATCTGCGCCCCCTGAGTGGTGGTTGTGGCGGCATTCGTTCTCCGCCTGTCCTGTGTCTTGGGCAGATCGTGTCGCGCCGACGTCATGCCTCCACAGAAAAAAACAGAATCCCAACCCTGGAGGGCACTATGAAAGCGAAGCACACGTTTGCGCTCGCAGTAAGCGCCGTACTGATGTGTTCCAGCCCGGTCAGCGGCGCCGACGCCGCTAAAGCCAAGGAAGCCAAGACCTGTTTGATCGCTGGATGGGAGAACCCGGCCAGCGTCTGCGTCTCGCACACCAAGGTCATTACCGCCACCTGTTTCATCTGCCACGGACCCAATGGCAAGAGCGGTAGCGCGATACCCAGCCTGGCTGGCCAGGAGAAAACATATTTCGTCACCGCCATGAAGGATTTTCGAGATGGCAAGCGCGAGGCGACCGTGATGAAGAAATATGCGCTGGGCTATACCGACGAAGAATACGAAGCCATGGGTGAATTCTTCACCAAGGTCAAGTAACTCGATAACAGACCGGAGGGAATATAAAAATGGCAATCGATCGTCGTGATTTTCTGAAATTCGCTGGTGCCGGCTTCGCCACCACCCTGACGGGATTGGCGGTTCCCCGGTCAGCCCTGGCCAAAGCCAAGGTCGGCAAGCCCAAGGTTGTCATCGTCGGCGCCGGCTTCGGCGGCGCCACCTGCGCCAAGTATCTGCGCCTCTGGGATCGCAACGTCGAGGTGACCCTGATCGAGGCGAACGACAAGTTCTATTCCTGTCCGCTGTCGAACTGGGTGGTGGGCGGCATGCTGACCATGAAAGACCTGACCAAGAGCTACAAGGGTCTGCGGAAGTACGGCATCAAGATGGTGCATGACCGGGTGATCGGGATTGACTCCGACAAACGCAACGTTACGACCCAGCGTGGCGACAAGATTTCCTACGACCATCTGGTGCTCGCCCCCGGCATCGATCTGATGACCGATCTGATCGAGGGCTACGCGGAAGCAGAGGCTGCGGGCAAGATTACCCATGCCTGGAAAGCCGGCGCGCAAACCACGTTGCTGCGCAAACAACTGGAAGCCATGCCCGATGGCGGCGTGTTCGTCATCTCCAGTCCGGCGCGGCCGCAACGTTGCGTTTCCGGACCTTATGAGCGCGCCAGCCTGGCTGCCCATTACTTCAAGCAGGCCAAACCCAAGTCCAAGATCATTCTGTTGGATGCCGACGTGGACATCATTTCCAAGGGGCCGATGTATCGCCAAGCCTGGAGCACCATGTACCCCGGCATGATCGATTACCGTCCTAATAACCGGGCGGTCAGGGTGGATCACAAGACCATGACGGTCTTCACAGAATTCGAGGATGTGCGGGGCGATGTCCTGAACATCATCCCGCGCGGCCGGGCCGGCGAGGTCTGTGCCATGGCCGGGGCCCGCGCCGATACCGCCGGCATCTGGTGTCCGGTCAACGGTGTCACCTACGAGTCGCGCAAGACTCCGTTCGTGCATATCCTGGGTGACTCGGTCGCCACCAACATGCCCAAGTCGGCGCATGTGTCGAACAACCAGGGCAAGATCTGCGCCGCGGCTCTGGTCGAGATATTCAACGGCCGCGAGCCGGATCCCTATCCGGTCATCGGCAGCACCAGCTACTCCGCGACGTCCGACCACTCTTCCGGGCCGATCGCCGTGGTGATGCGATATGACCCGGACAAGGAAGCCTATATCCGCCAGCCCGGTGGCGGCGCCTCCGAGGTGGGCGACGAACTCAACTTCGAATACATGAAATCGTGGGCGGAAAACATCTGGGCTGACACGCTCGGTTGACCGCCCCCCGGGCCGCCGTGCCAGTACGCGGCGGCCCGGAGCGGCAAGTAAATCCGAATTATCCCGATGTGAACAACTCACTCCGCTCGATAGCGGCGTCCTTGATTTTCAACGGGGGCAGTCATGACCAGGCACGCCCTTTCAAATACAGCCCAGTCTTTGCGGGCGTTGGAAGCCTTGATCCATGTCCGCGCACCCATTGCGGTCAGGGATGGCGATCCCGTGACGGTGGCGATGGTGGCTGCGCTTCGCTTATCCACCTTACGCAATCAATGGGTTGCATGGTGTTTTTTAGGGCAATTTGAATTGCATCGGCTGAGTTACCGGTCGAGGCAATGGGGTCGGGCGGAAATCCCGATGGTTGCAAGCATCGTTAGTCAGTGAGGAGATACAAAATGCTATGTAATAACCTGCATGAGAAATACAGCCCCATGTACCACTTGGCCGCGCTCGGCTCCGGTGGTTTGTCGATCTCGTTCTTTCTCTACCTGAACTTCCTGCTGCCGCATGAGAGCGGCATCATTTCGTTCGATCAACTCTGGCCGATCCTGACCGGAGAGCCGAGCCTGAAAGCCTTGTGGGTCGGGCTCTGCCTCGCCATCGTGCTGATACTTCTCGCCACGCACTTCACCCTGATGGCCTGGAACACCCGGGAGTTCGCCCTGTACAAGAAGACCGATGCCTACGCCCAGCTGAAGAACTCCAGCGCCGAAATCAGCCTGATGGTGGTGCCGCTGACCATGGCCATGACGGTGAATGCCTGCTTCGTCTCCGGCTCGCTGCTGATACCGGGGTTGTGGGATTACATCGAGTACCTGTTCCCGTTCGCGATGCTCGCCTTCCTCGCCATCGGCGTTTATGCGATGCGCATCATGGGCAACTACTTCACCCGCATGCTGCTGCACAAGGGCTACGACTTCGAGCAGAACAACAGCCTGGCGCCGATGATTTCGATTTTCGCCCTGTCCATGATCGCGGTTGGCTTGGCGGCGCCGGTCGCCATGAGCCATACGAAGGAAATCGTCGCCGTCGCTTTCGCGCTCTCGTCGTTCTTCGCCACCTCGGCCGCCTTGTTGATGTTCGTTATGCTGGTGATCGGTTTCAGCACCATGCTGACCCACGGCATCCGGCCGGCGGCCGCTCCCAGTTTGTGGCTGATGATTCCGATCACCACGCTGTTGGGCATCACCTTCATGCGTACCACCCATGGCATGCACGAATCCTTCGGCGCCCATGTCAGTCCCGCCGACCATTTTGTCGTGCTGATGGCCCTGTTTTCAGTCCAGGTGATGTTCGGCCTGCTCGGCTACGCGGTCTTGAAGAAGATCAACTACTTCAAGGAATACATCCATGGCGACAAGTGCCAGGCCACGACCTTTGCCCTGATTTGCCCGGGCGTGGCCTTTCCCGTGTTCGGTCAGTTCGTGGTCAAGTTCGGACTGTTGGGCAATGGTCTGGTCATGATGTGGACGCCAGCCCACTATCTGGCCCTGCTGCCGTTCCTGCTGGTGCAACTGATCACCTTGCGGGTGTTGTTCATCTTGTTGCGTCGCCTGCAATTCAGTGACGCCCCGGCTCAGACCAGCGCGCCCATCATGCAGGGCACCTGATTCCAGAAACGGGTGGATTTTTGGCGGTTCACCCGTGTTTCAAAGGCGTATCGGCATCGCCCATTTTCATGCCGCTTAAATCCGAGGAGATTCAAATGAAACGCTTGATCATGTTCTGCTTGCTGGCAATTTCAGGTTCCGCCTGGGCGGCGAGCCCGCTGACCACCGATCAGGTCAAAGCCTTGATCGCCGGCAACTCCGCCGCCGGTTTCGCCGACGCCCTGGGCAAGAACTACACCGCCTACTACTCGCCCGATGGCAGGCTGATCCAGTTGCTGGAAGGCAAGCCACGCCGTGTGGGCACCTGGAAGATCACCGAGGACGCGCAGTTCTGCACCAAGTTTCCCAGCGAGTCGGAGCGCTGCACCAAGGTGGTCCCCGCCGAGAACGGCGAGTACCAGCGGGTGAAGGATGACGGCATGGTCACCAACACCTGGAAGAAGTTCACCAAGGGCAACGCCTACAAGTACTGATGGCGTTCCGCCCGGTCTGGGGCGTGGCGGCATCGCCAATCCAAAGTCTAATCAATTAGAAGGAGCACCAAATGAAACGCCTGCTGATAGCTAGCTTGTTGTTGGTTTCCGGGGCGGCCACCGCCGCCAATAATTTGTCCGCCCAAGAAGTCAAATCTCTGATGGTGGGAAGCACCATCTCCGGCTTCAACGAAGTCTTTAAAGTTGACTACACCGTTTATTTCAACCCCGACGGCAAAATCGTGCTGGTGACCCCGAAGGGCAAACGCACGGGTTCCTGGCGGATCGCGGAAGATGGGCATTTCTGCTCCCTTTTCCCCACCGAGCAAGAGGTTTGCACCAACGTGATCCCCCACACTGAGGGCACCTATCGGCGGGTCAAGGATGACGGCACGCCCACTCATACGCTGAAAAAATTCACTCCGGGCAACGTCAACAACTTCTGAATTACCCCCGTCGGGGGCGGAGGAAGGCCAATCGGCGCGCCTCTCCGCCCTCTTGTGTTCAATTAGTTTCTTGTGGTAGCTGGCGGTATAGGTGTACTATTAAACCTAATTCGGATGTTGGGCATGTTGCGCTTTGCCCAGCCTACGGCTCTTTCGTGTTACGCCTTGTCAGGCTTAGGAGATCGTTATGCTGAAGGCAGTTTTAGGTTTCGTTGCGGGTGTTGTCATAGTCGCCCTGGTAGGTTGGATGATGATGCCAAGCATGATGTTCACGGAACGGGTCAGCCCCTTCGGCATGGAAGAGACGGTGGCGCGCATTCAGCACAACATTGAGGACAGCCCCGAGTTGAAGGCCAAGGGTTGGTCGCTTTCCGGCCTGCGCAATCCCGCCAAGGCGGTGCAGACGGATGGCGGCAATGTCCTGCCGGTGATGATGATCGAAGTCTGCTCCACCAAGTACTCCGGCCCCATCCTGAAGGATGACACCGTGCGCTTCCTGTCCATCCTGATGCCCTGCAAGATTTCCATCTACAAGAAACAAGATGGCAAGGTCTATATCGGTACCATGAATGCCGGACTGATGGGCATGATGTTCGGTCCGCTGGTAGGTGAGACCATGGGGCATGTGGCCGAAGACCAGAAGCTATTCCTCAAGTTCGACCCCTCCAAGCCCGCTCCTCAGATGATCCTGCCCAAGGCTCCCACCGGTGGTGCTGGTGCCGCTGCGGCTGGCGGTTGCTGATTCGCCCCGCCCTGGCTACGATCGTTTCAGTCTTTTGAGGAGTCATCCATGTCGCTAGGAAAACGCATGTTGTCCCTGGTCATGGTCGTCGGTGCCGCCTTGGCGGTATCGATGGCCCAGGCCAGTACGGACCCGGCACCTGCCCCAGCGCAGTCCGTTGCCCCGGGAGCCCATTCCTACGTCCCGGAAGTTGAAAAGAAATCCACCTCCACCGCAGACCACAGCAAGTTCAAGGAATTGCAGCAGAACTTCACGTCCGGTCCGGAGGTCACCAAGGCTTGTCTGGTTTGTCACACCGAGGCGGCCAAGCAGGTGCACAAGTCCAAGCACTGGACCTGGGAGTTCCTTAATCCCGAAACCAAGCAGCGGCTCGGCAAGAAGAACGTCATCAACAACTTCTGTACCGCCGTACCCTCCAACTATGAGTTCTGTACCGCCTGCCACGCCGGCTACGGCTGGAAGGACCAGAAATTCGACTTTACCTCGCAGGATAATGTCGACTGCCTGGTCTGCCACGAGAGCACCGGCACTTACCGCAAGCTGCCGGGTCTGTCTGGCCATCCCAACTACAAGGATATGGAGTTCCCGCCCGGCTCCGGCAAGATCGTCAAGGCGCCCATCTTGAAAGATGTGGCTCAGAGCGTCGGCAAGACCGGCCGCAACAACTGCGGCGCCTGCCACTTCTTCGGCGGCGGCGGCGATGCGGTGAAGCATGGCGATCTGGACAGCTCCCTGAAGATGCCCTCCAAGTATCTGGATGTGCATATGGACAAGGATGGTCTCAACTTCAGTTGCGGCACTTGCCACAAGACCACAGGTCACGAAGTGCCCGGCAGTCGTTACACGCCGACGGCCAGCGACGACAAGGCCGGTGGTCACATGCGCGGCAAGGAAGACAAGAACCCGGCAACCTGTCAGGCCTGTCACGGCACCGCGCCGCACAAGGTGGCCAAGCTGAACAGCCATACCGACAAGATCGCCTGCCAGACCTGCCATATCGCCGAGTATGCCCGCGGCGGCAAGCCTACCAAGATGGTGTGGGACTGGTCCACGGCCGGCAAGCTGGACAAGGACGGCAAGCCCTTCAAGCTGAAGGACAGCGGCGGACACGACTCTTACGACAGTAAGAAGGGCGACTTCAAGTACGAGACCAATGTCATTCCCGAGTACATCTGGTTCAACGGCAAGGTGAACTACACCCTGCGCGAAACCAAGTTGGACCCGACCAAGGTCGTCAAGATCAACAGCTTCGAGGGCAGCGCCAGCGACGGCAAGTCCAAGATCTGGCCGGTCAAGGTGTTCCGCGGCAAGCAACCCTATGACGTGGGCAACAACCAGCTGCTGGTCTTCCACACCTACGGCAAGGATGACAGCTCACTGTGGAGCAACTTCAACTGGGACAAGGCTATCGAGTACGGCATGAAGGAAATCGGCGCCGAATACAGCGGCAAGTACGCCTTCGTCAGCACCGAGATGTCCTGGCCCATCACCCACATGGTCGCGCCCAAGGGCGATGCACTGACCTGCGCCCAGTGCCATGCCCCGTCGGGTGGCATCGGCCGCCTGGACAATGTTCCCGGCCTTTACATGCCCGGCCGTCGCGCCAACGAACTGCTCAACACAGCTGGCTGGAGTCTGGCCGCTTTGTCCCTGCTGGGCGTACTTGTTCACGGAGGCATTCGCATCCTCGCCGCCCGTAAAGGAGATGAAAAATGAGTGAAAAGATCTACGTCTTTAAGGTCTTTGAACGGATCTGGCACTGGTCCCAGGCCGGCCTGATCATCTTCCTGCTGCTCACCGGCTTTGAAGTGCACGGCAGCTACAGCCTGCTCGGTTTCGAGAAGGCGGTGGGTCTGCACACCATCGCCGCCTGGACCTTGGTGGGCCTGTGGGTGTTCGCCATCTTCTGGCACTTCACAACCGGCGAATGGAAGCAGTACATCCCCACGATGCAGAAGGTGGATGCCATGATCAAGTTCTACGCGATCGGCATCTTCACGCACGCGCCACACCCGTTCAAGGCGACCACCCTGAAGAAGCACAACCCGCTGCAGCGCCTGGCGTATCTCGGGGTCATGCTGTTCATCGGCCCCCTGATCTGGTTCACAGGATGGTTTTACATCTTTTACGACAAGTGGACCGAGTGGGGCTGGGACCAGTACCTGAGCTTGGAATGGGTCGCCTTTTTCCACACCGTGGCGGCTTTCATGATGCTGATATTCCTGATCGTCCACGTCTATCTGACCACCGCCGGCCATACGCCGACTTCCCACATCAAGGCTATGCTCACCGGCTGGGAAGAAGTGGATTGACTTAAGTTGCACCGACAAAAAAGCGCGGCTGATATGCCGCGCTTTTTTTATGTCTTGGTATGGTTGGATGCCGGCCGCAATGCTCGTGAATCCATCTATCTCCCTAGTATCGCCGTCGTGGCCTTGAGCTGCGGCGTCGGAGCGAGCCAGTGCGGATCGGTGGCCACCAAGCGCCACGCGGCCGCGCTAGCCATGAAATCCTGCAGTGCTTCCCCGCGCCATCGCGGTAAGCCAAACCCGGAGTTCGTCGCCGCTCCGATCTGTCGCATCGTTGTGATGGAGGTTGGCAACAAGGATCTCCGGTAACGGGTGCTGATACCGGAGTGGATCATGGACTGGGTCGCCGGCTATGCGGGGCCGATGAACATCGGGCCGGAACTGGCCAAGTGTGCCAAGTCGCTACGCGACGGGATGGAAAGCATCATGCGGGTGGGAGCCGACTCCGCTTATTAGGCGGAGTTGCTCAGGTGCGTAACCCCTTACGGATTCGTTGCATGCGCCGCGTGTCTGAGAAAGTCCGCGTATTGTGACCAGTCCTGAATCGGGCCGGTGTGGGAAAACAGCACCACGCCGTGGCGACTCAGGACATAGGTGGACGGAAATGCGCGGGCTATCTCGCGGTCCGCCAGAGTCCCGCCGCCGGCCAGCGGCAATGCCGCGTCCCGAGGCCCCCGCGCACCGCTGTCGTAGAGCGGCAGTGCAATCTTTTGCTGGCGCAGCCACGCGCGCGCGCTAGCGGCGTCCTCGCGCACCTGTACCAGGGCGAAGGCGACCTTTTCCTTCCCGAATTGCCTCGCCAGACGTTGCAGGCCCGGCATTTCCAGGCGGCAATGCGGGCACCAGGAACCCCAGAAATGCAGCACCAGCAGCCTTCCGCGTAGATCGCTCAGACTGACCTTGTTGCCCGCCGCATCGGTCAGCGCCAGGTTGGGAAAACGCATCCCGCGTCTCATGCCGACCGGCGCCCTGGCGCTGGCCGTTGCATCGGCATAAGGCCCCCACAACCCTGACCAGCGTCGGGCGTCGAACACGCTCTTGCGGTTGACGGCGAACAGCACGCAGGTCTGCTCGCTCTGACGACTGCAGTCCTCCAGCGCCTGTTCCGCCGCCGCTTCGTCGCTCGCCGCCTCGCTTACCCAGGCATGGCTGCCGCCGGGAGCGAGGGCAAAGGCGCGCGGCGGCGTGGCGGCAAGGAAATCCTGATAGGCCGCATGGCCACGCACATCGAGATGCGGCACAACCTTCGGCAAGTTCGCCGCATCGATGAGACCCGGGCTGAACCAGAGCAGAAATACCAGCAGCCGCTTCAGCATGATCCTGTATTCCCTTTCGCGATGTTGCGGATCGCAAGAATTGTCGATGGGCAAGAATAGGCTTGATTGACATCAATGCGATGCGTTTTGAGCGGGCTCTTTCGTGTCGCGCATGGTCGTGATTGCGCCTAGCTTGCCGCCATCCTCGACGCTGATCTGAGAGCCATTCATCTGGATCAGCCCCTGTTTGTCGAGGAAGCTGAGCACGCGCGACAAGGTCTCCTGAGTCAGCCCCAGTTTGGCGGCAATGTCCTGCTTGCGGGCGGGCAGTTCGAATTTGAAGGCGGAGGTGTGTGGTGTTGGCCGTTGCCGCATCAGGAAACAGGCGACCCTTTGCACGCTGGAGCGTTGCGCGCAGATTTCCGTATCGCCCAGGGTTTCCATCAAACGTCTGGATACACGCTCCAGTGTTTTGCTGGCCAGCACGGAATCCCGACTCAATTCCTGGCGATAGACCATCGCGTCGATCGCGAGCAGACGACTGTCTTTGCACGCCACAGCGTTAAACGGGCAGGCTTCGCTCAGAACCAGGCAGGATTCGCCCAGGCCGTCGCCTTGATGCACGAGTGCGACAACGCGTTCCATGTTGTTGGGCAGCGGGATGAACAGCCGTACCAGGCCGCTGACCAACACATACAGATGATCCAGAGGAAGACCCTTGTGCGCGAGCATGCCATTTTTGGGCAGGCTGATCAGTTTCGCGCCGAGCGACAGTCGATCAAGTATCTCCGTCGGCCAGCCATCGAAATAGGTCAGTCTGCTCATGGTTTCTGGTACGAGCGCGCAGGACAGCGGCAGCTTGGTCATGGCAATGGTCTCCACGAATATCACAACTGGCGGCAAAACAGCGAACCGCCGCGATGAATCGACCGCATGCGGCGAGCTGTAAGCCACCTAGAAACTAGGCGATAGTTGGAGAGGAATCAGCCGTCAGGCGGGAGGGGCATGTGCACTTTGGGGGCGCTGTCAGCGGACGGGATGCGCGAAAGTGAGCTGACAAAAACGGGATGTGACGAGAAATCAGTTCCCGCCTGACGGAAAAAACTGATGTCGAAATGTTCAACGATGCAAACCATTTTATTCTCCATCCATCTGCTTTCAGGGGATTCCTGGCCGTCTTTCCATTGCAATCTCAGAAGACGTTGATATCTTTATATCAGGGCATAAGTAAATTGCAATATACGAATATTGAAATTTCCGCACGGTCGCAGCCTATGCCTGAAATTAATCCTGATTCGTCCGCCCGCCGTGCATACAACTCGTCGCCATCATCGAGTGCCGGCGGCTAGTCTGCTGACGACAGGGCCGCAACAGTCAGCACTGCTCCCAAGGCAAACCGTCGAAACGCCAGCCGTTGTGGGTGGAGCGTCGATGGTGATCGTCGAGCTCGCCTTCGAAGCCATACAGCACGTTGTAAACGTCGGTGAAACCGTTCTGTTCCAGATATTCGCCGGCTTCCGCGGAGCGATTGCCGGAGCGGCAGATCAGAATCACCGGCCGATGGTGCGAGGCGGCCATGCGCACCTGGCCGAGGAAATGCGGATTCAAATCCCAATTTATGCCTTCGTACCAGGCGATCAGGATCGCGCCGACCGGGTGGCCGACGAAGAGGAATTCAAATTCCGAACGGCAATCGACCAACACCGCATCGGCTTGATTTTCAAGGAAGGCAAAAGCCTCTTTCGGGGTCAGGTGTTTCAAGCCGGTCTCCTCGCGTAAGTGTCTGATTTTTCTTGGGGCACTTTCGTATAATAGCGGCCCTTTTTGCAGGCCGCTTCCCGATGTCCGACCTTACTCCAGACCGAGCTTCAGAACTTCGCGCCATTGCCGCTCACCGCATCCTGATTCTGGATGGCGCGATGGGTACCATGATCCAGCGTTATGGGCTGGCCGAAGCCGATTATCGCGGCGCGCGCTTTGCCGACTGGCCGAGCGATCTGAAGGGCAACAACGATCTGCTGCTGTTGACCAGACCCGAGGTGATCCGCGAGATTCACAGCCAGTATCTCGCCGCCGGCGCGGACATTCTGGAAACCTGCACGTTCAATGCCAACAGCATTTCGATGGCCGATTACGGCATGGAAGACCTGGTCTGGGAGATCAACCATGAAGGCGCGAAACTGGCGCGCGCGGCGGCGGACGAGTACAGCACGCCGGACAAGCCCCGCTTCGTCGCCGGTGTTCTCGGTCCGACTTCGCGCACCGCGACGCTGTCGCCCGACGTCAACGATCCGGGCTTCCGCAACGTCAGCTTCGACCAACTGGTCGCCACCTATTACGAAGCCACCGACGGGCTGGTCAAGGGCGGCGCCGATCTGCTGCTGATCGAAACCGTGTTCGATACGCTGAACGCCAAGGCGGCGGTGTTCGCGGTGAAGAAGTATTTCGATGCCGTCGGCAGAACCTGGCCGATCATGATTTCCGGCACCATCACCGATGCCTCCGGCCGCACGCTGTCCGGCCAGACGGTGGAAGCGTTCTGGAATTCGCTGCGCCACGCCGACTGTTTCTCGTTCGGCTTCAACTGCGCGCTGGGTGCGGCCGAACTGCGTCAGCACATCGACGAGATTTCGCAGAAGGCCGATTGCCTGGTTTCCGCCCATCCCAACGCCGGCCTGCCCAACGCGTTTGGCGGCTATGACGAAACCGGCGCGCAAATGGCCGAACAGATCGGCGAATGGGCGCGCTCCGGTCTGCTCAACATTGTCGGCGGCTGCTGCGGCACCTCGCCGGAACACATCAAGGCGATTGCCGACGCGGTGGCCGACTGCGCGCCCAGAGTGCCGCCAGCCATCGTGCCGGCTTTGCGTCTGTCCGGCCTGGAGCCGTTCAACGTCGGCCGCGACAGCCTGTTCGTCAACGTCGGCGAGCGCACCAACGTCACCGGCTCGGCCAAGTTCAAGCGCCTGATCATCGACGGCAACTACGACGAAGCGCTGGTCATCGCGCGTCAGCAGGTCGAAGCCGGCGCGCAGATCATCGACATCAACATGGATGAGGGCATGCTGGATGGCGAAGCGGCGATGGTGCGCTTCCTCAACCTGATCGCCAGCGAGCCGGACATCGCGCGCGTGCCGATCATGATCGACTCGTCGAAGTGGGCGATCATCGAAGCCGGCCTCAAGTGCGTGCAGGGCAAGGCAGTGATCAACTCGATCTCGATGAAGGAAGGCGAGGCCGAGTTTCTGGAGCGCGCCAACCTGGCGCGACGCTATGGCGCGGCGGTCATCGTCATGGCGTTCGACGAAGCCGGCCAGGCCGATACCTATGCGCGCAAGACTGAAATCTGCGCGCGCGCCTACAAATTGCTGACCGAGCAGGTCGGTTTCCCGGCCGAAGACATCATCTTCGACCCGAACATCTTCGCCATCGCCACCGGCATCGAGGAGCACGCCAACTACGCGGTCGACTTCATTGAGGCGACGCGCTGGCTGCGCCAGAACCTACCGCACACGCATGTCTCCGGCGGCGTCTCCAACGTGTCGTTC
>NCGJ01000019.1 GCA_002281555.1 Hydrogenophilales bacterium 28-61-23
GTAGGACCTGCAGTTTGCCAGGTCGCCAGCTTTCTTCATCGTTTCAATGGCTTGCCGTCGCAATTCGCCAACACTGGGGCTTATGTAAGTGCCATTCGGCCCTGGCTGGCAAAGACATTACGATCTACGGTGACGGCACCCAGACGCGTTCGTTTTGTTATGTCGATGACATGATCGACGGCTTCATCGCGATGATGGCGACCGAGAAAGGCTTTACCGGCCCGATCAACATGGGCAATCCGGGCGAATACCAGATTGGCGAACTGGCCGAAATCATCGTCTCGATGTGCGGCACCTCGTCCAAAGTCATCTACCAACCCCTGCCAGAAGACGATCCGTGCCAGCGCTGCCCGGATATCTCGCTGGCGAAACAAAAACTGGACTGGGAGCCCAAGGTGCAATTGAAAGACGGCCTGGAACGGACGATTGCGTATTTCCGTAACCTTGCTGACTGACAATCACCGGCTTTTCCGCCTTTCGTAACAGGGTGATCGGTGTCTTCGCGCATTGCTTATTTCATCAACCAATACCCCAAAGTCAGCCACAGCTTCATCCGGCGCGAGATTCTTGCATTGGAACGGCAGGGTTTTGAGGTTCAGCGCATCGCTCTGCGTGGTTGGGATAGCGAACTGGTTGATGCGGAAGACTTGCGTGAGCGCGAACAAACTCGTTATGTGCTGAAGGACGCTGGATTCGGCCTTATATCCGCGCTGTTACGCTGCGCCCTGGTCACACCCAACCGATTTTTCTCTGCTCTCGCGCTGGCCTTGCGCATGGGGCGCCAGGCGGATCGCCCTTGGCCATTTCACTTGATCTATCTGGCCGAGGCCTGCCGCATCCAGCCCTGGATGAAGGATTTCAATGCCTCGCACGTGCATGCCCATTTCGGCACGAACTCGGCTGAGGTCGTCATGCTGGCGCATGTTCTGGGCGGGCCGGCTTACAGCTTCACCGTCCACGGCCCGGAAGAATTCGACAAACCCAAGTTCATCGGCCTGGGCGAAAAAATCCGCCGCTCTGCTTTCGTGGTCGCGATCAGTTCTTACGGCCGCAGCCAGCTTTACCGCTGGGTTGAACACGATCAGTGGCAAAAAATTCAAGTAGTGCATTGCGGATTGGAGCGCGCTTTCCACGCAGTGACACCCGTGCCGCTGCCCGAGACACCCCGGATGGTTTGTGTCGGGCGGATCTGCGAACAGAAGGGTCAGTTGCTGTTGATCGAAGCGGCCGGCCGAATGGCGGCCAAGGGTATCGACTTCGAATTGGTGTTGGCTGGCGATGGCGAGATGCGGGGCGAGGTGGAAGCCTTGATTGCCCGGCATGGCATCGGCCAGCGGGTGCGGATTACCGGCTGGATCAGCGCTGATCAGGTTCGCGATGAGATTCTGGCCGCGCGTGGCCTGGTTTTGCCGAGCTTTGCCGAAGGCTTGCCGGTGGTGATCATGGAAGCGATGGCCTTGCGTCGACCGGTGTTGACAACTTTTGTCGCCGGCATTCCCGAACTGGTCATGGCGGGCGAAAACGGGTGGTTGTTTCCGGCCGGTTCGGTGGATGCGTTGATCGAAGCGATGCAGGCTTTTCTGGCTACGCCACAAGCCACGTTGGCGCGAATGGGCGAGGCGGGTTATCAACGCGTGCGGGCGCGACACGACATCGATATCGAGGCGGCCAAACTGGTCAATCTGTTTCGAGGATCCCGGCCGTGATCGTGTTCGAGATACTGATCGGCACGCTGACCGCAATCATCCTGACCCCGACCATCGTGCTGTTTGTGCAAGTCCTGCTGGCATGGACGCCAAGCCGAGGTCGCGCACTGACCGATAGGGCGCGTCCTCGGCTGGCTGTGCTGATTCCCGCCCACAACGAGGCAGCCGTCATTGCCGAAACGCTCCGGCCTCTGCTGGCTCAGTTGGTTTCATCTGACAGAATTCTGGTGGTCGCGGACAACTGTTCGGATGACACGGCGAAAATCGCCGCCGACAAGGGGGCGGAAGTGGTCGAACGCTCCGACCCAGACCATCGCGGCAAAGGCTATGCGCTGGATTTCGGAATCCGTCATCTGGCTGCGGACCCGCCGGAAACAGTCATCATCGTCGACGCCGATTGTCATGCCATGCCAGACGCAATCGATCGACTGGCACGCCAATGTGCAACTACCCAGTCCCCCGTCCAGACCTTGTACTTGATGCGCAACTCGCCAGGCGCCAGTCTGAAGCAGCGCATCGCCGAATTCGCCTGGCTGGTGAAAAACCGGGTACGCCCTCTCGGCAGCCATCGGCTCGGCGTGCCCTGTCAGTTGATGGGCACCGGCATGGCATTTCCCTGGGCGCTGATCTGCCAGGCCAAGTTGGCGAATTCAGAACTGGTGGAAGACATGAAGCTGGGCATCGATCTGGCCCTGGCCGGGCATCCGCCGGTTTTCTGCGTCGAGGCCCTGGTGACCAGCCAATTTCCCGAGTCCGCCCCTGCGGTGGACAGCCAGCGCACACGCTGGGAACACGGCCATCTGGGCATGATCATGCTGGAAGCGCCGCGTCTGATCGGCCGCGCCCTGATCCGTGGCGATTTACGGCTGCTGGCTATGGCGCTGGATCTTGCCGTGCCGCCGCTTGCCCTGCTGGTCGTGTTGATTTCGAGCCTTTTCGCCATTGCGTTTGCGGGTTATTGGGCTGGCCTGTCCGCCCTCCCACTCGTTCTGTCCTCGGCCGCGCTGGGTTTGTTGACCTTCACGGTACTGCTTGCGTGGCTGGGCTGGGGGCGTCGCATTCTGCCGTTCGCGGACTTGCTATCCATCCCGCTCTACGTTCTGGGCAAGGCCCCGATCTACCTGAAATTCTGGACCAAACGCCAGAAAGACTGGGTTCGTACCAGTCGCGACTGATTCCGCGCGACCAGCGTCTTTAGCCCCCTCCATATGAGCCGTTCGGCTCATTTTTCGCTGCCGTCTCACTCCATTGATTGTCATCTTGCGTCTGTAGCCTAGGCGCATAGGTCAAGGCAACGACACGTCAAGCCACAGAGTCAATCCCTCCAAACACGTTTCAAGGTCGCGGATACGCAGCCCACCGAGATGCAGACCCCCAGCATTCATACAAATTCTTGTTTAAGCGACCCGGAATCCTGTTCAAGCCCGGCTGCGTTCGATCACGTCAACGCCAATGACGCGAATCCCCATGACGAACGCCCTGTCGCCAACGACGATCTTGCGCATCCGCACGCCACGGTGGTGTCGCTTTTTTCAGCGGGCAAAGTCGCGCGCGCCTCGCATCTGCCTGAAATTCCCAATTCGGAACTGAACAAAGTCGTCAGCATGCTGCAAGCGGTTGAGCATCAGACCGTTTCGGATTTCGATCGCAATGTTTACTGCCTGCTTGGCATTCCCATCGATGCGGTGAATATGGAGCAAGCCTTGCTGCATGTCCGGGATGCGGCCCTGCGCAGACAACAGTGCTTCCTGTCCACGCCAAATCTGAACTTCCTGATTGGCTGTCAGCGTGACGCCACATTTCGCGGCTCCCTGATCAACAGCAATCTGAACATCGTCGATGGCCTGCCCCTGGCATGGATGGCGCGGCGTCTTGGCATACCGGTGCTGCGTCGAGTAACCGGTTCGGGCTTATTCGAAAAACTGATGGCCGCGCCGGAACAATCCGGCCGCAAGTTGTCGGTTTATTTCTTCGGTGGCCAGGATGGCGTCGCCCAGACCGCATGCCGGAACTTGAACGAGGGTGCTTACGGCTTGAGTTGCGCCGGCGCTCAATCGCCGGGTTTTGGCTCTGTCGAAGCCCTCAGCACGCCGGAGACGATAGACCGCATCAACGCGAGCGGCGCCGATTTTCTTGTCGTGTCTCTCGGCGCGCGCAAGGGGCAAGCCTGGATTGAACACAACATGCACCGGCTGAATGTACCGGTCGTCAGCCATTTGGGCGCGGTGGTCAATTTCGTCGCAAAAACGGTGGATCGCGCACCCGATGCATTCCAGAAATACGGCCTGGAATGGTTGTGGCGCATCAAGGAAGAGCCGGCGTTGTGGTCGCGTTACTGGAATGACGGTATCGGCATGCTGAATCTGTTGCTGACGCGCGTTCTGCCCCATGTGGCTTATCGGAAACTGAGATGCGCTTCGATGTTCATGCGACCCGACTATGCCGCGGTCCAACTGGACAAAAGCCCGACCGAGTGTCGCATCGCGCTGTTTGGCGCGGTTCCGGATGTCGTCCCCAGCCAGATTCGGGAAGCGCTCAAAAACGCCGCGCTGATGGAAACCGATGTGCTGGTCGATCTGAACGAGACACACCATCTGAGCCCGGCCGCCTTCGGCTTGCTGCTGATTTTGCGTAAACACCAGACCGCCGCCGGCAAGTCGTTGCGTTTCACCGGCCTTTCGCGCCGCATGCGCAGGCTGTTCCAATGGAATGGCGTGGAATACCTGTTGACGGATGCCGCAGCCACGCCCGCGTGCAAACCCGTAGCGGCCATCTCCACTCGCGCCGCCCTCGAAGCAACTTCTCTGTAACGATGAGGGATTAGAGTGGATGGCCGTGCCAGTGGCACGCCCATCAACTCTTTGTTCGCCCCTCTTCGACCAGGCTCCTCTGTGTATACCGCGAAAATCTTTTCCCGCGCCGGCCGCGCCCCGGCCGCTTTATTGCTTGCCGCCCTGATGGCGCTCGCCGCCTGTTCATCGCCGACCGAAGTCGCCCAGCAGCATTACGAAAAGGGCATGGCGCTGTTCAAGCAGGGCGGCAAGGAAAATATCGCCCTGGCCGATACTGAGTTCCGCAATGCGCTGGAGATCAAGAAAACCCTGGCGCACGCGATCTACGGCCTCGCCCTGGTGGCCGAACAGCAAGGAAAAATGCCCGAGATGTTCAGCTATCTGAACCAGACCCTGGGGCAGGATCCGAATCATGTCGAAGCACAGATCAAGATCGGCAAACTGTTATTGAGCGCGGGTCAGATCGACCGCGCGGCCGAGGCCAGCGAAAAAGCGCTCCGGTTGAAACCCGACGATCCGGCCGCCCAGATGTTGCACGCCGCGTTGTTGCTGAAACGGGGCGATAGCGCCGGCGCAATTGCCCTGACCAACAAAGTGTTGGCCAAAACGCCCAACGACACCGACGCCATCGAGCTTCTGGCCAACGAGCGACTCATGGCCGGAGATACCGAAGCCGCACTGCGCCAGGCCGACTCGGGCCTGAAAATCCAGGCGAACAGCATTCCGTTGCTCGCCATCCGCATCCAGGCGCTGGAGAAACTGGGCCGCTTCGACCATGCCGAACTGGCGATCCGCGAGCTCATCGCCAAGCATCCGGAAAACCCGCAATTTCAGGGCGCATTGATCCGCTTCCTGGTTTCCCACGACCGCAAGGACGCGGCCGAAGCGGAACTGCGCGCCGTCGCCGCCAAGGATCCGAGCAACACCAAGGCCAAACTGGAAATCGTCCGTTTCGTCAACGCGTTGAAAGGCCCCGCCGGCGCGCGCCAGGAACTGGAATCGATGCTGGCCAAACAACCCGACAACAATGAACTGAAGTTTGCCCTGGCCGGCCTGCTGCAAGCCATGAACGATCGGCCGGCGGCGGAAACGCTGATTCGCTCGATCATGGCCAAGGCCGGAGACAGCGCCGATGGCCTCAAGGCCAAGGCGCAAGTGGCAACCTACCTGCTCGAAGACGGCAACAAAGCCGCCGCGACAAAACTTGCCGACGAGATACTGGCCAAGGACAACCGCAATGAGCAGGCTTTGCTGATCAAGGTATCCATGGTTCTCGACGAGCACCGCGTCGATCAGGCCATCACCGATCTGCGCGCATTGTTGCGTGACAACCCGGATTCCTTGCGCGCCATGCTGCTGCTGGGCAAAGCGCATGAAATGCAGGGCACGCCGTCACTGGCCGAGGATCAGCTCGTGCACGCCTATCAGGCCAGCAAGATGGAACCGGCCTATGGCATCGCTTTTGCGGAATTCCTGCTGCGCCAGAACCAACCGGCGCGCGCGGAAAAGCTACTGGCCGAAATGATCGCCGCCAAGCCGGGACTTGTTCCCGCCCTCAAACTGTTGGCCAAGGCCAGATCGGACCAGGGCAACTGGGACGGCGTACAGCAGGCGAACAGTGAAATTCGCCGTCTGGGCGGTTGATGGCACAGCCCGCCGGCAAGGCCGGACTACAGTAGGTCGGCAATCCCTTGCCGACATCACGCTGAAAATAGGTAAACCAAATGTACGAATCGTTCTACGGGCTGACTGAAAAGCCTTTTTCCATCCAGCCCGACCCGGAGTTTCTGTATTTCGGCAAGCGCCATACGCTGGCCTATTCCATGCTCGAGTACGCCATCGAAAGCCAGGCTGCTTTCTGCGTCGTCACCGGCGAGATCGGCTGTGGCAAGACCACGTTGATCCGCCACCTGCTCAACCATCTGCCGGACAGCCTCAGCGTCGGTCTGGTCGCCGGCCCGCACCGGGAGACGGCTGGCGTACTGGAATGGGCGTCTCTGGCGCTGGGTTTGCCCTATGAAGGCTTGTCCGGGTTGGCGCTATACGACGCGTTTCAGCGCTTTCTGATCAAGCAATACGGCGGCGGACGCCGCGTGCTGCTGATCATCGACGAAGCGCAAAGCCTCACGCCGGAAGATCTGGAAGTTCTACGCATGCTGTCCAACATCAATGCCGACAAGGATCAACTGCTGCAGATCGTCCTGGTCGGCCAGACCCAGTTCCGCGCCATGCTGCAGCGCCCGGAACTGCAACAGTTCGCCCAACGCATCGCCGTGCATTTCCACATCCCGCCGCTGGAACAGGCGGAGGTCGAGACCTATATCCGGTATCGCCTGGCCATCGCCGGCAAGGATGAACCGCTGTTCAGCCCGGAAGCCTGCCAGCGCATCGCCGACGCCAGCCGAGGCATTCCGCGCGGCATCAACATCTTGTGCGACACCGCCCTGGTTTACGGTTTCAGCGGCGAGCTTGCGTGGATCGATGCCGCCATCGTCGAGGATGTCATCCGCGACAAGGCCCAGTACGGGGTTTTCACCGTCTCCGCCTGAATCTTTGCGCGCTCGATGTCCCGCGATGCGGATTCGGATCGAACAGGTCGCGCGCCGCCAGCAAAAATCGAGCGCGACATTGTCGGCACGCCTTACAGCCCCCCCACACAACGCACTTTAAATACCATTAAATACAACGAGTTAAATTAACGGCATAAATATTGCTTATAAGCAAAGTCTTCTATTCCGGCGCTTTGCTCGCACCTAGGTTGACAAAGCTAAAGCCGGCATTCCATTTTTTAAATCCTGATAGCACATCATGAAAACAACATCGACTCCCGCCAGCTCCACCCTATCCGCCCCGATTTCCGTCCTGACCCGTCTGAGCCTGGCCGCCCTGCTGGCTTCCCCCCTGGCCGTACATGCCGACACCATGATCGACGATTTCTCGGCCGGCACTATGGGCACACTCACCGGCGCGGGATCGTTCTCCGAGTCCGTCGCCAACGTATTGGGCGGTGTACGCGAGGTGGACTTCAGTTTTTCCGGCAACCCCAACGGCAACAGCCTTTACCTGGATCTTTTCGATCTTGGCCTGTTGTCCAGCGCCACCAAGAGCCAGATCGGTGTCTACACCCTGACCTATGACGGCCATGCCGGCAGCAACCCCGCCAATAGCGGACTGAACCTGGATCTTTCGACGGCGAGCGCCATCGCGGTACGCGCCTCGGCGGACTTCTGGTCCATGGGCAGTTCGTTCAGCCACATGTCCGTTGCCCTGACCGACAACTCGGGCATCACCAAGACCCTCAGCCTGACGCCCAGCATTCCGTCCTATGATTTCGGCGACATCCTGTTCAATCTGAACGATTCGGCCTTCACCGGCCTGAACAAAAGCCATGTCGACCGCATCGGCCTGTCTTACGTTTCGGCCCTCAGCGCGGACACCGATTTCGACTCGATCAGCATTCAGGGAAACGCGGTAGCCATGCCGGTACCCGAAGCCGACACCGCCGCTTACATGCTGCTAGGCGTGGGACTGGTCGGCCTGTTGGCTCGGCGTCGCGGCTGAGTTCGCTATTCGCCGCTATTCGCAATAGCAAAACAAAAACGCGGCCCGACGGCCGCGTTTTTGTTTGAGGGTTAGCGAAGTAATCGACCCGCCACCTTAAGTCGCACCGACGAAACACGCCCCCCTTCGCGGCGACTTCGTGCCGCCCCGGTTTCTTGCCACCCATTTGCAAACCAGCGGCTTTACTTTGCCTCGATCTTCGCCTCGACCGGCTTGTCCAGCATCGCCTCCAGCTTGGCGGCGGGAACAGCGCCATCGAGCCTGCGGCCGTCCGGCAACACGATGGCCGGCGTGCCGGCGATGCCCAGGTCGTTTGCCAGAGCCGCGATGGCCTCGATCGGGTTTTCGCAAGTCTTGCCGCTTTCCGGTTTCTTGCCTTCCAGCATGTAAGCGCTCCAGGCTTTGGCGCGATCCGCAGAACACCAGATGTCTTTGGAAATGCCGACCGCCTGAGGATGCAAATCGGCCAAGGGCATCAAGAACAGATGCACGGTCAAATTGTCCATCTTGCTCAACTCGGTTTCCAAGCGCTTGCAATAAGGACAATCCGGGTCGGAAAACACGGCGATCCTGCGCTCGCCTTTGCCCTTGACGATGGCGATGGCCTTGTCGAACGGCAGGCTGTCGTATTTCACCGCGGTCAACACCTGCATGCGTTCTTGCGTCAGATTGTTGCGCGTGCGGGTATCGACCAGAGGCCCCATCAGCAGGTGATTGCCCGTTTCATCGACGTAAATCAATTGACCGCCGCCATAGACTTCAAAGATGCCCGGGATGGGGGTCGCGGTCACCGACTTGATCGGCATCTTGGCATAGCGCTCGGCAAAGGCTTTGCGTATAGCCGCTTCGTCGGCGTGAGCCACGAGCGGAAACAGAGCGAGCAACAGGATGGACAAACGCTTCATGATGATCCTTAAGTAATGGGCGGGCGGGGTGCCCGGTTCGGGAGTTTGGCGCTATCGATGACGACTATCGACGGCTCTCGAAAGAGAGCGCGCAGTTTAAAGAAGGCTATGTTTCAAAAACAATCGCAATCGCGCGATCACAAACCGCGCTCAGAGCGGGCGCGCGGCGCGACCCGACATGGCCGACAGCAAGCCACCCGCTAACAGGATCAGACTCCAGAGTGGCAACGGCACATCGCCGTCGTTGCCACTGACGGCCAGGCTGACGTTGAAACTTTGTTGCGCCGACGTCGCCATGTAAATCGCGTTGCCGCCCTGGCTGGCCAGCAAGGCGCAGACGCCCGCGCTCAGCAGCGTGACTTGATTGCCGCTGACGGAGCAGACCGCCATGCTCAGCGAGGAGACATCCACCGGCAAGCCCGAGCTGGCGTTGGCGGTCGCAGCGAACGGCGCCGCGCCCAAAACCCGATCGGCGGGCGCGGAAAAATCGGTGATGTTTTGCGCGAGCTTGCCGACCGTGAAGCTGCGCGTAACCGTGGGCGCGGCTTCGTAGCCGGCATTGCCAGCCTGATTGGCCGCCAGCGAGCAAGTGCCCGCCGCGATCAAGCTGGCGACATTGCCAGCCACGGTGCAGATGGCCGGCGTGTTGCTGCTGAAACTGACCGCAAGACCGGAACTGGCGCTAGCGCTTAGGGTGACACCGGCGTTCACCGACTGATCGGCGAGCGGGTCGAAGGCGATGCTCTGCGCCTGCGCCAGCGACCAGTTCAACGTGAGCGCGCCGCTGGCGGCCGCTTTCCCATCCAGCGCGAAGGCGTAGGCGACGCCGGACTGCACCGCCAGACTGACGCCGCTGGTGCTGCCGGCCGCGCCGTCGTTGTCATTGGACGCCGCTGTGGTCAGCGTGGAAACCGAGCCACCGGTATAGATGCCCAGCAAGGTATCGATGGCGCTGCCGTGGCTATTCACCGTCAAAGTGCCGGCGGCCGGCGCGACCCATTTCCACCAGACCGATTTGCCACCGCTGTTGCCGGCGTGGTTGGGCTCGCCGGTTTCTTTCGTGGCGTTGAGGTTCCATCCGGTGCTGAGCCCGCCGAGGCCGGTCAAGGTCGAGGCGCTGGCGTAGGTGTCATTGGATGGCGCGCCCTGTGCGGCGAGCAGGTTGATGCGCGGTTTGGCGATGCCGTTGAGCGCGTCGGCAATCTGCGCACCGGTGGCGGTGAGTCGATTTTGAATCTGGGTCGGCGTCTCGCTCGGGAAGGCCGCCTTCAGCACCGCCACCGCGCCAGCCACATGAGGCGCGGCGAAAGAGGTGCCGCCAATTTCAATCGCGTCCGCCACGTCGATGAACGCGCCCGGCGCGAGCAGGGTCAGGAATGAGGCGCTGTTGGAAATGCAGGCCACCTTGTCCTTGGAATAAGGCTCCGCGCCATAGGTATCGGTACAAGCGCTCCATCCGACGGTCGTGTATCGGTCGTCGTAGGTCATGCCCACGGAAACCGCGTCCGGCACACAAGCCGGACTGGAAAGGCCGTCCTTGTAGCCGTCGTTACCGCTGGCGACGATGCTCAGGATGCCGTTGCTACGGGCGGTGGCGATGGGCGCGCTCAGCACATCGGCGGAACACGCGCTGGTGTTGTGGCCCGAGCCCAGACTCAGATTGATGGCGACGATGTTGTAGGTGCTCTTGTTGGCAATCGCCCAGTCGATACCCTCGGCGATGTCGCTATCGTAAGCGCCGGTGCCTGTGAACACATCGATGGCCGCGATTTTTGCGCCCGGCGCGACGCCGAGCACGACGCCAGCGACATGGGTGCCATGATTGTCGGGGCTGGCGTTATCCAGTTTGTTGTCATTCCGCGCCGTGTCCAGCGCCGCCACGACCTTGCAGGTGGTGGCCGGCACGCCCGGCGCGGTGCAGGAACCGAAGGCGGACAAGGTGTAATCGACCCCGGTATCAAGCACCGCCACGGTGGTGCCGGCCCCGGTTCGGGCCATGACCTGGGCGACCGTCGGCTGGCCGATGATCGGCAAACTCTGGGCCAGGAAAGGCCGGTGCAGCCGATCCCGATAGACCGCCGCCACGTCCTTGCGCGCCAGAAACCGCGCCAGCCCGGCCGGGTCGTTGAAGCGGATCAGGCTCATGGAAAGATGCCGGTAGTCCTTGCGCAGTTCGGCCTTGTCGGCGGCCAGACTGGCCTGAGCCGGCGCTTTCAGGCTGCGCAACCGTTCCACGCGCAGCGCGCGGGCCGGGCCGTCCGGCTCAGCGAGCCGGCGCGTCGCGAGATGAACGCTCAGTTCGGCTTTCAGCGCCGCATCGTCGAAACGAACGATCAGATCGTGAATCTCGCCGGATTCCACTTTTTGCCAGGTCTCGGCGTCGACCTTGCCGGCCACGCCAGCGGGCGGAGCGGCGACGGCGACGGAACCGGCCAGCAGAAAACCGAGCAGGCAAAAACGGCTGAAAGCGAAACAGACCGTCATTTCAGGTTCGCTCTCTTTTCGCCGGCCGCAACATGCCCCCGACCAAGCCGCCGCCCAACAAAATCAGCGCCCACAATGGCAGCGGCACATCGCCATCGCCGGAAGGATCGCCGCCAGCCGGCGCGACCGTAGTGCTGGCTGTGGTGCTGTTGTTGGCTGGATTGCCGTCCACCGTGGTCGTGCCGACGCTGGCCTGGCTTTCCGCCACACCCGCGCTGGCCAGGCTGATCTGGACATCGCGGCTGAGCTGCAGGCCGGCCGCCAAGCTGCCCAGATTGCAGGTCACCACGCCGGCGGCATGGCCGCAGCCCGCGCCGGCCGAGATAAATCCCGCGCCGGCCGGCAAGGTCTGGCTGACCGTTACATTGCCGGCCGTGGCCGGGCCGCTGTTGCTGACGATGAAGGTGTAGGTGAGCGTGGCGCCGGCCAGCACCGGGTCTGGCGAGTCGCTCAAGGCGATGGACAGGTTGGCCGTGCCGGCGGCATCGGCGCTGAAGGCGCGGTTCAGATACAGATTGCCGCTGGCGCCGGCTTTGCCATCGATCTCAATGCGATAAGTCGTGCCGGCGTCGGCATGGAAACTCAACGCGCTGACACCACCGGAAATGCCGTCATCATCGTTGGCGGCGAGGCTCGTCAAGGCATCCACCGAATTGCCGGTGTAGACCGCCAGCAAGGTATCGAAATTGCTGCCGTGCGTATCCAGCGTGGCGGTGCCGGAAGCCGCCGGCGTCCATTGCCACCAGACCGAAGTGCCACCCGCCACGCCGGCATGGAGCGGCTCGCCGATCTCCTGGCTGGCGAAATCATTCCAGCCCAGCGTCGCGCCGGTATTGCCGGTCAGCAGGTTGGCGGCGGCAAAGTTGTCATTGCCGGGCGGATTCGTGGCCGGATAGCGCAGCGCGGCAAACATGTCCAGCCGAGGCGTGATGTAGCCCAATCCGTTGGCGCGATTGTCCGGCACCGGTTTGCCGGTCGCGGTCATCCGGTTGGCCCTGGCAAGCGGGGTTTCCAGCGGATAGGCTGCGGCCAGCACCGCGCTGGCGCCGGCCACCAGCGGCGCGGCAAAAGAGGTTGCGCCAGCCGGCGTCAGCAGGGACAGATAGTCCGACACGTTGGAGAAGCAGGCCACCGTATCCTTCAGCCCCGGCGTGCAGCCGGCCGTGTTGGCTTCATAGACCGCGCCCACGGAAACCACGCCCGGTGTGCAGGCCGGCCAGAGCACGCCGTTGGCATAACCGTTGTTTCCGCTCGCCGCCACGGTGAGGATGCCGGCGGCTTTGGCATTCGCCACGGCGGTCTCCAGGCCATAACTGTTGCTTCCGGCGCAGGGGCTGGCATAGGCCGCGCCGCCGGCCAGACTGATGTTGATGGCGACGATGTTGTAAGTCGCCTGGTTGGCGATGGCCCAGTCGATGCCGGCGATGATGGTGACGTTGTTGCAGCCATTGGTCGGATCGCACACATCCACGGCGGCGATCCTGGCGCCGGGCGCCGCGCTCAATGCCGTCCCGGCCACGGCGGTGCCATGGCCGTTGTCGTCGCGCGAGCCGTCGTCCGTGCCGGTATCGAGCGCGGCCACCACCTTGCAGGTCGCCGCCGGCACGCCGGGAGCGGTACAAGCGCCAAAGGTCGAGGTGGTGTAGTTCACCCCGGTATCCAGCACCGCCACGGTGCTGCCTACGCCGGTCTGACCGAGCAACTGGGCGGCCTGCGGCTGACCGATCAGATCCAGATTGGCCGCCACGGGCTCGGCTCGAATCAACTCGTAAACCGCTTTCACATCGGCTTGGCGCAACAGACGCAACAATGCATCCGCATCCCGAACCCGCATGACATTCATTGGCAGGTGATTGAAGTTCTGCTTGATTTCAACGTCGCCCGCGCCGAGCTTGGCAAGCGCGCGGGTTTTCACGCTTCGCAAACGCTCGCTTCTTTTGACCAACAGCGCGCGATCCAGCTTCCCTACCTTGGTGTCCGAGTCATGAAACTCGACCAGCAATTCACGCATGCCGTTGTTGTTGACCTTGGCCCAGGTCTCCGCGCCGATCTTGCCGGCCGCGATGTCAGCCGGAAGCGGCGCGCCCGGCGCGGCAACAGCGCTGGAAATCCAGACGCAGGCCAGCAGCACGATCAGGCTGTTGAAATAGCGCGTGGAATCAGAGCTCATGAGGCAACAGATTGGACGGAATAAAGTGGCCGAGAGACTAGTGCTTCAAGGTTGCCAATTTGTTATTTCAAACCATGAGCCGTTCTAGTCCTTTTGCCGTGCAACCCCTGTTTTCGAGCCATCCGTCATTCGTAACAATTCCGAGGCAGCATGTGCAATCCCGATGCCAACGCCTTGATCGGCGGGTTGAAATCCATGTCAAAACGATTATTTCTCTGCTTACTGACTTTGCTTGCAGCCAATGGCTGGTGTGCCGAGATTCCCCGCGTCGACGGCTTTATCGCCGGCCAACCGGTGCGCTTCATTGTCGACACCGGCGCATCCGAGGTCGTCATTCCACAGCAACTGGCAACCCGGCTGGGCATCGCCTTCGAGCACGGCGAACTGGCGCGCTACGAAACCGCTGGCGGCACGGTGACCGGCCGGCGGATTCGACTTGAATCGATCAAGGTCGGCAATGTCGAAGCGCTCGGCATCGTCGCCCACGTGCCGACTCAAGATAACGGCCTGATGGAACCCCTGCTCGGCATGAGCTTCCTGAAGAACATCACCCTGATGCTGCACTCGGGCACGGTCTCCTTTCTGCCCTGACCGGCCCGCACAACCGTCTTCCCTGCCCGCCCCTTCTTTAGGAATCCAGCCCATGAACCTGAAGACCACTCTTGAATCCCTGACCTTCGCGCTCGCCTGTGCAGCGTTTTTATCTCCCCCGGCATTGGCCAAGGAAGTCAGCCTGAATGCCGCCGACGCGGTTCCCTGCGCCAAGGAAAATTTCCGCGGCAAAGACGCAAAAACCCGCATTCGGGCGTGTATCGACGAGCTTCAGAAAAAGAAGCTGGCGCAGGAACAACGGCATCGGGAACAGATTGAAACCTGGCGTATCCAGTTGCGCGAACACTGCGCCCAGGATCCGCGCACCTGCGAATCAAGAAGCGCGGAACTGGACGAAAAGATACGCGGCAACTGGCGCGACCAGGAGGGCGAAGGCCACGCCGCGCATTGATTCGACAATACGAAACACAGACAAAAAAACCGCCACCCGAAGGTGGCGGTTTTTTCGCTGACAAGTCTCGCGATCAGGCCTGGTTACGCTTGCGGGCCAATACGCCAGTCAAACCAAAACCAAGCAGCATCAACGCGTACTGATCCATTTCAGGGATCGGCGCGGCAGCCAGATCTACATAGCCATCGGCGGTAAATTTCAGATCGCTGCCAGCGTTATAGGTATGACTCTGCACGCTGTTTACGCTGTTGATAAATGAAGCATCGGACGGAAAATTCAGCCGCAGCGTAAAAATTCCGTCACCGCCCACAATCGTGTCCGGCTCAAATATCGCGGTATCGTAGGAATCGACGCGAATTTCAAGAACCGTGGCGCCGAAAGAAAGGGCGCCAAACGACGATACGGTTCCCGCACCGCCGACGATGGTTCCACTCAGGAAGTTATAACCATCGCTAAAGCCGGTGTCGCCAGCGAAATTGCGATCTACCCCCATATCAAGCCACAACTTGACTTGTCCACCGGTCACGCTAACGCCTGTACTCGTAACAACCTCTGAAAAGTTGGCCGTAACAGTCACTTCGTAGGAATTATTGAGTTTGGTCGACGTCAGCGGGGTTGGCGTCAGCTCATGGTTGGTAACGAAAGACTGATAGTAGCCGTCATAACAACTCGCCCCGGAAACGCAGGAAGCGACGCTTTCCAGCAACACAACGCCGGTACCGAAGTCGTACTTGTCGAACGGACCGACCAGTTCGGTTTTGGCCTCTTCAGCCAGATTCCCGATAATCCCCGGGGCCTTGGTGTAATCGGCCGTACCAACCCACGCAGACGCCTGTGCCGGCATCGCCGCAAACAGGCTGGCTACCATGCCGCCTAGCGCGGCCAGTTGTTGTTTCTTCATACGAATCCCCTGTTACCGCAACAAACCGTATCAATCGTTACCGCAAGGTTGATACATCCACCGCCAGCAACATTGTTAAAAAACGTTTCAGCAACCCATGCAATAAAACCCCGCGCTGGCTTTCCAGCCACCGCTTTCACAATCCCTCAAGCTAGCTTGCGACGACGGGCCAGCAGACCGACCAGACCCATGCCGGCCAGCATCAGGGCGTAAGTGTCGGCTTCGGGCACAGGCGCGGCCAAAACGATCAACTGCGATTTGGTGTTCGGGGTGCCATCCTGAATTTGCTCGGCGACCAGGTAAATTGTGCCCTTCTCGTCAACGGTAACGCCTTCGATGCCATTGTTGGGCAGGACGTTGGACAGGTCGAAGGAACTGAGCACGGTTCCGGCGCGGTTCACTTCGATCAGTTTGCGCGAATCCAGGCTTAGCACCAGCAGGTTATCGGCAGCAGCCGTGCCCACCAACGCATCCACTGAAGAGAGCGTTTGCACATCCGACAAACTCGCCACACCCATCAATGCCGGATTGAACAACTGCGCCATGGTCGACGTGCCGCCTGCGCCAGAGGCAAACGTGAGTGAACCGGCAAGAATGTCCTCGGCTGCCACCTGTTTGACCGTCACGAAACTGCCTGCGCCGCGTGCGTCGTAGCTGATGCCCTCCAGACCGTTGTTGCCGACGTTTGCATTGCTGATTGACACAAAACTGTTGGCCAGCGTAGCGCTACCGCCGTTGCTGTAGCTGAAACGATAAGCGTCATACAGGCGCTCTTCCGAAACGACCAGCACGCCGCCACCCAGATAGGTCAAGCCTTCGGTATCGTGTTTGCTGCTGCCGGTATTGGCCCAATCGAATGTCATGGAACCCAAGGTCGTACCGGTCTTGGAAATCTCGACCACACCGGTGCCTTCGTCGCCGACATAGAACAGCGAGTTACGGTCGCGGGCGTAGGTCACCGCCGAGGCTTCCAGACCGGAAACCAAGCCGGCGTTCAAGTCGAGCGCGTAGGTGTTCTGGACGGCGTAGTTGCCCAGATTGATCGACGTAACTGCCGCCTGCGCGTTGCTGCCAGCCATGGTGGCTACAGCGGCAAACAGGATGGAACCAAGTAAAGAGGTTTTATGCATTATTTCTTCCAATGAAAATTGAATAGACGGCCGTATGAAAACGGCCGTCGCAAACCGACCGCGTGAAATCAGTTTTTACGACGACGAGCCAGGAAACCGACCAGACCCAAACCGGCCATCAAAAGCGCGTAGGTATCGGCTTCAGGGACGGGGGCTGCATAAGACGTCGTGCCCGGATTGCCGATGTCGAAATTGGCGCCCGTGTTGGATTGGTATGAACCTTCAGCATCACCGACAGCGGACAACGCCCACAGGCTGGCGTTATTGGCGCCGATCGCAGCAAGGCTTCCGGGATTACCGCTGACGCCTTGGGTGCGGTAGGTATCAACGGTGCCAGTACCCTGATCGTTGTAAGTCAGACGATCGATCAGCGTGTTGGTAGCGTCATAGAGGTTGATTTCATCGCTGCGACCGAGGTTATTGGTGTTGCCACCGATAACCTTGACCGTTGTGGCCAGGTTCCACTGGCCGCGAAAAAAAGCGTCTGTGGTCTCGGTCAGGATCACCGATTCACCTGCTTGCACAATGCCGAAAGCCGACAGGCTTTGAGAACCCGGAGTCCGCGAGTTGTCATCGAAGCTCCAGCCGGTGAAGTCGACAGCGCTGTTGCCCATGTTGGTGAATTCGATGAACTCGCCAGAAGTCGCGGCAGGGTTGTACATCCATTCGGTAATGCGGATGTCGGCCTGCGCCGCATTGACCAGACCGGCGGACAGCAGCGTGGCGAGAAGCAGTTTGTTCATGGCGATTCCTTGACAGTCAAAAGTAAGCGGTTGAAGGGATTAGCCAACCCTGCGACGACGCGCCAGGAAACCGACCAGACCCAAACCAGCCAGCAACAGCGCGTAGGTGTCGGCCTCGGGGATCGGTGCGGCGACGGAGGCGCTGACGGTGAAGTTGTCGACGCGATCGGTGCCGGCGGTGGCAACGGTGCCGGCATTGGCGGATACCGTGGAGGTATCAGTCAGGCGGAAAAAGACATTGGCTTGGTTATCCAGCGCGGTGATGGCGCTGAGGTCGAACGCAAAATTAAAAGCAGAGTTGTAGGTCGCACTGGTCCAGGCTGTATTCGGAGTCCCATTGACCAACACGCTGTAGCTACCGAAATCCGTGTAGCCAGTGCCGTCCGTGCTATAGGCCAACTTGAAGTCCCTGGGACCGGTGCTGCTGCTGGTCTGATCCCAGGACAGCATCACATCGGCAAAACCGGTGGTGCTGGTCTGAAACTGGTAGTAGTCGCCAACAGTCCAGGTGTTGGAACTGAAGGAATTGGCCGAGCCATTTCCAACAGGAGTCGTCCAGTCGGTTGCAGCGTTGGCATGCACACCGCTGGCGTTGCCAGAGCCAATGGACGGTGCAATTGCGTTGGGATACACAGCGAAGTTCGTGGCATCGGCGGGTGTCAAAGGACTTTCGAAACCCCATTGCACAACGGTGTCGGCACTCGCGCTGGCGGACAGAGCCATGGCCAACATTGCGGCAGAAAGAATGCTCCGTTGTTTGTTCATTTCAGTTTCCCTATCAAGTCAAAGTAAAAAAATTAACCTGTGTTGACCGGCCCATTACCTCAGGTAACCGGGTGTGCAATGCGTTGTTGCTGTCAAGCAGCTTATTCACGTTTTGTTACAGAAACACCTGCCTCAGGACCGCATTTTTATGAGCCGTTCGGCTCATAGACAGACGACCGGCGGCAAAGGATTGCCGCCCTACGCCAGCCCCTCCGCTTAACGCTATGCGTAGGTCGGCAATCCCTTGCCGACATTCCCGGTCAATCTGCAACATCACAACCTGCCGCATCACCCCAGCTTCCGCCGCATCGCGCCGACCAGACCCGCGCCCAGCATGAACAAGGCCCATGCCGGCAGCGGCACATCGCCAGAATCGGCGTTGGTCGCGCCGACGACATTGAAGCTTTGCGCCACCGTCGCGGCCGGGGCGTAGCTGGCATCGCCTGTTTGCTCGGCGGCGATGGTGCAGCTACCCGCGGCCAGCAGCGTCACGGTGGAACCCGAGACGGTACAGACCGAGGCGGACAGCGAGGCGTATGTCACGCTCAAGCCGGAACTGGCACTGGCGGTCAGGCTGAAGACGCCGCTGTCGACCGCGCGGTCAGCCAGAGGCGCGAAGCTGATGATCTGGCCGAGTTGCACGCTGAAGCTCCGCACCACTTGCGACGCGGCAGAGTAGCTCGCGTTGCCGGCCTGGTTGGCGGCGATGCTGCAAGTGCCGGTGGTCAGCAGGGTGACGCTGGCGCCGGAAACGCTACAGACACCCGAGGTCAGCGATGAGAACACCACCGGATTGCCCGAAGCGCCGCCGGTAGCCGTGACCGCGAAGGGCGAGTCATCCAGGGCGCGGTTTTGCAGACTGGCGAAGCCGATGCTCTGCGCGATCAGGCTCGAGTTGTAATGCACGCTGGACTGCGCCAACAGCGGGGTCGGCTGGACGTTGCCTTCGTTGTCGGTCGCCACGCTGTAGAACTCGTAGTGGCCGGCGCCGTTGGGGAAGTTGAACGCCATGTCCCAGGCCGCCGGGGTGGTGTCGGTACCGATTGATGTCCAGGCACCCCAGTTGAGGCCGTCAGCCGCGTAGCGGTAGAAGAACCGCACCGAGGCCACGCTGGCGGTCGAGAGGGGGGCGGTGTAATCCACTTCCAGCGCCGGGGCGTTGCTGCCGTATTCCTTGGCGTCGAAGGCATAGCCGAGCGCGGTGGCGGCGTTCTCGGTCACCGGCTTGGCGACGAAGCTCACGGCGGACTTGCCAACGACGTAGCTGCCCACGTCCCAGCTATACCAAGTGTTGAGGGTGGACACGGTCTGGCTGGCCAGGGCGATAGCGTCGAAGGCGGGCTGGGTGTTCCAGGTGATGGCGGTCTCGGCCCAGGCGGTGTCGCCGCTGCCATGCACCGCCACCGGCAGGCCGACGCCGCTCGCCTTCCACTGGAACAGCTTGAGGCGGGCGCCGGTTGCGCTGGCCCCGGCGGGTAACGAACCGGTCAGGTCGAAACGCAGCCAGTCGCGTTCGTTGCCATAGCCGCTGGCCGCGCTCTGGATATACAGATTGGTGGTGTTGTAGTTGACGCCGGGGTAGCCGGAAGCCACTTGCGCATCGGCCGCCGGCGCGATGCTCAGGGTGCCATTGCCGCCGGTGGCGGCATCGTTGGCGGCGGCGGTCAGCGTGATCGGGCCGGTGGCGACCGGATCCGAGCTGACCGCATTGACCGCGGAGAACGGCAGATAACCGCCGTTGTTGCCGCCGGTCGGCACCACGCTGGCCTCGCGCAGGCGGAAGCGACGATCCGGGCTGCTGCCGGTGCGCTGGGTCTGAACGCCGACCAGTTCGAGCAGGTCGCCGTTGACGCCGGGCAGCTTGCCGACGGAGTAATAGCCGCCTTCCTTGTAGACATTGATCTGCACGCCGTTGGCATCGGTCACCTTCTGGTCACCGGTACGCACGGCGCGGAACTTGACCAGGCGGTTTTCGTGCGCCTCGTCGAAGAAGGCGGCGGTATCGGGCTGGAACTCGGGCTGGGCCAGGCTGGTGTTGTTACCCAGGATGGAAAACTCCTTGCCCGGCGCGTAGACGGATTCCTGATCGACCAGTTGCGGGTTGCCGGCGAAGAAGCCGCCCTCGCCCCACACCTCGATGATGTCGCCGACTTTCAGCATGCCGTCGGGGAAACCGAGATGCGCGCGGTAAAGCATGGTCTCGGCGAATTCATGATCGGCATTGATGCTGCCGTCGGCGTTGACCAGACTGGCCAGACCGTAGGACGCGCGGCGGGCGACGGTCTCCGGCAGGGCTTCGATCAGGCGGATGAAGACGCCTTCGAAGTAGGGTTCGTTCTCGGCATCGGAGACCATGGTCACCACCGCCTTGAAGCCGCCGGCCAGTTCGGTGTTGAGCACATAGCGCGGGCCTTCCACGGTCATCGGGTTGGCCGCGGTGAACTGGGACGTGTATTGCACGACCGAGTTGCGGATGCTCTGGGTATAGGCGGTGTTGGGCTTGGTACTGAACACGAAGCTGCCGCCGGATTCGTTGATCCAGTCGTCATGCAGGAACATGTATTCGCTGATGGCGACCTGCCAGGTGGTACTGGTGTCGGTCTTCGAGATCGCCACCGGGGCGCCGGGGCCGGAACCGTCGGCGTCGTAGGTGATGGCGGTGACATCGCCGTCGTTGGCGCTGACCTGCCAGCCTTTGGAGATGGAACTGCCGACGTAATGGCTTTCCAGGTAGTTCCAGATATCGGCGCTGGTCAGCGTAACGACGCGTATCTGGTCATCGGTCCAGGGATAGGTTTCGTAAATATCCAGATAGGTGATCGGGCCGGCTTTCACATCGCGACGCACGCCGCCGCCGGATTGCAGGGCCAGTTGCGCGGACACGCCGAGCTGGCCCAGTTTCCACACGGTGGCGTCGGCGATCCACTCGCCGGCGGCGTTGTCGCCGCTCCAGGGGAACTCGGACAAGGTGAACCATTTGTCCTTGTCCAGCTTCAGATCGACGGCGGAATAACCGACGACATGCTCGAGCGGACAGGCCTGGTTGGCGTTCGCGCGGCCGGTCACCGAAGTCGGCAGCACGCAAGCCTTGGCCGGGTCGACCTGGGCGTCGTATTCGGCGATCAGCGTGTCGATCAAAGTCTGCACGCCGGCGTTGGGGGTGATTTCAGCCGCCTTGATCGGATGTTTCTGTGCGCTGAGGTACTCGCCCTTGGGCGTCAGTTGAACTTCACCCACGTACTGGGCGTAGGAAGCCGCTTCGACCACCGCCGTGTTGTAGTTCAAATTGGACGGCTGCCAGACGGTCTTGCCCCAGGTATGCCAGTGGCCGGAAACGACCAGATCGGGCGGGGAAACGTCGCCGTCGCCAAGCAGAACCTCGTCGCCGGAGTTGTAGCGGCGATGGCCGACGTGCGACAGCAGGACGACGACGTCGGCATGCTCGGTGTTGCGCAGATAGTCGACCCAGTCCTTCAGCTTGACGTGGTCGGCGTTGGCACTGGTCCAGCGCGTCTCCTTGACCGAGATCAGGGTTTCGGTGGAAGCGGACAGGATGGCCGAATCGTCGGTCAGGTAACCCAGCACTGCCACCTTGGTCGGGGTGCCGGCGGAGGAAATGGTGTCGACGATGACGTAGGGACGGAATTTGTTGGCGGCGGGCCAGGCGGACGGCGTCGGCACCGTGGCGCCGAAATTCAGCATGTTCACCGCGATGAAGGGCAGCCCGGAAGCCTGCATGTTGGCGATCATCTGGGCATCGCGCACGTCGTGGTTGCCGATGACGATGGCGTCGATGCCGCGACCGCCGAGGCCTTTGAGCTGGCTGTCGATGTTGTCCAGATAGTCGACCATGCCGCCGTTGACGCGCAGGTCGCCGAGCGGACCGCCTTCGGAAATATCGCCGGCATCCAGAATCAACGAATTCATGTTGGCCGACTTCAGCGCCAGAATCTTGGCCGCCATGCGCGCCGCGCCGCCTGCTTCCTCGAAGGCCGGCGATTCGCCGCTCGCGTCGGGGAAATCCAGATCGTGCGTGGTCAGACGGGAGTGGATGTCGTTGACATGGATGATGTTGATCTTGTCATCGGGCCAGACGCCGCCCGCGTATTCGATGCGCAGGCGCGGAGCCAGGCTGGCGTTGAAATCCTTGCTGTCGATGGCGTTGGAAACCCAGGTCGCGGCGCCTTCGGTAGCGGCCTTGACCATCAGGTTGATGCGGTTGCCGCTGGCCATGCGCGCCAGGACATGCGGCGTAACGTCGAACTCGACCCACTTGTACTCGCCGTTGGCGGGCAGATCGCCGCTTGCCACCGGGACGCCGTCGAAGGCTGGCTGGGTGGCCCAGGTGATTCCGGTCTCGGTCCAGGCGTCGTCGCTGCTGCCATGCACGGCCACCGGCAGATCGGTGGTGGCGGCCTGATAAACATACATGCGCAGCTTGGCGGAAGTGATGCTGGCGCCCGGCGGCAACTTGCCGGACAGGTCGAACGCCGACCAGATGCGCTGGTTGCCGTAGGTTCCGCCATTGGCGCTGGCAACGCGCATGCTGGCATCGGTGGCGTAATTGGTGGCGGCCAGGGCTTCAGCAACCTGAGCATCGGCGATGGGCGAGAAATCCTGGAAGTGGGCGGTGGTGTCCAGGCTGGCGGAACAACTGGCGGCCGCACCGCCATTGAGGCCGTTACAACCCCAGTTCCACGGGCCGGTGCCGATCACAGCGGTCGCGCCGCCGGTCGCGCACAGATTGGCGGTCGGCGCGGTGGCGCGGGCCTGGCCGTTGGACGAACCGCACACGCCGACGATGGGCGCGTTGGTGAAATTGGCGGTGATGGTCTGGGCGGCGGTGACGTTGCCGACGGTCAACGGGTTGCTGCCGGTGGTGGCGAAGCCGCCGGTGCCGGTCCAGTTGCTGAAGGCGTAACCGCTGTTGGCAGTGGCGCTAACCGCTGTGGCGCTGCCGGCGAAATCGACGGTTTGCGACGTGGCGCCGGTCAGCGTGCCGTTGCCGTCGGTGGCGAAGTTCAGGCTGTAGCTCTGGATGCTCGCCGAGCAACTTGCATTGGTGCCGCCGCCGCTGCCGTCGCACGACCAGTTCCAGGGGTGGCCGCTGCCGGTGATGGCGGAGGCGGTGCCGGCGATACAGAGGTTGGTCGGGGCTGAAGCGGCGAGGGTCTGGGCGTTGTCGGTGCCGCAGGCGCCGTTCACGGCCGGTACCGAGCAGGTAACCGCGGTCGTCGCGGTGTTGCGGGGGGCGGGGGCTACCGCAGTGAAGTCGGTGTTGTTGTTGTCGGTGTCGGTACAGCCGTTGCTGGCGCGCAGGGCTGCGGTGGTGTTGCTGGGTGCGGGCGCTGGGCCAATACCCTCGTAGTTGTTGGCCGTGGCACCGAAGCCGATGTAGTCCTTGACTGCGGCGTTGGTGGAACAGGCGCTGCCACACGGGAGTGCGGTCGAGTTGGTTACCAGCGCAACCTTACCGGCCGTACCCGACATCGCAATGGTGCCCACCTTGTCGGCGGCTGGCAGACTGGTCGTGCCGCCCGTGCCCGCCGCTTCTTGTACCAAGTAGTACTGGCCCGGCTGCAAGGTGACATTGGTCAGGGCGGTGACCTGCCAGGAAGTCCCGGTGGCCGAAGCGTATTGCACCGACCATCCGTTCAGACTAATCGCGCTTGCGCCACGGTTATGCAGCTCGATGAAGTCGTTCTTGTAGGTGGCGCCAGTATTGCCGCCACCACCGTAGACCTGGCTGATGACCACATCGGTGGAAGCAGCCATCGACGGCGCGGCGCAAGCCAGGGACAGGCCGACTGCAGTGACAACTCGCGCAATCTGGCTCCATACACCTTGGCGGATACCGCCCGCGTTCAGGTCGGTCTGACGGTCGTCCCGACCATGGCTGGCGCAGGGAAACAGGTGGGCGGGCAGTTGAAGCATGGCAAATCCTTAATGGGATAACCGACAACGGGAATGATGCTGTCGGCCAAAAACGGTCTGCGCATGGTTACAGTCGAACATCACAGTCGTATGACTGAAAGTGCCTCAAAAAATGAGCCGAACGGCTCATATCGATACCGAGGCTGAAGTCGGAAAGGGAGTGCCAGCTCTACGACTTACGCCTTGCCAGCATGCGCCAGCCCAGCAGACTGCCCAACAGCGGCACCACCCAGAACGGCAGCGGCACATCGCCGTCGTCCGGCGCGGGGTCGGCGGGTGGCGCGATGCCGCAGGCCGGGCCGAAGATTTTCAGCGCGTATTCAGGATGATCGACGAAGGGGTTGCGATTGCCCTGCCAGGAATAGATCACCGCGTTACGCGCCTGCTCCGCGCTGGACACCGGGTCGCCCTGGTGCCAGGCGACCAGGTCGCACAGGTCGCCGAAATAAGGTTCGCCCGAGTTGGTCAGCCGATCCACCAGTTCCAGGTCGGGTGTGTTCCCATCCACTCCGCCACCGGCGTAACGCACCGCCATATAGAACATGGCGCGGGCGATGTCGCCCTTGACCAGGTCCGGCGCTTCCCAGGTTTCCAGATTGTTGTCCTCCAGGCAGGCGGGGCATTCCGGATTGGGCGTGCCGCCGTAGGCGAAATCGTCGTTGGCCCGGTCGGCGTTGATCGATTTGTCGGCGGCGTAGAGGTGGTGGGCGTCGGTGTAAGCATGGTTGCCGCTGGACGGGAAGCCATGCGAATTGGCCCAGACGTGCTCCCGGTTCCATGCGTTCGGGGTGTTTCCACCGGTGTCCTGATCCGTCTTGGGGATCGAGCGCCGGGAGTAGATATCGATGACGTTGTTCGGGTTGGCCGGGTCTTGATCCGCCTCTTTCAGCACGTCCCAGACGCAGGTATAGGTCTGCGCGATATGGTTATCGACGATGTCATGCAGCGCGGATTTGAGTGCCGCGCCGGTCAGGCCGGCGGCTGGCGTGTAGTAGGTGGCGCTGTTGAAAACGGGTAGCGTCGGTTTCGCGCAAGCCGCGCCGACGGTCGAGATCGAAAGCCAGATTCCACCCAGGCAAGACAGGGTGGCGAACAGAATTTTCAGGCTGTGCATGGCATGGCGCGTCTGGCTCGATCGTTTGAGCGGCGGAACGCTGGATTCATTCGGGATCGGGGTTTATATCCCGCGAAAATGACAGGGAATCAGCGCGAGAAAAGCGTTTTCATGAGCCGAACGGCTCATTTTTCTACTCGAAAAGCGCTCAACTTGTCTTGGTACGTCGGAACGGGAACAAACCGTGCAGCCAGGCCGCCAGAAATGCGGCCGTTATACAGATGGCCGAGCGCGCACCGCCTTCCAGAAAGCGAACCCAGTCGATCGGTTTGGACACCAGATAACCGGCCGGATCGTAGGTCTGCGCCAGCGCATCGTTGATCGAACTGAGCATGACCAACGGAATATCCATGGCTTCCAGCACGACCAGGATGGGTAGCGACCACAGCAGCCGGGCGATGCGTCCCCGCCAGGTCAAGCGCGGCCAGGCCAGCGCCGCGGCGGCGAGCATGATGGGATGGGTGACCGTGTAATAGACCGGCGCATGCACATAGCCGTCCAGACCGGGCGGAACCATATTCGGACCGACGATCAGTACGCGCTCTATGGTGTAGGACGCCTTGATGACAAATTCCGTCGTCGTGCGGCTGATCTCAAGGTCGGCGAAATGGAAACCGTACAGCGCAGCGCTCAGGACTTCCCGATACAGCGGCAAAAACATGCGCGCGTAGTCTTCGCCCCAAAGCCAGCCCAACCAGAGCAAGACCGGCAAGCCCAGCACCAGACGCAGGGCGATAGCCAGGATTTCATTGCGCGCGAGGTTCATGCCGGGCGAGAAAAACCAGGAAGAAGGCCAGGCAGCCGGCAATCATGGCCAGCGGCAACACGGTGCCATGCAACATGCCGAAGATCGCTTTGTCATGCTTGAACGCCTGCCAGAGCAGGATTATCCGGGCCTGATTGAGCACGAAAACCACGCCCACGCCCAAGGCGATGCCGAGCAACCGGGCGCGCCAGGCAAACGGATAAGCGACAAATGCGGCGACCAGCAAAAACAAGGTCTCCAGCCCCTCGCAGCCATTGAGGATGTTGAGCCGGCCCTTGGGCGCCACCAGACGATGTTCTTTTGCCAGCACGCCCGCTTCGGGCCAGATCCGGTTAATGGCCCAGGCCGAGGGCTGTACCGTCAGATCGTGGATAACGACGCGCTCCAGGGCGGTGCCCCGGCTCATCTCCCAGCCGTATTGCAGCACCAGGAAAGTGGCCAGAAACAGCAGCAACAGCCGCAATGGCCGGCGCCGGCGGACTTCGGTCCTGGCATCGGAGGCCAGGAATTCTTCGTAACTCTGATCAGGCATGGAAAAACACTTTGACTGTTCTCGGGATGGATCTGAAGCGGCGCATCGGATCATGCGGAGAACGCGAACGACAGCGCGCTCAGATTCCCTTTTGTTTAGACTGGATGATGGTCAGCCGCATCGCTTCCGCCACGGCTTGGCCGCGGGTGCGCACGTTGAGTTTCTTGCGAATGTTCTGCAAATGATTTTTTGCCGTCATGGCCGAGATATTGAGTCGCTGGGCGATGTCCAGATTCGAGCAACCGTCGCGCACCAGTTCCAGAACTTGAACTTCCCTGCGCGTGATCGCCCCGTTCATGCCCACGGCCAGCATGGAAGCACCCGCCTCGTGGCTCAGCATCCTGGCATAGGTCGCGGTAATGCAGGGCAGGAGGATCTCGAGCAGCAAGCCAGTCCGGAAGTCCATATCCGCGACCCGGAAAAAACCGAACCAGGCGTTCAAGCCGCCCTGGGCGGTAAGTTGGCCGTGCGCCGCCATATTGCGCAGCTCCAGACGCTGCATCAGCGCCTCCCACTCCGGGTCGCAGGGCGCGGCATCCGGCGGGGGCGGAAACAAACAGGGCTGCCGCGTCGACTTCCAATGATTGACGATCTGGGCGAACAAGCCGTTGCGGGGATTGCATGCGGCTTCGAAGTGCTCTGCCTTGAAGTAATGCGTCGCGGTGAAATAGCGCATGCGCAGTTCCTGGCCCGGCCCCTCGGCCATGCCGCAGATCATGATTTCATGCGGCAACACGTCTTGCAGCGGCCCCTGAGTCCAGGCGAAGAACTGGCTGGGCTTGAATACCCGGGTTGCGCTTTCAAGCACATAGATCAGTCGGTCGCGGTTTTCACTGACTTCCATACTTGCAGCTCGCCTTATCTGTCATGCTTTTCAAGCCGCGATTTATAGCGGTTCGATGTGACAAAAAAGTGATCGCTTCAGGCCGAAGGTATAACTTTCGTAACAGAAGATGCGCGCTAGGCCGTCGATATGTATTACGTATTTTATTTTCCGCTTACAGGCAATTAAGATGCGTGCATCTCCTTTGCCTTTGGATATCGAGATTCATGTCCATGCAATTCCGCTTCATCGTTTGTGCCAGCCTGTTGCCCGCGCTGGCATTCGGCCATGACCTCTGGATCGAGCGTTCCGGCCCTTTATCAAGCCTTGCCTACGGCCACGAGCGTTCTGGCCACGAAGGTTCAAAGCGGCTCGAATACAAACCGGAAACCGTTAAGCAGGCCGTTTGCCACGACGCATCGGCTCGGATACTGAACGCCGAGCCGAGCCGCGCTTACCCGGTCACACTGAAAGGCGACTGCGCCGTGTCCTGGTTTCTGCTGTCCAGCGGTTATTGGAGCAAGACACCCTACGGCACCAAAAACCTGCCCAAAAGCGAAGCCGGCGCGGTCATCGCCAGTTGGCAGTCGATTGAGTCGATCAAGCGCATCGACCGCTGGAGCGAGGCACTGGCCAACCCGCTGACGCGCGAGCTTGAACTGGTCGCGCTGGAGAGTCCGACAAGCTTGAAGGCCGGCGCAAAACTGCATCTGCGCGCCTACTTCCAGGGCAAGCCGGCCACTGGCGTCACCGTGGCCTATTTCGGCAAACCGCGCGGCGTCACCGGCGCCGATGGCGCGGTGAACATTCGCCTCAACGAAGCCGGTGTCCAGTTGATCCAGGCCAGTCTGGAATTGCCGCTGGACGACGGCAAAGCCGACAAAGCCATACACAGCACCGCGTTGCAATTCGAAATCGAATGAAACTCGCCCGATTCCCGGCATTGGCGGCCCTCTTGATCTCAGCCAGCGGCAGCCTCGCGCACGACCTGCAATACAGCGTCGACAGCGGCCAAGCCGTGGTGATCCGGATGTTTTATCTGAACAACACACCATTCACTTTCGAGGGCTACGAGATTTATCGCGAGGGTGAAAAGCTGCCGTATCAGGTCGGCCGCAGCGACAGCCAGGGCCGCATCGCCTTCCTGCCCGACCGCGCCGCCGAATGGCGTATCAAGGCCATCTCGGAAGACGGCCACGGCCTCGACTTCACGATCCGCACCGATGCCGCCGCCGTGCTGTCCGGCGCGGAAAAACCGTTCTATGAGCGCTACGCCCGCATCGGCGTTGGCGTCGCCGTCATCCTCGGCCTGTTCGGTTTTCTCAGCCTGTATATCAAACGGAAGCGATCATCGTGAAACGCCTGCTCCCTTTTGTTCTGCTCTTGGCCAGCCCCGCCGCTCTGGCCCACCACGGCGTCGCCTCGCTGGGCGCGGCCGGCCTGGAAGGCCCCGGCGCGCCGATCGAAACGTCCAGCTCCGCCACACTACCGGAAGGCAAATGGCTGGGCTTGGTGAAACTGGATTACGCCAAGTTCAAAACCTACGACCCGCTCGCCGTGGAGACCGACACCAACGCCTACTGGATGGCCGGCATCGGCTACGGTTTCAAGCCCTGGCTATCGGGCTACGCGTTCCAGCCCTACAACGTGAAAGTGGACGAAACGGGTGGACTGAATTCGCGCGGCCCCACCGATCTCTCCCTGGCGATGGTGATCGGCTTCAAATACGACGAACGCTTCATGCCGGTGCCGGCCAACGAAAGCCTGGACGACCTGCGCGACTGGCATTTCACCGTGAATCTGGGCATGAGCCTGCCGACCGGCGATGCCAACCATCGCCTGAGCGACACCAGCATCGATCCCGGCAAATCGCTCGGTTTCGGCAAAGCCAGCTTCAACTATGGCCTCACCGCCACCAGGCAGTTCACCGACGACGACACGGCGGTGTTCGAAGTGAGCCAGATCCGCTTCCAGAAGTATCGCTACGATCCCGACCCGGTCGGCGGCTTCCCGGCTGGCGTCAGTGTCAAGTTCGGCACCGAAACCCGCGTCAACGCCGCGATCTCGCACCGCCTGATGACCAATCCGGACAACAAATTCCGCCTCGACGGCAATGCCGAGCTGAATTTCCTGAACCTGCAGCGGGACGTAGAAAACGGCATCCCCGGCACAGCCGGCGGCGGCGACATGCTCTATGGCGTGCTCGGCCTGCGTTTCTACCAAGGCGTCACCAGCGTAGGCGTGGCGGTCAAAAAACCGATCTGGACCCGGCTCAACGAAGCAGCCCAGCAGCAAGGCTCGGAAGGCAAAGAAAAATACCGCCTGGTCACCACGTTCTCGGCCATGTTCTAAACGCCAGACATGCATATTCCCGACGGCTTCATCTCGCCGCAAACCTACCTGCCCGCCTACGCCGTGGCGGCAGGCTTATGGGCCTACGCGGCGCGGCGAGTGAAACGCGATCTGGATGCCGATACGCTGCCGTTCCTGGCCGCCTACACCGCGCTCTCCTTCGTCTTGATGATGGTCGCCCTGCCCTTGCCCGGCGGCGGCACCGCGCATGCCGCCGGCATCGGCCTGCTCGCGGTGAGTTTTGGCGGCTGGATGGGGTTTCTCGCCATCTCCCTGGTGCTGGCCATGCAGGCTTTGCTATTTGGCGATGGCGGCATCACCGCGCTGCCGATCAACGCGCTGGCGATGGGTTTCACGGGCAGCTTCGCCGCGCTGGCGGCCTGGAAGCTGTTCGGCCGCCTGAATGAAAACGTCGCCCTGTTTCTCGCCGGCTGGATTTCCATCGCCCTGCCCTCGGTGCTGGTCGCGCTGGTGCTCGGCATACAGCCGCTGATCGCGCAGAGCGCGCAAGGCGCGCCGCTATTCTTCCCGTTCGGGCTGGAAATCACCCTGCCCGCCATCGTGCTGCCGCACCTGCTGGTCGGCATCGCGGAAGGCGGGCTGACGGTTCTGGGCTATCGCTATTTCGCACGCCTGCGGGCGAAACTGGCGACATGAATCGCGACCGCGCCGCCCTGTTGCTCTACCTGATCGCGGTATTGGCCGCGACGCTGATCCATGACCCAGTCTGGCTGGCAGCCGGACTCGGCCTGGCTTTGCTGGCCAGCGGCCGCGCGGCCGCCGGCATCCTGCGACGTGCGCTGCTGGCCGTGCTGGCTTTCAACCTGGCGATCAGCCTGAGCTACGCGGTCATGGCCTGGCTACAAGATTTTTCGCCCTGGCAAACCCTGATTCGCCTGAATTTGCGCGTGCTGCTGCTGACCGTGCTGAGCTTCCTGTTCATCGCCCGCGCCAACCTGTTCCGGGCGCTGGATTTCTCGCAAGGCCTGACCTACGTGCTCGGCCTCGCCTACAGCCAGGCGCTAATTTTCCGCCGCGCGCATGAGGATTTCCGCCTGGCGCTGGACAGCCGCTCGCTGCGCCGCCCGCGCCTGATCGACCGCTACCGCGCCAGCGCCGCCGCCACTGCCTGGTTCATCGAAAAATCGCTGCACGCCGCCACGCAATCGGCCCAGGCCTTGCGTTCACGCGGGTTTTTCAATGACTGATATCCGCTATCGACCGATTGGCGCGGACGCGCCCGCGGTGCTGCAATTGACCGACGTGCAACACCGTTATGGCAGCAGTGTTGGCAACGCCGCTGGTAACCCCGCCGAGGTACTGCGCGACATCAACCTGACCTTGCGAGCAGGCGAGAAAAGCGTGCTGCTCGGCTGCAACGGCAGCGGCAAGTCGACCCTGCTGAAAATTCTCAACGGCCTGATCGCCCCGACCGCCGGCCGCGTAAGCTACCAAAACGAAGAAATCACCCCGGCGCGCCTGAAGGAACCCGGCCTGCATCGGCGTTTTCGCGGCGAAGTCGCGCTGCTGTTCCAGAACCCGGATGCCATGCTGTTCAACCCGACGGTATTCGACGAGATCGCCTTCGGCCCGCGCCAGCTAGAACTGCCAGACATCGAAGCGCGCGTGCGGCATTGGGCTGAACTGGTCGGCGTCGACACCCATTTGCGGCGGCCGCCGTTTGGACTTTCCGGCGGCGAAAAACAGAAAGTCTGCCTGGCCGCGTTGCTAGCGCTGGAACCGAAAGTGCTGCTGCTCGACGAACCCAGCGCCGCGCTCGACCCGCGCTCGACCGGCTGGCTGATCGATTTCCTGGCCGACCTGCCGGTCACCACGCTGACCAGTACGCACAACCTCGGCCTGGCGCCGGAACTCGGCAGCCGCGCCCTGGTGCTGGGCGAAGATCACCGCCTGATCTACGACGGCCCGATCCAGGCCTTGCTGGGCGACATGGACAAACTCGCCGCCGCCAACCTGGTTCACACCCATCGACATCGGCACGGCGACATCGAGCATCGGCATACCCACGTCCACGATTGGCAGTAGCCGCTTGCCGAATCGACAAACGGCCACCACCGTTGTTCAACGTACCGCGAGCAATTCCACGTCGAACACCAGCGTCGCATTGGGCGGAATCACGCCACCGGCGCCGCGCGCGCCGTAGCCAAGATCGGGCGGAATGGTCAGTTTGCGTTTGCCGCCGACCTTCATGCCCGCCACGCCCTCATCCCAGCCGCGAATGACATGGCCGCGTCCGAGCGGAAAATCGAACGATTCGTTGCGATCGACGCTGGAATCGAATTTGGTGCCGTTGGTCAGCCAGCCGGTGTAATGCACGCTCACCATCTGTCCGGCGCGGGCTTCATCGCCCTCGCCCAGATTGATTTCCTCAATTACCAGCCCGCTGGCGGTCGTCGTTGTAGACATGAACACTCCTGTAAAAAATCACAAAAAAAACGCGGCACGTAGGCAACGTGCCGCGCAATGAAAAACCGCTTACTGGATAACGACCAGCACCACGCGGCGATTCAGCTTGCGCCCCGCCTTGACGTGGTTATCCGCAATCGGCTCGGCCTCGCCGTAAGAGATCGCGGCCATGTGGTGCAGCGGAATACCGCCCTTGATATTGAGATAGCGCATCACCGCCTGCGCCCTCGCCTCGCCCAGTTTCAAATTCAGGGCGGCGTCGCCGATGCTGTCGGTATGGCCCTGAATTTCAATATGGACGCCCTTGTTTTCGCTCTTCAATTTGGCGACAAACTCATCCAGAGCGGCCTCGCCCACGCCGCTCAACTCGGCCCGATCCGGGGCAAATTTCAACTTGTCGTCCGACAGCACCACTTCATAAGTCAGCTTTCCTTCCGCCAGCTTGCCCGCCACGCTGGCACGTTCGACGGCTTCTTGCGCAGTCTTCGACAATTGCGCAATGTCGGCCTCGTTTTTCGTCATCCGGTTGGCATGCACGCGCAGCGTCACCTGAACTTCCGCGATGGCGGCATCGAACTGCTGCTGTTTCGCGGCATGCGCCTTGAGTTCCGACTCCGCGCCGCCCAGGCGGCTATCCAGCGCATTCGCGCGGGTATTCAGCGGCGCCATCTGGCTTTGCATATACTCGTGCACATATTCACGACTGGCGCATCCGCTCAGGCTGATTGCTGCTAATGCGACGAAAAATAGAATTTTCATGAAACACCTCTGGTAACTGGTTAATTTTATTGCCGGTATTTTCGGCGCAACAAATTAAATCTTGAATACACCCGTTCAACAACGAACAAAAAACCAGCGCGGCCCGCTTGATTACATTTCCCCCGGCGGGCGCAAATAAGCATCGGTGCCGGAATCGAGCTGAATCTCCATCATGTCGTCAGACACCTTTTCGACCTCCGCGCCGACCAGGTCGGGGAAGGCCAGAACCAGCGCCACCATGATCAGTTGAATGAGTACAAAGGGAATCGCGCCCCAGTAAATATCGCTGGTGCGCACCGACTTGGGCGCGACGCTGCGCAGGTAAAACAGCGCGAAACCGAATGGCGGATGCATGAACGAGGTCTGCATGTTGATGCCGAGCAAAACGCCGAACCAGACCAGGTCGATACCCAGTTTGGCGGCGACCGGCGCCAGCAACGGCACGATGATGAAGGCGATCTCGAAGAAATCGAGGAAGAACGCCAGCACGAAGACCAGCAAGTTGACGGCGATCAGGAAGCCGAGTTCACCACCGGGTAACCCGGTGAGCAGATGTTCGACCCACAGATCGCCTTCCAGCAAACGGAACACCAGCGAGAAAACCGTCGAGCCGATCAGGATGAAGATGACGAAGCTGGT
>NCGJ01000020.1 GCA_002281555.1 Hydrogenophilales bacterium 28-61-23
GTTTATCTTTCGCTCCTCCACTTCAGACCTGAATCTTCCATGAATTGGCTCAACCCAATGCCCACACCTTAAGGCTGTAAGTAATTTGTTAAAGAACTGGTTGCGGGGACAGGATTTGAACCTGTGACCTTCGGGTTATGAGCCCGACGAGCTGCCAGACTGCTCCACCCCGCGTCTGGGAGAACGAAACTATACGGCCTTCACCAAACCCCGTCAACACTATTTATTAGAAACCTCTGAAAATCAGTCTGTATTACGCTTTTGCCATTACCAACGGAGCCACCATGTCCTTCATATTCAATCTAGCTCGCCTGCCGCGTGTGGAATTCGGTTCTGGCCGGTTTGAGTCCATCCCTGATCTCCTCTGCCGCTTCGGCTCCCACATTCTGATTGTTACCGGGGGGAAATCCTTCTTGACCAGCAAGTATTGGTCCACGCTATCTGCAGCGCTAGATGCCCGCCAAGTCGAATACGACCTCGTTCAAGTCATCGGTGAGCCTTCACCTGATTTCATTGACGCCTCTGTCCGTATCCATGCTCGTAGTGCTATCGACTGTGTTCTCGGCATAGGCGGCGGCAGTGCGTTAGATGCCGCCAAGGCTATTGCCGGTTTACTGAAACCCGGCAACTCCGTGATGGATCATCTTGAAGGCGTTGGCCACGAACTACCTTATCTAGGACCAACAACGCCATTCATCGCGGTTCCCACCACGGCTGGCACCGGTTCTGAAGCCACCAAGAATGCTGTGCTCTCAATTCATGGCGCGGATGGATTCAAGAAATCCTTCCGCGACGAACAACTGGTTGCCGAATACGCCGTTATTGACCCCGATCTTTTGGAGACTTGTCCGCCCGACGTGGTCGCGGCCAACGGCATGGATGCCTTCACTCAACTGTTGGAATCCTATGTTTCCTGTAAAGCCAACCCATTCACAGATGCATTGGCTCTTTCCGGACTTGAGAAAATAAGAGATGCGCTGCTTCCGCTTTACGAAGGTGGCGGCGATGCCAACGAACACCGTACCGCGATGGCCTACGCCGCATTGCTTTCGGGAATCACTCTGGCCCAGGTCGGGCTGGGCTCGGTTCACGGACTCGCCTCCCCACTGGGTGCGTTCTTCCCGATTCCGCATGGCGTGGTATGTGGCACCCTTGTCGCCGCAGCCACGCGAATCAACATCGAAGCGATGGAATCGCGAGACCGACTGAATCCAGCCCTGGGCAAGTATGCGCGGATCGGCCGCTTGTTGGCCCAGCAGGACTTGAACGATGCGGATGCGCGAACTGCCTTGGTGGCGACTCTTGACGATTGGACGCAGCGCTTGCAACTGCCCCGACTCGGCGCCTATCAAGTCAACAACGCCGACATTCCTCGCATTGTTGCCAACAGTCGCGGTTCCAGCATGAAGACCAACCCCATCGAACTGACCGACAGCGAAATCGCTGCTGTACTTCTGGCGCGAATTTAACCGCTACTCGTCATCCGAACCGCCCAGCACACGCCGGATAACTTCTGTGGGAAAACCGCGACTCGCGAGAAAGCGATACTGCCGGGCACGACCGCTGGCATCACTGGACAGCGCACCAAATTTCTTCTGCCAGACCGCACGCGCCGCGTCCAAATCCTGCGCCTGGGCATTTTCAAGTGCATCCTCCATCTCGCTTGCCGACACCCCCTTCTCGCGCAGATCGGCTTTCAGCCGCAGACTGCCATGTTTACCCGCGCGAGCGTGGGCCAGCATTTCAACGTAGCGGGAATTGGAGAGCAGATTTTCCTGCTCAAGCCGGTCGAGCAAGGCCTCGATTTCATCCGCCTCGCCATATTCGCCAAGCTTGCGGGCCAGTTCGGCGCGGCTATGCTCTCGCCGCGCCAGAATATTCAGCGCCCGCAGCCTCAGCGTCATCCCGGCGTCACGCTTCAGCGGCACCCGCGGCGGGTTTAGCCGCATTCACACCCAGCTTTTCCCGGATCAGCCCCTCGATTTCTCGAGCGATTTCAGGATGTTCGCGCAGATATTCGCGTGAATTGTCCTTGCCCTGGCCGATCTTCTCGCCCTGATAGGAATACCAGGCGCCGGATTTGTCGACGATCTTGTGATTGACGCCGAGCTCGATGACCTCGCCTTCACGCGAGACACCCTCGCCATAAAGGATGTCGAACAGCGCTTCCTTGAACGGCGGCGCAACCTTGTTCTTGACCACCTTGACCCGGGTTTCCGAACCCACCACCTCGTCGCCCTTCTTGATCGAGCCGATGCGGCGAATATCCAGACGCACAGAGGCATAGAACTTGAGCGCATTGCCGCCAGTTGTAGTTTCCGGGCTACCGAACATCACGCCGATCTTCATCCGGATCTGGTTGATGAAGATGACCAGCGTATTGGTGCGCTTGATATTGGCGGTGAGCTTGCGCAACGCCTGACTCATCAAACGGGCCTGCAAACCCATGTGGGAATCGCCCATTTCACCTTCGATTTCAGCCTTCGGCGTCAACGCCGCGACCGAGTCGATGACGACGATATCGACCGCGCCGGAGCGCACCAGCATGTCCGCGATTTCCAGCGCCTGCTCGCCGGTATCCGGCTGCGAGATCAGCAGATCGGAGACATTGACGCCCAGCTTCTGTGCGTAGACCGGATCGAGCGCGTGTTCTGCGTCGATAAAAGCGGCGGTACCGCCCAGCTTCTGCATTTCGGCGATGACCGAAAGCGTCATGGTCGTCTTGCCCGACGATTCCGGGCCATATATTTCGACCACGCGGCCACGCGGCAAACCGCCCACACCGAGGGCGATATCGAGTCCCAACGAACCGGTGGAAACCACCTGGATGTCGTCGAAGATGCCGCCATCGCCCATTTTCATGATCGAGCCCTTGCCGAACTGCTTTTCGATCTGGGCGAGTGCTGCGGCAAGCGCCTTGCTGCGGTTTTCATCCATGCTTATTTCCTCCTGATTGAGCGGCCGGATTATGGCACGAGGGCCAGCAACTGCCTGAGCGCGAAGCCGACCGAAGCGGCGCGAATCTGGCGGCGGTCGCCGCTGAAAAACCGTGTCGCGCTGGCGCAGGGTTGGCCAGCCAATGCCCAGGCAAAGCAGACGCTGCCGACCGGTTTTTCCGGCGTGCCGCCGCCCGGCCCGGCAATGCCTGTAATTGCAATGGCCAACTGCGCGGCACTATGCGCCAGCGCCCCCCGCACCATCTCGCGCGCGGTTTCCTCGCTCACCGCGCCGAACTGCATCAGTGTTTCCGCCGGCACACCCAGCATGTCCCGCTTGGCCGCGTTGCTGTAAGTGACGAAGCCTCGGTCGAACCAGGCCGAACTACCCGACACAGAAGTCACGACCTGCGCCAACCAACCACCGGTACACGATTCCGCCGTCGCCAGTATCCAACCCTGGCGCCGCAAAACCGCTCCCAGATCGGCGGCCAACGCTTCCAACTGAGCCTCGCTCACATCCATGTCGCGACTCCAAGCAGGCACAAAACGGCATAAGCGGCGGCCAACACGTCATCCAGCATCACGCCGAAACCGCCGGGCACGCGCGCATCGAGCCAGCCGATCGGAAACGGTTTCCAGATATCGAACAGGCGAAACAACGCAAACGCGAGCACAAAAGCGCCCACGCCACCCAACCGATCAACCGGCGCAAACGGCAACACCATCAGGAATGCGGCGATCTCGTCCCAGACCATGCCGCCATGATCGTGCACGCCCAGGTCGCGCCCGGTGACGTCGCACGCCCACACACCGACAAGCAGGAACGCCGCGATCCAGACCCAGTAGAACGGGTGATCGGCCAACAACCAGTAAAGCGGAAATGCGGCCAGTGTGCCGGCGGTGCCGGGCGCCTTCGGAGAAAGTCCGGAGCCAAAACCCAGCGCCAGAAAATGCGCGGGATGCGCGAACAGAAACGCGCGATCCGGCGCTTTAGCGACTGGCGAAATGGTCAAAACCGCGCTCCTCGATCTTCAACGGCAAACCATCCACACCGACAACGCGCAAACCCGGCTGTTCCGAAGTCTGGCCGATACGACTCAACGCCACTCCCGCCGTTGCGCCGGCAGCCAAGATCGCCGAAGCACTCACCGGCGACGCGGTAAAACACAACTCGTAATCGTCGCCGCCGGCAAGCAGGCAGCGCCGTGCCAATGAGGAATCCGGCAAACGCGCGGCCACGGCGGCATGCGCCGGCAGACGCGCCAGCTCGATGTCCGCGCCGACACCGGATCGCTCCAGGATATGGCCCAGATCGGCCAGCAAACCGTCGGAAATATCGATGGCCGCCACACGCGGCAATTCCGCCAACAAACCTCCCAATTGAACGCGCGGCTCGGGTTGATGCAGGCGCGCGAGGCATGCGGACGCTTCGTCTTGGTCCAGATGAACATCGCCCGACAAGTGCGCCAACCCCAATGCCGCGCCGCCCAGATCGCCCGAGACCCAGATATCGTCGCCCGCCTGCGCGAGATCACGTCTTAGCGGCTGTGCGAGTGTTTCGCCGAAGACGGTGACGCACAGATTGAGCGGCCCGCGCGTGGTATCGCCGCCCACCAGCGTCACGCCAAAACGATCCGCCAACTCGAAGAAGCCGCGACTGAAAGCGGCTAACCAGGCTTCATCCACGCCCGGCAAAGCCAGCGCCAGCGTCGCCCAGCGCGGCGTCGCGCCCATTGCGGCCAGATCGGAAAGATTCACCGCCAGCGTCTTGTGGCCCAACAGACAGGGATCGGCATCGGGCAGAAAATGTCGGCCGGCGACCAGCATGTCGCTGGAAACGGCCAACAACTTGCCGGGCGCAACCTGCACCAGCGCTGCGTCGTCGCCGACGCCCAACACGGCATTCGGAGCGGAGCGCGTAAAAAACCGCTGGATGAGATCGAATTCGGAGGGCATCGCCCGCCCTGTCTTCAAGCCTGGCGTTCGCCTTCGCGATCGCCCGCAATTTCGACTTGGCGAGCAACCTGCGCCAGCTTGTCGAGCACGCCGTTGACGAACTTGTGGCCATCGGTGCCGCCATACAGCTTGGCCAGTTCGACCGCTTCGTTGATGCAGACTTTGTACGGCACATTGAAGCTATGGATCAGCTCGTAGGCCCCGATCAACAGAATCGCGTGTTCGATCGGCGACAGCTCAACCACCGGACGATCCAGATGCGGCTCCAGCGCGAGGTCGAGACTCGCCGCCTGTTTCAGCACGCCATCGAGCAATTCGCGCAGAAAACCGGAATGCGGCTTGGTCAACTCGATGTCGCCCGCCGCCTCCTTCTCTTCCGGCTCGTAACGCTCGACCTGCACCAGCAGGCTGGCGTAATCGCCGCCGGCAAGTTGCCAGAGATAGAGCGCGCGCAGCACCCGTTCGCGCGAAACACGACGCGGATTCGGGCCGCGCTTGGCCGCTTTCTGCGGGCGCCCGGATGGTTCGGATTGAGCGTTCATAGCACCTTCAACAGACGCGCCATCTCGATCGCACAGAGCGCGGCTTCGCGGCCTTTTTCAGTCATGCGCGAGGTGGCTTGGTGATCGGTATTGGTGGTCAGCACGCCATTGGCGATCGGCACGCCGGTATCCAGCGTGGCGCGGGTGATGCCGGCGGCCATCTCGTTGGAGACGATTTCAAAATGATAGGTATCGCCGCGTATCACCGCGCCCAGCGCCACCAGGCCATCGAACTTGCCCGACTCGCCCATTTTCTTCAGGATCAACGGCAGTTCCAGCGCGCCTGGCGCGGTCGCGATGACCACATCCTGTTCCGCCACCCCGGCCTTCACCAGCGCGGCGACGGCGGCGGACAGCAAGCCCTCGCACACTTCCATGTTGAAACGGCTCATGGCGATACCGATGCGCAGCCCTTTGCCGTCGATATTCGGTTGAATTTCGTTGATGTTTTCGTAGCGGGCCATGTCAGTTTCCTTGTTCAAAATAACCCGTCACTTCCAGTCCGAAGCCGTCCATGGCCGGCATCTTGCGGGGAGTGGCGAGAAGTTTCATTTTGCCGACGCCGAGATCGCGCAGGATTTGCGCGCCGGTGCCGTAGTTGCGCAGATCGAACTTGCGCGCCGGCGGCGCGATATCCGCCGGCAGCGCGCGGGCGGCAAGTTCGTCGGCAGATTCGGGACGATGCAGCAATACCAGCGCGCCCGCTTTTCCGTCAGATGCGGCATCGGCAATGATTTTCAGCGCGGCCGGCACGGAATAGGCATGCACCGCGCCGCCCATGTCCAGCGCATCGATCAGCGAAACCGGCTCATGCACACGCACCAGGGTTTCGCTGTCGGCGCGAATTTCACCTTGGGTCAACGCCAGATGCGTCGCGCGGCTGATCTTGTCGCGATAAACCACCAGCTTGAACACACCGAACGGCGTCGTGATTTCCCGCTCGCCTTCGCGCTCGACCAGACGCTCGTTGGCGGCGCGGTAGTGGATCAAGTCGGCGATGGCGCCGATCTTCAAGCCGTGTTCCTGGCTGAACTCCAGCAAGTCCGGCAGACGCGCCATGCTGCCGTCCTCTTTCAGGATTTCGCAGATCACCGAAGCCGGCACCAGACCGGCCATGCCGACCAGATCGCAACCGGCTTCGGTATGTCCCGCCCGCACCAGCACACCGCCTGGTTGCGCGCGCAGCGGGAAGATGTGGCCGGGCTGGACGATGTCGGTCGGTTCCGCATTCTTGGCCACCGCCGCCAGGATGGTAGCGGCGCGATCCGCGGCGGAAATGCCGGTCGTCACGCCCTCCGCAGCTTCGATCGAAACGGTGAACGCCGTGCCGTGCGGCGTCTGGTTGTCGCTCACCATCTGCTTCAGGCCGAGTTGACGGCAGCGCGCATCGGTCAAGGTCAGGCAAACCAGGCCGCGCGCGTGGCGCACCATGAAGTTGATGGCTTCCGACGTCACATGTTCGGCCGCCATGACCAGATCGCCTTCGTTCTCGCGGTCTTCCTCATCGACCAGGATGACCATGCGGCCGGCCTTCAGCTCCGCGACGATTTCTTCAATGGGGGCGAGGCTCATCAGTTTTTATCCTGTTCGTGTACGTAATTCAGCAAGCGGTCGGCATAGCGCGCCAACATATCGGCTTCCAGATTGACCCGGCTGCCGGCCGTCAATTCCTTCAACATGGTCTGCTCCAGCGTGTGGGGAATCAGGTTGATCGAAAAATCGGCGCCCTGCACCTTGTTCACGGTCAGCGACACACCGTTCACCGCGACCGACCCCTTGTTCGCCAGATAACGCGCCATGGCGCCGGGCGCGCGGATATCGAGCCGCCAACTGCCATCGGCCTGATCGGACACCGGCGCGAAGTGAATCACTTCGCCGACGCCATCGACATGCCCCGAAACCAGATGGCCGCCGAGCCGGTCGGACAAACGCATGGCCTTCTCCAGATTGATTTTGTCGCCGGGCGCGAAGCCTATGGTGCAGGCAAAGGTTTCACCGGAGACATCGACGCTGAAACTGTCGGCGGTCTTTTCCACCACGGTCAGGCAGACACCGTTGCAGGCGATGGAGTCGCCCAATTGCGCATCGGACAGATCAAGCCCGACGGCGGCGACTGTTACGCGCGCGTCGCCGCCAGCGCCTTCAGTCAAATGGGAAATGTGGCCGACGGCCTGAATGATGCCGGTAAACATGAGTACACCTGCTCAGAAAGGACGCCCGGAACGTTTTCCGGACGCGCAAAGGCAGGCATTTTAGGGGTTAGCGCGAAGCAAGGGAAATGCAGGCCAGCGCGAAGTCGACAAAGCGCCCCGGCCAAAGCACAAATCAGTTCGCTTCGCCGCGCGCGATCTCTTTCGCCGTTGCCGCGCGAACTGCGACGACCGTGCCGGCAAATACCAGATCGAGGCCGCACAGCGGATGGTTGCCATTGATCGTCACCGTGTCCTGGTCGATGTGGGTCACCTTGAACAGCAGAATTTCGCCATCTTCCGCATCCAGCTCGACCTGAGTGCCGATCTGGATGTTGGCGGGGAAGGCATCGCGCGGTTCGACGCTGACCAGATCGGGGTCGTATTCGCCGAACGCCTCCTCAGCCTTGAGTTCGACACGAAAGGTGTCCGCCACGGACTTGCCTTGCAAAGCCACCTCGAGCGCGTCGAACAGGCCGCCATAACCGCCATGCAGATAGACCAGATGTTCCTGTCCGGCGTCGACCACCTCACCGTCGCGGTCGCTGACTTGATAACTCAGGGTGACGACATGATTTCGGCTGATTTTCATCGCACATCCAATTCAAAAAACTCAAACAGGCCGCGGACGCAGATCGTAGGTCGGCAATCCCTTGCCGACATCGCAACCACCGCACGCTGAAAGCCAGCAAAGGACAGCGAAGTCGTTGCCGCTTCAGCGGCATTACGAATCCGGCGCCCCCTTGCGGGGACTGCCGACCTACTCACTACGGAGCGGGTCGCAGCGTCAGGCGGATATCGTCGCCCACCATACGCATATCGCGCATCTCGAATGCCCGCCGCCCGGCCATCTCGGTCAACTCCGGCCCGTTGAACAGACCGCGCGCGGCGTGCCCCATCGCCACCGGCGCAAGATAAGAAATCCATTCATCGACCAGTCCGGCGGCCAGCAGCGCACCGTTCAGCGTCGCGCCGGCTTCGACATGCACTTCGTTGACGCCCTGGCGACCAAACTCCAGCAGCAATGCGGCCAGATCGACGCGACCATCCGCGCCCGGCAATTCGAGAATCTGCGCGCCGGCGGCTTCCAGCGCGGCGCGGCGGACTGGATCGGCCTGGACGCAAGCGATGAATGCGCCGCCGTGCAAAATTTTGGCGTTCGGCGGCGTCGCCAGGCGGCTATCCACGATGACTTTAAGCGGCTGGCGCGGTGTTTCGATTTCCCTGACGTTCATCCGCGGATCGTCCGCCAGCACGGTGCCGCAGCCGGTCAGGATGACGCAGGCGCGGGCGCGCCAGCGCTGCACGTCGGCGCGCGCGGCGGGCCCGGTGATCCATTTCGATGCGCCATTCAGCAAGGCGGTTTTGCCGTCCAGCGACGATGCCGTTTTCAGACGTACCCAGGGCTGGCCGCGTGTCATGCGGGAAACGAAGCCGATATTCAGTTCGCGCGCCTCGTTTTCCAGCAGGCCAACTTGCACGCTCACACCCGCCAAAGTCAGCAGTTCCAGGCCACGCCCGGAAACCTGCGGATTCGGGTCGCGCATCGCGGCGACCACGCGCGCGACGCCCGCGTCGATCAACGCATTGGCGCAAGGCGGCGTGCGGCCGTGATGGCTGCAAGGTTCCAGCGTGACGTAGGCGGTCGCGCCCCTTGCGTGCACGCCGGCCGCGCGCAAGGCATGCACTTCGGCATGCGGTTCGCCGGCCCGGACATGCCAGCCTTCACCAACCACGACGCCATCGCGAACAATGACACAGCCGACGCGCGGATTCGGCATCGTGGTGAACAAGCCGCGCTCGGCCAGGCGTAGCGCACGGGCCATGTGGGCGTGGTCGGCGGCGCTGAAAGACACAGAGATTTCAGCCGGCGCGCTCGACCACCGCGCGGTCATTCAGCGGCTGCACTGGGCGGGCGTTGTGTTTGTACAGCTTCTGGAACGTTTTGATCTGGGCGGCCGAGGCTTCCACCGGCATGCTCAACACATACCAGCTGACGCCTTCGGAGCAGGGCGGCGTGGTGAGCGAACCTTCGAAGTGGTAGTAGCCACGCTTGGCCGGCAACAGATTGGCGACGTTGATGTTCAGCCCTTCCACGGCGTGGACCGGGCCGGCGCCGACCGGCATGTTTTCGAACACCGCCTTGAGCGCGGCGTTTTCCTTGCCCTGCTTGATCAGCACCGCGACCACGGCCAGTTTGCCGGCCTCGTCCTTGTGCACCAGATGCGCGACCATATCGGCCGGCTTGCCCTTGATGCGCTCCTCACTCGGGGTATGGAAGTGGAACTGCGCCAGTTTGTAGGCGTGGTCGCCGATCTTCACGCCGCCACCATCGCCGATATTGATCTGCACGGTGTGACCGTTGTTGACGATTTTGAGCGGGCTGGCGGTGTAATCGAAAGCCAGTTCCGGCAGATCGGCCTTCTTTTCCGCTGTGCGTATGTCGATCGGCGACTGGTGTTTGCCGAGACCGCAGGTTTCGAAATCCTTGTGCATCTCGCCCCAGTGAGCGGGGCCGTGATGACCGGCATATTCCCAATGCGGGGCCTGGGCATTTCCCTGAGCTGCATCACCAGCCCAGGCGCCATTCGCGGCAACACCAGCGGCGAAACAGCACAGCACAATGCGTCGATTCAATTTCATTGTTCTCTCCAGAAAATCAAAGGTCTTTGATGACATCGCGGAAATCGTCCACGCCCTGAAACGAGCGATAGACGGAGGCAAAACGAATGTAGGCGACCTTGTCGAGACGGTAGAGCGCATCCATCACCATCTCGCCCAGCGCGCGCGAGGGAATTTCACGCTCGCCCAACGTCAGCAGCTTCTGGCGGATACGCGCAATGGCTTCATCGACCAACTCGGCGGACACCGGCCGTTTGTGCAAGGCGCGGCGAAACCCCTCACGCAACTTGGCTTCGGAAAACTCCTCGCGCATGCCATTGCCCTTGACCACCTGGGGCAGCCGTACATCGGCGTTTTCATAGGTCGTGAAGCGCTTCTCGCAACTGGCGCAACGCCGCCGCCGCCTGACCGAAAGTCCGTCCTCGGCCAGCCGTGTTTCCACCACCTGGGTATCGGTCGCACCGCAGAAGGGGCATCTCATTGGAGTGAAGGGTGAAGGGTGAAGGGTGAAGGGGGCTCGGAGTGGGTTTTACCCTTCCCCCTTATCCCTTCACCCTTTACCACCTCACTTCCCATACACCGGAAACGCCGCCGTCAGTTTGCCGACTTCAGCCTGTACGCGGGCGATGACTGCCTCGTCATTCGGCGCGTCGAGCACGTCGGCGACCAGATGCGCGAGTTTCTCGGCTTCCAGTTCCTTGAAGCCGCGCGTGGTCATCGCCGGCGTGCCGATGCGGATGCCGGAGGTGACCATGGGCTTTTGCGGGTCGTTCGGGATGGCGTTCTTGTTGACCGTGATGTGGGCGCGACCGAGGGCGGCTTCGGCCTCCTTGCCGGTCAGGTGCTTGGCTTGCAGATCGACCAGGAAAACGTGCGATTCGGTACGGCCGGAAACAATGCGCAGGCCGCGTTCGATCAGCACCTTGCACATCACCAGCGCGTTGGCGGCGACCTGCTCCTGGTAATGCTTGAAGTCCTTGCCCATCGCCTCCTTGAACGCCACCGCCTTGCCGGCGATCACATGCATCAGCGGGCCGCCCTGCAGGCCGGGGAAGATCGCCGAGTTGATGGCTTTTTCGTGCTCCGCCTTCATCAGGATGATGCCGCCGCGCGGGCCGCGCAGGGTCTTGTGCGTGGTGGAGGTGACCACATCGGCATGCGGCACCGGGTTCGGGTAGACGCCGGCGGCGATCAGGCCGGCGTAGTGCGCCATATCGACCATGAAGATCGCGCCGACGGCCTTGGCCACCTTGGCGAAGCGGGCGAAGTCGATTTTCAGCGCGTAGGCGGACGCGCCGGCGATGATCAGCTTCGGCTTGTGCTCGTGCGCCAGGGCTTCCATCGCGTCGTAGTCGATTTCTTCCTTGGCATTGAGGCCGTAGGCGACGACGTTGAACCACTTGCCGGACATGTTCAGCTTCATGCCGTGGGTCAGGTGTCCGCCCTCGGCCAGACTCATGCCCATGATGGTGTCGCCGGGTTGCAGGAAGGCCATGAACACCGCCTGGTTGGCCTGCGAACCGGAGTTGGGCTGCACGTTGGCGGCCTCAGCACCAAACAGTTTCTTGACCCGGTCGATCGCCAGTTGTTCGGCGATATCGACAAATTCGCAGCCGCCGTAATAACGCTTGCCGGGATAACCCTCGGCATATTTGTTGGTGAGCTGGGAACCCTGGGCTTCCATGACGGCATGGCTGACGTAATTCTCGGAAGCGATCAACTCGATGTGCTCTTCCTGGCGATGGTTCTCGGCCTGAATGGCGGCCCACAGTTCGGGATCGGTGCTGGCGATGGTCTGGCTGGCGGAAAACATGGCGATGTCACTCAAGCAAGGCAAGAAAGCGGCGATTTTAGCCCGGAAGCGGTATTAATTCGCCTGCCCATGATGTGTGCATATTTCACATCCTTCTAGCTTTCCAGCATCGATATAGGCAATATGCCGCGTCAAATTTATTGTGTTGTCCAACACCCCGCGTGCAATGCGACCCCGCGCACCTGTCCCTTTCCTAAAGCTCGGAATCCTGACCTGCCTGACCCTGCTTGCGCGCGCAAGCATGGCCAACACAGAAGAGAAAACGGACTTCTATTTCCTTGACGATATCCCGGTGGTGCTTACCGCCTCGCGCATTTCCCAGTCGCCGCTCGACGCCCCCGCGCCGGTCACCGTCATCGACCGCGAAACCATCCTGGATTCCGGCTACACCGAAATCCACGACATCTTCCGGCTGATCCCGGGGTTTTTGGTCGCCGACTGGCCAGAAGGTTCGCCCATCGTGGTCAATCAGGGCATGGGCGACGCCCGCTCCCGGCGCTTGCTGGTACTGCTTGACGGACGCGCGCTCTACAACCCGTTCCAGGGCGGCGTGGACTGGCAGGATCTGCCCTTGCGACTGGACGACATCGAGCGGATCGAAGTCGTGCGCGGGCCGAACCCGGCCAGCTATGGCGCAAACGCCTTCCAGGGCGTCATCAACATCATCACCCGCGCCCCGCTGGGCGAGCACGAAACCGGCCTGGTCATGCGCGCGGGCAAGGAAGACATCGGCGACATTTATGCCTACATGGCGCGCAGCAACAATGGCATCAACTGGCGCATCAGCGCCTCGGCGCGCGAAGCCAGCAACTTCCGCGACGTGGATCAGCCGCTGCAAGCCAGCAACGAAGCGATCCGCCGGCAAGCCTTCAACAGCCAACTGTCGTTCAGTCCGCGTCGCGACGAAGAGATTAGCGTCCACATGGGGCTCAGCAATGGCGACAACGACATCGGCCAGACCGGCGATATCAACGACCCGGCGCGCACAGCGGATATGCGCGACTACTTTTTCGATATCGGCTGGAAACGTTTTTACAGCGAAAACTCGGAAATCTCGCTGCGCTATTACCACTATGGCCGCCAGGAACACGACCAGTTTCTGGTCTTTCCGACCGACATCGCGCTCGCTCCAACCCCCTCGCTTACCCTCATGGATAACCTCGATGTCCGGCGCGACGACATCGAATTCCAGCAGATACACGCCTGGAGCAGCACGCTGACCGGTCTGTGGGGCGCCGGCTTGCGCCACGATGCCGCCGAATCGCCCAACGCCCTCACCGGCCTGGGCAGCGTCGGCGGCTGGCAGGCGCAACTGTTCGGCAATGTGGACTGGACCATCGCACCGGAATGGCTGCTACACGTCGGTGGCATGGTCGAAAAGCACTACAACACGGATGTGCTGTTTTCACCCCGACTGGCCCTGAACTACCGCATCACCCCCAGCCAAAATCTGCGTCTCAGCGCGGGCCAGGGTTATCGGGCGCCGACGATATACGAGGCCAACGCGCGTGAAATGGTGACCTGGAGCGGCGGTGTCGCGGAAGTCGTGCATTACGCCTACCGCAAACTGGAACCCGAAAAACTCAAATTCGCCGAGCTGGGCTACATCGGCCATTTGCAGTCGATCGGCTTGCGCGTCGATGCCCGCATCTATCTGAACAAGTACCACAACATCATCGACGAGCAGACCTGTATTCTGGATGCGGAGACCAATAACAGTGGTCTTTACTACGGCGCACCCTGCGGCTTCGCCGAACCGGCGGGCTATGAAAGGCTACTTGGCTACAGCGGCAGAAAATGGATACCCGACCTCAACTCGCTGCCGGTCGGAGATCCACGTCGCATCGACCCGCTTTACACAAATTCGCGCTTCGGCCATTACAAGGCGATCTACTTTTTCAATGCCGGCGACATCCGTGTTCGCGGCTTCGATCTAAGCCTGGACTGGAAACACAAGGATTTGGGACGCTTCCGTATCAGCCATGCCATTACCCGTATAGACGCCAGTGGCGTGGGCGGCGACAGAACGAGCGACCCTAACGCCGTGTTCAAGGATCGCGACGTGGAGCAGTCGGCGCCCCATTTTTCGACCAGCCTGCTTTGGTCGAAACAGTTTGCGCATGGTCTGCGCCTGAGCCTGGGCGGCCACAAGGTGGGGGAGATCAAATGGCCTAACGACGGGGACTTGCAGCCTGGCTACCGGCGACTGGACTTGCGCATCGGCAAGACGCTGTCGCTGTTCGGCAAGGACGATGAACTGGCGCTGACGCTGCAGAACTTCAACACGGAACATCACGAATTCAAGTACTACCTGGTCGAACGCCGCTCTTTTGTGACCTACCGAATCAACTTCTAGGCCGGCGTTCGACCAACACCACCCGGCCCGCTACCGGCTTCGTTTGTGCCGAATGAATTCGATCAGACCGGGCAGCACCGAGATGAAGATGATGGCCAGGATCACCAGGGTCAGGTTGTTTTTCACGACCGGCAGATTGCCGAAGAAATACCCCGCCGGCACCAGCAGGCCGACCCAGATCACCGCGCCCAGAATCGAAAAGCCCAGAAAACGTCCGTAAGTCAGCCGACCTATGCCGCAGACGAAGGGCACAAAGGTGCGCACCACCGGCACGAAGCGGGCGATGACGATGGCTTTCGGGCCATGTTTCTCCATGAAGGCGTGGGTGCGATCCAGGTTGTCCTGTTTCAGCCAGCGACTGCCTTCGTGCTTGAACACCTTGGGCCCGAGAAAACGGCCGGTCCAGTAATTGACGTTATCCCCGCTCAGCGCCGCCGCGACCAGCGTCAGCGCCAACAACTGCACATCCATGCCGCCCGCCGCCGCGACCGCGCCGGCGACAAACAGCAGGGAATCGCCGGGCAGAAACGGCAGCACGACAAAACCGGTTTCCATAAAGATGATGGCGAACAGGATGGCGTAAACCCAGACGCCGTAGCTCTCCACCAGCAAGGCCAGATGTTTGTCGAGGTGCAGGACGATGTCGATGAATTGAGCGAGGATTTCCATAGGTGCGCCTGGCGGTCGATGCGGCTCAAGGCCGCACGGTCATCCGGTAAACCTTGCCTTCCATCATGCCCGGCAGCCAGAGCTTGCCCTGGTCGTCGAGGAACATGTCGGCCGGGCCGGCGATGGGGGTTTTCTCGTTGGCGACGGTCACCTTGCCGGTGCGGGTGTCGAGCACTTGCAGCAGGCCGGCCGGTTCGAACTTGACCCAGTTGGAGATCAGCCAGCGATTGGCGCCAAGATCGACGATGCCGTCGAAATAACCGGACGGATTCAGGTCGTAGGCCTTTTCCAGCTTGGCTTGCAGACCATCCAGGCGATAGGTCTTGATGTTGCCGTTCGGCTTTGAATCTGTGCCCCATTCCACGATGGTCAACCGGCTGCCGGCTTTCTTCATGCCGTTCGGCCCGTTCGGCGCGGTATCGAACTGCATTTCGCTGAAGGACTTTTTAGGCAAGTCGATGACGAACACCTTGCCGATATCCGTGGCTGAAAGCAGCAAACGGCGATTGTCGTAACGCGTAAAACCGTTCAAAAACAGGCTGCCGGTCGATGCCATATCGAGCGCGAAAACCTGTTTGCCGTCGCGGATACGGTAGCCATAGACATGGTCGATATCGGCGACGTAAAGAATGCCGTCAACCGCGATCAGGCCTTTCGGGCCGTTCAGTTTGTCGGCCCATTTCAGGGCCTTGATATTGCCCTGCCGATCCAGTCGGGAGATGAAGCCGTCGCCATCCTTGGCGGAAGGCTCCAGCTTGACGCCGAGGTTGGAGACAAACACATCGCGCCCAGCAACCACGACGCTCTCCGGCGAAGAGAAGCCGGGAATCGTTTGATCGACCAGGACGGAGACGGCCTGCGCCTGGCCCGCGAGGCCAAGCAAAACAAGTGCGGCGGCGACGACTTCGGTAGCTACAGCGGTTGCAATCGAACGCATGTCGACTCCTTTTCGGCTAATCCAGAGACCGTTAAACAACGGCGCCGGATTCGGTTTTCGGCGGTTTGATGAAGTCCTCGCGCGCGACGCCCAGCCACATGACGATGGGGCTGGCGACCAGCACGGACGAATAGGTGCCGATGACGATGCCGATGGTCAGCGCCAGGGCGAAGCCGTACAGCACCTCGCCGCCCAGGAACAACATGGCCAACACGACAAGCTGCGTGGCGCCGCTGGTGATGATGGTTCGAGACAGCGTCGCGGTCTTGGCGTTGTCCATGATCGCGGCGACGTCGGTCATCCGGGTTTTCTTGAAGTTCTCGCGGATCCGGTCGAACACCACCACGGTGTCGTTGACCGAGTAACCCAGAATCGCCAGTACGGCGGCCAGCACGGTCAGGCTGAATTCCCACTGGAACAATGACCAGGCGCCGAGCACGATGAAGATATCGTGCGCCGTGGCGAAGATCGCGCCGGCTGCGAATTGCCATTCGAAACGGAGCGCCAGATACAGCGCGATACCGATCGACACCACCAGCAAGGCCAGCGCGCCATCCTCATACAACTCGTTGCCGACCTGCGGGCCGACGAACTCGACGCGGCGCAATTCCACCTTCGGATCGGCCTGTTTCAGCACCGCCAGCACCTTTTCCGACAACTGCGCGGAAGAGGTTTCCGGCTTGACCGGCAGACGCACCAGCACATCCTTGGCGCTGCCGAAATTCTGCACCTGGGCATCGGCAAAACCCTGCTTGGCCAGATGCTCGCGTATCGCCGGGATATTGGCGGCGGCGGGATAGCCGACTTCCATCATGGTGCCGCCGGTGAAATCGACGCCCAGATTGAGGCCCTTGGTGGCCAGCAAGCCGATCGAGGCAAGAATAAAAAACACCGACACATAGATCGTGCTGCGCGCAAAGCGCATGAACGGGATGTCTTTCTTGACGTGAAATAGTTCCATGTTGCTGTTCCCTTAAATCGAGACGTGAGTCAGGCGCTGGTTGCGGCCGTAGGTCAGGTTCACCATGGCGCGCGAAACCGTCACCGCGCTGAACATGGAAGTGAGAATGCCCAGACAGAGCGTCACCGCGAAACCGCGCACCGGGCCGGAACCGAGCCAGAACAGGGCGACACCGGCGATCAGCGTGGTGATATTGGAGTCCAGGATGGTGTCCCAGGCGTGCTCGTAACCGGCGGCAAGAGCGGCCTGCGGCGACATGCCGTTGCGTAGTTCCTCGCGAATGCGTTCGGCGATGATGACGTTGGCGTCGATCGCCATGCCCAGCGTCAGCGCGATACCGGCGATACCGGGCAGCGTCAGCGTCGCCTGCATCATCGACAGCAGGGCGACCAGCAGGAACAGATTGGTCGCCAGCGCCAGCACCGATATCACACCGAAAAACCGGTAATAAACAATCATGAACAGGGAGACCGCGGCGAAGCCGATCAGCGTCGAATTGAAGCCGCGTTCGATATTGTCCGCGCCCAGCGACGGCCCGACCGTGCGTTCCTCGACGATTTCCATCGGCGCGGCCAGCGCGCCGGCGCGCAGCAACAAGGCGACGTCGTTGGCTTCCTGGGCCGAATCCATGCCGGTGATCTGCACCCGGCCGCCGCCGATTTCCTCGCGGATGACCGGCGCGGTGACCACCTCGGTCTTGCCTTTTTCTATCAGCAGAATCGCCATGCGTTTGCCGACGTTCTCGCGCGTGGTGTTCTTGAAGATGCGCGCGCCGCGTCCGTCCAGATTGATGTGGACGGCGGCCTGGTTCGACTGGCTGTCGAAACCGGGCTGGGCGTCGGTGATGTATTCGCCGGTCAGCACCACGGTTTTCTTGACGATCACCGGCATGCCGTTGCGTTCGAAATACATCTCGGTGCCAAACGGCGCTTGTCCGCTGGCGGCGGACTGAAGCACGGCCGGGTCGAGCATCTTCTCCTCGTCCACCATGCGAATTTCCAGCGTGGCGGTACGGCCGAGAATTTCCTTGGCCTTGGCGGTGTCCTGCACGCCCGGCAACTGCACCACGATGCGGTCGATGCCCTGTTGCTGAATCAGCGGCTCGGCCACGCCCAGTTCGTTGACCCGGTTGCGCAGCGTGGTCAGGTTCTGCTTGAGCGCGAATTCCTGCGTTTGCACTTGCGCCGGTTTCTTCAGGCTGGCTGCAATGGTGTATTCCTCGCCCACCGTGGTTTCATCCAGTTGCAGATCGGGATAGGCCTCCTCGATCGCCTTGCGCGCGGCTTCGCGCTGGGTCGCATCGCGGAAGCGCAGGCTGACGTGGTCGCCCTCGCGGCCGATGCCGGAATAACGTACTTTCTTTTCGCGCAGCAGTGTGCGGATGTCGCCCTGATAGCGCTCGGCCGCTTTCTCCAGCGCCTTCGGCATATCGACCTGGAGCAGAAAATGCACACCGCCGCGCAAATCCAGGCCCAGATTCATCGGCAACGCGCCGACCGAGGTCAGCCATTCCGGCGACGCGGACAACAAATTGAGCGCCACCGTATAACCGGGGCCCATGGCGGCTTGCACCGCATCCTTGGCCTTGATCTGGGTATCGGTATCGGCAAAACGCACTTTCACGCCGTGCGGGTCGAATGCCACCCCTTGGCTGGGCAGGTGCGCGGTTTTCAACGCCGCCTCGACCCGCTGCATCAGCGCGGCATCGATCTTTTCGGTGGTGCGCAACGGCATCACTTGAATCGCCGGCACCTCGCCGAAGAAATTGGGCAAGGTGTAGATAAAGGCGAAGAACAAGGACGCGCCGATAAAGAGGTATTTCCAGAGGGGGAAGCGATTCATGTCTTAACTCGTCAAGGGTGAAGAGCGAAAGGTTAAGGATCAAGAGCAAGAGTCATGGGTGAGATTACCTTCACCCTTCACCGTTCACCTTTCACAACTGTTCAGATGTCTTTGATCGTGCCCTTGGGCAGCACGGTTTGCACGGTGGCGCGCTGGAAGTGGGATTCGACGCCGCCGCCGATATCGAGCGTGATGTACTGATCGGAAATCTTCACGACTTTGCCGAGCTGGCCGCCCGTGGTGATGACTTCATCGCCTTTCTGGATCGCTTCCTGCATCTTTTTCTGGTCTTTGGCGCGCTTCATTTGCGGCCGGATAATCAGGAAATAGAACAACACAAACAGCACGATCAGCGGCAGAACGCTCATGATCGGATCGGGTTGCGCGGCATCGGCGGCGTGGGCGGAAGAAATCAGCATGATGGAATAACCCTCTTAATTGACCGGTACAAAACGGCGCATTCTAGCAGCCACTTGTTACAAGCTCTCTGCGCTGAAAGGCTTTGATACGTTGCGGAGTGGCCGGATGCGTGGAGAACAGGGCGAATGCGCCACCTTCGCCCTGGTCGGCCTTGCCCGCGCGGCCACCATCCAGCCGGGACAGGATGTCGGCGAATCGATGCGGCGGCAGACAAGCGCGCCGCATGAACACCATGGCGTGCGTGTCGGCCTCTTCTTCCATGTCGCGGGTGTAGCCGGTTTGCAGCAATAGCGCGGGAATGCCGCCGGATAGATCCGCGATGCCGCCGACATCGCCCAGCATCACCTCCAGCAGCAACACCGCCCCGGCTCCGGCCAGCGCCTGGCGCAAACCGTGGCGATAGCGGACATGGCCCAGTTCATGCGCCGCCACCGCCATCAGCTCGTCGTCATGCCGAGCCATCGACACGATTGCGTCGGTCAGCACCAGCGTGCCGCCCGGCAAGGCCAACGCGTTGGCGCCGATCTGCTTGCCGTCCCGGAATTCCAGCCGCCAGGGCGGACAATCGCCGGTTTTTCGGCATAGCGCGGCCAGACGCTGGCGCAATTGCGCTTGTCGTTGCGCCGACAGGCGGCTGGGCTGGAACATCAAATCGTCGAGCGCGCTCAGCCCGTGCTCGCCCAGCCTGGCCTCCAGCGTGGCCGGCACGAATTGAACGGCGTAGCCGGCCAGAACCGGAATGCCGTGCCGGACACCCGCCCAGCCGACCAGCGCGCTGAACAACAAGGCCAGCACGGCCAGCGAATAACGCGATTCAAGACGAAACACCCGGCCGCCCAGGCGGCCCTGGCCAAGCCGCTGCGCCAACGCGTCGGCCGCCGCCTGATTCTCGCTATGCAACTCACCGGCATTGGCCAGATAGATCACTCTCAGCGCACGGCCGAGTCGATCCCCTACCCGCACGTCGGCGAACGGCACCCGGCGCGTTTCACCCTCAACAGTCAGCAGCAGGCCGTCGGCATCCCAATCGACCAGCGCCAACTTTGCGCCGCTGGCGCGACCATCGAAATAATCGGCGGCGAAAGCCATGTGCTCGGACTCCGGCATCGGATCAGGCTATGCCCAGGTCGACGTCGAACACGTCCGCCATTTCCGAACCGGTGGCTGACAGCCCCTCGCCGGCGGCGGCGGCAATCCCGTCCAGCCCCCGCTCCGGGCCGATCACGCCGAGGTTATCCAGCCAGAATCTGGCCGAACGCACCTGCGCCCATGGAATGAACAGACCCAGCGTCAACGCGATCAGGATCAGGTTGGAGACATACAGCCAGATCAATCCGCGCGCTTGGTGTCGGCTGGCAAAACCCAGTTCACCGAACTGGGTGCCAGAGAACATCTGCCGCGCCACACGCGCGTTGAAATAGCCGGCGACAATCGGAATCGCCGCATAGAACGCCATCAGCGCGGCCATCAGATAAATCACAAACGCGCCGATGCCGGCCGGATGCGAAAAAACAGGCATGCCCGCAACGGCAATCACGCCGGCAAGCGCCAGCACAATCGAGGCAAACAGAATCGCGATGGCGACCAGTACGATCCGGTAGAACGGCCAGACACGGCCCTGAAAACTGGAATGGAGGTTGCCGTAAACATGATTGCCGGCGATGAACGCGGTCTTGCGATAGAACGCATACGGCGCGGACAGACCGAGCGTCAGCATGGAAAGCAGGGCCAAACCCAGAAAAATCCGGTACGACTCGGCCATGTCGCCCTGAAAATCGAAGCGCAAACCGCGATGGCTGCTGTTGCGCGCATTGAATTGCAGCGCCCGCACAACTATCCAGGGCGTCGCGATGAAAAACAGCAGCAGCAAAATTGCGGATATCAACGGATAAACGTTCTGCGCGAGCACGTAGGCCAGCATGCAGACGAAAGCGATGGCACGGCCCTTGATGATCGCGATGGGATCGGCCAGGTAATCGAAATGATGGCCGTCCAGCAGCGTGTGGTTGTTGAAATAACGTTTGCGGCGCACTTTGGCCCAGGCCGAATAAATCCCCAGCGTCAGCAGCGACAAGGCCAGGTTGACGATCCAGATACGGAAATATTCACCGCCGCGGCCGGTGAACTGCAACGGATAGACGCGATTCTGTTCGGACATAAAACACTCCCTGTAAGTCATTTATGGATGAAACAGCCTGGCGCAATTCTGTTGCGGATTTCCTCTGATGGGTCGGTGAAACAGCACTATTTCGTCGTGTTTCTATTGGGCCGAATCGCTTTTTCCCCGCCCGGCGTAAAACTCGCGCCGCCATTCGTCGAAGCGGCCCTGTTCCAGAGATTCGCGCAATCGGGCGGTGAAGTCCTGGTAGAAGTGCAGGTTGTGGATCGAATTCAGCCGTCCGCCCAGCATTTCGCCGGAACGTTGCAGGTGATGCAGATAGCCCCGGGTGTAATGCTGGCAGGTGTAACAGCCGCATTGCGGATCGATCGGGCCGGTGTCCGACTTGTAGCGCGCGTTGCGGATGCGCAGATCGCCCGACCAGGTGAACAACAGGCCATGGCGGGCATTGCGGGTCGGCATCACGCAATCGAACATGTCGATGCCGCGCGCGATGGCGAACACGATGTCTTCCGGCGTGCCGACGCCCATCAGGTAACGCGGATGATCTTCCGGCAGGCGATGGCCCATGTGGTCGAGGATGCGTTCCATATCCTCCTTCGGCTCGCCCACCGACAAGCCGCCCAGGGCATAGCCGTCGAAGCCGATCTCTACCAGTTTTTCCAGCGAACGCTCGCGCAGGTCTTCATACATGCCGCCCTGCACGATGGCGAACAACGCATTCGGATTGCCTTCGTGCGCCGCCTTGGAGCGCTCGGCCCAACGCAGCGACAACTCCATCGACAGCCGGGCCGTGTCCCAATCGGCCGGATACGGCGTGCATTCGTCGAAGATCATCACGATGTCCGAGTTGAGCGCTTTCTGGATCTGCATGCTCTTCTCCGGCGACAGCATCAGGCGCTGGCCGTCCAGCGGCGAAGCGAACTTGACGCCCATTTCGGTGATCTTGCGCAGATGGGTCAGGCTCCAGACCTGAAAACCGCCGGAATCGGTCAGAATCGGCCCGTTCCAGCTCATGAATCGATGCAGTCCGCCGTGCGCGTTGATCACATCCAGGCCCGGACGCAGCCAAAGGTGGAAGGTATTGCCCAGGACGATCTGGGCGCCCAGATCGACCAGTTCATGCGGGCTGACGCCCTTGACCGTGCCGACCGTGCCGACCGGCATGAATACCGGGGTCTGGATGACGCCGTGAGCGGTTTCCAGCGTGCCGCGACGGGCTTTGCCGGAACGATGAGTGACCTGAAATTGCATAAGGGGTGGGCTGAACAATGTGTGAACGTTTAAGGGGCGCGAGTTTAATGCTCGCCTTGCTGTTTGCATTGCTGCTCGCACCGATTGGCGCAACGCGCGCCAATCCGATCTGCGCGGCCGACCAATCGATGCGCATCCAGATCGGCGCGCAAAGCTTCGATGTCAGCCTCGCCGCCAGCGAACAAGAACGCGAACGCGGCCTGTCCGGCCGCGCCGCGCTGAAGCCGGGCAACGGCATGTGGTTTGTTTTCCCGGAGCCGGGCCGGCATGGCTTCTGGATGCGCGACATGAACTTTCCTATCGATCTGGTCTGGGTCAGCCCCGCGCGCCAGGTGCTGGGCGCGATCAGCCTGCAACCCTGCGGCCACGACACCTGCCCCATTCATATGGCGCCCGCCCCGGTCGGCTATGTACTGGAAATCAACGCGGGCGAGTTTGCCGGCAAGGCCGGCGACGAGGTGGTCTGGCGTTGCGCGCATTGAACGGTTTGCGCACCGACCCCCAAAAAGAATCTGGCGCCCACTTGGAGCGCCAGATTCTTTTACGGAGTCGCCGCTAAGCGGCGAACAGCGCGCTTACCAGCTCTGGCGTCCGCGCGGCTTGCCAGCGGCGGCGGGGCGATGATCGTCGCTCCAGCTATTGCCGCTCTTGGCGACGGGACGACCTTCCGGTTTGGTCCAGACGTGAGCCGCTGTTTTTTCCGGACGATCCCAGGAATGCGCCGGCTTGGCGGCGGCGGGACGCGCTTCGCTATTGTTCCAGGCCGGACGTGAATCGGAACGGCCTTGCCAACCGCCGCCGTTGCCAGCGCTGGCCGGCGCGGCAAACGAATTGCCGCGATTGTCATCGGCGCCACGCCGGGCACCGGCATAGCCCGCACCCTGGCTCTGGCCGCCGCGGCCTTGATAACCGCCACCGGAACGCGGCTTGTTGCCCCAATCCTTGCCGCCGCCGGCACGCGGCTTGGCGAAACTGCGCTCGGGACGCGCCGACGGCTCATGGCCGGCGATGACATCGACGCGCACAGCCTGGCCGGTGTAACGCTCGATATCGCGCAGCAGGCCGCGTTCACGGCCGGCGATGAAGGTGATGGCGATACCGGTACGGCCGGCACGACCGGTACGGCCGATACGGTGCACATAGTCTTCGGCCGCGCGCGGCGCGTCGAAATTGATGACATGGCTGATACCGGCCACGTCGATGCCGCGCGCGGCGACGTCGGTCGCCACCAGCAGTTTGACCTGCCCATCGCGCAGACGCTGCAGGGTGCGGTTGCGTTTGTGCTGCGGCATGTCGCCATGCAGGGCGGCGGCGGAGAAGCCTTGCTCCAGCAGGCTTTCCGACAAGTCGTCGGCGCTCATCTTGGTCGCGGTGAAGATCACCGCCTGGGTCAGTTCGACGTCGCGCAACAGCACATCGAGCAGACGGCGTTTGTGGCCGACGTCGTCGGTAAACAGCAGGCGCTGGTCGATATTGGCTTTGTGCTCTTCCTTGGTCGCCACTTCGATGCGCTTGGGCGACTTGGTCAGATTCATCGCCAGCTTGCCGACCATGCCATCCAGCGTGGCCGAGAACAGCAGGGTCTGGCGCGTGGCCGGGGTGCGCGAAACGATGTGCTCGATATCCTCGATGAAGCCCATGTCCAGCATGCGGTCGGCTTCGTCCAGCACCAGCACTTCCAGGCGCGAGAAATCGATGCGGCCGCGTTCGATATGGTCGATCAGACGGCCGGGCGTGGCGATCATCACCTCCGGGTTGTAGCGCATGGCCTGGAACTGCGGGCCGAACGGCGCGCCGCCAACCAGACACACGGTGCGCAGCTTCTTGATGCCGGCGCCGTAGATGGCGGCCTGCTTTTGCACCTGCAACGCGAGTTCACGCGTCGGGGTCAGCACCAGCAGACGCGGGCCGGTGCCGGGCAATTGGGACGGCTCAGCCAGTTTGTGCAGGCTGGGCAGCAGGAAAGCGGCGGTCTTGCCGCTGCCGGTGTGGCTGGATACCAGCAGATCGTGGCCTTCCAGCGCGGCCGGCACAGCTTGAAGCTGCACTTCGGTCGGGACGGTGTAGCCCGTGGTTTCCAGACATTTCAATACGATGGGGTTCAGACCTAGTTCGGCGAAGCTCATATAAATCCTTTCGATACCTGTCCCCGCCGCCCAATTTCATGGGCAGACAAAGGACAACACGTCCCGTCGGGGGACGAAAACAGAAACGCTCGCGCCGACAAGTCTCGGCCGCGTCGATTCTCGCGAAACATCGGCGCCAACCGGATGCCGCGAAGCCGAATCGACGGAAGCGAATTCCGTGGAAAGGATCAGGTGAGGTCGGGGACGATGGGGCTGTGAAAACAGTCCCGCAGGCTTGATGAAACATCGATCAGGAGATCGAAAGCCAACTACTGCATTGCACAACGGCGCGCACTATAGGCGAAAACCCTTTGAATTGACAGTAATTTTTGTACTAAGCCGGGAAAACGCCTAATCCAGACGTTCGATCAGCATGGCATCGCCATAGCTGAAAAAGCGGTAGTTCTCGGCTACCGCATGGGCATAAGCACGCCGCAGCAATTCTGCGCCGCCGAACGCCGATACCAACATCAGCAAGGTTGATTTCGGCAAATGGAAATTAGTCAGCAGGCGTTCCACCACGTTGAAACGGTAGCCCGGCGTGATGAACAGATCGGTCTCGCCTTCGCCCGCGCGCAACATGCCATCGCGGGCGGCGGACTCCAGCGCGCGTAGGCTGGTCGTGCCAACCGCGCAAACCCGGCCGCCGCGCTGTTGCGCCGCGCGGACTGCGGCAACGGTCGGCTCCGGAATGGCATAGCGCTCCGTGTGCATCACATGCTCCGCCAGCGTCTCCGCCCGTACCGGCTGAAACGTGCCAGCGCCGACATGCAAGGTGACGAACGCCGTTTCCACACCCTGGCCGCGCAAAACCGCCAGCATCGCCTCATCGAAGTGCAGCCCGGCCGTGGGTGCCGCCACCGCGCCGGGATGGTTGGCGTAAACGGTCTGATAGCGCGCATCGTCATCGGCTTCGGCGCCGCGATCGAGGTAAGGCGGCAGCGGAATCTCGCCATATAGGTCAAGCCATTCCAGCACCGTGCGGGCGGGGTCGAAAGCGACGCGGAACAGATCGCCCTCGCGCCCGGTCACCCGCGCTGGAATCGCATCGGCAAAGCGCACCTGCGCGCCCGGCTTGGGCGACTTGCTGGCGCGCATGAACAACAGTGCCTCATGCTCGCCCAGCACCCGCTCCACCAGCGCCTCGATCTTGCCGCCGGTGGCTTTCTCACCATGCAGGCGCGCCTTGATGACGCGCGTATCGTTGAATACCAGCAGATCGCCAGGCCGAAAAAAATCGGGCAATTGCGCGAACAGACGATCGGTAACAGTCGATGTCGCCGTGTCCACATGCAACAACCGGCTGGCATCGCGCCGCGCCAGGGGATAACGCGCGATCAGCGCGTCGGGCAGGAAGTAATCGAAATCACTGGTTTTCATGGGGCCGCGCATTATACGTTGCCCAGAACCGGCCGCTTCGGCCATAATCGTCGGCCTTTCCAGCCCCGATGGCGGAATCGGTAGACGCACGGGATTCAAAATCCCGCGCCGCAAGGCGTGCCAGTTCGAGTCTGGCTCGGGGCACCAAGTTAAGTTCTGAACAAGTCCGAAATGAAAAAAGCCCGCGAAGGTAAACCTTCGCGGGCTTTTTTCATTTCGGAGAACTCCGTCAAGCTCGACTGAAAAGCGGCCAAACAAGGGGGGCAATATGGTCCATCCTTGCTGGCCGCGCCGAGTCTAGGGCGCTAACACCACTTTCACAGACCCGTCCGCGTCGCCCTTGTCGATATAGCCAATCATGTTCGGATTGGCCGCGACCAGCTTTTTGACCTCGGCGGCATTGGGCAACTCCTTCGGCGGCGTGCCCTTGCCGGAGAAAACCAGCTTGGACCAGTAGGATTTCAACTGGGCGCCGGACTTGCCGGTGATATGGCCGTGGAATGCGTCGCGCTGGCTGGAGCCCTCGGCCTGATCCACCGGCACGGCCTGCACGCCGCCGGGGAAGGTGGCGCTCTTACCCAGGAAAATGTCGGCGACCTGAGCCTTGGAAAGCTCGCCCACCGCAGACTTGGCGCTCACGATGACCACCACGTCGGCCTGTGCCATACCGGCGCCCAGACTGAGCAGGATGGCAAATAGAAACGTTTGCATATTTTTCATGACTATCCCTCTCAGAATACAAAATCGACAGATACGCTGATCACATTGACGCTTTGGTCTTGACCTTTGAAGGCGGTCGACGCATTCACGAAGTAACCGCCGCAGGTTCCCGTGACCGGGCCGCAATTCGTCATGACATGATCCCACTGCGCCTTAATCGCCACGTTGCTCACGATGTCATAGCGAGCGCCAAGGGTGATCGTGGACTGATCCATCTGATTGTTCTGCAGCAGGCCGGTGACGATCGTATTTGTGGCGCCGCTGCCCGCGGTGAAGGACTTGGGACTTTTGTTCTTGCCCAGGGAGTAAGTGGCGTAAGGCGTCCATTTGTCCAGACGGGCGCCGGCGGAGATGTACCAGATGTCCATATCGGACATCACGTTGTCGGTTTTGCGCTGGCCCAGTTCACTGGTCACGAAATAATCGCCGTTATCCCAGGAAACGCCAAGAGCGGCGAAGCTACCACCGTCACCGTCGATTGCCAAAGCGGACGACTGCGTACAGGCGACGGGATCGCCGCCAGCGCACACTGCGTTGAGCATGCCAATGTACTGATCGAATTGCGGCGCGTGCCCGATCATGTCGGACCTGACATAGTTCGCCCGCACGGTGAGATCGCCGCGACTGGCGGAAACGTTCAGGCCCATGATGTCCTCGAACTTGGTTTCCAGACCCTGGTTGTAAGCCAGCTTGGATTTGCCGTAGTAGGGCTGGATCAGCCAGGACACATCGCCCGTGCTCGGGCGCCACAACAGGTCGATGCCCTCCATGCGGGGCAACGGTGCCGTCGCATAAAACTCGATCGGCGGCCGTACCCAGGGGTTGGCGTAGCTGACATCAAGATAATCGGACAACAGATAAATAGGCGGACGGATACGGCCAACGCGGACGTCCATCTCGGGCGTGGCCTGGAATTTGGCGAAGCCCCACTCCAGTTGCGGAACCCAGTCGTCGCTCGGGCGCTTCTTGCTGATCAGCTGAGCGGTGAAACTTAACCGGTCAGTGGCCTTCCAATCCATCTGCAAGCCAGCCTTGGTGTCCACATTGAAACTGGTCCGGTCGGTGGCGCCGGCGCCCACAGGCTGGAAATAGCTGTTGGCGACATAATCCGCGTCTGTAGTGTCGCTATGAACTACGCCAACGGTGCCGAAGCCTTTCAATGTCAGGCCGTGGCCTAGATCCGTGGCTGAACTGGCCGTGGCCGTCAGCGCCGAGGCTATGGCCAAAGCAAGTATGGATGATTTCATTACAAGTCCCCTTTCAAGTCGAGATTACGATCCGCCGTCATGCCCGCGGAGTTGGCACAAACCTTTTCAACACAGTCTGGCGCCGTGGCGCACAGACTTAAACCTTGAACTGCTCGGTGAGTTTTTTGAGTTCCTCGGTCAGACCGGAGACCTGGCGCGAGATAGCGCCGGCGCGCGCGGATTGTCCGGCCACTTTTTCTGACAGGTTGATCATTTCATCCGAGCTGGAATCGACGCTGGCCGCGGCACTGCGCTGGCTGTCGGTATAGCTGGCGATCTCGCTGTTCTTGACCGACATGTTATCCACCTGTTCCAGCATGGCCTCCAAGGCCCGACGGGTGTCCTGAACATCGTCGACGGCGTCCTGCGCTTTGCTATGGCTCTCGTTCACCACATGGACAATGGTCTGGGAATTGACCAACAGCAGGCCCATGATGTCGGAGACCTCAATGGTGGCTTGCTTGGTTTTCTCGGCCAACTTGCGCACCTCGTCGGCCACCACCGCGAAACCCCGGCCCTGTTCGCCGGCACGCGCCGCCTCGATGGCCGCGTTCAAGGCCAGAAGATTGGTCTGGTCGGCAATGTTCTTGATGACTTCCACCACCGAACTGATGTTCTTGCTGTCCTGTTCGATCTGCTGGGTTGCATCCACCGCGGAATTGATCTGCTGGGCCAGCGACTCGATGCGCACTATCGTGTTCTGGATGGCCTGTTTGCCCTGGCCGACTTTTTCCTGCACATCCCGGGCCGAAACCGATGCGATGGAAGCGTTCGTCGCCACATGCTCGGCTTGGCTGGCGATGAATTTGACCTGCTCGGCAACACTGATGATGTGCTTGCGCTCGGCCCCCAGAAGCGACTCGGTCTGGGATTCAACCCCGGACATCTCCCGGGTCATCCCGTCCAATCGATGCACCTCGTCCAGCAACTTGGCAATGATTGTCTGCAGCTTGCCGACAAAGGTATTGAACCATTTGACCAATTCGCCGATCTCGTCCTGGGAGGTTTGCGGGATGCGGCCGCGCAAATCGCCATCGCCTTCCGCTATTTCCTTCAGCGAGGTCACCACCTGGTCCATGGCATGCTTGATGGCCAGCGCGACGATATAGGCCAGAGCCATTGCCACGAGGATGGCCAGTACCGCACAGACGATGCCGATCAGAATGGCGCGATTGGTGGATGCCGAGGTCGCCTCCAGTTCCGCGACAAAGCTCTGCTTGGCCCGCTCCTTGTAGCCCTCCAGGCCTTTCTTGATCGCCTCCAGGCTCTTGCGCATGGTGTCGATATCGCCCTGCATGGCGCCAAGATTCGCCTGACCCGAGGCCATGGCGACGGAAATGCGCTTGCCGACCATGTAATAGGCATCGAAATCCGATGCCAGCGCAGCCAGTTTGGCTTGATCCTGAGGCGCATGCTTGCTCATCACGACCAGCTGGTCGCGCAGGCGTTTGGCGATTTCATCCGTGCCATTCACCATATCCACCTCGCCCGAGGACGCGCCGGCATTCAGGGTATTGGTGATCTTGTCGAGCAGCTCCACGTTGGCGCTGGCCATATCGACGACGATGAACTGGTGTTCCTTGAGTTCGTTGACCCGATGCGCGTTCTGTTGCCCAAGCACGAAACTGAAACCCAGGTAGCCGAGCACGAACAGGCTTACCAAGGCGGGGGCAAGCAGTATCTTGACCAGAAGTGACAAACGATTGACCAATGACATGTGTTTTCCTCGACGCAAAATTTCACCCTCTGCCAATCCGCTTTCTTGAATTTTTCTCACGCATTCCCGAACCGGCCAGCCGTGCTATCGGCGCACGGATATAAAACTTTAGTAATAACTAACCAGGCCGGTAAAAAAATTTGGCCGCGCTGGCCGGGCCTCCGGACCGAGTGGTCTTTCCGGACCAAACCGCAGCGGCTCAGGCCCGACGCCCCAGGCGTTCCATGACGCGGCCGGCGATGTCGTTCAGCGCGGCGACTTCCATGGCCGCGCCGAGGTCGATCGCCGCCTTGGGCATGCCGAAAACCACACAGGACGCCTCATCCTGCGCAATCGTGTAGGCCTTGGCCTGACGCATCGCAAGCAGGCCTTGGGCGCCGTCTTTGCCCATACCGGTCATGATCACGCCCACCGCATTCGGGCCAGCCAGTTCAGCCGCGCTGTTGAACAACACGTCGACCGAAGGACGGTGGCGATTGACCGGATCGGCTTTCGACAACTCGGTGTAGTAATACGCACCGCTCTTTTTGACCAACAGGTGGGAATGGCCGGGCGCGACATAGGCATGGCCGGGCAAGACCCGTTCGTTGTGCCCGGCTTCCTTCACGGTCATGGCTGAAAGCGTGTTCAGACGCTGCGCGAAGGAGTTGGTGAACGATTCCGGCATGTGCTGGGCAATCAGCACGCCGGGCGCGGTGGCGGGCATTCGGCTGAGGAACTCCTTCAGCGCTTCGGTGCCGCCGGTCGATGAGCCGACGAAAATCAGCTTTTCCGTGGTGTGCAGAAAATGCCCGGCCATTGGCTGCGGCGCGGTGACCCCGGCATGGTCGATCACGTGGCGGCGAACATGGGCGCGCGCGGCGGCGCGGATTTTGTCGCCGATTTCGTAGACCAGATCGTTGAGCCCATCCATCACGCCGATGCGCGGTTTGGTGATGAAATCGACCGCGCCCAGTTCCAGCGCTTTCAACGTGACTTCGTTGCCTTTCTCCGTGAGGGTGGAAACCATCACCACCGGCATCGGCCGCAGGCGCATCAGTTTTTCCAGGAATTCGAGGCCGTTCATGCGCGGCATTTCGACATCCAGCGTGAGTACGTCCGGGTTCAATTGCTTGATCAGGTCGCGCGCGGCGATCGGATCCGGTGCCTGGCCGACGACTTCCAGGTCGGGGTGGCTGTTGATGATTTCCCTCATGACGCCGCGAATCAGCGCGGAATCGTCGATCACGAGCACTTTGATTTTGTTCATGTGAACAATTCCACCTCGCCGGCCAGCGGAGCGCTCTTCAGGCGCTGGCTGTAATCGCGTTCGCGCTCGACGATGGTGTTGTTATGCACCGCCTTTAGTTTGCGCACCATGACGCGACCTGTGGCCGGAAAGTAATAGACCTTGCGCGGATAAACATCGAGCAGGTCTTCCGCCACCACGCGGATGCGTTCGGTGCGCAGATAATCGAGCACGAACTCGCTGTTCATTTCGCCGACCTGAACGGTGGTGAAACCGCGCAACACGGCCGCGCCGCCAAACACCTTGGCTTCCAGCCGCTTGCGGTCGGCGCCCAGCTTGACCAACTGGTTGATCAGCACTTCCATCGCGTAGCCGCCATAGCGGGCGGAATTCGACAACAGATCGCGTCGATCGCCGCCGCCTTCCGGCAACATGAAATGGTTCATCCCGCCGATGCCGGTTTTCGGGTCGCGGATGCAGGCCGACACGCAGGAACCCAACACGGTGACCAGCAGCATGTCGCGCCCCGAAACATAGTATTCACCGGGCAATATCTTGGCGGCTTCGATGTTGAAATTGCGATCGAAGTAGTGATTTGGCGCAAGGACTTCCTCAAAGGCGCTCTGCGTCACTTGCCCCCCTGGAATTCAACATGCTGATAAACGGTTTGCCCGCGCAGCTTGTAAAGATCGGTGGCGTGATAGAGCGCCTCGGAATGGCCGACGAAGAGCAGGCCATCCGGCTTCAACAGCGGTTTCATCTTCTTCAGGATCGCGTATTGGGTCGGTTTGTCGAAATAGATCATCACGTTGCGGCAGAAAATGGCATCCAGCGGCTGACGGATCGACCAGACCGGATCGAGCAGATTCAGCCGGAAGCATTTCAGCATCGCCCGCAGCTCGGGTTTTGCGCGCGCCATGCCGGCGTTTTCACCAGTGCCTTTGAGGAAAAACTGGCGTTGCTGCTGTTCGTTGAGCTTGGCCAGCCGCTCCACGGGATAAATACCTTCTTCAGCCTTTTTCAATACATTGGTGTCGAGGTCGGATGCCAGAATTTGTACCGGCGCATTGGCGCCCAGGGTTTCCAGGGCCGTCATGGCTATGGAATAAGGCTCTTCGCCGGTGCTGGAGGCGGAACTCCAGATCGTGATCGGGCTGTCGCGGCGCGTTTTCAGAAAGTCTTTCAGGATATGAAAGTGATGCGCTTCGCGGAAAAAATCGGTCAGATTGGTGGTGAGCGAATTGACGAAGGCTTCCCATTCGGCCTCGTCGCCGGAGCGTATCAAGGCCAGATATTCTGGAAAATTACGTTTGCAGGTAGCGCGTAATCGACGCGCCAGGCGGCTGTAGACCATGTCTTCCTTGGCATCGCTGAGCGCGATGCCGGCATGGTCGTAAATCAGCTTGCGGACTTCTTCGAAGTCGCGGTTGGAGAAAGGAAACTCCCTTTGCGGCGCGTTGGCTTCAGCCATGTTGTTTCCCAATATTCACGAGGTTAGCGCGGCGCGGCAATCGCTTGCGCTGGCCGCGACTGGATTAAAACTCCTGCCACTCATCCTGAGCCTCGGCCTGGCTCCGCGGAGTCATCCGTTGCATCGCGCGCACCGGCGCCGGCACGGCCGAACGCGCCGAGGCCATGGCGGCGGGTGCCGCGCTTTTCTGCCTGGCGCTGGCTGGACTGGCCAACCTGCCGTTGCCGCTCTGGGTTTTGAACACCGCCACGGCCTGGCTCAGGCCGGCGGCCTGATCCTGCAACGACTCGGCCGCCGCGGCGGCTTCTTCCA
>NCGJ01000021.1 GCA_002281555.1 Hydrogenophilales bacterium 28-61-23
GCCTATTACGTAGACGGAGGCACAATTCGTAGCATTATCAGCGAAAAAACTGGTTTAATTGCCGATAACGAACTCGACGACGTTTCGGAAGATTTAGCCGACGAACAAGATAAATTATTCGCCCTTAGCCGTAGCGTTCCCCGTGCTTGATACTATAAAAAAAGTATTCCCACAAATTGAAACAAATGGCTGTTTACAAACCTTAATCGACGCCGAGTTTCACATTTACGATCACGAAATAGAAAAACGCTGGTATGCCTTCTGGGAAGGGGCAAACTATTTCGGTATGGGGCAACAAGAAGATTGCCCCTTTTATTGCATCATGCTGCCGCCCCCCAACGTTACCGGCACGCTGCACATGGGGCACGCGTTTCAGCACGGTTTGATGGATGCGCTGACACGTTATCAGCGTATGTGTGGCGCCAACACGCTATGGCAACCGGGTACCGATCACGCTGGAATTGCGACTCAGATCGTCGTTGAGCGTCAACTCGATGCACAGAATGTTACGCGTCACGATTTGGGGCGTGAAAAGTTTCTCGAGAAAGTCTGGGAGTGGAAGGAGCATTCCGGCTCGACGATTACTCGTCAGATGCGGCGCCTAGGCACATCGCCGGACTGGTCGCGTGAGCGCTTCACGATGGATGCCGGACTATCCACCGCCGTAACTGAAGTTTTCGTGCGGCTGTACAACGAAGGTCTGATCTATCGCGGCAAACGTCTGGTCAATTGGGATCCCGTGTTGCAAACGGCGGTTTCGGATCTAGAAGTGGTCAGCACAGAGGAGGACGGTTTCATCTGGGAGATCAGCTACCCCCTGGAGGATGGTTCCGGATTCCTGACAGTGGCCACGACACGGCCCGAAACACTATTGGGCGATACGGCCGTTGCGGTCAATCCGGAAGATGAACGCTATATCCATCTGGTTGGAAAGAGCGTTCGGCTGCCAGTAGCCGAACGCACAATTCCCATCATTGCCGACAATTATGTCGATAGGGCGTTTGGTACCGGTGTCGTCAAGATCACGCCGGCGCATGATTTCAATGATTGGCAGGTTGGTCAACGCCACAAACTTGCCGCTATCAGCGTGTTGACGCTGGATGCAAAGATCAATGAATTCGGGCCGGCCGATTACCAGGGACTGGGTCGCTATGTCGCGCGCCAGAGAATCCTGGACGAACTGCAGGCCAAAGGCCTGCTGGTCTCCGCCAAGCCGCACAAGCTGATGATTCCGCGCGGCGACCGCACGCATGCGGTGATCGAGCCGATGCTGACCGACCAGTGGTTCATGAGCATGGAAGGCTTGGCCAAACAGGCATTGAACGTGGTCGATGCCGGCGAATTGCGCTTCGTCCCGGAAAACTGGACCACAACTTACCGGCAATGGCTGGAGAACATCCAGGACTGGTGCATTTCCCGTCAACTCTGGTGGGGGCATCGTATCCCGGCCTGGTATGACGCCGACGGTAATGTTTATGTTGCGCGCGATGAGGCGGAGGCGCGTAAGCAGGCCGCGGGTCGGGAGGTTTTTCGCGATGAGGACGTGCTCGATACCTGGTTCTCTTCTGCTTTATGGCCTTTTTCTACACTCGGCTGGCCCGAAGATACCTGGGAGCTGAAGCACTATTTGCCCACTTCGGTGTTGGTTACCGGCTTCGACATCATTTTCTTCTGGGTTGCGCGCATGGTCATGATGACCTTGCACTTCACCGGCAAGGTGCCATTCCGCGATGTCTACGTTACTGGCCTGGTGCGCGATGCGCATGGCAACAAGATGTCGAAATCGAAGGGCAATGTGCTTGACCCTATCGACCTGATCGATGGCATCAGCCTGGATGAACTGGTCGCCAAACGCACCACCGGCCTGATGAATCCTAAGCAGGCGCAGGCCATCGAGAAAGCGACGCGAAAGGAATTCGCCGACGGTATCGCGAGTTTTGGCACGGACGCGCTGCGCTTTACCTTCGCCAGCCTGGCCACGCATGGACGCGACATCAAGTTCGACATGGCGCGCTGCGAGGGCTATCGCAACTTCTGCAACAAGTTATGGAATGCCAGCCGCTTTGTATTGATGAACTGCGAGGCTCACGATACCGGCGTCGATGAGGCTTTGCCGCTGGAATTCAGCTTCGCCGATCGCTGGATCCTGGGTCGTCTGGAGCAAGCGATCGGCGAAGTCCGAGCCGGGTTCGATCAATACCGCTTCGATATGGCCGCGCGGGCAATCTACGAATTCGTCTGGGACGAGTATTGCGACTGGTATCTCGAACTGGCCAAGGTGCAGATTGCCAATGGTGGCGAAGCCGCTCAACGCGCAACTCGTCGCACGCTGGTGCGGGTTTTGGAAGCGCTGCTGCGTTTGGCGCACCCGGTCATTCCGTTCATTACCGAGGAACTCTGGCAGGCGGTCGCGCCACTCGCCAACACCCAAGGCGACAGCATCATGCTGGCGTCGTATCCCGAGTTCGATCCGGGCCGGGTCGATGCCGCCGCACTGGTCGAGATGGCGCGCTTGAAAGATCTGATCAATGCGACCCGCAACTTGCGCGGGGAGATGAATCTGTCGCCGGCCTTGAAGGCGCCGTTGTTCGTGGAGGGCGATGCCGAGCGCGCGACCGTCTATGCGCCTTACATGAAATCGTTGGGACGTTTGTCCGAGGTGCATGTGGTGAACGCCTTGCCGGAGGGCGATGCACCGGTGGCTATCGTGGGCGACTGGCGGGTCATGTTGCATATCGAAATCGACCGTGAGGCCGAGATCGCGCGTCTGGACAAGGAAATCACTCGTCTGAGCGGTGAAATAGGCAAGGCCAAAAGCAAGCTGAGTAATGCCAGTTTTGTCGACAAAGCGCCTGCCGCCGTGGTCGAACAGGAGCAAAAACGCTTGGCCGATTTCATCGCAACCCATGAAAAAGTCCAGGCGCAACGCACGCGCTTGGGTTGACCTTTCCGCCGAGGTAAAGCTCAAGCATAAAACCTTGAGCCAGCCTTGGATTTACCCAGTCTATTCGTTCATAAGAACTTTCGATTAAACCAATATCGCGATGGCCTCCTCTTTGCGGGTAACATTCGCGCCTATTTTTATCGGCCAGTTACATGGGGGTTTCCATGTGGCAGGGTCTCCCAAGTTTCTTAAGTCTTCACCCATCGGAGGCGATACATGACGTCTGTAGTGGCGACCAACCAGACCATTCTGGTCGTGGGCGGCGGCATTTCCGGCATGACCGCGGCACTCGAAGCCGCTGAAACCGGAAAGCAAGTCGTGCTGGTGGAGAAGAACCCGTACCTGGGCGGTCGTACCGTTCAGCTCTACCGGTACTTCCCCAAGATGTGCCATCCCACCTGCGGCCTGGAAATCAACCTGCGCCGGCTCAAAGCCAATCCTCGTATTCAAGTGCTGACCATGGCGGAAGTCACCGGCATCAGCGGCGACAAAGGCGCGTACAACATCTCGGTCAAGCTGAAGCCGCGCTACGTCAACGAGAATTGCACGGCCTGCGGCGAATGCGGTAAGGCGGTGAAGGCTGAAATAGACGACGAGTTCAACTACAACCTGGGCAAGATCAAGGCGGCCTACCTGCCGTCCAGCATGGCTTACCCACAGCGTTATGTGATCGATTCCAGCATCGTTGGCACGCCCGACGGCGAAGTCGCCAAGGCGGTGTGTAAATACAACGCGGTTGAGCTGGACATGCAGGAAGAGGTTGTCACGCTGAATGCCGGCGCTATCGTATGGGCCACCGGTTGGCAGCCCTACGATGCGAGCAAGATCGTCTACTACGGTTATGGCCGCTTCCCCAACGTCATCTCCAACGTCGAATTCGAGCGCTTGGCGGACCCGCATGGCCCAACCGGCGGCAAGATTCTGCGCCCCTCCGATGGCAAAGAGGCCAAGAACGTCGCCTTCATCCAGTGCGCCGGTTCGCGCGACGAAAACCATCTGCGCCACTGTTCGCGCTTCTGCTGCATGGCTTCGCTGAAGCAGACCCATTACGTGCAGGAAGCCTTTGGCAATGCCGGCAAGTCGACCATCTATTACATCGATATTCGCGCTATCGACCGCTTTGAAGACTTCTATCAGAACGTCAAGGCCAATCCGAACGTGAGTTTCGTCAAGTCCAAGGTGGCCCGCATTACCGAAGACAAAGAGGGCAACCCGGTTTGCAACGGCGTCAACGTCGAAGGCTACAAACGCTATGCCACCGCCCACGATCTGGTCGTGCTGGCGTTGGGCATGGAACCTTCCGTCAAAGGCATGGATATTCCCGCCGAAGTGATGTCCGATTCCTCCGGCTTCATCATGGCGGACCCGGTCAATGCTGGCATCTTCGGCGCCGGTTGCGCCACCAACGCGCTGGATGTGAACCGCGCCGTGCAAAGCGCGACTGCTGCCGCACTGCGGGCCATCCAGGTCGTCAACAAAGTCGCCCGCGCGGAGGCTTGAGAAAATGGCTGAAAATAAAACTGCTGCATACATCTGTAAGGGCTGTGAGATTGACAAACGTGTCGATGTCGCTGGCTTGGTTAAAGCCGCCACCAAATCCGGCAAGATGAATCTCGTGCGCGAGCACGACTTCCTCTGTTCGGCCGAAGGCGTGGCGATGATCAAGAACGACATCGAGAATGAAGGCGTGACCCACGCCGCGCTGTGCGCCTGCTCGCGTCGCGCCAAGACCGAAGCGTTCAACTTCCCCACCATCGCGATGTCGCGCGGCAACCTGCGCGAAGGCGTGATCTGGATTCGTCCCGATACCGATGAGGCGCGCGAGACCACGCAGGAAATGGCGGAAGACTATGTGCGTATGGCCTGCGCCGAAGTCAAGGCGATGACGGTGCCGCCGGGCAACCAGAAGACCGGTTCGGTGAAAACCCTGCTGGTGGTCGGTGGCGGCATGTCCGGCATGACCTCCGCGCTGGAGTCTTCCAAGGCCGGCTACAAGGTCGTCCTGGTGGAAAAATCCGCTGCGCTCGGCGGTTGGGCCGCCAAGCTGTATAAACGCGTGCCGACGCGCGAGCCGTTCAAGGCGCCGGAAGATAACGGCGTCGCCGACATGGTTGCGCGCATTGACGCCGATTCCAACATCAAGGTTTACCTGAACGCCACCATCGCCAAGACCGATGGCGCGCCCGGTCGATTCAAGGTGGATATCGCCATCGAATCCGGCTCTATGGCTCAGGAAGATGTCGGTGCGATCATTCAGGCGACCGGCTTCACCCTTTATGACGCCAACAAGCTGCCTGAGTTTGGTTACGGCAAGACCCCCAACGTGGTCGATCAGGCTGGTCTGGAGGCGTTGGCGAAAGCCGCCGCTGCCGAAGGAAAGCCGATCTGCCGTCCGAGCGATGGTCAGCCGGTCAAGTCCGTGGTGTTCGTGCAGTGCGCCGGTCAACGCGACCCCAGCGGTACGCATTTGCAGTACTGCTCCGGCTTCTGCTGCAACACAAGCATCAAGCAGGCGACGTATTTCAAGGACAGCAACCCGGATATCGACACCGTGGTGTTGTTCACCGATCTGCGCACCCCGGGCAATGGCGAGGATTTCTACCGCGCAGCCCAGAACAGGGGCGTGGTCTTCTCCAAAGGCGTGGTGTCGCAAGTCACCCCCAACGGCAATGCCTGCACGGTCAAGTTCAAGGATCTTATCCTGAACGAGGACACCGAAGCCCAGGCTGATCTGGTGGTGCTGGCAACGGGCATGGTGCCGGTGTCTGGCGTCAATATCGATGCCGTGGCTGCCGCTCCGGTAGAGGCCGAGGCGGCGGTTGAAGGCGAAGCGCCGAAGGAAGTGGTTGCCACCATCGCGCCCGAGTCCATCCTCAACCTGACCTACCGTCAGGGTCCGGACATGCCGCAGTTCAAGCATGGTTTCACCGACTCGCACTTCATCTGCTTCCCGTATGAAACCCGCCGTACCGGCATTTACACCGCCGGCCCGGTGCGTCGCCCGATGGACATCCTGCAAGCACAGGAAGACGCCACCGGCGCCGCGATGAAGGCGATTCAGGCGATGGAAAACGCAGGTCTCGGCAAGGCGGCCCACCCGCGCGCCGGCGACCTGTCGTTCCCGACCGTGCGTCTGGAAGGCTGCACCCAGTGCAAACGCTGCACTGTGGAATGCCCGTTCGGCGCCATCGACGAAGACGAAAAGCGCTTCCCGCTGTTCAACGAATCGCGCTGCCGCCGTTGCGGCACCTGTATGGGCGCCTGCCCGGTGCGGGTGATCTCGTTCGAGAACTATTCGGTCAATACCGTCGGCGCGCAGATCAAGGCCGTCGATGTGCCGGACGAGTTCTCCGAGAAGCCGCGTATCCTGATTCTGGCCTGTGAAAACGATGCTTACCCGGCATTGGACATGGCCGGCATGAACCGCCACGAGTACGACCCCTATGTGCGTGTCATCCCGGTGCGTTGCCTGGGTTCGGTCAATACCATCTGGATCACCGACGCGCTCAATGGTGGTTACGACGGTGTCATGCTGATGGGTTGCAAGCACGGCGAGGATTACCAGTGCCACTTCGTCAAGGGTTCCGAACTTGGGCGTTATCGTCTGTCGAAAGTCGGCGACACCCTCAAGGGCATGAACCTGGAGACGGATCGGGTCAAGGATCTGGAAGTCGCTATCACAGACATGGCCACCTTGCCGCAGAAGATCAATGAGTATGCCGCCTTGATCAAGTCTTTCCCCCCGTCCCCGTTCAAGGGCTTCTAGGAGATAGTCATGGGCGATATGAATACGCAAATGGCCGACCGTTACAAAAACAATTTCCTGAAGGAAATTGAAGAGCAGGCCGAGATGGGCGAATGGGTCAAGATGTGCATGCAGTGCGGCCTCTGTTCCGGCTCCTGCCCGACCAATTTCCAGGCCGGCTGGGACCATCCGCCGCAGGAAATCTTCATGATGATCCGCGCCGGCAAGCGCGACGAGGTGCTCGCGTCCAACTCCATGTGGATGTGCACCTCCTGCTATAACTGCTATGTGCGCTGCCCGCGCAAGGTGCCGGTCACCCACGTCATGCACGGCATCGCCGAATATGCTTACCGCATCGGTCGTTCGCCCAAGAATCAGCCGACACAGCACCTGTCCAAGACCTTCTGGGACAACTGTACCAAGTATGGCCGCGTCAACGAGGTCAAGCTGACGCAAACGCTGTATTTCAAGGACGGTATCGGTTCCGGCATCAAGAAGGCGATGGAAATGCAGAGCGTGGCTATGGGTCTGGTCAAGTCCGGGCGCCTGAATCTGATGGAAGCCGTTGGCGGCGGCCACAAGTGCAAGGACCTCAAGGGCATCCACGCCATGCTGACCAAGGCGAAAGAGCTCGAAGCTCAACGCAAGGCCGCTAAAGCAACACCCGCCGGCTAAGGAGAGATAGAAGATGGCACGCAAGGAATACGCTTTCTACCCCGGCTGTTCGTCCCAGAAGGGCGCTTCGGCCTCCAACTACCTGGTGTCGGTCGAGTCCATGTGCAAGACGCTGGACATCAAGATGACCGAGATTCCGGACTGGAACTGCTGCGGCGCTTCGGTCAGCTATGCGGAAGCCGGCGAACTGCCGCGTCATGTCATGAACGCGCGCAACTTCGCCCTGGCCGAAACCAATCTGCCTGGACAGACCATCGTCGCCACCTGCGCCGCCTGCTGGCTGGGCGCGCGCGAGTCTAAGGAACGACTGGAGCACAACTCCGGCTTGATGGCCGATACGCAAACCGCGCTGAAGGAAGCCGGCTTGCAGATCAAGGTCATTCCGGAAGTACGCCACATGGTCGAAGTGCTGATCGAAGATCTGGGCTACGACGAGCTGAAAAAGCCGGTCAAGAAGCCCCTGGACGGCATGAAGTTCGCCGGCTACGTCGGCTGCCAGACCAACCGCCCGTTCGGCATCAGTGGCGAATCGTTCGAGAACCCGATGTACCTCGACAAGCTGATCGAGACCGTCGGTGGCGAAGCGGTCAAGTACGACCAGAAAGTGACCTGCTGCGGCGGCGCGCTGGCGTTCTCCGAGCCGGAAAAGGCGCAGGGCCAGATCAAGGACATCATCGAAGCGGCCTATGACGGCGGCGCCGAAATGATCGTCACGCCTTGCCCGCTCTGCCAGGCCAACGTCGAGGTCTATCAAGGCCAGATCAACAAGCGCTACGGCACCAAGTTCGACATCCCGGTGCTGTATTACTCGCAGTTGATGACGCTGGCCTACGGCGGCAGCGCCAAGGAAGCCGGCATCAACGGCAACGTGGTGCGCGCGCGCAAGCTGGAAGAATTCGCGGCGAAATAAGCCGGTCGACTTGTGGCAGACTGACAGGGGCCCCGGCCCCTGTTTTTATTCAAGGTTTGATTTGAAGGAATGCGATGAAAGGCCCGAAAACTTACGATGAGTACGTCGATCTGGTGCACAACGCCGTTTACGAAGTGGACGAGATGCGCGCCGGCATCGACTACGACCCGGAAAATGCCGAGCGCTGGACTGCGATGCTGGACCAGCTCGATGGCGTATTGCGCAAGTTGTACGACGATATGATCTCGGACAAGTACCAGTTCCCGACCGATAAAGACCTGCCCTACATGCAGTTTCTGAATCGCTATGGCAAGGAAATCCCGTTCAAGCAATTGCTTGTCGTGATCAATCAGGCTCACAAGAACGGTCTCTCGCGTGAGTAAGATCATCACCGTCATTCTGGTTGTCGTACTGGTCGTCTACTTGTTGCGCCGGATGGCCGGCAAGCGCGTCGAAGGCGACAACCCGCCCGCCGACAAAGCGGCGGAAGACATGGTGCGATGCCATGTCTGTGGCGTGAATCTGCCGCGCTCGGAAGCGATATTGAGCCAGGGCCGCTTCTATTGTTGTGATGAACATCGCAAATCCGGATCCTGAAACTCCGCGCGCGTTAACCGGGGACAGGCGGATCACGACCAAGTTGGATGCGGCGGATTCCTCGCCGCTAAACCCGCCGATTCTTATTCCGGACAGTTTCTGGCGTTCGCTGGAACATCTCAATCATTTCCGCTTGTTCCTGGCCGGCTTCCTTCTGGTGGCCGGCTTGCTGTCGGAGCGGTTGTTGCAACAACAGCTCGACCACCCCTATCTCTTTGTATCGACCAGCTTGGTGTATTTCGTGACCGCCTGGCTTTTCGGTCGGCCCAAAGGCCGTCAGAACGAACTGTTCCAGCGCCAGGTCGTGCGCCAGGCGCTGGTCGATATTATTTGCCTGTCTTTGCTGATGTTCCTGGCTGGTGGCAACGCGTCCGGCCTGGGCCTGTTGCTGATGCTGACGCTGGCCGCGGTCGGCATGCTGCCGGATACCCGCTATGTGTTGTTCTGGGCTGCCGTGGCGGCGCTCGTCATTCTGGTGGAACAGACATTGCACTCTCTTCATGGTGCGTCCGGCGCAGGCGGTTTTGTCCGTTCCGGTCTGTTGTCGCTGGGTTTGTTTGGTGTCGCTTTGCTCTCTCATTTGCTCGCCAAAGGCACGTTGAGCGCCGGCGCGCTGGCGCAGGAAAAATCACGCCAGGCCGAGAGTTTCGAACGCATCAACGAACGCATGATCCAGGAACTGCCCTATGCGGTGATGGCGGTTGGCGCCAACGGGGAAGTTCTGCAATACAACGCACACGCGGAGGCTCTGCTGGGCGTGCGCTTTTTCAATGGTTGCAGGATCGAACATTGCTCGCCTCAGTTGGCGCAGTTGTGGGGACTTTGGCATCAAGGCGAGGCTTTGCCTGTGCACCCATTTCGTACTGGCCTGGATGGCCACCGTTTGCGCGCGCGCTTTATGGAGCTGGAACCGAGTCGAAAAGAAGGCGCGGTTGTGGTTCTGGAAGACATGACCGAACTCGAGTTGCAAGCGCAAAAAATGAAGCTGGCGTCGCTTGGCTTGCTTACCGCCAATCTGGCGCATGAAATTCGCAATCCGCTTTCCGCCATCCGCCATGCCGCCGGATTGCTCAAAGAGGATGCCCGCGACGCGATGAGCGGCAAACTGACGCGCATCATCGACGACAACGCCATGCGTCTGAATAGTCTGGTTGAGGATGTATTGGCGCTCAACCGGCGCGATCGCATGAACTGCGTGAAGATCGAATTGGAAACGTTTTTGCCCGCTTTCGTGCATGAATACGTTCAGCGTGAAAACCTGCCCGCTGGCGTGATGAAGCTGGAATTCGCGCACAAGGCGCACGCCTGCTTCGATACCGGCCATCTTGAGCAGATACTCTGGAATCTGCTGCGCAACGCCTGGCGTTATTGCACCCGATTGCCGGGCAGTATTCGTATTCGCCTGAATGCCGGCCAGGATCATGTCGATATAGAAATCAGCAACGACGGCCCTTCCATACCGCCTGAAGTGCAAGTGCATTTGTTCGAGCCTTTCTACACCACGGACAACCAGGGCACCGGCTTGGGGCTTTATATCGCGCGGGAACTTGCGGAAGCTAACGGCGCGGCGCTGCGTTATGTCGATATTCTGGACGGCGCGCTGTTCCGGCTGCGTTGTCGCTTGCCACCCTGCTGATCAAGATCGAAATGAAACGTCCACGTGTTCTGTTGGTCGATGACGAGCCTGACCTGCTCGATTTGCTTGAAATGGATATGGTGCGCATGGGGCTCGATAGCGAGCGGGCCACCAGTGTTGCTCAAGCCAGGCTGCGGCTGGAGCAGGGTGGTTTTGACCTTTGCCTGACCGATATGCGCTTGTCGGATGGGCTCGGGCTCGATGTCGTGCGCTTTATCGCCGAACATGCGCCGGCAACCCCGGTGGCGGTGATTACGGCTTATGGTTCCGCCGAGAGCGCGGTTGCCGCGTTGAAGGCCGGCGCGTTCGATTATGTCGAAAAACCGGTTACGCCGGAGAAGGTGCGCAGTCTGGTGCGCTCCGCGCTGAAGGCCCCGGAAGTGAATGTCGCGAGCGGTGGCGCGCGTCAGTTGGTGGGGGACTCGCCTCCGATGTGCCAGGTGCGCGCGCTGATCGAAAAGGTGGCGCGCAGTCAGGCGCCGGTGTTTATTACCGGTGAGACCGGTACCGGCAAGGAAGTCGCCGCGCGACTGATACATGCCCACAGCGCCAGAGCCGCCGCCCCATTCATCGCGGTGAACTGTGGGGCGATTCCGGAAAATCTGATGGAAAGCGAGTTTTTCGGTTATCGCAAAGGCGCATTCACCGGTGCGGAAGCGGAGCGGGACGGTTTCTTTCAGGCCGCTCACGGCGGTACGTTGTTCCTTGATGAGGTGGCTGATCTGCCCTTGACGATGCAAGTCAAACTTCTACGCGCAATACAGGAAAAAAGCGTGCGTCGGGTCGGGGGGGTTAACGAGGAGCCGTTTGACGTCAGGGTAATCAGCGCCTCACATCAGGATCTGCAAGCCGCAGTCAGCACGGGCCGTTTCCGTCACGACCTTTTTTATCGGCTCAACGTGATCGAAATCCGGATGCCGGCGTTGCGGGAAAGACGTGAAGACTTGCCGGAACTGGCCGCTTTTATCCTTGCCCGCCTGTCGGATAACTACGCCGGCCCGCCACCTGTATTGCAGTCGGCCGCGCTCGCAGCCCTGGCACGGTATGACTACCCCGGAAATGTGCGTGAGCTGGAAAATATTCTCGAGCGCGGTCTGGCGCTTGCCGAGACAAACACGATAGCCACAAGCGATCTGAATCTGGAGCCGATTGAAGAGGAAGCACTCGGCGGGCAAACGCACCAGCCCGGACTGCAAACCTATCTCGATGAACTGGAGAGACAAGCCATACAGGAGGCGTTGGTCAAGACCGGGCACAACAAGACCGCCGCCGCGCGCTTACTGGGGGTGACCTTCCGATCCTTGCGTTATCGGATTGAACGGTTGGGTATCGAGTAGCGGGGGCCGCATCGAACCCAAGATGTCTTAGCCAGGCAACTTAACCGTGTTTTTCTTGCACCATCTTGTCGATCAGTACCATGACCTCATGGCTGGCCTCTTCCGTTGCCTGCATCGCGTCATAGATGGTTTTCTGGATGTGCAAGTCATGTTCCCAACCCTTGTCGAGGCTGGCTTGCATGAGATGGACGCTGTCATGAACGCGAGCGTGCGGACGTTCAAGCGCTTTGAAACTCGGCATGGCGCCAAAGCGCTCAAGGCCAATGGATTCGTACCATTTTCCGAGTCGGCAATTGTGATGATCGACCATAATGGCTTGCGCGTTGTCGCCTTTGCTTTCGCCGTTCAGCGCGCTGTAGGCGCGCTGTTTGTAGATCATATGGTCAACCTTGACCAGCGAGGTAAAGCTCTTGTCGCGCGCCCGCGCAGCGCGAATTTCGGTTTCCTGGGCGGAGCGGGCGAATTGGCCGAATCTGCCCTCCATTTCTCTGATGACTTCTCGCGAGTTGCCGGCCATTTCACGCATCGCGTGCGAATCGGACAGCATTCTTTCCGCCTCGGTCGAGAGCGTTTCCATGACGCTTCCAATCGATTCCGAAGCCTGCTTGGTGTGTTCCGCCAGCTTGCGCACTTCGTCCGCAACCACCGCGAAACCTCTTCCGGCTTCACCGGCGCGAGCCGCTTCAATCGCCGCGTTGAGCGCCAGTAGATTGGTCTGATTGGCGATGCCGGTGATCAATTTGACGGCATCGGTGATTTCCTGGCTGCGCGCATTCAGTTCAACCACCGCGTCGGCGACATGATTGATGCGCTCGGTGATTTCGTTGAGTCGCCCGACCACCTGGCTGACCACCGTCTGACTGGTCACGGCATCGGCGCTGGTCGTGGCGGCCAGATCGAGGACGCATTGCATTTCGTTGGTTACCTGATTTAAATCATCCTGACTCGATGCCAGATTCGAGAGCAGATTGCTGGTGTTCAGGTGGTGCACCTTGGAAATCAACATGTTGCGCATTTGGCCGCGCTGCTGCTCGGCCATGCCGTCGAGCAAAATATTATTGCTCTCCAGCCCTTTCTTGAAGCCGCCATGCAATCCATCCGGAAAAGCTTTGCGATGGTATTTGCCATCCACATGCAGCCGGAAGGCGGTTGCCTCTTCGCGGAAATAGGTTTCCAGTTGATCCAGCATGTCATTCATATGCCAGCACAAACGGCCGATTTCATTCGTGTCGCTGATGCCAGTGATGCGATTGCCAAATCGCCCCAGACTGATCTCAGTGGTGATTTCATCGAGCTTGGCGATCGGCGCCAGCCAACTGCGGGATCTGATCTGGCCCCAGGCGGAAAGCGCAATTCCCGCGAGCAGGAAAGTCAGCAATACCCAATCGAAGCCATGCAGCATCCACGCGCCGACGATGGTCGCCAAAACCAGCAGGGAGAAGGCCCAGAGCAGGGCGGAGAGCTTAGATTGCAAGGACCAGTTCGTCATAGCTGATGCCTTTCTCGGCCAGCAGGTCGGTCAAAATTCGCGTCGATGCGGCCATGGCGTCTCTCGCCCCGGTCTGTCGTTCTGCGTCCAGCATGGCTTTGTAAAGACCGGTTACGGTTTTGACTGCGGAGGCTTTGGGTTTGCGGCGTACCGAGAAGAATCCGATCACGTTGCCATCGCGATCGAAGTTCGGGGTGACGTTGGCAAAGACCCAATAAAAACTGCCGTCCTTGGCCATGTTCTTCACATAAGCATTGCACTCCCGTTTGGCCTGGATGGTGTCCCAGAGTAGTTTGAACACCGCGCGCGGCATGTCCGGATGGCGAATGATGTTGTGTTGGGTGCCGAGCAACTCCGCTTCCGAATAGCCGGAAAACTCGATGAAGATGCGGTTGCCGTAGGTGATGCGCCCTTTGAGATCGGTTTTCGAGGCGATGAACTCGTCGTCTCGCATCTGTCGCTCTACCGAGGTGGGCGTGATGGGGTGTTTCATGTGCGCAACCTCCGTTTGACGGATGCAAACCGCCCCGATGTATAACTAAAGTAATAACGGATACGCACGAGGAAACTTTAGGATGAAACCTGTGCGTATTCGCCGTGCATGACAATCACGTTTGACGCGCAACTTAAAACAGACGGTCGCCGCTGATACGCAGGATGCGGTAAGCGCGCCCTTGCGGTTTCAGGATGAATTCACTCAAACCCTCGGCCTTGGCCGGTTTTCCGGTTTTATCGACCCAGGTTTTGCGCCAGTGAACCTGGGCATTGATCAGGCCATCCGATTCCAGCACCCGGTTGACGGTGAATTGCAGGTCGGTGATCCGCTCATCACGGAACTGCGCTTCCAGGCGATCGCGCAACTCGCCATAGCCTTCGTGATAGGCCGGCGAGAAGAAGCGTTCCACTTTCGACCAGGCGCCCGCGCGCAGGCCTTGACCCAGCGCCGTCATGTTCCGGCCGACCTGCTCGCGTTGCTGTTGATCCGTGACCGCCTGCGGCTCGGAGGCGCAGCCCGTCGCCAGCAGCAGCGCCATCGTTGCCAAATACTGTTTTATTGCAGCCATGGTTTTCCGCCTCGGGTTGATTGAATCTTCGGCCCATCCGGGGTCAGGACCACGGTGTCCGTGACGTTGGAGGATTCCTGATGCTTCATGTTCATGCCTTGAATCTGGCCGGTGATGGTGACGGTATAGCTGACCTGGAACCGTCCCGCATCGAGCGGGCTGATGTTGAGATTGCCGATGGCGTACTGGATGCGGTCGAACACCCGGAAGCTGTTGGACAGGTTGTCTTCCAGATCGGACACATCGGCACCATCGCCGGCCTTCCAGTCACGGACGAGGAGGCGTGTCAGCCGGCCCAGCGCCTTGGCCTGATAGGCTTCCGTGAAGTCGGCGTAGAGCTTGCGCACGCTCTCCGCCGCAGCCTGGGCGGCCACCTGCCGTTCCTGGTTGAGCCTGGTTTCTTCAAGCTGCGCCTGAAACGCCTCCAGCCGGTCCTTTTCCGTCGATCGGGCTTTTACTTTGATTGCCTCAGTCAAATCCAGCGCCACTTGCAGCACAAGCAAGGCTTCGTCCTGGCGGCCCGCATCGGCCAGGTGGCGGCTATAGGTGAGATTCCACTGCGCCACGATTTCAGGCAGTTTTCCGGCTTCTGCCCAGGAGGCCGGAGCCTGCTCGGTGACCGAGTTGAGTAGAGCCTGCGCCTCCGCCAGGCGGGAATCCGGATCGACAGGAATGGGCTGTGTCGGCAGCAGGCCGCGCGTGGTCTGCACGACGCTAGCGGCGGTCAGCAGGCGAGCGGCGGTATCGATCCCTTGCACCTCGACCGTGCCCTGGTTGCCGAAGAAAATATTGGCCTGGCCGAAATGGATCATAGAGAAATCGGTGCCGCGCACGCCGGCGACTGCGGTAGACGTATTGAAGCGGTAATGGGGTGGCGAATTGGCTTGCGACTTGAGCGAGGGCGCGATGATGGCGCGCAACATGCCGGTAATCAGCGCAAAGGCGCCGGTACGACGTTTCGAGTCATGCGCGCGCACCATGAACTCCGAATCCGCGGTCAAAACCACGCGGCTGCCGTCCGGCACCAGCAAGGTCGCCCAGCCATCCTGACCGGTGTAAACGCGGTCGCCGCTGCGCAGGGCCAGACCCTTGCCAGCCGGAACGGGGGCGGTGCGGCCGGCGGGCAGGACATGCACCTCGCCTTTGGTCATGCCCAGAACGATGTCGTCGGCGAATACTGCAAGCGGGAACAGGAGCGACAGGCCAATCAGCAGCGGTACTGCCGCAAGGCGAACAGCACGGCACGCGAGGGTTCTTCCGGAATGCGTCATGGCGACAGGTTTGCGCGCAAGTTTTTCTTCACCACGCTGGAAACACAGCCGCACGCCGATGAGCGGTGATCTGTTCCCGGCGCTGCCGATCGGTTTGCGCCGGCGCTGGCCCAAATCGTGCATGACCGCAGAATCGCGGCAGCCAGTAGCAGGCTCATTGCAGCCATAGACGGCCTCCACGTGTGGCCTTGATCTTCGGACCTTCAGGGGTCAGAACCACCGTGTCTTCCACACTGGCGGATTCCTGGTGCTTCATGTTCATGCTGTGGATCTGACCGGTGATCGTTACGGTATAGCTGGCCTGGAACTGGCCGCCGCCCGCCGGCTTGATGAGCAGATTGGCGATGGCGAACTGGATGCGGTCGAACACGCGGAAGCTGTTGGCCAGAATATCTTCCAGATCGGTCAGATCGGCGCCGTCGCCGGCTTTCCAGTCCGTCGTGAGGAAGCGTGTCAGCCGGCCCAGCGCCTTGGTCTGATAAGCCTCGGCGAAGTCCAGGTAGAGCTTGCGCACCGCCGCATCGCCGCCACTGCTCTGATAAGCCTTGAGCTTGTCGCGCAAACCGGAAAGCTGATTCATCAGGTTGGCGATGCTTGCGCTGGAGCGCAGTTGATTGGCTTCGCTTCCCGGTGCGAGAAGCTGGTCGACGCTGTCGATCCAGACGTTGGCCTGACTCGGTCCACCTTGTGTTTCCGGGCGAGCCAAGAAGGCGTCGATGCCTCGAATAGTCTGGTTCAGCTCGGTCGATAGCTTGGCGATGCGTTTGCCGCTGTAGTAGGTCGAGCTGATCTCGGTGATGAGGTTCATCAACTTCGCATACGACTGGTTAACCAGCGATTTCGGCCCGGGCTTGCCGCCCCGCAAGGCTGCGTGCAATAACAACGGGCCCTCGCGGCTGAACACGTTGATGCCACTGGCGAAGTCCTCTTCGCTCGCGCTGAGTAGCGATCCGCGTTCCGTTTCGAGTTTCTTCACCAGTTCGCGCATTTGTTGGCCTTGAATGATGGCCCACGGCGCCAGCGGGTCCGTCAGTTCGTGGAAGCGCAAAGCCAGTTTTGCGTAGATATCAAGCAACTGGAAGGTCCAGTCGGTGGGGTCGATAAGATCTTCTGGAGGGGGATGTCCATCAGGGCTGAGTAAGACCGGGGCCATAACGACGATTTCCTGGTCGACGATACTGGATAGCGCCTGGCTCAACGCCTTCGCCCGGCTGGCCAGTTCCGCCTCTTTTTTGCGCACGCTCTGGTACAGCGAACCATAACGGGCGAAGCCGGCGTTCATTTCCGCAGCCCGGCGCTTGACCTGTTCGCGCAGCCGATCAATTTCAGCAGCGTTCAGAACGGGCTTGAGCGCGGGGTCATAGTCAGGCGAGCCGGGGGTCAAACTGAGCAGGATTTTCTCGGCGAAAGCCTCGTCGCCCAGTTTCGGGACGACGTTTTCCAGGGTCTTGATCATGGCCGTGGTAATGCCGGCTTGCCGGATCATGTCCACCAGTGTGCTGCCTGGCCGGTATTCGTTGATGGTGACCATGAGCAGTTCCTGCATGTCGCCGCCCGCCTTCGCCCAAAGATCGAGTAGCGGTTTTTCCATCTTCAGCGCCGAGGCAACCTGAATCGATAGCTGTTCCTGCTTGCGTATGGCAATGGCCAAGCGATTCGACAAAGCGGCGTTGATGGCCAGTTGCGGCGTGAAGGCCGGTTCGAACGTCTTCAGCCAACCCAGAGTTTGCAAGTCGACCGCGCCACCGGAGATGCAGGCCCAATAGAACACCTTGGGCTCCAGTTCCCCGGCCAGTTTGTCCGCGTCATAGGCGGCAGCGCTGGCATCGCTGGTGGATTTTTCGGCAAGGTGTTTGGTTTTTTCGAACAAGTTCCGGAAATACTGGGCCATTTCCAGGCCTTGTTCCGCGCCATGCAACATGGAGTATTCCGGGAAGCGCATTGCATCGCCGCTTAGTCCGCCTATCCTGGGCGGCGCCCAGTCTGCCGCCAGCCACTCCGGGTTGCCCGGCACAAAACCGTACAGGGCGTTGGCCAGGCCGTCTCCCGTTGTATCGGCAACCTTCACGGTCATGCTCTTGACGGGCCATTCCTGAACCGGTATTTCGCGGCTGCGCAGTTCTTGCAGTCGACGAATGAAGGGCTGCGCCTCGCTTTCGTTGGCTGCCTGGGCGCGCTTGTCCAGTTCGGCACGCAACTGAACCACCTGCTGATACGCATCCCAGATCGGCTTGATGCGTGCGGCGTAACACTCGTTAGTGCTGCAGGCGCGTTGCGCTTCGGCCGCTTGTTGATACCACAGTCTTTCAGCGGCGTAGTCGGCGCCCCAGACCAGGTTGCCATAGGAGCCGCAGTCGATCTTGTTGGCACTGAGTTGGCTCCAGGCATCGTTCAGGGTTTGTCTGGCCTGGTCGAAGCCGCGGATGGCATCCGGATCGAACTTGACCGGGGTTGGTTTTGGCAGTCCATTGAGCAAAAGATACGCTCGGGCAACCTCGCGGTTACGCGTCCAGGACTCGATATCGCCTTCCAGCGCCTTGATCTTTTGTTCCAGCTCAGCGACGGCATTGAGGATGGCGCTTTGCTTTTTGAGCAGCTCCTGCTTCAGCGCTTCCAGGGCTTGCTCAGCCCGAGTACCGTCCTTGAGCATGAATTCCGCGCGCTTGAGCGCGATCAGTTGGTCGCTCAACTTGTCGCCGGAGAGCGTCTTCTGCAGCCAGCCGCGGTTCGCTACATCCTGGGCGAAGGCGGGATTTTCGGCAAAGATGCGCTGTTCGATCGCCGCGTCGTTCAGTGCCATCGTCTTGTTGAACGCGCGCATCGCCTCGACCGTATCCAGTCCCAGCTTGGGGAGAACAATCGTGACCGAGGTGTCGAACAGGCCGGGGTAGTTGTTGCGCAGATACTCCGAGGAGAGGTCGACGGCGATGGTGGTGCCGATTTCGGCCATCTTTTCGGGGGCGTTGACGGCAGTAATGTTGAGCCCGGTGGCGATCACCATCATGGCCTTGTTGCGCGCATCGATCATGCGGATACGGCGCAGGTTGTTGGAGAGTTCCAGCTCGGTCTGGTTGATGAGCAGGAACTCCTGCTTCATTTTTTCGCGGCTGGCCTTGAGCTTTTCCAGAGCGGCCTGGATGTCGCGCTTCTCATCCTGGGCGCGGTTGATCAGACGCTGAATTTCCGCGTCCTGGTCGTATTCGGCGCGGGCCGATGGTGCGATCAACGTCAGGGCCGGCAGGGCCAGAAAAACGAGTCGTAATGCCAACCGGAAAATGCGGTTCATGGCGGACGCCTGTTAGCGTGTGGGCGGAGGAAGGGCGGGCTTGGCGGCGGCGGGCGGTTTGATCAGCAATAACTGGCGGCGTGCCGCGTCGGCGGCACGGCCGCTGTCGAGGGCCAGATTCTCGGTTTGCGACCGGCAAACTTCAGCCGCCATGCGCAGCTTGAAAAGCGCGCCTCGGGTTTCCATCACGGCTGAGAGCCGTTGCGGCAGACGTTTCTGCGCATCTTTCTCGGAGAGCCGGGCGAACGAGGCGGTTTCCTTGTCCAGCGCGGTGATGCGTTGTCTTGCCGTATCGGTCGCCGCCTTCAGCTTTCTCTTCGCGTCATCAAGGCCGGGCGTTACCAGCAGGCTGTTCAGGGCGTCTTCATAGCCGGTGACGGCATTCTTCAGTGCGGCAATATTCAACTGCTTTGCTATGGCCGTGGAACCTTCAGTGGCATCGGGCCGAAGAATGCCTTCAACGAAGATGCGCAAGTCATTGTCTGCAGCTTGCAAAGCGGTTGAGCGCAGGTTTTCGCCGGATAAATAGAACCGCGCGTTGTCTTCACGGGAGGCCTCCTTGGCAGCGGTCGATTCAATTTGCGCAAGCGTTTGCGCTTCGACTGCATGCACATTGCCAGCTTGCAAAAAAAGACTGGCGATGAGGAGGATGTGTCGGAGAGACATGATCCGCGCTAGAAGTTACGGGAACCGTCGGGTTGGTATTTGTAGCGAATGCCGATGTTGAACGTCCCACCGCCCAGGTCGGTGACGCTGGTGATGCCCAGAATGGCGTACTTGCCACCAAGCAACTGGAAGGCATAGACCTGGCCGGCGCTGATTCCGAAAGGCCCGCTGCCGTAGCCAGACGCCGGCGCCTGGTTGGTCGTGTCGAAACTGCTGCCGAGTAATTGAGCCTGGTTGCCCGTCTGGAGAAACATCAGGTTGCTTTCAACGCGTAAATCGCCCTCCGGGAAGGCGCCCAGACAGTTCTGGCCCGGGTAGGTGTTTCCGCCATCGAACTCGAACGCTGTACAGGGGTTGTTGCTGGCGAACAGCGTGGCCGAGCCGGTCTCCACGCTGGCGGAACTGCCGCCGGGCAGGGCGCCCTGGGTGCCAGTGGCCGCCGTGCCGGTATTCGGGTCGAGGGTGATGATAGTGGTGCCGACCGACTGGCCGGTGACTGAAGTGGCGATCTCGCTGGCACCGGACAGGCCGAAGATCAGCGGCGCGGCCAGGCGCGAGAGCTTGAAGCCGTCTCCCTCTCGCACGAAACCGACGGTCGAGGCGGCGGAATCGCGCAGGGTCTGGCCGGAACGGACCGATTGCACCTGCCGGTTGAAGGTGAAATATACCTCGTAGCTTTTGTCGAACTGCGCCACGCGGCTGATCTGCGGTTCGATGCGGATGTTGTCCAGATAGCGGAAGTCGTCCGTGATGGCATCTTCCAGCGCCGCTTCATTGCCTTCGAAATCGTTAGAGACCAGGCGCATGAAGGTGGAGCGGCTTTCCTGCATGTAAGCCTGTAGCAGTTGCAGGAAAGCCTGACGCACTTCCTCTTGCGGGTTGGCGGCGGTGATCTTGACCAGGAAGCTGTGGTCTTCCTCGTCGCTCTTCTGGCCGGTGGTGGTGGTGGCGCGGATGCGGAAGTTGTATTCCCGTTCCATATCCAGGCGCATTTCATGGGTGAACGCGCCGCGTTCGCCCAGGCTGGCCTTGATCCACTTTTGGCCGCCATCGAGGGAGAGTTCAACCAGGCCGATCAGGCCGCGTCTGACTTCGGCGCGGCCGCGCAGCGTGATGACACCGCTGTCCAGGTCTTCGCGGGTGAGCACCACCTTGTCTTCGGCGCGAGCGACATCGACGCGGTTGAATTTCAGGTCGGTGACGACCGGTTCGCTATCGGAACGGCCGAATTCCCACCAGGCCGCCTGGGCCGCGGGCGCCAGCAGCAGGGTGATGAACAGGAGCCAGACGGATGCGAGCATGCGCGAGGAACGGGTCATTTTTTCGCCTCTTTCTGGAAGTTCCATTGCAGTGACAGTTTCACGATTTTTTCGCGGTAATCGTTGGCGGCGTTCTGCGTGAAGGTGTGGATGTAGTCGGCATATTCCAGCTTCATGCTGCCGTCCTTGATCCAGGCTGGTTTGCTCTGCCAGTAGAGGCTCGCGCGATTGTGGTGGTTGTCGGCGAGGGCGGCGACCAGGTCGGCGGTATTGCGCTCCAGGCTTGCGCCGAACACGGTGCCGTTGCCTTTGTCGGCGGTCAGGCCGAGGCGGATGCGGTCGCTGATGTCGGTGCCGGACACGTTGAGGGTGCCGGTTTCCTGGCGGCCGATGTTCAAATCGGCGCGGATATCCCAGTTGTTTTGCAGGCGGCGCCGGTAGTTAAGGCCCAGGTCGAATAGTTTGCTGTCGGCATCGGAGGCGGTGAGATGGTCTTCGTCGAGAATTTGCTCTATCTCGGCGTACCAGTCGTAATGCTCGGCCACCCGGTCGTTGATCTTGAACTTGATGCGGTTGGTGGTCTGGTCGCTGCTGCCGTCGGTGACTTCCTTTTGCTTGTTGCGCCAGGACAGGGCGATGTTCATATGGCGGCGGCTGAAGGCGCGGGCGCGCTTGAAGCCGGTTTCCCAGGTGGTGACTTCGGTTGTGGCGGTTTTCTGGTTGTCCAGGTTGTCTTCGTAGTCGTCGTAGATCGCAAATAGTCGCCAGTTGCGGTCGAGCTTGTAGTCGGCTTTCAGGTAGTAGCGCAGCCGGTCCGCCGTGGCGCCGCCGCCGCGCGAGATGAAATCAGGCGCGACGCGTTCGGCATGACCATCCAGATTCAGATTCTTGAGCGCGGCGCGTAGCGTCAGCTTGTGCGCCGACCCTGTCTTGTTGACGGCGGCGACGCCGACCGCACTGATTTCATCCGTGTCGCTGTAGGCATGTTCTCCGCTGACCACCAGCGCTGACTCGCGGTATTCCCAGTCCACTGCCGGCAGAATCTGGGCGTAAGCAGGGAAGCTGGCGTAGCGGTCGCCATCCTGGTCATGCGCTTCGGCCAGGTTCAAGCCCAAACGGAATTTCTCCCCGGCCCGTTGCAGGCGGACGCCGCCGCCCAGCGTATTCATCGGCTCCCGCGTCGGGTCTTTGTAGAGAAAAGCCCATTGGCCGTCAAAGCTGCCATAGAAGGCACGGACATAGTTCTGGTCATCGCCCAGATTGCGCTGGAACGCCAAGCCCTTGATGCCCTTGGTCATCGAATAGGGCGAAAGGTTGGCGAAATAGTCGCCCAGGTTGAGTTGGGTATGGGCATCGAAGAGACGCCATTCCAGCTTTTGCAAGGATAGTCGTTCCGGGTCGAACTGGTTGCTGTCGGTGTAGCGCAGGCTGCTGTTGAACAGTGAGTTCCACTTGCCGTCGAAGGCCATCCCCGTCCAGCGGACATCGGTTTCATGCAGTACATGGATGCCTGAGTCATAGAAGCTGGAAGCCTTGCCGGGGCCGCTGACGTTTTGACTGAGGAGGTCGGTGCGGTTACTGACATTCAACTCGTCGGCCCGGGCCGACAGGCAGACCAAGCCCAGGGTTAGCAACGAAAAAGGCAGGGCTCGAGAAACCGAGTAGGCGAACATGGTCGACACCGTGAGTTTGTTTTTCAGGATGCAGCTATCCTGAATATAGGCTCGACCAGGAACCCCGCAATGAAAACCCGGGTTGAATTCAGCTCAAGGCAATGCTCAGGTAGGTGACATACAGTGCGCCGTTGACCGCCAGATGCCAGACCCGCAACTGTCCACGCAGCAACATCAAGCGCAGCCAGGCGGCGGCGATCAGCGTGATGATGACGCCAGCCAGCACTTCTTTTTGCGGCGCCCAGGGCGTCAGCAGTACGCCGATGGCGGGCAGCATGGTGCCCTGGAACACCATCGCGCCGGTGATGTTGCCGAAAGCCAGCGTGTCTTTGTGGCGGCGGATCCAGAGAATGGAGTTCACCTTTTCCGGCAATTCCGTGGCGACCGGCACGATGATCAGGCTCAGCATCAACGCGGAAATTCCCAGCATGGGCGCGGCATGTTCGATGCCGTGGATGAAGCCCTTGGCGCCCAGCACCAGCAGCACCAGGCCGACGCTCAACTGGATCAGGATGGTGGCCAGGTTGGTCGGGATGCCGAGGCGCGACAGGAACATCGGGTCTCCCGCCTCGGTTGCGTGGCCGTCTTTGACCAGCGCGGCGGAGGCTTTCAGGGTCAGCATCACGTAGAAGAAATAAATCGTCACCATGCCGAAGGCCAAAATGGCGCGCAGGCCGGCGGTTTCGTGCGGCACGAACAATGCCACGGTGGCAATGGCGAATGCGACCAGAAAGAAATCGAGATCGCGCGTGAGGCCGCTTCTTTCCGGCGACAGATGGCCTTGCGTGCCACGTTTCTTCCAGACCGCCAGCGCCATCAGGCACAGCGACAGCGTGGACAGCATCAACGGTGCGCCGAGAATCGCGCCGACGCCGATTTCTTCATTCAATTGCTGATTCTGGGTGCCGGCGAAAATGGCCAGCAAGGGCACGATGGTTTCCGGCATGGCGGTGCCCACGGCGGCGAAGATGGAGCCGGTGACGCCTTCCGAAATGCCCAATTTCTCGCCCAGATGTTCCAGCGCATTCACGAAGATCTCCGCGGCGATCAGGATGACGACGAGATACATCAGTAATTCAAGGGCGAGCTGCATGAGGTGACTCCAATCAAAGGACGCGCGATTCTACAGGCAGCCGGAATCGCGCAGAATCGGGCCATGACGCAATTTGTACCGCAGCCACTCGATGAATCGACCTATCACCGCCATCTGGCGCAAACCCGCGCCTTGGCGCTGGTGCTTTTCACCGGCCCGGATTGCGGAACCTGCCGGGTGGTGGAGCGGAATTTGCCGGAAAGCGCGCCGCCGGATACGCAATTGTTCAAGGTCGATGTTCAGGTCGCCTCCGCCTTGGCGCGCGCCTTCGAGGTGTTCCATCTGCCGACGCTGTTTCTCTATGTCGATGGCCATTACCATGCCCGCCTGAATTGCCAGGTGACCCCGCCCGCGTTGCGGGCAGCCATCGAGCACGCCTTGCAACAACCGGCCGAGGAAGAGCCATGAACCCCGATTTTGACAGCGCGGGCTGGACTGCCGCGGCTCGGCGCATCGACTCGCCGAATTGCGACCCGAGGCCGGATGAAACGGCGATCACCCTGTTGGTGATCCACAACATCAGCCTGCCGCCGGGCCAGTTCGGTGGGCCGGGTGTCGAGCAGTTGTTTACCAACCGTCTCGATCCGGCCGCGCATCCCTATTACGCCACGATCCATGGCTTGCGCGTTTCCGCGCACTTCTTCCTCCGCCGCGATGGCGAACTGATCCAGTTTGTGCCCTGCGGCCAGCGCGCCTGGCATGCGGGGGCGTCCAGTTGGCGCGGACGCGAGCGCTGCAACGATTTTTCGATCGGCGTGGAACTGGAAGGCAGCGATGATCAGCCGTTTACCGATGCGCAATACGCCGCCCTTAACGAGCTGATTCAATTGCTACGTGCGGCGTATCCGAGCCTGGTCGATCTGGCCGGGCATTCCGACATCGCGCCTGGCCGCAAGACCGACCCGGGACCGAATTTCGATTGGAGTCGCGTGCAACCGCTCGTTACACCTTGATGTCGATGAACATTCCCGCGCTGGAGGGTTCGAGTTTTTGCTGGGGATTGGTCGCATCCGCTTGATTGTCAGGCGCGTCTTCCATGCGTTTTTTCAAGGCGCGCAGGATGCGTTTCAGCATCTCCTTGAGTTCTTCCATGTCATCGCCTGCCTGCGTTTTGCTTGCCTCGGTCGTTGTGGTCGGGGCGGTGGTTTTGCTTTCAGCGTTGGCGTCTTGCGTGTTTGCTGTCGCAACCGGTGGCGTGTTCACGCCGGGTGTTGGGGGCGCCGGCTGAGCTGTCGGGGTGGTTGCAATGGCGGGTTCGGCTGGCGTCGTGTTTTCTGAGGGAGTCGCTGGGGCGCTGCTGGCCGTGGGCTGGGCCGACATTTGGCGCAATTCGCCAGCAAGGCGTTTGACCTCGGCCATGGCCGCCTTGGCCGCTTGTTTATCCATGAGCGCAACCTGTTGCAGCAGCAGTTTGAGTCGTTCATACAACATTTGCCGCTTCAACGAAGCTGCCTGGCCTTGCCCCGCCCCGCCGCTCGCAGCCTGGCGTAATTGTTTTTCGCTATCGCGTTGTTCCTTCAGCTTTTTTTGTTGTTCTTTACTGAGTTGAAACAGTTTCGAGTGATCACTGTCAGCCGGTTGATTCCGGGTGGTTTTGGGGTGTGTAGCGATGCTTGTGTTCTGTCCGAACGCGAACGGATTGATGAGCGCCATGCGGTTCTCCCCGACAATGATATGAGGTGGCGCCAAGCGCATCTTCTCCGGGGTTGTATAGCATGCTTTTTGCGGCAAGCCCTGCCTTGTGGCCGCGGGCATCCGTGATGCGGTTGTTAAGCCGCTTGCGCTGGAATCTGCGCGCCGATGCGCTTGATGCGGTTCTTCTCGTCGACGTAAACCAGCTTGGGCTCGAACTGGGCCAGTTCGATTTCGTTGTAGACCGAATAAGTCGCGATGATCAGCAGGTCGCCGACGGCCACCTTGCGCGCGGCTGCGCCGTTCACCGAAATCATGCCGGAGCCTTTCTGGCCACGGATGGCGTAGGTGGAAAAACGTTCGCCGTTGTTGATGTTGTAGATCTCGATTTTTTCGTACTCGCGGATGTCCGCCGCTTCCAGCAGGAGCTCGTCGATCGCGCAGGAACCTTCATATTCCAGTTCTGAGGCGGTGACGCGCACGCGGTGCAGTTTCGACTTGAGCAGGGTGCGTTGCATGGTGGGGGAGTGGATGAAAATCGGGCTGCGATTATAGCTTCGATCAAGCACCACACAATTAAGCGGCGTGAGGCGAGGGCGGCAAGCATCCGTCCCGGCGCGAATGCGCAACGACCCGCGCGGTATCAAGTCAGCCGTTCGCGAGGGGAGGGGGCGGTTGCATGGCGTTGCCAGTCGCGTGAATTGCTATGGCAGGCCGCCGGTGCGCAACGCCACGCTATTTATGGCTCGAAATCCAGTGGCCGATAACAAAACACAAAGCGGCCTTTTTCAAAATTGACCATCAGCTCGCCGCCACGATTTTCCGCGTAGTCCTGCCAGCCGGGGATGGCGCACTGAAAATGGCATTCAGAGACGCCATGTGGCGATTCCAGATTGCGATCGCGGTCGTAGAACGAAAGCAGCATCGCGCCGCCCTGTTTGTCCAGCAGGTGTTCGGCGGCTGCGTTGGCGAGTTTGAGCGATTGGTCGAAAGTCAGGCCGAGTTCATCGGCGTTCAGGTTCAGGGTTTGCATGTTGGTTTGGGCGCTTGATCGGGTAGGGGCGCTTTATGCTCTCGGGTCGTGCCGATGTGGCTCGGATGGGTCAGAAGTCGTCCGGGTCCGTATTTTTGCGGTACTTCTCGGCTTCTTTCCTGAGCCAGGCTTGCTTTTCGCGTTTGTATTTTTCCGCTTGTTCATTGAGCCAGTCATGCCTTTCCTGCTTGGCTTTGATGATGCCTCGATAGTCATAGCGCAAATACCAGACCAGGATGCCGGCCGACATGAGCAGGATGCCGCTAATCGTGCCGATGATCGATTCCATGCTGAGCGTGGACACGGCGCCAACGCTCATGTAGACGTAAGGAAGCGGCTCATAGAGCCAGGAAGGTAACGTTGCCATTGGCGCTATTTAGCATAAAGAAGATGCGTACTGTACGTTTATCGCGAGCAGTCCGGTTCCATAACCGTGTATTCAACTTGTTTGTTGTAGCGCTTCGGCGACGGCGCGCCAAGCTGCGAGTTTTGCCGAAAAATCCAGCGCCGCGTGTGCCGGGCTGGTGGAAGGCAGGCGCTGGAATCGCAGCGGTGGCAATTCGATGCGTCCATGCACCTGTCGGTTGAAATGCCGCTCCGCCGCCGCGCCGTTGAAAAAGATGTGAGTCAGTTGCGTATGGCGCGCGAAAAATGGCGGGAAATCGTTGGCGATGGCCGTTTCCGGCGCGATAGCCGCATCCAGGCTGCCATGCCGCCGGCAACTTTGCAGCACATCCCACAGCGCAATACCCGATTCGGCAAGCAGGTCAACGCGCCGCGCGTAAGTCAGGGCTGGAAGATCGGCATCCAGCAGCGCGGCCATGATCGGCCAGAACTGGTTGCGCGGATGCGCGTAATACTGCCCGGCGCGTAACGAGGCGATGCCGGGCATGCTGCCGAGAATGAGCACCCGCGCATTCGGGTTTTCAATGGGCGGAAAGCTCTGCGCCCAATGCGTTTCCGATATGTTCGAGTTGCGTGCCGACGGGGTCATGATCGGGTGGAGGCGAGGCGGAATAAAACGGAGGGCGTATTGTATGAGCGCCAAGTAAAGCCGGATTCCGCCGCGCCTCGCCGCGATAATCCGGTCCATTCTGCAACCCCCATCTTCCACCACACCCGCCCGATCCGAGAATCGAATATGAAACGGCTGTTCAGAACCTGCATCAAGACCTTGCGCCTGGTCTTGGATCGCGCACGCTTGCGGCCGGTGCGGCCGGCCGGCGATGTGGCGACCGATATGGCGGCCGATGTGTCGACCGAGGTGAAGACTCGCGCGGATCGGCTTGACCCCGTGCGCGCGCCGCCACCTGGTCTGCCACACGAAATTTCCCGGGAGGAACTCGCGAATCTGCCCATACGGCGTTATCAAGGCGAAGTGCAACTGGTCGCCACACCGGAAGATCTGGCCCGGGCGATGGCGGACATCCGCCAGGAAAGCGTGGTCGGCTTCGATACCGAGACCCGGCCCGCTTTCAACAAGGGCGAGCACCATCTGCCTTGCCTGGTGCAGATCGCCACCGCGCGTGCGGTTTATCTGTTTCAGTTGCAGCGGCTGGATTGCGCCGAGGCGCTTGCCGAACTTCTGGCTGATCCCGGTATCGTCAAGGTGGGCGTGGCGCTGGCACACGATCTGCGCCAGCTCGAACTGTTGTTCCCGCTCGCGCCAATTGCCGTGCTCGATCCAGGCATCGTGGCGCGCCGCCACGGCATCAAACAGACCGGACTGCGCAATCTTGCCGGGATGTTCCTGGGCTTCCGTATCGCCAAAGGCATGCGCACCTCGAACTGGGCCGCGCCGAATCTATCCGCGGCGCAGATCGGCTACGCCGCCACCGATGCCTGGGCCTGCCGCGAGCTCTATCTGCGCTTGCTGGAACTCGGACTGCTGCGGCGCGCGGTGGATTGAGCATCAACCGGTCGGCGCGCGGCGTGGACCGGATTTATCGTGGTTTCGATGGTTCGGTGAACGGATGTTTGTGTCGACCGATTACAGGTTTTCGGCCCGGAAACGTTCGTAGCCGGCGGCGCTGACGATATGCGTGCCGTCGCGATGGAGCCGGCTTGGGCCGCGCAAGCATACACGCCCGTGTCGCCCAGCCCTATCCCACCAGGCCTTGCCTGGAAAGGCTGGATTCCGGCCCTCCCCGGCATGACAATCCTGTATCTCTCCCACCCAAGCCTATCCTCCCATGACCCAATCCATTGGCATCCTCACCTCCGGCGGCGACACACCGGGGCTCAACGCGGCGATACGCGGCGTCGGCAAAGCCTGTCATACCCATTACGGCATGCGCATCATCGGTTTTCGCGACGGTTTTCGCGGCCTGATGGAAAACCGCACCATGTCGCTCGACGGAGAAACGCTGTCCGGTATTCTGACTTTGGGTGGCACCATCCTCGGCACCAGCCGCGACAAGCCGCACAAGATGCCGGTCAACGGCAAGGTGCTCGACATGACCGAGACCATCGTCGCCAATTATCACGCCAACGGCCTCGATTGCCTGGTCTGCCTGGGTGGCGGCGGCACCGTGAAGAATGCGCTGCGCCTGCAGCAGGCCGGGCTCAATGTGGTGACCTTGCCGAAAACCATCGACAACGATGTGGCGCTGACCGACACCACCTTCGGTTTCGACACCGCGCTGGGCATCGCCACCGACGCCATCGACCGTCTGCACAGCACCGCGCACAGCCATCACCGCATCATCGTGGTCGAGATCATGGGCCACCGCGCCGGCTGGCTGGCGCTGGGCGCGGGCATCGCTGGCGGGGCGGATGTGATTTTGATTCCGGAAATTCCCTACGACGTGGACATCGTGGCGGAGGCGATCAAGGCGCGCAAACGCAAGGGCAAGCCGTTCAGCATCGTCGCCGTCGCGGAGGGGGCGCTCACAAAACCGGAATTCGAAGCGCAGCAGGAAGCGGCGGCGAAGAAGAAGGACAAGAAAACCAAGGACATGGTCGTCGAAGCGGAACTGATCTATGCCGAACGCACGCTGAAACTGGCTCGCCAACTGGAATTGCTGACCGGGCTTGAAGCGCGGCCGACCATCCTCGGCCACCTGCAACGCGGCGGCACGCCGTCCGCCGCCGACCGTTTGCTCGCCTCTCGTCTGGGCACGGCGGCGGCCGATCTGATCCACAACAAGCAATACGGTTGCATGGTCGCCGCGCGCGGCGAAGCAACCGAACCCGTGGCCTTGCAAGCGGTCGCCGGCCAGGTCAAGACGGTGCCGCCGGATCACCCCTGGGTGGCCACGGCGCGCGGCGTAGGCACCAGCTTCGGGGATTAACTTCGCGGCTTATTCTTCAACGCAGATTTCCCGCCGCTTCACCGCCATCAGGGTGCGCACCAGCACGCCGCCAATGACGACCGTGGCGATGCCGAGCAGGATGCCGGACAGGCGCAGGAAGAAGATGCCGCCGGTGTGTTCGAACATGACCAGCGTGGCGATGGTGACGGCGGCGAGCGGGAAGGAATAGGCCCACCAGGACAGGAAAAACTTCAGGTTGGCGAACTGGCGCAGTTGGGCGAACAGCAGCAGGGTGAAGAACAGCGCCGAGTGATAAAGCACGTGCGCGAAAGCGTCGACTTCGCCGGTGAGTTTGACGTAGGAGATGAAGCCGACCGCCGGCGGCGCGATCAGGATGAACAACGTCGGCATCAGGCGTTCGGGCAGGCTGGCGTGAAAGATCACGCGGTACATGATGATGGTCAGCGATACCGGCCAGAACACCAGCCCGATGCTGAAGAAGAACCAGGATACTTCCAGCGGGGCATGGGTCACGCCGGCGATGGGAATCAGGATGTTGCCGACCACGGGGATGAACCAGGCCGGGTTGAGATGCACGATCTCGAACTTGCTGTGATGCATCCACTGGCTCATGACGTAAATGGTCAGCGTCAGATGCAACGCCGTGCCGCTCATCCAGAGCAATTTCGAGTAGGGCGCGCTGACCGGCAACCAGGCCACGGAAAGCAGAATCAGCGAAATGCTGATCGCCGGCACGAAGTTCATCTTGATCGGGTGCGCCCATTCCTTGCCGGCGGCCGCGCGGAATCGAATGACTTTGGCGCTGTAAAGCGCGGCCAGCAGCGCGAATAAACCGGTGGCGAGCAATAACAGCCAGGGACTCGGGGCGATGGCCAGATTCAGAATGCCTTCGGCCTTGTGCCAGGCCAGCGTCAAACCGGTCAGGCCCATGATCATGGCGAACCATGAGATGGGGAAGTGTTGCAGGCGGGAATGTTGAACTGGCGGCGTGGCGGTTTCGGTCATGGGTGTCGGAGCAGAGGTTTTGTCGGAGCGGCTTTATGGGGGCGGCTTTATCGGAACGGCTTATCGGCCGCTCCGATAAAGTTGGTTTGTTACAGCGATTTCTTGATTGAAAGCACGCCGCGAATCATGCCCGGGGTGTAGCCGGTGGCTTTGTCCTCGGGGTACTCGGTGGCGAGTTTGGCCTTCACCTCGGGCGAGAGGTTTTCAGCCGCGCCATGGCAGTTCACGCACACGGGTTGCATGACCAGCGCTTTGGCATAGCGGAAAACCTTGCCGTCCGGCGTGTTCACCACGCTGTGGGTGTCCAGCGTTTCCGGCTTCTCGCCGGCGGCCAGGCGTTGCTCCAGGCCGGCCAGCGCTTCGGTTTCCCAGGCATCGGGCACGCCCTTCGGGTTGCGGTTCTTCAGGCTGACGCGCTTGATCCGCATGCCGGTGCGAGCCGCGGCTTCGGCGGCGATCTTGGGCGCTTTTTCCTTGCAGACGACTATGGCTTCGGCCGGGCCGCCGGCGGTCATCGCCGCCTTCAGTTCGCCGCCCAGAGTCTGGATCATTCCCCCGGCGGTTTTGCGCGCTTCGTCGTTCAGATCGGCCACCATCTTGGGCGAAGGTGTGCTGGCGCAGCCGGCCAGGATCATGGCCAGCAGGGAAAGGCTGAGTGTGTGTTTCATGGTTGTTTCCTTGAGTCGGTTATTTGCCCATCGTGATCTTGTTCTGGTCCACGTCGTAGCTCCAGGGCAGGCCGATGTTCTTCCAGCCGTTCAGCGTCCGCTTGCCCTTGTTGGGGCCGTCCTTGGCCATGTCGCCCTCGAAGCCGTCCACCACCGACCAGACGTTGGTGTAGCCGTAACGGCCCAGCAAGTCGGCGGACATCGCGCTGCGGTCGCCGGAGCGGCAGATCAGCACAATGGGGTCGCTTTTTTCGATGCCCTTGTCCAGCGCGAAAACCTCGAACTGGGACAGGAAATCCGGGTTGGGATTGCGCGGGAAGGTCTTCTTCTCCTTGTCCCACTTGTCGTAATGCATGATGCCGAACGAGGCTTGCCCATCCAGACCGTCGGGCGAGCCGACGAACAGCACCTCCTCAATGGTGCGCACATCCACGAACAAGACCTTGGGCGCGTGTTTTTTCAGGAACTCCGGCACGTCCTTGGCTTCCAGGTAGAGGCCCATCTTGCTGATCTTGATCTTTGCCAGGGTGGACGGGTCCACCGCCTGGGCGTTGAGTGAGAACAGGGCGAAAACGAGTGTCAGCAGGAATGTGCGCATGTCGGGCTCCTTGTGGCGGCTGTAAATGAATGTGCGGCGGATGAATCAGGCTTTCAGCGCCGCGAGAACGCCGGCCAGATGGCCTTGCGCGATGGTCATTGTGGCGGTGATGGCGGCATTGTCGGCCATTTTGGCGATGGCGCCCGGATCCTGCAGCGCGATGCGGGTGTTGCCCGGCGCGGTTTCATAGACGCAGCAGCCGCATGGCAGCAACGCGCCGGCGTCGGGGTCGGCTTCGATCACGGCCTTGGCAATTCCCGGCGCGCAGACGCCAAGCAGGCGGTAGGGCGGAATTTCATGGCCGATCTTGGCCTTCATGATGGCTTGAACATCGACTTCGGACACGACGCCCATTTTGGCTTCGGTCAGCGCGGCTTTGAGTTTTTCGATGGCCTGGTCGATGGGCAGGGCGAGTTCGACGATGTGTGCGTACATGGCGGGTTCCTTGTGAGGGTGAAGGGTGAAGGGTGAAGGGTGAAGGGTGAAGGGTGAAGGGTGAAGGGTGAAGGGTGAAGGGTGAAGGGTGAAGGGTGAAGGGTGAAGGGTGAAGATGCACCCAGTAGCTGGAACCCAGCGGCAGGATGGCGTCGTTGAAATCGTAATGAGGGTTATGCAGCATGCAGCCGCCTTCGGCCAGGCCGTTGCCGATCCAGACATAGCAGCCGGGTTTCTCGCGCAGCATGTAGGAAAAATCTTCCGCGCCCATCGAGGGCGCGGCGTCGGTGAGTACATTCGGCGCGCCGACCAGCTCGGCCAGTACGTCACGGCATAGCGCCGCTTCGGCCTGCGTGTTCACCGTCGGTGGATAGCCGCGCCGGTAATCCAGCGTCGCCTGCACGCCATGCGCGGCGGCGACGCCGGCGCAGATGCGTTCCATCGCGGCTTCGATGGCGTCCTCGACTTCCGGTTTGAAGGCGCGCACGGTGCCGCCGATGCGGGCCTCGGCCGGGATGATGTTGTAGGCCTCGCCGCCGGCGAAAAACTGGGTGATCGACAGCACCGCCGAATCGAGCGGGTCGAGATTGCGGCTGAGCACGCTCTGCAGCGCCTGCGCCAGCGCGGCGCCGGCCAGCAGCGGATCGCGGCCCTGATGCGGCATCGCGGCGTGGGCGCCGTGGCCGCGCAGCAGGATGTCGAACTGATCGGCGCAGGCCATCACCGGGCCGCTGTGCACGGCGAATTGGCCGGCCGGCAGCCCGGGCCAGTTGTGCATGCCGAACACCGCGTCGACCGGGTGGAGCTGGAACAAGCCTTGTTCGATCATCACGCGGGCGCCGCCGTCGGTTTCTTCGGCGGGCTGGAAGATGAACACGACCGTGCCGTCGAAATCCGGATGCGCGGCGAGGTATTGTGCCGCGCCGAGCAACATCGCGGTATGGCCGTCATGGCCGCAGGCGTGCATGCGGCCATCGTGTTTCGAACGATGCGGGAACAGGTTCTGCTCGCGCACCGGCAGCGCGTCCATGTCGGCGCGCAGGCCGATGGCGCGTGGGCTGTCGCCGCGCTTGAGCACGCCGACCACGCCGGTGCCGGCCAGGCCGCGCTGCACGGCGATGCCTTGCGCCGCTAGAAACGCGGCGACCCGGTCGCTGGTGCGTTGTTCCTGGAAAGCCAGTTCCGGGTGCGCGTGCAGATCGTGGCGCAAGGCGACCAATTCATCGCGCTGGGCTGAAATCTCGGTCAGGACGCGCATCGACAAGTCTCCTCAAACAACGCCGGGTATGACTTGCTTGGTGATCGCCACGGCCAGGATGTAGCCGAACACGCCCAGCGCGGCGACCAGGGCTTTGACGCGGGTGGCCTTGGTCTTGCCCGTCTTCAATGCCAGCGTGCCGATTCCGATGTAGGCCAGCAAACCGGTGATCTTGGCCAGCAGCCAGGGCTGCTCGAGCGGATTCAGGCCGGCGACCACCAGCATCGAGATCGCGGCGAACAGCAGCAGGCTGTCGTTGACATGCGGCACGATGCGCACCCAGCGCGCATTGAGGCGGGGCGACTCGGTCAGCATCCAGAAGCCACGCAACAGGAAAAGAATCAGGGTCAGATGGACGGTGGCGATGTGCAGTGTGCGAAGTACGGCGTAGTCCATGCGAGTCGCGATATTCAAAAAGAGGGCGAATGTTAACTCGGGAGATGCATCATTTTTGTTCAGGCGGGAAGCGTATCGGCAAATTCCGGCTGGAATCGGCGCCAGGACGAACTTCAATTAGCGCCTCAAGTTAAAGTGATTTCACCGGACTACAAAAGAAGCGGATGCTCTGTAAGCAGGTTTTCAGATTGTCCACGGAAGCTGTGGATAACTATGTGGAAAACCTGTCACTAAACTGCAAAAAAGCCTTACAGGACGCTGGTTTAAGCCTCGGGCTTAAAAAATGTGCATTTAATTACGCTATATATTTCAATGGGTTACGAGTGTTAATTTGTTGACGTGGGCATACAAGGCCAAACCCACCGCGTCAAGAAATAAAGTGTGCATAAGTGTTTGCTAAATTTGGCTGGCTCTGAGTGAGTTTCCCGCCTCTTGAGCCGGTTGCTGAACGGGAAAGTCGTGGCAGCGTTGTGCGCGGAATGGATTTTGGCAAGCGTGGATGCCGTGCGGAACGCGAGGGCATTCAGCCTGTTGTTCAGGGCTGTCGGTAGTCGCGCAGCAGCCAGACCTGATATTCGGGGGAAAAGTCAGGGTAGAGATTGAGTCGTATCGGTGTTAACCGGGTCGCGTGGGCAAATTGGGTGTTGAGCAGGTTGGCATCGATGTATTTACCGACCAGCAGGAATTCACCCCGCGGACTGTCGCGCAGGTCGGCGCTCAGGGCATAGTGGTTGTTGAGCGCGCCGCTTGGGTTCAGGTAACGCATGTCCGCGCTCCAGGGGCGCGCGTAATAGCGCAGCAAGGCGTGCAGTTTGCGGTCGTTGCTGAGCAGACGCGCGCCCGGATGCGCCCGCAGCAGTTTGGCCACTTCGAGTCCCAGTGCCCGGTTGCCGGTGACGCGGCCATAGGGGTCGGTCTTGCGGGTGAGCTGGATATCGAGCGCGCGGGTGATGTCGTGCAGATGGTAGATGCCGATGGCGATGGCCAGATTCAGCAGCAGCGCGGCGATCAGCCAGCGTCGACGCGCCTGGATTAGCCATACCGCCGCAATCAGGGCGGAGGCGCCGATGTACGAAAACGCGGCCCAGTTGGCAAATGCGCGCGATAGCAGACTCAAGCCGATGAACGCGGCGAGCGGGGCCAGCGTGAACGCGGCGAGAAAACGCAGACGCGGGTCGACGAGCCAGGCGCGCGGGCGCGCAACCAACAGCAACAAGCCGGCAAACAGGATCGGCCCGAACACCAGAAACTGACCCAGCACGAACTCCAGCATGGCCGCAGGGTGAAACAGGCTGCGGTCAAGCTGTGAGATTTCGGCGGTGTGCTGCACGCTGACAAACTGGTGATTCGCGTTCCAGAGCAGGTTGGGCGTCAGCATGAGCAGGGCGACGAGCGCGGCGAAATAGAGGCGCGGGTTGGCCAGCAGGGCGCGTTGTCGCGGCGCCAGCAAAAGGTAGGCGAGAAAGCCGAGTCCGTAGAACACCATGCTGTACTTCGACAGCAGCCCCAGGCCGAGCGCGCAGCCCAGCCAGAACCAGTCGCGCCAGCGTCCGGTTTCGAGCGCGACGACGGTGAAATAAAGCGACAGAGACCAGAACAGCAGCAGCACGGCATCGGTGGTGATCAGCCAGGCGCCGAGCGAGACCATGGGCAAGGTGGCGAAGGTCAGCGCCGACCAGAACGCCATGTCCTCGCGCTGCGGATGCGTCTGGAACAGGCGGCGCACGAGCAGGAATAGTACCCAGGCCGTCGCCGGGTAGAGCAGCGCGGAGATCGCCCGTATGCCCATTTCCGAGTCGCCGAACAGCGTCCGGCCCAGCCAGATCGCCCAGGCCACCATTGGCGGTTTGGAGAAATAGCCCCAGTCCGGTTCCAGCGCCCAGGTCCAGTATTGCGCTTCGTCGGCATACAGCTCGACATTGCCATGCCAGGCCGCCAGCACGCGCCAGAGCAGCAAAGCCGCCAGGCTGGCGAGTAGCCAGAGCGCGCGGGATTCGGTCTTCACTTCACTCGCGCCAGCACATAGCTGCGCTCGCGGAACACGACTTCAGTCGCGGGCAATTGGTCCAGCCGGCTTTCCCGGGTCAGCACCAGATCCCCCGCGCGGGGTGGACGTTTTTCGACCTGACGGCCGGCATAGGTCTGGAAGCTTGGGGTGTCGATGCCATACAGCAGCAGCGGACCGGACAGATTGCGCGCGAGCAGGCCGGCTTGCTTGATCGGTTCCTGCTGCACTTTCCCGACGATGGGCAGCAGAAACAAGGCCACGATGATGCCGGCCAGCAGACCGTTGGCATTGAGCGCAAAACGGATGCTCAGCGCCCGCGCGAGTAGTGGTAGCAGGCTGACGACCAGCGCTACGCCGCAAAGCAGGCTGTATTCGATGCCGAAATAATTGCCGACGCCTTGCGCCAACAGCAGATCGTCCGGTTTCAATCCGGGCAGGGCTCGTTCAAGCAGCGTGGGCAGGGCCAGCAGCAGCGCGAAGGTGAGCGCGCCGGATAGCGCCAACAGCCAGCGCATTGCGATTCGCGGCATGGTCTTTTGCTCAACCTGGCTGGCGAGGATAAGCACCAGACCGCCGTAACCGTAATAGACGTAATGCGGTAGCTTGGTGCCGGAGAAGGAGAACAGCAGAAATGCGAGCAGAAACCAGAGCAGGCCGAAACGGAGCAGCTCGTCGCGCCAGACCGATTTCAGGCGGGCCAGCGCCATCAGCAGCAATCCGGTATGTGGCAACAAGGAGATCAAGACCACCGGTACGTAATAGAAAGGCTGGCCGCCATGGCCTTCCATCGGCGTGTCGAAACGGGACAGATTGTGTTTGAGAAAAAATCCGGTCAAAAATCCGGGGCCTTCCTGCCAGGTCTGGATGGCGAACCAGGGCACGGCAACCGCCAGAAACAGCAGGATCGGGCCTGGCGGCAACGCCCAGGACAAGAACGTGCGCCAGTCGCCGCGGGTCAGGCACCAGAGGAACAGCGCGCCGCCCGGTATCGCCAGGGCGATCGGCCCTTTGGTCAGGAATCCCAGCGCCATCGCCAGCCAGGCCAGGTAAAGCCAGCGCCGCTGGCCTTCGCGCAGCCAGAGCCAGGTGGCATAGCCGGCGCAAGCCAGCCAGAGATTGAGCAGGGCATCGGCGGTTGCGGCCCGGGTGATGATGATCAGCCCGGCCGCCGTGGCGATGATGAGCGCTGCCGCGAGTCCGGCCTGCTTGTCGCGCACCCGGCTGACAAAAGCGTAGCTGGCGAGTATCCAGAAGGACGACGCCAGCGCCGAGGGCAGGCGCCAGGTAAATTCACTGCCGCCGAGCAGGCTCACGGCAATGGCCTGGAGCCAGTAAATCAGGATCGGTTTGTCGTGGCGCGGTTCACCCAGCAGATAAGTGGACAGGAAATCACCGCGCAGAAACATCTCCGTGGTGGCCGCAGTGAATGCGCCTTCATCCAGGTCGAACAGCGGTGGCGTTCCCAGCGCCAGAAATGGGAACAGCACCAGCACCGCCAACAGCAGGCGATCCATGCTCATTCGTTGGAAGGCTCGCGCAGCAGGTATTGCGCCTTGCCGCCCGGTTCGTGCCAGATGCGGGTCAGCAGCTCGCCCAGTATGCCCATGCCGATGAAGTTCGCGCCCATCAGCGTCAGCATCATGCCCATTTGTAATAGCGGCCGACCGCCGATCGAAGCGCCGGAAAACAGCTTCAAGCCGGCCAGGTAGGCCAGGATCATCAGGCCGGGGAAGAACATGGCCGCGCCGATGCCGCCGAAGGCATGCAGTGGGCGATGCAGAAAGCGCAGCATGAACTTGACCCAGATCAGATCGAGCAGTACGCGGATGGTGCGATCGATGCCGTACTTGGACACGCCCTTGGTGCGCGGGAAATGGTTGACCTCGGCTTCTATCACCTTGGCGCCAAATTCGTGCGCCAGCGCGGGAATGAAGCGATGCAGTTCTCCGTAGATCTTGACGAAGCGCACCGCCTCGCGCCGGTACAGCTTCAGCGAACAGCCGTAGTCGTGCAGGCTCACGCCGGTGACCTTGGAAATCAGCTTGTTGGCGATCATCGACGGCAACTTGCGCGACATGGCCTTGTCCTGACGATGCCGGCGCCAGCCGGAAATGATGTCGACCTCGGGCCGGGCATCGAGCATCGCCAGCAGACGGGGAATATCGGTCGGGTCGTTCTGCATGTCGCCGTCGATGGTGACCAGCACCTCGCCGCGCGCCGCGTCGAACCCGGCTTGCATCGCGGTCGACTGGCCGTAATTCCGGCGCAGGAAAAGCGGCCGCAACCAGGGCCGGGTCGCCGCGAGTTCGGTCAGCAATTTGTCGGAACCGTCGCGCGAGCCATCATCCACGCAAATGAATTCCCAGCTTTGCGGTTGCGCCGACATCACGGATTCAACCTTGGCGACCAGATCGGGCAGGTTTTCGTGTTCGTTGTAGATGGGCGCGATCAGGGAAACGCGTATGGAGGCTGAGTCTGTCATGGCGGCGGGGTTCCGGGGATGGAGTGGCGCGAGTCTACTGGTTCGCTCGAACGTCGGGAACGAAAAGCGGCGGCAAGACGGGGGCGGAACGCTATCGGACCGCTATTGAGGGTCGCGAGCCTGATCGTTTGCCTCGGCCACGCCGGCCAGACTCTGTCGATAGCGGCGATATAACCAGATGCCAACCAGACTGGAAACGACGAACAGCGCCACGGCGAGTGACAAGCGCATGGTCGGGTCGAGATTGACGCCGCTGCCGGCGAGCGCGAAGACCAGATTCTGCGGCAGATAGCCCAGTACGGAGCCCGCGAAAAAGGGCAAAGCGCGCACGCTGGAAACGCCGGCCAACAGATTGGTTGCCGCGTTGCTGCCCACCGGCAGGAGTCGGACCACCAAGGTCATGCTGAAGGGGTGTTGGTGCAGGAAAGCATCCAGTTTGCGAATGCGGCCGGGAAACCGTTTTTGCACAAAACCGCGTCCGAGCCAGCGCGCATAGAAAAATCCCAGGACACAGCCAAGCAAAGTGGCCAGTGTGGACAAGACCGTACCCGAGAAGAAATCGAATGCATAACCGCCGAGAAACGCCACGACCTGACGCGGAAAGCTCAGCGCGGTCGCCAGTCCGCCTACCGCCAGAAACAACAGGTCGCCGGTCCAGCCCTTGCCGCGTATTTCGCTATCGATCCAGTGTTGCGAGAGCATGCCGTCGAACTGGAAATGACTGGCAAGAAATCCAAGCAGCGCCAGGGAGGCGAGCATTAGCAGACCTTTGAGCAGAACTTGCCAGGTCATGAGAAGCGCCTTTGCGCTGACATATATTGGATAACACGCGACATGGTGAGGATTTGAAAGAGGAAAGCCGATGGATTCTAGCAGCGGCACATGGCGGCTCTTTGCGGAAGCGGCGCTTGTATCTGGTTGCTTCACCCCGCCCCAGTGTGTATTCTCCCGCCCCTCACGGAGAGGTGGATGAGCGGTTTAAGTCGCACGCCTGGAAAGCGTGTGTAGGTTAATAGCCTACCGCGGGTTCGAATCCCGCCCTCTCCGCCATACGCGGGCTTTTTTGTTTTCGGTGCCTGTGTCTGTCCGTGAAGATGCCCGTGTATATCCGAAGTCTTTGCGGGTATCCAAAGTATGGTTTTGCTCCAGAAAGTCATGTTCCGTATGTCCGCCGGGACAGCCCGAGAAGCCCTGACTCGATACAAATGCAGTTTCCAGGCTTGGCGTCATCGGTTTCGTTGGTTATGCTCGATGATCTCAATGCGGGTGTAGTTCAATGGTAGAACGAGAGCTTCCCAAGCTTTAGACGTGGGTTCGATCCCCATCACCCGCTCCATTTTTCTACCTTTTCTCTTAAACCCCTTACATTCGGCCATGGGTTGGTAGTTGATTTTTTGCTTGTTTGGCTGTGTTTTGCGGTTTTGGGGTTTATCTCTGGTTAGGTCGAGATGCAAATACAAAGTCACTCCATCGAAGAATCCTTGGAAGTCATAAAACGTGGTTGTGACGCCTTGTTGGTTGAGGCCGAACTTGTTGAGAAATTGAAGTCAGGACGTCCATTGAGGGTGAAAGCCGGGTTTGATCCTACGGCGCCTGATTTGCATCTTGGTCATGTGGTTTTGCTTAATAAGTTGCGGCAACTTCAAGATTTGGGGCATCAGGCAGTATTTTTGATCGGAGATTTCACCAGCATGATCGGGGATCCTACTGGCAAGAATGCGACGCGGCCTCCCCTGACTGCGGATCAGGTAGAAGTGAACGCGCGCACCTACCAAGCCCAAGTATACAAAGTTCTTGACCCGGAAAAGACCGAGGTGGAGTTCAACTCACGCTGGATGGGCGCAATGGCGGCTGCCGATATGGTCAAGCTGGCCGCCACTCATACCGTTGCCCGTATGCTGGAGCGCGACGACTTCTCCAAACGCTACTCGGGCGGGCAACCTATTGCGATCCACGAATTTCTCTACCCTTTGATCCAAGGCTATGACTCTGTGGCTCTCAAGGCGGATATCGAACTCGGAGGGACGGATCAGAAGTTCAATTTGCATATGGGGCGAGAGTTGCAGCGTCATTATCGACAGCCGTCCCAGTGCATTTTGACGATGCCGTTGCTTGAGGGGTTGGATGGCGTCAACAAGATGTCAAAGTCCTTGGGTAACTATGTCGGCATTGCTGAATCGCCAACAGAGCAGTTCGGCAAGTTGATGTCGGTTTCGGATACTTTGATGTGGCGCTATATCGAGCTGCTGTCTTTTGAATCTCTTGGCGTCATTCGGCAGTGGAAGCGAGAGGTCGAGGACGGGCGCAACCCGCGCGATGTCAAAGTCATGTTCGCACAAGAGATCATTACTCGCTTTCACGACAACAAAGCGGCTCGGATGGCCCTTGAGGACTTCGAGGCGCGCTTCCAGCAAGGTGGAATCCCGGATGTAATCGACGAGTTCAAATTCAGCATCCCGGAGGCTGGATTGGCGGTAACTCAAGCGCTGAAGATGGCAGGCCTGGTGCCGAGTACTTCCGAGGCGATGCGCTCGATCGCGGGCGGAGGCGTGAGGCTAGATGGTGTAAAAATCACAGATAAGGGCTTATTGATGAAAAAAGGCACTTCCGTGGTGGCTCAGGTCGGAAAAAGGCGTTTTGCCCGGATTGCCTTCGAGTAGCTAACTGCATGAATCGACAGCAGTTATCTCCTCAATGTAAAAAACTTGAAATAAACGCTTGACGGTCAGAAAACGCTCCTTATAATGCCGGTCTCTCGCTGCTGCAACGAACACCGCGAAGCAGCGAAAAACGTAACAAAATCAGTTCTTTAACAAATTACTTACAGCCTTAAGGTGTGGGCATTGGGTTGAGCCAATTCATGGAAGATTCAGGTCTGAAGTGGAGGAGCGAAAGATAAACATAAACCTGATGCTCGCACTGTCAGAGAGATATTCTGAGAGTGAGAGCGGCCTACTTAGGTAGGTGAAGAGAAATAGAGTTAACAGAGATTGAACTGAAGAGTTTGATCCTGGCTCAGATTGAACGCTGGCGGCATGCTTTACACATGCAAGTCGAACGGTAACAGGCCTTCGGGTGCTGACGAGTGGCGAACGGGTGAGTAATGCATCGGAACATGCCCAATCGTGGGGGATAACGTAGCGAAAGTTACGCTAATACCGCATAAGTCCTGAGGGAGAAAGCAGGGGATCGCAAGACCTTGTGCGAATGGAGTGGCCGATGTCAGATTAGCTAGTTGGTGGGGTAAAGGCTCACCAAGGCGACGATCTGTAGCGGGTCTGAGAGGATGATCCGCCACACTGGGACTGAGACACGGCCCAGACTCCTACGGGAGGCAGCAGTGGGGAATTTTGGACAATGGGCGCAAGCCTGATCCAGCCATGCCGCGTGCGGGACGAAGGCCTTCGGGTTGTAAACCGCTTTCAGCCGGAAAGAAATCGCCAAGGCTAATATCCTTGGTGGATGACGGTACCGGAAGAAGAAGCACCGGCTAACTACGTGCCAGCAGCCGCGGTAATACGTAGGGTGCGAGCGTTAATCGGAATTACTGGGCGTAAAGGGTGCGCAGGCGGTTTTGTAAGCCAGACGTGAAATCCCCGGGCTTAACCTGGGAACTGCGTTTGGAACTGCAAGACTAGAGTGTGTCAGAGGGAGGTGGAATTCCACGTGTAGCAGTGAAATGCGTAGAGATGTGGAGGAACACCGATGGCGAAGGCAGCCTCCTGGGATAACACTGACGCTCATGCACGAAAGCGTGGGGAGCAAACAGGATTAGATACCCTGGTAGTCCACGCCCTAAACGATGTCAACTGGCTGTTGGGAGAGAAATCTTTCAGTAGCGAAGCTAACGCGTGAAGTTGACCGCCTGGGGAGTACGGCCGCAAGGTTGAAACTCAAAGGAATTGACGGGGGCCCGCACAAGCGGTGGATGATGTGGATTAATTCGATGCAACGCGAAGAACCTTACCTGCTCTTGACATGCCAGGAACCTTGGAGAGATCCGAGGGTGCCCGAAAGGGAATCTGGACACAGGTGCTGCATGGCTGTCGTCAGCTCGTGTCGTGAGATGTTGGGTTAAGTCCCGCAACGAGCGCAACCCTTATCATTAGTTGCTACGCAAGGGCA
>NCGJ01000005.1 GCA_002281555.1 Hydrogenophilales bacterium 28-61-23
GGTAATCGCTGCTGTCAACGTCGTCTTGCCATGGTCCACGTGTCCAATCGTCCCGACGTTCACGTGCGGCTTCGTACGCTCGAATTTTTCCTTGGCCATCGCATTTCCCCTAACAAAACAGTTAATACAAACATTCAATAATCTGGTGCCCATGGACAGAATCGAACTGTCGACCTCTCCCTTACCAAGGGAGTGCTCTACCTCTGAGCTACATGGGCAAATCTATAACTTCCTTACCGCCAAACTGGAGCGGGTAGCGGGAATCGAACCCGCGTCATCAGCTTGGAAGGCTGAGGTTCTACCATTGAACTACACCCGCATCAGGCCGCTCGCTCCACTGCGCTAGCAGACCTGGCGCGGCTGAAACTGGTGGTGGGGGAAGGATTCGAACCTTCGAAGGCAGAGCCGTCAGATTTACAGTCTGATCCCTTTGACCGCTCGGGAACCCCACCGGGAAAGCGCGGCATTATCATTGCCGCTTTCTTCATTGTCAATCAGACATTGAAAAGGAAATTCAAAACATCGCCGTCTTTGACGACGTACTCCTTGCCTTCCGAACGCATTTTTCCGGCCTCTTTGGCGCCTTGTTCTCCACCGTAAGCGATGAAATCATCGTAAGCGATGGTCTGCGCCCGGATGAAACCGCGTTCGAAGTCGGTGTGAATAACACCAGCCGCCTGGGGCGCGGTATCGCCTTTATGGATAGTCCAGGCGCGAACCTCCTTAACCCCCGCGGTGAAGTAAGTTTGCAATCCAAGCAAATCGTAACCAGCGCGGATCAGGCGATCCAAGCCAGGTTCGTGCAATCCCATCGATTCCAGAAACTCGTTCCTGTCCGCTTCATCGAGGCTGGCGATCTCGGACTCGATCGCCGCGCACACCGCAACGACCGGCGCGCCTTCCTTATCCGCCAGTTCCCGCAGGCGACTCAGATGCGGATTATTTTCAAAGCCATCTTCCGCAACATTAGCGACATACATCGCTGGCTTGATCGTCATCAGGCATAGCGGCGCCAGCAATGCCCTTTCCTCCTCGTTCAATCCCAAACTACGCGCCGGCTTGGCTTCATTCAGATGCGGCAGGAGCTTGTCGTAAAGCGCGATAAGTTTGATTGCGTCCTTGTCCCCCGCGCGCGCTTTCTTGCTATCGCGGTGATGCGCCTTTTCAACCGTACCCAAATCGGCCAGCGCCAACTCGGTGAGGATCACCTCGATATCGGATAGCGGATCGATGCGGCCCGCCACATGGATGACGTTCTCATCTTCGAAACAACGCACCACGTTAACGATGGCGTCGGTCTCACGAATATTGGCCAGAAACTGGTTGCCGAGGCCTTCACCCTTGCTGGCTCCCGCGACCAAACCGGCAATATCGACAAACTCGACAATCGCGGGCACCACGCGCTGCGGCTTGACGATGGCGGAGAGCCGGGCCATGCGCGGGTCAGGCACCTCAACCACGCCGACGTTGGGCTCGATTGTGCAGAATGGATAGTTTTCAGCCGCAATGCCCGCTTTGGTCAATGCGTTGAAAAGGGTGGATTTACCCACGTTTGGCAACCCGACAATGCCGCATTTCAAGCTCATGCTGGAGATTCCTTACCTGATTTCGCAGTGACTGGCTGCGTGACCGATTTCGTATTCGCCCGCTTCATCGCGGCGTTCCAATCCGCCTCTTCAAGCAATGGCCAAAGCTCGAGCGCACGCTCAAGCGCGGCATCGATCTCAACCTGCTCTTCTCGACGCGGCGGCTTTAATACGTAATTAACAACCTCATTGCGATCGCCAGGATGGCCAATGCCAACGCGCAAGCGCCAGTAATCCTGGGTACCGAGATGCGCGGAAATATCCTTGAGGCCATTGTGCCCGCCCAGGCCGCCCCCGAATTTCAGGCGCAACTGCCCGGGAGAGATATCGAGCTCATCATGAACAACCAGAATTTCAGCCGGCGCAATTCGGTGAAAACGGACCAGGGCGCCAACCGACATACCCGAACGATTCATGAAGACCTGGGGCATCAGCAACCAGAGTTTGGCGTCCCGTACATGCGCGACACGGCCATGAAAACGAGTTTCCGTCGAAAACCCCACATTCAACTTGGCCGCCAGACGCTGACAAAACCAAAACCCGGCGTTATGCCGGGTTTCAGCATATTCGTTGCCGGGATTGCCCAAACCGACAATCAGGCGAGGCCTGGCTTGCATCGGTTCGGACATTTTCCGGTATCAGAATACGATCAAGCTGCAGCAGTCTCACCTTCGCCAGCGGCGGCACCGCCACGAACCGCGAGGATGTTGGCCACACCATGGTCTTCACCGCGCGACAGGGAAGCGAACTCCACGCCCGCTGGCAAAACCAGATCGGACAAGTGGATGGTTTGACCTGTTTCCAAATTCGACAGATCCACTTCGATGAACTCCGGCAGGACGCCAGGCAGACAAAGCACTTCCACCTCGGTCATGATGTGGCTGACCACGCCGCCCGCGAGCTTGACGCCAGGCGCGAATTCCGCATTCTTGAAGTGCAATGGCACCTTCATGTGTATTTTCTGATTCGCATCCACGCGCTGAAAGTCGATGTGCAGAACCAGCGGCTTGTACGGATGCATCTGAAAATCGCGCAACAGCACGGATTCCTTGACGCCATCCAGATTGAGCGACAACACGGAGGAATGGAACGCCTCGTTCTTGAGGCCAAAATACAGGTCTTTGTGATTCAGATCCAAAGACTGGGCAGCCTGGCTGCCACCGTAAACGACACCGGGAACCCGGCCAGCGCGACGCAGGCGGCGGCTCGCTCCGGTGCCCTGCGTGTCACGCTTGCTTGCATTGATTTCGATTTGCATGTCTTACTCCTTGCGGTTGATAACGGGCCCCCGCGACCAGGCGACCCAACTTGGGAATCCACTATTCGCTGAACAGTGAACTCACGGAATCTTCATCGCTGATGCGACGGATGGTTTCGGCCATCAAATTTGCGACCGACAGCTGACGGATTCGCGGTGAAGCGCGCGCTTCGTCACGCAATGGAATGGTGTCAGTCACCACCAATTCATCAAGAGCCGAGGTATTGACACGCCCGACGGCACTGCCGGAAAGCACGGCATGGGTGCAATAGGCGATTACGCGCTTGGCGCCATTGGCTTTGAGCGCACCCGCAGCCTCGCAAAGCGTATTGGCCGTATCGACCATGTCATCCATGATCAGGCAGGTGCGATCCTTCACATCGCCGATGATGTTCATCACCTTTGCAACATTCGGCTTGGGGCGCCGCTTATCGATGATGGCGAGCTCGCACTCCAAACGCTTGGCCACCGCGCGGGCGCGCACCACGCCGCCCACGTCGGGAGACACCACCATCAGGTTGTCGTAATTCTGTTTCCAGATATCGCCCATCAGGATCGGCGTGGAATAGATGTTATCGACCGGGATATCGAAGAAGCCCTGAATCTGATCCGAGTGCAAGTCCATGGTCAGCACGCGCTTGACACCGACCACTGTGAGCATGTCAGCCACCACGCGTGCGGTAATCGGCACCCGGGCGGAACGCACACGCCGATCCTGACGGGCATAACCGAAATAAGGAATCGCCGCGGTGATGCGGCCGGCGGAAGCACGACGCAGCGCATCCACCATCAACATGATTTCCATCAGGCTGTCGTTGGTCGGTTCACAGGTCGACTGCAGCACGAACACATCCTTGCCGCGCACGTTTTCCATGATTTCAACGTTGACTTCACCGTCGGAAAACCGCCCCACCGTCGCCCGCCCCAAGCGCAAATTGAGGTGACGCGCCACATCCTCGGCAAGCTTGGGATGGGCATTACCGGTGAACACCATCAAGCTGTCATATGCCACTTCGACCCCCAGGCCACTTCGAGCCCCGCGTATTACATCCACGCGCTAACAGTTAACAAATCAAAAAACAAAAAGCGTGCAACCCACGCTGCACGCTCATCGGCGTCCGCAATCAAGACGGACTGTATTTGGCTGGGGAGGTAGGGATCGAACCTACGAATGCCGGAATCAAAATCCGGTGCCTTACCACTTGGCGACTCCCCAATTTTGCCAACCGCCTTTAACCAGCAAACCCGTACATGGGATGTTGATCAAGACCATCGGCAACAAAACCATTCATGTAGCCGGGGCGCATCGCGAACACCCGCTCCGCCTCGACCCGACTAGAAAACCCCGCAAAGACACAGGCTCCGGAGCCAGTCATCCGCGCCTTACCCAAGCCCCCGCCATGTCGATCAAGCCAAACGAGATATTCTTCCACTTCGGGATAAGTCGACCTGACCACAGGCTCAAGATCGTTGTGGCCAAAGCCATCAAAGAGGGCCGCGATTCTGATCGAGGGCGTATTACGTGTCAATCCCGGATTGGCGAATATAGCGGGCGTAGGAACATGAACCGGTGGCGTCAGCACCACATAACTGCTCGGCACGGGCGTCCATGGCGTTAGTTCGTCACCGACCCCCTCGGCAAAAGCGGAACGACCAAACACAAACACCGGCACATCCGCGCCCAAAGCCAATCCCAATGCCTGCAACTCCGCGCGCGGCAAATCAACGCCCCATAACCGATTCAAGGCCAACAACACGGTTGCCGCGTCTGAACTGCCGCCGCCCAATCCACCGCCCATCGGCAAACGCTTGAGCAGGCCGATATCGGCGCCCCAGCGGCAACCGGTATGCGTCTGCAACAAATGCGCCGCGCGCCAGCACAGATCCTGGCGCTCCGGCACGCCTGGAAGCGGCGACAACAAACGGATCGCTCCATCCTGTCGTGGCGTAATTTCCAGGCTGTCTCCAAAATCCAGAAAACGGAAAACAGTCTGCAGAAGGTGATAACCATCCGCGCGCCTGCCGACCACATGCAGAAACAGATTGAGTTTGGCCGGCGCCGGATAACTCACGGCAATTTCCAGGAATCGATCACCAAGCGGACTTCCAGATCGTCGCCCCGCCTCGCCACCAGCTTGCCGGGGTGAAATTGGTTATTGTGCAATTCATAACGGCTGAAATAGATCAGCCAGCCATCTTGCTCCAGTTCACCCAAGCGACCATCAGCATCGGGGCGTGCGCGATAAGTGGCCGCCGGCCGTGGCAAGCCGACCACCCACCAGGCCAGCCCACGCAAAGGCAACTCAAGGCCCAAAGCCTTACGCACCAGCGCATCGGCATCCGCCGCGTAAAAAAGGCGTCCTTCCGCGTCCTTCAGCTCCATTCCAGCCGGGCCGCCACGCAATTCGGCGATCCCCTGCCCCAGCGGAGTGCGCAACAGCAGTTCTTCGTCCGCCACATCTCGCCGCCAAACCAAGCCGCCCGAGAATGACTCCTCACCAGCCTTGACTGAAACCCGCCCGTCCAGATGAAAAGCAGCGGGCTGTGCCGGAAGCGTCACAGCTATGCCAGATTCTTCCGGCTGAAAGCCCGGCCAATGCGAACATGCCGTCAATCCCAACGCCAGCAGGAACGGCAACACGGCTTGATTGCCGCGTCGGAACACCCCCATCAAGGCTTCAGGCGCGATGTCGTTTCGCGCAGACTTTCGTTACCCGGGTGATTTTGCAGAGACCCGCTCCAGATACGCCGGGCCTCGTCCTTATCTCCATTCATCCATAACGCCTCACCCAGATGGGCCGCGATATCGGGATCGGGTTGGGCCGCATGAGCACGGCGCAGCATATCCGCCGCCTCGGCATAGCGCTTCGATTTGAATAACGCCCAACCCATACTATCCAGAATGAAAGGATCGTCTGGCGACAGGCTAAGCGCTTTTTCCAGCAGTTCGAGCGCTTCTTTAAGGCGCGGAGTACGGTCCGCCAGCGTATATCCCAGCGCGTTGTAGGCATGCGCGTAATTCGGTTTCAGCGCAATCAGGTGTCGCAAATCCGATTCCACGAGATCCAAGCGATTGATTTTCTCCGCCGCCATCGCTCGGTCATAAAGCAAATCGGGAGAGTCCGGCATCTTCTCGAGCGCCTTGGAAAGCGCCACCACCGCGCCTTCAAAATTGCCCGCCTCACGCATGATTTGAGCCTCGGCCTGAGCGATCTTGACGCGCTCCTCGTCATCCGCGGCGGCAAGGTTGGACAATCCTTGCAACGCATCGGCCGCACGCCCCTGCTTACTCAGTATCATGGCCGCTCGCAAATGGGCATCGAGTTTCTGCCGCCCCTTGATGACCGATCGATACCAAACCAAAGCTTGTTCCAAGCGTCCTCGCGCCTCAGCAAGTTGGCCGAGATGAAAACGCACACTGCCTTCATCCGGATGCTTGAGCTCCAAAGCCTTGGTGAAACTGCTCTCCGCGCTATCGAAATCATTGGTTTGCATTGCAATCAAGCCAATCGCCAGATGATTCTCCGGATTACCTGGCATTTCCTGCGCCAACAATTCGAACTGCGTCCTCGACTCACCAAAGCGACTGGCACGCGCCAACTGTTTGGCATACGCCAGCCTTACCTCGCTCTCGCCCGGAGCTGAAGCCAGATAGTCGGCGAGAAATGCCAGCGCGGCGGCTTCACCCTGCATCTGCTGGAGGATTTGGGCCTTGAACAGCGGAGCCGGAGCCCAATTGGACTTCAACCGGATTGTTTCATCCAGGCCAGCAAGCGCCTTCGCTCCTTTGCCCGCATTCCAAGCCGCCTGAGCCACGGCAAAACGCGCCTCAGGATAAGCCGGATAGCCCACCGCCAAGTTCTCAACCAGATCCAGTACCGCGTTCTTGTCTTTTTGCCGGGCGAACAGACCATGTAATTGCAGAAAAACCGCGCCGCCCTCGCCGGTCTTGACCCAGGCATCGAGATAGGGCCTGGCTTCGCTCATGCGGCCCGCGCCTATCAACAGGGTAGAGAGGGTTTGCAGAGCCTTGGGGGAAGTTGGCTCCAGCTCTTGCCACAAACTTGCGTTCTTCAGCGCCAACTGAGGCAGCCGGGCATACAAGGCCGCCTCGGTTGCCCGTTTGGCGATACGCGCATCGCGAGTCCGCACGGCGAGGTCCGCATACGCTTCAGCGGATAGCTTCAACTCCCCGCGCTGACCGGCAATTTCGCCAAGCAAAAACTGGTAAAGCACCTGCGAAGTCAGCTCCTGCCGCGCTGGTGGCAAAGGCAATGCCTCGGAGACCCGCATATTCGGCGCCATATTCGGTAACTGGGCTGGCGACTGCGCACAAGCAGAAAGGGACATTGCCAGCCATGCAAGGCTAGCGGGTTTAACCCAAGACGAAGTAGACATAGCGCGCATCCAAGTAGATTCGAAGCATTATGCAAGACCGCATTCTTACAGGGAAGTTGCATATATCCATTGGCAACAGCCGTCAATTGCTTCGGATACCATCCGTTACCTTACCGAGTGACTTTCATGCCCGAACTTCCCGAAGTTGAAACCGTTCGCCTTGGCCTGACGCCTCACTTGGCGGGCAGGATGCTTTATGGCGCATGCGTCAGAGAACCGCGTTTGCGCTGGCCGGTACCCGCCAAACTGAATGAATTGGTCGACGGGCAGCGGATACATCGCATCGACCGGCGCGGCAAGTACCTGCTGGTGCAAATGGATCAGGGCTCACTGATCATACATCTGGGCATGTCCGGCAGCCTGCGCCTGACCACGACAGCAACGAAACCGGAGAAACACGACCATCTCGACTTGCTTCTGGCAAACGATGGCGTACTTCGCTACCGCGATCCACGCCGATTTGGCGCGCTACTCTGGAGTGCTCACCCGGAACAACACCCGCTCATCGCCCACCTCGGCTTGGAGCCGTTGGGAGAATCGTTCAGCGACGCCAGCCTGCACGCGCTTTGTCAGGGCCGCAAGACCGCAATCAAGTTATTGCTGATGGATGCGCACCTGATCGTCGGGGTGGGCAACATCTATGCAAACGAATCCCTGTTTCATGCCGGCATCGATCCGCTGCTCGCCGCCGGAAATCTGACCAGACCGCGCTGCGCCCGGCTGGTCGACGCCGTGAAAAATACCTTGACGAAATCCATACTCGCCGGCGGCAGCAGCTTGCGTGATTTTGTCGACGGTCACGGCAACCCTGGCTATTTCCAGCAGACTTACTTCGTCTACGGTCGCGCCGGAGAACCCTGTCGAGCCTGTGGCATTACCGTTCTGCAAATCCGACAGAGCAACCGCTCCACCTTCTATTGCCCTCATTGCCAGCGTCGATAACCGGCAGGCACGGAAGCTTCCCGCCCCCAATCCAAACAGGCTTTTATGCTAGAGTCCGGCCAACAAAAAACGCGCCAGACCAAGCTTCTGCTGGAGGCAGACCGATGACCACACCATCCCTCGTCAATGACTTCGAGGCATATAGCCAGTGGCGTACAGAACTGTCGCGCCGCATCGCCGAATATCGTACCTGGCTCGGCAAAGAAGACCTCAACGATTCTCAGCGCGACCTTCGCCTGCAGCAGCTTATTGACCGCCTGGCGGAAGACAAACTGCATGTCGCTTTCGTTGCCGAGTTTTCACGCGGCAAATCGGAACTTATCAATGCGATCTTTCTGTCCGACCTGAAGCAACGCCTGCTGCCATCCACCGCTGGCCGAACAACCATGTGTCCGACCGAACTCCTGTACGACGCGGCGCGGCCGGCCATGATCGAACTGTTGCCGATCGAAACGCGCACGACCAACGCGACCATATCCGAATACAAGGGCTACCCCGATGAATGGACCATCGTACCGATGGACACTTCCTCGGCAGACAATGTTGCGCAAGCGATGCAGGAAGTTTGCCGGGTGAAACCGGTCTCCGTCGAAGAAGCCGCCAATCTCGGCCTCTATATCCCGGAAGACCCTCAGGCCAGCATGAACCTGAACGCGGATGGCAGCGTCACCATTCCGGCCTGGCGTCACGCCATCATCAACTTCCCGCATCCCTTCCTTGAAAAAGGGCTGGTGGTTTACGACACACCAGGCCTCAACGCCATTGGCGTCGAGCCGGAGCTGACCTTTAATCTATTGCCCAATGCGCACGCTGTTCTGTTTGTGCTAGCCGCGGACACCGGCGTAACCAAATCCGACATCGAAGTCTGGCGCAGCCATATTTATGCGCGTGGCAAGAATCGGGGTCGCCTGGTTGCATTGAACAAGATCGATGGCCTTTGGGACGATCTCAAAACCGAAGCGCAAATCAATGCGGAAATTGCCGGCCAGGTAAAATCCTGCGCCGATCTGCTGGGCATCGAAGAAAGCCAGATATATCCCGTTTCGGCGCAAAAAGGCCTGCTGGCAAAAATCAACGGCGACGATGCCTTGTTGAAACGGAGCCGTCTGGCCGAGTTGGAACAAGCGCTTTCGGATGAATTGATCTCATCCAAGCAAGCCATCGTGCGCGATCAGACCGAGGCCGAACTCGGCGATCTTCTGGACAACAGCCTAGCGCTGGTTGAAACCAGACGACGCGGCATCGAGGAACAACTGAACGAGCTCAAAGGACTGCAAGGCAAGAACCAGGATGTCGTTGGCCACATCATGACCAAGATCACCGCCGACAAAGAAACCTTCGAGCGCGGCTTGCAACAATTTCAGGCTCTACGCTCGGTCTATTCTCAGCAAAGCATCAAACTTTTCTCGCAGATCGGCATGGACATCCTGCGCGACGAAGTTCGGCGCGCCCGCGAAAGCATGGTGAGCAGCCGCTTCACCAAAGGAATTCGCGATGCGATGAGTAATTTCTTCAAAAGTGTCGACCAGAACCTGGAAAACGCCAACAACCAGATTGAAGAAATCAACAAGATGATGGAAGCCATGTACCACAAGTTGAATCTGGAGCATGGCATCAACCTGATCAGCATCCCGCCCTTCTCGATGTTGCGTTATCGCAAGGAGTTGCAACGACTCGAGGAAGCGTATGACCAGCAATTCAACACGATCTACACGCTGCTTACCACCGAGCAATACACGCTTACCACACGTTTCTTCGAAACATTGGCCAGCCGCGTCGTGCAAGTCTTCGAGATTTTGAACAAGGACGTGGAAAACTGGCTGAAAGCCGTCATGTCACCCATGGAAGGCCAGGTACGAGAACATCAGATGCAATTGCGCCGTCGTCTGGAGAGCGTTAAACGCATCCACAAAGCGGCCGACACGCTGGACGACCGCATCGGCGAACTTGACCAGATGCACATCGAAGTCACACGCCAGCATGCCGAACTGAGCCAGCTTTCCGAAGGAATTCGGGCGGCCTTGATTCCCGCCAACCCAATCAAGGATCGACGCGCCGCCTGAGACCCCACGCAGAAGAAAAAAGCGCGGTTGTACCGCGCTTTTTTCTTGTTTCTGAAATGTTGGCGGCAGAACGCCCTTAACCAGAACACGCCCGCCGAAACATCCTCATTTCATGCTTTGCCGGCCATGAGCTTTTCGTACTTGGCCTGCAATTGATCCTGGTCTTCCACGTAGTTGGGATTGAGCGGTATGCAATCGACCGGGCAAACCTCACGACACTGCGGCGTATCGAAGTGGCCGACACATTCGGTGCACTTGTTCGGATCAATGATGTAAATATCCTCGCCCTGTGAGATTGCATCGTTGGGACACTCAGGCTCACATACATCGCAATTGATGCATTCATCGGTAATCATCAAAGCCATAAATTTTCCTTTTCAGTCCTGTTGAGCAAATCGTTCAGCCAGTTGCCTGGCCACCAAGGGATGCACGAAAGGTGAGACATCCCCGTGCAAACGCGCGATCTCGCGCACCATGCTAGCGGAAACGAACATGTACTGTTCCGCTGGCGTCAAAAAAACTGTTTCCATCTCAGGATACAAACACCGGTTCATCCCCGCCAACTGAAATTCATATTCGAAATCAGATACCGCGCGCAAACCGCGCAACACCATGCGTGAACCCACGCTGCGGACGAAATTCACCAGCAAACCTTCGAACGGCTGAACCCTGACCCCAGGCAAACCAGCCAAGACCTGACAAGCCAGATCGACCCGTTCAGTCTGACTGAAACAGGGTTGCTTGGGCTCGTTATTCGCCACGGCCACGACCACTTCATCGAAAAGACTCAGGGCGCGCCGGATGACGTCCTCATGACCACGTGTGATCGGATCGAAAGTTCCCGGATATACAACGACTCGATGAGATGAATTCAACTGGCTCAAACCGGCTCCAACAAGCAGAAATGAGATAAACCCGCCCGCCCCTGACGCAGTATCGAAAAGCCGACATCCCGCAAGGGCGCGGGAGATTCGGCGTAAATTTTACCGCCCGGCCGTAATCGTGTCGCCGCGTGTTGTATCGCCGGCGTCAACAAATCCATGCCAAACGGGGGGTCGAGAAAGATGACATCAAACAACTCACCCGGACGGGAAAGATACGCCAACGCATCCATTTGCAGAATATCCACCTTGCCGGCTTGCAGCAGACTGGCATTTTGCCGCAAGGCATCGCGCGCCTTGCCGTCACGTTCCAGCATCACAACCCGCTCGGCGCCGCGCGATGCCGCCTCGAAACCCAGCGCACCGCTACCGGCGAAGGCATCGAGGCAGACCAGGCCATGCAGACGCTGACCGAGCCAATTGAACACGGTCTCCCGCACCCGGTCCGGCGTCGGCCGCAGACCGGGTGCATCGGGAAAGTGCAGGATGCGGCTGCGGTATTCGCCGCCGATGATGCGAACTGAATTCTCGCGCTTCGACCGGCTGGGCACTTTATTTGGCCGCGCCTTCGGATTGTCCGGCCTCGGATTGCCCGCCCACGATCACCGCCATCATCGCCTCGGGTTTAACCCGCGCACGGAAGGCGCGCAGGATGTCTTCCCGCGTCACCGCCGCCACCTTGGCCGAATAGGTATCCAGCCAATCCAGCGGCAAGCGATAGAAACCGATCACCGCCAGGTATTCGAGAATCTTCTTGTTGCTGTCGATGCGCAGCGGAAAGCCGCCGATCAGGTTGTTCTTGGCCTGAGCCAGTTCCGTCTCGGAAGGCCCTTCCGCCAGATAACGCGCCAGTTCCTCGCGCGCCGTTCGCACCGCCTCCAAGGTTGCATCGCGGCGGGTTTGCAAACCGATCTGGAACGGCCCGAGTTCTTGCATCGGGGCGAAATAACTGTAGACGCTGTAAGCCAGGCCTTTTTTCTGGCGGATGGCATCCATCAGGCGGGAATCGAAACCGCCGCCGCCCAACACATAGTTACCGACATAGAGCGGAAAATAATCCGGGTCTTCCCGCTTGATGCCGGGTTGACCCATGAACAGATGGCTCTGGGTGGCATGGTGCGGAATCGTGGTTTCCCGGCCTTGCGCATTGATCCGCACAGCGGCGATCGGCGCGGGCGGCTCGCCTCTCGGCAAATCCGCCGCCAATCGTTCGGCGATGGCCGCCGCCTCGGCCCGGCTCACATCGCCCATCAGCGCCACAACCATATTTTTCGCCCGGTAATGGGCGCGGTGAAACGCGGCCAGATCGTCCGGCATCAGCACTTTCACCGTCGCCACCTCGCCAGCCTCGTTCAAACCATAGGGATGGTCGCCATAAAGCGCGGCCTGAAAAGCTTTCTCGCCGATGTTTTCCGGCTTGGTGGCGGCCTCCTCCAGACCCGCGACGACGCGCGCCTTTTCGCGCTCCAGCACGGCGGCATCGAATCTCGGCTGCGACAGAATCGCCGCCAGCACGCTGACCGACTGATCTCGCTCCGCTTTGCCGCTCAAGGTGCGCAAGGACAATCCGGCGCGATCCGCGTCGAAACGGCCTGACATCACCGCGCCCACATCGGCAAGCTTCTCGGCGATATCGCGCTCCGAATAAACGCCCGCGCCCAGCGTCATCAAGTGGCTTGTAAGATTGGCCAAGCCTGATTTTTCGCGGCTATCGCGCGCACTGCCGGCGGAGAAATCGACACTCAGGTCGAGCATCGGCAAATCGTGGTTTTCCACGAACACCACGCGCGCGCCCTGCGAGGTTGTCCAGGATTGAATATTCAGCCCGGCCAAGACTGCCGGCGCAAACAACAAGGCCGAGAAAAAGAACAGAACAGACTTAGCGAACATGACCGGCTCCGATCGAATTATGTTGCACCGCCGTCTTGCCTTCTGGCATCGGCAGCGGGTCTAGCACCGCGACGGTAAGTCGGTCGTCGACCAGATATTTCCTGGCGACATCGCGCACCTGTTCGGAGGTGACCGCCTTGAGTTTGGCGTAGCGGGTATCGCGCGCCTTGTAATCGAGGCCCGCCGTCGTCCACTCGCCGATCTGCATGGCCTGATAGAACAAGGAGTCCTGCTGATAAACCTGGCTGGCAAGCACTTGCGCCTTGACCCGGCTCAATTCGGATTCGCTGACGCCATCCTTGATCAGGCGGGCTATCTCACCCTTCAAAGCCGCCTCGACCACCGCAACGGTTTGCCCTTCCACCGGCGAAGCATCGACCGAGAACATGCCCGGCCCACGCGAGATCGCGTCATAGCCGGCGCTTGCCTCGGTGGCGAGTTGTTTATCGCGCACCAAAGACTGATTCAAACGCGCGGAAGCATGGCCATCGAGCACGCCGGCCAGAATTTCCAGCGCATACGGCTCACTATCGTTAGCCGGATCGGTCAAATGCGGCGCTTGCCAAACCAGCGCAACCACTGGCAATTTGGCCGGCGCCCGCACCGTGACCCGCTTCATGCCGATCTGATCCGGCTCCTGCTGCGGCTTGCGCTCGGGCAACGCGCGACTGGGCATGACGCCGAAATATTGCCTGGCCCAGGCAAGCACCTGAACCGGATCGACATCGCCGGCAACCACCAGCGTTGCGTTGTTGGGCGTGTACCAATTGCCATACCAATGGCGCGCATCGGCCACCGTCATGTTCTTCAGATCGTCCATCCAGCCGATCACCGGGTGTCGGTAGGGATGCGTCTGATACGCCGTCGCCATCAGCGCTTCATACAACTTGGATTGCGCGCTGTCCTCGGTTCGCATGCGGCGCTCTTCCATGACCACATTGATTTCCTTGGCGAATTCATCGGCGGACAGCACCAGATTGGCCATGCGATCCGCTTCCAGTTTCAGCGCCAACTCCAGGCGGTCTTTTTGCAAAGTCTGGAAATACGCCGTGTGGTCGCGCGAGGTAAACGCATTTTCGCGCCCGCCCGCCGCCGCGATGCGTTTGGAAAATTCGCCGGCCGGCACCTCCTTCGTACCTTTGAACATCATATGTTCCAGCACGTGAGCGACGCCGGTGCTACCGTAACTTTCATCCATGCTGCCGGCGCGGTACCAGACCTGGGACACAGCCACGGGCGCGCGCCGGTCGGTCTTGACGATCACTTTCAGGCCGTTGGGCAGAATCTGTTCGACGATTTCGGCGCGAACCGGCGAGGCCATCGCCAGGGTCAAACCAACAACAGCTAGCGTTCGTTTCATAAGGAGAGAAGTCATGGGGGAAAGGGCTCGCATGATAGAATTTATGGGCATCCAATGCAGTAACCGCGCAGCCAAAGACCGCCCCATCCGTGTTTAGTTTCTTCAAATCTGGAAAATCCGAGCCCGCTCCGGTTGCGGTCGACGAAACATCCACCGCCGCCGAAGTCACCCCGGAATCGCCACGCCTGTCCTGGGCGCAGCGGCTCAAACAAGGACTTGCCCGCACACGCGGCGCATTCACCGGACAGATCGCCGGCCTGTTCGGCGTCGGCGCGAAGATCGACGAAGCCCTGTTTGAAGAACTGGAAACCGTGTTGCTGTCCGCCGATGTCGGTGTCGAAGCCACCCAGCACCTGACCGATCGGCTGCGCGCCCGGGTCAAAAAAGACAAGCTGACCGAGGCCGAACAACTCAAATCCGCGCTCAAAAGCGAACTGGCCGAATTGCTCGCCCCGCTGGAAAAACCGCTCGATATCAATAGCGCGAAGCCCTTTGTCATCATGCTGGCCGGCATCAATGGCGCCGGCAAAACCACGACCATCGGCAAGCTTGCCTGCCGCTTCCAGGCCGAAGGCAAAAGCGTGCTCCTGGCCGCCGGCGACACCTTCCGGGCCGCCGCGCGCGAACAACTGGCCGAATGGGGCAAGCGCAACAACGTCGAAGTCATTTCATCGCAAGGCGGCGACCCGGCGGCAGTGATTTTCGATGCCATTCAATCCGCCAAGGCGCGCGGCATCGACGTCGTGCTGGCCGACACCGCCGGCCGCCTGCCCACGCAATTGAACCTGATGGACGAGATTCGCAAGGTCAAACGCGTCATCCAGAAAGCCGAACCCAGCGCCCCGCATGAAGTCCTGCTGGTGCTCGATGCCAACATCGGCCAGAACGCGCTGACCCAGGTCAAAGCCTTCGACGACGCGCTCGGCCTGACCGGCCTGGTCATGACCAAACTCGACGGCACCGCCAAAGGCGGCGTCATCGCCGCGCTGGCGAAAAAGCAGCCGGTACCGGTACGCTTCATCGGCATCGGCGAAGGGCTGGAAGATTTGCAGCCGTTCCAGGTCGCCGAATTCGTCGACGCATTGTTTTCGTGACCCCGGCATGATCGAACTTTCCGACGTCACCAAACGCTATCCCGGCGGCCACGAGGCGGTGTCCAACCTCTCGTTGACCATCCAGCAGGGTGAACTGGTGTTCCTCACCGGCCATTCCGGCGCGGGGAAAAGCACCCTGCTCAAGCTGATCGCCGCCATCGAACGGCCCACCACCGGCAATGTCGTGGTCAACGGCCAGAACGTCGGCCGCATGAAACGCCCCGCCCTGCCCTTCTTCCGCCGCAACATCGGCCTGATCTTCCAGGATCACAAACTGCTTTACGACCGCAGCGTGTTCGACAACGTGCTGCTGCCACTGCACATCCAGGGCATGACCGGCTCGGATGCGGCCAAGCGCGTGCGCGCCGCGCTCGACAAGGTCGGCCTGCTGAAGAAGGAAAAAACCCGCCCGATCACGCTTTCGGGCGGCGAACAACAGCGTCTGTGCATTGCCCGCGCCATCGTCAGCCGGCCGGCGCTGGTACTGGCCGACGAACCGACCGCCAATCTCGATGACGCCTATGCCCGCGACATCATGGACATGTTCCGCGCCTTCAACGAAGTCGGCGTCACGCTGGTCATCTCCACGCACGACCAGGCATTGATCCACCGCTACGGCGGCCGTTCGGTCAACCTGGCTTATGGAAAACTGGTGGCATGAAAGCCTGGCTCACCCACCATCTGTTCAGCCTGAAAATCGCCGCCCAGCGTTTCCGCGAAGCGCCACTGGCGACGCTGTTCACGATTCTGGTCATTGGCATCGCGGTTGCCATGCCGAGCGGACTTTATGCCATGCTCAGCAACCTCGATCGCGCCGCCGGCGGCGTCAAACCGCAAGTCGAACTGACCCTGTTCATCAAGGCGGAAACGCCCGAAAGTGAAGCCAAAGCGCTCGCCGCCCGCCTCGCCAAAGAGGCCGACATCGCCCGGGTCAGCTTCATCGGCAAAGCCGAAGGCATCCGCAAACTGGAAGCCGCCGGACTGTCCGACATCACCGCCGGCCTGCCCGCAAACCCGCTGCCGGACAGCCTGATCATCACGCCGAGAGACAGCAACCCGGCCGCGCTCGAAGCCTTGAGCAACCGCCTCAAAAACATGGAACCCACACAGCGGATCGTGATGGACGCTGACTGGATAAAACGCCTGTCCGCGCTGATGGGCCTGGGTGAAAACCTGGTCATCCTGCTGGCCGCGCTGCTTGGCCTGGCGCTTGCCGCGATTACCGCCAACACCATCCGCCTGCAGATTTATGCCCAAAAAGATGAAATCGAAGTCGCCCAACTGATTGGCGCGACCGACCGCTTCATCCGCCGCCCATTCCTTTATTTCGGCGGCATCCAGGGCCTGATCGGCGGCCTCGCCGGCGGCCTGATCGTCATGCTGGGCGGCTACTTCATCGAAAGCAGCGTCGCCCAGGTTGCCGCCGCCTACGGCGCTTCGTTCGACCTGACCGGTCTGAGCCTAGGCGAATTGGCGCTGCTGCTCGGCCTTAGCACCCTGCTAGGCTGGCTGGGCGCCTATTTCTCGGTCAACCAGGCCCTGCGTTCCTTCGCGAATCCCTGATTTATCTCTGATGCACCCGCTGAAGCGCGACAAAGCGCTATAGGCGCAAGCCTCACCTCGATGGCGGCCTTCCGTGGCATCGGGGCAGGCGTGGCGAAGCTAGCTTTTTCCAGCTTCCAGTCGGCCGGCGCGATCGGTTGCGGCTATGCTAGGCAGGGTGTGCCATTCAACGCTGCGGGTCGGCGAAACAACTCAATGCGGCAAACGCTTTTTCTGAACAACCAGCCATTCAACCTGGTCAACCTTGGCGAGCCCTGGTTATGGCAGGTCACTAGCGTACTTTTGGTCATCGTGGCGATCAACATCGGCGCTTATTTCCTGCTGCGCCATATCGAGAAAATGGCCGCCCGAACCGTTTCCATCTGGGACGATGCGCTCATCAAGGCGGCCCGCCAACCCGTGACGCTACTGCTCTGGACACTGGGAACCGCGATTGCTCTGAGGATCATTCATCAGCATGCCGGCGTAGCCTATTTCGACCTGGTGATGCCGGGCCGGAATGTACTCATCATCCTGGCGCTGGCCTGGTTTTTACTGCGCCTGATCACGAACGCGGCCAATAACGTGATCACCCCCCATGAAGCCGGCAAGGAGGGAATCGATCGCACCACCGTCGATGCGCTAAGCAAGCTGGGCCGTATTTCAGTAGTCGTGGTTGCCGGTCTGACCGTGCTGCAAACGCTGGGCGTCAGCATTGCCGGGGTGCTTGCCTTCGGCGGCATAGGCGGAATCGCGGTTGGATTTGCCGCCAAGGATCTATTCGCCAACCTGCTTGGCGGCCTGACCATCTACCTGGATCGCCCGTTTACCGAAGGGGAATGGATCCGCTCACCGGACAAAAATCTTGAAGGCACCGTTGAACACATCGGCTGGCGCAATACACGGATACGGGCGTTCAACAAGAATGCGATCTTTGTGCCCAACGCGCTGTTCACCAATATCGTCGTGGAAAACCCTTCCCGCATGACGCACCGACGGATCAAGGAAACCATACGCCTGAGATATCAGGACATCGGAAAAATGGGGCACATTGTGGCGGGGGTCAAAGAAATGCTGCTGAACCATCCGGATATCGACCCGGAAGCCACGGTTGTGGTCAGCTTCAATACATTCAGCGATTCCTCGCTCGACTTCCTCATTTACGCCTTCACACAAACCACCGACTGGGCGTCCTATCATGAAGTCAAACAAGATGTTCTGCTCAAGATTGCGGACATCATTGCCGATAACAAGGCGGAATTTGCCTACCCAACCCGTTCATTGCATATCGAAACCAGCAACGATCAGACCAGCAGCCCACAAGCAGAGATGTAAAAATCAAAGCCCATACTTCCGCTATCCTTCCCCCTATGTTTAATTTCTAGCCGGAGAAAACGTCATGTCAGAAGATAAATCCACACCCGCCAAGCGCACGACTAAAAAAGCCGCCGTCTCTACAGACACCGTCAAACCGACAAAGACGGCAGCCAGCGCCGCCAAAACCACACCCGCCACGCCAGCAAAAACGACGAAGAAGGCGGCTCCCGTCGCCGCCGATCCGATTGAACCTAAAAAAGCCACGGCCGCGCCGGCAAAGGCGGCAAAGAAACCCGCAGCCACTGTAAAAGCCGCACCAGCGAAAACCGTCGCAAAATCCGCCGCCGCGCCCAAAGCAGTAGCCCCAAAAGTCGAAGCCGAACCCAAGAAGAAAGCTTCCGCCACCAGGAAATCCGTCAGCAAACCCGCGGCGCCCAGCCTGGAAGAGCGTCAACGCTGGATCGCGACCGCCGCATTCCACCGCGCCGAGAAGCGCGGATTCGCGCCTGGCTACGAGGAACAGGACTGGTTTGATGCGGAAGCGGAAATCGACGAAATGATCGGCAAAGCCTGATAGCGGCTTAAGCGGTAAATTCGAGCAGCATGCAAAGAGGGCGCTTCTAGCGCCCTCTTTGCATGGCCATGAAATTGACCTGATAACCCGGGAATTGCATACTTTGCCCTCTTCATAGTTCTTGAATATTCAAATGTTCACCAGATTGCGGGAAGACATTCGTGTTGTTTTCGACCGCGATCCGGCGGCGCGCACTTTCTTTGAAGTGCTAACCACCTACCCCGGTTTGCACGCAATCCTGTTGCACCGCGTTTCGCACATGCTGTGGCGGGCGGACTTCAAGTGGTTGGCGCGCTTTTCAAGTTATTGCGCGCGCTGGCTGACCGGCATCGAAATCCACCCTGGCGCGACTATTGGCCGACGCGTGTTCATCGATCACGGCATGGGCGTGGTGATCGGCGAAACCGCCGAGATCGGCGACGATTGCACGCTCTATCACGGCGTCACCTTGGGTGGCACGTCCTGGAACAAAGGCAAACGGCACCCTACTTTGAAGTCCGGTGTAATTGTTGGCGCGGGCGCAAAGATTCTTGGCCCTATCACCCTGGGCGCGGGCGCCAAGGTCGGCTCCAACGCCGTGGTGGTGAAGGATGTGCCGGATGGCGCGACCGCAATCGGCATTCCGGCCCGTATTCTGGATGCGGAACTGGACAAGGCGCGTGAAGCTGTCGCCAAGAAACTGGGCTTTTCGGCTTATGCCGTGTCGAGCGACATGAACGATCCGATGGTGAAGGCGATCCACGGCCTGATCGACCATTCCGCCCATACCGATCAGCGTCTGGCCTGGGTCATGGCCGAGTTGGCGCGTCTGGGCGGCGGCAAGGAAAGTGGCAAGGTCGATGATCACTTCGACCCCGCCTCGTTGAACAAGATGGTCGATTGACAGCTTATCTGTTGCCAACAAATTCTGAATTGAATAGTTGACTAATTTAATCGGGATTAGTACAGTGTCGACATCCATTTTCCACAGCGAGGCACATCATGCGGCTGACCACCAAGGGACGTTTTGCGGTAACGGCGATGATTGATCTGGGCATGCGTCATCAACGCGGTCCCGTCACTCTGGCCGGCATCAGCGAGCGGCAGCGGATTTCACTGTCTTACCTCGAACAACTTTTCGGCCGCCTGCGCCGCCAAGGCATAGTCGACAGCGTGCGCGGCCCGGGTGGCGGCTACACCCTGGCGCAGGCCATGACTGAAATTACCGTGGCCGACATCATTCGCGCCGTCGACGAACCGATCGACGCGACGCAATGCGGCGGCCTGGGCAATTGCCATGACGATCGCGAATGCATGACGCACGATTTGTGGATGGCCCTGAATGCGCGCATTTACGATTATCTGGATTCGGTAAATCTGGATGAGCTGGTGCGCAAGGAGTTGGAAAAGCAGGCTGAAGAAGCGCTCACTGGCCACACCTCTGGCCACAAACAGGAAACTCGCCATGTCGTGGGCTCAGCGGAGATCAAACCCGGCATCGAACGTAAAGTCGCCGTAACCAGTTGATGGAGCAAGAAAAGATGGTCAAAACCCCCATTTATCTCGATTACTCCGCGACCACGCCGGTAGACCCGCGCGTCGCCGCGAAGATGATTCCTTATCTGACCGAGATGTTCGGCAACCCGGCTTCGCGCTCGCATGTATTCGGCTGGGATGCCGACAAGGCGGTTGAAGAGGCGCGCGGCCACGTCGCCGCGTTGGTGAATGCCGACCCGAAAGAAATCGTCTGGACTTCCGGCGCGACCGAATCCAACAACCTCGCCATCAAGGGCGCGGCGCATTTCTATCACGGCAAAGGCAAGCACCTGATCACCGTCAAAACCGAGCACAAAGCAGTGCTGGATACCTGTCGCGAGCTGGAGCGGGAAGGCTTCGAGGTGACCTATCTGGGCGTGCGGCCGGACGGCCTGATCGACATGGAAGAACTCAAGGCGGCGATTCGCCCCGATACGCTGCTGGTCTCGGTGATGTATGTGAACAACGAAATCGGCGTGATTCAGGACATCCCCGCCATTGGCGAACTCTGCCGCGAAAAAGGCGTGTTGTTCCATGTCGACGCGGCGCAGGCCACAGGCAAGGTGGAAATCGATCTGGGCAAGCTCAAGGTCGATCTGATGTCCTTCTCCGCCCACAAGACCTATGGCCCAAAAGGCATCGGCGCGTTGTATGTGCGGCGCAAACCGCGCGTGCGCCTGGAAGCGCAGATGCACGGCGGCGGCCACGAGCGCGGCATGCGTTCCGGCACGCTGGCGACGCATCAGATCGTCGGCATGGGCGAAGCCTTCCGTCTCGCCAAGCTGGAAATGGGCGCCGAGACCGAACGCATCCGCAGCCTGCGCGACAAGCTCTATCGTGGTTTCCAGGACATGGAAGAAGTGCATCTGAACGGCGATTTCGAACGCCGCATCGCCGGCAACCTGAATGTCAGTTTCAACTTCGTCGAAGGCGAGAGCCTGATCATGGCGATCAAGGATCTGGCCGTTTCATCCGGTTCCGCCTGCACTTCCGCCAGCCTGGAGCCGTCATATGTGCTGAAAGCATTAGGCCGCAACGACGAACTGGCGCACAGCTCGATTCGATTCACCATCGGCCGCTTCACCACCGAGGAAGAGATCGACTACACCATCAAACTGCTGCACGAGAAGATCGGCAAGCTGCGCGAGATGTCTCCTCTATGGGAGATGTTCAAAGACGGAATCGACTTGAATACCGTGCAATGGGCTGCACATTAATTTTGAGGAAACGTGGAAAGTGAAACGTGACTTGCCGCTTCGCGGCTGCGGTGAAACGTGAAACACGCCGCAATTCACATTTCACCGGCGGCGCAGCCGCATCACTCTTCACCGGCGACATAAGGAGCAAGAAAATGGCATACAGCGAACAGGTTCTGGATCACTACGAAAACCCGCGTAACGTCGGCGCCTTCGGCAAGGATGACGCCGGCGTCGGTACCGGCATGGTCGGCGCACCCGCTTGCGGCGACGTCATGAAGCTGCAAATCCGCGTCAACGAGCAAGGCATCATCGAAGACGCCAAGTTCAAGACCTATGGTTGCGGTTCCGCCATTGCGTCTTCATCCCTGGTGACCGAATGGGTCAAGGGCAAGACGCTGGACGAAGCGATGAACCTCAAGAACACCCAGATCGCCGAAGAACTCGCGCTACCGCCGGTGAAAATCCATTGTTCGATCCTGGCCGAGGATGCGATCAAGGCGGCGGTCGCCGATTACAAACAGAAGCATGGCAACACGGCGGGCAGCAGCGAATACACCGCCTGCAACCCGCCTGTTACGGCCTAAAGCCGAAAGGAGTCGAGCATCATGACTGTCAGCACCGGAGTTACTCTTTCTGAACGCGCCGCCACCCACATCAAGAATTTTCTCGCCAAGCGCGGCAGCGGTGTCGGCCTCAAACTGGGCGTGCGCACTTCCGGCTGCTCCGGCATGGCTTACAAGCTGGAATTCGCCGATGTGGCCGACCCGGAAGACCTCACCTTCGAATGTCACGGCGTCACCGTGTTCATCGACCCGAAGAGCCTGAGCTACCTGGAAGGCACCGAGCTCGATTTCGTGCGCGAAGGCTTGAACGAAGGCTTCAAGTTCAATAACCCGAACGTCAAATCCGAGTGCGGCTGCGGCGAGTCGTTCAACGTTTGAGGACTGTGAAATGTGAAACGTGAAGGTGTTCTTCTTTCACGTTCCACCCTTCACGTTTCACCCAACGCAAGATGTCCCTCGACTTCTCCCGCAACCACTTCGACCTGTTCGGCCTGCCGATGACCTTTGCCATCGACGCCGAAAAGCTCGATCAGGCTTACCGGGGCATACAGGCGGAGATTCATCCGGACAAATTCGCCCACGCGGGCGAAGCCGAACAGCGCCTCTCCATGCAATGGTCCACGCGCGTCAACGAGGCCTACCAGACCTTGCGCAAGCCGTTCGAGCGCGCCCGTTATCTGCTCGAACTGAATGGCGTCGACGCAATGGATGCCAAGAACACATCGATGCCGGCGGATTTCCTGATGCAGCAGATGGAATGGCGCGAAGCCCTGATGGATGCCCGCGCGGGCCGCGACATGACCGCATTGCAAGCGGTGGAAAACGAGTTGAAAACGCATGCCGGAAATCTGCAAACCCGGCTCGCCAGCCTGCTCGATGAACAACGCGATTATGTCGAAGCCGGCAACGTGCTGCGCAAGGTTCGTTTCATGGACAAACTGCTGGCGGAAATCGACTCGGCCTATGAGGAAATCGAGTAAGTCATAATTTGTATCGTTATGCCGCGCGCTTTTCGCGCTTCTTTCACCAAGTCGGCTGCCCCCACCGAACACCGCTCATTCAATGGCCCTCTTACAAATCTCCGAGCCCGGTCTCTCCACCGCGCCGCACCAACATCGACTTGCCATCGGCATCGATCTGGGCACCACAAACTCCTTGGTCGCCACCGTGCGCAATGGGGTATCCGTTGTACTCAACGATGCCGCCGGTCACGGCCTGCTGCCCTCCGTGGTGCGCTATCACGCCGATGGCGGCACGACGGTCGGTTATACCGCCCAGGCGCAGGCGGCGCTCGACCCGCACAACACCGTCACCTCGGTGAAGCGTTTCATGGGCCGGGGCATCAAGGACATCCCCGATCTGTCCACGCTGCCCTACCAATTCATCGACGCGCCCGGCATGGTGCAGTTGAAGACAGTGGCTGGCGTCAAAAGCCCGGTCGAAGTCTCCGCGGAAATCCTTAAAGTCCTGAAAGCGCGCGCGGAAGCAACGCTCGGCGGCGACCTGGTCGGCGCGGTGATCACCGTGCCCGCCTATTTCGACGACGCCCAGCGCCAGGCCACCAAGGACGCCGCCAAACTCGCCGGCCTCAATGTGCTGCGCCTGCTCAACGAACCCACCGCCGCGGCCATCGCCTACGGGCTCGACAATGCCGCCGAAGGCATCTACGCGGTTTACGACCTGGGCGGCGGCACCTTCGATATTTCCATCCTGAAACTGACCAAGGGCGTGTTCGAAGTACTCGCCACCAATGGCGACTCGGCTCTCGGCGGCGACGATTTCGACCGCCGCGTGTATTGCTGGATGCTGGAACAGGCCGGCCTTCACACGCTCAGCGATCACGACAAGACTTTACTGATGGCGCGCGCCCGTGAAGCCAAGGAAACCCTGTCTGAACATGCCCAGGCGCAGGTCACCGCCATGCTTGGCACCGGCGAGCTGATCGACCTCAATCTGAGCGAGCAGGCGTTCAACGAAATGACCGACAGCCTGGTCAAAAAGACGCTCGCGCCCACCCGCAAGGCGCTGCGCGATGCCGGTCTGCAAACCAGCGATGTCAAAGGCGTGGTGATGGTCGGCGGTTCCACCCGCATTCCGCGCATCCAGGCCGCCGTCGGCGAGTTCTTCGGCGCAGGGGGTGGCAACTGCACCCCGTTGACCAATCTCGACCCGGACAAAGTCGTCGCGCTCGGCGCCGCGATCCAGGCCAATGTGCTGGCCGGCAACAAAGCGGGCGACGACTGGCTGTTGCTCGACGTGGTGTCGCTCTCCCTGGGCCTGGAAACGATGGGCGGCCTGACTGAAAAGATCATCCCGCGCAACGCCACCATCCCCACCGCCCGGGCGCAGGAATTCACCACCTTCAAGGACGGCCAGACCGCGATGAGCATCCACGTTGTGCAGGGCGAACGCGAACTGGTTGCCGATTGCCGCAGCCTGGCGCGCTTTGAACTGCGCGGCATACCGCCGATGGTCGCGGGCGCGGCGCGGATACGCGTCACTTTCCAGGTCGATGCCGACGGCTTGTTATCCGTGACCGCGCGCGAACTGGGTACCGGCATCGAAGCGCACATCGCGGTGAAACCGTCCTACGGCCTGACCGACGACGAAGTCGCCGGCATGCTGCGCGACTCCTACGCCCATGCGCAGGACGACATGAGCGCGCGCAATCTGGCCGAAGCCCGCGTCGATGGCCAGCGTCTGATTGAAGCCGCCGAGGCCGCCCTGGCCGAAAACGGCGCATTGCTGCTGGACACGGACGAACTGGAAGCCATTGAAAAGCGCGTTGTCGACCTCAAACTTGCTTTGCAAGGCGCGGATCTGTCCAGCGTCAAACGCGCCACTGAAGCCCTGAACAAAGGCACGGTTGAATTCGCCGCGCGCCGCATGGACCAGGGCGTAAGAAAAGCACTCACCGGCCACAGGCTGGACGAACTGGAGTTTTGACATGAGTCTGTTCGAACCCGAATTCATCGCCTCTCTGCAAGATCGTCTGGACCGGCATCCGATCTACGCCGCGGTCGAAAGCGTCGAAGACTTGCGCGTTTTCATGCAACACCATGTCCATTCCGTGTGGGACTTCATGTCCCTGATCAAGTACCTGCAATACAGCGTCGCGCCCGCGCGCTGGCCGTGGACGCCGGGCGCCGACCCGACTGTCCAGCGTTTCATCAATGAACTGGTGCTGGAAGAAGAGACCGACGCGGCCGGACCCGATGCGCCGGGCGAGTTTTCCAGCCACTTCGCGCTTTATCTGGGCGCCATGCGCGAAATCGGCGCCGACGCGGACAAGCCGGCGCGTTTTGTCGAAATCGCCGGCCGCGACGGTATCGAAACCGCGCTGGCCGCTGGCCTGGCACCCGACCCCTCCGCGCGCTTCAACCGCGCCTCCTTCGCCTACATCGATGGAGGCAAACCGCATGAAGTTGCCGCCGCGCTGGCACTCGGCCGCGAACACATCATCCCGACGATGTTCCGCGCCATGCTCAAGCGCATGGCGGTGACGGAAGAACAGGCGCCGATCTTCCATTACTACCTCAAGCGCCATATCCACCTCGACGAAGACTTCCACGCGCCGCTGTCTTTACGCCTGCTTTACGGACTTTGCGGCGACGATCCGGTAAAACTGGCCGAAGCGCGCGCCGCCGCCATCCGCGCCGTGGAAGCCAGGGTCGAATTCTGGGATGGCGTCCTGGCCGCGCTGCCCTCGCAAAAGAAGGACACCGGATTCGCAAGCACTGAAGTGCCAACGAATCCGTCGCCGAACTCGACGAACAAAACCACCAAACAGGAAGCCGCATGCCCCAACTGATCGTCCTGCCCCACGTCGAACTGTGTCCCGATGGCGCCGTCATCGATGTGCAAAACGGCGTTTCCATCTGCGATATCCTGCTCGACAACGGCATCGACATCGAACATTCCTGCGAAAAGTCCTGCGCCTGCACCACCTGCCATGTCGTGGTGCGCGAAGGTTTCAATACCCTGTCGGAAGCGACCGAAACCGAAGACGACCTGCTCGACAAAGCCTGGGGACTGGAACCGACCTCGCGCTTATCCTGCCAGGCCCTGATGGGCAAGGACGATGTGGTGATCGAAATTCCGAAATACACCATCAACATGGTGAAGGAAGGCCATTAGGCTCAACCCGCAAACTGGACCAGGGGACTCGACATGAAATGGACTGACACCCTCGATATCGCGATTGCTTTGACCGAGCATCATCCCGATGTCGACCCGCGCACGATCCGCTTTACCGACCTACATCGCTGGGTCATGGCGCTACCCGAATTCGCCGACGACGCCAACCGTTCCGGCGAGAAGATACTGGAAGCCATCCAGACCGCCTGGATCGAGGAAATGGATTGAATCCACGCCCCATCAAGCTCCTGCTCGGCGCGATGCTGTTATTGGCCGCCAGACCAGTCTTGGCTGAAGCCGAAAAACTCGGCTTCAAAGGCGTCGAACTCGGCTCCAACCTGGCCCAAATAGCCAGCAACCCGAAGTTCGATTGCCGGGTCGTCAGCACCCCGATCGCCGACAAGGTATGCGGCCTACGCCCGCGCGAGAAAGAAACCATCGCCGGCGCGCCAGTCGACTCGTTGTTCTATTTCTACGACCAGACCGGCTTGACCGGCATCGTCGTCAATCTGGACGAAAAACACTTTCAGCCGGTGGTCGCGGCGCTGACCGAGAAGTTCGGCAGCCCCGGCCTGAAGACGGAAACGGTGAAAAGCCTGAAAGGTGTCGCCTTCGAAAATCGCACCTACCGTTGGACTCGGCCGGAAGGTTCGCTCCTGGCCGAGCGCTACGCCGGCCGGCTCGACAAATCCACGATCCGCTACACCGACGACAGCGCAGCCCAGCGCGTCCGGCAACGCCGCGCGCTGCTCGCGAAAGACCCGCGCAAAGACCTTTAACGGCGCAACTTTTCAGTCGGCAAGCGCTTGCGCGCCGGGACGCCGACGCCTGATCTGAAAGCCGATCAAACCCAGCCCCACCAGCAGCAATGCCCAGGTTTCCGGCTCCGGCACGGCCGCCGCCATATAGCTTGCGCCTGTGCCCGTACCGATATCGCCGTTGACGCTGATGCCGAAAGTCGCCGTGTCACCGAAATTTGCCGCACCCACGCCGGTAGCCGCCGCGCCGAATACGCTGGTCAGATAAAACGTGGTGCCATATTCGTAATTGAAGCTGCCGGTCAATACGGTATGAACCGGGCCGGCGCTGGTGTCGCTATCGGCCATACCGCTCATCACCAGTTCAATACCCGACGGCAACGCAACGCCGCCATCCATAAAGGCCATCAGCTCCCAAGGCATGACCGGGGTTTCCGCCTTCAACAGCATGTAACCCGCCATGGCATAGGGCGCGGCGCGAAACTCGCCGTCGATGCTCAGGCTGACATTGGCGATACCGTTGCCGGTGCCCCCGGTCATCGTGAAAGCATCCGCCCAAGCCGACACCGCGCCGAATCGCGTAGCGCTCTCGTCGCCCATCGCGACGACATGGTGGACGCCCATTCCGGTTTGCGCCCAACTGTTTTGGTACAGCGCCGGAAGCGTCGTCGAGCCATCAAACGTCCATTCTTCGACAGCCATGTAGAGATTATCGGCATCGGTAGCCGCGGCGTAAGCGTAAGGGCCCAAGCCCATATTGGCTTGAGCCGAACTGCTCAGCGCCAGGCTCAACAAGGCGGTGGCGGCAACAATCTGAATGGACTTGGACATGCTGTTCTCCTGGATGGATGAGGTCTTCATGCCAGTACCATGAGCAATCGGCGTGCCAGGTTGGCCACGCATCGAATTCTCGATTGCCTCGAGTCGGATGGATAATCCGCGCACCGTTCAGGGATGATGGATACAACATGCAAATTACGCTTGTCCACCCCGCTGGCTTCAACTTCGTGCCCGGCCAACCGGATTTCTCCGTGCTGGCCAACCGCATGCCACCCATCGGCATACTGCAATTGGCGTCCTGGCTGGAGAAACACGGCCACCCGACCCAGGTGCATGACTGCCTCGGGCCGCATGCGCCGCAGGGCATCGAGGCCAATGCCGACCACGTGCTGGCCACCGGGCCGGAACTGGTCGGGCTGTCCGCGACGACCTGCGGCTTCATGGAGGCAGTGGATATGGCGGCCTACATCAAGCTGAAGCGGCCGGAGATCATGATCGTGATCGGCAACGTGCATGCCTCTTCCATCGGCGCGCCGCTGCTGGAGCGTTTTCCAGTCATCGACGCCCTGTGCATCGGCGAAGGCGAAGGCGCCATGCTCGATCTGGCCGAGGGCAAGCCGCTGGCCGGCATCGACAATCTGATCTTCCGCGAGGGCGAGCGCATCGTGGTCAACCCGCGCCGCAATCGCATCCTCGACCTGGACGAACTGCCCTTCCCGGCCTACGAAAAACTGGCCGGATTTCCACGCGACTATTACCTGCCGCTGTTCGCTTATGAACAACGCTGGGGCGCGACCATGATCACCTCGCGCGGCTGCCCCTACACCTGCTCGTTCTGCGACCGCACGGTGTTCGAGCGTCTGTACAAGGTGAACTCGGCCGAATACATCTACGCACACATGAAGTACCTGCGCGACCGGTTCGGCGTCCATCACGTCAATTTCTACGACGACCTGTTCACCGCCAGCAAGAAACGCGTATTCGCGCTGTGCCAACTGCTGATCGAGAAGCCGCTCGGCATGCACTTCAACTGCGCCATCCGCACCGGCCACACTTCCGACGAAATGCTGGGCAAGATCAAGCAGGCCGGCGGCCTGATGGTGTCGATGGGCATCGAATCCGCCGACCCGGGCATGATGGAGCGGCACAAGGCCGGCGTCACGCTGGCCGAGGTGAAGAAGACGGTCGAGCAGATTCACGCCGCCGGACTGCGCGCCAAGGGCCTGTTCATTTTCGGCCTGCCCGGCGAGACGCCGGAAACGCTGAAGGCCACCAGCGACTTCATCCTGTCGCTCGACCTGGATGAAATGAACATGACCAAGTTCAGCCCGATGTACGGCGCGCCGATCTGGGACGAATGCGTCAGCGGCGAAGAGGGCGAGTTCAACGAGGACTGGCGCCTGATGAACTGTCTCAACTTCGTGTTTCTACCGAAAGGCTTCTCATCGCGGGAAGAAATGGATGCGCTGTACAACTGGCATATCCGCCGTTTCTACGACAGCAAGGCCTATCGCCGCCGCTTCGCCAAACGTCTGTGGCAACACCGCTGGAGTCTCTGGCATCTGATCAGGAACCTGCCGCGGGTGATGCAGGCCGCGCGCTATTTCAGCGCCAACAAGGCGCAGCTCGACGCGCTGAAACGGGACTTTCCGTTGCACCCGGACCAGCCGACGCGGCTGCAACCCTTTCTCAGCCCCGAGTTGAAGGCCGACGCCATCGTGGCCATGTCGCCGGTGAAGCTCTCGCGTCGTCCGCGTCCCGAGGCCGAAGAATCAGAGCTCAAGGACTGTCAGTCGTGTGCATGATCTAACTGCCAGTAGGGTTATTTGGGTAGCATTCGTTCGTTTTACACTCCAGGCAGGCAAGCCATTTTTCGACCCTGCCGCCAACCCGGGAGATAGTCGTGCCAAACGATTCCATGCAAACCAGCTCCACCGAACACCACTGTGACGTTCTGGTGATCGGTGGCGGCCCGGCCGGCTCCACCGCCGCCACCTTGCTGGCGGAAAAGGGCCACCGGGTGACCTTGCTGGAAAAGGCGCGCCACCCCCGCTTCCATATCGGCGAATCGCTGTTGCCGGCCAATCTGCCGCTGTTGGACAAGCTGGGCATACGCGCCGAAGTGGAGGCCATCGGCATGGAGAAATGGGGCGCGGAATTCGTCTCGCCCTGGCACGACAACAGTCAGTCCTTCGAATTCGCCGATGCCTGGGACAAGTCCATGCCACACGCTTACCAGGTGCGCCGTTCCGAGTTCGACGAAATACTGATTCGCAATGCGGCGCGTAAAGGCGCCGAGGTCCTCGAAGGCTGCCGCGTGCGCGACGTCGAATTCCTGCCCAACGATGCCGGCGCGATTGTCCGAGCAGAACATGACGATGGCCGTAGCGAAACCTGGCAATGCCGCTTCCTGATCGATGCTTCCGGACGCGACACCTTCCTCGGCAACCGCTTCAAAGCCAAGCAACGCAATCCCAAGCACAACAGCTCCTCGCTCTACGGCCACTTCAAGGGCGCCAAGCGGCACGAAGGCAAGAAGGAAGGCTACATCACCATTTTCTGGTTCGATCACGGCTGGTTCTGGTTCATTCCACTCGCCAACGGCATCACCAGCGTCGGGGCGGTCACCTGGCCCTACTTCATGAAGACGCGCAAGAAGCCAATGCGCGAATTCTTCATGGATCTGATCGCCATGTGTCCGGCATTGAGCGAGCGACTGAAGGACGCGGAACTGGTCTCGGAGGTGGATGCCACCGGCAACTTCTCCTATGCCTGCGACCGCGCCCACGGCACCAACTACCTGCTGCTGGGCGATGCCTACGCCTTCATCGATCCGGTCTTCTCGTCCGGTGTCATGCTGGCCATGAACAGCGCCTTCGCCGGCGCCGACGCGGTCGACATCTGCCTGCGCCAACCGGACAAGGCGGCGCAAGCCCTGCGCCAATTCGACCGGGTGATGAAGCATGGGCCGAAGGAGTTTTCCTGGTTCATCTACCGCGTCACCAACCCGACCATGCGCGACATGTTCATGTCGCCGCGCAATGTTTTCCGGGTCAAGGAAGCGCTGCTGTCGGTGCTGGCCGGCGACATTTTCGGCAAGACCCCGATCTGGCGTGCGCTGTTGATATTCAAGGCGATCTATTACCTCGCCTCGCTGGCCAATCTGAGGCGCACGCTGACGGCTTGGCGGCGGCGCAAGCTGAACATCCGCTATGTGGACGATGCGGAAGGAGCCGGCGCGCAATGAAGCCCGCCGGCGAAGGGATTCTGAGCCTGGAATACCTGCCCGCTTCCCGGCTTGGCCAACAGAGCCAACACTGGCGGGACAGCGTGCTTGGCGGCATCTGCTTCTCCCGTCCGGCCATCCGTTTCGATGCGGCGGAACTGCCGTTACTGTCCGTCGACATGATCCCGCCGCCCGGCGGGGAAGCGATCTGCGAGGTTTGGCATAGCCGGGAAGCGCTGCAATCGGGCCGGCACGGCGCCATCCGCTACCGTCAGGGCGATGCCTTGCTGTTCGGCTGCCTGAGCCTGGAAGAATCGGCCGCCGAGGCGCCTCGGGATGCAGCATCGGTTGCGGCATCGGTTGCGTCTCCCCCGCTGCAGGCAACGACCGAAGCCGCCTACCGGAAAATCTTCGAATTGCTCGAAGCGCGCGGCTACCCATCCGTTTTGCGTTTCTGGAATTACTTTCCCGCGATCAATCTGGAAAGCCATGCCATGGAGCGCTACCGCCAGTTCAACGTCGGCCGCCAGGACGCCTTCATTTCGCGGGGGCGCTCGGTCATCGGCAATGTGCCGGCCGCCTGCGCGCTGGGCAGCGCCGCTGGCGGCCTGCACATCGCCTTCCTGGCTTCACGGGAGGTGGCGATCGGCATCGAAAACCCGCGCCAGGTCAGCGCTTACAACTATCCCAGCCAATACGGCCCGCGCAGCCCGTCGTTCTCGCGCGCCGGCCTGGTCAACCTGGCCGGGCATGACGTGCTGTTCATTTCCGGCACCGCCAGCATCGTCGGCCATCAAACCATGCACCCCGGCGACGTGGCGGCGCAGACGCGGGAATGTCTGCAAAACATCGCATTCGTCGTCGAGGAAGCCAACCGCATGTCCACCACTGCCGACTTCCGCCTCAACGATCTGGCCTACACAATCTATGTTCGCCACACCGAAGATATGGACACGGTACGCAGAGAAATCGAACGATTCATTGGCGCACCGACGCCCACCCTCTACATGCAAGCCGATGTCTGCCGGGCCGATCTCCTGGTCGAAATCGAAGCCTCCGGCGGCCATGCCTCGAGCGCTTATGGCATCGCCTGAAAAAACCTGGATCCCCGCCATGCCTGACTGCCGCCGCCTGACCCTATTCGTTGCCGTCCTGCTGCTCGCCAGCGCGCCGTTTGGCGTTGCCCGGGCGGTGGAAAAGCCACTCTGGGAACTCGGCGCCGGCCTCAGTGCCCTCTCCTTCCCCGACTATCGAGGTTCGGACGAAAGCCGTCTCTACGCCATACCGTTTCCCTACCTGATCTATCGCGGCGAATTCCTCAAGGCGGATCGGAACGGCATACGCGGCACCTTGCTCGACTCCGACCGGATCGAACTCAACATCAGCGTCGGCGCCTCGCTGCCAGTGAACAGCGAGGACAGCAGCGCCCGCCGCGGCATGCCCGACCTGGATCCCAGCGTGGAAATCGGCCCTTCCCTGGACATCAACCTGTGGCGCGCGAACGATCGCCGCTACAAGCTGGACCTGCGTCTGCCGGTGCGTACCGCCATGACCGTCCGCAACGGCATGCACGACATCGGCTGGGTGTTTTCGCCGCGCATCAATCTGGACATCACCGATGTCGCCGGGCTGCCCAGCTGGAATCTGGGCGTACTGGCCGGCCCCATGTACGGCTCCGAGCGTAACCATGAGCACTTCTACTCGGTCGCCACCGCCTACGCCACGGCGGCTCGCCCGGCCTTCGACGCCAAGGCCGGCTATGCCGGCGGCCAGTTTCTGCTTTCCTTGTCGAAGCGCTATCCGAAATACTGGATCGGCGCCTTCGCGCGCTGGGACACGCTCGACGGCGCCGCCTTCGCCGCCAGCCCACTGGTCAAGACCGATCATTACTTCGCCGCCGGCATCGGCATCGCATGGGTTCTGGGCGAGTCCGCCAGCCGGGTCGAGGCGGACGAGTGATGCCTGCTGACATGAGAACGTCGCCTGACCAAGAGCCACGCGCCATGCACAGGCTCTACGAATATGCCGCGCTGTGGTTCGGTCTGGGCCTGCTGGGCACGATTACGCTGACCTGGTCGCTGCTCTCTGTGCCCCTCTACCATCTGCTGCCGAAGCGCTGGGCCGTCCCGCTCGGGCGATTGGCCATCACCACCGGATTTCGCATCTACCTGGGCGCGCTTGCGCTGGTCGGCGCGGTCCGCTTCGATTTCCGCGCCCTCGATGGCCTGCGCGACCAAGGCCCGCTGGTGATCGCGCCCAATCACCCCTGCCTGCTGGACGCCCTGATGGTGATCTCGCGCCTGCCCAACCTCGCCTGCATCATGAAAGCGAGCATCGTCGACAACATCTTTCTTGGCGCGGGCGCGCGGCTGGCCGGCTACATCCGCAACGACGCGCAACTGAGCATGATCAAGCAATCGGTGGCCGAGCTGAAAAACGGCAGATCCCTGCTGATCTTTCCGGAAGGCACCCGCACCACCCGCTGGCCGGTCAATACCTGCAAGGGAACCGCCGCGCTCATCGCCGCGCGCGCCAAAGTACCGATCCAGACGGTGTTCATCGAGACCGACTCGGCCTATCTCAGCAAGGGCTGGCCGCTGTTCCGCCGCCCAGAGATGCCGATCACCTACCGCATCCGCCTCGGTCGCCGCTTCGACCCGCCGCGACGTGCCGCGGCTTTCACCCAGGAACTGGAGGCGTACTTCATCGACGCGCTGCGCGACGCCCCACATTTCCTGCCACCCGATACCGCGCAATCCGGGCAAACCGGCGCGGCGCTGACGACATGATGGACGCCTCCAGTTCGCATCTGGTGCTCATCCCCAGCTACAACCCGGGGCCCAAGGTCTATGACACCGTGCTCGCCGCGCGTCGGCAGTGGACGCCGGTCTGGGTCGTGGTGGACGGCAGCACCGACGATAGCGCGGCCGGACTTGAGCGGATGGCCGCAACCGACGCCGGCCTCAGAATCGTGGTGTTGCCCGTGAACGTCGGCAAGGGCGCGGCGGTCTTGCACGGTCTCGACCTCGCCGCGCAAGAAGGTTTCACCCACGCCCTGACCATGGACTCGGACGGCCAGCATCCGGCCGACCTGATCCCCGAATTCATGGCGGCCTCGATGGCCGCCCCGAGTTGCATGGTGCTGGGGGTACCGGTGTTCGACGCCAGCGCGCCGAACCTGCGCGTGCAGGGCCGCAAGTTATCCAACTGGTGGGCCAACGTGGAGACCCTCTGGATGGGCATCGGCGACTCCCTCTACGGCTTCCGCGTCTATCCCATCGAACCCCTGCGCCAAATCATGCAAAGCCAGCGCTGGATGCGCCGCTTCGACTTCGACCCCGAGGCGGTGGTGCGCCTGTGCTGGCGCGGCGTGCGCCCGCTCAACCTGCCCGCGCCGGTGAAATACCTGCGCGCCGACGAAGGCGGCGTGTCCCATTTCAACTACCTGCGCGACAACATCCTGCTGACCTGGATGCACAGCCGGTTGATGCTGGGGTTTGTGATTCGGCTGCCGTTGCTGGTGGCGCGGCGGATCGGGTTTTTCCGCTCTTAGGGGTTAGCCGCGTTGGCCGGGCAGCGCATGATCTGTTGCCGCCGCCTTGAAAACACCCGTGCGGCGATCTGCCTGCTGAAGATCGCCGTCGGCCCCTTCATCGCCCGTAAAGCTGCGCCAGCAGTTCCTGGAACGCGGACTGTTGCGCTCGCGGCGTGGCGCGGACAATGCCCTCGCGCTGAAAAACCTCGATCAACTTGTGTGGCGTGACCCCCGATTCACCGACAATTTCGACGTGTCCGGCGGCAACTTCGATGTCAGTGGTTCGCGGTGCATGGGTGACTGGCGGAAAGCGCTGCTCCTGCACGCTGAAAATATAGTCGTCTTTGACGCATTGGCCGGCTTCGTTGCGACGCCGGCAAGTTCCGCGCTCGTCGGTGACCACCTTGAGATGGCTGCGCACTTGCGGCAGCAGATTGCCTGGAGACTGGATGAAATCGGACGCATGCGTTATCTCATACCAGTTATCGCCGCTGACCAGCCAGCAAACAAGATCATTCAGGCCGATCGTGACCAACCGAAGCGCTGGCGCCGCGCACATACGCGCGGCGGCGATGCCGGCAAATGGCGCCGAGACGGTGACCAGGCGTAAGTCCATTTGCGTGTTGCGCAACGCTGCGGGATGGTTCTCGACGAGGGCTTTACGGGCAACGAGGCCGCCCATGCTGTGGCCAATCACGGTGATTTCCGGTTTTTCCAGATGCTCTGCAAGCGTATCCACCGCCTTGGCCAATTGGCCGGAACTCAGCATCAGGCTATCGCGATCGTCGTATTCGAAACAGGCGGATTGCTGACCATGAAAAGCGAGTACTTCCGCCAATGCCTGGAATCTCCCGGTGGAGCCGTTACAGCCATGCACCAGCAGGTTGATCGGCTGACTCGGATCGATTCGCAGCGTGCGCTCGGCGGCATCGTTGCATGGGCGCAGACCGGCAATGCTCACCGCCCGTTGCGCCGAAGGCAGGCGCCCTGGATCGGCGATCTCGCTCGCACCCGGCCGCGGCGTGGAAGAGCAGCCAGCCAGAGCGATGGCAAGCAGCAGTGAAAGAAAAAACGGTATCGACATCGTTCTTCGGCTCCTTTCCCGAATCAATGGCGCGGTCAACCGCGCGCCGGCACCGTCACGCCGATCTTCGGCAACCAGCGCCGCAACCCCGGCGTCGTGATCACCGTGCTGAAAATCGCCATCAGCACCAGCATGGTGAACACCTTCTGCGAAATGACGCCGAGGTCGAAGCCGACGTTGATGACGATGAGTTCCATCAGGGCGCGGGTATTCATCATGATGCCGATCAGTTTGCCTTCGTGATGCGACATGCCGGCCCAGCGCGCGGCGAGGTAGCTGGCGCCGAATTTGCCCAGCGTGGCGAGCGAGATCAGCAACAAACACCAGCCCCAGTCGGCCGCCGTACCCAGGCTGCCGACGTTGGTGCGCAGGCCGGTGTAGGTGAAGAAGATGGGCAGGAAGAAGACCATGACGAAGTGGCCGATGCGTTCTTTCCAGGCTTCGATGAGTTCGTGTTCGTCATGCAGGATCACGCCCATCATGAAGCCGCCGAAGATGGCGAAGATGCCGATCTGGTAGGTGGTCATCGCCGAGATGAAGATGCCGGCGAGCACGATGCCGAGCAGGTTGTGGGTCAACTTGCCGCGTCCGGCCTTCTCGCCCGTCGGCGCCGGTCCGAACTGGCTGGCGCGGATGATGCGCTTCATCAACGGCCGCACCACGAACCACCAACACACGAAGAAACCCGCCACCAGGGCCACCTTCAACGCAAACGCGGTGGCGCTGAATTCGGCCAGCGTCAGCGCGGTGACCAGGGCGAGCAGCAGCCAGCCGACCACATCGTTGATCGCCGCCGCGCTGATGGCGATAACGCCGATCGGCAGGCGGGTGATTTTGAACTCGATCATCATGCGGCCCAGGATGGGCAGCGCGGTGATGGAGAAGGCGGTGGCGATGAACAGCGCCGTGGTGAGCGGGTCGACGCCGGGCGATAGCAGCGGCGCGGTGGTGTAGCCGAAGACGAAGCCGAGGCCGAACGGAACCAGCATGCTGGCGCTGGCGATATAGGTGACGGCGCGGCGGTTTTGCCGCTCGACCAGATGCGCGAAATCGAACTCCAGGCCGATCTGGAACATCAGCAGAATCAGGCCGATCTGCGACAGCATCTGCATCGGCGCCGGCGGCGTCGAACGGAATACATACTGAAACAGGTCGGGAGCGAGCAGGCCGAACAGCGACGGCCCGAGCAGGATGCCGACGATGATTTCGCCCACCGCCGGCGATTGGCCGACGCGGTGCGCGATTTCGCCGCCGAAACGCCCGGCCAGGACGATGACCGTCAGTTGCAGCAGCGTGAAAAACAGCAGGAGTTCAGTCTGGTGAACGGCGAGTGCATGAGCGGGCGCGCTCAAATCATGCCTCCATTGACCGAGATGATCTGGCCGCTGATATAGCTGGCCTGTTCCGAGGCGAGAAAACCGACCAGGTCGGCGACTTCTTCCGGCTTGCCGGCCCGCTTCATCGGCACCATGCCGGCGATGGTTTTTTCGTCGAAAACGCCTTCGATCATGCCGGTCTGAATGATGCCCGGCGCGACGGCGTTGACCGTGATGCCGCGACTGGCCAGTTCCAGCGAGAGCGACTTGGTGGCGGCGTGCAGCGCGCCCTTGGCGGCGGCATAGTTGACCTGGCCGCGGTTGCCGACCAGGCCGGCGATGGAGGTGATGTTGACGATGCGGCCCCAGCGGCTGCGCAGCATCGGCAGGGTCAGCGGCTGGGTGACGTTGAAGAAGCCGTTGAGCGACACATCCAGCACCGTGTGCCATTGCATCGCGCTCATGCCGGGAAAGACTGCGTCGTCATGCACGCCGGCATTGTTGACCAGGATCTGTATCGGCGATTCTTCGACCAGGGCTTCCAGGATGGCGCGGCTGGATTCGGCATCGGTGACATCGAAGGCGATGGCTTCGGCCGCGCCGCCGGCGCCGCGAATTTCCGCCACCAGCGCCTCGGCCTTGGCCAGGTTCCGGTTGGCGTGCACGTAGACGTAACAGCCGTCGGCGGCCAGGCGCTGGCAGATCGCCGCGCCGATGCCGCCGCTGCCGCCAGTAACGAGGGCGCGTTTCATGTTGGGTTTCAACCTGGACGCCCCAGTTTCGCCGCATCCAGCACGACGATGGCGCGGCCGTTCAACAGCACGCGCCCACCGGCGGAAATGCTGAAACCGTAAAGAACCGTGTTGTCGTCGCCAGACAGATGCTCCGCCTCGATAGTCAGATCCGTCTCGATGTCGTCCAGTCGCCCGACATGCAGTTCGACCGCGCGCACGCTGGCCAGGTAGCCGGCGCGTGGTTTGCCTGGGTCGGCGCTGTCGGCCTTCGCCAGCAAGCCGCCATGCGCGGCCATGGCCTGGGCGGCGTATTCGATGCCGCAGGCGGCACCCAACTGGCCATGGCCGCGCAACGGGTTGTCCACGGCGCGGTGGCTGCTGGCCGTGCAGTGGATGCGCTGCGCGTCCCAGTCCTCGATGCCGTCGAGCAGACACATGCCGCCCTGGTGCGGGATATGGGCGAGCAGCCAGTCGCGGTCTAGCCGCATGGTTGAATCTCCACCGCCAGACCGAGCGGGCTCAGGTAGTCCAGCACCACGCGGCCCGGGCGGCCGCTGGCCAAAGCTTGCAGCAAGGGCAAGCCACGCGCGCATGGAATCTGGCGACGCAGGGCTTCCAGTTCGGCGTTTTCCAGCACGTCCGCCGTTGCTTCCACCAGCTCGATCTGTATCCGCGCCAGCGAGCGCGGGCCGGGTTGCGGCATCAACGCCAGGGCCAGGCCGAAGGCGGAGGGAAGCGGCCGCTTGGACTGTAGCGGCTCCGGGTAGGGCGCTTCGTAAGCCACCAGCAACACGCCAACGGCATCGACGCTGACCTGGACCACGGCTTCCAGCAAACCCGCGCCGAAACTGGCGTCGTAGGCGCACACCACGTTGGCCGGTGTCATCGCGCCGGAGGCGATGCCCCAGTAGCCGGCCGGCGCGTTGTGCACCGAGTTGTGGAAACGGGTCGGCGAGATATGGCGGCCGTCCGAGGCCAGCGCCGCGCAGATCGCGTCGCAGTTGTCGCCATCCGCGCCGGAGGACGCGAACACGGCGGCGAGCTGCCTGGCATCGGCCTGGGCTGCGGCGACCGCTTCCTGCGCCACGGCCAGCGCCACTTTCACGGTCAGGCCGACGCGGCGGCGTTCCGCCGGTGGCAATGCCATCGGCGCGGGCACGACGAGCGACTGCGACACATAGTCGGCGACGCCAGCCAGAATCGGCCGCGCCGCCGGCCAGTTTTCCAAGCCGGGCCCAAGCAGGCCGATGCCGTCGATCCAGGCGTTGAGGGTGTGTGTGTTGGAAATCGACATCTCAGCCGGCCCGCCCCAGCACCAGGCTGCAATTGGTGCCGCCGAAGCCGAAGGAATTGCTCAGCACCCGCTTGGGCGCCGCATCGAGGTTGGCGGTCAGATAGCGGATCGGAATGTTCGGGTCGAGTTGGCGGGTGTTGCAGCCGCCGGGCAGGAAGCCGTGTTGCAAGGCGATGGCGCAAACGATCGCCTCCAGGCCGCCGGCCGCGCCCAGCGTGTGGCCGGTGGCGCCCTTGGTCGAGCTGCACGGCGTCCGCTCGCCGAACAGCCCCGCCACCGCCTTGCCCTCGGCGGCATCGTTGCCCGGGGTCGCGGTGCCATGCAGGTTGATGTAGTCGATATCGGTCGCCTGCAAACCGGCCGATTGCAGCGCCGCCGCCATCGCCATGCGGGCGCCCAGGCCTTCGGGATGCGGCGACGACATGTGGTGCGCATCGCTGCTTTCGCCGACGCCCAGCAGCAGAACGGCATCCGCACCCAGGTTGTCCGCCGGTCTCTCCAGCAGGATGAAAGCGGCCGCCTCGCCGATGGACAGACCCTGCCGCTCAGCATCGAACGGTCGGCAGGGTTCCGGCGCCAGCAACTCCAGCGAATTGAAGCCGTACAACGTGGTCAGGCAGAGGGAATCGACGCCGCCGACCAGCGCCGCATCGATCAGCCCCGCCTCGATCATGCGCGCCGCCGCCCCGAACACCTTGGCGCTGGAAGAGCAGGCGGTCGAGACCACCATCGCCGGCCCTTCGAGCTGGAAATAATGACGCACGAAATCGGCTACCGAATAAGTGTTGTGCGTGGTGCGGTAGATGAAGTCGTCCGGCAATGCGCCGGAAACCGGGTCACGCCGACGGTAGGCCAGCTCGGTCTGCAGAATGCCGGCGGTACTGGTGCCAAGAAACACACCAACCCTACGCCGGCCATGGCGGGCGATGGCGGCCTCGACGGCGGCGCTGAAGCCATCCTGGCGCAGACCCAGCCAGGCCAGGCGATTGTTGCGGCATTCGTATTCGGCGAACGGGGCCGGCAGCGGTGCCGCATCCACATCCGGCGCTTCGCCGATGAATGTTTCAAGATCGTTCACCGACTCGAACCGGCAGGGCAGCAGACCGCTTTTCCGTTGCCGCAACATGGCCTGCATGGCATCGAGGCCATGTCCCAGGCAACTGCTGGCGGTAAAGCGGGAAAGATGGAGTGGGGTCACGCGGAGATAGGGTCGGTCTGGTATTGCGCTGAATTCTAACTGACGTTACTGCCCCGGTTTTTCCGTCCTACAGGGGCTGGAATTACTGTGTTGGAGCCGTACGACTAGAACTATGGAAGTGTTCCCTGCTTCCCCCGCAACACCGGCGATGGCCTACCGGGCGACCCGGCTGCTAGGCCGGTCGTCGCCCTGTCAATGAGTTCGATTACTTGTTCTCATTGGCCTTGTCCTTGATGGCCCCTCCTGCCTGCTGAATATCCTGTCCCGCGCCTTCCATCGTGTTGCAGGCAGTAAATGTCGCGGTAGCGCCGACAATGGACAGCATGGTGAGCAGTGTCACGAAAATACGCTTGATCATGGTTAAACCCCCGCTAGAGAAAATGGAACAACGAACGGAGTGCACGAAGCAAATGCTTAAGCACCACCGGCTTTCAGCCTGCGCCGATAGGCTGGATCTTTCTGTTCGCTATCGAACATTGGCGAATATTCCAGGCTGAACTCAAAGCGCGGAACGCAGGGGGATGGACTTGAGGCCGGCGGCGGCGGCGGCTTCCAGTACGCGCGGCAGAACAGACAGGATCACCGGCTGGCCGGCGGCGCTTCGCGCGGCGTTGCCGTCGTGCAGCAGCAGGATGTCGCCGGCGGCGAGGTTGCGGGTCAGACGCCGGGTCACGTCGTCGGCGTCGCGGTTGCGGGTGTCGTAACCGCGTCGCGTCCAGCTGACCAGATGCAGGCCGTGCCGGGCCAGGATCGGTTCCAGAAAGGGATTGCGCAGGCCGGCAGTGGGGCGGAAAAACAGCGGGCGCTGGCCGGTGATCGCGGCGAGGCTGTCCTGACCAAGCACCACCTCGCCGGCCATGCGGCGCGGCCCGAACAGGGAGAAATGATGGCGGTGGTGCTGGCTGTGGTTTTCCACAGCATGGCCGCGCCGCACGATCTCGCGGCATAGTTCGGGGTGGCGTTCGGCCTGGCTGCCGATGCAGAAGAAGCTGGCGCGGGCATCGTAGCGATCGAGGATGTCGAGCACTTGCGGCGTCACCGCCGGATCGGGGCCGTCGTCGATGGTGATGGCGATATGGCCTGGCGCCGCGGCGGCCGGCAGGCGCACCCAGTTCGGGCCGAGACACTTGCCGCGCGGCCAGAGGCCGGCGGCGCTAAGGAGCAGGTGATTCGCGGCCAGCGCGACCAGTGCCCAGAACCACCATTCCGGCCGCAGCGCGAGCAGAACCAGGACGCCGAGGTGCAGCGCGAACGTGGCCCGCAACAACGGCGTCGGCCGCCACTTGCGCGCGGGATGCGGCGGCGGCGTTATGGGCAAGTACGTCATAGGCAAGTGCGCACTGGCAAGTGCGTCGCTAGCGCCGCGCCAGGATGGCGGAGAAGATCAGCGCGAGGATGGCGCCCGGCGCCACCGTGACGCCGATGGCGTTAAGCACCGGCACGCTGGAGAAACCCATGATGCCGAAGCCGGCCACGGTCGTGCTGGTGGCCACCAGCAAGGAGGCCAGCGTGCGCGGCTGGATGTCGCCCGTGTTGGCGTCCCCACTCGCACCCTGGTCGAAGAACAGCGCGTAATTGGAGCCGACCGCAACCACCAGCAGCATGCCGACCAGATGCAGGATGGTGAGTTGCTGGCCCGCCAGAACCAGGCTGGCGATGACCACGGCGACGGCGATCGCCAGCGGCGTGGCGATGCGCAGCACTCGCCGCGCGGAACGGGTGGTGGCGAACAGCAGGCCGAGAATGGCGGCCAGACCTGCAAGCGACAGCAGAATCGCTTCGCGCAGATAGCTTTCGTAGAGGCGGTTGGATTCGCCCTTGAGATCGACGAAATAAACACCGGCCAGGCTGGTCTCGGCCAGCGCGGCGCGTACTTGCGCCGCGTCGATGACCTGCTGCTTGCCGGCCGCCGCGCGCAGCGGCAACAGGGCGGTCCAGTGCGCTTCGGTTTGCACCAGCAGCGCATCGACCCCCTGGGCCAGCGACGTGCCTTCGAGGTCTTGCCGGGTCAATGGCAGCCGGCCGCGCGATTTCTCCACGTCAGCGAAAAATGGCTCGAATCGATCCGCCCGCAGGGACAGATCGGCGATGGCGGTCTGGAAGCGCCGGCGCAGTTCGGCCTCGGGCGGCAGGCTGGCCAGACGCTGGCGCTGGCTGGCCTGGCTGGGCAGGTAGAAAGAAGGACTCTCGAAGCTGTCGATGACGCCCGCCGCCGCCAGCTTGCGCAGCGAGGTCGCGACGCGTTCGCTGGCGGCGAGCGCCGCCTCGCGTTCGGCGGCGGTCACCACGATCAGGTAACGCACATCGGGGGCGCCCAGGTCGGCGCGCATGGTCATATCGAGGGCCTGATCGGCGGCGGAAACCGGGCTCAATGCCGACAGCTCCTGGTTCCACATGCCGTCGCCCCGCGCTGCCAGCACGACGCAGGCGGCGCCGAACAGGATCAGCACCGGCGCGCGCAATCGGCCCGCCCAAGTCACCGCGACATGCAGCTTCTGGCCGAAAGCGGTGACATCGCGAATGCGCAGCTTGGCCGGCAGCAGATGCGGCAGCACAAAACGCGTCGTCAGCGCGGCGGTAACCAGCCCGGCGATGGAATACAGGCCCAGTTGGGCCAGGCCGGGGAAGCCGGAAAACAGCAGCGAGGCAAAGCCGAACACCGAGGTCAGCACGCCGATCCGGATCGTCGGCCAGTAATTGGCCAGCCAGTGTTGTTCGCCCACCGCGCCATGCGCGCCCGCCTTGTCCCGCTCGGTCTGCATCAGCAGGTAGATGGAATAGTCCACCGCCTCGCCGATCAACGCGGTGCCGAAGCCCAGGGTGATGCCGTGGATCGTGCCGAAGCCGAGGCTGACCGCCGCCACGCCGGCCAGGGCACCGGACAGCACCGGCAGCAGGCCGAGCAGCAGCGCGGTGAAAGAGCGATAGATCAGCCAGAGCAGGCCGACGATGATCAGCGCGCCGATGCCGGACAGCTTGGCCACCTCGCCCTTGATGGTGGCGCGCGCCGCCACGGAAAAGGGGCCCGGGCCGGTCAGCGACAAATGCATGGTCGGACTCGCCGTAGCCTGCGTTGTTGCCTGCGTTGTTGCCTCAAACGCGGCGCGGATCGCCGCGACGGTCTGCTCCTGACCGTCGGTGTCGGCGCCCTCGGCGCGGGTGCGGGCCAGCAGCAGCGCGCGCTGGCCGTCGCGCGAGACCCAGACGCCGTCGGCCATTTGCGGTTGGTGTTTGCCACCCGCGCCGCCCGCCATGGTGTCGAGCAGTCGCATGAATTCGCCGGTCGGGTCGCGCGGCAGCAGCGCCTTGCTGAACATGCCGGCGGAGGTGGCGAGAAGATCGATGCTGTCCTCGACGCCGGCACGCAAGCCGTCCACCGTGAAGCGCTCGGCATTCACCGCCGGACTGAGCAGATAGCGGTTGTCGAGCAGAATCTGGCGGTCGCGTTCCAGGCCGAGGCTTTCGCCATTGGCGACATGCAGAAAGCGGGCATCGGCGCGCAGGCGAGCGGCCAAGTCGAGCGAGACGCGGGCGCGCGCGGCCTGATCGCCGCCGTCGATGCCGATCAGGATCAGGCGCGAGGCGATGCCGGATTTGAGTTGCTCGACCAGAAGTTGCTGTTCCTGGGTCGGCGTGCGCGGCAGAAAGGCGGACAGGTCGGCGGTGAAACTGGCCCGGCTCACCAGCCAGATACAGGCCGCCAGAAAAACCAGCCAGAGGGCGATGGCGGCACTGCCACGTCGACTCATGGCGTGGCGATCTTCCGGATAGTCATCACAGCGCGGTCGCCGTCGGCCAGCAGAATTTCCATCGTGCGCACTTCATCCCGCGCGCCATCCATCCGGATGCGGGCGACGACGCCGCCGACCTTGGCATCGAGCGGAATCAGCACCAGGGTCCAACGTTCGCCGCCGCCGGTCAGGGTCAGGTGATAGACCCGTTCCAGCGCCTTGCGGTCGCCAGCCAGGGTGGCGCGTATGCTTTCGATCATGCCGGCGATTTCCGGGTATTTCTTCAGTTGCAGGACATGCTTCTGCCGCCCGCGCTCGACGCTGAGGACATCGCCGTCCAGCACCAGGCTTTCCTGCCTGGGCTTCAGAGTGCGTTTCTCCAGGCGATTGGGTGGCACGAACAGGAGTTCGCCGGACGACTCGACCGGCTCGTCCAGGATGGAAATGTATTTTTTCTCGCTGAAGCTGGCCGCGCCGTGCTTGTTGTTGGCCAAGGCGTCCATGAGCTGGCCGATGCCGAATTGCGCGGCCTGGGCGGGCAGCGCCGCCAGCAGGAACAGGGCGACAAGCAGAAACAGGGCGACAAGCCGGGACTGGGTCATGCCGGGTCGCGCCTGGCATTGCTCGACGGCCGCCAGAAATCGAAGAAGTTGAACCAGTTGAACGGCGTCGCGCGGCAGTGCCGCTCCAGGCAATCGGCATAGGCCGCAACGGCTTGCCGGATGGCGGCGTCCCGCTCCTTGCGCTCGATGTGCGTGAAATCGGCCAGCGGCTCGAAATGGATGGCGTAGCGGTTGCCGCCCAGATAGACGCCGCACATGAACAGCACCGGGCGCTTGAGGATGGCCGCCAGACGCATGGGGCCGAGCGGGATTTCCGCCGGCTCGCCGAGAAACGGCAGCGCCAGGGCGGGGTCGCTATCGAGCGTGCGATCTGCCAGCACCCCGAGCACCAAGCCCTCATCCAGCCGCGCCTGCACCCGCAGCATGGAATCGAGCTGGCCGAGCGGGATGATGTCTTGGATGGCGGCCGGATTGATGGCGGCAAGGGCGGCGTTGATCTTGCGGGCGTTTTCTTCGTACATGACCATGGCCACCCGCAAACCGGGCTGTTGCCGACCGACCGCGCGCACCACCTCGAAACTGCCCATGTGGGCGCCCATCAGAATGGCGCCCTGCCCGGAAGCCAGGACAGCCTTGATCAGCGCGTCGCCGTGCACCTCGATATCGAATAGATCGAAGCGGTCGTTGAGCAGGTAAATCCGGTCATGGATACAGGCGGCGAAGCTGTGGAAATGGCGAAAAATCTCGCCCAGGCGCGGCGGCCGTTGCAAAACGTGGCGCAGGTAGTTGCGCGAGGCATGACGCGCGTCGCGAGCGAAAAGCAGGAAATAAAGGCTGATGCCGAGCAGAACGACGCGGGACAAGCGCCGCCCGAGACGCAGCGAAATCCAGGTCATCAGCCGCAACATGCTGCTGTTGCTGCGTTCCCGCTGCCGCACCCATTCGGCTTGGTGCGAGAGATGGGATGCGCTCACGCCGCGCCATCCTGTGGAGGCGTTACTGGGAAGGCGAAGATGCCGCTGGCCGCGACGCGCTCGCCGGCCAGAACTTCGAAGCGAAAAACGCCCGCGGCCGTCTCGCTGAAATGCAAACGCAAAGATTCTCCCGGACTGACCGGACTCAAAAATTTTGCCGCTTTGATCTGGCCGCTGGCGGCATCCAACCCATTCTGGCCGGCCAGAGCCTGGATGGCCTCATCCAGCAACAGCACGCCGGGCAGGATGGGACGTCCCGGGAAATGGCCGGCGTAGGCCGGGTGATCGGCGGCGACGGACAAGGCAAGGGACAGGTCTGTCATGCCGGGATGCGGTGCGTGGTTTGCGCCAGCAAGCTCGCCAGGAACGCCCGCGCCGCCTGACTGGGCAGCTTGCCGGTGGCGTTGCGCGGCAGCGCGTCGACGAACAGCAACGGCCGCGGCAGAAAAATCGGGTCGATGCGTTCGCGCAGGGCCTGCATCAGCGCGGCGGGCGTCAGTTCCGGCGCGACCACCAGCGCGGAAAGACGGCGGACGCTTTCCGGGGCGCCATCGCCGCCATCGTCCGGTTGCAGAAAGATGCCATCGAGCACGCCGGGGATCGCGTTGAGCTGTTGATTGAGATAGGCCAGCGAAGTGCGTTTGCCGGCGATATTGACCAGATCGGCATGGCGGCCGTGCAGCAAGAAACGGGTCGGATTCGCGTCCACCAGCTCGATTTCGTCGTTGAGCCGCGTCGCCACCTCGATATGTCCGCCTTCGGCCCAGACCGCATCGCCCTCGCGCCGCAGCCGGACGCCCGCGAAGGTCTGCCAGGCCGCGCCGGCCGTGGTGCGGCGGGTGGCCAGTTGGCCGGTTTCGGTGCAGCCGTAGATTTCATGCAGGGGGCAGGAAAAGGCGGCTTCGGCGGCTGCGGCCAGGTCTCCCGACAGCGGCGCCGTGGCGGACAGCAGCAGGTCCGCGGCGGGTGGCGCGACCTGCCCAGCCAGCAGCGCACGCAGATGATAGGGTGTGGTGACCAGCACGCGCGGCCGCGGCAACGCATCCAGCGCCGCGCAGATGTCGGCCGGATAGAACGGGTGGCCGGTGTGCAGCGCGGCGCCGCTCTGCAGCGGCATCAACACGGTGGATTCGAGGCCGTACATATGTTGCGCCGGCACCGTGCCGACCACGGCATGCCGCGCGCCAATGCCCAGAAGCGCCGCCTCGGCCCGCACATTGCGCACCAGATTGCCCCAACGCTTGGCGTGGGGCAGCGGCATGCCGGTGGAACCGGAGGTGAATACCTGGACGACGACCTGATCGCAGTCGATTTGCGGGATCGAGACAGCGTCCATCGACCACGCCATCGGTTCCGGGTAGCGAAACACCGGCAGATCGACTCCGCCTTTGTCCTGATCGGAAATGCAGAACAGATCGGGAGCGATGCGCCGCATCTGGCCGACCATCTCGGGGGTATGGGCGGACGGCAGCAGGCTGACCCGGCCGCTGACGATGCTGGCCATGAGCGCAACGGTAAAGCGGTAACGGTCGCCGCACAGATTCAGGACATGGCGCCCCGGCGGCAGTTGCTCGGCAACCTGTCCAACCTCCTGTAGAAACTGCCTGGCGCCGACCGGCACGCCGCCGCGCCAGGCGATGACGGCATCGAGATCGCGATGGGCTATCAGTGGCAAGGTCGGTGGCAAGGTCAGCGGCGGAGTCGGCATGGGCGGGCGGGACGCACCGGCCTAACGGCTGTCGGGCGAAGCGGCGGAATGCGCGCGCGGCGCGACGGGCGTTTTCCAGTAGGCGAGCATGCTGTCCTTGATGCTGTGCTTCTCCATATTTGGCAGCATGCGCAGGCGAACCAGATACTCGGCGACGAACATCAGCAGGATCAACGGGAAAGACAGGAAGTTGGCGAAGATCGACCAGACCTCGATGGGGGCGAACAGAAACAGCAGCGTGGAAGTCAGACTGACCGCCAGGAAAAACAGCGTCCAGGCCAACGTGACATGGCGGGTGTAGCGCGCCACGTCGGGCGCGACGGCGCCGTGGACGGCTTCGGCAAAGCGGGTGCAGAGCGGTTGTTTATCAGCCGACAGGGTGACGCCGAACACCGCCGCCAGCATCACGTTGGTGCCGGCATGCTGAAGAAAATAGACCCAGTTGAAATTCCGTTCCAGCGCGCCCCAGAACATCCACAGCAGCACACCGATGCCCGCGCATGCCAGCGACATGAGCAGACGCCGGGGCGAACGCCAGGCCAGCATCAGCAGGATGGCCAGGGATGGCGCCAGCGAAACGGCGACCCCCAGGGAGGGAAAGGTGGTTGCCGCCGAAGTGGCCGAACTGTAATGCGCCAGCACGGAATATCCGATCACACCGATTGCGATGGCCGCCCAGCGCAAGCCCTTGAGCAGGGTCGAATTCACTTTACGCGGTGCTCCGCGATATGTTGGGTCAGGCTGGCGAGCGAACTGAAAATATGCACGTTGTCCGCGTTATCGGCGCGCAACTGGAATCCGTAACGCTTGGACACGGCCAGCGCCACCTCCAGGATGTCGATCGAGTCGAGGCCGAGTCCCTCACCGTACAGGGGCGCGTCGGGCAGAATCTCATCCGGGCCAATGTCGAGATTGAGGGCGCTGACGACGAGCGCGGCGACTTCGTTTTGAAGTTCTTGCTTGGTAGCTGACATGATTGGTTTCACAAAAAACGGGAAGAACGGCCCGCCGAGGCCGGCCTGGGCGCGATTATATTGGGTAAGCGGCTCGACTTAGCGTCTATTCGGCACGCCACAGCATCCGTGCCGAGCGGCGCCTCGCTGAACATGCCCGCAAAAGGGGCTTGCAGCTTTCCAAGTACGCCCCCCCGGTGCCGTGCAGGGCATCTGGATGGTATGGCGGATGTGGGCGGCAATCTTGGCGTTGAATCAACCGGAGCCGTCGCGATAGGCAAACCAGGCCATAACAGCCAGAATGCGTGAAATAGCTATTTCATGGAGTCAAATATGATCGCTGTAACCTCAGTTGAAGCGCAAAGCCGCTTTGGCGAATTGATCGACCGTTCACAGCGCGAGCCGATCGAAGTGACGCGACGCGGGCGCACCGTGGCTTACGTGGTGTCTGAACACGACATGAAAGAACTGGTCGATGTACGTAAACGGCGCGAGGAGGCCGCCCGCTGGTATGCGCAGTACCGCAAGCAATTGCCTGCTACGCCCGATGCCGCGGCACTGACCGACGCGGACATCAATCAGCTCGTGCATGAACTTCGCTAGACGCATCGTGGTGGATACGGGCGTATTGGTCAGCGCGGCCATCCGTCCGGAATCCATTCCCGCGTTGGCATTGGAAAAAGCCTTCTTGCTGTTTGAGGTTTGCGTGTGCGTATCGACCCTGGCCGAACTGGAAACGGTGTTGCTGCGCGACAAGTTCGACCGCTATGCGGCACGCGCCGAGCGCGAGGTTTTCATCGAGGGTTTTCGTGCACGCGCCTTGATGCTGCCTGTCAGCCAAATAGTGACGGATTGCCCTGACCCGAAAGACAACATATTTCTTGCGCTGGCCGATACAGTGCAGGCCGAGATGCTGATTTCCAGCGACCCGCATCTGGTTGATATGCACCCTTGGCGAGGAATTCCGATACTGCCACCCGCCGCTTTTTTGGTGGGTATTCGATAGTGATGCGGACGGAGGTCTGACCCATGCCGCTGTCTTGGAACGAGATCAAGGATCGCGCCCTGGCCTTTTCCTTGAAGGGGCGACCATAGCCCGCATGCGGGAAGGACTGGCGGACGCACCTCGGCTTAACCGATCGCGCACTTGCTTTGCCGACTGGGGTATCGAGCCTAGCCCCTGGCCCCCTGCTGCGGACGAGGTAGCCGCTCAGCAGGGAAATGTGGTGCGTCTCCTATTTCGCTGCATGACAACCATCGGGAATATAGGGTGATGGTGAAGGTGAAGTCGTAGGGCGGAAAAGCGCAGCGCCTTCCGCCGCATGCAAGGTATCCGCGCAATCTCCTGGTCAGCACGCCCGGATGGTCTGGTCTGGTCGTTGGTGGTGCCTCGCCAGGGTGTTTCATTCGGCGGAAGGCGCTGCGCTTTTCCGACCTACGCGGGCTGGATGCAAGACCAAAGCCGGCGGCGGGCAACGTCTCTGGATTCCGGTGCCAGTTGACGGCATTCAACCGTTCAAATGCCTGCAACGACAGGGGTTGAGAGTAGAAGAGATTTTTAGCCTTGCTTCGCGGGCGACGGGTCGTAGGCCAAAGCGGTCATTGTGACTATTTCAGGGTTGTATTAACTTGCAGTTATCCACCAATCGCTGACCCCGTCGTGTTTGTTGGCAGGGCATGACGTATTAGAAACACAGACTCGGGAGAATCAATGAGCGGCCTTAACCTCGGAAATCAGTTAAACCAAATCGTACAGACGGCGAAGCACGCGATGTTCGATCAGGGCGAGCTTGCTCAGCTTACCTATGGTGCTTTCGACATTGCGGCTCGGAGCATGCAGGAGATGGAACACGAGGAAATCGAAGTTACTTTCCCAGTCGGTTGCAACCCAGACAAGACGGCCATCCAAAGCACACGGACATATCGCAAAGAACAGCTTCTTTCAAAGTACCAGTTCCTGGCTTTCCACCAACTGAGCATCAACGCCTTGGTGCAATTAGTGACGCTCATTGAAACGATGCTAAGTGATGTAGTTCGCGCTGTAGTTGTGCGCTATCCCCAAAAGCTTGGTGGCAAACGCAGTGTTCCGCTTCAAGTAGTGCTGGAAGCGACTTCCCTTGAGGAAGTCCACATTCGAGCTACTGATACGTTCTTGAATGAGCTTGCGTACAAGTCGCCTGGCGAATTTTCCGAGTCAGTGGCGCAGTTGCTATCTGTCAATCTTCTTGAATGCCCGGCATTTCATCGCTACATGGAGATCAAAGCTACACGAGATATCTTCGTTCACAACAGCGGCATTGCAAACGACGTATACATCCGAAAGGCGGGATCGCATTCTCGTGTTAAGTCCGGTATGGACTTGCCTGCGGATATTCAATACTTCCTCGAGTCCTACGAGTGCTGCCTTCAAATTGCAGAGTGGCTTGAAATCGAATTGCATGGGCATTGGCACAGCACGGAGTACGAAGACCGCAAGACCCCGCAATTCGAGCTTCCAATTTCTAAGAACAATACGGGACAGACCACATTTATTGAAGAAAACTAGGTCGGAAGCTCATGCTGCAATCCGATTGCCCCGTGTGCGATCTCCCACTCCCATGAGCAGCCACTGGACGCTGATGTCTTCATCCAGTTCGTCCCAATGGATACCTGTCCCGTTGCCGGAAAACTCGTATTGCTGGCGTTGCTGTGGTGTGGCCGCCAGCAAGCGTGGGACGCAACAATATGGGACAGACCACGATTTGAAGTCTGAAATCTCATGCAACAACTCCCACTCCTGCTCGGCGTGCGGCGTCATGTAACGCGCCATCCTTCGCAGCAATTGGCAGGCCAAGGCGTATGGCTAGGTCGAGATAGGCAGCGTCGTAGCTGCTCAGGCCATGCCGGAGTGCGAGTTCGAGGTTTGCCGCCGTGGTGGTTGCGGTGTAGTCCACTGAGAGGGGGAGCTTTTCAGCTTCCGCGATGATCTCCAGCGCGCTTTCGGACGCCAGCTTGCGGCCCATGATGGCTTTGCGCAGGACGTTGGAGAATTCCAGCACCCAGAGGGCGGGAACGTGGGCGGTGTCGGCTTTGAGCCTGTCCAGCACACTATCGGTGTAGTCCGTGGCCTGACTGGGAAAGAACCACGCGACAACCACGGAGTTGTCGACCACAAACGGCATCAGTCGCGACCTTCTTCGATGGCCTCACGGATGTCAAAGTCGCCAATGTCACGGCTGACGCGGCGGTTCTTGATGTGATCTATCAATGCCTGGGTCGATTGATAGGATTCGCTTTGAGTGCGGGCAATGGCTTGACGTTCACGTTCCAGGAAGATGGACAGGGCTTCATTCAACATGTCGGCTTCAGCTCGGTGGGTCTTCTCGGCCAGAGCGTGCAGCCCGGCGCGGATGTCCGGACGAATTTCCAGGGTGTCGGTTTGCATGTGGCGGTCCCCCAAGTTGATGGCGGGATGTTACCTGTTGACGTTCCTTGTCGGTAACCCGGCCCTGTTCAATACCCGCACTTTCAACCCCGTTTGAGCACCGGCTTCAAATCCTTCCCGGCATGACCAACCTCAGCGATTCGCTTTTTTGCGAAATAACCGGGACAGACCACGATTTTTGAATAAACCGCGCTCAGTAACTCATGCGGCGATCTGATTGCCCCGCGTGCGATCCCCCACTCCCATGAGCAGTCCCTGCACGCTGATGTCTTCATCCAGTTCGTCCCAATGGATGCCTGTCCCGTTGCCGGAAAACTCGTATTGCTGGCGTTGCTGTGGTGTGGCCGCCAGCAAGCGTGGGAAATAGGCCAGGGGTATGCCGAGTTTGCGGCCATCGACAAGGGTGACCCACATCATGTTGTTGTCGAAACTCAGTTCATTCGCCGAAGTGTTCATGCCATGCCCTTTCGATTACGTCCTGGTTGTCGCTGACCACGCGGGTCATATCGCTGAGTTCATGCGCTGCGAAGCCGATGTTTTCCGCCACAGCCACCGGGTTAAGCCAGAACTTGGCGCGGGCGCCATGGCAACGAACATGGATGTGTACGGGTTCGCGCGGATCGCCCTCGTTCGAGAAAAAGAAGAATTTGCATCCCTTCCAGCGAAAAACAACCGGCATTTTCCACGCCCCCTCATTCTCGCCCGTTGCTGGGAATTCTAGCGCTTCAACACCGGCTTCAAATACTTCCCGGTATGGCTCGCCTTGTTCTTCGCCACCTGTTCCGGCGTGCCTTCGGCAATGATTTGCCCGCCGCCTTCGCCGCCTTCCGGGCCTAAATCGATGACCCAGTCGGCGGTTTTGATGACGTCGAGGTTGTGTTCGATGACAACGACGGTGTTGCCGTTGCCGACCAGGCGTTGCAGCACCGTGAGCAGCATGTCGATGTCGTGGAAATGCAGGCCGGTGGTGGGTTCGTCGAGGATGTAGAGGGTGCGGCCGGTATCGCGTTTGGACAGTTCCAGCGCCAGTTTGACGCGCTGCGCTTCGCCGCCGGACAGCGTGGTGGCGGCTTGCCCCAGGCGGATGTAGGACAGGCCGACGTCGATCAGCGTTTTCAGTTTGCGCGCGACGCTGGGCACGGCGTTGAAGAAGGCGTAGGCCTCTTCAACGGTCATCTGCAGGACTTCGTGGATGTTCTTGCCCTTGTATTGCACTTCCAGCGTTTCGCGGTTGTAGCGCTGGCCGTGGCAGACGTCGCACGGCACGTAGATGTCGGGCAGGAAATGCATTTCCACCTTGATCATGCCGTCGCCCTGGCAGGCTTCGCAGCGGCCGCCTTTGACGTTGAACGAGAAGCGGCCGACCTCGTAGCCGCGTTCGCGCGCTGGCACGGTGCCGGCGAACAGTTCGCGGATCGGCGTGAACAGGCCGGTGTAGGTGGCCGGGTTGGAACGCGGCGTGCGGCCGATGGGCGCCTGGTCGACGTTGACCACCTTGTCGAAATATTCGACGCCCTCGATGGACTCGAACGGCGCCGGTTCGTGCGCCGCGCCGTTCAACTGGTTGGCGGTGATGGCGTACAGCGTGTCGTTGATCAGCGTCGATTTGCCGGAACCGGAAACGCCGGTCACGCAGACGAATATTCCTGTCGGCAGGCTCAGCGTGACGTTTTTCAGGTTGTTGCCGCTGGCGCCGATCAGCTTCAGCACGCGGCCTTCGCGCGCGCTGCGGCGGCTTTCCGGCATCGGGATGGATTTCTGGCCGGACAGGTATTGCCCGGTCAGCGAATTCGGGTTGGCCAAGATGTCGGCCAGCTTGCCTTCGGCGACGATCTCGCCGCCGTGTTCGCCGGCGCCCGGCCCCATGTCGACGATGTAATCGGCGTGGCGGATGGCGTCCTCGTCGTGCTCGACCACGATCACCGAATTGCCCAGGTCGCGCAGATGTTTCAGCGTGCCGAGCAGGCGGTCGTTGTCGCGCTGGTGCAGGCCGATGGAGGGTTCGTCGAGCACGTACATGACGCCGGTGAGGCCGGAGCCGATCTGCGACGCCAGCCGGATGCGCTGCGCCTCGCCGCCGGACAGCGTGTCGGCGGAACGGTCGAGGCTGAGGTAATCGAGGCCGACATCGTTGAGGAAGGTCAGCCGGGCGGAGATTTCCTTGATGATCCGGTCGGCGACCTGGGCGCGGTTGCCTTCCAGCTTCAGTTCCTCGAAGAACTTCAGCGACTGGCGGATCGGCAGGCGGGAAAGATCGTGCAATGTCCAGTTGCCGATGGTGACGTTGCGCGCTTCGATGCGCAGGCGCGAACCGCCGCATTCCGGGCACGGCCGGGTGGCGATGAACTTGCTCAACTCTTCGCGCAGCAGTTGCGATTCGCTGTCCTTGTAACGCCGCTCCAGACTGGGAATGACGCCGTCGAACGTATGTTTGCGCGTCACCTTGCGGCCGCCATCGCCGAGGTACTGGAAGGCGATTTCCTCGCGCCCGCTGCCGTGCAGGATGATCTGCTGGATGCCGCTTGGCAGGTCTTCCCACGCGGTTTCCAGTTCGAAGCCATAGTGCATCGCCAGCGATTCCAGCATCCGGTAGAAGAACGCGTTGCGCCGATCCCAACCTTTCACCGCGCCGGACGCCAGCGATAGATGCGGAAAAGCGACCACGCGCGCCGGGTCGAAAAAGGTGATCTGGCCGAGGCCGTCGCACTTCGGGCAGGCGCCCATCGGGTTGTTGAACGAGAAGATGCGCGGTTCCAATTCTGAAAGCGCGAAATCGCACACCGGGCAGGCGAACTTGGCGGAGAACAGCATTTCTCGTCCGCTATCCATCTCCACGGCCAACGCCTTGCCGTCGGAATGGCGCAGCGCGGTTTCGAAGCTTTCCGCCAGGCGCTGCTTCATGTCCGGCCGCACTTTCAGCCGATCCACCACCGCCTCTACGGTGTGTTTCTTGTTCTTTTCCAGCGGCGGCAGGCTGTCTATATCGAACACCTCGCCATCGACGCGCAGTCGGACGAAACCCTGCGCGCGCAGTTCGTCGAACAGCCCGGCCTGCTCGCCCTTGCGACCGACGATCAGCGGCGCCAGGATCATCAGCTTGGTCTCTTCCGGCAACTGCAACACGGTATCGACCATCTGCGACACGGTCTGCGCCGCCAGTTCGATGCCGTGATGCGGACAACGCGGCGTGCCGGCGCGGGCGAACAGCAGGCGCAGGTAATCGTGGATTTCGGTCACCGTGCCGACCGTGGAACGCGGATTGTGCGAAGTCGCCTTCTGCTCGATGGAAATCGCTGGCGACAGGCCTTCGATCAGGTCCACATCCGGCTTTTCCATCAGTTGCAGAAACTGCCGCGCGTAGGCGGAAAGCGATTCCACGTACCGCCGCTGGCCTTCGGCATACAGCGTATCGAACGCCAGCGAAGACTTGCCCGAGCCGGACAGCCCGGTGATCACCACCAGCTGGTGCGCCGGCAGATCGACGTTGACGTTCTTGAGGTTGTGGGTGCGGGCGCCGCGGACGCGGATCATGGTTGAGGCCATCAAATCGAAACAGTCGAATATACGCGCCCGGGGCGGGTCGGCTCAAACCCCGCACCTTGATCAGCCGACATATACATGACCAACTCACCCGCACGGCGTTAGCATTCGTGCGAGTCATTTTCTACCAGGGAATTCCGCCATGAATCCGAATCTACACTTGCCGAATGAGGTGATTGCGCGCTTCTGTCGTGAACATGCGGTACGCGAACTAGCGTTGTTCGGTTCTGTCGTTCGCGCCGATTTTCGTGAAGACAGTGATGTCGATATCTTGATTGATCTGAAGGACGAAGCGCGGGTTGGTCTGGTTACCATGCAGCGAATGCGTGAGGAACTCTCAGTGATTATTGGCAGGTCTGTGGATCTGATCACGCGCAATGGGCTTAACCGCCATATCAGAGACGATGTGCTCAAAGAGGCGGAAGTCATCTATGCGGAGTGATCGGCTATATCTTGCCGACATCCTGGACGCCATCACACTGATCGAACATTGGTTGTCAGCCTCTGATGAAGACCGATTTCTTGGCAATGAGCTGCTCCAGAGCGCCGTTCTGCAAAAACTCGCGACCATAGGCGAAGCAGCCGCACGGCTGAGTGAGGAAACAAAGCGTGCTTCGCAGGACGTTCCCTGGAAGGAAATAATCGGCTTTCGCAATACTGCGGTGCATGCCTATTTTTCTGTCGATTGGCGGATTGTGTTTGTCACGGCGAAGGATGATTTGCCGGCTCTTCGTTTTGCCGTGAAGCGCCTGCTCGGCTGAGGCCGCGTGCCCAGTGCTGGATCGGCTGTTTGCTGGTCAAGCAGTCAGTCGATATACCCTGCGCTTTGTAAATCAGAACGGCACATCGTCATCGTCAATCGCCGCGAAGTTGCCGGTGCTGTCGCCCGACGGCGCCGCGCCGGACGGCGGCGCATCGTTGCGCACCACGCTTTCGCGCAGATTGCCGACCAGTTTGTCGAGCGCCTGGCCGGCGCGGTTGCCGGAGATGATCTCGGCCGGCGTGCTGCGGTCGCTTGGGTCGTAGAACTGGGCGATCTTCATACTGACGTAGGTCTTGCCTTCCCACAGGCGTTCTTCGCGCTGCAACAGTACGCCGATCGGCTTGTTCATCAGGTCCGGAAAGGTCTGCGCTTCGGTCGGCATCATCGTGCCGGCGGCCTGGTTCCATTCGTCCACCGTAGCCGGCGTGGATTCGATGTTTTTGACGTTCAGGCAAGCCATCAACGCCGACAGCAGGCTGTACGGGTACTCGATCTTTTCGCCATTGGCGCGGGTCAGCCACAGCGACAGATAGCGCGCGACGCGGCCGTCTTCCGCCTCGAAGTTGAATTCGATGCCCTTGGTGCCGGTCTTGGCGGTTTTTTCCTTGGCCAGCGTAAAGATGCCGACATAGGCACCTGAGGTTTCGATGCGGCCGCCGACGTTGGTTTCGGGCTGAACGGCGAGCTGGTCGTCGCGGGTGTAGGAGGTCATGGGGGTTCCTTGGGGGGTAGGTGGGCGGAGCGGGATGCTTACGAAATCGGGTCAGCCGAACGCCCGCAACGCTTCCAACTTGGCCATGGCCGCGCCGGAGGCAATGGCGGTGCGCGCCCGCTCGACGCCATCGGCCAGACTGTCGGCGATGCCGGCGGCGTAGATCGCCGCGCCGGCGTTGAGCGTGACCACATCGCGTTCCGCGCCGGGTTCGTCGCGCAGCACTTTCAGGATGCGGTCGCGCGACTCTTCCACCGTCGCCACCTGCAAGGCGCGTATGTCATGCACGCCGAGGCCGAACTGCTCCGGGCTGACCACGTATTCGCGCACCTCGCCGTCGCGCAGTTCGCCGACCAGGGTTTCGCCGGAAATCGAAATTTCATCCAGGCCCTCGCGACCGAACACGGTCAGCGCGCGCGCGCTGCCCAAGCGTTGCAGCACATGCACCTGGATGCCGACCAGATCGGGATGGAACACGCCCATGACCTGATTCGGCGCGCCGGCCGGGTTGGTCAGTGGCCCCAGAATGTTGAACAGCGTGCGCACGCCCAATTCCTTGCGCACCGGCGCGGCGTGCTTCATCGCGCTGTGATAGTTGGGCGCGAACATGAAACCGAGGCCGACTTCGGCGATGGCGGCGGCCACCTTTTCCGGCGGCAGATTGATGTCGATGCCGAGCGCCTCCAGCACATCGGCGCTGCCCGACTTAGACGACACCGAACGCCCGCCGTGCTTGGCCACGCGCGCGCCGGCGCCGGCCGCGACGAAGGTGGCGGCGGTGGAGATGTTGAAGGTATGCGCGGAGTCGCCGCCGGTACCGCAGGTATCGACCAGATGCGCGGTATCGGAGACCGGCACCTTGGTGGAGAGCTCGCGCATCACCATCGCGGCGGCGGTGATTTCGCCTATGGTTTCCTTCTTCACGCGCAGGCCGGTAATCAACGCGGCGATCAGCACCGGGCTGACCTCGCCGGCCATGATCTGGCGCATCAGCGACAGCATTTCCTCGTGGAATATCTCGCGGTGTTCGATCAGGCGCAACAGCGCTTCCTGGGGCTTCATGCGCGGGTCTCCGTCAAAAAGTTCTTCAGCAGCGCGTGGCCGTGCTCGGTCAACACCGATTCCGGATGGAACTGCACGCCTTCCACAGCCAGCGTCTTGTGGCGCACGCCCATGATTTCGCCGTCGTCGGTCCAGGCGGTTATTTCCAGGCAGTCCGGCAGCGTTTCGCGCTCGATCACCAGCGAGTGGTAGCGGGTGGCCGTGAACGGATTCGGCAGGCCGCGAAACACGCCGATGTCGGCATGATGGATCGGCGAGGTCTTGCCATGCATGAGCTGTTTGGCATGCACGATCTTGCCGCCGAACGCCTGGCCGATGCTCTGATGACCCAGACACACGCCGAGCAGCGGGATGCGGCCGGCGAAGGCGGTAATCGCCGGTACCGAAATGCCCGCCTCGTTCGGCGTGCACGGCCCGGGCGAAATGACGATGCGATCCGGCCGCATCGCCTCGATGTCCGCCACGCCGATTTCGTCGTTGCGGTAGACCCGCACCTCTTCGCCCAGCTCGCTGAAATACTGCACGAGGTTGTAGGTGAAGCTGTCGTAGTTATCGATCATTAGCAGCATGGCGCAGGTATCCAATTGATTTTCAAGGATTTCATCGTCCCAGAGTCAGTCGCTCGAATCAGCCGCCAGACAGCGTTTCGACGCGGCCGAGCCGATCCAGTTCATGGCCTTTGCGGGCGCGGTGCAAGCGGTATTTTTCCAGCGCTTCGCCGCTCAGGCTGGCGCTGCCCGGTTTGCCGGCGCGGTTCTTGCCGGTCAGTTGCAGGCGTTGGTCACCGGGTTGACCACCAAAGCAGGTCAGCGCGGTCAGGCGCTCATTTGCTTCCAGTTTCATGATCTGCACGCCCTTGCCGCCGGTCAGCGTTTTCATTTCTTCCAGCGGGAAGACCAGCAGTTTGCCGTTGTCGGCGGCGGCGGCGACCCAATCGCCTTGCAGGTACATCGGCGGCAACGGCGCGCCGCCCTCCTCCAGGGTCAGGAAAGCCTTGCCGGCGCGTTGGCGCGAGAGCAGGTCGGATAGCTGGCAGATGAAGCCGTAACCGCTGTCGCTGGCGATCAGCAATCGGGTTTCCGGCGCGGCCGAGAGCGCGAACATCAGGCGCGCGCCGCGCCCCATTTCGAGCAGGCTGGACATCGGCACGCCGTCGCCGCGCCCGGTGGGCAGGTCGGAAATGCGGATGCTGTAACTGCGGCCGGCGGAATCGAGCAGCACCAGCGGCCACACGGTACGGGTTTCGATTACCGCCAGCGCGGCGTCACCGGCCTTGTATTGCATGGCGGCGAGGTCGAGACCATGCCCTCCTCTGGCGCGCATCCAGCCGTTTTTCGACACGATGACCGTGACCGGTTCGTCGGCGATGGCGGCGTCCGCGCTGGAGGCGGTCACCGCCGCCGAGGTTTCGATCAGGGTGCGGCGGTCGTCGCCGTATTTCTTGGCATCGGCGCGAATCTCCGCGACCACGACTCGCTTCAGTTCGACCTCGTCGCCGAGGATGCGCAGCAAACCGTCGCGCTCGTCGCGCAGTTCGCCGAGTTCCTTCTCGATCTTGATGCCTTCCAGCCGCGCCAACTGGCGCAAGCGGATTTCGAGGATGTCCTCGGCCTGGATTTCGCTTAAGGAGAACGCGGCGATCAGGTCGGCTTTCGGATCGTCGGCTTCGCGGATGACGCGGATGACCTCGTCGATATTGAGCAGAACCGCTTGCCGGCCTTCCAGGATGTGCATGCGGCGATTGACCGCGTCGAGGCGGAACTGGCTGCGCCGGCGCACCGAGACGAGGCGGAAATCGACCCATTCCAGCAGCAGGTCGCGCAGCCCCTTCTGGCCAGGACGACCGTCGCGACCGACCACGGTGAGGTTCATCGGCGCGGTGGTTTCCAGGCTGGTCTGCGCCAGCAGCAGGCGCATGAAGGCTTCCGGCTCCTGATTGCGCGATTGCGGTTCCAGCACGATGCGCACCGGCGCTTTCTCGTCCGATTCGTCGCGCACGGTTTCCAGCGCGGCCAGCATCGCGGTCTTCAGCGTCTTCTGTTCCTGGCTGAGTTCCTTCTTGCCGGTCTTGATCTGCGGATTGGTGATGGCGTCGATCTGGGTCAGGATCTGGGCGGTGGACACGCCGGGCGGCAACTGCGTGACGACGATGCGCCACTGCCCACGCGCCAGCGGTTCCACTTCCCAGCGCGCCCGCACGCGCAGGCTGCCGCGTCCGGTTTCGTAGGCGGCCTGGATGTCGGCCGGCGCGGAAATGATCTGGCCACCACCGGGGAAGTCCGGGCCGGGGATGTGCGCCATCAGATCGTGCGTGGTGGTTTCCGGATGCTTCAGCACCTGGATCGCGGCTTCGGCGATTTCGCGCAGGTTGTGCGGCGGCATTTCGGTCGCCATGCCGACCGCGATGCCGGAGGCGCCGTTGGCCAGCAGCATCGGCAGCCGCGCCGGCAACAGCGCGGGTTCCTGAAAGGCGCCGTCGTAATTGGGTTTGAAGTCGACCGTGCCGGCGTCGATCTCGGCCAGCAGCAGTTCGGCGATGGGGGTCAGCCGGCTTTCGGTGTAACGCATCGCCGCCGCGCCGTCGCCGTCGCGCGAGCCGAAATTGCCCTGGCCGTCGATCAGCGGATAGCGCAGCGTGAAACTCTGCGCCATGCGCACCATCGCGTCGTACACCGACTGGTCGCCGTGCGGGTGCAGTTTGCCGATGACGTCGCCGACCACGCGCGCGGATTTGACGTGTTTGGTCGCCGAACCCAGACCCATCTCGCGCATCGAGAACAGGATGCGGCGCTGCACCGGCTTCATGCCGTCTTCCACGTTGGGCAGCGCGCGGCCTTTCACCACGCTCATCGCGTAGGCGAGATAACAGCGCTCGGCGTAATCGGCGAGCGACAGGTAATCCTTGGGTTCTTCGCCGTCGGAAGCAGGCGGCGGTGGCGGCGCGGGCGGTTGCTGTGCGGCGGCGGTCGTATCGTTGAACAGGTCCGGCGTCAGCGTATCTTCAGTCTGCATCACTGGCTTTTCTTGACCGACGCCAGATGCGCTTTCGAGCGTGCGTGGCAGTCGGCGCATTTCCAGCGTTTGGTGCCGTTGGCGCACAGCGCCATGACGCCGCCGAGCACCGGTTTGGTGCGGCTGCAACTGGAACAGAAGCGGCGTTCGTCGGCCGCCGCGGCCGCTGCCGCGGCGGCACGACTATCCGGCGTCTCGGCGGGGCTCTCGGTCGGGACAATCGCCGGCTCGGCCTTCACTTTCTCGACCTTGACCTTCTCAGCCGCCACTTTCTCGACCTTGACCTTTTCGACCTTGACCTTCTCGACCTTCTCGACCTTGGCCTTCTCGGCCTTTTGTTTGGTGGTACTGCTCATATATCCGCCTCCACGGTATTTCCTTTCAATTCCATCCACTCGCGCCGCGCGCTGGCCTCGCCCTTGCCCATCAGCATGTCGAACATCGCCACGGCGGATTCCATTTCCGCGCGCGTCACCCGCACCGGCAGCACCCGCCGCGTCGCCGGGCTCATCGCGGTCTCGCGCAACTGCTCCGGATTCATCTCGCCCAGGCCTTTGAAGCGACCGACCTCAATCGCTTCCTGTTTGATGCCCTCACGCACCAGACGATCCTGAATCGCCACCAGCTCGTCGTCATCCAGCGCGTAAAAGCGGCGCATCGGCTTCTTGCCCCGCGCCGGCACATCGACTCGATACAGCGGCGGTTGTGCGATGTGGATGCGGCCCTGTTCCACCAATTGGGGGAAATGCTTGAAAAACAAGGTCAGCAGCAAGGTCTGGATATGCGAACCGTCGACGTCGGCATCGCTCATCACCACGACTTTGCCGTAGCGCAGGCCAGACATATCCGGGCTGTCGTTGAAACTGTGCCGCTCGACGCCCAGCGCCACCGCGATGTCATGCACTTCGTTGTTGGCGTAGAGCCGTTCCGGCTCCACTTCCCAGGTGTTCAGCACCTTGCCGCGCAAGGGCAGGATGGCCTGGGTTTCGCGGTCGCGCGCCTGTTTGGCGGAGCCGCCGGCGGAATCGCCCTCGACCAGGAAGATTTCCAGGTCTTCCGGATTGGAGCCGGACGCATCGGACAGCTTGCCAGGCAACACGACGACGGAAGACTGCTTTTTCTTTTCGACTTTCTGCGCCGATTTGAGCCGCGCGGCGGCGGCGCGGCTGGCCAGTTCGGCCAGCGCCTTGCCGTGTTCGACATGGCTGTTGAGCCAGACCTCGAACGGATCGCGCACCATCGCCGAGACCAGTTTTACCGCCTCGCGCGAGTTGAGTTTTTCCTTCACCTGGCCCTGGAACTGCGGATCGAGAATGCGCGCCGAGAGCACGAAACTCATGCGGCCGCAGACGTCTTCCTGGCGCAATTGCACGCCGCGCGGCAGCAGGCCGTGATGTTCGGCGAAGCTTTTCACCGCGTCGAACACGCCGGCTTTCAGGCCGGCTTCGTGGGTACCGCCCTGGGCGGTGTGGATCAGGTTGACGAAACTTTCCGCCGCCAGCGCGCCCACCCCGGCTTCCGACCAGGTGAACACCCAGGCCGCGCCCTCGCCCTTGGCGAAACCACCGGCCTCGCCATCGGCATAACGCTCGCCGCCAAAGGGCGGAATCAGGGTTTCCACCGGGTTTACGTCACCGCCCAGCAATTCGTTCAGGTATTGCGGCAAGCCGTTCGGGTAAGTCCAGATTTTTTCCTGATCCGGCTGACCCTCGCGCTCGATGGAAAGTTTCACCGTGACGCCCGGCAGCAAAACCGCCTTGGCGCGCAGCAATCGCTCCATTTCATTCAGCGAGATGCGCGGCGAATCGAAGAAGCTCGCATCCGGCCAGGCGCGCACCAGGGTTCCGGTGTCTTTCTTGGCGCACTTGCCAGTCACCGCCAGCGGCACGGCGAGCACACCGCCGTTGGCGAATTCGAGCGAAGAAATCTCGCCATCGCGCTTCACTGTGACGGCCAGGCGCGTCGACAGCGCATTGGTCACCGAAACGCCGACACCATGCAGGCCGCCGGAGAAGGCATAAGCGCCATCGCCGGTGGTCTTGTCGAACTTGCCGCCGGCATGCAGACGGGTGAACACGACGACGACGGTCGGCTCCTTCTCGGTCGGATGCGGCCCGACCGGAATGCCGCGCCCGTCGTCTTCGACCGATACCGAGCCATCCAGATGGATCTTCACCGACAAGGTTCTGGCGTAGCCGGCCAGCGCCTCGTCGGCGGCGTTGTCGATGACTTCCTGGATGATGTGCGTCGGCGTATCCGTGCGCGTGTACATGCCCGGCCGCGCACGCACCGGCTCCAGGCCTTTGAGCACGCGGATGGAAGATTCGTTGTATTGGTTCAATGGATTCGGACTGCTAAGGATTTGGCGAATGATATCGGCTGTGCGTAGGGCGGAAAAGCGGAGGGCGGAAGGCGCTACGGTTTCCCGTAGGTCGGCAATCCCTTGCCGACGCCCCCATCGCGGCGGGAGGTCGCCGCCCATTCATGCAAAAGCAATCAGACGGTGGACCGGCGGGAAAGGATTCCCGCCCTACAGCGCCACGCTTACAAAACATAGCGCGCCAGATCTTCGCTCGCCGCCAATTCCTTCAGACGCGCATCGACGTAATCCGCGTCGACCTTCAGCGTTTCGCCGGCGCGCTGGTCGGCGTCGAACGACAACTCGTCGAGCAGGCGTTCCATCACCGTGTACAAGCGCCGCGCGCCGATGTTTTCGGTGCGTTCGTTGACCTGCCAGGCCAGCTCGGCCAGGCGGCGGATGGCGTCATCGGTGAATTCAAGTTTGACCCCTTCGGTTTCCATCAAGGCCTGATACTGCCGAGTCAGACAGGCGTCGGTGCCGGTCAGGATGCGCTCGAAGTCGGCGACGGAAAGACTTTGCAGTTCGACCCGGATCGGGAAACGGCCTTGCAATTCGGGAATCAGGTCGGACGGTTTGGACAGGTGAAACGCGCCGCTGGCGATGAACAGGATGTGGTCGGTCTTGATCATGCCGAACTTGGTCGAAACGGTGGCCCCTTCGACCAGCGGCAACAGATCGCGCTGCACGCCTTGGCGTGAGACGTCCGGCCCGGTTCCCTCGCGGCCGGCGATCTTGTCGATCTCGTCGAGGAACACGATGCCGTTGGATTCGACATTGCGCACCGCCGCGAGCTTGATTTCCTCCTCGTTGACGAAGCGGCCGGCCTCTTCGTCGACGAGTTGCTTCATCGCCTCGGAAATCTTCAACTTGCGTTTCTGGCTGCGTTTCTGGCCCAGGTTCTGGAACATGCCCTGCAACTGCGTGGTGAGTTCTTCCATGCCGGGCGGCGCGAAGATTTCCATCTGCGCATTGGTCATCGCCAGATCGAGTTCGATTTCCTTGTCGTCGAGTTGGCCCTCGCGCAGCATCTTGCGGAATTTCTGCCGCGTGGCGGACTCCTCCGGCTTGGCATCGTGGGCGTTTGCGTCAACCTGCCAAGCATCGCGCGCACCGGGCAGCAGCACATCGAGTATCCGGTCTTCGGCCGCATCTTCGGCGCGCATGCGCACCTCGCGGGTGGCTGCCTCGCGCTCTTGTTTGACGGCGATTTCGGCCAGATCGCGAATGATGCTGTCGACATCCTTGCCGACATAGCCGACTTCGGTGAATTTGGTCGCTTCCACCTTGATGAACGGCGCCCCGGACAGGCGCGCCAGACGCCGCGCGATCTCGGTCTTGCCGACGCCGGTGGGGCCGATCATCAGGATGTTTTTGGGCGTGATTTCCTGGCGCAAAGCGTCGCCGACCCGCATCCGCCGCCAGCGATTGCGCAGCGCGATGGCGCAGGCGCGCTTGGCGGCATCCTGGCCGACGATGTGCTTGTCGAGTTCATGAACGATTTCTTGTGGCGTCATTTGCGTCATCGTTTGCGTCTTAACGAGATATAAGCGGTGTAACAAAGGCGAGCGAGTCTATCACTCGCCCCCCGCGCGACTTCTGGCGCGGCTATAGTGGCATCCAGAACCCATTATTCAAGGAGAAAACCATGTTTTACCGTTTACCGCTGCTGCCCCTTGCGCTCGCTCTGGCCTGCGCCGGCATTGCCAACGCGGCGGAAGTCGCCCGGGTCGGCGATCTGGAAATGCATAGCGTCGCCGTGCCGACCACTGAACTGACCCCGGAAGCCGCCCGGAACTACAACGTCACCCCCGCCGCCGAACGCGGCCTGCTCACCATCACCTTGATGAAAAAAGGCCGCAACGGCAAGGCCGAATCGGTCGCCGGGCAGGTCTATGCCGGCGCGGTCACCCAGGACAACAAACTGTTCTCCATCCCGATCCGCGAAGTGCGCCAGGCCGACGGCGTCTATTACCTGGGCGAATATCGCGTCAACGCACCCGACACGCTACGCTTTCTGGTCAACGCCAATGTGCTGGGAAAACCGTTGAAGACCGAGTTTTCGCGTGCCTTCAGCGTGGCCCAATGAGCGATCAGCGCGCTAGCTGAAACAAGCCCCAGACGCCCATCGCCGCCACCAGCAAGCCCGCGCCCCGCTTCACCCAGATTTGACGGGTGAAGGCGCGCAGACTTTCCGCCGCCCAACCCATCAACAGCAGATTGGGCAGCGTGCCCAGCCCGAAAACCAGCAGCAGGGTCGCGCCTTCGACCGCGCCGCCAGCCGACAGGGCCATGACCAGAACGCTATAAACCAGGCCGCACGGCAGCCAGCCCCAGAGCGTGCCGGCAAGTACCGCCTGGCCGAAATGACGCACCGGCATGACCTTGCCCAGCAGCGGCTGAAGCTTCCGCCAGAGGGCGCCGCCGGCATGTTCCAGAATCCGGATCGTTTGATTCAGACCGGCCAGATACAGGCCGAGCAGAATCAGCACCACCTGCGCCAGCACATACAAACCGCGTTGCAGCGGAAACAGGCTGTCGGACAGAAACGCGGCGGAGCCGATCAAACCGGCCAGCGCGCCAAGCGCGGCATAACTGGCGATGCGCCCTGCGCTGTAACCGAGGTGGAAGTGGAACGGCTGGCGCGTGCCGCTGTGAAACGACATCGCCGCGACGATGCCACCGCACATGCCGACGCAATGGGTGCCGCCAAGAAGACCGGTCAGAAAAGCGGCGAGTAGTGAGGCATCAGGCATGCGCGGATTTTAGCCGCGCGGCAAGGCGGAGCGCGCCCCGCTATTCCACAGCGTCAACGTTCAAGCGCAAGAGCGTGAGTAGCAGGCATGTGACCAATAAACATAAAAATTGAGCCTGGCACCTTAGGCCCGTGTTCCCATTTCCGCGGGCTGGCGCCTGCCATGGAAGAAGAGGTATCGTTTGGCTCACTGCAAATAGGCCTGTTCCGTCCTCAAGCTGTAATGCTTTATGCGCAAGCGGCCCCGAATCTGGTCGAACAACTTGGGTGCGCGGGGAGCCGAATCGGGTAGTGGGTGAGCTGGCGTCATCACTAGAACAAAGACCACTGGGAGACACAAACAATGTTCCAAGCGCTATCGCAATGTCCAATAAGCTGGAAACATGGACAAATGTCGGCCATCACCCTCACAGCAAGATTACGGGACAGGTGTCCAATAATCTTGGATTGGCGGCTTACGGGACATCTGTCCGGTAATCTGGGAATTGAGGGTGTTATTAGACAAATGTCGGCGAACTTACTTATGCAAACCAGGTAATCAGCATGGCCAGAGTAATATTTATTTTTTTGTCACTGTTTTTGCCAACATGCTCGTTAGCAGCAAAGCCAACCAATATTGACTATACGTTTCTAGACATTTCGTTCAAGGAGTTCCTGAATAGAGTAAGTCACGACAAAGTTGTGGTTGAAGATGGCTGCTGTTGGCTAATATACAGCAAAGGCATACACATTATGACCATAGGTGACAAGAACAGCCTAAATGATAAAATCGTTAAGTCTATTGACATTTACTCGCCCACCTATAATGTTTTGAGGCACACAAGGGTTGGTATGAGTGCGGCAGAAATCATCAAAACCTATCCAAACTCTGTGCTCGATTATGATGACGAAGATGGATACGAGTACTTTGCACCAAAATCACTCCAAAAATTCACTAATTCAGGCGGGTTTTATATTTGCGTGCTGCTAACGGTCGCCGATGGCAGCAGCACCGTAAATCTTGACCCCACTTACCCTTCGAGAAGATTTCGCCACAATGCCAAGACTATTGCAATTTCAATATATAAATTCAGCATGTAAATCAAGAATGTGTACGCAAAACAATAGGAAACAATAGGGGACAGACCGCAGTTTAATATCAAATTCTAGAAACCGTGGTCTGTCCCCTATTGTTTAGGAAAGGGGTAAGACACCCCCGAAAACAGCTTTGCTCAACCCCTCAGTGGGTTTTTCTACAGCGTCGTTATGCTCCTTAATGCCATGCACATCAAACGAAGTATCTCCGTTAGAAATCACAGCTACCAGGTAGAGGTTCCAGACGCCTGTCCCATTTGCCATCGCCATAGCGAAATACAAGTTGTTGGCGCTGATGTTATTGACGACGGGAAGGCTGTGCAGGCGATTTTTCGCTGTGCCTACACAGGTTGTCGCCAGCACTTTTTCTGCTACTACGGCCCCATAACCAGCGGCGTCTTGGTGTCGGTGAGACCAGTGAAGCCAGTGCTATCGGCTTTTCCTGCTGCCGTTTCTACAATCTCACCAACCTTCCTCTCTGTATTTGCAGAGGCGGAGGAAGCCGCTCAGCTCGGGCTAAATCAAATAGCTGGGCCGGGGTATCGAAAAGCGTTTGAGTACTTGATTAAAGACTACGCCAAATCAATTTCCCCGGAACGGGCGTCGGAAATTGAAGCCAAGTTCGCTGGTGCTGTCGTCAACGACTTTGTCGCTGACCCGAGAATCCAGGCTGTTGCGAAGCGTTCTCTTTGGCTCGGGAACGATGAAACTCACTATCTCCGAAAATGGTCCGATCACGACGTTTCGGATCTAGTCACACTCATTAAGCTCGCCGCGAATTGGATTGAAATTGACCACCTTTCAAAGTCATATGTCGAATCAATGCCTGAGCCGAAAGGCGCATAACCCATCGGTCCACCGGACGCTGCGCGATAAAGCCGCGCAGCGCCGGTGACCTCAGACGTTAGAGCTTTGCAATGACATCACAGGCGTACCAAGCATTTGAGCATGCGATTCAGGACGCAACTGAGTTGCTCCACCACTTCGACGCTCTCAATGAACAACCACCACCGCCACCTAGTGCAGAGGTTCTGAAACGGGCCAGCCTTGTCATGGCACTGGCTGCACTTGAGACTTACATTGAGGACAGAATTGTTGAGGCTGCAGGGGCAGTAACGGGTGGCCCAACGAATGGTGGTCGCCTCGCTGAGTTTTACATTACATCCCTGCAGAACGATCTTAAGTATTTCCACACTCCCAGCACTGATCGTGTTCGCGCCATCTTTGATAAGTTTCTTGGGATTGATGTATCCGAGAGTTGGGCCTGGAATAACTACGACCCAACTAGGGCGCGTGCTGAGTTGAATCGGATCGCTAAGAAACGTGGAGATATCGCTCACCGCTCCTTACGTCCCCGCCCAGGGCAGCCGGACTCTCATGCTGTCACTCGTGAGGACCTTCGCAAGCACATCCGCTTCATCTGCGACTTGGTTGCTGCCACGGACAAGTACCTTGCAGCAAAGCTCTAACAATTCATTCCACCGGACCTGCGCGAAAAGCCGCGCAGGTCCGGTAAATTCAAACGTTAGCCGGCCCTTCGACATGGCAATCACTTGGACGTTTCGGGTTTCCTTTGATCCAGCACGGCGAGAGCGTCTAGCCACTTTCGACACGTTTGTAAAAGTGACCGATGTAGTCTGCAACAGTGCCACGGTTGAAGGAGCGTGGATTTGCGAAGCTACTGATCTTGGCTCAAAGGGCTGCCTGCGGCCATACGTTTCCCTAACTGTAAGCTCGGACGCATTCGACGCGTTCTTCAATAGTGTCGGCGGGTATCGCGCTCAATACCTTACAAGCCCGGAAGACGGGCAAGCCGCGAATGGGATGTTGCTACGTGTGCTTGAGCCGCGCCTAACCGAGGCGGTCCTTAAGGACTGTGGGGCGAATCGGCTTTCTCCACCCTGGATTCGCAATGCCTTTCTAGCCAACTCGGCAAAGATTTGGCCAAAGGAGGATGAGCTAGACTTTTTGGAGATTACGCACGATTTAGACGTGGCGAAATGGAAAGAAGGTTGTGACTCACTAAACGCACCAGCCGGAGCGGGTTTGTGGGCACCTGAAGGAACACGGTTAATGGTCTTTGGTGCGTTTATTGATCCTTATGGGAATGAAGTCGTTGCTCGAACAAAGATTTGCCGCCGCTTCGAAATCCACGAGTGTGGATTCACATAGAGTGCCGGCCAACCAATCATTCCACCGGACCTGCGCGGAATGCCGCGCAGTCCGGTGAATTCAAACGTTGAGGCTGTAGAAAAACCCCAAAATCACCTTTGCCGACGATAACTCCGCATCGGAAATTCCTGGGGAGGAGATTCGGCGGTTTATCCAAGTCGTGCGCCGAATTTCGGCCGCCGCCCACGCAACTTCAGCGATCCAGCAGCGTGATCCAGTGCACCACCGGCACGGCGCTGGCGGCGGCGAGGTGGCTTTGGCAGCCGATATTGGCGCTGGCGATGAGTTCCGGCTCGCGTGCCTGCAGATTGGCCAGCTTGCGCGCGCGCAACTGGCCGGACAGTTCCGGCTGCAATATCGAATAGGTGCCGGCCGAGCCGCAGCACAGATGCGCTTCATCCACCGGCAGCAGCTCGTAACCGGCGCGGGTCAGGATGTTTTCGATGACGCCGCGCAGTTTTTGCCCATGTTGCAGGCTGCACGGCGGATGGAACGCGATGCGTTTCGATTTCACGGCGGGCGGCGGCTTCAGGTTCAATGAACTCAAGTCTTCGTCGCGCAGCACTTCGGCCAGATCGCGGGTCAGCGCGGAAACGCGCGCGGCCTTGTCGGCATAGGCCGGATCGTGGCGCAGATGATGGCCGTATTCCTTGACCGTGCTGCCGCAGCCGCTGGCCGTCATCACGATGGCTTCGATGTTGTTTTCAAGATGCGGCCACCAGGCGTCGATGTTGCGGCGCATCGCGGCTTTGGCCGCCTCCGGCGCGGCCAGATGCTGGTCGATGGCGCCGCAGCAACCGGCCTCCGGCGCGGAAAAAAGCCCGATGCCCAGCCGCGCCAGCACACGCGCGGCGGCGGCGTTGATTTCCGGGGCCAGACCGGGCTGCACACAGCCTTCCAGCACCAGCATGCGCCGGCCCATTGTTTTGTCGTTCGGCGCGCGCCGTCCGACGCCTCCGGCGGCGTTATGGGCTGTCGGCGGCAGATGTTGGCGCAACGCCGGCGGCAACAGCCCGCGCACGCTTTGCCCCAGTTTCAACATCGCTCCGAACAGCGCCGGCGATTGCAGCCCCTTGCGCAACCCCACGCGCAGCAGCCGCTCGCCTGCCGGGCGCGGACTGAGTTGCTCGACGACATCGCGGCCGATGTCGATCAGACGGCCGTATTGCACGCCGGACGGGCAGGTGGTTTCGCAATTGCGGCAGCTCAGACAGCGGTCCAGATGCAATCGGGTCACTGCGCCGACCGGCTGACCTTCCAGCATCTGCTTGATCAGATAGATGCGCCCGCGCGGCCCGTCCAGCTCGTCGCCGAGCAGTTGGTAGGTCGGGCAGGTGGCGTTGCAGAAGCCGCAATGCACGCAACTGCGCAGGATGGCTTCGGCTTCCTGGCCTTGCGCGCTGTCGCGGATAAAGTCGGCAAGATTGGTTTGCATTACAACTCCGGGTACAGGCGGCCGGGATTGAAGACGGCGTGCGGGTCGAGCGCTTGTTTCACGCGTTGGTGCAAGGCCAGCATGGCCGGCTGCAGCGGCTGGAAGACCTCATCAACACCGGCGTGATTGCGGAATAGCGTGGCATGACCGCCGAGTGCGCCAACACGCTGGCGCAGCGCTTTGGCCGGCAGCTCGGAAATCAACCAACGTTGCGCGCCGTTCCATTCGATGAGTTCGCTGCCCGGCAGATTGAGGCTGGGCGCGGCGGGCGGCAGCGAGATTCGCCAGAGCGGCAGATCGGTCTGGAAGAAGGGCAAGGTTTGGTCGCGCGCGGCGGCCCAGATCTCCGGGTCGGCTGCCTCGCCACCCAGCGAGTCGGCGGCCATTTCGACGCAACGCGAACTGGCCGACAGGCGCAGATACAAGCGGCCATCGAGTTCCAGGCTGGCGCTGACCGGCATCCCCGAAGTGGGGGTATTTGCAGGTCGGCCGCCGGTTTCGAACACCAGCGTGCGTTCGCAAGCCGGACGCGGCAACACTTTGATCGACACTTCCAGCAACACGCCCAGCGTGCCCATTGCGCCGACCATCAGGCGGGAAACGTCATAGCCGGCGACGTTCTTCATGACCTGGCCGCCCAGGCACAGCACCTCGCCGCGTCCGTTCAGCAATTTGACGCCGAGCACCGCGTCGCGCACCGCGCCGCCCCAGGGCCGGCGCGGACCGGACAGGCCGGTGGCAACCATGCCGCCAAGCGTGGCCGCGTTTTGCCCCCTCCCCCGCTGGGGGAGGGCTGGGGAGAGGGCGTTTGTGCTGAGCAGGTCCGAACTGCTCTCCCTCTCCCTCTCCCTCTCTGGTGGGGCTACCAGCCCACCGACTAGGCCGCCAAAAAGCGCCGGCCAAGTCTCTGGCTGCCCCAACCCCTCCCCCGCTTGCGGGGGAGGGGAGAAATGCGGCGGCTCGAACGGCAGCATCTGATTGTTCGCCGCCAGCGCGGCTTCGATTTCCGCCAGCGGCGTGCCGGCGCGGGCCGTGATGACCAGTTCGGTGGGGTCGTAGGCAACGATGCCACGCAGCCCGGAGACATCCAATGCCTCGCCGACGCAGGCGCGGCCATAGAACGCTTTGCTGCCGCCGGCGCGGATGCACAGCGGTGTCTGGCTGGCGATGGCCTGTTTGACACGTTCGATCAGCTCGGCTTCTTCCATATTGCTCAAAACCTCGGCAATTCCGGGAACGGCAACGCGCCGCCATGCACATGCATGCGGCCCATTTCGGCGCAGCGGTGCAAGGTCGGCACGGCCTTGCCCGGGTTGAGCAGGCCGTCCGGATCGAACGCGGCCTTGATCGCGTGGAACTGGGCCAGTTCTTCCGGCGTGAACTGGCTGCAGGCGGCATCCAGTTTCTCGACGCCGATGCCATGTTCGCCGGTGACCGTGCCGCCGACTTCGACGCACAGCTTGAGGATGTCGGTGCCGAACGCTTCGGCGCGATGCAGTTCATCCGGCCGGTTGGCGTCGAACAGGATCAACGGATGCAGGTTGCCGTCGCCGGCATGAAACACATTGGCGACGCGCAGGCCGTATTGCGTGGAAAGCTCGCCGATGCGGCCGAGCACGCGGGCCAGATGCCGGCGCGGAATGGTGCCGTCCATGCAGTAATAATCGGGCGAGATGCGGCCCACCGCCGGGAACGCGCCCTTGCGTCCGGCCCAGAATTTCAGGCGCTGGGCCTCGTCTTCCGCCGTGCGCACTTCGACCGCGCCGGCCGCAAGCAGGATTTCACGCAACGCCAGAATCTGTTCGGAAACCTCGGCGTTGGAGCCGTCCAGCTCGCATAACAGAATGGCGGCGGCATCGACCGGATAGCCCGCATGGACGAAATCCTCGGCGGCGCGAATGGACAGGTTGTCCATCATTTCCAACCCGGCCGGCAGCAGCCCCGCGCCGATGATTTTCGCCACCGCCGCGCCCGCCGTTTCGACCGAGTCGAACGCCGCCAGCACGACTTGCGCGCGTTCCGGCTTGAGCAGCAGTTTGACGCTGACTTCGACCACGATGCCGAGTAGGCCTTCCGACCCGGTCATCAGCGCGAGCAGATCGTAGCCGGGGCTGTCCAGCGCGCCGGGTTTGCCGCACGCGCCGATTTCCAGCAGTTCGCCGTCGATGGTCAACACCTTCAGCGCCAGCAGGTTGTGCACGGTCAGCCCGTATTTCAGGCAATGCACGCCGCCGGAGTTTTCCGCCACATTGCCGCCGATGGAGCAGGCGATCTGCGACGACGGATCGGGCGCGTAATACAGGCCGAGGTGGGCGACGGCCTCGGAAATGGCCAGGTTGCGCACCCCGGGCTGCACGCGGGCGAGGCGATTTTCGGGGTCGATTTCCAGGATGCGGTTGAAGCGCGCCAGCGACAGCACGATGCCATCGGCCAGCGGCAACGCGCCGCCGGACAAACCGGTGCCGGCGCCGCGCGCGACCACGGGAACCCGATGTTCGCGACATGCCCGCAACACCGCTTGCGCTTGTTCCAGCGTTTCCGGCAGGCACACCGCCAGCGGCACTTGCCGATAGGCGGAAAGGCCGTCGCACTCGTAGGGGCGCAGCGCCTCGGCTTCGATCAGCAGCGCATGGGCCGGCAGGGCCGCGCGCAGGTCGGCGAGGAAGGCAGGATTCATTTGCTGGCTGCGCTTTGCATGGCGACCGATTATGCCGAAAGCCTGCGATACGCCGTCGCCAGCGCGGCGTCGTCGCCGACATTGCCGGGGAAGATCACCACCGGCAGATCGGGATAGCGCGGATGATCGGCCGGGCAGCGCACCACAGAGCAACCGGGCAGGATCTGGCCAAGAACGGTCGAAGTCTTCAGCGCGAGGCCGTCGGACAGCACGTCGTTGGACGTGATGCCGCCCTTGCCGATCAGGAAACCCAGCGTCGTCGGCAGGCCGCGCACCACATCCATCAAGAAGCTCGAAACCGCCTCGCCGAAGGCCAGGCGCGTGGCCTGGTCGGCAAACTGGCGCTCGACGCGGCTGGTGTAAACGACGCACGTTGAACCAGCGGCATGCGCCCGCGCGGCTTGATCGAGCACGCTTTGCAGCAAGGCCGCGCGCGCCGGCTCGATGCGAGCGACATCGACTTCAATGCCGACGATGCCGGGTTCGGCCAGCAGCTTTTCCAGTTGCGCCGTGGTTTTTTTGACATGCGAGCCGACGATGACCGCGCCCGGTTTGTTGTCGCGGACATATACCCGCATCGCCTCCGGCGCGACCGGCTGCGGCGGCAGTTTGGCCAGCGCGGTGAGCAGGCTGGCGGCGGAGCGGAACAGGAAGCGCTTGCCGCGCGCAGCGGCGGCCTGGAGTTGATCGGCGAAATGGTTCAGATCGGCCTGGGTTTCGGCATCGACCACGCAGCAGCGGTTGCCGTGCAATGCCATCAGCCTTGCCGAGACATCGCCGCGCACGTCTTCCAGCAGAAAGCGTTCGACCTCGCCCGCCTTGATCCGGCCAGCGGTCTTTTCCTCGACGTAATCGGGCAGATAACTGTGCCGGTAGCCGAATACCGAATCGCGCGCGAATTCGGTTTCATGCACCGGTTTGGGCACGTTGTCGACCATCAGGTAGTGCATGCTGTTGCGGGTGTAGCGGCCGCCCTCGAAGAATGCGGGGATCAGGAAATGGGCGTCGAAGTTTGCACCCTCGCCACCCAAACCCGGGCCGAGCTCTTCCGCCATCGCATCGGTTTCCACCGGGTAATGGCCGCGCAAAGTGGAATCGGATCGGCTGACGAAAATCGGATTGAACACCTTGCCGCCGGCGGCCAGATCGGCCAGCGCCAGTTTCAGGTTGCGGCAGACCTCGCGCGTGGTGCTGGCGGCGCGCGTCGCGTCCATGCCGCGCGTATTGGTCAGTACAAAGAACAACGGCGAGGGGTTTGGCAACGACGTGTCGAGCAACGCCGCCTGCAAAGTAGGTGCATCCCAACGCGTCAGCAACTGGCAGGAATGCACCGTCTGCGAACCGGTCGGATCGTCGTCGAGAACGATGATTTTGGTTTGGGTCATGGCGCTTCCATTCATCTATTAAGCCCCTCCCCCGCAGGCGGGGGAGGGGTTGGGGAGAGGGCCGTTAACCCAGCAACGCTTCCGCCCGCGCCGCCATCGCTTCGCCGGTCAGGCCGTTGAAGGCCATGATTTCGCCCGCGCTGGCGGTGGTTTCTCCGCGCTTCCAGGCCATCACGTCGCGCTTCGCGGCGCGGGTGCGCAGCATGATCGGCTCGAGCGGGCCGGACGGGCCACCGCTGACGCCGATCAGCGCATCGGCATCGAACAAGGCGTTGAAACGGTCATCGTCCATGAACGCGTTGTCGGGTTCGGACACCGTATCCCAGGCGACATCGGTCGGGCGGTACAAGCGGCGCGGGTTGGCGGCGCTGACGATGCGCACCTTGCGGCCGGCGGCTTCCAGCTTGTCCTTCGCCTCGAACACCGGCAGCAAGGCCATGTCGCCGGTGACCGCGAACACCACGGTTTTGTCACCTCCAGCCGACTCATACAACGTGATTGCGCCGTTTTCGATGCCTTCCCGCGCCTGTTCCAGCGTGGTGTAAACCGGCAGCGGCGACTTCGAGGCGATGATCGCGATGCCCTTGTTGTGCGTGCCCAGCGCCCATTCGTAGGCGACCTGGATCTGGTTGGCGTCGCACGGGAACAGCGGGTAGACATTGCCGTTGCGCATCTGCGCGGCAAAGTAGTTCTCGATTTCCGGGCGCTGATGCGTCCAGCCGTTGCGGCCCTGTTCCAGCGCGCCGGCGGTGAACATGCAGACGAAGGACGGCGTCTTGCGGCGCAGTTCGGCCATCGCCTGCGTGACGGTCTGCACGATGGGCCAGCCGTTGATGGCGAAGCTCTCGTAAGACAACCAGATCGAACGCGAACCGAACAATGCCAGACCGGCGGCGAGGCCGGCGCAGGCGTCCTCGTTCAGCGGTTCGTAAACCTGGCCGTTCGGTTCCTGGTGATACAGCGCGTCTTCCACCGGGTGGCGAATCTTCAAGGCGACGTTGATATTGGCCATGGCGCTGGCTTCATTGCCGTCGGCGTTGGTCACCACGAAGCGCGCATCGGCCTGGCCGAGCGCGGCGACCAGCGCGCCGAAGGCGGTGGCCGGCACCTGTTTTTCACCCGGCTCGAAACTGCGGATCGGCAGCTCCGGCAGCGGCTCGATGGCGAGCACATGTTCGGTCACGACGGTCTTCGCAGCGGGGCCGCCGCCGGCGCGGCTGAAGTTGTCGCGCACCAGTTGCCAGGCCTCCGGCGCCAGCGCGCGGCGTTGCAGGCCGGCGACGATGTGTTCGGCTTCCAGCGTGTCGGCCGGATACAGGTTGTGCGCCTTGGCGCCGACCTTGTGCACCCCGGCGCCCTTCAACTGCTTTAGGATCAGCGCCGTCCGCTTGCCACCCAGGGCGCTTTTCGCGGCGCTGTCGGCGGCTTGCAGCACGGCGGCGGCGAAGGCCTGGCGGCGGTCGAACGAAAACGCGGTGCTGTCGACATAAGCGCCGACCTGATCCCGGTCATCGAAGTTTTTCGCGTCGACCAGGAACACGTTCTCGAAGCCGTGCCCCTTCCAGTACGCCGTCATCTCGTCGTTGCTCCAGGTCGTGCACATGGAGTGATGTTCCTGGCTGTAGCCGTTCCAGATCAGCACCGGCAGAAAGTTGGTCACCGTCGGGTAGGCGGTGTTGAAGTGCATCATGGAATTCAGGATGTAGGGCTCGCCCATGCCGCCGTCGCCGATGGTCACCGGGAACAGCGTGCCGGGATGCAGCAACGCGCCGGCCATGGCGAAATGCTGACCCTGGCCGAGCGGGCCGGCCGGAGCCAGCAGGCCGGGGATGGCGCCGGACAGGTGACCGAGCAGACCATGCTTCTCGCGGAAACGGTCGCGCAGTTCCTGCACGGTCTTGATGCCCATTTCTTCCAGCGAGCGGTCGAGAAACATCGCGGAATAGAAGCCGGGCGCGTGATGGCCGACTTCGGTGACGATGTTGGTGTGGCCCAGCATCACCAGCGCGGCATATGCCTCGGCGCTGGAAGCGAAGCCGCCCGGGTGGCCGGAAGCCTTGGCGCCGCAGATTTGCAGGGTCAGATAACGCAGCGCGTCGGCCGCCAGCAGAGTCTGGTAAGCGGCGGATAGGGAATTGACGCCACTGATGGCACTGCTGCCCTCGGCGATGGCCGGCTCGGCGGCATGCTCGGCAAAACCCGGCCAGGCCGGACCGAAATACTGAATGCCCTCGCAAAAGGCGGGAGCGAGTGAGGCGGGGTTTGTGGTGGCGTTCATGGCGGGATTCCTGGGTCGGTTGCGATGGGAAATACTCTACCGAAACAATCAACTTTTCACAATGCAGATTACGTTTCATAATGTGAAACATGAACGAAGATAAATCCTCCCCCATTCAGGTCATCGACCGCATGGCCGCGCTGCTCGACGCGCTGGCCGAGCAGGACGGTGGTACCTCACTGAAATTCCTCGCGGCGGATACCGGTCTGCACCCATCCACCGCCTTTCGCATCCTCGCCTCGCTGATCCAGCATGGCTTTGTCGCCCGCGACGAAACCGGCCTCTACCTGCTCGGCCCGCATCTGCTGCAACTGGCGGCGAAAGTACGCGTCGGCCTGGACGTGCGCGCGGTGGCGCGGCCGGAAATGGAATGGCTGCGCGACCAGGTCGGCGAGACGGTGAACCTGACCGTGCGCCAGGGCGACGAGATGGTCTATGTCGAGCGGGTCACGCCCAACCGGATGATGCGGGTCGAACAACTGATCGGCAGTCGCGCGCCGCTGCACGTCACCGCCGTCGGCAAGCTGATGCTGGGCGAAGCCGGCGCGGCGGCGACGCGCGATTATGCAAAGCGCACCCGGCTACCGGCCTACACCGCCAACACCCACCACGACATCAAAGCGTTGCTGGAAGACATCGGCGCCAGCACCGCGCGCGGCTACGCGCTGGACGACGAGGAAGCGGAACTGGGTGTGGGCTGCATCGGCGCTTTAGTGCGCGATGCCAGCGGCGCTGCGGTGGCAGGCTTATCCGTCTCGGCGCCGATGGAGCGGCGGCAGATGGAGTGGGTGACTCTGGTTCAGGAAGCCGCGCGGCGGATTTCGGGAAGGCTGGGGTTTGCGGAGTGAAGCAGAACCGCTGTACCTACATTGGCAACATCCAACAACCGATGGAGCACAGCGTTAGCGCCAATTTTTTAGGAAGTTGAGCCGGGTCTCTTTGACCACTGCTCGTGCCGGCGCAACAGTCGCCACAACCACCGAACCCCGATGCCAACGAGCACAATAAGAATAAAGCCAACGATGATGATTTCGCGGAACCACAATTGGATAAAGTCCCAGACGCCAAGTTTGTTCCCACTTGGGAAAGGGTAGAAAACGGATACCGTCATTACCGCAATCATGGTCCCGATAGTGAGAGTAAAAAGGAACCAAGCCCTCTTTACAGAACTGGGAGCCCGGTTCTCACTGTTATTTGTGGATTTCAACATCATTCAACCAGCTCCCTGCGCAATAAAACATCCGCACTCGCTTCAACGACATTATCAACATCATCGACCCCGACGGCGCAGCCACAAAGCCGTGATTCGTAAAACCGCTTGGCCTCTTCCGACAACGCATGCACGAGCAGGCCGCGTATGCCGAGGATTGCGCTCAACGGCATTTCTCAGCAGCGCAGTGCCGAGGCCGCGACCTTGCCAGACATCGTAGGTCGGCAATACCCGCAAGGCCGGATTTGTATGCGCTGAAGCGCTACAACTCCGCTGTCCCTTGCCGACACCGCTCGGTGCCGGCGGGTTGAGCATGATTTGCGCCTTCGGCGGAGGCGAAAAGTCGGCAAGGGATTGCCGACCTACTCCGAACCAATGTACCGAAATTCCCCTGCGCCAACCCCATCGTTTCAGGCTCTTGCCGGAACGCCGGGCCGATCCGCGGCGTAGCCTCGGCGACGTGTTCCCGCACATAGCAGGCTGGGCGGCTACGACTGCGCGAACCGTATCTACGCAGGCTACAAAGCCTCCGCCGTGCTGTTCTGCTCCAGCCATTCCGCCAATGGCTCGCGTTCGAGTTCTCCCACTGCGACACGGAGCATGCATTCGAACAATTGCGTATTGGTCATGGTCGGGCGGCGGCCATTGAGCATCAGGAAGGTCAGCATGCAGTCAGCGGCGATTCGTTTGTTGCCGTCCAGAAAGGGATGGTTGCGCGCCAGTGAAACACCGTAGGCGGCAGCGGCCTGATACAGGTTGCCGGTGTAGGCGTAGACCTGCTCGGGCTGCCCGATGGCCGAAGCCAACAGGTTGGTATCGCGTATGCCATGCGCGCCGCCGAATACGCCGACCTGATCCCGATGGATCGCCAGCACCACCTGCTCAGTCAGGAACACCGGCATGCTCAGGCATCCGCCAGTTTCTGGAAGGCCGCGCGGTATTGCTGGAGGACTTTTTCATGCGCCGCCATGGCGGCTTCAAACTCCGCATCCACCGGCACCAGCACCAGACGACCGTTTTCCTTGCTGATCTCGAATTTCTGCCCTTCCGTGAGGTGCAACTCTTGCACCAGTTCGGCGGGGATGGTGGTGACAAAGCTGGAACCGACTTTGCGCAGCGCGACTTGAGACATGGCGAACTCCGTTCGGGATATATACGAACGTATATCTTATATCGAGGTTTTCAGGTGTGTCATGGCGTTTGCTGCCGCCACAGTTCGGCCCGCAAGCGAGCCTCCTACTCAGCCCGCAACGCCTGCACCGGGTCCATGTTCGCCGCGCGCCGGGCCGGGTCGACGCCGGCGGCTAAACCGATGACCACCGCGACGGCTTCGGCGGCGAGGACGTAATCCCAGGCCAGACTGACCGGCAGCGCCGGGATCAGCGCATGCAAAGCGCCGGCCGCGCCCAGGCCCAGCGCCAGGCCGGCGCCGCCGCCGAGGGCGGCGAGAAAAATCGCTTCGGCGAGGAACAGCGCCATGATCTGGCCCCGGCGCGCGCCTAGGGCATTGAGCAGGCCGATTTCGCCGGTGCGCTCCGCCACGGTGATGGTCATCAAGGTCAGGATGCCGACGCCACCGACCAGCAGCGAGATGCTGCCCAGCGCGGCGACCGCGAAGGTGAGCACGTCCAGGATCGAATCGAGCGCCGCCAACTGCTGCTTCTGCGGCGTCACGGTGAAATCCTCGCTGCCGTGGCGCGCCATCAGTACACGTTTGAGGCTGGCGGAGACGGCGTCTGAATCGGCGGCGGGATCGTGCGCCACATGGATTTCCATCAACCCTTCCCGATTGAACAAATCCAGCGCCCGGGCGGCCGGGATGTACACGGTGTCGTCCAGATCGAAACCCAGTACCTGGCCCTTGGCGGCCATCACGCCGATGACCCGGTAGCGCTGCCCGCCGACGCGGATGCGTTGGCCGAGCGGGCTTGCCGCGCCGAACAGTTCATGGCGCACTTTCGCGCCCAGCACGGCATAGGCGCGCGGCGCATCGACCGCGTCCGGCGGCAGGAAACTGCCGGCAGCGACCCGAATGCTCAGGATGCGGGCGAAGCCGGGCCCGACGCCATACAAGGTGACGCGGCGGCTACGGCCCTGCCCCTCCACTTCGGCATTGCCCTGCACCATCGGGTCGCTGGCGATGACCCGCGGCACGCGGCCCAGCGCTTCCGCGTCCTGCAGGCTGAGCGGCCGCACGCTGCCGAACATGCCGACGCTGCCGCCATGCGTCTTGGTCTTGCCCGGGCTGACGCTGATCATGTTGGTGCCGAACTGGGTGAACTCGGCCAGCACGAAGCGATGCAGACCTTCGCCCAATGCCGTCAGCAGAATCACCGCCGCGACGCCGACCGCGATGCCCAGCGCCGAGAGCAGGCTGCGCCCGGGATGGTGGGTGAGGGCGCTGAACGAGAGGCTGAACAGATCGGCGGCGCGCATGGAATTTTCTCAACGCCTCGAAAGTGAAAGCGCCGCATCCAGCTTCGCCGCCCGCCGCGCCGGCAGCCAGGCGAACAGCAGACCGGCGAGGATGGCGGTGGCGACGGCCGCCGCCACCGCCCAGAGCGGCGGCACGATGGGCAATTGCGGATACACCCGGCCGAGGACGAAACTGGCCACCAGACCCAGCGCGACGCCGCCGGCGGCCCCGAGCGTGGCGATCAAGCCGGCTTCGGCCAGAAACAGGGCGCGCACGCTGCGGCCGGATGCGCCCAGCGCTTTCAGCAAGCCGATCTCCGCGCGCCGCTGCGCCACCGAAACCAGCATCACATTCATGATCAACACGCCGGCCACGCCCAGGCTGATCGCGGCGATGCCGCCGACCGCCAGGGTCAGCGCGGTCAGAATCCGGTCGAACGTGGCCAGCACCGCGTCCTGGGTAATCACCGTGACGTCTTCCTCGCCCTCGTGCCGAGTCTTGAGCAAGGCTAGGGTTTCTGTCTTGACGCGCGGCACGGCGGCGCGGCCGCGCGCCTCGATCAGGATGCGGAACAGCGACGGCGTGTTGAACAGTTGCTGCGCCGCCGCGACCGGAATCACCACCGCCTCGTCGGTGTTGAAGCCCATCTGCTGGCCCTGCGCCGCCAGCGTGCCGATGACCCGGAAGCGCCGGTCGCCGATGCGCACCCAGCCGCCGAGCGGGTTGGCGTTGCCGAACAGTTCGGCGCGTATCTTGTCGCCCAGCACACACACCGGCGTGGCTTGGTCGCTGGGCCCGGGCGGCAGGAAATGGCCGAGCCCGAGATGCATGTGGCGGATGGTCAGCAACGGCGCGGTGGAGCCGAGCAAAACCGCCTCGCGGCCCAGACTGCCACGGGTAATCTGGGCCGCACCGACATTCAGCGGCGCGACGGCGGCAACCCAGGCGATGCGGGCGACGGCATCGGCATCGTCCAGGGTCAGATCGCGCGTGGTCTCGCCGGACAGCACGCCGGGCGCAGCACCGGTGGTTTCGGCGCGGCCGGGGATGACGATGATCAGATTGGTGCCGAGACCGGCGAACTGCTCCAGCACATAGCCGCGCGCGCCTTCGCCCAGCGCGGTGAGCACCACCACCGCGCCGACGCCGATGGACATGGCCAGGCCGATCAGCGCGGTGCGGCGCGGTTGCTGCGCCAGCGTGCCCCAGGCCAGGGCGAAGGTGTCGGCGAGCCTCATGTTGGCAACCTCATTTCGGCAACCTCATGTTGGCAACCTCAGGTCGCCGTGTCCGAGATCACGCGACCGTCTTCCATACCGATCCGGCGGCGCGCGCGGGCGCCGATTTCCTGGTCGTGCGTGATTACGATCAGGGTCGCGCCGCGCTGGTTCAGCCCTTCCAGCACGCCCATGACCTCGCGCCCGGTGGCCCGGTCGAGATTGCCGGTCGGCTCGTCGGCCAGCAGCAAGGCGGGATGCATCGACATGGCGCGGGCGATGGCGACGCGTTGCAACTGGCCGCCGGAAAGCTGCGACGGCAGATGGTCGGCGCGCTCGCTCAAACCCACGTCGGCGAGCAGTTGCGCCACCCGTTGCTTGCGTTCGGCCGGCGCGATGCCCGCCAGCACCAGCGGCAAGGCGACGTTAGCGGCGGCATCCAGGCGCGGCACCAGATGGAAGAACTGAAACACGAAGCCGATCTTGTCGCGCCGCACGCGCGCCGATTCCGCCTCGTTCAGACCGGTGACATCGCGGCCATCCAGGCTGTAGCGGCCGCTGCTTGGGCGGTCGAGCAGACCAAGCAGGTTGAGCAGCGTGGATTTGCCGGAACCGGACGGCCCCATGATGGCGATGTACTCGCCCGCCGCGATCGACAGGCTGACCTCGCGCAACGCGAGCACCTGCTGATCGCCGACCTGGAAGGTGCGGCTGATTTTATCGAGCTGAATCATGGTTTCAGCCTCGCCGCTGTAGTCTTTGTAGGATGGGCCAAGCGCAGCGGGCCCATCAACCGGTGGCATTCGATGGGCCCGCTGCGCTTGGCCCATCCTACGCGTCCGATCATGGTTTCGGCTTCGCCACAGCCGGCGCGCCCGCCTTGACGCCTTCCAGTTCCAGCGAAGTCACCACTTTTTCGCCGGCCTGCAAGCCGCTGCGCACTTCGCTGAACTCCCAGTTGGACAGGCCGAGTTCGACTTTGCGCTCTTCCAGCACACCGTTCTTCAGCACCAGCACCTTGTTGCCGTCAAGCAAGGCCTGGGCCGGCACGCGCAGCACCTTGTCGCGATTTTCCAGAATCACTTCCGCGTCGGCGCTATAGCCGACCAGCAGCGTTTTGGCGGCTTTGGCGTCGGTGAAAACGACTTCCACCTCGACCGTGCGCGCCTGCTTTTCCACCTCCAGCACATAGGGCGCGATGCGCCGCACGCGGCCGGCGAAGTGCTGGCCGGGAAAGGCGTCGAGCGCGATGCGCGCGGGCAGGCCGACCTGGATGCGCGGCGCATCCACCTCGTCGATCGGCGCGGTGACATAGAGACAGGCGTCGTCGATCAGGTCGATGGCCGGCGGCGTCGGAATGCCGGGCGGCGACGGCGTCGTGTATTCGCCCTGCTCGCCGGTGACCTCGGCCACGATGCCGGCGAACGGCGCTTTCAGGACGGTACGGCTCAGGGCGGCGCGCGCCGTATCGACCCGCGCCTCGGCTGCGGCGATTTCGGTCGTCGCCGCGCGGCAGGCCGCTTCGCGCACCTCCGCCTCGCTGGCGGTCTTGTCCACCGCCGCCGCGCTGACGAAACCCTGCGCGACCAGTTGCTGCTGCCGCGCCGCCTCGCGTCGCGCCGCTTGCGCCGCCGCGCAGGCTTCGTTGCGGCGGGCTTTGGCCGAGCCGACCTGTTCATCGGCCAGGCGAATCTGCGCGGCGAGATCGACATTCCACAGTTCCAGCAAAACCTGGCCGGCCGCGACGCGGTCGCCTTCCTTGACCAGCAGGCGCGCGATCTGGCCGCCGCCCTGCGGCGCCAGCTTGGCGCGCCGGCAGGGCTTGACCGTGCCGGCGCGGGTGTTGGCGACGGTGGCCTCGACCCGCCCGAGCGCGACTTCGACGACGTTGACTTCCAATGGCTTCGGCTTGGTGTAGTGGCGCCAGCCGGCATAAGCGCCAGCCAGCAGCGCAGCAAGGATGAGGAGGCGAATCGACCAGCGGCGAAATACGGGTAAGTTCATGTCTGGGCGGCTTTGCAATGGAGAGGGAGCGGGCTCTTCTTCATCATAGGAGCCCGCGCGGCTTATTCCCGATGATAGGGATGGTTGTTGAGCAGGCTGACCGCTCGATAGAGTTGTTCCGCCAGCAGCACGCGCGCGAAGGCATGCGGCAAGGTCAAGCGCGACAGCGCCAGCGTGCTTTCGGCTTTTTCCAGAATGGCGGGCGCGAGCCCATCCGCGCCGCCGATGACCAGACAGGTGTCCTGGCCGGACTCCATCCAGCGCGCCAGCAGATCGGCCAGTTCACGCGTGGTGACCTGGCGGCCGTGTTCGTCCAGCGCGACCAGACGAGCGCCGGCCGGCAGTTTTTCCAATATCCGCGCCGCTTCGGCCTGCTTCAGGGTTTGCGCCGACTGATTGGATCGCTTCTCCGGCTTCACCGCGACCAGCTCGACACGCGCCTCGCGTGGCATGCGCTTGAGGTACTCGGCGGTGGCTTCATCGGCCCAGCCCGGCAATTTGTCGCCGACGGCAAGCAGGGTCAGTTTCATCGGCACTCCCGCGCCAGAGCCTGCACCGAGGCGGCTTCGAGCGCCGGCTCGAACAAATACGCGCGGGCGGCGCATTGTTCGGCCAGCAAGCGATAAAAAGCCGCGTCCGATTCCGCGCGCAACATCAATTCGGCCAATGCCGCCTCGTCGCCCAACGGAAAATAGCCCGCGTAATCCACGCCCAGCATGCCGACGTTGCCGGGTATGCGCGACGCCAACACCGGCGTACCGGCCATGACCGCCTCGCAAATCACATTGGCGCCGCCCTCCATGCGCGAACTCAGCACCAGCAGATGACTGCGCGCAATGCGCCGGCGCGTCTCGCCATGCGCAAGCGCGCCCAGCCAGCGCCAGCGCGGAATCTCGACCGCGAGCGTTTGCGCCTGTTCCGCCATGCCAATCTGCAACGCACCGCCGATGTGGTGGACGCGAATCCGGCTCTGCGCTGGCAACAGGCGCGCGGCGAAGGCGGTACGGAAGGGGTCTTTCTCGTCGCGTAAATGCGCCACCACGCAGACATCGAAAGTACGCACCGGTCGTTTAGCCGGCTTGAGTCGGGGCGACGATTGATAGATCACGCGCGCTTTGGGCCTTAACGCCTCCGGCAATTCCAGCGGCCCCTGTTCCTGCAGCGCCACGATGCAATGCGCCAAAGCCAGAGATGCCTGGGCATCGGCATCGCGGTGGATATCGCGGTAGATGTCGGTGCCGGTCAACACCAGAAGCAACGGCCGCTCGGGATAAAGCGCCGAAAAACGCGCGATAGCCGCGTGACTGCGCCGGGCATGCAGCGCGATCATCAAGTCGGCGGGCGTTTCGTCCCACGCAACCGACATCGCCACGCCATGTCCGGCTTGTCTGAGAAAACGATCCCAGCGCGCGGCGGTATGGGCGTTGCCATTGCGCGCAACCGGCAAATACGGGGTGATCAAAACGATACGCATGGGGCGACTATAAAGGGCGACCATATAGCCCCGACAAATTTTCCAGTTCCCAAGCTGTTCCCTCTTTACAAGCCGAAATTCGATCCTTAGAATGCGCGGCTCTCGTGTGGGGGTATAGCTCAGCTGGGAGAGCGCTTGCATGGCATGCAAGAGGTCAGCGGTTCGATCCCGCTTACCCACCAAGAATCAGAAAACTCGGGCAACCGGGTTTTCAGCCTCATAAGTCCCCATCGTCTAGAGGCCTAGGACACCGCCCTTTCACGGCGATAACACGAGTTCGAATCTCGTTGGGGACGCCAGATAAAACAAACGGCTTGCAGCGATGCAGGCCGTTTTTGTTTTCGGCCTCCCTAATTTTGTGAAAAAACAGCCCTTTTGCCGCCAACGCCCAGCCCTCTATGTGCTGCTTCATAACGCAGGGATGCCTGTCAGGCAACCCACCAATAAGTGGCATAAGCCATCGACCCAACTCCTTTGAAGGTTGCGGCTGCAACAGCGTGATGGCAAGCTCGCCATGAACTGGCGTAGGTTCGTTCGGAAAAATAATGGAAACGGGAGACAACATGATTTATTCCTTGGGTGGTTCGCAATCGGTCTTGGGCCAGTCGCTTTTTTCAGCGTCGCCACGTCCCGTCAAAGGTTGCTAGATGGATCGCGCCAGCTCCGGTTTCCGGGCTGTCCTATATGACGCCCTGCGCATACTGACATTTCGTCAGCCATCATCGGCCATCTTTGAACATTGGCCCAAATACCTTGCGTTTGGGCTTGTGTTCACTTGGCTGGCTGGGCTTGGCCGATACTGGGATAACCCTCGCGCCCATCTATGGCAGCAGCTGGGGCTTGGCTCCATAGCCTATGTGTTCTGTCTGGCGCTCATTCTTTGGCTCCTGCTATTACCGCTTCGGCCTAGACGCTGGTCATACCGTAGCGTGCTTGTGTTCATCACGCTCACCTCGCCTCCCGCAATTCTTTACGCCATTCCCGTGGAAATGTTCATGTCGATATCGAGGGCGGAATCCACGAACGCCTGGTTTCTTGGCATCGTGGCGACTTGGCGAGTCGCATTATTAGTCTGGTTCCTTCGGAACATTGCGGGCTTACCCAGAGGGACGATTGCTGTCGCAACTCTTTTGCCCCTTGTTCTTATTGTCGTAACGCTTATGGCACTAAACCTCGAACACGTTGTATTCGAGATCATGTCGGGGATTCGGCCTGAGGACCGATCCGTTAACGATGCGGCATATGCGATCGTCACACTACTGGGATTTTTCTCGATATTGGCCGCGCCATTTTTGATTTTGACCTACGGAATAGCTGTATACCGCGTGCAACAGACCCGCTAATCGGATTTTTCGGCCATCATGAAATTTGGTTTCATCGCCATGAGCGGTGTCAGGGCTCACAACAAAAAGCTCACCGCGCTTGGCTTGACGTTGCCCGGCTTTATCGAGCGCAATAAGGTCATCGCATCCCTCCCGAGCCTTGGTCTGCTTACCTTGGCCGCACTGACACCTGGCGATTTTGATATTGAGTACGTTGAGATTCCCGACATCCAAGAGCTTGCCCGTTTGCCTGGAAGTTTTGATGTCGTGGCCATTTCATCTTTCTCGGCTCAGATCAAAGAGGCCTATGAATTAGCCGATCGATATCGGGCGGCTGGAGTTCGTGTAGTGCTGGGTGGTCTGCATGTAACGGCAAGACCGGAAGAGGCGCTTCAACATGCGGATAGCGTCGTGATCGGCGAGGGGGAACCCGTGTGGCCGCAGCTTATAAGGGATCTTCGCAACGGGCGGCTCAAGCCAATTTACGACTCGAAAAGCACACTGTTTGATCTTGCGGAAGCGCCGCTGCCTCGTTTCGATCTGCTGGACCCAAAGCGGTATAACCGGCTGACCATCCAGACCCAACGTGGCTGCCCCTATAACTGCGAGTTCTGCGCAGCTTCGATACGCCTATCACCCGTCTATCGAGTCAAACCCGTTGAAAAAGTGATCGCGGAGATTCGGAAGGTAAAGGAGATATGGCCGAGACCATTTATCGAGTTTGCCGACGACAACACCTTTGCCGACAAAAGGCATGCCAAAGCTTTATTGCACGCTTTAGCAAAAGAAGACATCCGGTGGTTCACCGAGTCGGATGTTTCATTCGCAAAGGATGACGAATTACTGAGTTTGATGGAAGACAGCGGTTGCGCTCAGGTACTTATCGGTTTCGAAAGCGCCACGCCAAGAGGGCTTTGCGGGGTAGAGAAAAAAAGCGATTGGAAGGCAAGGCAGTACGACTCCTATCTGGAGGCGATTGAAAAGGTGCAGCGCCACGGCATTAGCGTAAATGGTTGTTTTGTTCTTGGCCTGGACGGCACCGGGCCTGAAAGTTTTCAGGAGGTAATGGATTTCGTAGAAAAAAGCGGGCTTCACGAAGTCCAGGTCACCGTGATGACCCCTTTTCCCGGTACACCCTTGTTCGACAGATTGAAGCAGGCCAACCGGCTGTTAAGAGACGATGCGTGGGAGCTGTGTACATTGTTCGACGTCAATTTCAAACCAGATGGAATGACGGTGACGGAGCTGGAAGAAAGCTTTTGTTGGCTAGTTGAGGAGCTCTATGGAGAACGGGCGACCAAAGAGCGGCGGCAACGATTTATGCGGCAGCAGCGCAATGCAAAACTGGGAAAAATTTTGTTGGCTTGAACTGTCTTTGCCTGTTCCTTTCGGGAGCCAGCCAGATCAAAAGCCTTCAAGTTCGGTATGTGGCCGTTTCCGCCGCTGGCAAACTCAACAGCTTCCACACCGGTTTCCGGATACGCTTTTGCTTGAGTCGTAACCCGTCCCCACTCCATACCGGTGCCATCTTCAAATCCATTTCCCCACGCATACAGCTTCGATCCGGCTTATGGCATGGATCTGGCTCGGTTGTTGGCCATCGTTCCGCCGGAACCGCCCGATGATTTTTCCGCTTTTTGGCGGAGCCGTTACGCCTCTGCTTTGAAGGTGGCGCCCCAGCCGAAAATCCAGGCAACCGGCCAGATGCTGGCAGGCCATGCGGTCTATGACCTGAGCTATGCGTCCACCGATGGCGTGCAAATTGGCGGTTGGCTGCTGGTGGCCGGACCCGGCAGTTCGAACAACCGTGGACGACAGTCATTCCGACCGCATCACAGACGTTGGCGTGTCGAACTCGGCGCCCTCCTGCCGAGGATGTAACCCAGCGTGCGGTACTCCATGTGGGAGTGGGCTGATCAAGAAATCGCTAGAAACAACGACGACGCCCTGCGTCAGACAATGCCTGTAAAAGCCCGCGAGCGAACGTAATATCAAACGTATTACATCCGGAGCCTCCCCATGCGCACCCTTCCCGTTCGTCTCGACGACCAGACCGGCATCGTCGAGGTCATCACACTGTGCGAAACCGACTTGGGCATCTATCGGCTGCCTGGGGGCATGCGCCTAACGAATCTGTTGGCGCGCCAATTCCACCCGCCAAGAATGAACGAAGTCCGATGATCTTCCTGCCCGATACCCTCTCCGCCTGGCAAACGCCGGAGTTCAACGCGGTATTCAAAAACGAAGTGCGCCATCTGGATGCGGACTGTCTGCCGTTGCAGCAAGGTTTGACGCAGTCCAGCCACGCCAATCCGGACAGTGTCAGCGCGATGCTGCTCGCGGCCACCGAGCAGGCGGATTGCCTCCAGATCAGGGCCGGGCTGTTCTACACCGGCATCATCGCCGGCTGCAGTTGCGCGGACGATCCGACGCCGGTCGATGAAATCAATGAGTACTGCGAAGTGCGTTTCGACATCGACAAACTCACCGGCGCGGCGACGGTCACGTTATTGCGGGACTAGCCGCCAGCCGTTTGCGCATCAACCAGGCGTGCATCAGCGGGGTGACGTACAAGGTCAGCGGGGTGGCGACGGCCAGGCCCCAGATGATGCTGGCGGCGAGCGGGCCCCAGAGCAGCGAGTCGCCGCCCCAGCCGAAGGCGAGCGAAACCAGGCCGCCGATGACGGTCAGCGTGGTGATGATGATCGGCACCAGACGCCGACGGCCAGCATAGAACGCGGCCGCGAAGGCCGGCTGGGCGCGCGCGAGACGGTCTTCGCCGGCGGAAACCAGGACGATGGAGGCGTTGACCGCGACGCCGGACAGCGCGACACAGCCATACAGCGTGTACAGCGTGATCGGTTGGCCGCTGATCAGCAGACCGACAACGACGCCGGCCAGCGCCATCGGCGTGGTGGCGAGGATGACCAGTGGCAAGACCAGACGTCCGAACTGCACGGCAAGCAGCGCGTACATCAAGACGAAGCCCAACGCCATGAAGGCGATCAGGTCGCGCAGGCTGGCTTTGACGTCGTCGAGTTCGCCGCCTTGTTGCAGGCTGATGCCGGCGTGGCGTGAGCCGGGTTGCAAGCCGATACGCGCCCAGGCGGCATCCACCGCCGCCACCGCTTGGCGAGCGCTGAGTTTGTCTTGATCGAAGCCGGCATGCAGGGTGATGGCGCGCTCGCCATTGACCCGGCGCAATTCTCCGGGCGTCGATTCCATCGTCACGCTGAATAATTCGGCCGGGTTGACCATGCGCCCGTCCGGCAGCCGCCAGGGCTTCGCCAGCCAGCGCTGCATTTCGGCCTGATTCATAGCCTGGCCGCGCACGACCACTTCCAGCGTTTTGTCGCCATCGTTGACCTTGCCGACCGCGACACCCTCGAAATGCAGACGCACCAGCGCGGCCAGCTTGAACGGATCCAGGCCGGCGCGAGCGGCCGCGGGCGTGTCCACCCGCAATGTCAGGCGCGGCTGGCTGAAACCGGCATCGTCGTTCATGTCGCTGAAACCGGGCGTTTCCGCCAGGGCCAGACGCAAATCGCGCGCCGCTTCCGCCAGCCGCTCCAGCGGCGCGCCGGAGAGTCGCAACGACAGGCTGGACAGCATCGGCAAATCGGCCGACAGCACCTGCACCGAAACGTTTTCGGCGCCGGCCTTGTTTGACATGGCTTGCAAAGCCGGACGCAAGGCGGCGACATAGTCGGCGACGCCACGTCCGCTGGCCGATTCCGGCGCCAGGCTGATGGTGATCTGGCCCATCTGTTCGCCTAGCACCAGTTCGCTTGGGGTGAATTGCAGGCCGGCCATCGCCAGCGTGGCGTTGAGTTCACCCGGCCGCGCGATGCGCCGCGCCTCTTTTTCCAGTTCATGGGTGGCGGCCAGCGTCGTTTCCAGGTTGCTGGCCGGCGGCATCTGCACATTGACGTTGAACACACGCAACGGATCGGAGGCGAACCAGCGCGGCTTGACCCATTCCAGCGCGAGAGAAGCGCCCGCCAACAGGAAGACCGCGCCGAACACGACAAAGACCGGCGCGGGATGGCGCATGGTGTGGAGCAGGCTTTTGCCATAGCGCCGCCGCAAACCTTGCGCGAACGAGTCGCGCCAGCCGACGCCGGTCTCGATGCCGCCCCAGACCACGGCATGGCGCGGCAATATCCAGAGCGAGGCGATCAGGCTGCACAGCAGCGTCAGCACCACCGCCAGCGGCGTGACGAACATGAAACGTCCCATCAAGCCGGGCAGGAACAACAGCGGCGCGAAAGCCAGGCAGGTGGCGAAGATCGAGGCCGTCACCGGCCGCGCGACTTCCTTCATCGCCGCCGATACGGCTTCGATGCGGTTCATGCCGGCGGCAAGCCGCAGCCGAATCGCCTCCGCCACCACCACCGCGTCGTCGAGCGGAATACCCAACACGATGGCGACGCCCAGCAATACCGATACGTTAAGCGTCTGCCCCATCAAATGCAGCGCCAGGAACATGCCGGCCAGGGCGAATGGCACGCCGATGCTGGTCAGCAGCGCGAGACGCCGGCCGAGGAAGAACCAGGTCACCGCCAACACCACGAGCATCCCGAACAGCGCGTTGGCCTGCATGACGCCGATGGCCTCGCGCGTGGTCGCGCTCTGGTCGTCGAGCAGGGTCAGTATGGGCGCGCCGAAAGCCTTGTTGGTGTCGCGCACCAGCGCATGCACGGCATCGGTGAGTTCCAGCGTGTTGACGTTTTCCCGCTTGATCACCGACAGCAGCACGGCCGGCTTGCCGTCCAGGCTGACCAGTTCGCGCGCGGGCCCGATGCCGGCGGCGACGCGGGCGACTTCGCCGACCGGCACCATGCGTCCATCGGCGCCGGCGATGGGCAGTTCGGCCAGGAAATCCGGATTCGCGTTGAGGCCCTCCACGCGCATGGCATAACGCCGCCCGGACATATCCGCCATGCCGGCCGGCAGGCTGCGCGTTTGCTCGGCGACGGCGCGGGTCAGCGCTTCCAGCGAAACGCCGTTCCGTTCCAGCGCGGCGGGATCGAAACTCACCGCGAGTTCGCGGCCACGCATGCCGTATGACCAGATACGGCCGACACCGGGCAGCTTTTCCAGCTTTTCCCGCGTCGCCTCGGCCAGATCGCAGACGCGGCCGTCCGCCTTGCTTTCGGCGCTTCCCGAACCGACCACCACCATCGCGGTGGGGAAAAAATTCGAGGAAGTCAGTTCGATGATCTGCGGCGGGCGCGATTCTTTCGGAAAATCAGCCGAAGCCTGGCGAATCTCGCGGTCCAGCGCCACCAGCCGGCGTTCGAAACGGTTGTGATCGAGATCATGAAAGCGCACCAGCAACGTGGCGACATGGTCGCGCGAGGTGGCGGCGACGAAACGGACATCGCTGACCCGCCGCGCGGCGGCTTCCAGGGGCGCGGCGATTTCCCGCTCCACATCGCGCGCCGTCGCGCCGGGCCAGACCACGGCGACGGCGACCCAGTTGAGATCCACCTCCGGATACTGCGCGCGCGGCATGGCGTAATACGCCCAGATGCCAAGCAGCAGGACAATCGCCAGAATCAGATCGGCAAGACGATGAGAACGAAATACGGATGGCATGGATATACTTCCACGATGAACAATTTCGTTAGATTTATTTCCGCGTGAAACCCTTGTTCCGAACTGTACGTCTATCCAGGTTATTGCTGGTATCGGCTTTTGCCTCGACCTTGGCCGCGGCGGCGCAACCGACTGAAAAACCCGCGCAAACCAGAACCAGCGCGCGCCAGGATGGCAATATGCTGACCGTGGAAGGCTCGCTTTCCACGCCTTTGAGCCAAGCTGCCGTTTGGGCGATTCTGACCGATTTCCCGCGCTTTTCTGACTTTGTGCCAGGTATCCATAGCAACCGGGTTCTGCAACAACGCAATAATCTCAAGCTGATCGAGCAGCGCGGCATGATTTCCACCAGCCAGGTTCAGATGCCGTTTCAGGGCGTCATCCAGGTCGAGGAACACTATCGCGATGGCGTACCGGAAGGGATGCGGATTTCGTACCTGAGCGGGCCATTGAAGGATGTTCAAGGCGAATGGAACATTCAGCCCGGCAATCCTCTTGTCTTAACTTATCGCATGCGCATGGACATCACCAAAATGCCGTTTCCGCCCCCGATGGCGGCGCCAATAGCCGAGCAGCAAGTACAGACATGGGTCGATGCGTTTTCCCGAGAACTGAGGAAGGCTCGCTGATCATGAAAAAGGAAGAAAAAATGAGGCGCGCGCTATTTGCGGCTTTCTCGCTGTTGCTGGCATCGTCCTGCGCGCAGGCTGGCAACGCACGGATCAAAGCCAACAGCGGTTTGGCCGGCGTCAAGGTCGAAGCGACGCAAGAACTGCAAACCGATGCTCACACGCTCTGGGGCACACTGACCGACTACAACCGGCTGGCCACTTTCATCCCGGACATGGTTTCCAGCCGCATCATCTCCGCGCCGGGCGCGCCCAAACGAGTCGAGCAGATCGGCGACTCCGGCATGTTCGCTTTCATCATGCCCGACCAGGTCGTCCTCGCGCTCGAGGAAACGCCTAACAGCCAGATTCGTTTCCGCGCCATCACCGGCAAGCTGATTTCGATGACCGGCGAGTGGCGGATTGTCGGCGACAAAGCCCCGGTCACCCTGATCTATCGCGCGCATATCGTGCCGCTCAGCCCGATTCCGCCGCTGGGATCGGGTTATTTTGTCGAAGACGAAGTACGCACCCGCTTCGAGGCGGTCGGACGCGAAGCGGAACGCCGCAGCCGCGAAGCGCGCAAATCGGCCAACGTGCCGAATCAGACAGCCCATTAGCCGCCTTGAACCGTATTGAAGAACGTGACCGAACAAGCAACCAAGGAAGCCGCATGAAACATCGACTGCTCGGGAAATTGCACTGGGTTTTTCTTGGCACGGCCTTGTTGTCGGGATGCGACCAACTATCGGAACGCGCCGGGTTCCCCGACCCCGCCAGGATCGAGGCGGAAGGCAAGGCGATCGGCGGCGCATGCCGACACGCCGGGCGTGGACTGGAGGATTGTTATCGCCTCAATGAATCCGCCTCCAAATCCGCCGTCTATGCCGGTTGGAAAGAAATGAACGAGTACATGATCAAGAACAACATGCAGGCGGTAGCACCGGCCATTCCGCCAGCGGCGCTCGCTCAGCCGAAAAAGAAGCAAGCAGACGCGGAGGATGAGAATCCCGAAGACGCCAAAACCAAGAAAAAAGACAGCCACGCCGCGGATGGCGAGTCTGGTCAGGGATCGCCCGATGAAGCCGCCAAGGGACACTGAGTTTTTCGCTTTCAATAGCGCTTGCCTAATAACGGAGCCGGCTTCGTACCCGCTGGCCGGATCAAACCGCGACGGGCTTTATCGCGTCACCTGGCTGGTCACGGATAGCGCATCGAATCCGCCCCGCCACCGTTACCCGGTTTAAGCACCGCCCCATGAATCCGCCCCTACGCATCGCCTCGTACAACATTCACAAGGGGCTTTCTTTTTTCAATCGCCGCATCGTCCTGCATGACGTACGCGACAGCCTGATGGGCTTGAACGCCGACATCGTGTTTCTGCAGGAAGTGCAAGGCCACCATGCCCATGGCGCGCGCCGCTTCGAGGGCTGGCCGGCGATGCCGCAGCATGAATTCATCGCTGGCGAACTGTGGAACGACTTCGCCTATGGCAAAAACTCGGTTTATGACCACGGCCATCATGGCAACGCGATCCTGTCGCGCTACCCGATCCTGCGTTGGGAAAACGTCGACATTTCTTCCCATCCGTTCGAGAGTCGCGGCCTGTTGCATTGCGAACTCGCCGTGCCGAACCTGAATCAGCCATTGCACGCCATCTGCCTGCATCTGGCGCTGAACGAATCCGGCCGGCGCAAGCAGATTCTTCAACTCAGCGAACGCATCCGCCGCATGGTGCCGGACGACGCACCGCTGATCATCGCGGGCGACTTCAACGACTGGCGCCAGCGCACCGGCTCATACCTGGCCGAAGAACTCGGCCTCAAGGAGGTTTTCGAGACCCACCATGGACGCCACGCGCGCAGCTTTCCGGCCGCCTTGCCGTTTCTTTCGCTCGACCGCATTTACGTGCGCGGCTTCGGCATCGCTTCGGCCCATGTCCTTTATGGCCAGCGCTGGCGGCGCTTGTCCGACCATGCCGCATTGACGGCTCAATTACGTCCGTTGGCCTGATTCATCGGGACGGCGCAGTCCGCATGATCAAGAGCGGAAACCGGCTGACCCTGCTGGAAAACGGCGCCGAGTACTTCCCCGCCCTGATCGCCGCGCTGGATGCGGCGCGCAGGGAAATCCATCTGGAAAGCTATATTTTCGTCGCCGACCGGGTCGGTCTGGCGGTGGCCGAAGCCTTGATACGCGCGGCCAGGCGCGGCGTGGAAACCCGACTCCTGCTCGATGGCTTCGGCTCGCGCGGCCTGGGCGCCGATGTGCTGAAAGCGTTGCGCGCGGCCGGAGTCGCGGTGCTGTTCTTCCGGCCGGAACGGGGCATCCTGCGTTTGCATCGAAGCCGCTTGCGGCGCATGCACCGCAAGCTGGCGGTCATCGACGCGCGTATCGGTTTTGTCGGCGGCATCAATCTGATCGACGATCTGCACGGCCGCAACCTGACCGCGCCGCGCCAGGATTATGCGGTCCGGATCGAAGGCCCGCTGATCGCCAATATGCACGCCGCCGCGCGACGTTTATGGCAAATGGTGGCCTGGAGCCAACTCGGGCTGCGCCGTAGCGAGGATGCCTGGCTGAAAGCCGATGCCGCTAGTGCCGGCAACCAACGCGCCTCTTTTCTGACCCGCGACAGCGTGGCTCAACGGCGCACGATAGAAAAATCCTATCTGCGCGCCATTCGGCGCGCGCGCAGCCATATTCTGATCGCCAACGCCTACTTCCTGCCCGGTCTCCGCTTTCGTCATGCCTTGATCGACGCCGCCCAACGCGGCGTGCGCGTCACGCTGATCGTGCAGGGGAATTCCGATCACCCGCTTTACCTGTTGGCGGCGCGCGCGCTATATCGGCATTTCCTGGATAACGGCATCGTTCTGTTCGAGTACCACGCCAGCGAGCTGCACGCGAAAGTCGCGGTCATCGACGACGCCTGGGCGACCGTGGGATCCAGCAACATCGACCCGTTCAGCCTGATGCTGTCGCGCGAAGCCAATCTGGTCGCGCACGATCATGCCTTCGCGCAACAACTGCGCGCGAATCTGGAATTGGCGCTGCAACGCGGCGCGCATCAAATCCATCACCACGCATGGCGTCAAATTCCCTGGTACAGCCGCCTCACCACCTGGCTAGCTTATGGTCTGGTGCGTCTGTTCATGGGCATCGGCGGCTACGCGCAAGCTTATGACGGAATCGGAACCTTTCGGCCCCGAAGAAAAACCGGCAAAAACCGGACTGTCCCGCCATCCCGCTGATTTCAGGTGAGCGGCGTTTCGCCCCAGCGCGGCATCAATTCGTGCGCAATGCCGAGTTGATCGAGAATGCGCGCGACGATGAAGTCGATCACCTGCTCGACGTTTTGCGGCCGGTGATAGAAGCCCGGATTGGCCGGCAGGATGGTCGCTCCGGCTTCGGCCAGCGCGGTCATGTTGCGCAAGTGGATCAACGAAAACGGGGTTTCGCGCGCAACCAGGATCAGCGGGCGCTTTTCTTTCAGGATGACATCGGCGGCGCGCTCGATCAGGTTGTCGGCCAGACCGTGCGCAATCGCGGCGAGGCTGCCCATGGTGCACGGGCAGACCACCATCGCGTCGGCCGGATTGGAGCCGGATGCCGCCGGGGCGAACCATTCCTCCTTGCCATAGGCGGCCAGTTTTCCCTTATGGCCGGCGTAGCGCTTATCGAAAAACTCGACCACTTCGGCATTGCCGCTCGGCAATTGCAGGTCGAGTTCCTGCCTGGCGACGATGCGCGCCGCTTGCGACAGCAACAGATCGACCTTGCAGCCGGTGCGCAGCAGGCATTCCAGCAAACGCAAACCATAGGCCATGCCGGAAGCGCCGGTGAGCGCGAGCGTGATGCGTTTCATGACGGAGATTCCTCGGGATGAGGGTTGGATTTGAGCAGATGCGTCGTCGCCAGGCCATTGGCGATGCCGGTGAGCCAGGCCGCGCTCAGAAACAATGGCAGCAGGCCGAGAATACTCGCGCCCGGTAACAGCCAGACATCGACCACCAGCAACTGGGTGCCGATGTGAGTAAAGGCCGCCAGCAGGGAAAGCCCGACCGGGCCGAACCAGCGTGGTGGCAAATGGATGACTGCGGCCAATACCGCCAGACTCATCACGCCGCCGGCAAGGCTGAGCACAAAAGCCGGCGTCAAAAACTGGCCCAGCGCCAAAGCGCCCGCCACGATGCGCAACCCGGCCACCCAGGCGGCGCTACGCCAGCCGTAGCGGTAAAGCACCACCAGCGTGACGATGTTGGCCAGACCCGGCTTGATGCCCGGAATCGGCAGCGGAATAGCCGCTTCGGCCAGCGTGAGGCCGATTGCGGCGGCGGCCAGACCGGCGATGCGGCGGTCTTCCGGACTGGCGATGAGTTCAATAGTTGAGGGTGTCATAACCGGCGGCGGCATTTTCCACGCTGACCCGATTGGGCAGACAGACGGCCGCGCCGCCGGGCGGTATCCAGCCTTGCCGCACGCATAACTGGCGTGGGCTGGGGTCAGCCGCGACCCGGACTCGACCGGCACGGATTTCGATGCGGCTGACGCCGAGCGGGCCGGCCACCTCGATGATCCGGTTCAGGCGCAAACTGGCTTCCTGAAAAACCTTGCCATCCAGCCGGATGACGACGCGGCCCTCAAGGCTGTCGATCTGCCGCAACCAGAGGCCGGCTATCAGAGCCAGGCCCGCGCCGGCAAGCAGCCAGTCGCCGGGACGGATATCGTGCCACATCACGTCAGGTCAGTTCCCGGTGCCTGATCAACACTTGCTGCCGCTCGCGAAACAGGTCGGCCAGCGTTTCGGCGAAATACACCGAGCGATGCTGGCCGCCGGTGCAGCCCAGGCCGACGGTGAAGTAATTGCGGTTGTCCTGGATGTAAGCGGGCAACCACTTTGCGACATAGGCGCGGATGTCTTCCAGCATCGCTTGCACCATGCCGTCCGACTGCAGGAACGCGACCACCGGGCCGTCGCGCCCGGTCAACGGCCTCAGGCCGGGGTCGTAATGCGGGTTGGGCAGACAACGCACGTCGAACACCATGTCCGCGTCCATCGGGATGCCATGTTTGAAGCCGAACGATTCGAACACCAGCGTGAAATTGGCGTTATGCAGATTCAGGAAATCCTTGATCCAGGCGCGCAAATTGTTGGCAGACAAATCGCTGGTATCCATCAGATGGCTATTGGCGGAGATGCGCGCCAGCATTTCACGTTCCGCCCGGATACATTCATCCAGCGAACGGTCGCCGCTGGCCAGAGGGTGTCGCCGACGCGTTTCGGAAAAACGTTTGACCAGCGTCTCGTCCTTCGCGGTCAGGAACAGCACGCGCAGATCCATGCGCTGACGCAGCCGATCCAGGTCGTCCGGCAGGCCGGGCAATCCCGCGCCGCTGCGCGCGTCGATGCTGATCGCGGCGTCGGCGACACCGGACAGGCGCAGATACTCGACCGTCTCCGGCAACAGCGCGGCGGGCAGGTTGTCGACACAATAAAAACCGGTGTCTTCGAGCACTTTCAACGCCACGCTTTTGCCGGAACCGGAAAGTCCGCTGATGACGACGATACGCACTGTTTTTCGCTCGCTTACTGGCCGTCGGCCGCGATGGCGGCGCGCTGGCGGTCGGAAAATTCATCCGAAGAGTTGAAGCCGCGCAACTTGAGGATGTGGTTACGCACCGCCACCTCGACCAATACCGCGAGGTTGCGGCCAACCGCGACGGGAATACGGACTTCGGGTATTTCCACACCGAGGATGTTGCAGTTGCTGGCGAGGATGTTGAGGCGATCGACTTCTTGCCACTTGTCGGCGGGTGACAGGCGAACGATCAGTTTGAGGTTTTTCTTCTGTTTGACCGCCGTTTCGCCAAACAGGCGACGCACATTGAGCACGCCAAGACCGCGCACTTCCATGAAATCAAGCAGCAGGTTCGGGCATCGCCCTTCCAGGGTATCGGGCGAAACGGCGAAGACTTCGATGGCGTCGTCGGCAACCAGGCGATGGCCGCGCGTGATGAGCTCCAGCGCCAGTTCGCTTTTCCCGACCGAGGGATCGCCGGTAATAAGCACGCCCAGCCCGGAGACCTCAAGGAACACGCCATGCAATATGGTGGAAGGCGCCAGCGCTTGCGCCATCATGTGGCCTATCACGCGCATCAACTGAGGGCCGGGCTCGGTCGAGGTAAACAACGGCGTCGCGGTGCGCTCGGCGCAGACGATCATGGCATCGGGCACGCTTTCGTTGTTGGCGACGACAACAGCGGCGATCTCGGTGGAGAACAGGTGCTCGATCGCTTGCGCGAGATCCTCTGGCGACAGATTGCGCAAGTAGTCCATTTCAGCGCAGCCCAGGACTTGCACCCGGTTCGGATGCACGAAGTCGAGATGTCCTATCAGCGCCAGGGACGGTTTCTGGACGGTATCGGAAGTGAGTAATTTTCCGCCGCCGTTATGGCCGGCAATCCAGGACAAATGCAAACGATCGCTGGCGCTATGGAACAGCTGCGCCACGGTAATGGGGTGCTGCGAAACAAGGTGTTCAGGAACATTGCGCTCCCGTTGCATCAGGGCGTCCACTCCGCGATCAGGCTGTACAACGCTTCGGCGCTCGGCGCGGCGCGCAAGCGGGCGCGGAAAGTTTCGTCGGAAAACATGGCGGCCAACTCGCCAAGTATCTGTAGATGCAGATCGGTCGCGGCCGCGGGCGCCAAAAGGAAAAAAACCAGATCCACCGGTTGATTGTCCGGCGCATCGAAATCGGTCGGCGTTTTCAGGCGGATGAATGCGCAGGCGGTTTCCTTCAGATGCTTGATACGTCCGTGCGGGATGGCGATGCCATAGCCCAGCGCGGTGGAACCCAGCTTTTCGCGTGCAAACAGGCTCTCGAATACTTCGGTCGCGGCGAGACCATAGCTGGTCGCAAACAACTGACCAATCTGCTCGAACAGACGCTTTTTGCTGGTTGTTTCCAAATCCGCCAGTACGTTGGCGGGTTGGAGAAGGGGGGTGATGAGGTTCATGGGACGGGGCGTTATTTCAGGCCATGCGTGAACGTGGGTGCCATTTGAATCATCAAAGCGAACAAATTCAACGTTGTTCTGTTCGCCTGGACAGCATCCGCGTTCACGCAGGCGGATTAGTCGATTTCTATGCTTTGCCCTTTAACACCGCCGGATTCGCGGTGTACGTTACCGGATTTTTCCTTGTGCTTGACGACTTGGCGGTCGAGTTTATCGGCCAGCGCATCAATGGACGCATACATGTCGGCTTCGATTGCTTCGACATAGATGTCCTTGCCGCGCACATGCAGGTTGACCTCGGCTTTGTGCTTGAGTTTTTCGACTGTCAGGATGACGGAGACGTCGATAACCTGATCGAAATGACGCGTGACCCGTCCTATTTTTTCTTCGATATAACCGCGAATGGCGGGGGTAATGTCCAGATGATGACCAGTAATGGTGAGGTTCATACAAACGCTCCTTCGGAAATGCGCGAGTCAGGTCGACTTGCGCTGGTTGGCGGGAGGAATATTCAACAACTCCCGGTACTTGGCTACGGTGCGCCGGGCAACCACAAACCCCTGTTTGCCCAACTGTTCTGCGATCGTGTTATCGGATAAAGGTTTGCTTCGGTTTTCCGATTCGATAAATTGCTTGATCAACGCGCGTATGGCTGTGCTGGAGGTCGCGCCACCTTCCTCAGTGGCCAGCGAACTGCCGAAGAAATATTTGAATTCGTACAGTCCTCGCGGGGTCATCATGTATTTCTGGGTGGTGACTCTGGAAATGGTCGATTCGTGCAACTCCACCGTATCGGCGATTTCCTTGAGTGTCAGCGGCCGCATGGCCACATCCCCGTGTTCGAAAAACATACGCTGGCGATCAACAATGGCTTGGGACACTTTCAGAATAGTCTCAAATCGCTGTTGCACGTTCTTGATCAGCCATCTGGCCTCCTGCAACTGGGTGCTGAGCGAACTGCCGCCTTCCTTGTTGCCGCGCAGAATACCCGCATACATCTCATTGATGCGCAGCTTCGGCACCGCCTCGGCGTTCAGGCTGACCGTCCACATGCCCTTGTTTTTTTTGACAAATACGTCAGGCGCCACATAGCGGGTATCGACCGTCGAAAAGGCCGCGCCCGGACGCGGATTGAGCGATGTGATGAGCTGGCGCATGCTCGAAAACTCGGCTTCGGACAGATCGAGCAGGCGTTTCAACTTGCCGTACTCGCGCTCCGCCAGCAGATTGAGGTGCTCGCGAACCAGTGTTTTTGCCTTTGCAAGATTGGGCGTATCCACCGGGAAGTTCCTCAGTTGCAACCATAGGCACTCGCCCAGGTCACGCCCGCCCACGCCCGCCGGATCCAGGCTTTGCAGCAACTTCAACGCCGTGGAAAGCTCGATCGGATCCAGCTCCATCTCATCCGGGAACAGAGTCAGCAGTTCTTCCAGAGGTGCGGTGAGATAGCCATCGTCATCCAGCGCATCGATCAGCAGCTCGATCAATTGGCGGTCGCGCTGGCTGAGCGGCGTCAGCGAGAGCTGGTCGATCAGATGTTGATGCAGGCCGGTCTGGCTGGTGTCGGCTTGCTGAAAACCGTGCTCGTCATCGTCATCGCCACTGCTGCCCGAAGCCGATACAGCGCGGTCACCCCAAGCCATTTCTTCATAGATGTCGTCACGATCCTGGCGGGCCTCTTCCGCCTGCCTCTCCGGCCCGACTTCGCTACCCGCTTCGCCACCCGTATTGCTTGCGATGTCGCCGCCCTGCTCGCCGGGCCCGCCATCGAAACGGTCTTCTCCATCAAGACGCTCGAGCAGGGGGTTGTCCTGCAGCATCTGGGAGATTTCCTGGCTCAATTCCAGCGTGGATAGCTGCAGCAAGCGTATCGATTGCTGCAGCTGGGGGGTGAGTGTGAGCTGCTGATGCAGCTTGAGTTGTAGGCTTTGCTTCATGGGTGAAGCGGGGAAAGTGGATGCTTAACGATACAGTGCTCGCAACGATTAAAGCCTGAAGTTTTCACCAAGATATACCTTTCGAACTTCATCGTTGCGGATGATTTCATCAGGCGTTCCGGCCGCCAGGACTTGGCCAGCGTTGAGGATGTATGCACGGTTGCAGATACCCAGAGTTTCTCTGACATTGTGATCGGTAATGAGGACGCCTATCCCTCTATCGGTCAAAAAACGAACAATCTTTTGGATATCTATCACGGAAATCGGATCGATTCCGGCAAACGGCTCGTCAAGCAGGATAAATCGGGGTGAAGTCGCCAGCGCGCGCGCGATTTCCACCCGTCGCCGTTCACCGCCGGAAAGTCCCGCCGCGGGCGCTTCGCGCAAATGCGAGATGTGCAAATCTTCCAGCAATCCGTCCAGACGGGTCTCGACTTCGGTGGACGAGTGGCCGCACAACTCAAGCATGGCGGCAATGTTGTCTTCCACATTGAGACGGCGAAAGATGGACGGCTCCTGTGGCAGATAAGACAGTCCCAGACGGGCACGCTTGTAGACCGGCATATCGGTCAATTCAATGTCATCGAGGCGTATCCGTCCCGCCTGGACTCGGATCAAACCGACCATCATGTAAAAACAGGTGGTTTTCCCCGCGCCGTTCGGCCCAAGCAGGCCGACGACTTCCCCGCTTTCAACCCGGAATGAAGCATCTGTCACGACCTGGCGCGACTTGTAACGCTTGGCCAGGTTATCGGCGCTCAGAACGCTCACGGCTGCCCTGCTTTACCTGCTGGCAACGGAACGGTCTTGGCTACACTGCCTTTGGGCAAAATCACCGCGCGCACACGGCCACGCACGCCTTCGCTACTGCCTTGAGCCTGATAAAACTCGCTCTTTGCGTCATACGTGATCAGGCTGCCACGCAATTCTTCGTCGCCCCGCTTCAACCGGGCCTGACCGCTCAACTTGAGTTTGTCCGAGTTGCTGTCATAAACAATGCGTTCGGCCCAGCCTTCCGCGAACTCATCCCGGCCTTCCATTTTTTGACGGAAGTAAACCGGTTTTCCGCTCGCGTCCCCACTGGAAAAACCCTGATCGTCCTGCTGCACGTCGATCCGGTCGGCGGTCATCATCAAGGTGCCTTGAGTCAACACGACATGACCTTCATATACGGCAGTTTTTTTCTTGTCCTCGACCCTGACGCTGTCGGCTTCCACATTAACCGGTTTGCTTTTATCCGCTTTCTCGGCGCGCACGGGGAACGCCAGCAGCAATAGACAACATAAAAACCATACGACGCGCATAAACAATGATTCCTTAACGGGTGCCCGAATGGCTGACTTGATGGGTGCCTTTAACGCCAGCGGACAGTGTCAGCAGTTTGTTGACATCGTCAACCAGCATCTGATTGGCGGATATGAGGGAAGCGCCCTGTCGCAAGGTCACGAACTTGTCGGTACGCATGATGCGGTCATCGGGTGTGACGTGAAGATACTCCGTATCCAAGGTCATTGGCATTTCCCCATTCATACCCCGACGCAAGACATGTACCTGATTCAAGAAATACACCTGTTTTCCGTCCGCGGACATTTGTGCACGCCGCGACCTCACCTCCATCGGAATTTCCGGGTCGAGGGAAACCAGGACGGGCTGCTCCAACACGGTGGTGTCGTCGTCCATGTAGTGCATCATGCGCTCGGCGACCAGACGATGACGCGGTCGCCCCCTCAAATCGAAAGCCATCGCATCGAAATTTTCCACGATGTAGTCTGGCTCGTGCGTGAAGCCGCTGTCATCGACCATGACGGGCCGTTCCGCGACCTGATTCAGCCACATACCGAGCAAGGCCAGAATCAACGCAAGCCCGAGCGGGGGCCAATGGACATGAAAACCGGAACGAGTCATCTTGCCTTGCGCAAGGAATCAACGGTCATAGAGCGCCAGCTGCGCCGCCCAGGTGCCTTGGGCGCGCATGATGAGTTCGCAGGCCTCTCGCGCCGCGCCACGACCCGCGCCGGCCAGCGTGATGACATGACTGCGCGCCTTGACCTCATCGGGCGCATCGGGAACAGTGATCGCCAGGCCGCAGCGGTTGAGCACCGGCAAATCCACCACATCGTCGCCCATGTAAGCGATCTGCCGTGCCGAGAGCCCGGTTTCCAGCAACAGATTTTCCAATGCGGTCAACTTGTCCTCCGCCCCTTGATAGATATGTCCAATGCCGAGGTTGCGCGCCCGATGCATGACAATCTGGGAAGTGCGGCCGGTGATGATGCCGGTCTCGACTCCGCTGGCGCGGAGCATCTTGATGCCATGCCCATCGCGGGAGTTGAAGGCTTTGTATTCTTCGCCGTGGTTGTCATAGAACAAGCTGCCGTCGGTGAGCACACCGTCGACATCGAACACAATCATACGCACCGCGCTGGCGCGCAGATCGATATCCGCCTGGTCGGGCTTCATGAAAGTCATACCACCCCCGCTCGCAACAGGTCGTGCATATTCAACGCGCCGGCCAGGTGTGCATGCTCATCCACCGCCAGCAGTCCGTTTATTTTAAATTCCTGCATTAAACGCACCGCCTCAACGGCCAGATCGGCCGCGGCGACGGTGCGCGGATTTCGATGCATGACCTCGGCAATCATGGCGCTGCGCACATCGACATCCTGATCGAGCAGGCGGCGCAAATCGCCATCGGTAAAGATGCCGACCAGCTTCGCATCACTGTCGACGATGGCGGTCATACCCAGGCCCTTGCGGGTCATTTCCAGCAACGCCTCTTTCAAACTGGCCGATTCATGCACCACCGGCAGGTCGTCGTCACGATGCATGAGGTCATGGACATGAACCAGCAAGCGCCGACCCAGCGCTCCACCCGGATGGGTGCGCGCAAAATCCTCGGCGCTGAAGCCGCGCGCGAACAAGGTCGCCACCGCCAACGCATCGCCCAAGGCCAACGCGGCCGTCGTGCTGGCGGTCGGCGCGAGATTATGTGGACAGGCCTCCTGCTCGACGCTGGCATCCAGATGGATATCCGACGCGCATGCCAATGTGGAAGCGGGATTACCGGTGATGCTGATCAGTTTGGCGCCACGCCGTTTGATCAACGGCACGATGGCGGCGATTTCCGCGCTCTCGCCGGAGTTGGACAACGCGATCACCACGTCCTGGCCGGTAATCATGCCGAGATCGCCATGGCTGGCTTCGGCCGGGTGCATGAAGAATGAGGGCGTACCGGTACTGGCCAGGGTTGCGGCAATCTTGCCGCCGATGTGTCCGGACTTGCCCATGCCGGACACCACAACGCGGCCATGACAGGCAAGCAGTGTTTCAACCGCGCGCAAAAAGTCGGCGTCGATCCGCGCGACCAGTTGAGAAACGGCTGTCGCCTCGATTTCCAGCGTGCTGCGCGCCAGAGCAAGAATGGCGGCGGGAGTGGGTGAGGTCTCGGGGGGGAGGGATGTCATAATGGCTCGGGAGTATAGCGATTAGGCCCTTACTGCTCTAGCAACCGAAATGCACTCCACGCTTGAACTGACTTTGATATTGCTTGCCGCCGGCGTCCTGGCCCTGGCGGCTCTGAAGGCAGCCGGTCTGCCGGCTTTGCTTGGATATGTCTTGATCGGCATTGGCCTGGGCCCGTTTTTGCCAGGCATGGGCGCGGACTCGCCGACCTCGCATCTGGCCGAATTCGGTGTGGTATTTTTGATGTTCTCGATCGGCTTGGAGTTTTCACTCCCGCGCCTGAAATCGATGCGCCAAGCCGTGTTCGGCCTGGGCGGTCTGCAGGTGGCCATTTCCATGTTCATCGTCATGGTGCTGGGCCTGATCGTCGACCTTTCCTGGGAAACCGGGCTGGCCTTGGGCGGCGTCATTGCCATGTCGTCCACCGCCATCGTCAGCAAACTTTTATCCGAGCGCAACGAACTGGACAGCGAACATGGCCGCCTCATTCTGGGCGTACTGCTGTTTCAGGACCTTGCCGTCGCGCCGCTGATCATTTTTGTGCCGGCCCTGGCGCAAAGCAGTGGCCTGGGCGAAGCGTTGCTCTATGCGACGCTGAAGGCCGCCCTGGTTCTCAGCCTGATTCTGCTGCTTGGGCAAAAATTGATGCGGCCCTGGTTCCATCTGGTCGCACAGAGCAAATCCAGCGAATTGTTCATGCTCAACGTCTTGCTGGTCACGCTCGGTCTGGCCTACATCACCGACCGCGCCGGCCTCTCACTCGCGCTGGGCGCATTTGTGGCCGGCGTGCTGATAGCCGAAACAGAATATCGCTATCAGGTCGAAGCGGACATTCGGCCTTTCCGCGATGTACTGATGGGTTTGTTCTTCGTTTCGGTCGGATTGATGCTCGACTTGAGCGTCGTGGCTCAGCATTGGGCATCGGTTCTTGCGGCCTTGGCTCTGCTCATAGCCGGAAAATTCCTGGTGATTTCCATGCTGACCGGCTTGTTCACCCAATCCTGGCCAGTCGTCATGCGCGTCGGCTCCGGTCTGGCACAGGCCGGGGAGTTCGGATTTGTCCTGCTTGCGCTCAGCTTATCGAATGCCCTGCTATCCGCCGAAATGCATCAAGTCATCCTGGCCGCCATGGTCTTGTCCATGCTGACCGCGCCTTTGCTGGTTTTGGCCGGAACCCGCCTCGCGCAGCGCATGGAAGGCGGCGCATGGATGGAACAGGCGCGTGGCGTGCATGAAATCGCCTCGCGTGCATTCGGCAAGCAAAACCATGTGATTTTGTGCGGCTACGGCCGCAGCGGCCAAAGTCTGGCTCGCCTGCTGGAATCGGAGCACATCCCGTTCATCGCGCTGGATCACGATCCGCGCCGGGTACGAGCGGCCGCGCAGGCGGGAGATGACGTGGTTTTCGGCGATTCGACCCGCGTGGAAGTGTTGATGGCGGCCGGCGTTCATCGCGCCAAGGCGATCGTCATCAGCTTCGCGCATACGCCTTCGGCCCTGAAAATCCTCGCTTCGGTACAACGCTTGCGCCCTGACGCACCGGTGATCGTGCGCACCGTCGACGACACCGATCTCGACCGCCTGCAAGAAGCGGGCGCCAGCGAGGTCGTGCCGGAAGTCATGGAAGGCGCACTGATGCTGGGCTCGCAAACCATGCTGATGGCGGGCGTCCCATTGGCTCGGGTGCTGAAACGCATCCGGCAAACCAGGGAAGCGCGTTACGGCGCGATGCGCGGTTATTTCCGCGGACTGACGGATGAAAGCGAGGATGAGTCGGGCGGTGACAGATTGACCTCGGTACGGATGGAACAGCGGCACGTTGGCTGCGGCAAAACACTGGATGAACTGAATCTGACGACTTTTGGCGCAACCGTTGTCGGCATTCGACGACCAGGCAGCCCACGCTCCGATCAGTTGCCGGAAACCCGGCTCGAAATGGGCGATATCGTGCTGTTACGCGGAGAACCGGATGCCCTGGCGGCGGCCGAAATTGCCCTGCGCGGCAGTTGATGCCAACTCAGAACAACGAAGCCGCACCGCAATTCGCCTCGTTGTCGGCTGCGCGCCAGAAACCGCTGCGGGCATCGAAACAGCGGCTTTCGGAAGGCGCGCCGCCGCCGCCGTCATAGCCGCTGAAACGGAATTGACCGCTGTTCGCGCGGCCATCGTCGGTTTTGCGGTCTATTTCAGCCAGTACGCGCGCGGGAACCTGGTTGCCGGTTTTTAACGTCAATCTGGGCACACCGCCCGAACCGAAAAACTGGGCATCGTATTGCAGCTGCAAACGTGCGCCATAGGGATTGCGCGGCCACTCGGCGCTTGCGTCCGGTTGACCGCCAGTCGACTGATAGTTGCCCGAAATCAGATTGGCATGCGAAAGATGGACCCAGGCCAGCAAAGTTTCACGCGCTTGCGCGGTATCTCTGACCACCCCGTCGCCATTGCCACCGACCTGGTCGTTGGCGATTCCGGACAAATTGGCGCGCGCCAGCGGACCGGGGTAATCGCCCGGCACGGCGCGGTATTTGTCCTGAAAGGTGAAATATGCCGCTTTGATGCTGTCCATCTGAGAGATCAGATTGCGCGCGCGCGCGCTCTCGATAAGTTCCTGGCCCTTAAGAATGCCGCCCATGAGCAAGCCGATCACTACCAGAACGATAGCAAGCTCAATCAGGGTAAAACCACGCGCATTCTTGGTCATGGGCGATGCAATAAGCAATTTACAGGCCCTATCCCGATTGGATTCGGCATCAATCAAAACAAGGCAATATTTCATTATTCGATTAACAAATTGTCACTATTTCGACAGAACTGACGAATCGACGACAGAAAAGCCGGACATTAAAGTCCGCTTGTTATAAAACAATGCGCGCAAGCAATGCCCCGGCACAGACGCCAAGCCTATAAGGAGACAACATGAACCGCACCGCACAAGCTTCCTCCTCGACTCTATCCATGTTTGCGCTGATTGCCGCTTGCGCCGCGCCAGCCTGGGCGGAAGTCGAAACATTCAGCATCGATAGCGCTCACAGTTTCGCGAACTGGGAAGTGCGCCATGTCGTCGCCCGCACCAGCGGCGCGTTCCACGACATAAAAGGTTCCATCGCTTTCGATGCCAGCAATATCGCCAATACGTCCATAAACGCTGTCATCAGCGTTTATAGCCTGAACTCGGGCCTGCTCCGTCGCGATCTGCATACCTTGACCGAAGAATTCCTCGATGCGCGCAACTATCCGGAAATCAAATTCGTCTCGACCCGGGTCGCGCCGGCCACACCAGACAAAGGCACGTTCAGCGGCCAATTGACCCTGCATGGCATCACCAAACCGGTCACGATGGACTACCAGATTCTGGGTATCGGGCAGGATCCATGGGGCGGGCTGCGGGCGGGCTTCAAGGCAACGACACGGATCAATCGAGCCGATTTCGGCATGACCAAATACACCCCGACCGGCCCCGTGGGCAATGAGGTCGACATCACCTTGCTGATCGAAGGCATCAAACTGGGTAGCGATGGACAACCCTGGAATGCCAAAGCCGCCGCCGAGGAAAAAACCAAAGTGATTGCCTATCCGATCGCAACGCCCCCCGCGCCTCAAACAGTCGCGCTTCCAGCGCCGGCGCCAAGCGCTCAGTCACCCGCCGCTCCAGTGCAAACGAGTCCGCAAGCAGCTTCCATTCCGCCGGAAAATAACCTGCAAACGGCTCCAGCATCACCCGCCGCGGCTGTGCCGGAGAAAAAGGAAAACCTTGAAGACCAACTCAAAAAGAAACTCAAAGGCTTGTTGAAATAAGCTCGATCTACCCACCCCAAGGAGACGGAACCATGAAATTCCCGCTTGCACTGATCGCCGCGCTACTGCTCAGCACCGGACTGGCCCAGGCCGCCGAAAGCGTAAAAACGGAAGCCGCCGCACCCGTGGCCAAGACAGAACTCAGCTCATCCCAACAACGCATGGTGGATTGCAACAAGGAGGCCGCCGGCAAAAAGGGCGACGAGCGCAAAACCTTCATGCGCCAGTGCATGCATGGTGACAAGGCGGCTACTGGCGGCACTCAACAAAATCGTATGAAAACCTGCAACACAGAGGCTGGCGATAAAAAAGGCGCCGAACGCAAAGCCTTCATGAGCGAGTGTTTGAAGAACAAGTAAGACCCGCGTTAACAAAACGGCCGACTGTTAGTGAAAACAGTCGGTCGTTTTAATTGCATGCCTCAAACCTTCAGCGCTTGCGCTTGATCGCCTCCGCGCAAGCTTCGCCCAGCCCGGCTGGACTTTGCGCCACCACGACACCGGCGGCTTCGAGCGCGGCAATCTTGTCCTCGGCGCGCCCGGAGCCGCCCGCGATGATGGCGCCGGCGTGGCCCATGCGCTTGCCTTTAGGCGCGGTAACACCGGCAATGTAACCCGCGACCGGCTTGGTCACATTCGCCTTGATGTACTCGGCCGCCTCTTCCTCGCGGCTGCCGCCGATCTCGCCGACCAGAATGATCGCCTCGGTGGCCGGATCGGCCTGGAACATCGCCAGGCAATCGATGAAATCCAGCCCCTTGATCGGGTCGCCGCCGATGCCGACGCAAGTGCTCTGGCCCAACCCGAGTTTGGTCGTCTGATAGACCGCTTCGTAGGTCAACGTGCCGGAACGGGAGACGACGCCAACTTTGCCTGGTCTGTGGATAAAGCCGGGCATGATGCCGATCTTGCACTCGTCGGGCGTGATGATGCCGGGGCAGTTGGGGCCGATCAGCACCGCGCCGGTTGCCCGCAATGCCGCTTTCACGTTGATCATGTCGCGCACCGGAATGCCTTCGGTGATACAGACGATGACTTTGATGCCGGCATCTGCCGCTTCCAGAATGCCGTCCGCCGCGAAGGCGGCGGGCACGTAGATCACCGAGGCGTCGGCGCCGGTATCGCGCACCGCGTCCCGCACCGTGTTGAATACCGGTAGATCGAGATGGCGCTGGCCGCCCTTGCCGGGCGTCACGCCGCCAACCATTTGCGTGCCATAGGCAATGGCCTGCTCGGAATGAAAAGTGCCCTGCTTGCCGGTGAAGCCCTGGCAGATGACCTTGGTGTTCTTGTTGACCAGAATGCTCATGTCAGTTGCCCTCCGCGGAGGCCACGGCCATTTTCGCGGCCGCGTTGAGATCGTCGCTGGCGAGTATCGACAAGCCCGATTCCGCCAACATCTTGCGCCCCAACTCCACATTGGTGCCTTCCAGTCGCACCACCACCGGGATGGTGACGCCGACCTCCTTGACCGCGTCGATGACGCCCTGGGCGATCACATCGCAACGCATGATGCCGCCGAAGATATTGATCAGCACCGCTTTCACGTTGGGATCGGACAGGATGATCTTGAACGCCTGCGCCACGGTCTGCGCCGAAGCGCCGCCGCCGACATCGAGGAAATTGGCCGGCATACCGCCGGAAAGTTTGATCAGATCCATCGTCGCCATGGCCAGGCCGGCGCCGTTGACCATGCAACCGATATTGCCGTTCAGGGCGATGTAATTCAGGTTGTAGCCTTGCGCTTCGGCTTCCTTGGGGTCGATCTGGGTCTGGTCGGCGACATCCGCCAGCGCCTTCTGTCGGTACAGCGCGTTATCGTCCAGCCCCATCTTGCAATCCAGCGGCAGCAGGCTGCCATCGGTGGTGACGACGAGCGGATTGATTTCCAGCAAGGCCAGGTCTTTGTCCACGAAGATGCGATACAGCGTCTTTGCCATCTTCACAAACACGCCGATCTGCTCTCCCGCCAGCCCCAGGCCGAAGGCGAGGTTGCGGCCTTGATAATCCATGAAGCCGGTGGCCGGGTTGACCCATTCCTTGAGGATTTTTTCCGGCTCGCTACGCGCCACTTCCTCGATTTCCATGCCGCCGGCGGCGGAAGCGACAAAGCCGATGCGTTCGGCGGCTCGATCGACGGTAATGGAGAGATACAGCTCGCGCTCGATCGGGAGCGTTTCCTCGATCAGCAACTCATTCACCGGTTGGCCATCGGGTGCATTCTGATAGGTGGTCAGCCGACCGCCCAGCAACTGACCGGCGATTGCGTGCAGCTCATCCAGGGAACGCACCAGCTTGACGCCGCCCGCCTTGCCGCGACCACCAGCGTGAATCTGGGCTTTCGCCACCCAGGCGTTACCGCCCAGTTCGGAGGCGGCGGAGGCGCAACCCTCGGCGCTTGCGACCACCACGCCGCGCGGGGTGGGAATGCCATAGTCGCGCAGCACGGACTTGGCCTGATATTCGTGAAGATTCATGTTGGCGAACCCGGGTTCAGGAAAAACGGCATTTTCCGGCAAACCACGGGAACAGACCAGAACAGACCGTCGCGCGAGGTATCATCGCGCGGCTAAGGAAAGGGTCGTGAAAGGGTCGTCATGAAGGAAATTCTGGTTCTCTATTACAGCTTGCACGGTTCGGTGAAGCAGTTGGCGCAACACTTGGCGCATGGCGTCGAATCGGTGCCGGGCATGGCCGCGCGCCTCCGCACGGTGCCCAATGTGATGACGGAAAGCGACGCGCCGGCCAAGCTGGTTCCGGATGTGGGCGCGCCTTTCGCCAGCCTGCAGGATCTGCGTGAATGCAGCGGCGTCGCGGTCGGCTCGCCGACCCGCTTCGGCAATATGGCGGCGGCGATGAAGCATTTCTGGGATGGCACTTCAGGCCTTTGGCTGAATGGCGATCTGGTCGACAAACCGGCCTGTGTGTTCACCTCCACCGCCAGCCTGCACGGCGGCCAGGAAGCCACCTTGATGTCGATGATGACGCCATTGCTGCATCACGGCATGGTCATCGTCGGCCTGCCTTATACCCAACCCGAGTTGAATCAGACCCGCTCCGGCGGCACGCCCTACGGCGCCAGCCATTGGGCCGGTCCGGACGGACGCCAGCCGATCACCGAGGATGAGCGCAAATTGGCGTTCGCCCAAGGTAAACGTCTCGCGGAAATCGCGGCCAGGTTGACGCCATGAGCGAAATTGGCAACAACGGCGCGGAAGCTCGGCGCTTCGTGCGCGGCCAGCACAGCGGGGTGCTTTCAACGATTTCCCAACGGGTCGAAGGCTTTCCATTTGGTTCGGTCGCTCCCTTCATACTGGATCAGGCCGGTTGCCCGATCATCCTGATTTCCACGCTGGCGGAGCACACCAAAAACATCGACGCCGACCCGCGTGTTTCGCTGATCGTCCAGCCTTACAGCCCGGACATGCAGGTTGCCGGCCGCGTCACTTTGCTGGGCCGGGCACAGCGTCTGGCCGACAAATCCGAGCTGGGCGCGCGCTATTTGCGCTTCCATCCGCAAGCCGAGAGCTATTTCGGCATGCACGATTTCAATTTTTATCGGATCGAACCGGTACGAATTCGATACATCGGCGGCTTCGGCAAGATTCATTGGGTTGAACCCGAGCAGTACCTGTTTGCGGAATCGGCGCTGGCTGCTCAGGAAACCGGCATCCTGGAACACATGAACACCGACCACGCCGAGAATTTGCGCGCCTATTGCCGACATGTGCATGGTGTTGAAACTACCCAAGCAGCCATGATCGGCATCGACCCGGACGGGTTTGATGTGCGCGGCGATGAGACCGTTCTGCGCTTTGATTTCCCCGCGCCGGTCACCGACACACAGCAGGCTAGACACGCTTTGGTTGCGCTGGCGGCGTTGGCAAAAGCGACGGCGCGCTCATGAAGGTTGACCCGCGTCTTGCCCATACATTGCTAATCACGGCATCGACCAGCCTGATCGCGCTCATTTTTCTGTCGGTCGCCTGGGAGCTTTGGCTGGCCCCGCTCCGCCCCGGCGGCTCCTGGCTGGTCTTGAAGGTGTTACCGCTGCTGGCGTTGCTGTTCGGCATCCTGCGCGGCAAGATGTATACCTATCGCTGGTCCACGCTGTTGATCTGGCTTTACTTCACAGAAGGTGCGGTGCGGGCATGGTCGGATGGCGGTTTATCCAGTCAACTTGCAACCTTGGAATGGATATTGGCACTGATCTTTTTCACTTCCGCTGCATTTTTTACACGCGCCAGCGCCCGGGTTTGATCAATATCAACCATGACGCTTGCCCGCGCCGCGACAATTGACGACATTAGTATCCACTAATACACTCCGCCGACATTTCCAGACCGCTGCATCAGATCGAGACCAACATGACCAACCTTAACTACACCCATTTCAAATTCCTGCCCATGTCGTTGCGCGTTCTGTTCACCATGGTTTTACTGGTGTTCGGTGTCGGCTATTTGATGGCGATGATCCAGGTTTGGGAGTCGCACGCGGGCAAGGATGGCGACCCGATGATCTCGGGCAAGGATCTGATGATCGCCTATGGCGGCAACCCGGAAGGCACCAAACTGGAAACCGCTTTGCGCGGCCCGATGCAGGACATGCTGCCGGTCGAGAAGCGTCAAGTGATCTTCGACTGGCTGCATGCCGGCGCCAAGCAGGATGCGTTCGAGGCCAAGATCAACCCCATCCTGCAGGAACATTGCATCGCCTGCCACAATCCGGAAGCCAACCCACATCTGCCTGACCTACGCACTTTCGAGGGCGTTTCCAAGGTCACCGCAACCGACAAGGGCATGACCATTCCCACCCTGGTTCGGGTCTCCCATATTCACCTGTTCTCGATCACCTTCATCTTCTTCATCACCGGTTTCATCTTCACCCACGCCTACGTTCGGCCGACCTGGCTGAAGTGCCTGGTCATCGCGGTTCCCTTCCTGACCCTGATTACCGACGTGGCGTCCTGGTATCTGACCAAGGTCTGGGACGGTTTCGCCTGGATGGTGATCATCAGCGGCGCGTTCATGGGCATGTCTTTCGCCTTCATGTGGATCATGTCCATGTGGCAGATGTGGTTCTGGAAAGTGCCGGCCGACATCAGCGAGAACAACGGCAAGATTCCTTGCGTGCATAGCGATAATTGATCCGTTGCAGTGCGAAAAAAAGGGCGGCCACTGGCCGCCCTTTTTTATTGTTGGCGCTTTAAATCTCAAACTTGCGGATGCGCCCGCTCCTCCGCGCCAAACAGCTTGTTCAGGGCATTGAGGTAAGCCTTGGCGGAAGCGATAACGATATCGGTATCGGCCCCCTGGCCGTTGACGATACGGCCGTTGCGGGAAAGTCGAACAGTGACCTCGCCCTGTGCATCGGTCCCCGTCGTGATGTTGTTCACCGAGTAGAGCAGCAAGGTGGAGCCGCTCCCGACCATCTTCTCGATGGCGCGGAACGCGGCATCGACAGGCCCGCCACCGAACTCGTCGGCACGCAACTCCAGACCGCCATCGGAAAGCACGATATAAGCGTGTGGCGTCTCACCCGTCTCTGAGCAGACTTTCAGCGAAACCAGCTTGAAGCGGTCGCAAGTATCGATGCTGCCATCGACAGCCACCAAGGCCTGCAAGTCCTCGTCAAAGATTTCCCGTTTCTTGTCAGCCAAGTCCTTGAAACGCGCGAAGGCCATGTTCACCGCCTCCTCGCTTTCCAAAACAATGCCCAACTCATGCAATCGGGTACGGAACGCATTGCGACCGGACAACTTGCCCAGGGTCAGCTTGTTGGCGCCCCAACCGACATCTTCCGCACGCATGATTTCGTAGGTTTCACGATGCTTGAGCACGCCGTCCTGATGAATGCCGGACTCATGTGAGAACGCGTTGGCGCCGACTATGGCCTTATTCGGCTGCACCGGGTAGCCGGTGATCTGCGACACCAGACGAGAAGTCGGCACAATCTGGGTCGTGTCGATGCGTGAATCGCAAGTAAAAATATCGCGACGGGTTTTTACCGCCATGACCACCTCTTCCAACGCGGCATTGCCGGCACGCTCGCCCAGGCCATTGATGGTGCACTCGACCTGACGCGCGCCATTCATCACCGCCGAAAGCGAATTGGCCACCGCCATGCCGAGATCGTTATGGCAATGTGTGGACCAGATGACCTTGTCGGAATTCGGCACGCGTTCGATCAACTGACGCATACGCTCGCCCCACAACGCGGGAATGCTATAGCCGACAGTATCGGGCACGTTAAGAGTTTTGGCGCCCGCCTTGATCACCTCGTCGAAAACGCGGCACAGAAAATCCATGTCGGATCGCACCGCGTCCTCCGCGGAGAACTCGACGTCATCGGTGTACTCCAGCGCCAACCTTACGGCTTTAACAGCGGCCTCCACGACCTGATCCGGCTGCATACGCAACTTTTTTTCCATATGGATCGGGCTGGTGGCGATAAAGGTGTGAATACGGCCCGATGCGGCGGGTTTGATCGCCTCGCCTGCGGCGCGCACATCCCGTTCGTTGGCGCGGGCCAGCGAACAAACCGTGGAATTCTTGATGATGCCGGCAATGCTGCGGATCGACTCGGCATCACCCGGACTCGCCACAGCAAATCCGGCCTCGATGACATCCACGCCCAGGCGCTCTAATTGGCGCGCGATGCGGACTTTCTCGTCCTTGGTCATGGCGGCGCCGGGACTTTGTTCACCATCTCGCAAGGTGGTGTCAAAAATAATCAATTTGTCATTCATGGCGTGCTCCATATGCACATGCGTCCATGCCTGGGACGATCAGGAAATCCGATGGGGTACAACAGAGAGGGGAGAATCGATCAGTGCCCGCGCGGGGGCAGCAGCAGAGTGGGGAGCTGCTTTTGGGAGAGAAACGGAATAGATAAAAACCGATTGCGCATGGGTCGAATATAAACGGCTAATCCGAGCGCGGCAAGATGGGAGTCTTACGTAAATAGCGTCGTTTCAGCCACAGGACATAGCCGGAAACGCCATAGCCCAGGAATATCAGGAACAAGACGATGGGCGGATCGACAGAAATTAGCGAAAACCCGAGCGCGACCAATACGATGACCAGGAACGGTACGCTGCGTTTCAGATTGAAATCCTTGCCGCTATAGAACGCCAAGTTGGTGATCATGCTGATGCCGGCAAACAATATGACGGCCCAAGCCAGCCAGCGTGACTCATTGCCGGTGATCTGGTTATCCACCATGAGCCAGACAAATCCCGCCACCAAAGCGGCTGCGGCCGGACTCGGCAAACCCATGAACCAACGCTTGTCCTGCACGGCCAGCATGGTATTAAAGCGGGCCAAACGCAGCGCGGCCGCCGCGCAATAGACAAATGCGGCAATCCAGCCGAGCTTGCCCATATCTTTCAAGGCAAAGCTGTACATCACCAGCGCGGGGGCAACGCCAAACGAAACCATGTCGGACAGCGAGTCATACTCCGCCCCAAAAGCGCTCTGTGTATTGGTAAGGCGCGCAACCCGTCCATCCAGTCCATCAAGAATCATGGCAACCAGAATAGCAATTGCCGCCTGTTCGTAACGCCCGTTCATGGCCTGAACAATTGCATAGAAACCGGCGAAAAGCGCACCTGTCGTCAGGAGGTTGGGCAGCAGGTAAATGCCTCGACGCGTTGGCTTCACCGCGACGTATTCTTCAATTACCTCGTCTTCAGCGCCTCGATTGGAGTCAGTATCCGGCATCTTCAAAACTGCGCCAAAACTGCGCTGGAAGCCCTGACCTTATCGCGCAACGCGGCACAGGACTTGGCATTCAAGACCGCGAACAGCGAAACAGCAAGATGCGCGCGCGCCTCGGGTGCGGTGACCGGATGAAGCCAGGAAGTCTTTATGAGCAGAGCGATGCCGATACACATGGTGAATTACTCTTGGCAACCAAGTGGGGAGAGTCGGCGATACCGGGAGGCCGACTCTCCACTAATCGCCGGAGCTTAGTTCCGACTCTTGTCGACCAGCTTATTGGCCTTGATCCAGGGCATCATGTCGCGCAGTTTTTCACCAACCACCTCGATCGGATGCTCCGCATTCAGGCGGCGGCGGGCAGTCATCTCGGGATAGTTGGTCTTGCCTTCGAGGATGAAGCGCTTGGCGTAATCACCGTTCTGGATGTTCTTAAGACACTGGCGCATGGCGGCGCGGGACTGGTCGTTGATAACGGCGGGGCCGGTCACGTACTCGCCATACTCCGCGTTGTTGGAGATGGAGTAGTTCATGTTGGCGATACCGCCTTCATAGATCAGATCGACGATCAACTTGAGCTCATGCAAGCACTCGAAGTAGGCCATCTCAGGTGCATAACCGGCTTCGGTCAGCGTTTCAAAACCCATCTTCACCAGTTCCACGGCGCCGCCACAAAGCACGGCCTGCTCGCCGAACAGGTCGGTCTCGGTTTCTTCGCGGAAGTTGGTTTCGATCACCCCGGCGCGTGCGCCGCCATTGGCTGCGGCATAGGCCAGCGCGATATCCTTGGCCTTGCCGGACTTGTCCTGGTGGACAGCGATCAAGGAAGGCACGCCGCCGCCTTGCATGTAGGTGGAGCGAACGGTATGACCCGGGCCTTTGGGGGCGATCATGATCACATCTAGGTCGGCGCGCGGCACAATCTGGTTGTAATGAATGTTAAATCCATGAGCGAAAGCCAACGCCGCGCCCTGCTTGATGTTGGGAGCGATTTCATTGTGATAGACATCGGGCTGCTGCTCGTCCGGCACCAGAATCATCACGACGTCCGCATCCTTGACGGCGGCGGCGACTTCCTTGACGTTGAGGCCAGCCGCCTTGGCTTTAGACCAGGAAGCGCCATCCTTGCGCAGTCCAACGGTAACTTTGACGCCTGAATCCTTCAGATTGTTGGCGTGGGCGTGGCCTTGAGAACCATAGCCGACGATAGCGACCTTCTTCTTTTTGATCAGGGATAGATCGGCATCTTTTTCGTAATAAACCTTCATGTTCATTCCTTTCGTAGCAATCAAATCTTCATGATGCGGTCACCGCGCCCGATTCCTGATGCCCCCGTTCGCACGGTTTCCAGTATCGCCGCTGGTTCCACCGCATCGAGAAAGGCATCCAGCTTCGAGCCGGTACCGGTCAATTCAATGGTGTAGGTCTTGTCTGATACATCGAGAATCCGTCCTCGAAAAATATCGGCCAGACGCTTCATTTCTTCACGCTGATCGCCGGTAGCGCGAACCTTGACCAACATCAGCTCACGTTCGATGTGACTGCCGTCGGTAAGATCCTGGACCTTGACCACGTCGACCAACTTATTCAATTGCTTGGTAATTTGCTCAATGACATCCGTCGAGCCTCGCGTGACGATAGTCATACGAGACAGCGTGCCATCTTCGGTTGGAGCGACCGTCAGGGATTCGATATTGTAGGCACGCGCCGAAAACAAGCCCGCCACGCGTGACAGCGCACCCGATTCGTTTTCCATGAGCAAGGAGATGATGTGTCGCATGGCTAGACCAGAATCATTTCGGACAGACCCTTGCCCGCAGGAATCATGGGGAACACGTTTTCACGCGGATCAGTCAGGAAGTTCAGAAAAACCAGGCGATCCTTGTACTTGCCAAACGCATCGCGCAAAGCAGGCTCGACATCCTCGGGCTTGTCGATGGTGATACCGACATGGCCGTAAGCCTCGGCGAGCTTGACGAAATCCGGCAACGAATTCATGTACGACTCGGCGTACCGCTCTTCATAGAAGAACTCCTGCCACTGACGCACCATGCCCAAATAACCGTTATTCAACAGAATGACCTTGAGCGGGAGGTTCCATTCCTTACAGGTGGACAGTTCCTGGATATTCATCTGGATACTGCCCTCACCGGTCACGCATGCGACCATCGCATCCGGGAACGCCATTTGCACGCCCATCGCGGCGGGAAGGCCAAAACCCATGGTGCCCAGCCCACCCGAATTGATCCAGCGGCGCGGCTTATTAAATTGGTAATACTGCGCGGCCCACATTTGATGCTGACCGACATCGGAGGTGACATAGGCATCGCCTTGCGTCACTTCATACAGCTTTTCGATGACGAACTGGGGCTTGATCACCGCAGAGGCCCGGTCATATTTCAAGCAGTCCTGAGCGCGCCACAATTCGATTTGCGCCCACCACGCTTTAAGGGCCTGCTCATCGGGCCGGGATTTCTCGCCTCGAATCAACTTGATGACTTCATCCAGAACCTGCAACACATCGCCAACAATGGGGACATCGACACGCACCCGCTTGGATATCGAAGAGGGATCCACATCGATATGAATGATGCGCCGAGCTTCTTGCGCAAAATGCTTTGGATTGCCGATAACACGGTCGTCGAAACGCGCACCTACCGCCAACAGAACATCACAGTGCTGCATGGCCATATTGGCCTCAATCGTGCCATGCATACCTAGCATGCCAAGAAACAACGGGTCGGGAGACGGGTATCCACCCAGCCCCATCAGCGTGCTGGTAGTGGGGTAGCCCAATAGACGCACCAGTTCGACAACTTGCGCAGACGCATTGCCAAGGATGACGCCGCCACCGGTATAAATCATTGGCCGCTTCGCTTCGAGCAGCATCTGCGCGGCTTTCTTGATTTGTCCCGAGTGCCCCTTGCTAGTCGGGTTATAAGACCGCATGGAGACGCTCTTGGGATATTCGTAAACGCAACGGTGTTGCGTAACATCTTTTGGAATATCGACAACCACAGGCCCGGGGCGCCCAGTCGCGGCAATGTAGAACGCCTTCTTGATCGTTGCCGCCAAATCGCGCACATCCCTGACCAGAAAATTGTGTTTCACGCAGGGACGCGTGATGCCCACCATGTCGACTTCCTGGAAAGCGTCTTGACCAATTGCCGCTGTTGGCACCTGCCCGGAGATCACCACCATGGGGATCGAATCCATATAGGCCGTGGCAATCCCGGTCACGGCATTTGTCGCGCCAGGTCCCGACGTAACTATCGCGACACCAACCTCGCCGGTCGAACGGGAATAAGCATCGGCTGCGTGCACGGCAGCCTGCTCATGGCGCACCAGAATGTGCTCAAAGGCGCTCTGTTTGTATATTTCGTCGTAGATATTGAGAACCGCACCACCGGGATAGCCGAAGACATGTTTCACACCTTCGTCCCGCAAGCAGCTAACTACAATCTCCGCACCGGTCAGTTCCAAGTCAGCCATGGCGAGAAAATCTTGAACTTCCAAAAGTGTTAGACACTATCGATTGCGCTTATGTAGGTCAAGCACGGAATTGGGCGGGGAAACCTAATAACGAAGGGATTTAGCATAGGCCGAACCCCATTAATTGGTGGGTTGTGAGTGGCTCGAACACTCGACCTACGGATTAAGAGTCCGCTGCTCTACCAACTGAGCTAACAACCCAATATGGTGGGTCGGGCGAGATTCGAACTCGCGACCAACGGATTAAAAGTCCGCTGCTCTACCGGCTGAGCTACCGACCCAATGAAGAAGCGAGATATTACAAATGTTCTCGGCTCTGGTCAAACGCCAGGATGAAAAACATTGCTTTAGTAAGTAACCGTTCTACCCTTGTTTGGCTTGTTCTTGATGGCCGGCCCGATTTTGCCTGTTGCCGCCGCTCCTTGAGCATCTGGCTTGCCATAGATGACTTCTTTGATAGGGTCGACCGCCGGCGCGGCTTCTATTTGCCTATTGCCTGCGAATTGAGTGTTTTTGGCTTTGTAATCATCCATAAACGCAAGAATTTTGTTCATCCTTACCTGCCCCGGAATGAACATTACAATTTCTCCGTTAGGGTCGTAGATGTACGAAGTCGGGTAAAAGTCGACTGGGCCAACTTGCCGAAATGGGCTGTCTGGATTACGCCGAGCCCCACCAGCGACGACCGCATGAAACTCTATGCTGTGACGATTGGCCGTATCCTTGACGACACCTTCATCAGGGCCATAATCCAGCCCCACACCAATAACCACAAAATCGCCACGTTTATTCAGCTCGTTAAGGGTAGGCACTTCAACCCAGCAGAGCGGGCACCAAGGCGCCCAAAAATTCACCAACACCCACTTACCTTTGAAATCAGAAAGCTTCAAGCTTTTACCGTTGACATCGGTGAACTCGAAATTGATTGCCTTGGTTGGTTCGGAAGCGGCATGGATTGGTGACGCATTTAAGGCCATCATCGCCATCAAAAAAGCACACATAAGTATCTTATACATACAAATCCCTTTCCATTTCATGGCGCGCTTCAGTAGCACCATCTACCTGATTATCGGCCGCATATTCCAGCACTTGAATGAAACATTCGACTCAGGCGTCTCGCATCATCATGTGGTACTGAACCTTCATGGTAGCCGCCGAGCCCAGGACGATACCGAAGAACACGATGAACGAGCTTATTGCCAAAGTGGAAACGCCGGTTACAGCTTGACCAATAGTGCATCCCATTGCGGTAATGCCACCAAAGCCCATCAAGATGGCGCCCAGAATATGGCGGAACATGTCCTGGGGAGAGTTGAAGTATTCCCAGCGAAAGCTTCGGCTGAATACTGAAAAGATGAACGAACCGATGACAACCCCAAAAACGCTCGCGACCCCGAAAGTAACGTGCTTGTCACGCCAATAAGCCCAAAGATCCATTGTGTAGGCAAGCGGCCCGACAAAAGTCATTGATTCGGGGCCCTTGGAATCAGTGCCTAGATAGGCAAGTTCCATGGTTTCTGGATTTTCGCCAAAGCCTAAATGCCCAGTTGCATACCAGCCAGCAACCACCACGCTCCCCACTACCAACCCAGCCAGCAAGTTGTCCTTATTTTCCCTGAACTCCTTGCTGGCAAAAACAAAGGCAAAAGCCAGGAAGGACAACACCATGGCCAAGGCTAGCTGAGAAACTTTATCCGTCATGCCGACAAGGCTTGGGAGGGTTTGCAAACCGTCCAGATGGAGCGTGAAGATATCTGCGCGTAAAACTGAGTCGACAAACACTCGCAGAATCCCATTCATGGTCACCAGCGCGGTGTAGCCTAAAAACAAGAAAACCACGACCGACTTAAGATTCCCCCCTCCTAGGCGAACCAATGTTCGCTGGCCACAGCCCCCCGCCAACGTCATTCCCAAACCAAAAACCAGCCCACCCACCAACGCCGCGAACCAATACACGATACCTCTAGTGTAATAAGACTGGCCAATATCCACGTACCCGAAATAGACCAGCAGATTTGTACCAAAAATTGCCACCCCTATTCCCAGCAGCCAAGCCCGCATTCGCCCCCAGTCGCCCATATTTACAACGTCTGAAACGGCGCCCATGGTGCAAAAACTCGTCTTGTTTGCCATGAATCCAAAGATCAGCGCAAGAAAAAAGCCAGACCAAGCCACTACCAATGCAGGATTTTCAACAACATCCATCGAACTCTCCTATGCGGGGTTACTCTGATATTCGGTACAACCGTGGACCGATTACTCTGGGCGTCGAGGGACGTGACAGACATCATCGAAATATCGGGTCGGATCCGCTATTCCCGCCTGCTCGAAGCCTTGACGGCGTAACCGGCAGGAATCGCAACGCCCACAAGCCAACCCATGTGCATTGGCTTGATAACACGAAACAGTCAGTCGGTAATCTACGCCTAAACTCATTCCCAATCGCACAATTTCTGCCTTTGTCATATCGATCAAAGGAGCTCGGATCTCGATAGGAGCGCCATTGACTGCTCTTTTGGTTGCCAAATTGGCCAGGGCTTGAAAAGACTCGATAAATTCGGCGCGACAGTCGGGATAACCTGAGTAATCAAGCGCATTCACACCGATGTAGATCACGCCGGCATCCAACACCTCGGCCCAGCCGAGCGCCAATGCAAGCATGATGGTATTGCGTGCCGGCACATACGTTACGGGTATGCCATCACTGGCGCTTTCGGGCACCGCCATGGACGCATCCGTCAGCGCCGACCCTCCAAAGGCGCCCATATCCAGCCGCATGATCCGATGTTCGACCACCCCAAAACTCTGCGCCACCCGACTTGCCGCGGCAAGTTCAGCGTGGTGCCGTTGGCCGTAGTCCAGACTCAATGCATAACAGCTCAGCCCATCGCGCTTGGCCATAGCCAATGTCGTAGCCGAATCCAAACCGCCAGACAATAAAACTACGGCACGGCTCATCTACCCTGCGCCTCCTTCCAGAGCAATTTATGCAATTGAACCTGCAAACGCACCGGCAGACCATCACGCAAAATCCATTCGGCGAGATCGGCGGGCTCGATTTGACCCCACACGGGCGAGAACAAAACCGGGCAAAGTCGATGAAGAGAATGCGTCTCCAGTATGGCCTTGGCCCAGTTGTAGTCAGCCTGATCGGCTATGACGAATTTCACTTCATCGCGCGGGGTGAGCAATGCCAGATTTCGCCAGTAGTTGCGATCCACCTCGCCCGACGCGGGCGTCTTCAGATCAACGATACGCGAGACGCGACTGTCGACTCCCTCGATATCAAGCGCACCACTGGTTTCCAGAGAAACATCAAAACCGGCATCGCACAAGGCGGAGAGCAATTCATGGCAAGTTTTTTGCGCCAGCGGCTCTCCCCCGGTGACCGTGACATGCCGTGTCGGATAGGATTTCACTTGGCCGACAATCGCGGCGACACTGAATAATTCCCCACCCTGAAAGGCATAGTCCGTATCGCAATAAGAGCAACGCAGCGGGCAACCGGTTAATCGAACAAAAACCGTAGGCAAGCCAACTCGACTGGCCTCACCCTGCAATGAGAAAAAAATCTCGCTGATACGAATACGCTTGGCAGACAAAATCGAGATTTCTTACATCAGCGTGGCAAGCAACTTCTTGCCATTTTCAGCGGCCTTGCTAGCGGGATATTTCGCCAGTAGTTGATTCAGCGTATTGCGCGCGGCCTCCTTATCTTCCAGCTGAACTTGCGCGCGCGCCAGGGAAAGCAGCGTATCCGGGACTTTTGGACTGGCGGGGAATTCCTTCAACAAACGCGCATAACTTTCAGCCGCGCCCCTGAAGTCGGACAAACCGGTAACTTGTGAAATCCCTATCCAGTACAACGCGTTCGCAGCCAGCCCACCGGACGGAAACTGGGCCAAAAAGGACTGGAATGCCTCGATCGCCTCTTTGTACTTTCCAGCCTTGATCAAGGCATGGGCAACCTCATAGGCTTTAGCCTCAGATTCGGCATCCGGCATCGGGGGTGACGAAGCGGCGGGGGTGACAAGCAGGGATTGCGAGGATTGCAGGCGAATCGCATCCGAGTGAGCCGGAGCCGGCCGGTTTGCGATTTCCTTTAGACGTTCATCCAAGTCGCCAAACAAATCCTTGGTCCGCTTGTCAGCGACATCCAAGCGATGCGCCTGTTCTTCCTGGGCACCGCGCAGACGCGCAACATCGGTCTTTAAAGCATCGATTTGGTTAAGCAAACTGAGCAAACCCTGGCTTTGCAACTGAGCTTCCAGTTTTGAAATCCGATCACTTTGGGACTGAACCACCCGGCTCATCTCTGCCAAGTTGATCGCGCCATCCGCGGCCGGCGCGGCAATAGACTCAACCGGAACGAACAGCGACAAAACGAGTGCGGCGGTAATTGGCCTCATGGTGAAATCAATCGCCCTGATAGAGCAATTCGGCGCGGCGGTTTTGCGCCCATGCATTTTCATCATGTCCATCCGACACGGGTTTTTCTTCGCCCAGGGAGACGGCCTCCATCTGCGCCTCCGGCACACCCAGCAAACCTAATGCCTTGTAGACGCTTTCCGAACGGCGCTGCCCCAACGCCAAGTTGTATTCGCGGCTACCGCGCTCATCGGCGTGGCCTTGAAGAATAACCTTGGCCGCCTTTTCGTTTTTCAGATACTGGGCATGCATTTCAAGCAACGTCCGATATTCATCGCGAATCGCCGCACTGTCGTAATCGAACAGCAGACGACGTTGCGCCAATGGGCTTTGCGCATTATGCGGATCAAGCACTGGCTGCGCGACATACTTCAGGCTATCGGCCTTATCCGGCTGCCCGCTATTTCCACCCGATGCGGTGGAATCGGGGGACTTACCCGCATTCTGAGTTTGCTCCGCCGCATTACCCAACGCCTTTGCTTCGGGATTCTGAACGACCACACCATGCGTCTCGACAGCGTTCGCGTCTTTAACTTTTCCCGCATCGCTGGCTAATGCACGGGACGAAACATCCGCCGCAGATGCGCCACTCGTGCTGACACTGCCGGCAGCGGCATCGACGACAGGCTTGTCGGCCGCCGTTGACAGCGCGCGATCTTCGATGCTGGCCTGTTTCAATGGCTTGTCCGCGCAACCGGAAAGCAATATGCCGATTAAGACAACGTGAACGAGATATTTCATGGGGACTCCCGGTTAAATACAAATATGAAGCGATGGAATAGCCCGGAGTATCGGACAACGCCATAAATCCATTGAGAAAAAAGTCGATTAATTCAATTAAAGCCATGCAAAAAAGGACATTCTTATCGCCAAACAGCTCAATGCCCCCAAGTCGGCTCACGCAAATCACCGCTCTGCGACAAACGCTGGCGAATTTTTCCATCAACACTCACCGTTGCCAGCACTCCACGGCCATTGACCAGCGTGGCATACAGAATTTGACGGCCATTGGGCGCAAAACTGGGCGACTCGTCATGCACCGTATCGGTCAAAACCTGCATCTGGCCGCTCGCCAGATCCATAACCGCGACATGAAAGCGCGCGTCGCGACGGTGCACGAATGCCAGGGTTTTTCCGTCTGGAGACAGCGCGGGCGAAACATTATAGCCGCCCTCGAAAGTCACCCGGCTGGCGCTCCCATCAATAAGCGAAGCCTTGTAGATTTGAGGTGTGCCGCCTCGATTGGATGTAAAGAACAGCCAACGTCCATCCGGGCTGAACAAGGGTTCGGTATCCAACGCACCGCCATGCGTGAAACGGGTTGTGGCGCCGGTCTCGATATCCAGCATATAAATCTGCGAGGTATCGTCTTTCGAAAGCGTCACCGCCAACTTTCGGCTATCCGGAGACCAGGCTGGCGCCGAATTGGAGCCGCGAAACTTGGCCACGGCAATACGTTTGCCATCGGCCAGGTTCTGCACATAGACCACCGGTTTCTTATCTTCGAAAGAGACATAAGCCAAACGCCGACCGTCGGGCGACCAGGCTGGCGAAATGAGGGGTTCCGGCGAAGCGGTGATCGTCACCGCATTCTGGCTATCGGCATCCGCCACCTGCAACTCGTAACGACTGTTGCGCTTCAGGATGTAAGCAATGCGGCCGGAGTAGCTGCCCGGCTCGCCAAGCAAAACCTCGTGTACCGCATCGGCGATCTTGTGCGCCACGACACGAAGGCTGGCGGGCGATGAAACATACGCCATGGCTTTAAGTTCAGTCTGGCGCACCGCGTCCAGCAACCAGAAACGCACTTCCAGCTTGCCATCCGAAACAGGCAACACCTGGCCCATCAAGACCGCATCGGCGCCGCGCTCTTTCCAGACCGGCAAAGACAGAACTTTGGGTTCGGACGGAGAAACACTGTCCTTGCCATCCACTAAGCGAAAGTAACCGCTGCGACCCAAATCGGATGCCACCACCTCGGCAATATCGAGCTTCGGCTCTGTCGAGGCGCGCTCGGCTTGTTTGGCACCAAACGGCAATATCGCAATGGGGATTCGATTCGACGCGCCACCGACTATCTCGATGGTCATTACAGCCTGGGCCGGGATGGCCAGCAGGGCAAACAACGCGGCAACGACTAGGCGAGTGAGCATGACTAGATGAATCGTAGGAATACAGGCGATTTTATTCGCCCCGGTTAATGGAGCCCGACCGCATCGTCGGAGGGGCGGAATTTCAGAATCAAGTCATCGCGGAACTGCGCCGCGGTTCCGCGATCGCTCGGCAACGGCAAAGGCGACGCCTTGAAAATGGCGCGCTCGACCGCGCTATCGTACAAAGGCTGCCCGCTGGTTCCAACCAAAGTCACGCGCAGCACCTCGCCATTCGGCAGCAGGCTGACCTTATACGCCACCTCCGCATTGCCCCTCAGGTTCTGTGGCAAAACCAGCGCGCTTTTGATCTTGGCGCGGATGCGTTCCTGAAAATCCTGCACCACACGCGACTGCTTGCCGACGCTGGCGCGATTCTCGATGGCCCGCAGTTGCGAGCTTTCCGCATCCAGTTCCTCGCGCATCTGGCGCGCCAGCTCCTGATCGATCTGGCGGCGCGACTGGTCGCGTTTTTCCTTGTCAGCGCGCTCCTTGTCAGCCCGCTCCTTATCCAGACGTTCTTTTTCAACGCGTTGCCGCTCCACCAGACGAACGGCTTCGACTCGCTTCTCTTCCGCCAGCTTTTTATCCAGCTTCTGCTGCAACTCGGCCTGAGTTACTTCCAGTCGGCGCTGATCTTCAAGGCGCTTTTTCTCCAACTTCTCCAGCGCGATCTGGGCCGAAATCTCCTGCGCCGGGGCTGGCGCCACGACTGGCGTCGGCTCAGGCAGCGGTTCCGGCCGCGGCGCGAACTCAGGCGGCGCGGCGGTCCGCGGCATCTCCGGCAAATCCGTCCAGATATCCGCCTCGATCGGCAAATGCGGCGGATTTTTCCAGGACACGCCGAACATCAAACCAAGCAGCAACAACCCATGTACCAGCAGGGCGAGACCACCCGATGAAACATGCTGCATGCGCTGTGGTGCAATCATGGCTGCGCCGGTTTGACCAGAAGACCGACCCGCGCCACGCCAATAGATTGCAGCTTATCCATCACCTGCATGACCACGTCGTAACGCACGTTTTTGTCCGCCGAAATCACCACCGGCTGTTTCGGCGAGGTTTTCTGGCGCGCGCGCACAGCCGCGACCAAACCGCTGTCCGTAACCACTTCACCCGACTCGTTGGCGCCGCGATCGCGCAACAACAGACTGCCATCGACGCGAATCACCACTTCCAGCGGCGCCACCGGGGCCGCCGCGCTCTTGCCGATACTGGGCAACTCCACTTGGGTTGGATTGATGAACGGCGCGGTGACCATGAAGATCACCAGCAGCACCAGCATCACGTCGATATACGGCACGACATTGATCTGATTCACCGCCTTGCGGGCGCGACGCGGAATCATGCTCGCCCCATCTCCTGTTGCAGGATGTTGGAAAACTCTTCCATGAAGATGTCGTAACGGCTGGCCAGGCGATCGATGTCGTGGGTGAAGCGGTTGTAGGCAATGACCGCCGGAATCGCCGCGAACAGGCCGATGGCGGTGGCGATCAGCGCTTCGGCGATGCCGGGCGCAACCTGCGCCAGCGTGGCCTGGGCGACATTGGACAAGCCGATGAACGCATTCATGATGCCCCACACCGTGCCGAACAAACCAATGTACGGCGACACCGAACCGACCGTGGCCAGGAACGGCAGATACGACTCGACCTGATCCATTTCGCGTTGATAGGCGGCGCGCATCGCCCGCCGCGCGCTCTCGATGACGGTCTGCGGCGCGACGTTCAATTTGCGCTTGCCCCGAAACTCCCGCCAGCCGGCGCGAAACACTTCTTCCAGACTGCTGCGGCGATCCTCCTCGTCGGCGCGTTTGACGATCTCGCTGTGGCCGCCGCCCCAGAATTCACGCTCGAACGCTTCGGCCTGCGAGCGTTCGCGGCGCAGCGTAAAAACCTTATCGAAGATCAACCACCATGACGCCACCGAAGCGAACAGCAACAGCAACAACACCGACTTCACCACCCAACTGGCTTGAAGTATGAGAGTGATGAACGACATATCCTGGCTGACTGCGATATCCATCAGGGTGCGGCTCCAAATGATTGGCTCACGAAAGTGGGGATTCTAGCGGGGCGAAAACCGGCCCGGTCGACGCAAGCCACCTTGACCCGCGCTTTCAGCAGCACCTCCTCGCCACGCAGGACTTGTTGCTCCATGCTCAGACTGGCGCGGCTCAAGTCGGCCAATTCACACCGCACGATGAGCCTGTCGTTGAATTTCGCCGGCTTCAGATAATCCGCCTCCACCCGGCGCACCACAAAAACCACGCCCTCATCCAGCGCCAGTCGATCCTGTTCCAGGCCCAGATGCGACAACCATTCGGTGCGCGCGCGTTCGAGAAACTTCAGATAGTTGGCGTAATAGACCACGCCGCCGGCATCGGTATCTTCCCAATAGACACGGATCGGCCAGCTAAATGAAGGAACAAGAGATTCCGGAATTGCGCTCATGGGATGAAACATAGGCAGGTTGAGAGGCACGCGCGACCAACCGGGTTGGCCGCGAAATAGGAGGCGCGCGGCCTAAAAGAGTTCCGCACCGCTTTCCGCGCTACCCGGCTGAATGAATCCGAAATGCCGCCAGGCCAGCGGTTGCGCAACCCGGCCGCGCGGCGTGCGGGCGAGAAAACCTTGCTGGATCAGATACGGTTCCAGCACATCCTCGATGGTATCGGCCGCTTCGCCGATGGCCGCCGCCAGGTTTTCCAGGCCGACCGGCCCGCCGGCGAATTTTTCCAGCATCGCCGAGAGCAATTTGCGATCCATCACATCGAGACCGATGCTGTCCACTTCCAGCATTTTCAGCGCGGCATCCGCCACCGCCGTATCGACCTGCCCATCCGCCTTCACCTCGGCGTAATCGCGCACACGCCGCAACAGGCGGTTGGCGATGCGCGGCGTACCGCGCGACCGTCGGGCGATTTCGAACGCGCCCTCGTCCGAGGTTTGCACGCCGAGCAGGCGCGCCGAGCGGGCGACGATGAAAGACAACTCTTCCGGCGTGTAGAACTCCAGTCGCGCGACGATGCCGAAACGGTCGCGCAGCGGATTGGTCAGCATACCGGCGCGCGTGGTGGCGCCGATCAGCGTGAACGGCGGCAGATCCAGCTTGACCGAGCGCGCCGCCGGGCCTTCGCCGATCATGATGTCGAGCTGGTAATCCTCCAGCGCCGGATACAGGATTTCCTCCACGACCGGGCTCAGACGATGGATTTCATCGATGAACAGCACGTCGTTGGGTTCCAGATTGGTCAGCAACGCCGCCAGATCGCCGGCGCGTTCCAGCACCGGCCCGGAAGTCGAGCGCAGATTGACGCCCATCTCGCGCGAAATGATGTGCGCCAGCGTCGTCTTGCCCAGCCCCGGCGGGCCGAACAGCAAGACATGGTCGAGCGCCTCGCCCCGGTTCTTCGCTGCGGTAATGAAGATATCCAGCTGCTCGCGCGCCCGCGCCTGGCCGACGTATTCCGACAGACGTTGCGGCCGCAACGCGCGTTCAAAAGCATCTTCTTCGCGCGAAGCGGAGGCGGGGGCGATCAGGCGATCGGGGATAAGGTGGTCAGGTATAAGACGGTCGGGTTCGAGCATGGCGTGTGGCTTACTTCCTGTTTACTTCCTGGCCAGCAGTTTCAACGCCTGGCGTATCGAATCTTCCAGGCCGAGTCCTTCGGGCAATTGTTTCAGCGCCGGCAGCGCTTCTTTATCCGAATAGCCGAGCGCAAGCAACGCGCCCAACGCATCGTGGGTGACGCCGGCGCTCGCGGAAACACCGCCGGCCTGCGGCAACGCATCGGCGAGGCGGCCTTTCAATTCCAACAACAGGCGTTCCGCCGTTTTCTTGCCGATGCCCGGCACGCGCGTCAATTGGCCGGCGTCCTGCAGCACGATGCACTGGGCCAGATCGTCCGCGCTCATGCCGGACAACACCGACAAGGCCAGCTTGGGGCCGACGCCGGAGATGCGGATGAGCTCGCGAAACGCCGTCCGCTCTTTCTGGCTGAGGAAGCCATAAAGCTGCTGCGCATCCTCGCGCACCACGAAATGCGTCACCAGCGTGACACGCTCGCCGATGGCGGGCAGGTTGTAGAAGCTGCTCATCGGCACATCGACTTCATAGCCGACGCCGCCGACATCCAGCAACACCTGGGGCGGATGTTTTTCCAGCAATGTCCCGCTTAAACGCCCGATCATGGTAAGCGGCCGATCATGCCAGTAACGTCCAGACCAGCGCGGCGGCCAACAACACCGGCTGCAAGTGCGCCGCGAGGATGGCCATCCGCACCGCCGGCATCAGTCTGGCCGGCTCCGCCGCATGGGCGGACAACACCTGGCCGGCCTTCGCGGCGGGCAGCGCGGCAAGCAGGGAAATCAACGCCAGCACAGGCAGACGCTGGCTCAGCACCAGCCAGATCAGCACAGCCACCGCCAGCGCCAGGATCAGCCAATAGCCTCTCGCCGCCATACCCGGTTCGAGCCGCGCCACCCAATGCCGCTTGCCGGCCAGCAGATCGGCGTTGCGGTCGGGAAACTGATTGACGTAAAGGACGTTGGTCACCAGCAGGGCGTAAGGCAGGCCGATCAGCCAGGGCATGGCCGAGACCGCGCCGCGCTGCACAAAATCCGCGCCGGCAACGATCAGCAAAAAACCCGCCGCGACGCATATCTCGCCCAGGCCGCGACTGTTCAGCCTCAACGGCGGCGCGGAATAGGCCCAGCCGATCAGCAAACCGGCCAGTCCGATCCAGAACAGGCCGGCGCCACGCGTGGCGATCAACCACAGGCCGCCGGCGATCACCGCGCCGAACAGCGCCAGCGCGTAAAGCAGCATCTGGCGCGGCGACATGACGCCGTTCTGGATGAAACGGGAGCCGCCGGTAAACGGAAACAGCCGGTCCACATTGGCGGCATCGGTGCCGTTCAGGTGATCGTAATAGTCGTTGAACACGTTGACGCCGGCCTGCGTCGCCACCGCCAGAAACAAGGTCAGCAACGCCAGCGGCCAGAAGAAAGCGCTTTCAAGCGCCGTGGCGAAACCGAGCAAACAACCGGCAAGCGCGATGGTCAGGAACGCCGGCCGTGTCGCCAGCACATAACGTTTGACCGGATTGGCGAGCGCGGCGGGCGTCGGCTCCAGCGGGGTTTGCGTGAGGGTCGCGGCAGCCTTGTTCATAGCATTCTGCCCGCCTTGCGCCGCCGGCCTATCGTGGTCAGCCCGGCCAGCCCCATGCCGCCATGCGCGTGGCAGATCGCGCAGGCCAGCGCATCGGCGGAATCGGCCCGAGGTTCGGTCGGCAAGTTCAACAACCGTTTCACCATATTCATCACCTGCTCCTTTTCGGCATGGCCGTTGCCCACCACGGCCTGCTTGACCTGCAACGCCGTGTATTCGAATACCGGCCGCCCCGCCGCGGTCAGCGCCGCGATAGCCGCGCCACGGGCCTGGCCCAGCAACAAGGTGGATTGCGGATTGACGTTGACGAACACTTTTTCAATCGCGCAGACATCGGGCCGGAACTGCGCCAACACCTCGCTGACGCCATCGAAAATGATCTTGATGCGACCGGGCAACTCCCCGGTCTCGGTGCGCACCACGCCGCTCGCCACATAGGTCAACTGCTGGCCGACCTTGTCGATGACCCCGTAGCCGGTGATGCGCAGGCCGGGGTCGATGCCCAGCAGCCTCATTTGGACGGGCTCACTCGGGCAAGATCGCCGAGATGTAGACCTCTTGCACGTCGTCGAGGTCGTCCAGCATGTCGAGCATTTTCTGGAACTTGACCGCGTCGTCGCCGGCCACATCGGTTTCGTTCAAGGCCTTCATCACGACGCCGGCCATGGCCGGTTTGAAGCCGGCCTTTTCCAGCGCTTCCTTGACCGTCGCGAAGTCGCCGGTCGGCGCGGTAATGATTTCGATGGAACCATCCTCATTACCGATCACGTCCTCGGCGCCGGCTTCCAGCGCCACGTCCATGACCTGGTCCTCGGCCACGCCCGGCGCCAGGATGATCTGGCCGCAATGCTGGAACTGGAACACCACGGAACCATCGGTGCCCAGATTGCCGCCGCATTTCGAGAATGCGTGGCGCACATCGGCCACGGTACGTACACGGTTGTCGGTCAGGCAATCGACGATCACCGCCGCGCCGCCCGGGCCATAGCCTTCGTAGCGGATTTCCTCGTAGCTGACGCCTTCAAGTTCGCCGGTGCCCTTCTTCACCGCCCGGTCGATGTTGTCGTTCGGCATGTTTTCCGATTTGGCCTTGTCGATGGCCACGCGCAGACGCGGATTGAAGGCTGCATCGCCACCGCCCATCTTGGCCGCCACGGTAATTTCCTTGGCGTATCTGGAAAAAATCTTGCCCCGCTTTTCATCCTGGCGCCCTTTACGGTGCTGGATGTTTGCCCATTTGGAATGTCCGGCCATGATCGTTACCCGCTGCGAAAAATGGGCGGATTTTACACGCGGCGACGCCCTAACCGGCCTGTCGCTTGGATTCCGCGGGTTGACCATGTGGGCCGCAAAGTTTCATTAAAATGCGGCTTCATTTAGAGGACACGCCCATGACACAGCCCCTGCTCATCGCCAAGAACGATTCCAGCGAGCTCTTTTTGCTGCCCACCATGGCCAATCGCCACGGGCTCATCACCGGCGCGACTGGCACCGGCAAGACGGTGACGCTGCAAACCCTGGCGGAACATTTTTCATCCATCGGCGTGCCCTGCTTCATGTCCGACGTGAAAGGCGATCTTTCCGGCATCTCGCAGGCGGGCGGCGGCAATGCCAAGGTGACGGAACGGATTGAACAACTTGGCCTGGCCGATCACGTCTATCAATCTTTTCCGGTCACATTCTGGGACGCCTTCGGTGAGGGTGAAAACAGCGCGGGCCACCCGGTGCGCGCGACCATTTCCGACATGGGCCCGCTGCTGCTTTCACGCATGCTGGAACTCAACGAAACCCAGTCCGGCGTGCTGAATCTGGTCTTCAAGGTGGCGGACGACAACGGCCTGTTGCTGCTTGACCTGAAAGACCTGCGCGCGATGCTGCAACATGTCGGCGAACACGCCAAGGACTTCACCACCGAATACGGCAACATCTCCGCCGCCAGCGTCGGCGCGATCCAGCGTGGTCTGCTCAGCCTGGAGACGCAAGGCGGCGACAAGCTGTTCGGCGAACCGATGCTGAACATCGCCGACCTGATGCAGACCGACAAGGGCAAGGGCGTCATCAACATCCTCGCCGCCGACAAGCTGATGCAGGCGCCGAAGATGTACGCCACGCTGCTGCTCTGGCTGCTGTCAGAGTTGTACGAAAACCTGCCCGAAGCGGGCGATCTGGACAAACCGAAGCTGGTGTTTTTCTTCGATGAAGCCCACCTGCTGTTCAACGATGCCCCCGCCGCGCTGGTCGACAAGATCGAACAGGTCGTCCGCCTGATCCGCTCCAAAGGCGTCGGCGTCTATTTCGTCACCCAGAACCCGACCGACGTGCCGGACAAGGTGCTGTCGCAACTCGGCAATCGCATCCAGCACGCCCTGCGCGCCTTCTCTCCGCGCGACCAGAAGGTGGTGAAAGCGGCCGCCGAAACCATGCGCGACAACCCCTCTCTGGATGAAGCCGCCGCCATCACCGAACTCGGCGTCGGCGAAGCGCTGGTGTCCTGCCTGGACGAAAAAGGCCGGCCCGGCGTGGTGGAACGCGCCTTGATCGCGCCGCCATGCGGCCAGATCGGACCGATCGACGCCAGCGCGCGCCAGCAACTGATGCGAACCTCGCTGGTGGCCGGCGTTTACGAGAAAACCGTGGATCGGGAATCCGCTTACGAGGTTCTCAAGGCGCGGGCGGCTCAAAGCGCGCAACAGGCGGAAACCAAAGCGGCGGTGGAAGCACCCGCCTCCAGTGGCGGTCTCGGCGGCATGCTCGGCGATCTGTTCGGTGGAGGAACCGGCGCCGGCGGCCGTGGACGCGAAGGCGTCGTCGAAGCGCTCGCCAAGAGCGCCGCCCGCTCGGTCGGCAGCCAGGTAGGCCGCGCCATCATGCGCGGGGTATTGGGTTCTTTGTTGGGAGGACGGCGATGAGCAAGGTGGTGTTGGACAGCGCGCACTTCGACAGCAAGGCGCGGCAGTGGGACGAAAATCCGGTGTTTCAGGAGCGCGCCAACAAGATCGCGGCCGCCATTCGAGCCGCCGTGCCGCTCAACCCCGCCATGCGCGCGCTGGACTATGGCAGCGGCACCGGCATGTTGAGTTTTCCGCTACAGGAAAGCCTTGGGCACATCACGCTGAAGGACACCTCACCCGGCATGTTGGCGGTGGCGGAAGAAAAGATCGCCGCCTGGAAGATCGCCAACATGAGCACGCGGCTGATGGACCTGACCGCCGCCGCGCTGCCGGACGAACGTTACGACCTGATTTATTCGTCGATGACGCTGCACCACGTCCCGGACACCGACGCCATCCTGGCCGCCTTCCATGCGCTGCTGAGCCCGGGCGGCTGGCTATGCATCGCCGACCTGGACAAGGAGGACGGCTCCTTCCATGGCATCCAGGTCGACGTGCATCATGGTTTCGACCGAAGCGAACTAAGCGCCAAAGCAGCTCAAGCCGGGTTTGCCGAGGTGCAATTCGGCACGGTGTTCGAAATCGTCAAACAAACCGACTCCGGCCCGCGCGCTTATCCGGTTTTTCTACTGCTGGCGCGGCGAAACTGAGGGTAATTTCTTAAATCCGCGAACCGCGCTCGACGATGATGCCGAGTTCCTTGACGCCGCGCAGAATCGCCAGCTTGCGCACGGCGACGCGCACCCAGGGCGCGCCGAACTCACGCCGGACGATGTCGGCGATCAGTTCACCCAACGTTTCCACCAACCGAATCTCGCGCGTCGCCACGACCTCCTGGATGCGCGCGGCGACTTTGCCGTAGTCGATGGTGTCGGCCACGTCGTCGGTGTGGCCAGCCTTGTGGTCGTAGAGGCCGATCTCGATATCGAGCATTACCGGTTGCGGCGCTTTGCGCTCCCATTCGTACAACCCGATAATCGTTTCGAGGCGAAAATCCCGCAGAAAAAGTATGTCCATGTCTGTTACCAGGCGGCCCCGATAATCCGAGCCCAACCGTTGAAAAACCGCGCATTCTACGCAAATGATTGAATCCACCCTGCTTTTGATCTCCGCCTACCTGCTGGGCTCTGTTTCTTTCGCCATTCTGGTGGCCCGCGTTTACGGCTTGCCCGATCCGCGCAGCCACGGCTCCGGCAACCCGGGCGCGACCAACATGTTGCGCACCGGCAAAAAGTCGGCCGCCGCGCTGACTTTGTTGGGCGACGCCTTGAAGGGTTATCTGGCGGTGATCCTGGCGCAATGGGTGACCACCGCTTACGGCCTGCCAAGTTATGTACCTTATCTGGCGGCATTGGCCGCGTTTCTCGGCCATTTGTATCCCGTGTTTTTCGGTTTCAAGGGCGGCAAGGGCGTCGCCACTGCGCTCGGCGTATTGCTGGCGCTGGATATCCGCCTGGGCGGGTTGACCATATTGACCTGGGGCGTGGTGTTCGCGATTACCCGGGTTTCCTCGCTATCGGCGTTGGTGGCGGCGACGCTGGCGCCGGTCTATGGTTACTACCTGCTCGCGGACGGGCAAGACAAGGGCCCGGAATCCCTGTTTCTGGCCGGCATTCTGGCGCTGCTTTCGGTGCTGGTGCTGGCGCGGCATCGCAGCAATATCCGCAAACTGATTTCAGGTGAAGAGTCTGCGTTCAAGAAACGATGAGGACGACCCATCATGTTTGAAAAAACCATCGACTACGCCCGCGGCAGCCTCGCCGCCGCCTCGGAAGCCGCGATTGAAAAGGCCGGCGACAAGCTGGGCGAGGTGGTGCGCATCGGCGTCATTCAGGCCGGCGATGAAATGCGCGAAGTGGTGGCCGGCGCAAGCAATGCCATCGACGAGAAGCTGGACAAGATCTCGCAGGAACTGCACAGCCAGCGCCAGTTCACCAAGGACGATGTGCGTGAACTGGTCGATTACGCCGGCGACAAGCTTTCAGTCGTGCTGGACGACCGCATCGCGGTGATGCGGCGGGAAATTACTCAGCTGGTGGAAGAAAAAACCGAGTATTTCAAGGCCGAGATCGACGATTTCTTCATCAAGCGGCAAATGGACCTGGCCCGCGAACGGCGGCGCCTGGCGCTCAATATCGTGCTGGCGACCGGCGCCGCGCTGGCGGTGGGCGCGGTATCTCTGTTCTACAAAGGCATCCGCGAATGGGATCTGCTCACGGTGTTCCGGGTTGTGCTGGCCTCGCTGGCCGGCGGCTACACCGTCTGGTTGCTGGCGAGCCTGGTGCGCGGCTGGCTGCGCATGACCGAACATCGCAAGGACATGGTGTTTCTGGCGGCGCGTTACTGGGGCTGGCTGCGTCCGGCCAGCATCTTCTCGACCCTGTTGATCCTGGCGATTCTGGCGCTGCTGTCACTGGCGCTGATCTTCCCGCACGAAGCATTGCAACTGATCAGCCAGCCTATCCTGCACCCGAACGCCATCAAGCCGGGGCGCTGAGTTCACCCAAGGCCCATCGGGGGCGCACGCCGAAACGGCCATCCGCCGCGGTTTGTCCCGCGCGCAATCGCAACGCGCCGGCAAACGCGATCATCGCGCCGTTGTCGGTGCATAGTTCCAGCGGCGGGTAAAACACTTCGAACCGACGTTGTTCCGCTTCGGCATCGAGGCGTTGGCGCAAAGCGCGATTGGCGCCGACGCCGCCCGCGACAACCAGCCGATGCAAGCCGGTTTTTTTCAGCGCGGCCACACATTTGGCGGCCAGCACATCCACGACAGCGACCTGAAACGCTGCGGCGATGTCGGCCTTGGCGGCATCGCCTTCTTTTCTGTTCAAGGTCAGTACCGCCGTCTTGAGGCCGGAAAAACTGAAATCGAGATCGCCGGAGTTCAACATCGGACGCGGCAGTTTGAATCGATAGGCCAGCCCGGTATCGGCCAGTTTGGACAGCGCCGGCCCGCCGGGATAACCCAGCCCGAGCAATTGCGCAGTCTTGTCGAATGCTTCGCCGGCGGCATCATCCAGCGTCTCGCCCAGCAATTCATAACGCCCGACGCCATCGACCCGCATCAGCTGGGTATGCCCGCCGGATACCAGCAGGGCGATAAATGGAAATTCCGGGCGCGGCGTTGCCAACAACGGCGAAAGCAAATGGCCTTCGAGGTGATGCACGCCAATCGAGGGAATACCCAGCGCCGCAGCCAGCGCGTTGGCGAAACTGGTGCCAACCAGCAAAGCGCCGGCCAAGCCCGGCCCTTGCGTGTAGGCAATCGCGTCGAGCTCGCCGAGCGCCACGCCGGCTTCCCGCATGACGCCACGCGTCAACGGAATCACGCGGCGGATGTGGTCGCGCGAAGCCAGTTCCGGCACCACACCGCCGTAATCCGCATGCATCGCGACCTGGCTGTGGATGGCATGCGCGAGCAATCCCGCCTCCGTGTCATACACGGCCAACCCGGTTTCATCGCAGGAAGATTCGACACCCAATATTTTCATGGCTGACCCGATGCGCGCTTTGAAGCACGATAAAAAACAAGCCGGCAATTGTAATTCCTATTGAAACCCGCCCAAGTACTGAGATAGAATCCGCCACCCTTTTTAGTCCCACCCGATCAACCTAGCCAGTAGCCAGGAACGATACATGCCCAGCGTTCGAGTCAAAGAAAACGAGCCGTTTGAAGTTGCCATGCGTCGCTTCAAGCGCACCATTGAAAAAATCGGTCTGCTGACCGATCTGCGTGCCCGTGAGTTCTATGAAAAACCCACGCAAGAACGTAAACGCAAGGCGGCCGCCGCAGTCAAGCGTCAGCACAAGCGTCTGCGTAGCCAGACCCTGCCGCCCAAGATGTATTGATCGGTTCACGCTGACTCAGTGACGGGCCTGTTATCCAGGCCCGTTTGCTTTTTCGGCATCCTGTGCGATGTCGCTCTCCTTTTCGGGATCATTCATGACGCTCAAGCTGCAAATCAGCGATGACATGAAAACCGCGATGCGCGCCAAAGACAGCGCTCGCCTTGGCGCGGTTCGGCTTCTGCTCGCGGCCATCAAACAAAAGGAAGTCGACGAGCGCATCGAACTTGACGACGCGGCGGTCATTGCCATCGTCGAAAAACTGCTCAAACAGCGCAAGGATTCAGCCTCCCAATACCAGGCTGCCGGCCGAATCGACCTGGCCGATCAGGAAAACTACGAAATCGGCGTCCTCAGCGCATACATGCCACAAGCTTTTGGCGCCGATGAAATCGCCGCGATGGTCAAACAAGCCGTGGCCGAAACGGGCGCCACCTCCGCGCGCGACATGGGCAAGGTCATCGCCTGGCTGAAACCCAAACTGGCCGGGCGCGCCGACATGGCCGCCGTCTCCGGCCTGGTCAAGAACGCGCTCGCCTGAGCATCGGGCCTGAGCACGCCCGCCGCCTTAAAACGGGCTGGCCATGATCCCGCAGGATTTCATTCAGCAAGTCCTGGACCGCACCGACATCGTCGCGCTGGTCGAGCGTTATGTGCCGCTCAAGAAAGCGGGCGCCAACTACCAAGCACGTTGCCCGTTCCATAACGAAAAAAGCCCGTCTTTCTCGGTCAGCCCGACCAAACAGTTCTATCACTGCTTCGGCTGCGGCGCGCATGGCACCGCCATCACTTTCCTGATGGAACATGCCGGCTACAGTTTCATCGACGCCATCAAGGAATTGGCCAGCCAGGTTGGCATGCAGGTGCCCGACGACGGCAAGCGCGTGGCGCCGGAGGAAGAAAGTCGCCGCGACAAACTCTACGCATGCATGGATGTCGCCGCGCGACACTACCGCCAGGCGCTGAAAACACATGAATCCGCCATCGCCTATTTGAAGCAACGCGGCCTCACCGGCGAAAGCGCGGCCCGCTTCGCGCTGGGCGTGGCGAATGACGAATGGCAGCCGCTTGCCGGCGTATTTGCCGACTACCAGGACCCGTTGCTGGTCGAGACCGGCCTGGTCATCAGCAACGAAGGCAAACGTTACGACCGCTTTCGCGATCGCGTCATGTTCCCGATTCGGAACGAGCGAGGCCAGGTCATCGCCTTTGGCGGCCGCATCATGAACAAGGGCGAGCCGAAGTACCTCAACTCGCCGGAAACCCCGTTATTTCACAAAGGCCGCGAACTTTACGGCCTGTACGAACACCGGCGCGCCATCCAGGGCGAGGACCGGGTGCTGGTGGTCGAGGGCTATATGGATGTGGTGATGCTGGACCAGCATGGCGTCGATAATGCCGTCGCCACGCTTGGCACCGCCATCACCTCGGATCAAGCCGCGCGCCTGCTGCGTCTGGCCAACGAAGTGGTATTCGCGTTCGATGGCGATAACGCCGGTCGCAAGGCGGCTTGGCGCGCCCTGGAAAACAGTCTGCCGCAAGCGCGCGACGGCAAACTGCTCAGTTTTCTGTTCCTGCCGGACGGCGAAGACCCGGACAGTTTTGTGCGCGCACAGGGCGCCGATGCGTTCAAAAAATTGTGCAACCAAGCCATGCCGCTGTCCGACTTCCTGTTCAGCGAACTGACGGCTCAAACCGACCTGGCTTCACAAGAAGGCAAAGTCCGCCTCGCCACGCTGGCGCAACCCTATATCGCAAAGCTCACCCAGGCGCCCCTGCTGACTCGCGCCTTGCGGCAACGACTGGACCTGCTGACCGGACTCGGCCCGCCGCGCCAAACCAGCGACCGCTCGCACGGCACAGGCAAACCCCGGCAATATTCAAATTCAGCCCAGGGACAAGGCCGCGGCACAGTGCAAGCATCGTCGTGGCGCATCATCCTGCAAGCCTTGCTGGACGACCTGACACGAGCCAACCGCCTAACCGACCTGCCAGAAGCGCAAGGACAAGAAGCCGAGGCGGTTCAGGCCCTGGTCAGCCTGCTGCGCGAGCACCCAGAAATGTCGGCGAGCGATATCGTCGAACACTTTAGCGGCCGCCCCGAGCAGGCATTGCTCGCTTCCGCCAGAGCCGAATCCATGAATTGGGACGACAACTACGACATCGAGGCGGATTTTCAGGGCGCGCTCGGCGCGGTCATGGCCGTCGCCAGCAGAGCCGCCGTGAAAGAGTTTTCTGGACGCAAACCCAGCGAACTCTCCGATCTCGAAAAAGCCAATCTGTTGGCCTCGCTCAAACCAAGGAAACCAAGCTGAGGCAAAGGAGTCGAACTGGCTGGCCCGGCCAGAAAATCTGCGCATCCGGCGCAAAACCGCATTGCCGTGGCAGCGGAACTCTAGCTGGAATAGAACACTCAAGCTCCTGTATAATATTACGTTTTTCCGCAGTTTCTCAATGGAGATTGCCTAGCAATGGCGACCAAAACTCCCCCACCCGTTACGCTGGCAGCAGAAGCATCTAAGCGCACTTCAAAGAAGAAAGACGCCGCCAACAAGGCCGCGATGCTTGCCCAAGCCCTCAGCCAGCAAAACAGCAAAGTGGACGTCGAAGAACGTCGCACACGGCTGAAGAACCTGATCATGCTCGGCAAGGAACGGGGTTACCTGACCTACGCCGAGGTGAATGACCACCTGCCGGACGAAATGCTCGACGCCGAGCAAATCGAAAGCGTCATCAGCATGATCAACGACATGGGCATCCAGGTCTTCGATCAGGCCCCCGCCGCCGAAGATTTGCTGATGTCCGAGAACCCCGCCCCGGTCGCCGACGAAGATGCGGTTGAAGCAGCCGAAGCCGCGCTGTCCAACGTTGATGCCGAATTCGGCCGCACCACCGACCCGGTGCGCATGTACATGCGCGAAATGGGCACCAAGGATTTGCTGACCCGCGAAGGCGAAATTGAAATCGCCAAACGCATCGAGGAAGGCCTGAAACACATGGTGCTGGCCATCTCGGCCTGCCCGCTGACCATTACGCAGATTCTCGATCTGGTCGAAAAAGTCGAAAAAGACGAGATGAAGGTCGACGATCTGGTCGACGGCCTGATGGACAGTTCCGGCGAAGATATCGTCATGGAAGCGACCGCCGCGGCAGCGGCAGCGGCCGCCGAAGAAACCGAATCCGGCGAGGAAGAAGTCGACGAGGACGATGACGGTGGCGCCGCGATCAACGCGGCCAATCTGGCGCAATTACGGGCCGACGCGCTGGAGCGTTTTGCCGCGATTCGCAAGATCAACGACAAGATGCGTCCGGCACTCAACAAATATGGCTTCACCAGCAGCCAGTACCAGAAACTTCAGGAAGAACTGTCCAAGCTATTGATGGGCATCCGCTTCAGCGCTCGCCAAGTCGACAATCTGTGTGAAACCGTGCGCAACATCGTCGAAGAAGTGCGTAGCCATGAACGCGCCATCATGGACATGGCGGTCACCAAGAGCGGCATGCCACGCGCCCATTTCATCAAGACCTTCCAGGGCCTGGAGGGCAACGACTCCTGGCTGGCCCAGGAACTCGGCGCCAAGTCGGCCTACCTGGAACAACTGACGCGGCATCAATACAACATCATCGAACGCCAGGAAAAACTGCGCACCTTGCAGCAGCGCGCGGGCATTCCGGTCAAGGATCTGAAGGACATCAACAAGAAGATGTCCACCGGCGAGGCCAAGGCGCGCCGCGCCAAGCGCGAGATGATCGAGGCCAACCTGCGTCTGGTGATCTCCATCGCCAAGAAATACACCAATCGTGGCCTGCAATTCCTCGACCTGATCCAGGAAGGCAACATCGGTCTGATGAAAGCGGTGGACAAATTCGAATACCGGCGCGGCTACAAGTTTTCGACTTACGCCACATGGTGGATCCGCCAGGCCATCACCCGCTCCATCGCCGACCAAGCGCGCACCATCCGTATCCCGGTGCACATGATCGAGACGATCAACAAGATGAACCGCATCAGCCGGCAGATCCTGCAGGAAACCGGTTTGGAACCCGATCCGGCCACCCTGGCGGAAAAGATGGAAATGCCCGAGGACAAAATCCGCAAGATCATGAAGATCTCCAAGGAGCCGATCTCCATGGAAACTCCGATCGGCGACGACGAAGACTCGCATCTGGGCGATTTCATCGAAGACCAGTCCACGCTGGCGCCAGCGGAAGCCGCGATGTACAGCAGCCTCCAGTTCGTCACCCAGGAAATACTGGACAGCCTGACACCGCGCGAAGCCAAGGTGCTGCGCATGCGCTTCGGTATCGAAATGAACACCGACCACACCCTCGAGGAAGTCGGCAAACAGTTCGATGTCACCCGAGAGCGCATCCGCCAGATCGAAGCCAAAGCATTGCGTAAACTGCGTCATCCATCACGTTCAGAGCGCCTACGCAGCTTCCTGGACTGATATGCTTCACACAAGGCGGGGCAACCCGCCTTGCCGGGCCTGTAGCTCAGTTGGTTAGAGCAGAGGACTCATAATCCTTTGGTCCACGGTTCAAGTCCGTGCGGGCCCACCAAAAAACAAGGACTTAGCTAACCCTAAGTCCTTTTTTCATTCTGCACTGTCAACCAAGTGTCAACGCGAAATAATTCGGCTTCAGATCCAGACAAACGAATCAGCTCAGGGTCTATAACCTCGCCAGCGGATTCAACAAAACCGCCTCTTGCAAATGATCCGGTGCCAGGTGCGCATAACGCATCGTCATAGTCAAAGACGCATGCCCCAGCACCTTCTGAAGAACAAGAATATTCCCCCCGTTCATCATGAAATGAGAAGCAAAGGTATGCCGTAAAACATGGGTCAATTGCCCTGAAGGCAACACCAATCCAGCACGACCAACCGCTTCCCGAAACGCTCCCATACACTCAAAGAAATAACGAGGAGCCAACTCCCAAGCCTCCCCATAACGCCCGAACAAATGCCCCTTTAGCTCTCCCTCCAACCATGGAGAAAGAGGAACAGACCGATTCCGACCGCTTTTCGTCTCTGAAAAATGCACCGCCCCGCCTCGCACCTGGGATACTCGTAAAGACTCCGCCTCGCTCCACCGCGCCCCAGTCGACAAGCAAACGCGAGCTACAAACAAAGCATCCCGCCTCCTTCCCGAATCCAATGCAGCCAATAACGCCCTTATCTGAGCAACTGTCAAAAACGACAACTCACGCTCAGAAATCTTGAACTGACGCAGATCCGAAAGCGGATTCGGCCTCGCAAACATCCCCAGCCGGCCCAACTCATTGAACACAGCACGCAAATAAGCATGTTCCCTGTTCAACGTTTGCGAATTCTTCCCCCCAGCAACTCGACCAGCTCGATAAGCTGCAAACACATCAGCCGAAAAATCCGAAGCGAACGGATTTCCCATCGCTGCACAAGCAGCCAACAACCGATCTCGTGTATTAGCCCCGCTCTCCAGCGAAACCCCGTGATGCTTAAACCAAAGCTCCACCAGCTCCGACAACCGCCGCCGATCCTTAACAGCAGGCGCCCACTCTGGAGAAACCCGCACCTTCTCCTTTAGCCACGCCTCATATGCCAGCGCCTCGCCCTTTGTCCCCAGAGTCTTTCGAAACCGCTTCCCCCCGCGCCCCCCTGGTTGCAGATCCACAAGCCAACCGGCAGCACTCTTTTTAATGGCCATTACAGACGGTGAAGATCTCTACCCCAACGGGCAATAGCTTCTTTTATCCAGCTTGACCGACTTCCATGAGGCGCTTTGCTCTTTTCGAACGTAATCAAACGTTCTGCCTTATCTACATCTCCCATGCACATGACCAGTAAAGCACGGTGTTCATCACTCTCCCATTTATCCGCTACGCCACTTTTCCAAGGCTTAACCTTGGGCACGGAAACTCGCTCTTCTCGTTGTTCATGTCCGTAACCTGACTCAGAACTCGATACACTCTTTGTTTCATCCTTCAGCATAGCTAACGTTGCTATGACAGTAACAATGAGCACGAGCCCAAGAATCGGCAGGGTGTTACTCATTGCCCAAAGAATTACGTCTTGCATGCGCCCCCCTCCCTTTATTGTTTTGAAAACCAGCGTCGGAGCGCCGCCGCTGCTATGCGGCGTCCCTCCCCGCTGTCCTTAAGTCGTTCTGAATTCGTTCTAGCACTGGCGATGTATGCCCGTGCGCTTCGTCTGTTTTACCTGTTACTAGCCAGTAGGCGTACTGGGGGAAAGCTTTCCCTACCGCTTCAATCATCTCGTCGTTTGCCCTCTGCTTCCCTTGCCCAAGGTTCTGCCACTTCTGTGCATTGATGCCTGTTAGCTCAGCGAAGTGCTTGAACTTCCTGTGTGCTTCAGTCACGTAATTGATTATTTCCAGTATTCGTTCGCGCATTCAGTAGGTAGTACTTGACGTTCGTTCGTTAATCAGTAATATGTACTTCATGCAGTTCTAAATGACGTGTAAAGGCTTACAAAGGTGCATGACGTGGACTCTACCCCCCTCGAAACACTGTCTCAACTTCCTTCGTGCCCCGTCATGCACCGGGAAAAGTTCGCCGATTCCGTTGGTGTCTCTGTTGACGTAGTCACTGGTTGGATCAACCGGGGCTATATCCCGACTTTCGAAGTCGGCAAATACAACCTGGTCAACGTCGCCTTGCTGAACAAGTTGTGTCTCGACAAGGAATTCCGGTTGTGACCTACACCTTCCCGGCTTTCCTTCTGCGTTTCTGCGCCCGAGTGCATCCAATTCCGTTTTATGTCTCCACCGGCCGTTTCGCCACGATCCGCCCGAACCTCTCTCGCTGGCCCTTAACAGTAGGAGTGCAGCGCTAATGGCTTTCGATCTCACTGACGCTCAACGGGATTGCTCAAAACGATATGCGTTTCCTATTTCGCCCCTTAATCAATTCCCTCTCTTGATCATGGATGGCCTTGGCAACGCCATTCTCTGTCGCAGGGATAAAGCTTCACAGCTACAGGCCAATCGAGACCGCGCCGCTTATGCACGCCTTTGCCGGAAGCCTAAGCGTGACTTCCTCGCAAAACAGGCCGATCTATTCGACCAGGTGCAAGAAATCGGGGGCCGTACTGGCGAGCGTAGCGAGCCAGCTAGGCCACCGATTTCGCCGTTTCCACTGGGAGATCAGGCATGACAAGAGCGCGGGTTGATACCCCCCCCACAGTAAACACGGGGGGTCATGATTACGACGCGCCCCCGGTGGTTGTTCGGGACGGTCGGGATTTAAAAATCCAAACGACCCGCTTTCCCGCCCCCGGTCATTTCACTTCTGTCGATTCCCTCCGTTTCACCACTAAAGAACGTTGCTTTGACCGCGATTTAACCTGTGTCAGTGAAGACCATACCTTTGACGCTATTAAGCCTGTACTAGCCCAAGTCTTCGGCTTCCGCAATTTCACTAAGCAAGAAAAGGGACGTGATTTCTACGAATGGACATGGGTTATCGGTGACAAGGAATGTCAATTGGGAGCCGTTTCGTTCGGTGGGTACAGTCAACGCGGCACAGTCAGCATCTATCTGACGGGTCAAGGCTGTATGCATGCGGATGCAGGCTGGGAACAACGCCTTTACGAGCTCCTTAAACAACATCGTGAAGACGGTTTCGGCCCATCACTTACACGGATTGACATCGCGCATGACGATCTTGAAGGCAAACACAATCCGCGTTCTTGTCTAGATATCTACCAAGCAGGCGGATTCGACCGGCTCCACAACAGACCCCTTGTAAACCAGGCCGGCAACTGGCTCGGCGATGACCCGAAAAACAAGGGTCTGACCTTCTACGTTGGCACAAGGTATTCAAGCCAGCTCCTTCGTGTCTATGAAAAGGGCAAACAGCTTGGCGACAAAGAATCGCCTTGGAACCGTGTCGAGGTTCAGTTTTCCAGCCATGACAGGGTTCTTCCTCTGGAAATGCTCATCAAGCCCGATGAATTCTTCATGGGCGCTTATCCCGTCTTTCAAGTCTGGTTCGGTGAATGGTCAACCCTTATGCAACGAACCGAACTCAAGCAGAAAACGGCAGAAATCACGCTCGATGACCTGGTCTATCACGCATCGCGTTGTTATGGCGCCCTGGTCAATGTCATGAAGGGTATCGGCCAGACATCTGAACAGATCATCGCTTCACTCATCGGGGAGACCCCTCCCGACAAATTCCCGCGCCGATTGGCGCAAATCGTACCTGCATAACCTTTGTGTGATTCTGGCCAGATCGCTCAACCATCCCTTATCGGCCTACTTTGAGGAAACAAATCATGGAATTCAACCAGGTTGTCATCGTTACCGGAATCAAGTCCTTCAAGGGCGAGATCGAGGGAAAGAAGTTCGATTCATTCAAGGTCTTCATTCAAATCCAGCTTGATGAAAGCAAAGGGACTGCGAAGGGCTTCGCAACGGAAGAATTCAATGCTGGCGTCAGCGAAGAGTTTGATAAGTGGAAACACCTTCCTTTTCCCCTCCAAGCGACTGCTACTTTCCAGATGGTTACGTCTGGCAAGGTCACGAAAATGCAAGTGACTCGCGTCATTCCTAAGCAGATCGCCAATTCGGCTTAACCATGACCCGGCATGTCGCCTTTCTTGTTCAAGATCACGCCTCCGGTCAGTTTCTCGCGCCCGTTGATGGCTCTGTGGGCTTCGTTCAGTTGGCGCGTAATGCCGGTGAGTTCCATGACGTTGAAAGCGCCGCCCTTACAGCGATGGACTGGTGTGACTACGGTTTCACCATCCTTACCTGTATCCGGGAACCTGTTGTTGAAGGCTGACCAAACCTTAACCCAAAGTAGCCTAAAAGTTTCGCTGCGAAACCAAGGAGCAAACCATGAAAACCCTACGCCATTTCTGGATACGCCTGGTCGAGTACGTTCAAGACCCGCTATGTGATGTCGAGTTCGATGAAAACGATATGCCGATCATCACGCACTACATCCACCGATGAACGAAAAAAAAGGCCCGGTTTCCCGGGCCTTGAATCCTCTCTTGAGGGGCGTAGCCCACTTAAGAAAAGGTAACGTCATGAAAAGTCTAACACTGTTTGGTTTCCGTTTTTCAATCGAAAGATGCCGTCCATACGAAGTATTAATTCATGAAACTGGTGGTTTATTTGTGCAAATTGGTTTTTTCAGAACCTTTGGTCAAGCTCAACGTGCGTCTAAGCGCAAATTGAAGCAGCTAACCTTGGATACTGATACTAATCATCGTGCTCTTATTAAATTCATTGGTGGAGATGAACCAAAACAACTTATGGTTATAAGGTCAATGGTTGAACGTAAAGTTCTAGTTAAATCCTCTAATCAGTAATCGTCTTGTAATTTAATCAGGGTCTAAGCCCCTCACGAAAGGATTTAAAATGATTTGTGAAGTATTAGGAATAAAACAAACCCGCACCGAATTGCGTATCGCACATGTCAAGGTCGGCCAGTTATTCGGCGATGTTCCATGTGACAAACACTTTATTGAAGCGAAGCAAGCCAACTTGAAACCGAATCTTCGGGTTCGTAATGGCCGTTTCGAAGCATTCCTTCAAGTTGAAAATCTTGAACAGTAATGACCGCTCTTTCCCTCAATCTTCTTCTCGCATTCTCGGTCGTTCTGACCGGAATAGGCGTATGGAAACTTGTGCAATCCATCCGCCTTATCTCGCACTTAAGGAGTAATACCATGAAACGCAAACTGCTCGCCCTGGCCGCTTTGGCTGCCCTCTCCACCGGTGCAAATGCTGCGCTGTCTACTGAAGTCACTGGTGCCATCACCGGTGCCGGTACGGACGCTGCTGCTGCCGTTGGCCTCATGATCGTCGTCGCCGTCTCGATCTGGGCCCTCCGCAAGGTCGCTCGTCTGTTCGGCAATTAATCAATCGTAATTGCCATTGGAAAGGCTGCTAAAAACAGTCTTTCCAATTTCTCTTCATTTCTAGGATCGATCATGAAAAAACTAATTCTTATTGCCGCACTTGCACTTTCATTCAACGCTCTAGCGGAAGAGCCAGCTTTTTATATTCTTGGTGAATGTTTAACCATTCCGGAAATAACGGCCAAACAAGACATATTCCTTGAAAAGTACAAGGAAATGTTTATCGGGCGTTCTTATGGTTATTCTGTCCCTGGATCAAATTACCCGCAGTCTGCCGACATTGATACTGTTTCATTCGATGAATTTATTCCCGGTGATTCAACTGCTTTAGTCCTAACAGCTTCACTCACAAACACTTACAAGGTCGTAACGTTGTTTCAGCCGTCCTGTCAAAAAAAAACTTTCAACAAACAATCGTGCCGGTAATTCCTGAAGTCGCTATCGAAGATTCGCTAGCCCTCTTTGCCCTGGGTTTTGTCCTGCTCGGGTCAATCTGGGGCTTACGTCGCATATACAACCTTTTTAATCGGGAGTAATCGAATGAGCCTTTATGATATTTGGCTTCTATTTAGTCTAACAGCCTTGTTTCTAATGGCTCTTCATCATCTATTCAGGTGAGCATCATGAAAATCCTTTTCTTCCTCATTTCATTCTTACTTCCGCTCTCAGCGTATTCGGCGGCTTCTACTGTCGTATATCCAAATTTCACGGGTCTATCGACTGACACAATATCCGGCGTTTCAACTCCTGTTGCAAAGGCGGGTACTGTTTCCGGGAATATTGTTACCATCCCTCGAGCTTATAAGGTGCCTGGTGTCCCTACTGCCGCACAAGAGGCCATTTCTTCTGCGGTAACAATGAGATCTCCAATTAATCAGACTTTATTAAAAAAAGCTTTATTAGGAGCTAGGGTAGTAGGTGGGCTTTCACTCCCTGTATTGGCCCTTATGGGCCTTGAATATGCGGCAGGTCAATGGTATTCAAATCAACCTGATCCTTTACAACCTACCACCCTAAAATTTATTGACGGTCATTATTTTTATGATCCTAATCTATCTACAGGTGCATGTTCCTCCGGTGGAGGTTTAGCATGCGTTGCATCAAGCTTCGGTCTCCCATCTACCGCTTGTAATACTTTTGGTGTTCCACAATATCAATGCTCTATTGGCTCCTCAAATCCCTGGGCCGTCCAAACACAGCCTATATCTCAGACCCAAGCGGAAGCAATCGTCCAGGCCAGTCCTATATCTCCAACGGACGCTGATATCCAAATGATGCTCGATGCAGGTTGGGGCGTTCCAATTCAGCCTAATCCTGAAGTTGTAATCGATTTATCAAATCTCAATTCAACGGCTCTAGCTGAATTATCTTCTCTCGGCTATTTCCAGCCTACTCCAAAAAGCATTGCCCTTAAAAACGGTCAACCTGTTTTAGACCCGCTCACTGGTCAAAATAAACAGCCTATGCTTCAAATTGATCCAGCTCCTAATGCTGGTGTTCGTCTGACTCCATATGACGCTCCTGTGGATGCCGCTGGCAATCCACAAACAGACGTCCAGGGCAATCCATTGCCAAACCAAAAATCTGAAGCTGATCCCTGCGAGCTCAATCCAGAACGTGCCGGCTGTTCAACCCTCGGAACACCTGACGAGACAGTTCCCACCCCCATCGCCCGCACTATCGACGCCAACTTCAACGCTTTCAATATCTCTGGCCAGTGTCCCGCCGATAAAACTTTCACTGCTGGCGGCATTACACAAACCATTCACATGGCCCCGATCTGTAGTGCAGCAACGGATTACATCAAGCCGTTCATGCTTCTCATGGCCTCGATTACTGCTTACTTCATCTTCGTTGGAGGTCTTCGCACATGAACCTTGCCGCCTGGATCGCTTCGCTTGTCCCTTCTCTCGTTGGCCGTGTCCTAGCCGCCCTGGGCATGGGCCTTATCACAATCGGCGGCCTTACCGTCATAAGCACGCAGCTCCTAGCCTATATCACGAGCTCAATCGGTGGCATGCCTGCCGATATTCTCGGCCTGCTCGGACTGGCTGGCCTCGGCGATGCCTTGAACATCGTTGTTGGTGCTATCACCGCCAGGCTATCGCTCTACGCCCTTACTCAGTCTAGCAAGGTAATCGGCACTGCATCATGATTACGCTGATTACTGGAACGCCTGGCTCCGGCAAAACTCTCTATACCGTCGCCAGCATCCTCCCTCAATATGCTGGCCGGCCTCTCTACGTTGACGGAATCCCAGACTTACTTATCAGTCACGAACAACCTCTTGGCCCTCTTGATACCTTCGAGGGTCAAATTAAGACTACCGACCAGGCGCTTACACATACCAACAATGGGCAGCATTATCATTGGGGTCATTGGCTTCCAGATAATGGTGTTTTGGTGGTCGATGAGGCTCAACGCATCTGGCGCCCTCGTGCTTCATCTGCAAAAGTTCCACCTGGGGTTGTCGAGCTGGAAACCCACCGCCACCGCGGCGCTGATATTGTCCTGATTACCCAGCACCCGAACCTTCTCGACCAGAACATCCGCCGCCTGGTTGGCCGACATCTGCATGTCCGTCGCGTCTGGGGCCTTAATCGTGCTCTTGTCTATGAATGGGATCAGGCAACCGACCCCGGCCGGGTTTCTACTGCCACTAAGTCCATGTGGCCATACCCAAAAAAGGCTTTTGCGCTTTACAAATCGGCGAGTGTCCACACGTCCCGAGGCCAGAAGCCGCCCTTCATGCTTTGGCTTGCCATTGCGATGCTCGTCGCACTTCCAATCGGAGGCTATTACGGATATCAACGCATTCAGGCCAAGATAAACCCGATGGCGGCCGTACAAACTAAACCAGCCTCAAATCAACCAGGCGCACCAGGAAACCACGCATCTACTCAACAACAACCGGTAGAGCCAGTTCACCCTTTAATCGCCTTCACACCGCGCTTCCCCGACGATCCCGCATCCGCCCCGGCCTTCGATGGCATGCACCAGGTCGCCGCCGCGCCTCGTATTGCCAATTGCATCGCTTCCAAATCTCGTTGCATCTGCTACACGCAACAGGCCACCCGTATCGAGATCAGCGAGGACAAGTGCCGCCGAACTGCCTCCGGTCTTGAGTTTGATCCTTATCAACAAGACAACATCCCGGCGCAAACCATACAGGCGCAACAGGTTCAACAGCCCCAACATGACCCGCAACAGCCAGCGCCAGGTGATTCGCCTTCCCCTCCCAGCGGCCCGCCTTCCAGATATGAAGGCGTCGTCAACCTCACTTAGCATCAATGAAAAAGGGGCCTCTAAGGCCCCTTAATCATTTCCAGCGTATCACTTATTTTCAATGTAATACGCTTCCGTCATTGGCTCGCCAAGGTGTTCATTCAGGCTTTCGACCGCAGTTTTCCAAGCCTGCTTGATTTCACTGTCAGATCCGGTGCCGGAATAAGGCATGGTTGAAAACTCGATTGCAACCTCGGTTGAGTCCCCGTCAAACAGCTTATTTTCAGTCAAGACGTAGTACTTCACCAGCTTGCGCAGTACTTCTAGTGGATCGAGCCGCAATGCTTCTTCTTGCTGCTTTCGTCGTTCCTCCCGCTCCATCTCTTCCCGTGCTTTTCTCTGCTCGTCTTTAGCGTCCTTCAAAGCCTGGTCGACGGGCTCTTTTGTTTCCTTTTCTTTCTTTGCTTTATCTTTCAATGAGCGCAGCAGATCACGCGTCTGGTCACGGTTCAACTTCCCATCAAGGATTTTTTTCGCTGCATCTTCGGCATCGTTCCAACTGAAGTTCTTTTCGATCTGTGAGAGTAGGCCCAGCAATTCCAGATCCTCACACTTTCCATCTGCCAAAATCTGCCGAGCCCGAAACCCGAAGTCCGGTTCAGTGACTGCGACAAGTTTCGACACCCATGCCTTCGACTTCTTCACCAGGTCAGCGACCGCCTGCATTGTTCCCAGCTCGTCATAAATCCAACGAACAGCCTTGGCCCTATCCGCAATGCTCAAATCTTCACGATGGATGTTTTCCGCGAACTGGATGCTTCTAGCCCTTGCCTCTGTGACGTCGATAACCTGCGCAATGATCGGATGCCCCGCCATCTTGCAAGCTCGCATCCTGCGCTCGCCTGCAACCAGGATGTACTTGAAAGCCTTATTGCTCGGATGAGAAAGCCTGACTGTTATCGGATTGATCAGTCCATATTCAGCGATGTCGTCTGCCAGGTCTTTTACCGCTTCATCGTCAAAGTTAGATCGAACTTGATCCAAAACCTGAATCTCTTCAGCCTTCATGATGATGAAATTGCCACTAATGTTTCGCTGCGAAACATCCGCTTCCACTTTTTCAGGTGGCATCAACTTCTTATCCAGCTGTCGATAAAGACCATTCCAAGCCGCTTTATCAGTCGGCTTGACAGCTTCTTTCCACTGTTCATAGGCATCCGCCCTCATGTTTATCAAGGTTAGGTTATCTACCTGGTTCAATCCTTCCTCACTTGGAAAGCTCGCTAATTCGCGTTCTTGGTAAGACTTCGCAACCGTTTTGCTGATTTTCACGTTCATCATCATTTCAATTCCCCTTATTGAAACCAACGGTCGGCATGTCCATCCGGCTTGTAAAGTTCAGTGCCGAAGGGCGAAACAGCCTCCCAAGAGCCCGGCCTATACAGGCCGGAAAGCCCGTGATGGATCATCATTTCGAGCAATTCGCGTATGCTGACTTGATGGATTGCAGCTTGTTCGGCAAGTCGGTTCCACGCCTCGCCGGATATGGTTGTCCGCGTCGGCTTCCACCGTGAACACGTTGCGCCGTTCATCAAATCAAGTGAACGCAACGCGGGAACGGTTACCCGTTTGAACCCAGCTTGACCACGTATGACCCAAATCTTTTCCATTTCAATACCCCTTTCAAAAAAGCTTTTGACCTGCTGCCACCGGGCCCAAGAGCTGGAGCCCCGACCGCTTCCCGGCATCCCGAATCGGCTTACTTCCGCTCGGTCTGCCTCCGTTCCCCTTTCGCCTTCGCCCGTGCTGAGACCCCGGGCCGCTTTGACCAGGCTGCAAGGGAGCTTTCCGGCACTTAATGGGGGGGCCCCATTACGAAGTAGGCCAAGCGCTTTATCTGGCCTGCTTTGTAGCCGGGGGGGAGGCCGTTCATTGCCGGCCCTTGCGGCCTGGTCGAAGTGGCCCAACCTCAGCGCAAAGGGCGAAGGCGAAAGGGGAACGGAGTCTCCGGAAGGTCGAGAACGGGGGAGTTTTGCCGGGAAGCTGCCTAGGTTTCCCCAAACCTATGCCGGGCGGGGTTGGCCCGGTAAAGGTCAAACTAAAGGCAAACGGAGTGCGCAGAAACGGGGCGTCTTCTTGCCCTGTTTCGAAGGCGATAAGGATTGAAGCCCGAAGGGTCGAGACCCGGCTTTATGGGGCTCGATGTGCAACACGAAAGCCTGCCCCGAAGGGATCGCCCTGCCGTCGACGCACTGTCAACGGCGAAGCAATCCGACGATGTGCTATAGTCCTACACCGAAATCTAAGTCTTTGTATTAACTGACAAAGGCTTATAAAGGCCTTCAAAAACAAAGACTCATAATCCTTTGGTCCACGGTTCAAGTCCGTGCGGGCCCACCAAACACACTCCGACAACCATGCCGAAAACCGAGAAAAACCCCATCACCGAGACACGCGAACCGAAGGATTTCGAAAGCGCGCTCAAGGAACTGGAAACGCTGGTGTTCGATATGGAAGACGGCGGCCTCAGTCTTGAGGACTCGCTGGCGGCATACAAGCGCGGCATGGAGCTGTCCGCTTATTGCCAGAAAAAACTGGAAGACGCCGAACTGCAGATCAAAGTCCTCGAGAACGGCGTACTCAAGGACTATATCCCGCGCGGACGGGACGGCAATCCCAGGACAGGCAACCCCAAAATCGGCGATAACGAAAATGCCTGATTTCGCGGCCTGGTCACGCGCCATTCAAACTCGCATCGAGACGGCCATGGCACGGCTGCTTCCCGAGACGGCCATCGCGCCGGAAAAGCTCCATGCCGCCATGCGTTATGCTGTCCTGGGTGGCGGAAAACGCATACGCCCCATGCTGGCGTTTGCCGCTGGCGAGGCCGTCGGCGCCGATTCCGCCCGGGTCGAATATGCGGCTTGCGCGGTTGAATTGATCCACGTCTACTCGCTCGTCCACGACGACTTGCCGTGCATGGATGACGACGAGCTACGCCGCGGCAAGCCGACCTGCCATGTCCAGTTCGATGAAGCCACCGCGCTGCTGGTTGGCGACGCCTTGCAAAGCCTGGCCTTCCAGATTCTGGCCCATCCCGAAGCCTGTGCCGATGCGTCCACCCAGGTCGCCATGCTGGCGCAACTGGCCCAAGCCGCCGGCTCGCGCGGCATGGCCGGCGGACAGGCGGTGGATCTGGCCGCCACCGGGCGAGCGCTGGAACTTCCGGAACTGGAGTTCATGCATCTGCATAAAACCGGCGCATTGATTCAGGCCGCCATCATGTTGGGCGCCATGGCGGGCGGCGCGTTGACCACGTCGGGACGTAGCGCGCTCGAGCGCTACGCGCATTGCGTTGGATTGGCCTTTCAGGTGATGGACGACGTACTCGATGCGGAAACCGACACCGCCACGCTCGGCAAAACCGCCGGCAAGGATGCCGCCCAGGGCAAAGCCACTTATCTAACCCGAATGAGCGCAAAAGAAGCGCGCATCTATGCCCGCGAACTGATAGACGATGCGTTGAACTCGATTGAGATTTTCGGCGTTGCGGGCCAGCGACTTGCCGACATCGCCCGTTTCGTCACCGAACGCCGATATTAAGCGTCGCCCCCGATCGCCTTTTTCGATTGCCCCCAATGTCCCTGCTCGAATCGATTTCATCTCCCGCTGATCTGAAGCAGCTGGACCGGGCAGCGCTAAAAGGTCTCAGTGAAGAGTTGCGCGCCTTCATCATCGACAGCGTTTCGCGCACTGGCGGCCACCTCGCGTCGAACCTGGGCGTCATCGAGCTGACCGTGGCGCTGCATTCCGTGTTCGATACGCCGGAGGATCGCATCGTCTGGGACGTCGGCCACCAGACTTATGCCCACAAGATCCTGACCGGTCGGCGCGAACGCATGCCCACGCTGCGCCAGACCGATGGCCTGTCCGGCTTCCCGAAGCGCGAGGAAAGCGAGTACGACGCCTTTATCGCCGGCCACTCCAGCACCTCGATTTCCGCCGCGCTCGGCATGGCGGTGGCGGCCAAACTGAAGGGGGAGGAACGACGCGTCGTCGCGGTGATCGGCGACGGCGCCATGACCGCCGGCATGGCGTTCGAAGCGCTCAACAATGCCGGCGCGATGGACGCCAATCTGCTGGTCATCCTGAACGACAACGACATGTCGATTTCAGCCAACGTCGGCGCCCTCAACAGCTATCTCACCAAGCTGCTCTCTGGGCGTTTCTACAACAACCTGCGCAGCCACGGCGAACGCCTGCTGGCCAACCTGCCGCCCATCTACGAGCTGGCGAAACGCGCCGAAGAACATGTCAAGGGCATGGTTACGCCGGGCACGCTGTTCGAGGAATTCGGCTTCAACTACCTCGGCCCGATCGACGGCCACGATCTGGACGCGCTGATTCCCACGCTGATCAACATCCGCCAGCTCAAAGGCCCCCAGTTTCTGCATATCGTCACCCAGAAAGGCAAGGGTTACGACCTGGCGGAAGCCAACCCCTGCCTCTATCACGGCGTCGGAAAATTCGAGGTCGGACTCGGCGTCCGCCCGAAAACCCCGACCCGCCCGACTTACACCGAAATCTTTGGCCGCTGGTTGAACGACATGGCCGCAGCCGACCCACGCCTGGTCGCGATCACACCGGCGATGTGCGAAGGCTCGGGCCTGAACGAATTTGCCGAACGTTTTCCGCAGCGCTATTTCGATGTCGGCATCGCCGAGCAACACGCGCTCACCTTCGCCGCCGGCCTGGCCTGCGAAGGCCAGAAACCGGTCGTGGCGATCTACTCGACTTTTCTGCAACGCGCCTACGATCAGTTGATCCACGACATCGCCCTGCAGAATCTGCCCATTTTGCTGGCCATAGATCGCGCCGGCCTGGTTGGCGCCGATGGACCGACGCATGCGGGCGCCTTCGATATTTCTTTCCTGCGCTGCATTCCGAACATGCTGATTGCGACGCCGTCCGACGAAAACGAATGTCGGCGCCTGCTCACCACCGCGTTCCACCACGACGGCTCCAGCGCCGTGCGCTACCCACGCGGCAGCGGCCCCGGCGCCGAGATTGAAACGACGCTGGAGTCGTTGCCGATAGGCAAAGGCATCGTGCGACGCCAGGGCAAGCGTGTCGCCATCCTGGCCTTTGGCAGTGTCGTCACGGCCGCATTGCAGGTTGCCGAGTCGCTCGATTGCACCTTGGCCGACATGCGTTTCGTCAAACCGATCGACCGCGAACTCATCCGCGAACTGGCGAATAGTCACGCTGCGCTGGTCACGATCGAGGAAAACGTCGTCATGGGCGGCGCCGGCACGGCCATTTCGGAAGTCCTCGCGGAGTTCGGCGCCACCCTTCCGATCCTGCATCTCGGCCTGCCCGACCGCTTCGTCGAGCACGGCGACCCCGCCGTATTGCTGACACGCTGCGGTCTCGACGCGGCCGGCTTGCTCGCCAGCATAAAAAAATTCTTACCCGAGTAATTTACTCAAGCATTAGCGCTGGCTTATACTCGGCACCATTGAATCCTTAGGAAATTCGCCATGAGGTACTTGCCATGAGCACTTGCGAAGCAGTCTGCGAAACCGCCGCTCCCTGTCCCGTCAATCAGACCAGCAACCCACCGATCGCCGATGTCCAGAATTACCCGGACTCGCGCAAGATCGCCATCGACAAGGTCGGCATCAAGGCGATCCGGCATCCGGTCAGAGTCCTCGACAAGACCGGCGGCGCCCAGCACACCATTGCGACTTTCGGCATGTACGTCTATTTGCCGCACCACTTCAAGGGGACGCACATGTCCCGCTTCATCCAGATTCTCAATGGCAACGAGCGCGAATTTTCGGTGGAATCGTTCGAACACACCCTGCGCCAGATGGTGCTGAAGCTGGAGGCGGAGTCCGGCCACGTCGAAATGAACTTCCCCTACTTCGTCAACAAGAAAGCGCCGGTGTCCGGGGTGGAAAGCCTGATGGACTACGACGTGACCTTCATCGGCGAGATCAAGAACGGCGAATATCTGCAGACCATGAAGGTTCTGGTGCCCTGCACCAGCCTGTGCCCGTGTTCCAAGCAGATTTCACAATATGGCGCCCACAACCAGCGTTCGCACGTCACCATTACCGCGCGCACCAACACCTTCGTGTGGATCGAAGACATCATCAAGATCGCCGAAGAAAATGCCTCCAGCCAGCTCTATGGCCTACTCAAGCGCCCGGACGAGAAATTCGTTACGGAAAAGGCTTACGAAAACCCCAAGTTTGTCGAAGATCTGGTGCGCGACGTTGCCGCGACGTTGAATCTTGATGAGCGTATCGATGCTTATGTCGTGGAAGCGGAAAATTTCGAGTCCATCCACAACCACAGCGCCTACGCCCTGATCGAGCGCGACAAAAAGGCCGATCCCGTCGCCTGAAGCTCAATAACGTTGTCTCAACGTCAACGTATCGCCCTCGTGTTTCATGTTGGTTCGCTTGAGGAAACTCATGCCCAACAGAGGCACGGGCAATTGAGCATCTTCCATGACGATGGCTTCCACCATATTCAGGGTGACACCGCCGACCCGAACGGTATTGAGCAACACCCTGTTGGCGCTTGAGCGGCCATTCGCGGTCGAGACCGGCACCATATTTGCGTTATCCAGTGCCACCCCCGCCCTGAGCGCGACACTGCGCGGCAAGGTGATCAGGCTGGCGCCGGTATCGACCAGAAAGCGGACTGAACTGCCGTTGATTTGCCCGGCGGAGTAAAACTGGCCGCGACCGTCGGCGGTCATCACCGCCGCGGCGACGGATTCCGGCGACGCCCCGGCCGAGAAACCGAAGCCGACCTGAAGCGTGCGGCGTTTACCACCCTCCTCGATCACCACTTGCTGGCCGTTTACCGCGATCAACCGCACGCCCTGGGCCGAGTCGCCGACCGCCATGACTTTGGCAGGCGCGGAACCGATCGCGATCAAGGCTTTCTCGCCCAGCACGCCATTGACCGAGATGTTGCTCGCGGCCACTGCCCAAGGGCTGATTACAAGCAGGCATAATGCCAACCACCCCGCTACAGCTTTCGAGGTTTTACCGATGAAACCGATTGCCATTTTTCGTCACGCTCCGAGCGAAGGTCCAGGCCATTTTGCCAGTTTTCTCGATAGCCGCTCCGTCCCCTGGCAACTGATCGCCATCGACGCCGGCGCGGACATTCCAAGCAGTCCGGAAAACTATGCCGGTCTGGCGTTCATGGGCGGCCCGATGAGCGTCAATGACGATCTGCCCTGGATCGAACCGACCCTGAATCTGATACGCCAGGCGCTAGCTGCGGATATTCCGGTACTGGGCCACTGCCTGGGCGGCCAACTGATCGCCAAGGCCATGGGCGGTGTCATCGGACCCAATCCGGTCAAGGAAATCGGCTGGGGCGCGGTGCAAGTACTGGACACGCCGACAGCGCGTCACTGGTTTGGCGACATCCACAACTTCCAAGCATTCCACTGGCATGGCGAAACTTTCAGCATCCCGCCCGGCGCGGAGTGCGTTCTGAAAAGCGCGCATTGCGGCCACCAGGCCTATGTGTTCGGCAAGCATCTGGGCCTGCAGTGTCATGTCGAAATGAACCGCGCCATGATCGAACAATGGAGTGAAGTCGGCGCTGATGAAATCAACGCCGCCCGAAACAGCCCGGCGGTACAAAACGCCGCGCAAATGCTGAGTCAAGCCGACAACCTGCTGCCGCCCCTGAACCGGATCGCCGAAATCTTGTATGCGCGCTGGCTGGAAGGCATCGCGGTTTGAGCAGCACCGACCTCGCATCCGGCCGCATCACGCTGCCACATTTGCGCGACCTGATCGGTTTGCGCGTGCGCCATCAGGGCACGGTCTGCGTGATCATGGAAGTGCTTGAAACACCGCCCTGTCTGATTCTCGAACCTGTTTCAGCCGGCCCACAACTCAACAGCGCGGCCAACATCATGGCCAACCTGCATGGCCATCCCGGCGAGTACGGCGTCGAATCGCGCATGGTGCAAGTTCTCACCGACGACCAGACCGGCCTCAACGATGCGTTGCTGGAACTCGAAATACTCGATTAACGCGCCCACTTAACGAGCCCGCACAGCGCCACCAGAGCAAACGCACCACCGTATGAAAAGGCCCTCCTCCACATTGGTTCCGGTGATCGCCGGCTTCAGCGTCATGTTGCTGCTTCTGCTGGCGGTGACGACCATCGGCGTGACCCATATCCGGCTGCTCAGCAACCAGCTCAGCGCGATCGTGTCCGAACGCAATCAGAAATCGGAGTACGCCGCCACCATGCACGGCATGCATGAAGCCCGGTTCCAGGCACTGATGCTGGCCAGCAGTCTGGACGACGCTTTTTTGCGCGACGAAGAAATCATGCGCTTCTCGCGCATGGCGACCGAATTCATCAGGGTGCGCGATCGTTTTCTGGCTTTGCCGCTGGATGCGGCCGAACGCACGCTCTGGGAAGCGATGCGCGGCGAGGTCCGTCAAACAGAACTACATGCCAACCACGTTTTCGAACTGCTCCAGTCCAACCGGCTTGCCCAGGCGCGGAACTACATCAGGACCGAGCTCACGCCGCATCAGCTGCGCATGATGCAAGGCTGGGATCAACTGCTCGAACTGCAACGCGTCAAGAACCGGCAAGCGCTGGTTCAGGCCCATGCCGCGCGTGACCGCGCTCAAAACCTCGCCATCGCGCTTTCCGCCGCCGCGATGGTGGTCGGTTTGATCATCGCGGTATTCGTCGTGCGCCTGAGCAGGCGCCAGGAAAAAGACCTGTTCGAAGAGAAGGAACGCGCGCAGATCACCTTGCAGTCCATCAGCGATGCGGTCATCCGTATCGACGAAAACCTGCGCATCCGTTACCTCAACCCGGTCGCCGAACATCTGACCGGCAAGTCGTCGCGCGAGGCGATGGGCAAACCGATCGGCGAAATATTGCGCCTGTTCGAAAAAGAAGGCCGACAGGAAATCAGCGTCCGCATCGGCCAGGAAGCCCTGCGCGGCACGCCCATCACATTGCCGCCCGCCACGGGTCTGACCTCGGCGCTAGGCATGGATTTCGAGCTCGAAGGCATCTGTTCGCCGATCCACACCCCCGAAGGCGAAACCATCGGCGCCGTACTGGTGTTGCGCGATGTCACCGAAGCACGCGAAATGCAGCGCAAACTGCTTTGGCAAGCCAACCATGACGACCTGACCGGATTGATCAATCGGCGCGCTTTTGAGGAAAAGCTTGCGCGCGCCCTGTCCAGCAAACGCGCCGCCGAATTCCCCACCTCGATTCTGTTCATCGACCTCGACCGCTTCAATCACGTCAACGACAGCGCCGGCCATGCCGCCGGCGACGAGCTGTTAAGGCAGCTGAGCCGCCTGATGCTGTCCCGTATGCGCGAAGTGGATCTGCTCGCGCGCCTGGGCGGCGACGAATTCGCGGTCATGCTGGTGTCTTGTCCGGCCTCGGTATCGGAAAAAATTGCTCATCTGTTGCAGGAAAGCATCGACGACTTCCGCTTCACCTGGGAAGGCAAGCATTACCAGGTCGGCGCCAACATCGGCGTGGTTCACGTCCCGCCGCACTGGGCCAACCTCGAAGAATGTCTGGCCGCCGCCGATGCCGCCCGCCAAAAAGCCAAGCTGCATGGCCATATTGAAATCGTGCTTCACCCGCAATGAGGGCGCGCAAATGAACAAACTCATGCAGCAATTCCAAACACTGCTGACCAGCCTCGATAGCGCCGGCGATTGGCTGGCGCCGCTGGTCCTGCGCCTGATCCTGGCCAAGGAGTTCTGGGATGCCGGCATGGCAAAACTGAACGGCAACAACTGGCTGATCGACATTCAGAGCCAGATTCCATTCCCGTTCAGCCTGCTGTCGCCCGAGATCGGCTGGCATCTCGTCACCGCATTCGAAATCATCGGCCCGGTGGCCTTGGTCATCGGCCTGGGCACGCGTTTTTTCGCCGCGTCCCTGTCGCTACTGATCCTGGTCGCCATCGCCACCGTCCATGTCGGGCACGGCTACACGATCAGCGAAGGGGGTTGGAAACTCCCCCTGCTCCACCTCGCGATGCTCTTGCCGCTGATCTTGTCCGGCCCGGGAAAACTCAGCCTGGACCATTGGCTGCGCCAGCGATTCGCGCAGACAGAACGCCGCCTGTGGTCATAAAACGATGCATATCCTCGTAGGCGACCTCGGCGGCACCCATACGCGACTGGCGCTGGCCGAACTCGACACCGGCCGGGTCGGCCTGGCGCGCGTGGCCCGCTACATCAACAGCGAACATGCCGACCTGAACGCCATCCTCGCCCATTTCCTGGCCGCGGGCGGCGCAGCGGGCGAACTGGCCTGCTGCCTCGCCGTCGCCGGCCCGACCGATGGCCTCAGCGTGCAATTCACCAATCTCGACTGGCGCATCGAAACCGCCGCGCTGACGACGCAATTCGGTTTTGCCGATTGCCGTTTGATCAACGATTTCGCCGCTATCGGCTGGGGCCTCAATACGCTCGCGCCGGACGCGCTTGCCACGCTGCAAAGCGGCCAAGCGCTTGCCGGCGCCGCGGTCGCGCTCGGCGCCGGCACCGGTCTCGGCGTCAGCCTGTGCGTCTGGCGCGACGATCACTATCGACCGTTGCCGTCCGAAGGCGGCCATGTCGCTTTTGCGCCTTGCAACGCCGAGCAGGATCGCCTGCTCGCCCATCTGCGTCCGCTCTACGGTCGGGTTTCGGTCGAGCGCATCCTGTCCGGCCCCGGCCTGCTCGACCTGTTCCGCTTCTGCCTGCGCGAAGCCGGACGAGACAACAGCCCACTGCTGGAAAGCCCCCATCCGGCGGCGGCGATCAGCCAGGCCGGACTGGATCGAACCGATCCCGCCGCGCTGCATTGCTTACACCTGTTCGCCGAGATTTACGGCCAGACCGCTGGCGACTGGGCGCTGGCTACGCAAGCGCGCGGCGGCATTTTCCTGGCCGGCGGCATCGCGCCCAAACTGCTGCCGGTGCTGCAAAGCAGCGTATTTCTGGACGCCTTCAACCGCAAGGGACGCTACAGCGCCTGGATGTCCAGCGTGCCGGTATCGGTCATCCTCGACCCGGATATCGGCCTCAAGGGCGCCGCCTTCGCGGCCAGCAACCTGGGCGCTCATTTCCGGTAAAGCGTCAACCCGGCGATGCGCGCCTCGATTTGCTCGACCATCTTCCGGTAGGCCGGCTGGCCCACGCCGCCGTAACGACGCTGAAACTCGGCCTGGGGCATGTATTCCGGCAAATCGCGCACGTTCGGAAAAAACGCTTGGGCATCGCCAATGCCGGCAAGCCGCTTTTGCATCTTCAACGCCGACGCGCGCGAACGGGTGCTGGCCTCGCCCAGGCGCGAACCGGCCCGATCCGCCGCCAGATCGTTGAAGGAAAAGCCGCTGCCGCCCTGGGCATCTTTCAACTCCTTGTACAGCCCGGCCATTTCCGACAAGCCCTCGCCACCGGTCGCGGCCAGGAAAGCGGACAAGGCAAAGTGTTGTGAAAAATCTTCGCGCCCGGCGAGCTTGATGCCGGTATGCCGATCCACTTTGACCATGCCGCGACGCGACAGCAGTCGGCCGCCCAAGGTCATTTCCGCCAAGCAGGTCAAAGCGGCTCGATTCTCGATGATCGGGTCATTCTTGGCGGAACGCGTTTGTGCCAAGGCAAAAGCCTCACCGAGCAGAACCGAAAACTCGCCGCCGCCGACCTGGCTCAGACGCTTCCGGTAGGCCGACAAGGTCGTTTCATCGACGCCCAGCGCGACCGCCTGGTTCATCGCTTTTTCCAGCGCCGCGCCGCGCCAGGTAAAGCGCAACGCCAGCGTCTGGCCGGAGATTTGCGCACTATTCAGCATTGTGGCGACGGCGGCCAACTCGGCCGCATAGGCTGAACGGGCCAGGCCCCAGATCAGCAGATCGCCCGCCATATTGGCCGGCACAACCAGCTTGCCGATGCGCAACTTCTCGGGTTTCAACAGTGCATCCCCGGAAGCCATGGCCAACTCCAGGTTGACGTATCGGCGCGGCCCCGGCGCGGGCAGCGGCAAACTGACGCGCACGATCAACTGCGACAGCACGATCTGCGCACTGGCGCTGCCATGGGCCAGACGGTGCGCCAGATAATTGACCCCCGTGTCGAGATCGGATGCCGGCAACGCCAGTTGTCTGACCTCGCCCTCCTGCATGCGACGCAAGCCAAGCGAATCGACGATGGCCTTGCCGCGATCCAGATCGGCCATGCTGACCTGCACCGAGCGACTGACTATCGGCTTCGCATCGGTAACGGTAAAGAACAAGCCAAGCACCAGCAAAACCGACAGCACCAGCAACAAGAACAACCCGCGCATCAGGCCCGGCTCCCGTAATCCTTGAATTTCTCCAGCACTTCCCGCATCTCCGCCTCGCTCAACAACACCGGCTGGCCGACCTGACACGCGTTCAGATACTGGCCGCTCAAGGCTTCGACCTCGCGCGCCAGGGCCAACGCGGCCGGCAAGCTGCGCCCCCACGCCACCAAGCCATGATTGGCCATCAAACAGGCGCGCCGATCCCGCAAAGCGGCCAGCACCGCATCTGACAGGGCCTGGGTGCCGAAGGTGGCGTAAGCGGCGCAGCGGATATCGACGCCTCCGGCCATGGCGACCATGTAATGGAACGGCGGAATGTCGCGCCGCAAACAGGCCAGCGCCACCGCGAACGGCGAATGCGCATGCACCACGGCCTCGGCCTCGGGGAAGGCCGCGTAAATATCGCGATGAAAACGCCATTCGCTGGACGGGCGGCCGGTTTCCGACACCTCACCGTTCATCTCCATCGCCACCATGTCCGTCGCCGTCAGCGTCGCCATGTCCTGGCCCGACGGCGTGATCAGAAAACCTTCGCTCGAACGCGCGCTGACATTGCCGGAGGTGCCTTGATTGAGGCCGCAATGCACGCTTTCGCGCGCCAAGCCGGCCAGCGCCATGCGCAGATTCGGCGCACATAAAGCCGTTCTGCTCATCGCGACCGCACCCCCGCCCGGTCGGCGAACATCGTCGCCAGGGCGGCGCGCCCCGCGCCACAGACGCCGCGTTCGGTGATGAAGCCGGTAATCAGTCGAGCCGGCGTGACATCGAAGGCCGGATTCGCGGCGGCGCTGCCGGCCGGCGTCAAACGTACCGAGACGACCTGGCCGTCGGCGGCACGGCCCTGAATGCAGGCGACTTCCTCCGGATCGCGCTCCTCGATCGGAATCTCGCCGCCATCGGCCAGATTGAAGTCGATGCTCGGCCCGGGCGCGGCGACGTAAAACGGCACGCCGTTGTCGAACGCCGCCAAGGCTTTCAGATATGTGCCGATCTTGTTGGCGACATCGCCGTTGGCCGCGACGCGGTCGGTGCCGACGATGCAGATATCGACCTTGCCATGCTGCATCAGATGGCCGCCGGCGTTGTCGGCGATAACGCGATGCGCGATGCCGGCCTGCCCCAGTTCCCAGGCGGTCAGGCTGGCGCCCTGGTTGCGCGGTCGGGTTTCGTCGACCCAGACATGCACATCCAGCCCCGCTTCCGCCGCCGCGTAGATCGGCGCCAGCGCGGTGCCCCAATCGACCGTCGCCAGCCAGCCGGCATTGCAATGGGTCAGGATGTTGATCGGGCCGGCTTTTTTCGCGCCAATCGCTCGCAGCAGCTCGAGCCCATGCTGGCCGATGGCCCGGTTCTGCGCCACATCCTCTTCGCAAATCGCGCTCGCTTCCGCCCAGGCCGCCTCGACCCGCCCGGCCAAAGGCAACGGCAACAAGCGGGCCAGCATGCGTTGCACCGCCCAATGCAGGTTGACCGCCGTCGGGCGGGTCGCGATGAGTCGGTCGGCCGCGGTGCGCAACGCGGCATCGCCGGCATCTTCCAGCGCGGCGAGCACCAGGCCATAGGCCGCGGTCGCCCCGATCAGCGGCGCGCCGCGTACCCGCATCACGGCAATCGCCTCGGCGGCATCGCCCAGCGTGACCAGACGCTTTAGCGTCCATTCGTACGGCAAGCGGGTTTGATCGATGATTTCAACCGCGTCATCGAGACGCCGGATGGTGCGGGTCGGGGTTCCGGAAATAAGCATGGGGTTCCTTAGGGTTCGGCGGGTGGTTCGTCTCTCCGGCGGGATTATCCGGGATAAAATCCGGCCATGCTCCGCGCCTTCCCTGAAAGCCCTCTCGCCGCCGCCCTCAATGCCTTGCTCGACGCCCAACCCGGCGCGTTGACCCGGCTGCAACGCCACTGCGGCAAGACACTGCGCCTGGCGCTGCCGGCATTGCCGCTGAATCTGATGCTGGATGAAAGCGGCCGCTTTCATCCGGCCACCGAGGCAAGCGAGACCGAACCGGTATTGATCCTGACCTTTCTGCCCGGCGCGCTGCCGCTGCTGCTCAGCGGCGGCAGACTGGCCGACCTGTTCCGCATCGAAGGCGACGGGCTGTTCGCCAACGATCTTTCCGGCGCGCTGGCCGAATTCGACTGGGTGCTCGCCCTGCGTCCCTATCTGGGCGACATCGTCGCCAGCCGGGTCGATCAATTCCTGCGCGGCATCCTTTCCTGGCGCGAACAAGCCCACGACGCCATTGGCCGCAATCTGGCCGAATACGCCGTCCACGAACAAGCCATGCTGGCCGAACCGCATGCCGCGCGCGCGTTCATCGGCGAAGTCGATGCGCTGCGCGCCGATGTGGATCGGCTCGAAGCGCGCCTGCGTTTGCTAGAAACAAAGCCGCAAGCCTGATGTACCTGTTCCGCCTGTTCCGCATTTTTCTCACCGCCGCGCGTTACGGCCTGGATGAGTTTTTCCTCGGCCACGAGCGCGTCAAGCTGGTGCGCTGGGCGGTCGAGGCGTTATTTTTCTGGCGCGGACTGATCTGGCCCATGCAGCAACCGCGCGGCGAGCGGTTGCGCCTGGCGCTGGAATCGCTCGGCCCGATTTTCGTCAAATTCGGCCAGATGCTGTCCACCCGGCGCGACATGGTTCCGCCCGATATCGCCGACGAACTGGCCAAGCTGCAGGATCGGGTACCGCCGTTCCCGAGCGACCAGGCGCTGGCGGTGATCAAACGCGCCTACGGCAAGGATGCGAGCGAGGCGTTCGCCGAATTCGACAATATCCCGGTCGCCTCCGCCTCGGTCGCCCAGGTGCATCGGGCGCAGCTGAAATCGGGCGAGAAGGTCGCCGTGAAGGTGCTGCGCCCCGGCATCCACAAAGTCATCGGCCACGATGTCCAGATTCTCGCTCTCATCGCCAGCCTGATCGAGCGCCTGTGGTACGACGGCAAACGCCTGAAGCCGCGCGAGGTGGTCATGGAGTTCGCCAAACACCTGGACGATGAACTGGACCTGATCCGGGAAGCCTCCAATTGTTCCCAGCTGCGCCGCAATTTCCGCGACTCGCCCCTGCTGGCGGTGCCCGAAGTGCATTGGGATTACTGCACCCCGGAAGTGATGGTGATGACCTGGATGGACGGCATCCCGATCTCCCAGGTCGACGAACTGCGCCGGCGCGGCGTCGATATCCCGCGTCTGGCCAAGGCCGGGGTGGAAATCTTCTTCACCCAGGTGTTCCGCGACGGCTTCTTCCATGCCGACATGCACCCCGGCAACATCCTGGTTCAGGACGACGGCAAGTACATCGCGCTCGATTTCGGCATCATGGGCACGCTCAACGAGTCGGATAAAAACTACCTGGCGCGCAACTTCCTGGCCTTCTTCCGGCGCGACTACCAGAAGGCGGCCATGGCCCATATCGAATCCGGCTGGGTGCCGCCGGACACGCCGCCGCAAGACTTCGAAGCCGCCATCCGGGCGGTGTGCGAGCCGGTGTTCGACCGGCCGATCAAGGACATCGCCATCGGCAAGGTGTTGCTGCGCCTGTTCCAGATCTCGCGCCGCTTCGGCATGGAAATACAGCCGCAACTGGTCATGCTGCAGAAAACCCTGATCAATATCGAAGGCCTCGGCCGCGACCTGGACCCGGAACTGGACCTGTGGGCCACCGCCAAACCGTTCCTGGAACGCTGGATGAACGAGCAGATGGGCTGGCGCGGCTGGCTGCGCAGCTTCAAGGAAGAGGCGCCCTACATCGGCACCATGCTGCCGCAACTGCCGCGCCTGGTACATCGAGCCCTGCGCACCGACCGCCTGGAAAAGGTAGAAGCCGGCCTGGCCGTGATGCTGGCGCAGCAACGCGGGCGCAACCGCTGGCTGGCGGTGATTGCGCTGCTGTTGGCGGCGCTGGTGGCGATGAACCTGCCGGGTTCCTGAACTCCCGTCGGCAAGCGGGCCAAGCCTGCGGCCCGACCGCCTAAAGCAGGCTGGCTCAGGCAAGCCCGCTCAGAAGCTGTGGTTGAAATTCACCCGCACAGTGGCTTGGCTGTGCCTGGAAGTGATGCCCTGAGCGTTGGTCTGGCTGACTTCCGGCGCCAGTGCAATGGAGGCGGCGACGGTACGGGCCGGGTCCAGCCGACAACCGATTCCCAGCGTGTAGTGGCTCTCGACGATGGCCGGGAAGAGCGGATTGAGCGTCGCGTCCGGCACCGGATTGCTGGCATGGTTGTAGCCGACGCGCAGTGCCACGCTTGGGCTGAGCTTGTACTGCGCGCCCAGGGCGACGACGGTCTGGTCTTTCCAGTTTTGCGGCATGGTGACGTCCAGAACCATACCGTTGGAAATGAAGTTCATATGGAAATTCGCCATGGCGCCCGACCAGACGATGCGCTTCACGTCGGCGGCCCATGACCAGGGGCCGGCGCCTTCGTAAGCGACGCCCAGGCCGTAGGTTTCCGGCCACTGGAAGTCGACCACCTTGAGCGTGCCATGCATCGGGCCGCCATTGACCGACAGGGTGGCGTCTTCGGTCTTCATATCGCCCATGCGGGTCTTGGCATGGTAGGCGGCGCCCAGCTTCACGCTGTCGCTGACGCGCCAGAGCGCGCCCAGCTTGTAACCCCAACCGTAGGACTTGGCCTTGCCGGTCATGGCATTGTCGTCGCTGAAGTCGAACCGGGCGTAGTCGATCGGGGCCGGCAACGTCGCCAGCATGCTGCCGCTGACCAGCCCCTGGCCCATCATGCCGGCCAGCGTCTGGCCGTCCATGTCCATCTGCAGATCCATGCTGCCCCAGACCAGATCCAGTTGACCGGCCAGGATCAAGTCGGCGCGCGCATTCCAGGCTAGCGGAAACATGACGCGGCCAAAACCGACCTCGGAGCGGATTTCCTGGCCGCTCATCGCGACCGGCGCGCCCAGCGAGCTCAGGCCACCCGCGAACAGCGTCGAGCCGGCACCGTATTCCGTGCCCATGCCGCCCTGGGCCAGCATGGCGACGCCGTAGCTCAGATCGTCCTGGCGTTTGATCCAGGACACGGTGGGCATCCAGTAGGCGGTGCCGTCGGAATCCCGGGAACCGGCCACGGGATGGCTCGCGTTCACATCCGGCATCAACAGGGTCAGGCCCAGCCCGAGATCGCTTTTGCCAGCCGGCTTCAAACCCAGCGTGGCCGGGTTGTTCATCACCGCCGAGTTACCCGTATCGAAAGCGTAAGCCGTTCCGCCCATGCCACCGGATTTTGCGCCCCAGGCTTCCATGTTCATGCCGTTGGTGGCATGGGCGCCGAGCACCCAGCCGGTTAGCGCCAACGCGCCGAGCAATTCGAGATTACGCATGATTCCCTCTGGGTCACCGCCCGGCGCCGGCTTGGCTGGGCAAAATGCCGCGCATTAGAATATATCGAGATTCGAATTGATAGAGTTTTCTGCGCCGTTGACCAATACTGGAAACCCGCCAGGGGACTTACCGGATCGGCATCAACCCTTTCTTTCAGGTCGGCAAACATGGCCCTGCTCGAAATCCGCAACATCACTCGCCGCTTTGCCGACTTCGAGGCGGTGAGCGAGGTCAGCTTCACGGTGGAAAGCGGCGAGTTCTTCACGCTGCTGGGACCGTCCGGCTGCGGCAAGACCACCATCCTGCGCATGATCGCCGGCTTCGATCTGCCCGATGCCGGGCAGATACTGCTCGATGGCCGCGATCTGGCGCGCACACCGGCCGAAAAACGCCCGATCCACACGGTGTTCCAGAGCTACGCGCTGTTTCCACATCTGAGCGTCGGCCAGAACGTCGCGTTTCCGCTGCGCATGGCCGGGGTCGCCGAGACCGAGTTGCGGCGCCGCGTGCGCGAGACGCTGGAGCAGGTGCATCTGGCCGAACTGGCCGAGCATTACCCGCATGAAATTTCCGGCGGCCAGAAGCAGCGCGTGGCGCTGGCGCGCGGTCTGGTCAACCGGCCGCGCCTGTTGTTGCTGGACGAACCGCTTGGCGCGCTCGATCTGAAATTGCGCGAGGAAATGCAGCTGGAGCTGATCAAGCTGCAACGCGAGGTCGGCGTCACCTTCGTCTTCGTCACCCACGCGCAACCGGAGGCGCTGGCCCTGTCGCACCGCATCGCGGTGATGAACCGGGGCCGCATCGAGCAATTGGACGAACCCTCACGCATCTACAGTTTTCCGAGCAACCGTTTCGTCGCGGATTTCATCGGCAATTGCAATCTGCTCGAAGCCGCCGTGATCGAACGGCGCGACGGCCTGCTGCGCCTGGCTGCGGCCGGGCTGGGGGAAATTCGGGCGCCGGCCTCGGATGCTGAGAAGGCGGGCGACAAGGGCGTGCTCGCGCTGCGCCCGGAGCAGGTACGAATCGGCGCCGCCAACAGTGCCTCGGACGACGCAAACCGCTTCCCCGGCACGGTGCGCGACTTCCTCTATGTCGGCGACGTCACCACCTATCAGGTCGCGCTCGACAACGGCTGCCAACTAGCGGCGCTGCGCCCCAACGACGCCCCCGGCCGGGCCCGCTTCTTCGAGGTCGGCGACCGTGTCACGCTGAGTTGGGCTGCTGACGCAGGGCACTATGTCCGAGACTAAGGACAATCGACTTGCCCGCTGGGCCATCACCGCACCGCCGACGCTGTTCCTGCTCGCCTTCTTCCTGGTTCCGGCGCTGATCGTGGTGCTGGCCTCGTTCCAGTACCCCGGCGAATTCGGCGGCCTAGCACCGCTGTTCGATCACGGCGACGGGCGCGAACATGGCCTCACCCTGGAGAACTACCGGTTCTTTGCCAGCGATTTCCTGTTCACGGAAATCTTCCTGCGCTCGTTTGCCGTGGCGACGGCCTCGACGCTGATCTGTCTGGTCATGGCCTACCCGGTGGCCTGGTTGATCGCGCGGAGCCCGAAGCGGCACCGCGACTTGTTGGTGCTGCTGGTGATCCTGCCCTTCGCCAGCAACTTCCTGATCCGCGTCTACGCCTGGATGATCATCCTGGGGCCGCAGGCGGCGCTGGCGCGGATGTTCAACGGCGTGCTTGGCGCCTTCGGTCTGGAGCCGGTCAGCCTGCTGTTTTCGCCATTCGCGGTGCTGGTCGGCATGGTTTACGTGCATTTGCCGTTCATGATCCTGCCGCTCTACACCAACCTGGAAAAACACGACCCGGTGCTGCTCGACGCCGCGCAGGACTTGGGCGCCAACGCCTGGCAGCGCTTCTGGCGGGTGACCTGGTCGCTGTCGCTGCCCGGCGTGTTTTCCGGCTCGGCGCTGGTGTTCATCCCGGTGTTGGGCATGTTCGCGATTCCCGACATCCTCGGCGGCACCCGCGACATGCTGATCGGCAACCTGATCAAGGACCAGTTCCTCGGCGTGCGCGACTGGCCGTTCGGCGCGACGCTGTCGATTGTGCTGACACTTTGTGTGCTGGCGCTGGCGGGTTTCGCAGCCTGGGCCGGGAAGGCGAGGCGGGGAGGGGCATGAAAAATGCGTAAATTGCCCCTCTGGCTGCAACTCGCCGCAGCCGCCACCTTCGCTTTCCTCTATCTGCCGCTGGTCGTGGTGGTGGCGTATTCGTTCAACGACTCGCGCCTCAACGCCGAGTGGGTCGGCTTCACACTGGACTGGTACCGGGTGCTGTTCGCCGACGAAGAGATGCTGCTGGCGGCGCGCAATTCGCTGTTCATCGCGCTGGTGTCGAGCCTGTGCGCCACCCTCCTCGGCACCCTGGCCGGCCTCGCCATCCATCGCTATCGCCCGCGCTGGCTGCCGTTGCTGGTGATCACGCCGGTGGCGATGCCGGAAATCCTGCTCGGGGTGTCGCTGCTGGTGTTCTTCATCCAGGTGTTGCATCTGACTTTGGGGCTGCTCTCGGTGGTGCTGGCGCACATCACGTTTTCCATCGGCTTCGTCGCGATCATCGTGCGGGCGCGGCTGGCCGGCATGGACGAAAGCATCTTCGAGGCGGCGCGCGACCTCGGCGCCTCCCCGTGGGCAACCTTCCGCCTGGTGACGTTTCCGCTGATCCTGCCTGCGGTGGTGGCCGGCTTCCTGATGTCGTTCACGCTGTCCATCGACGACTTCGTCATTACCTTCTTTACTGCCGGGGTGGGTGTGTCGACGCTGCCGTTGCAGATCTATTCGATGATCAAGATCGCCGTGACCCCGGAGGTGAACGCCGTCTCGACGCTGCTGATGCTGTTGACGCTGGTGCTGGTGATCGTCGCCTCGCGGCTGGACAAGAGCTTCATGAAGGGAGGCGCGTGATGCGTTGGTTGCTGTTGATCTTCTACGTCGGCTCCAGTTACGCCACCGATACCCTGTATCTCTACAACTGGAACAACTACATCTCCAACGCCACCGTCGCTCGCTTCGAGGCGCGCTGCGGCTGCAAGCTGGTGCGGGACTATTACGCCGACAACGAGGAAATGCTGGCCAAGCTGGCGGCGGGCGCGTCCGGCTACGACCTGATCGTGCCCACCGGCAACGCGGTGGAAGCGCTGCTGCGCTCGAATCAGTTACGGCCGCTGGACAAAACGAAGCTGAACAATCTGGGCAACCTCAAGCCGGAATTCCTCAACGCCTTCTTCGATCCCGGAAACCGTTATTCAGTCCCCTACGCCTACACGGTGACGCTGCTCGGCTACAACGTCGAGAAGCTGCGCGCGCTGAATCTGCCGACCGACACCTGGGCGTTGATTTTCGAGCCGCGCTATCTGGAGAAACTCAAGGGCCGGGTCACCGTGCTGGATTCGCAACGCGAACTGATGGCCGCCGCGCTGCGCTACCTGGGCTATTCGGCGAATGACGCCGACGAAACGAAATGGCAACAAGCGCGCGATCTGATCCTGCGCGCCAAGCCGTACTGGGCGGCGTTCAATGCGTCGAGTTACATCAAGGAACTGACGGTGGGCAACATCTGGCTGGCGCACGGCTATTCCAGCGACATGTTCCAGGCACGCGCCGATGCCGAAAAGGCCGGGCGGCCGTTCCACATCGGCTATTCGATTCCGCGCGAAGGCGCCGTGCTGGCGCTCGATTCGATGGTGCTGCACAAGACCGGCCGCCAGCCGGAACTGGCGCTGCGTTTCATCGACTTCATGCTGGAAGGGCCGAACTCGGCCGAACTGACCAACCTGATCGGTTCCGGCAACCCCAACCAGGCCGCGATGCGCTACATCGATGCACGTTTTTTTCAGACAAACGCCGATAATCGCGCGGTTTTTCCGGATGCGTCGGCCATGCGCCGCCTGGAAATGCTGCGCGACCTGGACCGCAAGCAGCGCCGCGTGCTGAACCGCATCTGGACGGAAATCAAACTGCGTTGAACTCGTGCAAGGATTAGCTCATGTTGCTTGGCTTCGTCATTCTCTATCTGGTCGTTTCCATCGGCATCGGCATGTATGCCGCCACCAAGGTGCATAACGCGCGCGATTACATTTCCGCCGGCCGTTCGCTGCCGCTGGTCATGGTACTGGCCATGGTGTTCGCGACCTGGTTCGGCGCGGAGACGGTACTGGGCATTCCCGCCACCTTTCTCCAGGAAGATCTGGGCGGGCTGATTTCCGACCCGTTCGGCGCATCGCTGTGCCTGGTGCTGTTCGGCCTGTTCTTCGCGAAGAAGCTGTACCGGATGAATCTGATGACCATCGCGGACTATTACCGGGAGCGCTACGACCGCCGCGTCGAAGTGGTCACCGGCGTCGCCATCGCGTTGTCCTACCTGGGCTGGGTCTCGGCGCAGATCACCGCGCTAGGGCTGGTGTTCAACGTGCTGTCCGACGGCCAGATCACCCAGGCGCAGGGCATCCTGATCGGCGCGGCGGTGGTGCTGATGTACACGCTGTACGGCGGCATGTGGTCGGTGGCGCTGACTACTTTCTTCCAGATGATCGTCATCGTGCTCGGCCTGTTCTACATCGCCTGGCTGATCTCCGGCCTGACCGGCGGCGTAGTACCCGTGCTCGAACATGCCGCCGCCAACGACAAGTTTCATTTCTGGCCGGAGTTGAACGCGGTGGCCATGGTGGCGTTCATATCCGGCCTGCTGACCATGGGCTTCGGCTCGATTCCACAGCAGGATGTGTTCCAGCGCGCCAACGCGTCGAAGAATGAAAACGTCGCGGTGTGGGGCACTGTGCTGGGCGGCGTCGCCTATTTTCTGTTCGCCGCCGTGCCGTTGTTCCTGGCTTACTCGGCCAACCTGATCGACCCGGCGTTGACCGCGAAATGGCTGGCCGGGGACAGCCAGAAGCTGCTGCCGGAACTGGTCAAGGGCCATCTGCCGCTGGCGGCACAGGTGATTTTTTACGGCGCGCTGCTGTCGGTGATCATGTCCACCGCCTCCGGCACGCTCCTGGCGCCATCGGTGACGATTTCGGAAAACGTGCTCAAGGGCTTCGTCACCCGGCGCAAGCACATGTCGGAACAGAAACTGCTGGTGATAACCCGTTGGGTGGTGGGCTGTTTTTCGGTGCTGGTGACGCTCTACGCGCTATGGGCGCTGGGCGAGTCGACCGGCATTCATCAAATGGTGGAGAACGCCTACAAGGTCACGCTGGTGGTGGCTTTCGTGCCGCTGGTGGCCGGCTTGTACTGGCGGCGCGCCAGCACGCCGGGCGCTTATCTGGCGATCGGGCTCGGCTTGCTGACCTGGCTGCCGCTCGAGTTTTTCCTGCCGGACGGCGCGATTCCGCCGCAGTTCGCCGGTTTTCTGGCGGCTTGCGCGGGCATGATCGCGGGGTCTTATCTGTATGCACCGTCCCGCCCACAACTCAAGCCGCACGCCTGATCAATAATGCATAGTTTTGGGAAATGCAGCTTGCAGGTTCAAACTGGCGTCGTAAAGCCGGCTTGAGTCGTCCACCATGAAAATCATTCCAATCCCGATCCCGTCGCCCAAGACCAAGGTCATCAAATGCCGGCACTGTGGAAGTACCGAGGTACGCCCATCCCATAAATCGTCGGGCACCGGCTCACGCATCACCTATCGCTGCCTAGCCTGCAAACGCCATTTCAGAGTCGGCTCGCAGCTCCCGAATATAAAAATCGTTGTCGCGGGCGGCGCGATCCTCGCCGTGCTTCTGATCGCATCGGCGGCAATCTTTTTTAGCGCGGAATCGGATGACCCGCTCAATCAGCCCGATGCCGATGTGCACAATCGCGCGGCGATGACCCAAGCGCAGCGGAAAGCCAGGCAGGGCGATAGCCAGGCTCAATACCAGCTGGGCTGGTTCCACTGGCAGAACGCCGAATACCAGCAAGCCTACAAGTGGCTTAAAGCCGCCGCCGACCAGGGCCATACCGAGGCCGAATACCTGCTTGGCATGGCTTATCTGAACGGGCGCGGCACCGTACAAAACTACCGCGACGCCATGGCCATGTTCAGCAAATCCGCCCTGCGCGGCCACATGGAGGCGCAGTACCACTTGGGCATTATTTACCGCGACGGTTTGTCCACTCCGCCCGACAAGGAATCGGCTTACCTCTGGCTCAACATCGCGGCCGCGGACGGCCACGAAGAAGCCCTTCAATATCGCGACAAGCTCGCCTTGGCCATGACCACGGAAGAGATCACCCGCGCCCAGGAAGCCAGCGCGCGGACGATTAGCCAGATCGCCGGCGCAAAAGCGGGCAAACCGTAATCCCGGCCCGCCGAATGGGCATAGCCCGCGAGCCTTCTGCGATCCTGGCGCTGAACTCGCGCGGACGCTGTCGACAAACTCGGGTAGGCTTGCCGCCGGATCAAACCGGAGCCTGATGTGGCAAGGTCGCTCGCCAAGGCCGGCAATCGCAGCCGGCTGAAAACCTTCAACGCGCTGTATCTGGTGTTTCTCGCCATCGCCAGCCTGTATCCGCTTACCGGCTGGCTGCCGCTGCACACCTGGTCGGCCGACTTCCTCTCCGCCGCCTGGCCGCGTTACATCACGCGCACCGACCTTGCCACCAATCTGATTGTTTATGTCCCGCTCGGCTACGGCCTGGCGCTCTGGTTCGCGACCCCCGGCCATGGCGCGCGCGGCGTGCTGACCGCAACCGGCGGCGGCATCTTGCTGAGCCTGCTGCTGGAAAGTGGGCAGGCCTTGCTGCCCGGTCGGATCGCCTCCAATCTGGATATGCTGGTCAATGGACTGGGCACGCTGACCGGCGCCCTGCTTGTCCTGCACCACGGCCGCTGGCTGCGGGCAGGGCGGGTGTTGCAGGGCTGGCGAATGCGCTGGTTTCATGCCGGCCTCGCGACAAATATCGGCCTGGCGATATTGCTGCTCTGGTTTATCGCCCAATTCGCGCTGTTGCCGTTTCCCGGCATAGGCTGGCTGGAGTTGCATCTGCGCCCGATCGACACGCCGCCCGACGCGCTGGACAAAATCAATCTGTCCTGGTTCGCGGCGGTGTTTCTCGAAATGGCGGTGCTTGGCGCTTTTGCCGCCAACCTGCTGCGGCCGGGACGTTATGTCGGCGCCATGCTGCTGTGCCTGAGCCTGGCTTTCGTGATGAAACTGCTGGCCGCGACGATACTGCTCAAACTGAAGGTCGTCGGCGGCGTCCTGTCGCTGGAAACGCTGGCCGGTTTTCTGCTCGCATTCTGGCTGCTGTTGCTGCCCGCGGTCTCCCGCCATCGAAAGTCGGTGGCGTTGACCTGCATCGCGGTACTGGTCCTGGCGCGGCTTGGGCTGGCCAACGACTTTCTGCCCCATGCCAGTTTTCTGAACATCGTCGGCCTGGCGAAACACCTGGGCGTGATCTGGCCGGTGTTGGCCGGAGTCTGGTTGCTGGCCGAACCGGCCGCCCGTAAGCCTCAGGCCGCCGCGCGCACGCTCGAGGCTCGCTCGTAATGGCCCTCTAGCGGCTCGCCCAGGCGGAACGCGACGGGCCGGATAACGCGGTCACGAATAACATCAGGTAAGCAATAAAGATCACCCGCGGCATGTCCAGCAGGCCGCCAAACAAGCCCACGGTCAGAAAACTCGCCATGGCGGTACTGACTGTGAAACCCCAGGCGTTACCCTGCCGGGCGCGATGGACGGCGGCGGCCAGGGTAGAGGCAAGAAAACCGAGCAGGCCGACCAGGCCCAACGCGCCTTGATCGAAATAGATATGCACCAGCAGGTTTTTGATATGCCAGGGCAGGTGATTGAAGTCGTAATACGGGAACCAGCGTTCCATGCCGCGCGAGAAATCGCCATTGACCAGCCACTCGCGCCCTTGCGCATCTTTCAGGCTGACGTTGTCGATTTCTACCAGCGTACCCGGCCGGTTCAGATATTCGTAGCGCCGCCAGTTCATGAACTCCAGCAGCAGGGGCTGTCGTCCGGTCCAGCCCCGTTCGCCCAGATCCCCGATGTTGAATTGCCAGCTGACCCGCCGCCATTGTCCATGGGTATTTTCGAGATGCTTGTTCAGTTCGCGGAATTGCGCGGGCGTGTCCGACTGTTGCAGGATGTTGCGCCGATACAGCATGGCGCGCAGCCAGAGACGTTCGTCATCGGTGCGGGCATCCAGCGACAAGGTGAAAGCCTCGCCTGCGGGCAATGCGACGCGTTGCGTCATGCGCGCATCCTGGCCGCCGCCCAGCGCCAGTACCGTGTTGCCGTCCGCGCCGCGTTTGAACTGATAGGTTCCGATATCGTTCTGCAACCCGGCCCAGAGATATTCCGCCGGGAATCGGCCCACCCCCATGCCGAACAACTGCGTGGTCCAATCGGCGGGCATCAGATTGAGCGCCTCATGCCAATGATTTTCGCGCGTGACCATATCGACCCGATTGCCCGCCAGACGTTTTTCCATGCGCGCGCCGAGCAATGCCGGCGTCACCACGGCAATGCAGCCGGAGACCAGCATCATGGTCAACGCCACACCCTTGTATCCGGTCGGCGCGACCAGACGATGCCCGGACCAATAGCCGCCCGCGCCAACCAGGACGGCCAGAGCGAGCAAAGTCGATGTGGGGAAATCGGGATTCAGCCGGACGCCGTTCATTGCCCAGGCCGCCCCGACGATCGCCAGCAAGGCGAACGCCGCCCCCCAGGGCAAGCTTTTCTTCGCGCTGAATGCGCCGCCCCACAACGCGCCGGCCCAAGCGAGCAAACCGATCAGCACCGTATAAAAACCGGCCGGGGTATAGAGCCCGACCAGGGCAAGTGGACTCAACACGCCGAGCAAGGTCAGAAAATCCTGCCGTCTCGCGGTCTTGTGAGCCGCGTGTGGAAAGAAATGCAGTCCCGCCGCCATCGCCAGGCCGGCAAACAAAGCCAGGTAGGTTGCGCGCGAGAAAGTGCAGACCACCGCATACAGCGCCAACACAAAGAACAAACCGCCCAGCCAGGCCCAACGACGTTTTTTCGCCTGCGCGGCCGCCAACAAACCGAATGGCCAGGTCATCGCCATGAAACTGTCTATCGCCTCTCCACCGGTATGCATTTCAGAAAACAGGCCGGTGATGCGGTACTTGGTGCCGAAATCGAGCAGATGCGCAACGACGGCCGCCACCGAGCCGGACTCCAGCGCCGTATTGACGACGCCGCGTTCCCACATCGCCACCAAGCCCATGGCGGCGCCGGCCGCAGCCAGGCCCCAAGCCAGCGTCATGCGGGCGCGAACATGGTCTTCGCGCAGCAACGCCACCAAACCGGGCAACAGCAACAGCGCCCAGACGAAACCTTTGGCCAGACGCACCGCATGCCAGTTGCTGTAATAGGTGGACAGCTCGATGGCATCCAGCGGCGGCAACGGCCACAGGCCGCGCAATGTACTCACCGCATAGGAAATACTCAGCAAACCGAGGAACAGCCATTGCGCCGGGGTCAAGCGTATGCTCAGCGCATAGCGCCCCGTAGCCAGGAATACGCCGAGGCTGACGGCCAGCACCAGGTCGTAATCTTCCAGGTACATGCTGCCACTCCAGGGCGCCAGGTTGACCAGGGCCAGCCAAAGCGGCAGCGCGAACAGCAACAGATGCGGTCGCCACAGGCCCAATGCGGCATAAGCCAGGAGCCCGACACCGAGTTCAAACCGGGCAAAGGGGTAGGACTGCAACGCAAAACCCGCCAATGACAAACACGGCAAGGCGCACAACAAGAGAAAGAGGCGGCCGCGCGTCATGGCCACGGCTTAGCGGTGATGAGCGGATTTAACCGGGGGCGCGAAGGCGCGCAGGCTTGCCGCCGCCAAGGACATGCCTAAAGCCAGGCCCGGCCAGGCGAAAAGCATATTGCGCGACTCCATCCAGCCCCAATCGGGCAACACCCATAGCGCGGGCAGCAAAACCAGATACAGCGCCAACGTCACGATCTGAATTTCAGCCTTGCGCCAGACCAGCATCAGCACCGCGCCAAGCGGAATGAACGGCATGCCGGCTTTGATCAAGGCGTAACTTTTCTCAAGCAGTTCGGCGCCGTAGTCGACGAAAGCAAAATTGCCTGGCGACAATGCGACCGCCAGCACGGCAATCAAACCAAAACGCCAAAGCTGTTCCAGCGTTTTTGCGGAAGCCTCTTTACGGCGGGAAGATCGGCGGCGCGAAGGCGGCATGGCGAAGGGTCAATCGATTGAACTGTCGCAACTCTAGCAGCAGGCGCGGCGCCTGCGTATAGGCGCGCGTTCAAGCGAAAAAAGGCGAAAAAAAGCCCCATCCATTTGAAGGATGAGGCCGTGCGGTTCGGGAACGGTTTAACTGCGTTTGAGCCGGGTCAAGACCAAGCCGGCCAGACCGATCAGCGCGAGCCAGAGGGTTTCGGGTTCGGGTATGGAATTGATGTTGAACAGGTGGTAGGCGCCGCTCACCGTGTTGGCACCCTCGGTGAAGGTGAAATTACGCGTGCCGATGCTGGGCGCATTCGAGGCCCAGGTCAGATTCAAACTCGAACTCGAGAACGTGATGCCATCCGCGCTTGCAACCGGCAGTTCGGTCTTGCTCTGGATCATGGCGCTGTTCAGCGTACCGCTTCCGCTGATCGCTACCGCGGCGGCGGGCACGCCGGCGGCAAAACAATCCTGGGCAATATTCATGGTGAACGCGCCAGCGGTATCCATCGAACCCGTGGCGCACTTATTGGCCCCAATCGCATACGGATTGCCGTTTGCATCCTTTAGCCAGACCGTATAGGTCTCGGCAAACGCAGTCCCGGACACCAGCATGGCAAACGCCGCCAAAAAACCCAGTTTGTATTGAATAGACATAGCAACCTCAATGGTTAAGAACAGTACATGCCGGACTATAAGCAAGAATCAAACCAGAATCGGAGATCCGCTCTATTACTGGCATTGGCCGAAATACCCCATACCGATTCAAGAAAGATGTAAAAAAAATCGACAGCCGATTCAAGCGGGCGGCGCTGGATTGAGCGCCAAGCGCCGCAACACCCAGGCGGCGGCCAGCAACAAAAACAGCAACTCCCAGTACGCGATGCTCAGAAAAGCCGCGCCGACCAGATAAGCCGCCAAAGCCGTAAAAATTGCCGCCGCCATACGCGTCACACTCGGCTCATGGCGTGCGCGACGGTCATGCCCGCCGCGCGCCATCAACACCAGCAACGACCAGAGCGTGCTCCCGATCAAACCAGCGTACAGCGCCAGGCCGACCAGACCATGCTCGGCGGCAACCTGAACGTAAGCGCTGTGCCAGGCGCGTAGCTCGACATCGGGCGGCGCGAATAACACCCAGCTTTCAAAGCCACTACCGAACCAGGGATGACTCAGCGCGTAATTCCAGCCCATGCGCCAGACGATCAAACGACTGGCGGCGGAGTCGTCCAACTCGGGCGCGCCCAGGGTTTGCATGCGCGCAAACCAGGCATCGGGCAAGCCGGCAAACAACAAGCCGATGCCGATCGCCAGCAACGGAATCGCCAACCCTTTGCGCCGGCTTTGCCACACTAGCAACACCGCTACCGCCAATACGCTCAACAACCCACCGCGCGACCAGGACGAAATCGCCGAGACAAAAGCCAGAACCGCCAAACCGGCGACCGCCCAGCGCCAAGCTTGGCCATGCAAGCCGCGATACCAGAACAGCAGAAGCGGAATGGCCATGGCGGTCAGCACGGCAAACTCGTTGTTCCCGCCGTAAGCACTGCCTTCAGGCCCGTACACCCGATCCTGAAACCCGTGTATCAGCGCCCAGTAGCCGCCTTTGAAAACGATTGCGGCGATAGACAGCGCGAGCGTAATCAGCAACCAGCGCAGCTTCTCCTTGCTATCGATCAGCACGCCGATCAGCGCCATGGGAAGCAATAGTTTGCTTACGTCAAACAACTTGGCCGGCGCCATGGCCGGGTTGATGGCGTAATAGGTGGTGAGCGCGAACCAGGCCCATAAAACCAGCAGCACGCCGATATGCCTATCCCAGAACAAGCGCGGCCAGGTCCTATGCCGCGCAAACTCCCAGGCGGTCGCCAACAGCACATTCGCCAGCAGTACGGCGTACACCGGCATGCCGCGCATGAAATCCAAGGCGTAGTTTTGCGGATGCAGAAGGCCGACAACCAGCACGCCCAACAAGCCAACCCAGGCTCGACGCCAAGCCGTCCCGGCAAGCGCCAGTGCCATCAGGAGTAAAGGAAAATCGTGCATGGACTAGCTCGGCGCGACGGATGTTGGTGACGCGGCCGGGCGCTTCGGCAATGCGGCCCGAATCCGCCTGAAGGCAAAATAACCCAGCAGCCCGCCCAAGCTTTCCAGAAACCAATCGGTGGTATCGGGAAATTTTTCCGGCAACAACATCTGGCCGAACTCGATCAGCATCGGCGCGACGAGCAACGCCACGACTGCGGCCATGGCGGCGTAAAACCGCCACAACCAGGGCAGTCGCCCGACAAACCAGGCCAGCAAAGCGCCCAGTGGGGCAAAAAACAACGTTTTGTGGAATACCTCGGTGATGGCTCGAAACTCGGTGCCGTAGTAGTAAGTGACAAACGGCACCCGCTCCAGGAAACCCAGGCGCTCGCGCAGATAGGCGCCGTCGGAAACAAAATTGAACGGATACCAGAACAACAGCATCAACACGCCCATCCAGCCGATCGCCCCAATCAGCGGCCACCAGGAAAAAGCGTCGCCATTTCGGCGTGACGGTTCAACCGGGTTTGCACGCCGCGCCGCGTGCCCGACGCTTCCGGCCGCGCCGGTTTTCAGCGCCAGCCAGACCCCGAGCGCGGCGCCGGCCGCGCCGGTAAACAAATCGGTGACGTCGCTGCTGCGCGAATAGACGAACAACTGCAACGCCTCCAGCAGAAAGACCGCGCCAAAGGTCATTTTCCAGGCCTGCAGCCCGCTACGTTGCGGCCGCAGTCGCCACAGGAAAGCCAGCGGCAACCAGAGCGCGACATCGGTAGCCAATTCATAAAGTGCGAACATCGGATCCGCCGGCAAGCTGGCGAATGGCAACAAGGCGATCTTGCCCTCACGCCACTTATGAAAAATCTCGACCCCGCTGAGGGTCAGATCCAGCGGCAACACCCCATAAGCGAAAACCCCCGCCGCATAAGTCCAGGTCAGCCGTTGGCTCAATTCGTCAGGCGCTTTGGCCCGATACCAGCTTTGATACCAACGCATCCAGCGCGCGCCCATCGCCCACCAGGCAAGGATGCCGAGCACCCCGCCCAGGGTTTCCGCGAACATGTCGTTCTGCGACACGGTTCGGGGCGGAAAGAACAACTGGGTGAACTCAATGCCAACACATAACGCCAGCGCGGCGGCAAGCAGGAACAACGTGGCGATGACCTGAACCGGCGCACTGCGTCCATGGCAAAGCACCCCGCTCCACAAAAAGGTCAGCGGGATGAACAGCAGCAAATTAGCCACCCAATCCGCGCGTGAGCCGATGCCGAGTTGCAAAAACGACACCTGGCGAAATGCGGCCACCGCATCCGATAGCGGCATCGGTCTGAAATCGAGCGGCACCAGGCTGCCATAAATGACAAACGCCAGATAAGCCACGCCGGCAATGAGCAGATGACTGGACCGCGCGCGCGGGTGGTCGGACGGGTTTCGGCGCGCGGCCGGGTTGCGGCGGTGAGTTGCGCTCATAAGCCGCCCAGATCGAATCCGGCCGCGCGCAACCAGGCCTGCATCGCCCCGGCGTCATGCCGTTCAAACGCGCCGACGGCATCGCTGGCGCGCGGATGGCCCAGAAAATCCGCATCAAGCCCGGGCAACAGCTCGGAACCGGCGAATTTCAAAACCGGCCGCGCACCCAATCCGCGCGCGGGCGCCAGGTCTATCCGCGCCAATCCGGCATAAGGCCGGTTCAAAAACCAGCCGGCGCGATCAAGCCCGCCGGTGAGATTACCCTGTTGAACGCCACCGCTGACCGGGCGCGGCGAGAAGATCGCATTGGCGGCCAAGATCTGCTCATAACGATTGTCCTCCGGCGTCAGGACGCTAATGCCATTGCCGCTCGCGATCACGGTATTGCGCAGAATACGCACATCGCGCGGCACCCCGTTGTGCGGTTGAATCCGTATCGCATCCGGCCCCTGGGTAACGAAAACATTGTTGTAAACAGCCAGGTTGCCTTCGCCCTGCAACAACGACTCGCTCGGGTTGTGCCAGAACAGATTGCCGTAGATCAGCGTGCGGTCTTCGCTGCCAGGGCCATGCGACGGCATGTCGCCGATCAGGACATTGGGCCGCGCCATCGGGCCGGGCTGGCTCTCGGCTTTGGCGAAGAGATTGCCCTTGATCACTGTGGTGTGCGCCTGGTTCGCCTCGGGCAGCCCTTCCGGCCGCGCATTCTGGTGCTTGATCTGCACGTTGTAACCCAGCGTCCGCGTCACCCGATTCGCCTCGATCAAGCCGCCGATGAAGGGTTTGCCGCCATCGGAATTGCCCAGATACATCCCGGTTCCGACCCGCTCGATGCGATTGCCCCGTATCACCCAGCCCACTGCCGGACATTTGGTCGAAATGGCCACGTTTTGCTGACTGGCGGCATGATCGTGGATATACAGGTTTTCCAGCGTCACGAAATGCGCATAGCGCGCATGCCCCTCGGCCTTCACGGCATCGACCGGAAGATTGGCGCCATCAAGTTCAAGATTGCGTATGCCGAGATAACGCACATCGACCAGACTGACCGTATTCGCGCCAGGACGGGCGATGAACCGAGCCCGCGCGCCAGTACCGGCACCGACTCCCGGCCCCTCAATCAGGATCGGCCGCCCCGGCTCGCCGGCAAGATCGCGCAGCGGCAAACCATGCCGATATTCACCCGCCCGGAGCGACAAACGATCACCCGCGACCAGGCGCGGCAAATAACTCCGGTAGTCGTCCGGACCGGCCCGGTATTGCGCGGCGGGTGCCGCGCAGGCCATGGCCGACAGGCCACAGACAGTCAATAAGCGAATCAGGATGCGCGCAAGGCTGCGCATGGATTGCTCGACCCGATAGCCGCCAGACTAAGGCTGTTCTCCAGCCGACGCACCAGGGCATAGGTGCTCTGTCGCCCGGAATCGAGCACCATGTCGGCGGTTTCCATGTACAGCGCATGGCGCTCGGCATAAAGCTCTTTCAACTTCTTGAGCGGGTCTTCGGTCTGCAACAACGGACGGTTTTTATCGTGCCGCGTGCGCATGAACAGCTCGCGCGGCTGGCAATTCAGATAGACCACGGTGCCGCGCGATTTTAGCGCCACGCGGTTGGCCTGCGAGAGGATCGCGCCGCCGCCGGTGGCCAGGACGACACCATGACGCTGGCTCAATTCGTCGATCACACAAGCCTCGCGACGACGGAATCCCTCCTCGCCTTCGATCTCGAAGATGGTCGGAATGGAGACCCCGCATCGGGCGACGATTTCGTGGTCGGAATCGAAAAACGCCAGGCCGCGTTGGCGCGCCAGGATTTTGCCTATGGTGGTCTTGCCCGAACCCATCAGGCCGACCAGAAAAATATTGCAACTTGGAATCATGTCGAAATTGTAGCCGGAGCCTACAGTCCAAGTTCACCGCCGCTGACGCCGACTGATCAGACGTTCCAGCGCCGTTTTCAGCGCGCCGTCGGGCAAGCTGTTTTCAAGCTGCTTGAAGGCATTCAAGCCGACCGTGGGGATATCCTGCTTTTCGGCCGGCGTCGGCACGCTCCAATCGGCCCGAATCTTGACCTTGAGGCTGCCGATCGGCGCATCGGCGCGACTCAACACGCTGGCCACGCCTTTGGCCTGGGCGCGCACCCGACTGGCGGCGGCGCCGTTGGCGCAGAAAATCAAGGCCACATCGCCCTGCAAAGCCGCAACCGTGCAGGCCCGCGCCACGGCGGGCGGAACCACGCCGGCAAAGCGGCGGTTGAGTTCGAACATGCGTTCGGCCTCAGGCAGCGCGACAGCCAACTGTTGCTGCGCCTGGAGCAAACCGCTGACCCGAACAAGTTGGAATGGACGCATGGGAAAAGAGCCTAAAGAAAGGTCTCAAGCGGGCCTTAAGCCCGCTTAAGGAAGGCTGAAACCGCGCCATGGTAGCATCGCGAGATTCGCGAACTCCGTCTCTCTCCGTTAATTCTCATGATCCCCAACATCCTTAAAAAAGTCTTCGGCAGCCGTAACGATCGCCTGTTGAAACAGTTCAAAAGCCATGTCGCCAAAATCGCCGCTTTGGAACCCGGCTACCAAAAGCTCTCCGACCAACAGTTACGCGACAAGACCGATGAGTTCAAAGCGCGCATCGAAAAAGGCGAAAGCCTGGACGCGCTGGTGCCCGAGGCGTTCGCCGCCATCCGTGAAGCCGCCGTGCGCGTGCATGGCATGCGCCATTACGACGTCCAGATGATCGGCGGCATGGCGCTGCATCAGGGCAAGATATCCGAAATGCGCACTGGCGAAGGCAAGACCTTGATGTCGACGCTGCCCGCCTATCTGAACGCGCTTTCCGGCCTCGGCGTGCATGTCATTACCGTGAACGACTACCTGGCCCGGCGCGACGCCGACTGGATGGGCCGTATATACAATTTCATGGGCATCAGCGTCGGCTGCAACTTGTCGCAGATGTCGCACGAAGAGAAGCAAGCCGCTTACGCCGCCGATATCACTTACGGCACCAATAACGAATTCGGCTTTGACTATCTGCGCGACAACATGGTGTTCCAGCCCGAGCAACGGGTACAACGCAAGCTGAATTACGCCATCATCGACGAAGTCGACTCCATCCTGATCGACGAAGCCAGAACGCCGCTGATCATTTCCGGCCAGGCCGACGACAACGTCGCGATGTATCAGCAGATCAACATGGTGCCGCCGCGCCTGACGCGCATGGAGCACGAGCCGAAAATCGACGAACCGCCACCGCCCGGCGATTATTCCGTGGACGAAAAAGCGCATCAGGTGCTGCTGTCCGAAGCCGGCCACGAAAAGGTGGAAGCCATCCTGACCGAGATCGGCGTGCTCGCCCCCGGCACCAGCCTGTACGACGCCGCCAACATCTCGCTGATGCACCATATCTACGCGGCTTTGCGCGCGCATGTGCTGTATCACAAGGATCAGCATTACGTGGTGCAGAACGGCGAAGTCATCATCGTCGACGAGTTCACCGGCCGGCTGATGCAGGGCCGACGCTGGTCGGACGGACTGCATCAGGCGGTGGAAGCCAAGGAAGGCGCGACCATCCAGCGCGAGAACCAGACCCTGGCCTCGATCACCTTCCAGAACTACTTCCGCATGTACAAGAAGCTGTCCGGCATGACCGGCACGGCGGATACCGAAGCCTACGAATTCCAGCAGATCTACGGCCTGGAGACGGTCATCATCCCGACCAACCAGCCGATGATCCGGATCGACAACTCCGACCGCGTCTACCGCACCGCCGACGAAAAATGGAAGGCGGTGGTCGAGGACATTCGCGATTGCCACCAGCGCGGCCAACCGGTGCTGGTCGGCACGACTTCCATCGAGGTGAACGAATTCCTGTCCGGCGTGCTGACCCAGGAAAAGCTGCCGCATCAGGTGCTCAACGCCAAACAGCACGCGCTGGAAGCGCAAGTCGTCGCGCAGGCCGGTTTGCCCGGCGCGATCACCATCGCCACCAACATGGCCGGTCGCGGTACCGACATCGTGTTGGGCGGCAGCATTGCCAAGGAAATCGACGCGATCCAGCAGGACGAAGCGCTCGGCGCGGAGGAAAAAACCGCCCACATCGCCGCCATCAAGTCGCAGTGGACGCCGTTGCATGCGGCCGTGCTCGCCGCCGGCGGCCTGCACATCATCGGCACCGAACGGCATGAATCGCGCCGCGTCGACAACCAGTTGCGCGGCCGTTCCGGCCGCCAGGGCGATCCGGGTTCGTCGCGCTTCTATCTTTCGCTGGACGACTCGTTATTGCGCATCTTCGGCGGCGAGCGCCTGAAGATGATCATGGAGCGCCTGAAGATGCCGGAGGGCGAGGCGATCGAGCACACCATGGTCAATCGCTCGCTCGAATCGGCCCAACGCAAGGTCGAACAGCGCAACTTCGACATCCGCAAACAACTGCTCGAATACGACGACGTCGCCAACGACCAGCGCCGGGTCATTTACCAACAGCGCAATGAACTGCTGGAAACCGACAACGTCGCCGACGGCATCCTGTCCATGCGCGCACAGGTATTGACCAACACGATCAACAACCACATCGCGCCCGGCAGCATGGTCGAGCAGTGGGATATCGCCGGCCTTGAAACCGCCCTGGCCAGCGAATTCCTGCTCGATTTCCCGATTCAGCAATGGCTGGATGCCGATGAACGGCTTGATGAAGCGGGCTTGCGCAATCGCATCATTGACAGCGCCAATCAGGCATATGAAGCCAAGGTGGCCCAGGTCGGTGCCGAGAACATGCGCCAGTTCGAGCGTTCCATGCTGTTGCAAAGCCTGGACAACCATTGGCGCGAACATCTGGCGGCGATGGACCATTTGCGCCAGGGCATTCATTTGCGCGGCTATGCGGCCAAGAACCCGAAGCAGGAATACAAGCGCGAGGCGTTTGAGCTGTTCGAACGCATGCTGGATACCATTGCGCATGAGGTCACCCAGGTCACGCTCACGGTGCAGATTCGCAGCGAAGCCGACATCGAGGCGGTCGAGCCGCAGGATCATCTGTCCAATGTCCGTTACCAGCATGCCGATTTCGACGAAGCGCTTGCCGCCGATGCCGATGCCGATGCCGATGAAATCGGCGCACAGCCGATCGAACGCCAATTCGCAAAAGTCGGTCGCAACGACCCTTGCCCCTGCGGCTCGGGCAAGAAGTTCAAGCATTGCCACGGCAAGCTGGCTTAAAAAACACACGGGAACCCGCCATGCCTTACTACATTTACAAGATCGGCCCGCTCGGCATCCTGGAAAAACAAGGTGTCGCCGACAGCTTCAAGGAAGCCAAGAGCCTGGCCAATGAACGCCGCAAAAGCCTGCTGCCGAATAGCGGCCAAAGCGTGAAGATGATTTTTGCCGACAACGAACTCGCCGCCGAAGACATCCTGTCGCAACCGCGCGAAGCCGAGGTCGGCATGATCGGGGACGATTACTGAGTTTCGGCTCAACTCGATCGACCACACATGTCCGGTTATAACGAATCCGCCTACAAGCAAGCACGCGATAGCGCGATCGCGCTGCCCTGTCCATTCGAGCGGGCGCTGTTGTCGCGTTGTGCCGGTTGCGGCAAATCCAGAAAATTATTGCTGGCGGAGCGGGAAGCGATTTCCTGTACCGAGCAGGCCGCCAATGACCGCTGCCTCGCGTTCCATCAGGCGGTGCACGTCAATGCCCGCTTTGCCTTACATCTGGACTCGAATCAGCCGTGGCCGTTTGGCAAGGAAATCCGCGCGCAATGTGGCGGCATCCTGGGACTGAACGAAGTTTTGGCGCCAGCCGATGTGGCAACCGAGGTGGCAACCGATAACGAGGCCGACAGCCAGGAAGACGGGCCCGATATCGCCTCGCTGGTCTCGCTCGGGCTAAGGCGATATGGCGATTTTTCCGCATTTCCGTACTCGGAAATCATGCGCGCCGTCGTCCATTACGAACCGCGCAAACGGCGCGGGGGCAAGTAAGCCCCGATGAGTTGTTAATGCACCGGCCCGTGCGCCGGGCTGTAGAGCTTGATCAGGTCACCCACTTTCAAGCCCAGCATGCCCGCGGCGTTGCCACGGTTGACGGCAATTTCTATCAGTCCGGAACTGTTCACATACCAGAACGCTTCGCCTTTGCCAGCCTCGGCATAGACCCGACGCCAAGGCAAACGTTTGCCATTCACTTCCAGTTGTGAGGCGGCATCGGCCAGACCGCCGCGAATACCTGTCCAGGCATTGCCGAAGTGGTCGATGTACAAAATACGCGGCAGATCGGCCGCATCGAACTGAATACCGGGCTCGGCGACCAGGGTCAGTTTATCGGCCGGGAAATGCCCCGCCGCAATCCAGCCGGCAATCGGCGCGAACAGGTCGCGGCCATGAAATGACACGGAAAGACGTTCCGGACGCCAGTGGATCTTCCAGGCTCTGTGCCGCTTGGCGCGGGCCGACACAATCGATAGCAGGCCATTGTCCGGGCCTACATACCAACGCCCATCGGCCTCGACCACCAGCGCCTCCCGCCCAGCGCCGACGCCGGGATCGACCACGCAAAGAAAAACCGCGCCAGTGGGGAATGAACGCGACAACGCATCCAGCAACAGGGCTCCGGCATGCGCGTTGAAATCGGGCACCGCATGCAGCAGATCGATGACCGCAAGTCCCGGCGCCTCACTCGCCAGGACTGCCTTGATCTGTCCGACGTAAGGATCGTGCCAGCCATAATCGGTAAACAGCACGAGCATGGAGGGTAGAGAGGTTTGATCCGGTGTGCCCGCACTGCCCATGGATGTCTCCCGACTACTCTTTATCGCCGCAGGCGCAATCGCCCGCTCGCGGCGTATCGGAGTACTTGTCATCCTCAAGCTTGTCGCGATTGGCCAGATACTCGTCACGCACCTGTTCGGCTTTGACCTTGAGCCGCTCCATGCGCGCCTCGTAGGCGCCATTCCGTTCTTCCAGGAAGCGTTCGTTGAACAGAACATGCTTCAGGAAGTTGTAACCGAAATCCATAAGCGCCTCGTCATCGGCGAGCAAGACGGCCATCGCCTCCATCGGCACATCGTAGGTGTTATTGAACGATTCGCTGGCGACGAAGGCGCGGAAGCGGTCGATATCGTAGCTCGCCATGAAGAACAACTGATTGGACAGTTCCGGCGGCCTGCCGATACCCGGGCCCGCCGATTTGCGCTTCAGAACCAGCTGACGCCAGCCGCGCCCCTTCTCGTCGTACTCGTCGACGCCCTGCTCCTTGCGGTAATCGTCGATGGTCAGGGAACGCGGCTCCTGATGCCCCAGACAGTGCGCTTCCTGCACCAGTGCGTAGGAGGTGCGGTCGGTGGATTCATCCTGATTGCGCATCGACAACAGCGCGACCGGGTAATAGCGGCAGGCGGTGGGACGGTCTTCGTAGACCCCGCAACCTTCCGGCGTCATGAACTGGCAGGCGGTACCGTTCTGCACCGGGCGCAACTTGACGCCGGGCATGCCGTCCTTGTCCATCTCGAACGGCACCGTGTATTGCTTGAGGAAATCGCCGGAGGACGATTCGAGCCGGTTCTTCAGGCGCAGGATGTCGTAGGGCGTGAGCTGAATGTCGATATTGGCGCAGCAGGCGTTCCAGCATTTCACGTCACGATGGCAGCGGAACTGAATCTCCTTGTCTCCAGCCAGCATAGTCGGTGTGACCGGGCTTTCCTGAAAAGGGGATTCCTTGATCAGATCCTTGAATTGAGTTTCGTCCATGTGTGACCTCGCGCAGGCAAAAAATTGAAGCTGTTATGTTGGGATGGAAATGGCCATTCGCAATGGGCGATTTTGCGAATGAGCACTTGTTGTCGCGTCGGCACAAATAAAAACCGGGCGCCTTGTGAGCGCCCGGTTCTTTAACTACAGCACCCGATTAGTGAGGGGCGGCTGCTTTGAACAGCTTGGACTTGTCGATCAGATCCACGTGGGCGCGCTTGAAGTTCGTCCAGGTGTGAGTGGTCTTGTCATAGATCGAGTTGCCGAAACATTTCCAGTTTTCCTCATCGACAAAGTTCTTGTCGGTGCGGTAGTAGAAGCCGGGGTAACGGCTTTCTTCACGGAACTGGATGTGCTTCATGTGGGCTTCCGCCGTCAGGATACGGTGGTAGTTTTCCCAGGCGCGCAGGAGTTCGTGCAGGTCTTTCGCACGCATCTTCATGGCGTCTTCCTTCAGCATGTTCAGCTTCTCTTCTGCAATGCCCAACATCTTGTCGTTGGTGTTGTAGTAGGTGGCCACGCCGGCAACGTACTCGTCCATGATCTTCTGCAGACGGAACTGCAGCATCTTGGGCGTGATGTAGTTGGGGTTGACGTCGATCGCGGTGGTGTAGTCCTTGAACTCCAGGTAGGTACGCACCGGACGATAGATCTCCTCAACCAGTTGCTCGACGGTGGTGTCCAGCTCGGGTTTGAAATCCTTGTTGTCGATGCAGTACTTGACCATGGACTTGGCGCACATGCGGCCTTCGGCGTGTGAGCCGGAGGAGAACTTGTGGCCGGACGCGCCCACGCCGTCACCGGCGGTGAACAGACCCTGAACCGTGGTCATGCCGCGATAGCCCCAGTTCCAGCCGGAAGGCAGGTGAGCGGGGATCTTGGCCTTGTCGGCGTGCAGTTCTTCGGTCGGGGCGCCCACGTCGGTGGGGCCGGAAACCCAGATACCGCAGCAACCGGAGTGCGAACCCAGCAGGTAGGGCTCGGTCGGCATCAGCTCGGAGTTCTTCTTCTCGGGCTCGATGTTCTCGCCAACCCAGATACCGCACTGGCCGATACACATGTCCAGGAAGTCTTCCCAGGCTTCGGCTTCGAGGTGCTTCACTTCACGCTCGGACAGGGTCTTGCGCAGGTTGCCCAGCGCGGTCACGGTGTCCATCCAGATCGGGCCGCGGCCTTCCTTCATTTCCTTCAGCATGACGTGGTTACGCAGACAGGAAGCGGGAACGGCAGCCTGACCGTACGGGGGGTACTGATCCAGCATGGCCTTGTTCTTGGTCAGGTAGTCTTCGCCATAACCGTTGGTGGCGCGGGCCTTGAACAGCAGGAACCAGGCGCCGACCGGGCCGTAACCGTCTTTGAAACGGCAAGGCACGAAACGGTTTTCCATCATGGTCAACTCAGCGCCGGCTTCAGCAGCCATGGCGTAGGTGGAACCGGCGTTCCACACCGGGTACCAGGCGCGGCCGGTACCTTCACCCACGGAACGGGGACGGAAGATGTTCACGCAACCGCCGGCGGCCAGCAGGATGGCTTTGGCTTTGTAAACGTGCAGGGTGTGGTTACGAGTAGAGAAACCGACAGCACCGGCGATGCGGTTCTTGTCGTTCTTGTCGTTAACCAGCTTGACGATGAAGATACGCTCTTCAACGCGGTCCATGCCCAGGGCCTTCTTGGCGGCCTCGGCGACGATCCACTTGTAGGATTCGCCGTTGATCATGATCTGCCACTTGCCGGAACGCACGGGCTTGCCGCCGTCCTTCAACGTGGGCAGGCCTTCGCCGATGGCGGCAGCACCGTCATGGCGCTCGCCGTTGGCATCGGTTTTCCAGATGGGCAGACCCCACTCTTCGAACAGGTGCACGGAGTCGTCGACGTTGCGGCCCAGATCGTAGGCCAGGTCGTCACGGGTGATACCCATCAGGTCGTTGGCGACCATACGGGCGTAATCGGCGGGATCCTGCTCGGTGCCGATGTAGGTGTTGATGGCGGACAGACCTTGAGCCACGGCGCCGGAGCGGTCCATAGCGGCCTTGTCGACCAGTTTGATCTTCAGATCCATGCCGAGCTCAGCCTTGGCGGCATCAGCCCAACGCACGATTTCGTATGCGGCGCCACAGTTGGCCATGCCGCCACCGATCATCAGGACATCGACTTCTTCCTGGATGACTTCCGGATTTCCAAATTCACCAGCCATTTTAATTACCTCTCTAGTTAACCGGGATTACTTGCGGATCAGTTCGGCGGGGTTGCCGGCACGGTAACCACCCATCATTTCGCGGGTGAAGGAACCGGTGGACTCGATCTCGGCCAGCTTGGGCATGGGCTTGCCGCCGTAGCAGTCGATGGAACCCTCGGGGGTGGTGCGGATCGGGAACTTGAAGCGCTTCAGCACGCCATTGCGGAACTTGATGGTCCACATGATGGAGTCGGAACCGCGCAGGGGCTGCACGGAGCCGCCCAGAGGCACGACGTCGGCATAGTGGCGGCACTCGATGGCCTGCTGCGGGCAAATCTTGACGCAGGAATAGCACTCCCAGCACTGCTCGGGTTCCTGGTTGAAAGATTTCATGGCATGGCCGGTTTCCGAACCATCACGGTCCAGTTTCATCAGATCGTGCGGGCAGATGTACATGCAGGCGGTCTTATCTTGACCCTTGCAGCCGTCGCACTTGTCGGTACGGACGAAGGTTGGCATTTATTACACTCCTTGTTAGCTAACAATTCGCGTGAATGTCACGCGACCCATTCAGAAAAACCGAGCCCAACCTTGGCCGGGGCGTATCGCGAATCCGCTTCCGGCGGGCTCGGTGTCCAAATACAAAAGCCAGCCCTGCGTTTGGCACAGGGCTGACCGATAAATCAGGCGGCCGAATGACCCTTCAGCTCGACCTTGACGTTCTGTTCCGCGCTCAGGCTGGCGTAGTACTTCTGCAGCACCTTGGCGACTTCCGGGCGGCTGAACTCGACCGGCAGATCCTGGCCTTCGGACAACATGGCGCGCACCTTGGTGCCGGACAATAGAATGCGGTCGTCCTTGGTGTGCGGGCAGGTGCGTTGTGAGGCCATGCCGCCGCACTTGTTGCACCAGAAGGTCCAGTCGATGTTCATGTTCTTGGTTTCCAGCGAGCCGGCGGGGATCTCGTCGAAAATCTTCTGCGCGTCGAACGGACCGTAGTAGTCGCCGACACCGGCGTGGTCACGACCGACGATCAGGTGCGAGCAGCCGTAGTTCTGACGGAACAGCGCGTGCAGCAGCGCCTCGCGCGGACCGGCATAACGCATATCCAGCGGGTAGCCGGCCTGGATTACGGTGTTGGGGGCGAAGTAATTGTCGACCAGCACGCTGATGGCCTCGGAACGGACTTCGGCTGGAATGTCGCCCGGCTTCAGCGCGCCCAGCAGAGAGTGGATCAGCACGCCGTCCATGGTTTCGATGGCGATCTTGGCCAGATATTCGTGCGAACGGTGCATCGGATTGCGGGTCTGGAACGCGGCGATCTTGGACCAACCCGCCTTCTCGAAGGCGGCGCGGGTCTCGGCGGGCGTCATGAACTGATCGCCGTACTCTTCCTTGAACGTGCCGGTAGACAGCACTTTGACCGGGCCGGCCAGATTGATCGCGCCCTGATCCATCACCATCTTGACCCCGGGGTGCGCCAGATCGGTGGTCTTGTAGACCATCATGCACTCATGACCCTTGTCGATACCGTAGATCTCGGTCACCTTCATGGTGCCCATGATCTCGTCGTTATCACAGTTCACCAGGGCGACATCCTGCCCCAGGCTGAGGGTTTGCGCCGTATTGGCATCGGTGGACAGGGTTACCGGGATCGGCCAGAACAGGCCGCTAGCCGTTTTGTAGCCGTCGCATACGCCAGCCCAGTCGGCATGGGTCATGAAACCATCCAACGGAGTGAAGCCGCCAATACCCATCATGATCAGGTCACCAGTTTCGCGGGACGACATCTTGATCTTGGGCAGAGACTGGGCGCGGGCCAGTTCAGCTTCACGGGCGGCGCCTTCGAGCAACAAAGGCTTCAGTTCGCCACCACCGTGGGGTTTCACGAGACGGGACATTTGGGCTCCTAAAATGGGTTGATTAGTAAAGGCTGATAAGCCGAATGGGCCGCGAGAATAGCACCCGTACCCACCCCTCACTAATCAGACTTATTTTTTCATAAATAAATTTTTTTTGGGATAGGCCTATCCTAATAACCTTCAGTTCTGGTCGGATTTATGCGGGAACTTCGCCCATGAATGCCTTCGTTACAATCCCTCTCAGGTCCACTGATCGCCTCCAAATGCAAACCTTCATTGTCACTTTTCTGCTCCTCGTATTAGGCGGCTGCGCGTTTCAAGATATACAGCGCAAAAGCGGCGTCACCAGTTCGCGCTCATTTGCCCCGGAGAATCTAGCCAAGAGCGACGTCGACATGATGGCGGAAATGAATCAGCGCGAGGCACTGAAAAGCCTGAGCCTGCTGGCGATAAAACTATATCGCCGAAATCCGCGCGAACTTGCCAAATCCGGCTTTGCATCCGCCGAAGCGGCGAGTGCAAACATCATTGAGCGCATCCCTGAGTGGGAGATGTCGCCTCCCGACCAAGATCATTGGCAAGCGCATTTCAAACTGGCCTTTCTGGAAAGCAATGACGGCGATCGCATACAAGCCTTCATGACAGCGCTGACCAGCATGGTCATGGCCTCATACGAATACAAAGCCAAGTTTTTTCTGATCGACTCGCTTTCCGCGCAGAAACTCTACAACAGCGCTCGGAATATCGAGATTGCGGCCTGGAAACTGTCCAATACGAAACGGTCAGGCGGCGGAAAGATGCTGGTCAGCAACACGATGGACGGAGATGTCGCAAACCTCAGTTTTGAACGTGAGTTCGGCAAGCTGATCGCCCTGCAAGACTTATTGGCTCTGGTGATCGAGGACAAAAGCAATCGATCGATAAGCCGTGTTTTCCAAAACATCGCCACTTTTGTGTTTCTGCCTATCTGACGCACCCAATGAATTGGCGGACAGATTCCGACTATGCCTTCTGCGATCAGCTTGACGCTGCTGGCTGGGCTTGGCAATTCTTGAGACGGGAGCCGGATTACCGATCTGACTACGCTTGGTTCATCGACCTATGGAATCAACTGGAAACCGCTTATGGCGCACCGCCTCAACGCGATTTCTTCAAGTGGAAGCAGGATCCGCGCGCTTGGCGCGATGAATCCGAGATGGCTGACTGCAACAGAGAAATCTGTCCGGGAGAAAACAATCAGGTTTTGATCGAGTGCTGGATGGGCGCCAAATGGGGTTTGCGCAAATTTCCGATCGACCCGGCGCTCAATCTGCCCGATGAACTGGTTTGGCGTGACGCTCCCATACAGGTGGTGCCATTTGAAACGAGCAGAAATATCGATCTCCAGTTGCCACAGAATTCGCTGGCGTTGATTTTTGATCTTTCGCTGCCCTTGCCCGCACAGCTTGAAGACGCAAAGAAACAAATCGTCGCCGCCCGACATCAGTGCGCCATAACTGGCAACTTACCGCCACGCAACGTACGCGAAGGCGCTCCCTTATGGCGACTTTGGTTACGCCTGCTGGATGCCCTGGATAACGAAACAACGCTGAGCACGATTAGTGAAATCCTGGCTTTGGACAACCCGGAGCGTGACACCATCGCCGCAAAAACCATGTGCCGCAGCGGATACCGACGTATTCTGATGCTGGAACCTTGATCGGGTTTTACGCCATAAACAGCAGTCGCCTATGCCATCTGGCCGTTTCGGCGGCGCCCTCATTACAGGCTTGTTATCGACGATGAGATCCCAACCGAAAAAACCGATTCCGCGCAAAGCGCTTCTGGTAAACACTGTCCGCCCAGCCAACCCGGGTAAAACAGCCAAAAACAGGCACTTTCGCCGCGGGCGGCTAGCCCCGATGGCAGGTGCGCTCACACATGAGCTATTTATTAAAGGTATTAGTGTCTATGGTCGCCAATATTGAGCAAGCTGCGGCCTTATATTTTCGGACTTACAAGATCACCCCAACTTTTTAGGTTGAAGACACAATGGATTTAATTCTCTGGCGGCACGCGGATGCACAGGATGACGAGGCGGACATGGCGCGTGAGTTGACCGCAAAAGGCCGCAAACAAGCCGAGAAGGTCGCTGATTGGTTACGGGCTCGAATACCCGACTCGACGCGCATTCTGGTCAGCCCGGCAGTGCGCGCGTTGCAAACGGCAGATGCGCTGGGCCTCGAATATGAAGTGATAGCGGGCATTGCGCCGGGAGCAATGGGCGTGCAAGTGCTCAGCGAGGCGGGCTGGCCGGACACAACCGGAACGGTTCTGCTGGTTGGACATCAACCCACACTGGGGGATGCCGCGAGCCTGCTTTTGTTTGGCGAAACGCGCACCTTGAGCATCAAAAAAGGCGGCCTGATCTGGTTAACAAACCGGGTCCGCGGCAGCCAACCTCAAACGGTAATCAAGGCCGCGATAACACCGGAACTTGCCTGAGCCTATAACGCGACTCAGTCCAGGCCAAGCTGCTCCACCCAGGCTAAAGCTTGTAGATGGGCATGACTGACTTGATCCGGCGTTAACATCAACGACGAAGCGAGCGTTTCCAACGCTTCGCACGCACCGCTTTCCACAGCCTCAGCCAACGCCAACAAAGGGCCGTAGAGCCCGGACCGATCGGACAGTGCATCGATCAAGGTATCCGGGATAACAATACGTTCCAGAACTTGATCCATCGGCATCTCGAGAAACGCCGGCAACAACGAGAACACGCCCACGATGAACAGGTTGTCCTGATCGCCCTTCGACAAACAAACCGTTCCCAGCAATTCACATATTCGGCCGCGGGTAATCGCCGTACGCGCGAGCGTTGGCATGGTTGGCGCCCCGCCCGCCGTGACCAGCAACAAGGTCAGCCAACGATACAGCGGTTGCATGCCTAGAATGCTCACCGCATGGCGAATCGACTGTACCTCGCAAGACAACCCAAAACCGGCGGAGTTGATATAGCGCAGTAACTTGAATGTCAGCGCCACATCTTTCTTGAACAGCGTCTCAAGTTCTTTTGTATCCGCGCCACCACGAACTTTTTCCAACAACTGGACCACCGTGCCATAAACTGGATTGATGATCTTGGCGGCCAGATTTTCAGGATGGGCAAAATAATAGCCCTGGAAATACTCAAACCCCAATGACTGGCAATGACGGAACTGCTCGGGTGTTTCCACCTTCTCGGCGATCAGTTCAACCGGGTACTTGCGCAAGGCCATGACCTCCTCGGCCAACGCCGACGGGGTACGCGTCAAGACATCGAGTTTGACGTAACTCGCCAGCGCCAACAGGGGTTCCGTCTCAGGCGAGACTTGGAAATCATCCAGCGCGAATCGATAGCCCGCCTCTTTCAGCTCACTTAATCGTTCCAGCAACGCAGGCGTTGCTTGAACCGTCTCCAGTACTTCAATGACCACTTTTTCCGGTGGAAGCAATGTGGAAAAACTCGACGTCAACATGGAAACTTCCATATTGATAAAAGCGAGTTTTCCTTTCAGCAGCCACTCCGTGCCCATATTGACCAGAGTATTGGCGATCACCGTGATACCCGCATCCACATCGGTGTCAATGCGCGCGCTCTGGGCATGCGCCGAATGTCGAAACAACAATTCGTACGCAAACAATTGATGCTTCACATCGACAATCGGCTGCCGAGCGATATAGGCGTTAGAACTCATGGAGTCGACACAAAAGACCGGTGTGGTTTAAACGCGCGCAAACAGATTCATCGGCGTATCGGCAATGTTGTTTTCTAACAATGCCTCCATATCCAGCACCAGAACTATCGAGCCATCCCCGGATAAGGTTGCGCCAGCAATCCCTTTCGGTTTTATGTCCGAGAGCGGTTTGATCACCACATCGTCACGTCCGACAAATCCGTCGACGGCCATGATGAAAGTGGTATCGGAAGCGTGCATCAGCACACCGAACGCCGGTGATTTCTGCGCATCCCAACCAATCAAGCGCGCCAAGCTGCGTATAGGCAACACCTCATCGCGTACCACTATCGTGGCGCGGCCCGATACACGCTGCACCTCATCTGGCCGGATAGGAATGATTTCCCGCACCATGGAGAGCGGAATCGCGAAAGATTGGTCATTCAACCTGACAACCAGAACAGGCAAGATCGCCAGCGTCAATGGAAGCGAGATGGTGAATGTAGAGCCTTGACCAGGCACGGAGATGACATCGATCTTGCCATTCAACTTTGTGATGTTGGTCTTCACCACATCCATGCCGACACCGCGACCTGACACGCTGGAAATCTGGTCTTTGGTTGAAAAACCAGGCAGGAAGACCAGATTCAGACTTTGCCTATCATCCAACCCATTGGCGGTCTCGGCGTCGATGATGCCTTTTTCTACCGCCTTGCCACGAATGACGTCGGGGCGCATGCCTTTGCCATCATCGGAAATCTCAATATAAATGTGATCGCCAACCTGGCTGGCGGATAGCGTGACGATAGCCTTGGCGGTTTTATGCGACTGCGCGCGTTCTTCTGGGCTTTCGATACCATGGTCGACTGCGTTGCGCACCAAGTGAACCAAGGGATCGTTCAGATCCTCGATCATGGTCTTGTCGAGTTCGGTCTCTTCTCCAGATAGCACCAATTCGACGTCTTTACCCAATTGCCGGGCCAAATCGCGAGCCAGCCGGGGATATTTCTGAAACAGCCGGCCAATTGGCTGCATGCGCGTCTTCATCACCGCGTTCTGCAAGTCGGACACCAACAGATCAAGCTGACTGACCGAGATATCCAAGGCTTTGAGGGTTTCCTGGTCGTTCTTGCCGTGCAGAATCTGTGTCTTCAGGTTGGCAATACGATTTTTGGTCAGGCCTATTTCACCTGACAGATTGAGCACCTGATCCAAACGAACCGTATCCACGCGTATGGTGGTTTCTTTTTGCAGGCTTTGCTGTGGCGCCGCCGGCGTATTGGAAACTCGAGAAGGCGTCGGCAAATCCTGTACCGGCATGGCGGCTTCAGCCGACATGTGAACGGGCGCAACATCCAGAATTTGCACCTCGGATTCGCGCGTGGCCGGACTCACCTGCACTGGCGCGGATGAGGGCACAGCAGGCGCCTCCTGCGGCAAGGGCGTCCCGGTCAATACCGCATGCAAGACATCCCAATTGATATCGCCCATCGACGCATCCATTGGCGATGCGGTTTGCGCTTCGAGATGCGCTGCGCTTTGCGGGACTTGCGGTGCGATTTCCGGAGCCGGCTTGGCAACGGCGTTTCTGCTTGGCAACGACTGTCCCGCCAGCGCTGTTTCCAGGCTCTCGATCAATACAGGATCGGCGGCTTCGGGCTGGGTTGCCTGAGCCAGTGTCGCGAACATGTTACGGACCACGCCCGTGGCATCCATGATGACGTCCATCAGTGGGGTAGAAAGCGTCAACTCGCCATTGCGTAGCTTGTCGAATAGATTTTCCGTACGGTGGCAAAGCGAAACCAGATTCTCGGCATTGAGAAAACCAGCACCACCTTTGATGGTATGAAAACCCCGAAAAATATCGTTCAGGAGCTCGCGGTCATTGGGCCGTTTTTCCAGTTCGACCAGTTTGTTATCCACTTGAGACAACAACTCTCCAGCCTCCAGCAGGAAATCCTGCAACAGCTCTTCCATTCCTGCGAAATCACTCATTTTTTAACTCCTTCAGAGTGGCGCCATGCACGACAAATCAACAGGCAAAAACCATGCAGCCGCCGATACTCTTGCCCCACCGTCAAAATCCCAAGCTTTCCAGAAGGTCGTCGACCTGTTCCTGGCTGGTTACCACATCACTGCGCCCGGAGGCATTGATGACCGGGCCGTTCAACAGCCCCGGATCTACCGCTTGGCGCTTGTCTTCCGGGGTCGCCTCGATCAACAGAGCAAGCAATTGGGCTTCCAGATTTTGAGCCGCCTCCAAAACTTTCTTGATGACCTGACCCGTCAAATCCTGAAAATCCTGCGCCATGATGATTTCCATCAGTTGCGCGTTGGTCGCTTCGGCCTGCCGCGGCACGTCGGTCAGATAGGTGCGAGTGTCGCGCACAAGATCCTTGAACTCCGCCACGCCAAGTTGTTTGTCGAATAGCCGATCCCATTTCCCCGACAAATCTTTGGCTGTACCCCCCAGCCTGGTCTGCAAAGGCTGCGCCGTTTCCGCCGCGGTTAAAGTGCGCTCCGCCGCTTGCGCGGTCATGGCCGCGATGTAGTTAAGACGATCCCGGTTATCCGGCATCGCATTGGCGACATTTTCGAGCGCCTTGTCATAACCCAACTCGCGCAGCATATTGTGCAGGCCACGCGTCATTTGCCCCAATTGGGAGAACATGCGCTCTGGACATTCAGCATTGGCTTCCGATTCGTCTTGATTAATCGCTATCGAAATGCTGTCGAACAGGTTTTCAAGTTCCGGCGTATCGCCATGTTCCGCCTTGGGTGCCGGTTTTTCCGGCTCTGGCGCAGGCGGAGACGCAATGCTGTCAAACAAGGCTTCAAGGTCTGGGGAATCGCCGCTCATCGTTTTTCCTTGGTGTGGTTAGCCCGACTCACATCCCATACTTCTCGAAGACTTTGTTTAGCTTCTCTTCGAGAGTACCGGCGGTGAATGGCTTGACGATGTATCCCGAAGCGCCACTCTGAGCCGCCTCGATAATGTTTTCTTTCTTTGCCTCGGCCGTGATCATCAACACCGGCAAATGCTTGAGCGTCGCATCCGCGCGGATCGCCCTGAGCAATTCAACCCCGGTCATGTTGGGCATGTTCCAGTCAGTCACTACAAACTGAAAATTACTGCCTTGCAATTTCTGCAGTGCCGCGACGCCGTCTTCAGCCTCGTCGACGTTGGTGTAGCCCAACTCCTTGAGCAAATTGCGCACAATCCGGCGCATGGTGGAAAAGTCGTCCACCACCAATATTTTCAAGTTCTTGTCAGCCATCTTGGCTCCTTATCTATCCGGCAACCGCGTCATTTTAACCATGCGGCTCAACGCCTCAGGAAAGCGATCAATGTCTCCGCCAGCACGGCAGGGTCAAATTTGGCGACATAGGCATCGACACCGACTTGCTGGCCCATCGTACGGTTGGCATCCGAAGACAGCGACGAATGCATCACTACAGGTATGCCGGAAAAACGGTGATCCGATTTGATATTGCGGGTCAGGACGTAACCATCCATTTCCGGCATTTCCGCATCGACCAGAATCAACTGAATCTGGTTTCTTAGCGGAGACTGCTCCGTCGATGCGCGGTTTGCCATTCCTGTCAGCTTGGTCCAAGCCTCCAGACCGTCATTGGACTGAATGTATTTCACGCCCAGCTTTTCCAGCACGGACATAATTTCCTTGCGCGCCACGGCGGAATCGTCCGCGAAGAATACCGTCGCATCTCGGCCCGCCTCGATTTGAGGCAAGACCGGCATCGGCTTCTCGCCCAACACCTCGACCAGTACACGCTCCACATCCAGAATTGAAATCAGCCGACCATCGTCGAGCTCGGTGATCGCGGTGATCATGCCGTCTTGTCCCGACAGCATGTTTTCAGGCGGCTTCACCTTGTCCCAATCGACTCGGATGATGCGATCGACGTCTTGCACCAGAAAACCCTGGGTGTGACGCGAGAACTCGGTCACGATCATGGTCTCGCCAACGCCTTTGGGCGCATCCTCAAGTTTGATGAAGTGCGCCAGCGAAATAACCGGAATGATGCTTCCGCGTAACGAAATAACGCCCTCTACACCGACCGGCATATTCGGCGTCATCGTGATCGGCGGCGTGGGCGAAACCTCGCGAACCTTGAATACGTTGATGCCAAAAGTTTCGTGAGTGCCCAAGGAAAACAGCAATAACTCCATCTTGTTGGAGCCTGCCAGTTTGGTACGACCATCCACCGCATCTAGCAGCTTGTTGGGTTCTAGCGAATTCATGGAGTCAAATTCCCCTTACTTGAGCAGGCGGTTCAACACTTCCGCCAAGCGATGCGGCTCGAATTTCGGCACATACTCGTCAACCCCCACCGATAGGCCAAGCTGTTTGTTGGCATCCGACGAAAGCGATGAATGCATCAGAACTGGAATACCGATAAAACGGGGATCGGATTTGATGTTTTTCGTCAACACATAGCCATCCATCTCCGGCATTTCCACATCGGTCAACACAAGCTGAACAAAATCGGAAACCGGGCGCCCCGCAACCTCGGCCTGAACAGCGATCTTCTGAAGCTCTTCCCATCCCTGTCGGCCATTAATGGTGCTGACTCCTTTGACATTGAGCGCTTCCAACGTCCGTTCGATCTGTTTGCGCGCCACGGATGAATCGTCCGCATAAAAAACGGTCCGATCGGGTTTATCGATCGGAACCAGGCTTGCAAACAGGTGGCTGTCATCGATTTGCGATGTATCGGCCAGTATCTTTTCGACATCCAACATCATCACCAAGCGAGTGTCCTTCAACTCGGTTACCGCGGTCACCAGCCCCCCCATGCGAGCAGTCAACATGCTCGGCGGCACCTTCATCTCGGACCAATCCAATCGCAAGATGGTATCCACCTCTCCGACCAGGAAACCTTGGGTGTGGCCGTTATATTCGGTCACGATCATGATCGCGGGCGGAATATCGGTGGAAATGCCAATGTATTTGGCCAAATCGACAACGGGCACCAACACACCGCGCAAACTGACCATACCCTCCACCGAAGGGGGCATATCCGGCGCACGCGTAATCTCGGGGATGCGCATCACTTCGCGCACTTTGAACACATTGATGCCGAAGGTTTCCTTGCGCCCGGTGCTGATATCCATACCCAACGTAAAGAGCAAAATTTCCAGCTTGTTCGCACCCGCGAGCTTGGTGCGTGCATCGATACGTCTAAGCAGTTCCGACATGGTTACCTCTATTGGCCACGCGGCTCATTTCACCAAGCCGCCAAGTTTTTGTCTGGCACTTAATCGGCCCCCGCAAAAAAAACTTTAGGGACGATGGTTTAATATCGATTACCAATGTTCGCAATTTCTGCCATGACTTCTCCGACCCCCGAAGATGCGGAACTGCGGCAAGCCTTTGCGCTGTTCAGCGAAACGTCCGAGAAACTAGCTGGCGCTTATCTGGAGTTACAAGGCCAGGTGGCCCGCCTGACCAGTGAGCTCGCCGCCGCGAATGGCGAACTGGCCCGTCGCGAACGCCTCTCCGCGCTTGGAGAAATGGCTGCGCAGGTTGCCCATCAACTCCGCACGCCTTTGGCGACCGCATTACTTTATACCGGACATCTCACGCGTCCCCATGTCAACGATACCGACCGTATCCGCTTTGCCGAAAAAACCCGCTCGCGTCTGCATTATCTGGAACGCCTGATCCAGGACATGCTGCTGTTTGTAAAAGGGGCACGCCTGATTTCGACCCCGTTTCCGATAGCAAGCCTGGTTGAGGAGATCGCTCACACCCTCGAGCCGCATGCCGCCGCTAGAAACATCTTGCTTCGCCTGGCCGATGCAGACCCGGAACTGCAATTGACCGGAGATCGCCAAGCCATTGCCGGCGCGCTCATCAATTTGATCGAAAATGCCCTGCAAGCCAGCCCGGAAGGGGGCGCAGTCGAAATGACCGTTGCGGGCCTTGGCAGTCCGTTCGCCGCATTTCAGGTCACTGACTCCGGCGCGGGCATCCCCGAAGACGCCCGCGAACGTCTGTTCGAGCCATTCTTCACCACGCGCGGCGAAGGCAGCGGACTCGGTCTCGCCATCGTCCGGCAAGTCGCCGAAGCCCATGGCGGCTGGGTGGAATGGTCGCCAAGAAACGAGGGTGGCAGCGTTTTCACGCTCTTTCTGCCCTTTGCCGGACAAAGTTCGCAAGATGGCTAATCCCTTGCCCATTATGGTTGTTGAAGACGACCCCGCGTTGCGAGAGGCACTGACCGACACCCTCGAAATAGCCGGGTACAGTACCGCTTCAGCGGCGAACGCCGAACAAGCGCTGGCCTGGCTGGACAAAAGCGGCCCCGAATGCAAACCGGGACTGATACTGACCGATGTGCAAATGCCTGGCATGGATGGACATGCACTGCTTCGAACACTGAAAACACGGCTCCCGGAAACTCCGGTGATCTTGATGACGGCCTACGGCCAGATCGACCGCGCCGTACAGGCGATGCGAGATGGCGCGGCCGACTACCTGCCCAAACCTTTCGAGCCGGATAACTTGCTGGCCGCGGTTGCGCGGCATTTCCGGCAAGCCGACGAACTCATCTCGCCCAACATGGTCGCGCAAGACCCCGCCAGCCTGGCATTGCTCGAACTGGCTCGGCGCGTGGCCGCCAGCGATGCGACGATCCTGCTGTCTGGCGAATCCGGCGTAGGCAAAGAAGTCTACGCGCGCTACATCCATCAGCATTCCATGCGCGCGAAAGGTCCATTCGTCGCGTTGAACTGCGCGGCCATCCCTGAAAACCTGCTTGAGTCGGTCTTGTTTGGGCACGAAAAAGGCGCATTCACCGGCGCCGCCACGCCTCAGCCCGGCAAGTTCGAGCAGGCCAATGGCGGCATTCTGCTGCTGGATGAGATTTCAGAACTGCCCATCAACCTCCAGGCCAAACTGCTTCGCGTCCTGCAGGAACGCGAAGTCGAGCGCGTCGGCGGCCGTACCTTGCTGGCGCTCGATGTTCGCGTCATCGCCGCGACCAACCGCGATCTATCGAAGTGGGTGGCCGAAGGAAGATTCAGGGACGACCTGTACTACCGGCTGAATGTTTTCCCGCTCGAGATCCCGCCATTACGCGAGCGTCGCGCGGACATTCCAGCCTTGGCGAAACACTTCCTGAAACGCCATGAACAAATCGCGGGAAGAAGCGGATTCTCCTTTACTGGCACAGCCTTGACTGAATTGACCCGGTATGACTGGCCCGGTAACATCCGGGAGCTTGGCAACGTCGTGCAACGTGCAATGATTCTCGCGCCCAGCGCGGAAATCGGCACCGAGCATCTGATGCTGCCAATGGTTTCAAGCCGATTGGCGAGTGTGTCAAGCCGGAATCCTGGTGACCAGGCGGAAACAGGCCTCAAGGACATCGAGCGAGACACCATCTTGAACACCTTGCAGCGTATGCAAGGTTCTCGGCGCAAAACGGCGGAAGCGCTATTAATGAGCGAGCGCACATTGCGCCACAAACTCAAGCAATATCGCGAAGCAGGCTTTCTGGATGGAGACGACCTCCTATAATCAGTCGCAGGAGGCAAGACGATGAGCAATATCGACCTGATGGTGAACCAGCTCCGTGCCGTGGCGGCTCAAGCAGCGGCCGCGCCCACGTCCCTGTCCGATACTGCCTCGACGCACGACTTCGCGACCATGCTCAAATCCGCCATCGACGAAGTCAACGGCGCTCAGATGGATGCAAAACAACTGACCCGTCAATTCGAAACAGGCGAACCCGAAGTCAACTTACAGGACGTGGTCCTGTCGCTGCAAAAGGCCAGTCTGTCCTTTCAGACCATGGTGCAGGTACGCAACAAACTGGTAAGCGCGTATCAAGAAGTCATGAACATGCAGGTCTGATCAGGCACGGTTGACGGATGGCTGCTCAGCCCCAGCAAATACTCTCCAATTTTGCATTACGCTTCAACGAGCTCCCCGCCCCCCGCAAGATGGGCCTGGCGGCGGCTGTAGCGGCGTCGATCGCACTCGTCGTCGGCCTGTTCCTCTGGTCGAGCACACCGGAATACAAAGTTCTTTTTTCCAATCTATCGGAAAAGGATGCCGGCACGATTACCACGACCCTGCAGCAAATGAACGCGCCCTACAAAACCGAGGCGGGCGGCACGCTGCTGGTTGAGGCCGACAAGGTTTACGACCTGCGTTTCAAGCTGGCGGCGCAAGGTCTGCCCAAAGGCGGCGCGGTCGGCTTCGAACTGATGGACAGCCCGAAACTGGGCATGACCCAGTTCCAGGAACAAGTCGCCTTCCAGCGCGGCATGGAAGGCGAACTGGCCCGCACCGTCCAGGCCTTGGCGCCGGTCGAATCCGCGCGCGTCCATCTGGCAATTCCCAAACCCTCGGTTTTCATTCGCGACAAACAACAGCCATCCGCATCGGTCTTGGTCAACCTGCACCCAGGCCGGGCGCTTGATCCAGGCCAGGTTCAATCCATCGTGCATCTGGTTTCAAGCAGCGTGCCCGAGCTTTCGCCCAACAACGTCACGGTGGTCGATCAGGCCGGCAACTTGCTCACCAGCAAAAATGACGCCGAATCGGCGCGCGGTCTCAATGCCAGCCAGCTCGACTACACCCGGCAGATGGAAGGCTATTTCGCCGAGCGTATCGAAGCCATCGTTTCGCCTATCGTCGGACCGGGCAACGTCAAGGCGGAAGTCCGCGCCGATCTCGATTTTTCGGAATCGGAAGCCACCAGCGAATCCTACAAACCCAACCCGACCCCCGACTCCCAGTCCATCCGTAGCCAGCAATCGGTCGAAGACATCAACAATGCCAACCAGGCGCAAGGCGTGCCGGGCGCGCTTACCAACCAACCGCCCGGCCCCGCCAGCGCGCCGCTCACCGCGCAACCGGGCGCGAATGCCGGGCCCAATGTGGGCGCCGGCCAAACGCAAGGCGGCGGTTCCAGCCGCAAGGAAAACACCATCAACTTCGAGCTGGACAAAACCATCCGCCACACCAAGGAACCGCTGGGGCGCGTCAAGCGACTCTCGGTCGCCGTTGTCGTGAATTATAAAGCCGGCGGCAAAGATGCCGAGGGCGCCGCCACCAAGCCCACTCCGCTCACACCGGCGGAACTGACCCAGATCAACAACCTGGTGCGCGAATCGATGGGCTTCAACCCCCAACGTGGCGACACCCTCAACGTGGTCAATGCCGCCTTCACCGAGAGCAAGGTTGAACTCGAGATACCGCTCTGGAAAGACCCGGATAACGTCGCCACGGCCAAGTCCCTGCTCAAGAACCTGCTGATCTTCGGTTTGGCGTTCTATCTGGTGTTTGGCGTCCTGCGGCCGATCCTGCGCGACATGGTGAAGCCGCATGAGCACAAGAAATCGGCCGCGGAAACAGCCGCCGAGGCCGCGCTGCTGGGTGAAACTGGCGAGGGGGGAGCAGCGCAAATCGGAGCGAACAGCTATGCGGAAATCCTCGCCCTGGTCCGTGGCTTCATCAAGAGCAACCCCAAAATCACCTCCGACATCGTCAAGGAATGGATGGCCAAGGAGAGCGACGAAGGCCTCAACGAAGCCGCCATCCTGATGCTGGCGCTGGACCCTGACGAAGCCGCCGAAGTCTTCAAATATCTCGGGCCGAAAGAAGTGCAAAAACTCGGCAGCGCAATGGCCTCGGTACAGAACGTCAGTCGTGAAGCCATCGAAGCGGTCTTGCGTGGCTTTCACGATGAAAGCGAAGGACGCATCAGCCTGGCCGACTCGGACGAATACATCCGCTCCGTCCTGAAGAAAGCGCTCGGCGACGACAAGGCCGCCCACCTGATCGACCGTATCCTGCAAGGCAACGAAAGCGCCGGCATCGAAAGCCTGAAATGGCTCGACGCGGCCAGCGTCGCCGAAATGATCCGCAACGAACACCCGCAGATCATCGCCACCATCATGGTCCATCTGGAACGAGACCACGCCAGCGAGATCCTCAACCTGCTCACGGAACGTCTGCGCAACGATGTCATGGTGCGCATCGCCACGCTGGAAGGCGCGCAACCGATGGCCATGCGCGAACTCAACGAGGTGCTGACCCAGCTACTGTCCGGCGGCGAAATCACCAAGAAAACCTCGCTCGGCGGCGTCAAAACCGCGGCCGACATCCTCAACTTCATGGGCGGCGCGGTTGAAGCCTCCGTCCTGGCCAACATCCGCGAACACGATGCCGATCTGGCCCAGAAGATTCAGGACTCGATGTTCACTTTCGACAACATCCTCGGCCTGGACGACCGTTCCGTTCAGTTGCTGTTGCGCGAAGTCCAGTCCGAAACGCTCATCGTCGCCCTCAAGGGCACCTCACAGGAACTACGCGATCACATCTTCAAAAACATGTCCAGCCGAGCCGCCGAAGCGCTCAAGGAAGACCTGGAAGCGAAAGGCGCGGTTCGTTTGTCCGAAGTCGAGGCCGAGCAGAAAGAAATCCTCAAGATCGTGCGCAAACTGGTCGACGAAGGCCAGATCGTGCTGGGCGGCAAGGGTGGCGACGAAGCCTTGGTCGGTTAAGGGCCAATGTCGCCAGACCGCCCCATGCAAAGTAATATCGACTGACCATGTCCAAGGTCATTCCCAAGGAACAACTCACCGCTTACCAGCGCTGGGAATTGGCTCCGTTCGACGAACCCATCGAGCCATCCGCTCCGCCAGTGTCGCGCGACGAAATGGGGACGGAGCAACCTGAATCTCAAGTGGTGCTGCCAACCGCGGGGGATATTGAACGCCTGCATCAGGAAGCCTGGCAGGAAGGCTACCAACTTGGCGTTGAAGAAGGCCGCAAGGCGGGTTTGGCCGCCGCCCAGGAAGATGGCAAGCTCTACGTCAGCAATCTGCAGGCGCTGGCGGCCGCGCTCGAAAGCGGACGTTTGCGGCATGACCAGGAAGTCGCCCACGAAGTACTTGAGCTTTCGCTGGTCATGGCGCGCCAGATATTGCGCAGCGCGCTGAAGGTCAAACCGGAACTGATCCTCGATGCCATCGGCGAAGCGCTGAAAACCCTGCCCACGCTGAACGGACATCACAAGATCGTCACCCATCCCGACAGCGCCAAAGTGGTACGCGACTGGCTGGCGCACGAACATGGACATCTGTCCTGGAAAGTCATGGAAGAAGCCCAGATGGAACCGGGCGACTTCCGGTTTGAAAGCACCTACAGCGATCTCGATGGCAGCATCAAAGCACGCTGGCTGGAGCTGACCAGTTGTCTCGGCGCCGACGATTCATGGCTAGCCTGATCGCGGCGCCCGCCACGGAAGTCGAGTCCGACCCGGCCAACTCCGTCCCGGCCCTCTCCGCGCTGGACGAGCCCGCCCCCGCCGCCCTGGTCACCTATCTGCGCGATTGCCAGGAAGCCGTCAGCCAACTCAGCCTCTGGCATACGACCGGCCGCCTCACCCGCGTGGCGGGTCTGATCATGGAAGCCTCCGGCCTCAAGTTGGCCACCGGCGCATCTTGCCGGATCAACATGGCCGGCGGCCAACAAGTCGATGCCGAAGTGGTCGGCTTCAACGGCGAACGCCTCTACCTGATGCCCTCGACCGACGTATACGGCCTGGCGCCGGGCGCGAGCGTTGAAATGGTGCCGACTTGCGGCTTCGAACCGCCCCGCATCAACAAACCCTATTACAAGCGTCGCCGGACGGAAGATCGAATCCGGCAGATGCCGGTCGGCGTCGAACTGCTTGGCCGCGTCGTCGACGGCGCGGGCCGCCCGCTGGATCGGCTCGGCATTCTCGATGTACCGCGCCGCGCTCCGCTCTACTCACGCCCGATCAACCCGATGGAGCGCGACCCGATCAAGGAAGTGCTCGATGTCGGCGTGCGCGCCATCAACGCCTTGCTCACGGTCGGACGCGGCCAGCGCATGGGCCTGTTCGCCGGCAGCGGCGTCGGCAAATCGATGCTGCTCGGCATGATGGCGCGCTACACCGCGGCGGATGTCGTCGTGGTCGGACTGATCGGCGAGCGCGGCCGCGAAGTGAAGGACTTCATCGAAAACATTCTTGGCGAAGAAGGCCTCAAACGCGCCGCCGTGGTCGCCGCCCCCGCCGATTCGCCGCCTTTGTTGCGCCTGCACGGCGCCGCCTACGCCACCGCCATCGCCGAACACTTCCGCGACCAAGGCCTCAACGTGCTGCTGATCATGGACTCGCTCACCCGCTACGCCCAGGCGCAACGCGAAATCGCCCTCGCCGTCGGCGAACCGCCCGCCACCAAGGGCTACCCGCCCTCGGTCTTCGCCAAACTGCCGCAACTGGTCGAACGCGCCGGCAATGGCCGCCAGGGCGGCGGCTCGATCACCGCCTTCTACACCGTCCTCATGGAAGGCGACGACCAGCAAGACCCGGTCGCCGACGCCGCCCGAGCGATTCTGGACGGCCACATCGTCCTGTCACGCCAACTGGCCGACCAGGGCCACTACCCGGCGATCGACATCGAAGCCTCGATTTCCCGCGCCATCACCGAACTGTTGCCGCGCGAGGAACTGGAACGCGTGCGCCGCTTCAAGGCGTTATATGCCCGCTTCCAGCGCAGCCGAGACCTGATCACCATCGGCGCCTACACGCGCGGCAACGACCCGCAACTGGATGAAGCCATCGCGCTTTATCCAAAGATGGAGGCCTTCCTGAAACAGGACTTTCTCGACAAGGAAAACGATCGTGTCAGCCGGCATCAACTGGAGCTGTTGCTGGGCGGAAAATAGTCGTTATTCACCGCTTGACCACCTGTCTCTGTCCGCGCATAGGCTATGGTGGAAAAAGCCAACGATAAGAAACCAACGCTGTATGCGCCGCAGGACTTTGTTATGAAAATATTTATTTCGCTGGCGCTTGCCGGCTTGCTGTCCGCCTGTACGAGTTTGCTTCCGACCAATCAGGAACAGTCTCTACAGCCCTGGAAAACCTTCGAGGCCGCAAAGGCCAGCTACGACAAGATCGAACCCTTCATCACCGACCTGGACACCGTGCGCACGTTGGGTTTCGACCCATACAAGACGCCGAACATGAGGATACTCAACCATGCCCAGGTGGTGCAGGCCGTGCTACCGCAGCCCATTCAGGACGAAAGCCTGATACCGCCGGGCATCTATCAATGCATCAAGGCGCGCGAAGCCTGCCAGGGCTACTACATGGAACCGAATCGGCTACATAAAAAGCGGGTTGGCAACTTCATGCTCGACTTCATGAATTTCAAGCGGAAAACCATTACCACCGGCTGGAAATTTGGCGCGCTGATCGTCATCGTCGGCGACAGAGTGGTCTACAAGCAATGGAGCGGCAGCCCGAACATCGAAGAGGAGACCCTGCAAAGAAACCCGCTCGGCCCCTTCCAGGGCTCGGGTTCATCTCCCGGCCTCTATCGCTAGCTGGAGGCTCGACAGTGCAACGCCGCGGCCTATCCGCGGTCAGGGAAAGATCGGCGCCGCCAATGACTTATGTCGATGGCGGCGAAAAGCCGCTGCCCTGAACGGCGGCAAAAGGCAGACGCAGCAGAATCTCGCAGCCGCCATCGACTCGGGACTCGCGTGAGAACAGCGCGCCGATCCGCATGGCGCGCTGTTCCATGTTGCGCACGCCTCGCCCGGGTGGACGCGGCGCCGCGCCGCCGCAGCCAATGCCGTCGTCGCGTATCGTCAGGCTCAGGCTGCCGCCACCGACACCGGTCTCCAGGTCGATCCGCACCGACGCATGGTTCGCCTGGGCATGTTTGATCAGATTGCTCACCGCCTCGCGCAAAATGCGGCCCAGATTGATCGCCTGCGGCTGAGTCAAATCGTAAGCTTCCAGATCGGCCGGCTGTTGCCAGTCGAGCACGATGCCCGCCTCGCTCAGACGTTGCTCGCATTCCGCGCGCCAGTCGGCGCAGGCCGCGGCGAGGTTGGGATTGCCCTGCTGCGTGGTGGAGACCACATCGCGCAGATCCTGCAAGGCGGAGCGGGCCAGGTCGGCCGACTCCGGCGTGCCGGCGCGATAAACCAGCGAAAGCAGTTTGGCGCCCACGTCGTCGTGCAGATCGCGGTAGATACGCTCGCGTTCCTCGGCCACGGCCTGATCCATTTCCAGCGCGCTCATGCGGGTGAAACTGTCTTGCAACTGCGCGTGCTTGGCCTGTACGCGATCCTCCAGCTCATCGTTGAGCGCTTCGAATTCGTTCAGCACGTGGACAAAGCGGCTGGTCATGATCATGCCGACGGCAAGAAACACCAGCGGCGCGCTGTAGTGCAGCAAGTAGATGTCTTCCAGAAATTCATTCGGGCGGGTGAGCCAGAAATGCTGGCTGTGCATCAGCCAGTCATGTCCGGCCAGCACCACCACCATGCCCATTGCGCCTGACATCAGGCCGGCATCGCGGTTGTGCCATTTGATTGCGGCACGCAACAGGAACAACAGGGTGGCAAAAGCGCACAGCAAGGTGAAGACATGCCAGAACGCGGTCAGCGTCAGGTAATGCCGGGCTGGCACCAGTATCTGGGTCAACGGCGAGGCGACAACCGAGATCCACAGCAGCGGTAGCAAAGGCTGCCCGCCCGCGGCCGAGAAGCGCAACAGCGAAACCAGTAAAAATGCGGAAAACACCTGGAAACTGCTGTTGATGACGATTTCCCAGTGCGCGGTCGCGAGCGGCGCTTCGCGCAAATAGAGATTGGTCGACTGCGCCGCCCAAAGCAGCGCCGAGATGCCGAAATAGCCGTAAGCGACATCGCGCCGCCGCCGCCACCACAGGCTCAGCATCAACACGCCCATGCTGGCGATGAGCAGGCTGGCGGTCTGGTTCAAGGTCACGCGCAGAAGGATTTCACGCTCGAATTTCGGCCGCAGAATCCGGTCGGAACCGATCAGGATCGGGTGCAGGTTGGCCTGGGTGTATGCGTGCGACAGCAAACGGACATGCAGTGTGTTTTGCCCCGGACTCAGCGCGCCCGGCGGCAGCAGAAACAGCAACGGGCGATTCCAGTGCCGGCCGTAAGGCTCGTTGAAGCGACCGCCGCTCCCGATCAGGCGACCGTTCAGATAAACCGCCGCGTTCAAACCCAGCTTGGGCAGATAGACCGCCTGCAACGGGTCGAATGCCGCCGGTGCGCTGAAGCGGAACCGGTACCAGCCGCCATGCGCGTTCTCCGCCACCGCGGCCGGATGGTTGACCGGCCAGGAATCCGGCAGCGCCTGTGGATGCCAGCCGGCGCTGTCGGCCGGCGGATGCTCGCTCGCGTCGAGCACGAAATCCGCCGAGTTCAGGATCAGCGGCGCTTCGGCTCGAACCTGCCCGACCCAAGCCAGACACAGGATGCAGAGCAAGGCGCAGCTCAGGCGCGCGGACACGGCCAGACGATTAATCAAGCCAGTCCCACGGCTTAAAACAGACCGGTAACGCGCAGATAAATATCGCGCACATCGACGAAATTCCTGCCCTGGAAAGCATCCTGCAGTTCAAGTTTGACGATCAGCGGCATGAACAACTTGCCGGCCCGCCAGGCGCGCACGCCGCTCCAGGTGACGCCTAGGCGGTACTGATCGGCCACGGTATCGGTGTTGGCGGACAAGGCTGGCAGCGCGGTGCCATCCATGCGCCGGTAACGGTCCGGCGCCTCCTGATAACGGTGCCAGGTGCCGGACACGCGCCAGTCGCCCCAGACTTTGCCCAGTTCGATGTCGAACTCCTGATAGTCGCCCAGGTCGCGCTTGAGCTTTTCCTTGCCGGAGCTGAACGGCCCGGCCGGACGCATGACGACTTCATCCGGCAATTGCACCTGATGTTCGCCCAGCAGGCGCAAATCCCAAGCGCCGCCCAGATCGCGGAAATATTCCAGGCGAAAGCGCAAATCCGTGCTGCCGTCGCCGGGCGGAAGGTCGGCCGGATCGTCCGGATCGTCGGCTTTCGCGACGCCCAGGCGCAGACCGAATCCAGCCACGGCGCTGTCGTGCTCGCGCTGGTGAAAACGCCACAGGGCGCCCAGCGTCGGGTCGCTGAATCCCGACACGGCGCGCGTAGACAACGGTTTGTTGTAGCCCAGACCGCCCAACACGGTGGCAATCGTCCCGGGCGCGGCTTCGGTCAAGGTCAGCCGGCTGGTGGTGCGGGCATAGGGCACGATGACGCCCAGAGTGAGGTTTTCAGTCACGCCATAACCGAGCAGGAGTTCGACAAACTCGGTCGTCACTTCGCTATCCAGCCGCGCCCCGAATGCCGCCAACGAAACATTGGCCTCGGCATCCAGGTCGACGCGCTGTTCGCGGTCGTCGTAGCGCCGGTCATAGCTGTTGCGCAACAAGGTCAGGCGCGCCGCCCAATGTCCCGCCGGCGCCATGCCATCCAGGGCATGCGCGCTCGCCGTGGACGCCGCGTCGGATGCGGGTGCGTCCGCAACCGCGGCGGCCGTATCGGCATAAACCGAGTTCATGCCGGCAAGCAGACACAGCAGACTGATGTGTATCGATTTTTTTGGGGACATAAATTGTTTGCTTCGTGCGGGCGCGCGCAAGAATGAGGCAGGATGGCCGGACGCCATTTTCCATATCGCGGAGGGAATTTGCACCCCGCGTTCGGGGGAATCGACCGCGCTCCGGATGCCGTTATCATGCCCGGACAAACGAGGGGGAGGCATACGCATGCAAATCGGTTTCATCCTGGAAGATTTACCCGAGTCTCAAGTCTGGTTGAGCGAGGCGCTGACGCAGAGTTTTCCCGGCATTGCCATCGACACCGCCTACTGTCTGCGCGAAGCGCGCGAGAAACTGCAGACCGGCGCAATGCCGGATATCGCGCTGATCGATCTGGGTTTGCCCGATGGCATCGGCATCGAGTTGATCGAATTCATCCAGCGCCGCTCGCCGGCCACCTTGTGCATCGTCGCCAGCATCTATCACGACGACGGCCATATCTTCCCGGCCTTGCGCGCCGGCGCGCGCGGTTATTTGCTGAAAGACCAGCCCATCGCCGCCATCGTCGCCGCGCTCACCGGAATCGCGGCCGGGCAGCCGCCGCTATCGCCGGCCATCGCGCGCAGGATGTTGTCGTTTTTCCAGCCCCTCGCCGCGTTGCCCGACCCGGCGCTGACCGAGCGCGAAACCGAGGTCTTGCGCTTGATTTCAAAAGGCATGACCCAGGCCGAAACCGCCCGCCTGCTTGGCATTTCCCAGCACACCGTCGCCGGTTATGTGAAAGAGGTCTATCGCAAGCTCAACGTGTCGTCGCGCGCGGAGGCGGCCCTGCTGGCGCGGGATATGGGTTTGGTATAGCGGGTTGGCGGGGCGTTGCCGCCAGCGCCCTTCACACCTTGTAATCGAGCGCCAACCGGGCCTGCACTTTGCGCGCCTGACGGAACGCTTCCTTGAGGATGCGGCGATCCAGGTCGTTCAGTTTGTCCGGATCGATGCGGTTGTCCATTTCGACGCCGGCCTGATTTTTTTCATGCTGGTCGCGCAGGCGCAGCATCTGGATGAAGAAGAAAGCGGAGATCCAGGCTTCGATTTCCGCGCTGGCGATGTTCAGCCGCGGCCCCGCCGCGCGCAGCCGCGCCGCTGTGCCGGTGACGCCGGCGCCGGAGGCCAGCGCGAACAGGCGCGCGGCATCGACGAACGGCGTCGCGCCATTCAGCTTCAAGTCCAGCGTGTGCGCATGCTCGCCCTCCGAGTCGACGACAAAGTCGCGTACCAAGCCGAGCGGCGGCCGGTTGCGCAAGGCGTTGGCGGCCATCCGGTGCAGGAAACCCGGAGCCGCCGCGGCGCGCGCCAGCAGCCAGGCGCGCAATCGATCGGCCAGCTCGACCTGGCCATGCTGCGGCCGGAAGTCGAAGAAGATGCTGGCGTTGAGCAGGGATTCGGGATCGCCCGCGTCGATCCAGCGCGCAAACCGGTTTTGCCATTCCTCCAGCGACAGACACCAGTTCGGATTCATCGCCATGGTTTCGCCCCGGCAGAGCGGAAAACCGCAAGCGTCCAGCGCGCGGTTGATGCGCGCGGCCAGCGGCAGCAGTTGGGCGCGGACGGCATCGGCGGTTTCACCCACATGCAACGTGAACAGGATGCCGTTGTCCTGGTCGGTGGAAAGCGTCTGTTCCAGACGGCCTTCGGAGCCGAACGACAGCCAGCAGAAGGCGCGCGCGCAGCCGCCGGGCTGGCCCGAATCGGCACATTCCAGTTCGATCACGCGCCGGGTCAGGATGTCGTTCAGCGTGGACAGAATCTGGGTCAACTGCTCGGCCGCCACGCCTTGCGCCATCATGTTGTGGCCAAGTTGGCGGATGCCGCGCGCGGCCTGCTGTAACAGTTGCTGGTCGCTGGCGCCGCGGATGGCGGAGGAAAGCTGGGTCACGCCGACGCGTTGCAACGAGAACAGATCCTTTTCCGAAACCACGCCAGTGAGCACGCCAGTGAGCACGCCGTCAAGCTTATCGCCTTCGACCACCAGCACATGGCGGAAGCCGTGCCGGGCCATCATCAGCGCGGCCTCGAAGGCGGGTGCGCTGGACGGCAGGGTCATCGGGTCGGGCGTCATCACCGCGCGCATCGGCGTGGCCAGATCGAGCCCAGGCAGGATCACCCGGCCGATCAGGTCGCGCACGGTGAAGATACCGACCGGGCGCGGGCGATCCACCCCGCCTTCCACCACCTCGCCTTCGACCACGACGATGGCGCCGACGCCGCTGGCGCGGATGGTTTCCAGCGCCGCGCGCAAGGGCGTGTCCGGCGCGCAGGTGACCAGTTTGCGTTGGCTGATGCTGGCCAACGGGTGGCGCAGCGACTGTTGCTCCGAAGTGGCGGTGGCATAGCTGGCCTGGACGCCGCGTTGCGATTTTTCCAGCAGACTGGCCAGACGCCGGGTGCAGAAATCGTGGAACTCCAGCGACCGTTTCAGCAATTCATGGAAATCGGCGGCATCCAGTTCGTAGGTGAAGACATCGCTTTTGGCCTTGAAATGCGAGAAGGCCGCGCGTTCGGACAGCAGCGCGCCGAGCGGAAACGACTCGCCTTCATGCAATTCCAGCCAGGCGTTGGCGTCGCCCTGTTCGCCGGTCACCACGCCCTGTTTGACGATGAACAACTTGTCGACCTTGCCATTGGCCGGTTCCAGCAGCGTTTCGCCCTTGCCGTAGTAGGCCAGTTTCAGCCGTTCCGCCAGCCAAAGCCGGTGTTCGGGCGACATGCCGTCGAACGGGGCGGACTGTGCAAGGTGATCGGCGCAGGCCTGCAACAGCGAGTTGGCGTGTGGCGAGTTTGGATTCGACATGTCTGTATCGGCGAGTGGCGGGCTCCCGGATTATCCAGCCGACAAGCGCAATGCGGGCATGACGCTGTCAGGACGGGTTCAGCGCAGTGGCACGCAGCGGCAATATGACGCGCACGGTCAGCCCCCCCGCGGGCGCGGTGTCCAGCTTGACCCAGCCGCCATGCAGGACGGCGACTTGCCTGACAATGGCCAGCCCAAGGCCGCTGCCGGGCGTATCCGGGCCGGCCAGACGATGGAAACGCTCGAACACCCGCTCGCGCTCCGGTTCGGGAATGCCCGGGCCGGTATCGCTGACACTCAGCTCGGCATGATCGCCAATCAAGGCAAGTTCGACATCGACCCGACCGCCGGCCGGCGTGTAGCGCAAGGCGTTGTCGATCAGATTGCCGAGCATCATGCGCAAACTGTCGTTCTGTCCGGTCAGGGTCAGCGCGGCGCAAGCGCCGACGCCGAGATCGATATCGCGCGCCTCGGCCAGGGTCGAAAAGTCCGCCACGACCTGTTTGATCAGCGTATCCAGCGCGACCGGCGCGAAGGTTGCCTGACGCGCGGCGGGTTCCAGGCGCGCCATGTGCAGGAGCTGATCGATCAGGTGCGCGGCCCGGTCGACGCCGCCGGACAATTGCGCCAGCGCGGCTTCGCGTTCGGCATCGGTGTTCGCGAGACTGGCGATCTGGGCTTGCAGTTTGACCGCCGTGAGCGGCGAGCGCAGTTCATGCGCCGCATCGGCGATGAAGCGGCGTTGCGCCACCATCGCCTGGTCGAGCCGGACCAGCAAATCGTTCAAAGCGGCAACCAATGGCGCCACTTCGTCGGGCATGCCGCGCGCATCGAGCGCATGCAGGGACATGACGCCGCGCCGGCCGATTTCCGCGCGCACCTGTTCCAGCGGCAACAACGCGCGGCCCACGGCGGCGCGGATCAAGAGTCCGAGCACGACGACCAGCACGGTCAGCGGAAGCAACAACCAGGGCGCGATGGAGGCGAATCGGCGCGCCCGGTTGGCCGAGGTGGTCGCCACCTGGATGGTCAGGCCGCCCTCCTTCAGGGCATACACGCGCCATTCCGTGCCCTCCCACTCGATTACATGCAGGCCGATCGTTTGCTGCGGCGGTCCGGCGTCGTCGATGGAGGAGTAAATCAGCTTGCCGTCGTCGGCCCAGATCTGGCTGACGAACTGGCCGCGGTCGTTGCGCACATCCTCGTCGCTGTCGTACTGCACACCATGGCGGACGATGGAATAGGCGATCTGCTCGAGACCGTAGTCGCGAATCTTGTTGAACGCATCCCAGGCCAGCAGATAGGTGATGACGCTGACCAGCAGGCCGGTCAGCATCAGCGCGCTGATTTGCCAGAACAACAGCCGCCCGCGGATGGTGTTTTTCATGTCGGTTCGACCACCTTGTAGCCGACGCCGCGCACATTCCGTATCCAGGCCACGCCCAGTTTTCGACGCAGGTTGTGCAGATGCACTTCGACCGCGTTGCTCATCACCTCGTCTTGCCAGCCGTAGATGCGCGCTTCGAGTTGTTCCTTGGACAACACCGCGCCGGGACGCTCCATCAGCGCTTCCAGCAGCGTGAACTCGCGTTGCGACAAGGCCAGCCGCGCGCCATCGAGATGGACTTCGCGCTGTACCGGGTCCAGGCACAAGCCGCCCAATCTCAACTCGGAGCGTACGCGGCCGCTCTGGCGCCGTATCAACGCATGCACCCGCGCGATCAGTTCATCCAGATCGAAGGGTTTCACCAGATAGTCATCGGCGCCCAGATTGAGCCCGGCAATGCGATCCGCAACCGCGTCGCGCGCGGTGACCACCAACACCGGCACGGTATTTTCCAGTTGGCGTATTTTTTTCAGCAACGTCAGTCCGTCCTGGCGCGGCAAGCCCAGGTCGAGCAACAACAAGGCATAGTTCCCGCTCCGCAACGCTTCTTCCGCGGCCTTGCCATCGCGCGCCCAATCGACGGCGAAACCGGCCAGGCACAGGCCTTGTTCCATGCTCGCGCCGATCATCGGATCGTCCTCGGCCAGCAGCAGTTTCATGATTCTTTCAATCGGGTTTTGAAGGGGAACAGGATAAGCCCGCGATACAGAAACGAAAAAGGCCAGGCGCCTTCGCGCGCCCAGCCTTTAAACGGAAGTCCGCTTACTTGGCGGTTGGGGAGGCGGAAGGCGCGGCATGCGCGGCAACAACCGCCTTCTTTGTTGCCTGTCTTTAGCGGACAGCGGGGACTTTTTCCGTGTCGGGCGCGGCTTCTTTGGCCGGTGCGGCCACGATGCCAGGCGCGGCTTCCAGCATGGGTTTGGTCTCGATGGCGGAGGTAGCTTCAGTCGGCGGCATGTCTTTAACAGCGGAGGTCGCTTCAACGGCTGGCGCGGTTTCCGTGGCGGCAGAGGCTTCGACGGAAGCGAACGTGAAAACAGTCGTGGCGGCGAGCAGGGCGATCAGGGTCTTGGTCATGGTTACCTTCCTTGAGTTGGGTTTATAGCCTTACCGAAAAAGCAGGGCTGGTACGAATTCAGCCATAGGCAGACTTAACCCTTACTTAAGGCTGCGTGCCCATGGGCTCTAGCCATCGCTTCCAAATTGGCTCCAGAAACGAAAAAGGCCGGACGCCCCAGAGCGTCCGGCCTTTCAAACCGAAGTCCGCTTACTTGGCGGCGGGAGCGGGAGCGGCGGCGGGAGCAGCGGCGTCAGCCTTTTTCTCTTCAGCTTTCTTGGCTTTCTTGGCTTTCTTGGCGGGCTTGGCCTTGGTGGTTTCGGTGGTGGTGGATGAGGTTTCGGTGGTGGTCTTGGTGGTTTCGGTAGCAGCCTTGTCCATCGGCTTGGCGGCGTCAGCGGCCTGAGCGGAACCGAAAGCAAAAACGGAAGCAGCGGCGAGCAGGGCGATCAGGGTCTTGTTCATTGGGTATCTCCTAGGTTGAGTAAAGTAGCCATACGCAAAACGTGCGGCTGAGCCGGATTCTCCATAGATAGACTTAACAAATACTTAAGAACGGGCATCGCCCTGGGCTTATTTTCGCGGCGTTTTCTCCAGCCAAAAACACCCGGAACAACGTGCCGGGGCGCGTCCGCCGCGATGGGGCCGAGCCGGCTTGGGCGGGGTTGGGCGGGGTTGGGCGGGGTTGGGTTATCCTAGCCGTAACGATTTTCGCCAGCCCGATCGAAAGGCTTTCCCCGTGCGCATACTCACTGTCGAACACGATCCCATCCAGCAACTCAGCCTTGAGCGCGCGATATGAAAATTGCCGTTCAGAACGAAGCATTCGACCTCGCCGCCGAAGTCGCCGCGCTCTACCGGGCCAATCCAAAAGTTGGCGCCGTCGCCAGCTTTCTCGGTCTGGTGCGCGACATCAACGACGGCCAGGGGGTCAGCGCGATGACTCTGGAACACTATCCCGGCATGACCGAAAAAGCGCTCGCGCAAATCGTCGAAGACGCGCGCGCGCGCTGGCAAGTGCTGGATGTTTGCGTCATCCACCGCGTCGGCCCGTTAGTCCCGACCGATCCCATCGTGCTGGTCGCCGTCGCTTCCGGCCATCGCGGCGATGCTTTCGCCGCGTGCGAATTCATCATGGATTTCCTGAAGACCCGCGCCCCGTTCTGGAAGAAAGAGGCGACGCCGGAGGGCGAAAAATGGGTCGACGCGCGCGAGTCGGACGAGCGGGCGGCCATGCGTTGGGGAAGTTGAATCTGTCGGACTACCGGTTCGGCAAGCCTTGTTGACGGCCAGGACTGGGTTCAACGCGCTCGAATTCGGCGTTTAAGTCATTCAACTCATTTCCCGACTTCCGAACAGCGAAACCTTCGCTACGCCAATTCCTCGATGTCATAAATCCGCCGGTGTTCCCGGATCGCATAGCGGTCGGTCATGCCGGCGATGTAGTCGCATACCGCGCGGTAGGGGTCTTGATCGGCGCGGGCGTGGTGTTCCGGCGGCATCAGGCGCGGTTCGGCGCTGAAGGCGGTGAACAGGTCGCGCAGCAGGCGTTGCGCTTTTTCGCTCATGCGCACCACCTTGTAGTGGCGATACAGGTTCTGGAACAGGAAGCGCTTGAGTTCGCGATGCTGGGCCAGGATGCGCTCGCTGAAGGCAGCCAGCGGCGGGCAGCGGCGCACGTCGTCCAGATTTTCCGGGCGGTGTTCGGCGATGTTGGCGCGGGTTTGTTCGAGCATGTCGACGACCAGGGTGTTGATCATGCGGCGCACGGTTTCGTGGATCAGGCGGCGGTCGTTGAGATCGGGGTAGAGATTGCGCACGGTGTCGAGGTGGCGGGCGAAGATTTCGACCTGTTCCAGTTGCGCCACCGTGATCAGGCCGGAACGCAGGCCGTCGTCGACGTCGTGGTTGTTGTAGGCGATTTCGTCGGCCAGATTGGTGATCTGCGCTTCCAGCGAGGGTTGCCGGCCTTCGATGAAGCGGAGGCCGACGTCGCCGAGTTTTTCCGCGTTCTTCAGCGAGCAATGTTTGAGGATGCCCTCGCGCGCTTCGAAGGTGAGATTGAGCCCCTCGAATTCGGCATATTTCTGCTCCAGTTCGTCGACCACGCGCAGCGATTGCAAGTTGTGTTCGAAACCGCCGTGTTCCTTCATGCAGGCGTTGAGCACGTCCTGGCCGACATGGCCGAACGGGGTGTGGCCGAGGTCGTGCGCCAGCGCAAGCGTTTCGGTGAGGTCTTCGTCCAGGCCCAGCATGCGCGCCAGGGTGCGGCCGATCTGGGCGACTTCCAGGCTGTGCGTCAGACGGGTGCGGAACAGGTCGCCTTCGTGGTTTATGAAGACCTGGGTCTTGTATTCCAGCCGGCGGAAAGCGGTGGAATGCACGATGCGGTCGCGGTCGCGCTGGAATTCGGAACGCGGCGCGGCGGGCGGCTCCGGGTGGCGGCGGCCTTGCGATTCGGCGGAACGGGCGGCATAGGGAGCGAGTTCGGACATGATGACCCTTAACGTGAACGTCGCGGCAGCGACGCTTGCTGCTCCCCTCCCCCGTAAGCGGGGGAGGGGTTGGGGGAGAGGGTGCGACAGCGGCGGGCGATGTCCTGTGCAAAGCGATGGATTTCGGATTCCGGCACGTTGTTGCCGGCGGCGATTTCACCAAAACGCGCGACGGCGGCTTCGACTTCCTGACAGATGTTCGCGGCGCCGCCGATGCCCCATTTGCGGCCCAAGCCAACCAGTTCGACGGGACTGGGCGGCAACGGAGTAAGGTCGAACAACAATACATGTTCGCGCCGCGCGCCGGTATCCGGCAGCAGATCGAAGGCCGGCGTCAGGCGGTAGCCTTCGGCTTCGCGCAGCAACCAGAAATTCTTCAGGTGGTCGTCGGTGTTGCCGAGCAGTGCGTTGAACACCATCTGCCGGTACAACCGCGGCACGTCTACTTCCGGCCGCGCGCCGTGCTGGCGCAGCGCGGCGATCAGGTCGGCATAGCGCAGCACGTAATAGCCGCTGGCCTGCAACAGGGCGCGGAAGCTGAGCATGTGATTGCGGCCGCCTTGCTGCGTCAGGTCGAAACGTTTGACCAGCAGGACGCGCCTTGAATCAGACAGCTCGAGCAACCGGAAATCTGGCGTCTCCAGGCCGGCGAGGCGAGCCAGTTCGAGACTCGCAGCTTCCAGACCGACCATATCGACATCGTCGCGCCGGCTGGGGAATTTAGCGATCCACTGCCCGTGTTCGTCATAAACCAGCGCTTTCGGTCGCGCGCCGCCGGGCGAACTGCCGGCGGCGAGCAGGCTGCGGGTAGTGTCGTCAATCGCGCTATCGCCGTCGCGTTCAAGCCGTTGCGCGGCATCGAGCAGGGTCTGCAATTCGAGGGTCGCGGCGGCATTGGCCTCTTCGCTAGGCGGCTGATTGGGCGGGTAGAAACCCAGCGCGCCCAGCCCCTGTCCGGCCAACGCCTGCAACAGATGCGGTTCCGACTGGCGACCGCGCGGCAAGCCGTGGCGCAGGATCAGCAGGCGGCGGCCCCAGTCGTCGGGTAGCGCGTCTTCCAGCGCCAGCAGCGGCGTATCGAGTTGTTTGCCGGGAAAATCACCTGGCGTTAAAGGCAGTGCGGCCGGGTCGAGCGCGAAAGTGCGGGCGTCGGCCAGATAACCCGGTGTGTAGCGAAAGGCGCTGGCATAACGGCCTTGCCGGTCGGCATCGCCAAACGCCAGTTCGGCGGCATGCAGTTTTTCGCCTGAGGTGAGCGTGAGCCAGAGGTCGAGCCGGATCATGCGGGTTTTACACTTTGTTTCTGGCGCGCTGGCGCACCGGTTTTTCAGATTGCGCGGCAGCGTCGAACAGGCTGTAGCGCGGCGCAAGCAGGGCTTCCGCGTCGGCAATGCGGCCGAGCAGAATCAACGCGGTCAGCCAGTGGCCGATTTGTGCGCTGGCGTCGCCCTGTTCCATGCGGCGCAAAGTCGGCACGGAAACGCCGATACGCGCCGCGAAACGGATTTGCGATTCGTTGCGGGCGAGGCGCTCGGCACGCAGGCGGTTGCCGAGTTTTTGCAGAATGGGCGCTACATTTTCAGAAAACATGGTTTCCATTATCTGCATTTAATGCACTTAATGGAAACAATGTTTTGTTTTCAATATTTTGAAACGGCTTCGGTCAGCGTCGCGCGCAAGGCGTCTGGATCATAGTCGCCGCTGACGAACGCTTCGCCCAGCTTCTGGAACAGCACGAAGCGGATGCGCCCGGCTTCGACCTTCTTGTCCACGCCCATGTAGTCCATATAGGCGTCGTAACCCAGATCTGGCGCGACTACCGGCAAGCCGACACGGCGGAACAACGCGGCGATGCGATCGACATCGGCGGCGGAAATCAGGCCCATGCGGCACGACAGATCGGCTGCCAGCATGGTGCCGGCGGAAACGCCCTCGCCGTGCAGCCAGTTGCCATAACCCATGCCGGTTTCGATGGCATGGCCGAAGGTGTGGCCCAGGTTGAGCAGCGCGCGCTGGCCGGATTCGCGCTCGTCGGCCGCGACCACATCCGCCTTGTTCTGGCAGGAACGGTGGATGGCGTAAGTCAGCGCCGCGGTGTCGCGCGCCATCAGCGCGCCCATGTTGGCTTCCAGCCATTCCAGGAACGGCAGATCGCGGATCAGTCCGTATTTGATGACTTCGGCCAGGCCGGCGGAAAGCTCGCGCTCGGGCAGCGTGTTCAGCGTTTCGGTATCGGCCAGCACCAGTTGCGGCTGGTAGAACGCGCCGATCATGTTCTTGCCGAGCGGATGGTTGATGCCGGTCTTGCCGCCGACCGACGAATCGACCTGCGCCAGCAGCGTGGTGGGAATCTGGATGAACGGCATGCCGCGCTGATAACACGCCGCCGCGAAGCCGGTCAGATCGCCGATGACGCCGCCGCCCAAGGCGATCAGCGTGGTCTTGCGCTCGGCGCGCTGGGTCAGCAGACCGTCGAAGATCAAGTTGAGGGTTTCCCAGTTTTTGTAGACCTCGCCATCCGGCAACACGATGGAATCGACTTGCACGCCGGCTTCGCGCAGCGTTTTGGCGAGGCGCTCCAGATAAAGCGGGCCGACGGTGGTGTTGGTGACGATCACTGCGCGCTTCTGGATCAAATGCGGCAAGACCAGATCGGCGCGATCGAGCAGGCCGGGGCCGATGTGGATGGGATAGGCGCGGTCGCCGAGTTCTACGGTCAGGGTTTGCATGGGGGCTTGAGGTGCGGGTTAGGCGTTGTATCGGCGAAAGGATGGCAATGATAATCCGCGTCATGAAACTCGCCACCTGGAACGTCAACTCCCTGAAAGTCCGTCTGCCGCATCTGCTGGACTGGTTGCAAAGCGCGCAGCCCGATCTGGTTTGTTTGCAGGAAACCAAGCAGACCGACGATGTTTTTCCGGCCGAAGCCCTGCGCGCGGCCGGCTATGACAGCGCCTTCTCCGGCCAGAAAACCTACAACGGCGTGGCGATCCTGAGCCGCTTGCCGATGTCCGATGTGCAGACCGGCATTCCCGGTTTTGCCGACGAACAGAAGCGCGTGCTTGCCGCCAGCGTCGATGGCGTTCGTGTCGTCTGCGTCTATATCCCGAACGGTCAGAGCCTGGATTCCGACAAATACGTCTACAAGCTGGCCTGGCTGGATGCGCTGATCGCCTGGCTGAAGGACGAAATGCAGCGTCACCCCAGGCTCGCGCTGCTCGGCGACTACAACATCGCGCCGGAAGACCGCGATTGCCACGACCCGGCCGCCTGGGTCGGCCAAGTGCTGGTTTCCGAGCCGGAACGGGCGCGTTTTCAAGCCTTGCTCGACCTGGGCTTCAAGGATGCTTTCCGCCTGTTCGAACAGGCCGACAAGAGCTTCAGTTGGTGGGATTACCGGATGATGGGTTTTCGCCGCAATCTCGGCATGCGCATCGACCACATTCTGCTTTCGCCGGAACTGGCTTCGCATTGCAGCGCAAGCGAAATCGACAAGGCGCCGCGCAAGCTGGAACGTCCGTCCGATCACACCCCGGTGTTGGCGACACTGGGGCTGCGTGCCCAACAAACCCCCTGATGATTTCATAGGGTGCGCATGGCGCACTGTGCTACGGGGCGAAGAAGATTCGTAGGATGGGCGAAGCGCAGCGCGCCCATCAATGCGCGCAAACAGTTGGGCGCGCTGCTCCAGTTCTGATGCACCAGCCGATGGGCCCGCTGCGCTTGGCCCATCCTACCCAGTTGCTCGAAATGCCTCGCGAAACAGATCGATTGTCGTTCCCTCCGGCATCCCGCCAAAGAATTGCGGAAACATGAAATCGAAGCTTGCGAACACTGTATGTAGCGTCTAAAACGCTAACTCAACCTTACATCTAGTTATTTGGAGTCAGTCGCCATGCAGGAAGCCCTGTTCCCCGAACTCGCCGATCAAGCCATTTCCAGCGAAGTCTTGCTGGAGAAATACGCCAAGGGGGACGAGCAAAATGTGACCGATGTGCGCATGCGCGTTGCCCGCGCGCTGGCCTTGGCGGAAAAGAAAAGCGAGCGCACACATTGGGAACGCGCCTACTTCGCCGCGATGGAAGCCGGCTTCATCCCGGCCGGACGCATCAACTCCGCCGCCGGCACCGGCTTGCAGGCCACCTTGATCAATTGCTTCGTGCAGCCGGTCGGCGACGCGATTTCGGGCGAGTCGGAAGGCAAGCCGGGGATTTACGTCGCGCTGGAGGAGGCCGCTGAAACCATGCGCCGCGGCGGCGGCGTCGGCTATGACTTCTCCACCATCAGGCCGAGGGGCGCTTTGGTCAAAGGCACGCAATCGCGCGCCAGCGGCCCGGTTTCCTATATGCGCGTGTTCGACCGTTCCTGCGAAACGGTGGAATCCGCCGGCTCCCGGCGCGGCGCGCAAATGGGCGTGATGCGCTGCGATCACCCGGATATCGAACTGTTCATCCACGCCAAAGACCAAGGCGATTTGCGCAACTTCAACATCTCCATCGGCGTCACCGATGCGTTCATGCAAGCCGTCGAGGCGGATGCCGACGTGGAACTGGCGCACCGGTCCGAACCCGGCGTCGAGCAGAAAGCCGCCGGCGCCTATCAACGTCATGGCGACGGCGTCTGGGTCTACAAAAAGATGCGCGCCCGCGATCTGTGGACTCAGATCATGGCCTCCACCTACGACCACGCCGAGCCCGGCATCCTGTTTCTCGACCGGATCAACCGTGACAACAATCTCTATTACTGCGAAAGCATCGAGGCAACCAACCCGTGCGGAGAGCAACCCTTACCGCCCTACGGCTGCTGCTGCCTCGGTTCGGTCAACCTGACCCGCTTCGTCAACCGCGCCTTCACCGATCAGGCCCAGTTCGATTTCGACGGTCTCGCGCGGGTGCTGCCGGTGTGTGTGCGGGCGCTGGATAACGTGCTCGACCTGACCGCCTGGCCGCTGGAAAAACAGCGTATCGAGGCGCACAACAAGCGCCGCGTCGGGCTCGGCTTCACCGGTCTGGGCGATGCGCTGGTCATGCTGGGCCTGAGATACGACACGCCGGAAGCGCTCGCCTTTTCCACCCAGGTGGCGGAATTCATGCGCGATCATTCTTATCTCGCCTCGGTCGAACTGGCCAAGGAGCGCGGCGCGTTCCCGCTGTTCAACGCCGATCTGTATCTCTCCGGCGGCAACTTCGCCAGCCGCTTGCCCGGCCCGATCAAGGACGCCATCCGCGCGCACGGCATGCGCAATTCGCATCTGCTCTCCATCGCGCCCACCGGCACCATTTCGCTGGCCTTCGCCGACAACGCCAGCAACGGCATCGAGCCGCCGTTTTCCTGGGCCTACACGCGCAAAAAGCGCGAGCCGGACGGCGGCTGGAAGGAACATCAGGTGGAAGACCACGCCTGGCGGCTGTATCGGGAACAAGGCGGCGACATGACCCAATTGCCGCCCGCCTTCGTGACCGCGCTGGAGATTTCCGCCACCGCGCACATGAATGCCGTCGCCGCCGTCGCGCCCTACGTCGATTCGGCCATTTCCAAGACCGTCAACGTGCCGGCCGACTATCCCTACACCGAGTTCGAAGGCCTCTATATCGCGGCCTGGAAGGCCGGCCTCAAAGGGCTGGCCACCTATCGGCCCAACTCGGTGCTCGGCAGCGTGCTTTCCACCGGCGCGGAAACACCGGCGCCGGCAAAAACCGCATCCAACCCGCAGGATTTCGAACTCTCCGACGTCAATCGCCGCATCGAAATCAAGGCCTTGCCCGCGCCCGTGCTGGAAAGCCTGAAATGGCCCGGCCGGCCGAAACTGTCCGGCGGCAACCCGGCCTGGTGCTACATGATCGACAGCGCCTGCGGCAGCTTCGCCCTGTTTGTCGGCCATACGGAACCCAGCGAAAGCGAGGGGCGCGCCTGGCCGTTCGAAGTCTGGGTCAATGGCGCCGAGCAGCCGCGCGGCCTGGGCGCAATCGCGAAAACACTGTCGATGGACATGCGCGCCAACGACCGGGGCTGGCTGAAACTGAAGCTGGAAACCCTGGCGAAAACGCGCGGTGACGACAGTTGCTCCATCCCCTTCCCGCCCAATGGCGAGCCGCGCCAGATGCCCAGCCTGGTCGCCGCCACCGCGCAGCTTCTGCGTTGGCGTCTGGACGATCTGCATGCGCTGGATAGCGGCGAAGAAGGTGAAGGCGGCCAATACACCCCGGTGCTCGACGCCCTGTTCTCGCTGAAGGAACCCAAAACCGGCACCGACGGCACGCTGTCCTGGACGGTGGACGTCTACAACCCGCATACCGAAGACGACTTCGTCCTCGGCCTCAAGGAAATCACCCTGCCGGATGGCGTCACCCGGCCTTATTCCGTCTGGCTTTCCGGCGAATATCCGCGCGCCCTCGACGGCCTGTGCAAACTGCTCTCGCTCGACATGCGCGTGCTCGACCCGGCCTGGATCGGCATGAAACTGCGCAAACTGCTCAACTACCCGGAACCCCTCGGCGACTTCATGGCCTTTGTGCCGGGAGAATCGAAACAAACCAACTGGCCCTCCACCGTCGCCTACCTCGCCCGCCTGATCATCCACCGCTACGCCATGCTCGGCATCCTGACCGAGGACGGCCTGCCGGTACGAGAAATGGGCATGATCAAAGCCCCCGCGCTACCGCCCGCCAGGACCGGCGAAGAAGCCGCCGTGATGAAAGGCAAGGTTTGCAAGGAATGTGGCAACGACACGGTGATACGCAAAGACGGCTGCGATTTCTGCACGGCCTGCGGCGCGGTCGGGACGTGCGGGTAGCCTCCCCATCAAGCGAAACCGAACAACAATAATGGGCACTAATACGCCTTTTAAAGGCGTATTGTGCTTTTTATGGGCACAAATCGACCTGTAGTCGTGTTTGCATGCTTTATGCATATCTACCACAATGGGCAGAAATAGGGCTCTTGCACTAAATTCTCCGTATTGAAGGCAGAAAAGGGGCGCTTACGGAAGGCCGACTTAACGGGTGCAATCATGGCAAATACAAATCTGACGCCGGAAGAGATGGAAGCTGGACTGGGTGAGAAGCTCAAAGCGCTTCGTCTGTCCAAGAACCTCGACCAGAAGACGTTGGCAGAGCGCGCGGGCTTGAGCGTTCGGGCTTTGCGCAACCTTGAAGGCGGTCAAGGCTCGACCGTCAAGACGCTGGTCAGCGTGCTTCGCGCCCTGGGGCGGCACGAGTGGCTGAACACCATTGCACCTATTGCCACCATCAATCCGCTCGCGCTCACCCGTGAGGCACAGCCCCGGCAGCGGGCCTCCCATTCCCGGCGCACCCGGAGTGGCGCATAAGTGCCGCGCGCGCCCGCCGAGTAACCCATCCGAAGGTTCCCCCATGGTTCCTACCCAGAAAACCAGGCCGTACAAGCACGTCCACGCCGTTGAAGTCCACCTTTGGGGTGTGCACATCGGTTCGGTCGCGCTTGACCCAACCTATGGCTACTACGTATTCGCTTATACGCCGGAATTTACCAACTTGGGTATCGAGCCCTCGCCGCTACACATGCCCGCAGTGGCCGAGGAGACCTACCTGTTCACGGATTTGCCCGAGGCCACGTATAAGCGGCTGCCCGCGATGCTGAGCGACGCGCTGCCGGATGATTTCGGCAATGCGCTCATCAACCGGTACATGGCTGACCAAGGTATTGCGGCTCAGGAGGTCACCGCACTGGACCGCTTGGCGTACATGAGCACCCGTGCAATGGGGGCCCTGACGTTCAAACCGTCTCGTGGCCCGACCAGACACAAGCCCACGACCATTGAGCTGAGTTCCCTGGTCGAACAAGCTCGGCGTGCATTAACGGGCGTCATGGACGACGACCAGACGAATGCGGCGCTACGCAGCATCATCGACGTTGGCACCAGCGCTGGCGGCGCGCGGGCGAAGGCGGTTATCGCTTTGCTGCCGGATACTGGCGAAATCCGCTCTGGCCAGATGGATGCCCCGGCGGGCTTCGAGCACTGGCTGCTCAAGTTCGACGGCATGGGCACGGACCAGGAACTGGGCACCACGCAGAATTATGGCCGTATCGAGTACGCCTATCACCTGATGGCGCGCGCCGCGGGCATCCTCATGACCGACTGCCGGCTCCTCAAGGAGAACGGCCGTGCGCACTTCATGACCCAGCGCTTCGACCGTGAAGGGCAAAGTGTCCGTCACCACATGCAGACGCTATGCGCGATGGCCCATGTCGACTACAAGAAGAAGGGAACCAATTCCTACTCCCAGCTCTTCGACACCATCGACCAGTTGGGATTGCCCTACGAGGACATGGAGGAAGCGTTCCGGCGCATGGTCTTCAACGTGATGAGCCGAAACTGCGATGACCACACCAAAAACTTCTCGTTCCTGCTGCGCAAGGGCGGCACGGCATGGGCATTGGCGCCGGCCTACGACGTCACGTTTGCCCACAACCCTCAAGGTGAATGGACAAACCAGCACCTCATGTCGGTAAACGGCAAGTTCAAAGGGTTCGAGATAGCGGACCTGCTGGCCGAGGCCAAGCGGTTTGGCATCGGCTCGGCGCCTCGGGTTATCGACGAAGTTCGGTACGCCATCCAGGGATGGGCTGAATTTGCGCGAAAGGCTGAGGTTCCTGAGCCCCAGTTGTTTGAAATTGAAAGTCAGCTTCTGACGCTGGACTAATTTGAGGCTATGGATGTTTAGCTCGCCCCGTCACTGGCTGCATCGCCAGCGCTATCCGCTTCGCTACGCGCAGCTCGATCTGTTGCTGCGCAACCAGGCCTTGAGCCGGGACGAATTGCTGCGCAAACAGCGGGCGGATTTCGCCGATATCGTTGCTTTCGCCGCCGCCCATGTGCCGTATTACGCGGAACGTTTGGGCCGGCATCCAGACGTGATTCCGCTCCTGGAAAAAGACGCGGTGCGCGAGCGGCTGGACGATCTGCTGATGCGCGCTGCCGACCGTAGCAAGGTCAAGATCGGCCACACCGGCGGCTCCACCGGCAAGCCGCTGGCGTTCTGGTACGACGAGGCCAAGCATGAGTTGATGCGCGCCGGGATGATGCGCGGCTTCATGATGTCGGGCTGGCGGCCGGGACAGAAGGTGCTCAATTTCTGGGGCGCGCGCCAGGATGTCGCGGCGGGCGGGGTGTTCGGTTCGAACTGGTCGGACTTGATCGCGGCCGAGAAGACCATCGGCGCGACCGAATTCAGTGAGGTGAAACTGCACGAGTGGGCGCGTTTCATTCAACGTTATCGCCCGGTTCTGCTCTACGGCTACGCCTCGGCAATGAGCGAGCTGGCGCGTTTCATCGTCGCCGGCAAGATGGAAATGCCGGGCAGTTTGATTGGCGTGTATTCCACCGCCGAGGTGTTGACCGAAGCGCAGCGCGATCTGATGCAACGGGCTTTCGGTTGCAAGGTGTTCAACCAGTACGGCTGCCGCGAAGTGCCCAACATCGCGTGGGAGTGCCGGCACGGCGGCATGCATGTATTCGCCGATCAGGTTTATCTGGAGTCCGTGCCGATCGAGGGAGAAGACGCGTTGATTGTGACCTCGCTGACCAATCGGCTGATGCCGTTCATCCGCTACAACCTGGGCGACTCCGGCCGTCTGCTGGACGGCGAATGCGCCTGCGGCTCACCGTTTCCGCTCATGGAAATGGGCTTGTGCCGGCACAACGACCTGATCCGCACCCGCGCCGGCAAAAGCATCCATCCGGGCTTTTTCAACCATCTGCTCGACGGCCAGGTTCAAGTTCGCCAATTCCAGTGGGTGCAGCGCGACATGGATCGGATCGCGCTGAATCTGGTCGCCGCCGAACCACTGAGCGCGGCGACGCAGGCCGCGCTGGCCGAAAAAATCAGCCGGAAGATGGAGGACGCGGTGACGCTGGAAGTGAATTATCTCGACGAGATTCCGCGCACGGTTTCCGGCAAGCACCGGTTCGTGATCGGCTTGGGATAGCGTGCGATTGACCCGGCCAAATACGGGTAGGTTGATCGAATCGAACGTCAGCAGAAGCTTGTTTTCCAGCCATTCGGGCCGCCCAATGGCCCTCATAAGGCCTCCGTCATACGGCAAAGCGGCCGCAGACCTTATTTTCCGGCGGCCTTGTCCAGCAAGCCGAGACCGCGCTCGGCCTTGCCGGCGCCGCGTTCAGCCCGCAGCCGGAAGCGTGTTTCAGCATCAAACTCCGCCAGCAATAGTGTGGTGACTTCGTCCAGCAGCCGATTCACACTGGTGCCACGGCTCTTTGCCAAGGCACGCAGGCGCGCGTGTTTGTCGTCGGGGAGACGTAGGGTCAGGGCGCTCATGATGATGCGATCTCCTTGAGAAAGTCCTCCGGGCCCACGATTCGCAGCTCGGGAAACTTGAGTTCCATGCGCGCGACATCGCGCAAGTTTCTGGTCACGATGAAACGAGCGCAGCCCGCCACCGCCAGTTCCACCAGATGGTTATCGGCTTCGTCCGGCAGATTGGGCCGCCAAGAGAAGTAGATGCGCGTCCAATCGCAGGTGGCGAGAAAGATATCCAGCAATTCATCCCGTTCGGCCAGGTTCAGCCGACACGTTTCGAAGAGTTCGGTTCGCCCCAGTACATCTTCATATTCGGAGAACAGCGCAGCGCCCATCAGCGGCTGGCAATGCCCACGCAGGCAAGCCGCCACTACATGGTGGGCAGCTCCCTGCCCCAGGCAAGCGCCGAGAAAGATATTGGTGTCGACGACAACACGGTATGTCATGGGATAAATGGTAGCAAAAATGACACCACTACAGATGCTGAAACTGTTTCAGAGTGATTCTGACGTCAGTCATGGCAGGGTTTGTTGTCATCCGGCTCCACAGGCCCGTCCGTCTTGCCACGGCACGTAGCCATCTTTGGGGGATGGGGCCAGAAAGCAGTTGTAGGTCATCCAAGGAAGTTTTCTGCCGGCGGCTAATGGGAACCAGAATGGACTGCTGCTCCTGGCCAGCAGCGGAAATACGTTCAAACCGGGATAGCTGACACTGGAATGGCTGGTTCGCTCGGAAACCTGCCGCAAAGCCAATTCACACAACTCGGCCCG
>NCGJ01000028.1 GCA_002281555.1 Hydrogenophilales bacterium 28-61-23
CGAAGATGATGGTTTTCATGACTACTCTCCTTAACGAAATGCGCCCCCACGGGCGCGGTTGATTTCGAAAGGGAGTAGCCGGTACAGCGGGCGATAAAAGGCCCCGCAAGACTCAGTCGATATGCACTGCTAGGAGGAGTCCAGTTGGGCGGACCGCATCCAGAACGGTGAGCCCGACAAAACGGATTAAGCTCTGTCAGGGCTACTTGCAGGTTGTCGTCGCATCCGATCTGGCGATACGCGAATCGTCTACAAGGTCACATCAGGAATTGTCGAGGTGATGGTCATTGCAGTAGGTATGCGTCGTAACGATGAGGTGTATTCGCTCGCAACGAAGCGCGTGTAGGTTCATCAGTAACTTAGGACAAAATACACCACAACCAAGTTACTCAGAGACAAAGCGTGACGATCTATTCAACACAAAGTGAAATCGCTATCACCGATGTTCGAGTCAGCAATTTCAGGTCTCTTGCCAACGTTGAAGTTGAGCTAAATGACTTGACGGTGCTCATTGGCGCTAACAATGCAGGCAAGACGAGCTTTCTTGATGCTCTGTTTGCAGCGATCGGCTCGGGCCGAAAGACTCTGAGCCATGACGATGTTCGTCTAGCTCCCGGCGAAGCTTTGCCACCTAAAGAGCGTAAGGTCGTTATCGATCTGCGCATCCGGCCGGTCGGCTCAGACGGCAAGGTGCTGGATAAGTTTCCGGAAGGCAGCTTTTGGACAGCTTTGTGGGGCAACGGTATCGCTATCGATCCCGTCGAGTTCTACGAGTTCATGCCCATCCGAACCAGTCTTTCATGGAACGGCGCGAAGGCGGAGTATGTTGTCGAGCGCAGTTTTCTGAAAGAGTGGCGCGCGTTTGCGGACTGGATCGATACGCCATTTCAGTCGACGCCGATTCGCGCTGCCCAACTCGAACCGGTTGCCTTGCATTACATCGATGCGAAGCGCGACCTCGACGACGACCTACGCAAGCAAGGCTCTTTCTGGCGACGATTGACTGACGACCTTGGCTTGTCCGCCGCCGATGTGGCTGATCTTGAAGCTGCACTTTCGGGCATTAATCAGACCATCGTAGACAAGAGTGAAATCCTTCAGCATCTCAAAACGAACCTGGCGGACTTGCAGAAGGTCGTGTCTGCCGACAGCGCGGGCATCGACATCGCGCCGGTTGCCCGAAAGTTGAGAGACCTGTCGAAGGGCGTGGATGTGTCTTTCTCGACATCCGGTGCGCAGTCGTTCCCACTCGCTCGTCACGGCATGGGCACTCGCAGCCTCGCCTCGCTTCTGGTCTTCCGCGCATTTGCCTCGTGGAGACATGCTCACGCAACCAGCGATGGTGACAAGGTGCATTCGATCCTCGCGCTTGAAGAGCCAGAATCTCACCTTCACCCCCAAGCTCAACGCTCATTGTTCGGCCATATCAAGGCCATCGCTGGGCAACGCGTTGTCAGCACGCATTCGCCATACTTCGCAGGACAAGCCCAACTTGAAGACCTTCGGTTGTTCATCAAGAAGGGCGGCGATACGGTCACGTCGAAGCTCGACTTGTCCCAACTGACCAAGGCTGACGACAAGCGCAAGATTCAAGAGTCGGTCATCGAGTCGCGAGGAGACATCCTCTTCGCTCGTGCTTTGGTGCTCTTTGAAGGCCAGACCGAGGAACAGGCGTTGCCGATTTGGGCGCAGGAGTATTGGGGCGCGTCCATCCACGAGCTTGGATTCAGCTTTGCTAGGGCCAATGGCACAGACTACTTTCCGTTCATATGGCTTGCCCAGAGCTTGGACATCCCTTGGTATCTGATCGCGGACGGTGAGGCGCAGCCGCTGAAGAATCTTGAAGATGCGCTGAAGAAAGCAGGGCTACCCGAAGCGGCCAAATGTCCGAATGTCGTTGTGCTTCCGGGTGGGAATAACTTCGAGACACAGCTTATTGCCGAAGGCTACATGGCCGAGATTGAGGCAGCCCTCAATGCGGTGTCGGGTGAGGCTGCATTCTTGGATGGGTTCATCGCAAAGAACCATGGCCTCAGCTACGGAAAATTCAAGGATGGCACAGACAAGGGAAGCAGGGACTACAAGAGTGCTGGCGGTCGAGAACGGGCGGCTGCCGATGCGATGAAAGGACAGAAAACAAGACTTGCCAAGCCGTTGGCACATCAAATCGTGGGGTTCGCCGACCCCGCACGCAAGTTCCCCTCGACGATTGATCACCTGTTTCAAATTATTGGTGCCAGGCACGGCCTGCCCAAAGCGGGATGAGCCAAGCCATGACTACACAGCGCAAGATTCGCCTATCAAGCCAGCAGGCGTCCGTCGTCAATCACGTCGATGGGCCGTTGCTGGTCGTGGCAGGTCCCGGTTCAGGCAAGACGCGGGTTCTCACCGAGCGCATTCGATCATTGTTGACGAACGTGCCTGGTCACTTTCGTGTGCTGGCTTTGACCTTCACCAACAAGGCCGCCGATGAGATGCGAGAGCGGTTGTCAGACTTGGGCGAAGCGCGCCAACGCGCTTTCATCGGAACCCTGCACAGCTTCTGCCTCGAAATGCTCACCGAGCGAGGAAAGCTCGTCGGCGTCGAAGGCATGCCCAACATCTTCGAGCAGTTCAAAGACCGTAAAGAGATTCTGCTCAACGCGATCAAAGAAGACCCCACGCTGGAAGCCGAGCTTGACCAGGAAGGCGACGCAAAAGCGCGCGGGCGGCGTGTCGATGCGTGGCTTCAGGGCATTTCATGGATCAAAGCGCACCCCATTACCTGCGCAGTAGTCGAGGATGATCTCGAACGCCGTGTACTGGATGCCTATGACAACGGCCTGCGGGCGAGCAATGCATACGACTTCGACGATTTGCTGTTGTTGGTCTACCGCTTGCTGAGTGGCAATCCCAAGCTCGCCGAGTTCTACCAACGGCTCTACAAGTTCGTGTGCATCGATGAAGCTCAGGACCTGAATGAAGCCCAGTATGCGGTGATCTGCGCGCTGTGCGGTGAGTCGTTCAAGAACGTGATGATGGTTGGCGACCCCAAGCAGTCCATCTATGGGTTCAACACATCGAGCCCTGAATACATGGACCGCTTTAAAGCTGAGTTCAATGCTCAACTCGTCGGCCTCACGGAGAACTTCCGCTCGTCGAAGGCGGTGGTTGACGTGGCCCGCTCTCTGGACTCGAACTACCTTGTCGCGGCCCAGCTACCCATTCAAGGGCTTGCCGACGTGGTCGAGGGCGATGATGAGGAGGATGAGGCCAAGCGCATCGTCGATCAGATTCAGGTGCTCTTCGACAACGGGCATCCTGATGTCGAAGGCAACATTGAGCCGTCGAAGTGCGCGATCCTTGGGCGCACCCGGTTCGTGCTGCTTGCGGTCGAGAAGGCGCTGCGCGAGCGGTCGATTCCCTTTTACAAGCGCCTGACCGCCAACCATGAGAATGAGTCCGAGGTGGTCGATGACTTCCAGCTTGCATTGAGGGTGGTGGCCAATCCTCGGGACCGACTGCACTTCGCGGCGTTGGCCAAAAAGTGGAAGGTCGCAGAGCCTGCTCCAACCAACGACGCTGCTGCGGCTCTCGCAAGCATGGCCTCGGCCGCTGGGGGAGCAAGCGCGAGAGCCAATGCGGTTGTCGCTGCGGTTTCAAGCGTTTTGTGCAATACCGCACGCCTTGACTTGATGCCTGCATTCACTGTGCTGACAAGCTACGCGGACACGCTGGAAGAAGGCGAGAAGCTTCCGATCTACGAGGACGTTGCTGTGTTTAGGCAGGAGTGGGATCAATACCTGCGCTCGGATTCGTCCTCTCAGACCATTGCGGGCTTCATGAGCAGCAAGGCGCTAGGCGCAACCCAGAAGGCCAGTCGTGAGGGCGTTGCATTGCTCACGGTGCATTCCTCCAAAGGGCTGGAGTTCGACGTGGTCTTCGTCGCGGGAATGGCCGAAGGCTCATTCCCAGACTACCGCTCGACCTCGGGGCGCGAACTGCTCGAAGAGCAGCGCAACGCCTTTGTGGCGGTCACAAGGTCGAAAAGGCTTCTCTATCTGTCCTATCCAAGGACAAGGATGATGCCGTGGGGTGACCAGCGCAGGCAGTCACCATCGAGATTTCTCAAACAAATGGGACTGAAAAACTAGATTGTCGTTTAAACGCGAGGTCTGCAAATGGTGGGAGCAACTTTTAGCTGCCACTTCGCGAAGGTCTATTTTTGGCCGGCAGCAGGTATCGAGCGATGTTCCAGAAATCTGACCTTCACACGATCTGACAGCACTACCTCGACCGTCTCTTGATGCCGAGCTTGAGTCATACGATGCGGCCCGCCGGAATGACTGTTGCGGATCGCCAATCGACCGGGGCAAGCCATCGAGCAATGCGTCTGCTATGCGTGCAACAACCTCCATTCGTAAAACCTTATGCAACAAAGTGAGCGTCCAGGATAAACAGCCAGCCATGACCGCTTCCCCTGAGGTTCATTGAGAGATTGCCGACACCAGCCTTCTCCATCTGTCACCATCATGTCCATGATGGGTTCGATCAACGTCCTACCCTTTCCCCTGGTCGAGGTTCACCACCGGCTTGCCATGGGCATCTCCCATGACATCCAGGTCGTTCGCCTCCAGCGCCTCGCCAATTGTGGCCAGGTGCTGCCGGATCAGATCGCGGTCGGCGTCAGCCTCCACCAACCCTTCGCCCAGCATCGCCATCGAGACGACCGCCGCTTCCAAGGCGTGTACGGGCTTCTTGCGGATGGCGCGGGCCGTGGCGTGCGCCAGTTGCGCCGGCGTGAGCGGTTCAATGCCCAGGTCGAGCACTTCATCGGCTACTGCGACCAGGTAGGGCAGCACGTTGAACTGGGCGAGGTAGCCGGCGGGGTCAATGCGCACTTCCATCATGATCTCCTTCTTCCCGTCCCGTTTCTCGCCCGCCGGTCCATCGCCCAGGGGTTCTCGACATGCTGGGCCGAATTCTCGATCTGCGGCCCGAGATCGAAGCTGCGCGCGTGAGTGGCGGCGACCGCTCGGCCATCAAGGATACCGCCCCGCTCGGGATCGGCCACTACGATCATCCGACATGCGCCTGTACCCCCGGCAGGGTGACCAGAAATAGGGATGCATCCGCTTCCGGCCCAGGGTGTTGGAGGCTGACACGGTGGCGAAATTTGCCGGGCAATGACGCCAATACGACATTGCAAGGCGTGGTTGTAGCGAACTACCTGGGCTTCGAATTCAGGGATCAGAGCCATGAGGCGTCTCTCTCCGGTCGGATGGGGTTGAAGGGCGGCGTATCCGACAACGCAGGAAGTTCTGGCGCTCCCCTTTGGCTTGCTGACGACCACAGAAATGGCAATGCCAGGGCAGAGGCAAGGTGCTTTCCTCAGGCGCCGTTGGATGGGGTAGCAGTAAAACGGACGGGGCCGGGGGTGGGGTACCGTGATGCGTCACTTTCTTTTGCCGCGCACGGTAGCGACGTTGGCGCTCGGCGTGGGTACGGCGGCCACGCCGACTCGATTGATAGCGCCGACCGGCCGCGCGCAGTGAACAGGCGCGGGCTGCCTGGGCACAACCATCGGCACAGTAGCGCTGGCCTC
>NCGJ01000006.1 GCA_002281555.1 Hydrogenophilales bacterium 28-61-23
CTACAACCTGTGGGCGCAGGTGCTGGAATACTTCGACGCCTACCTCGTCGGCCTCACCGCCACGCCCGGCAAGCAGACCTTCGGCTTCTTCCACCAGAATCTGGTCATGGAATACAACCACGAAATGGCTGTGGCCGACGGCGTCAACGTCAACTACGACGTCTACCGCATCAAGACCGCCATCACCGAGGCCGGCTCCAAGGTCGAAGCCGGCTACTACGTGGAAAAGCAGGAACGCGACACCCGCAAGACCCGCTGGGAAGAACTCGACGACGACTTCGCCTACGACCCCAACCAGCTCGACCGCGACGTCGTCACCCCCGACCAGATCCGCACCATCGTGCGCACCTTCCGCGACAAGCTGTTCTGCGAAATCTTCCCCGGCCGCAGCGAAGTGCCGAAAACGCTGATCTTCGCCAAGGACGACAACCACGCCGAGAACATCGTCGAAATCCTGCGCGAGGAATTCGGCAAGGGCAACGAATTCGCCCAGAAGATCACCTACCGCACCACCGGTGCCAGCCCCAAGGAACTCATCGCCGCTTTCCGCAACAGCTACCACCCGCGCATCGCCGTCACCGTCGACATGATCGCTACCGGCACCGACATCAAGCCGGTGGAAATCGTCTTCTTCATGCGTGCCGTCAAATCGCGTGGCTTCTTCGAGCAGATGAAAGGCCGTGGCGTGCGCGTCATCAAGCCCGACGACCTCAAGGCCGTCACCCCCGACGCCACCGCCAAGGATCACTTCGTCATCATCGACGCCGTCGGCGTGTGTGAGCAGGACAAGACCGACGCCCGCCCCATGGAGAAAAAGCCCAGCGTCAGCTTCGAGCGCCTGCTGCAAGCCGTCGCCTTCGGCAACACCGAAGACGATGTCATCACCAGCATCGCCGGCCGCCTGGCAAGAATGGAACACCGCATCAGTGCCGAAGACGATGCCAGGATTCGCACACTCAGCGGCGGCCTGGGCCTCAAAGACCTTGCCCACCAACTAGTCCAGTCACTTGATCCGGATGTTGCCTTCCTCCCCTCCCCCGCAGGCGGGGGAGGGGCTGGGGGAGAGGGTGTCTTTCTCCCCTCGCCCTTCGGGAGAGGGGCCGGGGGTGAGGGAGCGATGGCTCAAGCCCGCACCCAGGCCGCCAAACCCCTCTGCGACCCAGCCCTGCGCCAGTTGATCTTGGACATCAAAGCCAAGAACGAACTCACCATCGACCACGTCAGCCAGGACTTGGTTTTAGAAGCCGGCTTCAGCCAGGCCGCCCTCGACCGCGCCCGTGGCCTGGTCCAATCCTTCGAGCAATTCATCGCCGACCACAAGGACGAAATCACCGCCCTGCAAATCCTCTACGCCAAGCCCTACAAACAACGCCTCACCTTCGAGGCCGTCAAGGAACTCGCCGACGCCATCGAAAAGCCGCCCTACCTGTGGAACGAGTCCCAGCTCTGGCAGGCCTATGCCGCGCTGGAAGCGAGCAAGGTCAAGGGCGCCAGCGGCAAACGCATCCTCACCGACCTGGTATCGCTGGTGCGCTTCGCCATCCATCAGGACAACGAACTCGTTCCCTTCCCCGAGCGCGTCAACGCCAACTTCAAGGCGTGGCTGGCCACTCAACAACAACTCCCCTCTCCCGCAAGCGGGAGAGGGGCCGGGGGAGATGGAAAAGCGGGAGATGGCAGGTTCACCCCCGAACAAATGAAATGGCTGGAAATGATCCGCGACCACATCGCCGCCAACCTCGGCATCGAACCAGACGACTTCGAATATGCGCCCTTCGCCCAAGAGGGCGGCTTGGGCAAGGTGTACCAGCTTTTCGGCGATGAACTGAACAGCCTCATTGAGCAATTGAACGAGAGCTTGGCGGCATGATCACAATGTCATTTCGCCCCATTTGTCATTTCGACCGAAGGGAGAAATCCTGTGCCTCGTGAACATCGCTACTTTGTTTACCTCCTTACCAACTGGAACAACAAAGTGATGTATGTCGGCATGACCAATGACCTCATGCGCCGTGTATACGAACATAAGACCAAGGCCGTGCAAGGTTTCACGGAAAAATACAACGTGAACAGGCTGGTCTATTTCGAGGAGACATCAGACGTCCACGCCGCAATCAGCCGCGAGAAGGAAATCAAGAAATGGCGGCGAGAAAAGAAGGACGCCTTGGTTATCCAGGCCAACCCGGAATGGCGTGATCTCAGCGAAAGCATTGGCCTGCCCTCCTGTCATCCCGCTCCCCGTCCCAACTGTCATTCCGACCAAAGGGAGGAATCTTGATGCCCGCCAATACCAAGATTTCTCCCTTTGGTCGAAATGACAAATCTGGCTTGGAGAAGGTGTATCAGCTATTTGGCGACGAGCTGAACACGCTCATTGAACAATTGAACGAGAGCTTGGCGGCGTGAAATCTCGTTTACCGCCAGACTGGGCTATCTCGCCCTTGGGCGACTTGGCCACAGCGATTCAATACGGTTACACGGAAAAGGCACAACAAGAGCAGGTGGGGCCGCGGTTCCTGCGAATCACCGACATACAGAACGATTCCGTTGATTGGAACGAAGTGCCATTCTGTGTAATCGACGAAAAGAACAAAGAAAAGTATCGCTTGCAGCAGGGTGATCTTGTCTTTGCGAGAACGGGCGCGACGGTAGGAAAGAGCTTCTTGATTACGGGGTCGATCCCGGAATCTGTATTTGCTTCCTACTTGATTCGTGTTCGCCTGCGTGCCGACATTGAGCCCAAGTATGTTTCGTATTTCTTTCGTTCAAACGATTACTGGCGGCAAATAAGCGAAAGCCAGGCAGGGATTGGCCAGCCGAATGTCAATGGAAAGAAACTGGCGCAGATTCAGATTCCGCTTGCCCCCCTCGATCAACAAAAACGCATCGTCGCGGAAATCGAAAAACAATTCTCCCGCCTCGACGAAGCCGTCGCCAATCTCAAGCGCGTCAAGGCCAACCTCAAGCGCTACAAAGCCGCCGTCCTCAAAGCCGCCGTCGAAGGCCGCCTCGTCGAAACCGAAGCCGAGCGCGCCCGCCGCGAATGCCGCAGCTACGAGACCGGCGACCAACTCCTGCAACGCATCCTCGAAACCCGTCGCAGCCAGTGGCAAGGCAAGGGTAAATACAAAGAACCTGCCGCACCCGACACCACCGATCTGATCGAATTATCGGAGGGGTGGGTGTGGGCCAACTGTGGTGCGGTGCTTTCGGGCATTGAAGCAGGCGCCAGCTTCAAGTGCGTTGAACGACCTCCTGCCGAAGATGAAACTGGCGTCCTCAAGGTAAGCGCCGTGACGTGGGGGACGTTTAACGAATGGGAAAGCAAAACCTGTAGTGATCCTGACCGAATCGAAGAAGACTATTTAGTACGCCAAGGTGATTTTCTTTTTTCGCGAGCAAATACCATCGATCTGGTCGGTGCATGCGTCATCGTGCATAAGATAAGTAAGCGATTGATGCTTAGTGATAAAACACTGCGCTTCAAGATAGCCTCGTCAGTTAGCGAACAGTGGTTACTGATATGCCTTCGGACAAAGTTTGGGCGGGGCGAAATAGAACGTTTGGCAACTGGCAATCAAGAGTCAATGAGAAACATTGGCCAAGACCGTATTCGCCAAATTCGCATACCTCTGCCACCTATAGCCGAACAACACCGAATCGTCGCCGAAGTCGACCGCCGCCTCTCCCTCCTGCGCGTAACCGAAGCCCAGGTCAACGCCAACCTCCAGCGCGCCGAGCGCCTACGCCAGTCCATCCTGAGCAAGGTATTTTCAGCGTGACTAAACGGGGCTGGTTCGAATTGTGTTTAACCCCGCATCAGGAACTGCATGAACTGATGCGCTTACCCCATATTTCTCTATTCAAGAAATAAGAATATTGACTTCAGTCTTCTGTGAAACCTACTATCCGCGAACGATTTCTCATTTCATGAATAAAGAATATGGCTAAAGTCAGCAACCGGCAGGTGGCGCTGAAACCACAAGACCTTTATGTATTGCTGGCGTTGTTGAGCCGCGATGGCGCTAGCGCGAGCTATATGGAACTGGCGGAGCAAACCGGGCTGGCAATCTCGGCGGTGCATGGCGCGCTCAAGCGGGCGGCTACGGCGCGGCTTGCCATGTTTGAGGAACGTCGCCCGGTGGTGCTGAAACCGCAGTTGCAGGAGTTTGTGCTGCATGGCGCCAAGTATGCGTTTGCGCCGGTGTGGGGCACGCTGACGCGCGGCGTTCCCACGGCGTATGGCGCTGCGCCGTTGAACAGCGTCATTGCACCTTCGAGCGACCCGCTGCCGGTGTGGCCGCACGCCAAGGGCACGGTGCGCGGGCTGAGCCTGGCGCCGCTTTATCCATCTGTGCCCGATGCTGCGCTGAAGGACGAGCGCTTGTATGCCGTCCTGGCGCTGTTCGATGCGATCCGCAGCGGCCAGGCTCGCGAGCGCGAGGCCGCGCAGAAGCTGTTGGAGGCATTCTTTCGATGAGGATGCTGCATCCGAATCTGGCCAAAATTGAACTGGTTGCACATGCGCTCGGGGATTTGCGGGAGCAGTTGGTATTTGTCGGCGGCTGTGCAGTGGATTTGCTGCTGACCGACCCGGCCGCCGCGCCAGCGCGGGTGACTTACGATGTGGACCTGGTGGCGCAGGTGCCCGGCATGGTGTTTCCGGATGAATCGCTTGCCGCGCGGGTGAAGTTGTTGGCGCTGCGGTTCGAACAAATTGGGGAATTGGATCAAGCATGAACACCGCCAGCATCGTCCAGAACTCTGGGATTTATCGGGGCAGGCTCGCATTCCTCTTGCCCTATCAACACGGGTCTCTCCGCATGATGCCCAGCATTGGCCAGCCAGCACCCGGTGAATTCTTCAGACCACCTCCAGAAACATGCCCGATTTGGGTATAGTCATGCCCAATATGGGTACACAGCTTCCCCTTTCCCCCAAGCAGGCATCTGCGCCGCGCCGGAGCGGCCTGGCCGATGCCTTGTTCACCGGTACGCAGCAGCGCGTGCTCGGCCTGCTCTTCGGTCAGCCGGGGCGGAGTTTCTATGCCACCGAATTGATCGGCCTGGCCGGCGCTGGCTCGGGGGCGGTGCAGCGCGAACTGGCGCGTCTTTCGCAGTGCGGGCTGGTGACGGTGCGTGCGCTGGGCAATCAGAGGCATTACCAGGCCAATCCGGATTCGCCCTTGTTCGAGGAGTTGTCCAGCATCGTTCAGAAGACCGTCGGATTGGCCGAACCGCTGCGCGAGGCTCTGGCGCCGCTGGCAAAGCAGATCAGGGCGGCCTTCGTGTTTGGCTCGGTGGCCAAGCGGCAGGATACGGCAGCCAGCGACATCGACCTGATGCTCGTCAGCGACGAGCTGGTTTATGCGGATGTCTTCCGGGTTCTGGAGCCGATGAATACCCAGCTTGGCCGGACGGTGAATCCGACCATCCTGACCCGAAAGGAGCTGGCCAAGCGCGTCGCCGAGGACAACGCCTTCGTCGTCCGCGTTCTGTCCCAGCCCAAGCTGTGGCTGTTTGGTGGGGAAGATGACCTCGCCGTTTGACAATCTGGTCGGCCCCGGCAAGCCGCTCAAGGCCGAGCCGCCGGACGCGCAGGAGTTCGCCGGTCTGGTGCGCTCGGGCAAGGCACGGTTGCAGGACGCGGACAGCAAAGGCCTTGCACTGGAGAGTCGCTTCGATCTGGCTTACAACGCCGCACATGCCTTGTGCCTGGCGGCGCTGCGCTGGCACGGTTACCGTTCCGGCAACCGCTACATCGTGTTTCAGTTGCTGCCGCACACGCTGGGCCTCGGCCCCGAGGTATGGCGGGTGCTGTCCAAGTGCCATGACATTCGCAACCTCGGCGAGTATGAGGGCGCCCTGAATGTGGACGAGCGTATCGTCACCGACCTCATCGCTGCTTCTAAGGCAGTGGCCGCCAGGGTGGATACCCTGCCGCCAATTGGAAAACCATGAACTCCGCCAGCATCGTCCAAAAACTCTGGAACTACTGCAACGTCCTGCGCGACGACGGCATGTCGTATGGCGACTACGTCGAGCAGCTCACCTATCTGCTGTTCCTGAAGATGGCCGACGAGCGTTGCAAGCCGCCGTACAACCAGCCCAGCCCGGTGCCCAAATCCCATGACTGGGCCAGCCTGTTGTGGCGGGATGGCGACGAGCTGTTCGACCACTATCGCCATACGCTGGAGGAACTGGGCCGGCAGAAAGGCCTGCTCGGCCTGATCTTCACCAAGTCGCAGAACAAGTTCCAGGACCCGGCCAAGCTGCGGCGGTTGATCGTGGACCTGATCGACAAGGAAACCTGGGTATCGATGAGCGCCGACGTGAAGGGCGACGCCTACGAGGGCCTGCTGGAGAAGAACGCACAGGACACCAAGTCCGGCGCGGGCCAGTACTTCACGCCGCGACCGCTGATCCAGGCGATTGTCGACGCCATGGCGCCCCGGCCCGGCGAGACCATCTGCGACCCGGCCTGCGGCACCGGCGGTTTTCTGCTGGCGGCGCACGACTATGTGGTGAAGCACTACCCCAACATGACGTCGGCGGAGAAGAAGAAACTGCGCGGGGAAAGCTTCAAGGGCTGGGAGCTGGTGCAGGCCACCGCCCGGCTGTGCGCGATGAACATGCTGCTGCATGGCATCGGCAGCCAGGGCCTGTCCCGAGCGGAGGGAGGGAACTTAGAGCCGATTGCGGTGGGCGATTCGCTGGCCGCCGACCCCGGCGAGCGCTTCGATGTGGTGCTGACCAATCCGCCCTTCGGCAAGAAGAGCAGCACGACCATCGTGGGCGAGGAAGGCAAGGTCAGCAAGGAACGCGACACGGTCGAGCGCGACGACTTCTGGGCTACAACCTCGAACAAGCAGCTCAACTTCGTCCAGCACGTGAAAACACTGCTGAAGCAGAACGGTCGCGCCGCCCTGGTGCTGCCGGACAACGTGCTGTTCGAAGGCGGAGCAGGCGAGACGATCCGCCGCAAACTGCTGCACGACTGCGACGTCCACACCCTGCTGCGCCTGCCCACCGGACTGTTCTACGCCCAGGGCGTGAAGGCGAACGTGCTGTTCTTCGACAAGAAGCCCGCCGCCGAAACCCCGTGTACCCGGAAGCTGTGGATCTACGACCTGCGCACCAACATGCACTTCACCCTCAAGACCAGCACGCTGAAGCGGGAAGACCTGGACGAGTTCGTGCAGTGCTACCACCCGGAAAACCGGCATGACCGCAAGCCGACCTGGGGCCAAGATCCCTCGCCAAGCTCCCTCGCTTCTCTCGGGACAGGGCTCGGGATGACACAGGAGGGCCGCTGGCGCGCCTACGACTACGAAGAACTGATCAGCCGGGACAAGGCCAGCCTGGACATCTTCTGGCTGAAAGATGAATCGCTGTCCGATTCCGACAACCTGCCCGCGCCGGAAGTGATCGCGGCGGAGATCGTGGAGGATCTGGAGGCGGCGTTAGAACAGTTCAGGGAAATATTGGCGGACATGGGGCCGGAGATGGGGCCGGAATTGGCCGAGGTTGAGTCACAGCGATGACCGCTTGTTACACGTCACTCTTCATCCGCATTAGCTGAACAGAAACATCGCAAGCCCCAGCCTTGCCACGCACGGCCTCCCGCACTTGATCCGGCTCGTAATCGACGCTCGACCTGGATGGCCGCATAGGCGCCAACGAGCGCTATCGTTTACTCCCACTCAATCGTGCCCGGCGGTTTGCCGGTGATGTCGTAGGTAACGCGGTTGATGCCGCGTATCTCGTTGATGATGCGGTTGCTGACCTTGGCCAGTAGCGCATAAGGCAGTTCGGCCCAGTGCGCGGTCATGAAGTCCTGCGTCTGCACGGCGCGCAGGGCGATGACATAGTCGTAGGTGCGGCCGTCGCCCATGACGCCGACCGCCTTGACCGGCAGGAACACGGCGAAGGCTTGCGAGGTTTTCTCGTACCAGCCGGCAGCGCGCAGTTCTTCGATGAAGATATGGTCGGCGCGGCGCAACAGATCGGCGTATTCCTGCTTCACTTCGCCCAGGATGCGCACACCCAGACCGGGGCCGGGGAAGGGGTGGCGGTAGACCATGTCGTGCGGCAGGCCGAGCGCGACGCCGAGTTCGCGCACCTCGTCCTTGAACAATTCGCGCAGCGGTTCCAGCAATTTGAGATGCATGTCGTCGGGCAAGCCGCCAACGTTGTGGTGGCTCTTGATCGCGTGCGCTTTTTTCGATTTGGCGCCGGCCGATTCGATCACGTCCGGGTAGATGGTGCCCTGAGCCAGCCATTTGGCGTTGTCCAGCTTGGCGGATTCGGTCTGGAACACGGCGACGAATTCGCCGCCGATGATCTTGCGCTTCTTCTCCGGGTCGGCGACGCCGGCCAGCTTGCCCATGAATTGCGCGGTGGCATCGACGTGGATGACTTTGACGCCGAGGTTCTTGGCGAAGGTTTCCATGACCTGCTCGGCTTCGTACAGGCGCAACAGGCCGGTATCGACGAACACGCAGGTGAGCTTGTCGCCGATGGCTTTGTGGATCAGCGCCGCCGCGACGGAGGAATCGACACCGCCGGACAGGCCCAGGATGACTTCGTCGGAGCCCACCGTGGCCTGGATCTTGGCGACCGCTTCCGAGATGTAATCCGGCATGTTCCAGTCCTGGCCGCAGCCGCACAGCTCATGCACGAAACGGTCGACGATGGCCTTGCCTTGCAGCGTGTGAGTGACTTCCGGGTGGAACTGCACGCCGTAGAAACGACGTTCGTCGTCGGCCATGCCGGCCACCGGGGTGGAAGCGTTGTCGCAGATCACCTTGAAACCGGGCGGCAGATCGACGACGCGGTCGCCGTGGCTCATCCAGACATCCAACCAGGCTTTGCCATCGGGATCGACACGATCCTGCACATCGGCGAGCAGCCGGGAATGGCCGCGCGCGCGTAGTTCAGCGTAACCGTATTCGTGATGGCTGGCGGTTTCCACCTTGCCGCCCAGTTGCTCGGCCATGGTCTGCATGCCGTAACAGATGCCCAGCACCGGCACGCCCAGCTCGAACACGACTCCCGGCGCGCGCGGCGTGTCGTCCTCGGTCACCGACGACGGGCCGCCGGAGAGAATCACTCCGGCCGGCTGAAAATCGCGGATGAACTGTTCGGAAACGTCATAGGGATGCAGCTCGCAATAGACATTGGCCTCGCGCACCCGGCGCGCGATGAGCTGGGTGTACTGGGAACCGAAGTCGAGAATCAGGATTTTTTGATGCATGGCGTGGCCTCAAACAGGTCGGCGAAGCGCGGAAAAAAAAGAGGCGAGGTTTTGAAACCCGCCTCCCTTATCCGGGATGCAAAATCAAACGTGGTAGTTCGGCGCTTCCTTGGTGATCTGCACGTCGTGGACGTGAGATTCCTTGATGCCGGCGTTGGTGATTTCGACGAACTGCGCGGTTTCGTGGAAGCGCGTGATGCTTTCCGCGCCCAGATAACCCATCGAGGAACGCAGACCGCCCATCAGTTGATGCAGCACGGAAAGCACGCTGCCCTTATGCGGCACGCGGCCTTCGATGCCTTCCGGCACCAGCTTGTCGGCATTGGATTCGTTGTCCTGGAAATAGCGGTCTTTGGAACCCTTCTGCATCGCACCCAGCGAACCCATGCCGCGATAGGACTTGTAGGAACGGCCCTGAAACAGCTCGATCTCGCCCGGCGCCTCGTCGGTGCCGGCCAGCAGACCGCCCAGCATGACGCAGTGGCCGCCGGCGGCGATGGCCTTGGCGATGTCGCCGGAATAGCGGATGCCGCCATCGGCGATCAGCGGCACGCCGGATTCGGCCAGCGCGGCGGCCACATTGGCGACGGCGGAGATTTGCGGCACGCCGACACCGGCCACGATGCGCGTGGTGCAGATGGAGCCGGGGCCGATGCCGACCTTGACGCAATCGGCGCCGTGATCGACCAGGGCCAGCGCGGCGTCGCCAGTCGCGATGTTGCCGCCGATAACCTGGATATGCGGGTAATGCAGCTTGGTCCAGCGGACCCGATCCAGAACACCCTGGGAATGGCCGTGCGCGGTATCGACCACGATCACATCGACGCCAGCCTCGGCCAGCGCGGCGATGCGCTCCTCGTTTTCCGGGCCGACACCGACAGCCGCGCCGACCAGAAGTCGGCCTTGCCCGTCCTTGTTAGCCAACGGGTGTTCGCTGGACTTTCTGATGTCCTTGACCGTGATGAGGCCCTTGAGCAGGAAATTGTCATCGATCACGACCAGACGCTCGAGCCGATGCTTGTGCAGCAGGGCGATAACCTCATCCTTGCCGACACCCTCCTTCACCGTGACCAGCTTGGATTGCGGCGTCATGATGTCGCATACCAATTGATCGAAGTTGGTCTCGAAGCGCAAATCGCGATTGGTGACGATGCCGACCACCTTGCCTGCGGTATCGACCACCGGCAGGCCGGAAATACGGTAGCGGCGGGTGATGTCCAGAACGTCGCGCACGCTCATGGTCGGGCTGATGGTGATGGGATCCTTCACCACGCCGGACTCGTAGCGCTTGACCTTGGCGACTTCGGCCGCCTGCTGTTCCGGCGTGAAGTTCTTGTGGATGATGCCGATGCCGCCTTCCTGCGCCAATGCGATGGCCATCGGGGCCTCGGTGACGGTATCCATGGCCGCGGATACGACCGGAAGGTTCAGCGCGATTTCCCGCGTAAGCCGGGTTTTAAGACTGACGTCGCGTGGCAGGATGCCGGAATAGGCGGGGACCAGAAGGACGTCGTCGAACGTCAGTGCTTTTTGCAGAACTCGCATGATAGGTAGGCCTAGCGCACAAAAGCGGCATTATACCGGGGCGACAGGCCTCTCCCAAGGCCTGGTGTTTAATTACCAATTACCGGGAAAGCGATTGACTCACATCCAAGCGGGGAATTAAGGTCTACTTGCCTCAAACCCCTCGCTGTTCCGGCGTTTGTGTTTTTTGTGCCTTACTCGTTTGCTTTAGTTAATCCTTGGAGAGGAGATTCCATGAATTCGAAGATTGTTTCCGCCGCCGCCGCCAGTTTGATCGCCCTGTTCATGGCGGGCTGTTCTTCATCCCCGACCAAATCGGCGGAAGCCCCGAAAGCCGCGACTGAAACCAAGGCTGCGCCCACGATCAGCGAAGAAGCACAAAAGGCGCTGACCCAGGCTGAAGCCGACGTCAAAGCCGCCAAGGCTAAATTCGCGCTCTGGACCACGGCGGAAACCGCGTTGAAAGCCGCTCAGGAAGCGGCCAAGGCTGGTGACAGCGCTGGCGTTATCAACCAGGCTGGCTACGTTAGCAGTCAGGTGAAACAGGGCATGGCCCAGATCAACTACCCGACGACCGAGCAGAAATAAATTTATTGCGGGCGTGTCCCGCACAAAAAAGGGCGGCTAATGCCGCCCTTTTTTTTCGCAATATCCAGTTCAAGCCGGCTCGGCGTCTCCGCCGCCTTTCTTCATGACCTTGCCCTCGGCCGCGCGCTGGCGGCGCACCTCCTTCGGGTCGGCAATCAACGGCCGATAAATCTCGACCCGGTCCTTGTCCCGCAACACCGCCTCCGGCTTGGCAAGCTTGTTCCAGATGCCCAACTTGTTTTTAGCCAGATCGATCTCGGGAAACTCGGCCAGCAAGCCAGATCGCTCGACGGCTTCGCGCGCGCAAGCGCCCGCATTCAAAGGCACCATGACCGCCTTCTGGCGATCATGCGTGGCATAAACCACTTCGACCTGAATCTGTTCGCTCATCGTTCGCCGTAAACCTGTTCTGCACGGCGAACGAACGCGTCCACCATGTTGTTGGTCAAAATACCGAAAACCGGCCCCAGCACTCTTTCGAGCAGGCCGCTGGAAAACTCGTAATTCATGACGAATTCGATCTTGCATGCGCTGATTTTGCCACTGGGATCGGCCAATGACTTGAAGCGCCACGACCCTTCGAGCTTGCGAAAAGGACCGCGTTTCAGCCGGACGATCATCTCCTCCGGCCGGCGTTTGCTGTTCTGCGTGGTGAACTGCTGCTTCACCTGCATGTAACTGATGTGAATCGTGGCCTCTGTGGTCGTGTCATCGCGCAGATGCACTTCGGTTCCGCCACACCAGGGTAGAAACTGCGGGTAATTCTCGACGCCATCGACCAACACGAACATCTCTTCCGCCGAATAAGGCACGAGAACGGTTTTTACAACTTCAGCCATAGCGAGCGCATAGGGAATGTGTATCAAGGAACGAAGAAGGTGGCTGTTAAAATATCACGAAATCCAACAGTCTCCTCCCCATGAACATCGTCGATAACAAGAAGGCCTTCCATGAATATTTCATCGAGGAACGCTATGAAGCGGGCCTGATGCTGGAAGGTTGGGAAGTCAAAGCCATCCGAGCCGGTCGCTCCCAGCTCAAGGAGGCGTATGTCGTACTGAAGAAAGAAGAGGTCTGGCTGATCGGTTGCCATATCAGCGCGTTGCCGACCGCTTCGACGCATATCCATCCGGATCCGGTGCGCAGCCGCAAGTTGCTGTTGCACGCGCATGAGATTCGCAAGCTGATCGGCAAGGTTCAGCAAGCCGGCTATACCTTGATGCCGCTCAACCTGCATTTCAGCAAAGGCCGCGTAAAGCTGGAGATTGGCCTGGCCAAGGGCAAGAAGCTGCACGACAAACGCGCAGTGCAAAAAGATCGTGATTGGCAACGCGAAAAATCCCGCTTGATGCGCGACAAGAACGCATGACCGGTACGCAAACATCGGTCGCGCGGCGACGCAAGGACGGCGTCGCAAGCGTGGCGGAGATGTTCGACTTCGATGAAATCATCGACGCCCGTTCACCCGGCGAATACAACGAAGACCACCTGCCCGGCGCAATTTCGTTGCCCGTTCTGAACGACGAGGAACGCGCGATGGTGGGTACTTTGCACAAGCAGTCCTCCGCATTCGAAGCGAAAAAAGTCGGCGCCGCGCTGGTCGCGCGCAATATCGCCGACCACCTTGAAAGCTATTTCCGCGACAAACCGCGCAATTACCGGCCGTTGATCTACTGTTGGCGCGGCGGCAGTCGCAGCGGTGCGATGACCACCATCCTCCGCTCGGTGGGCTGGAATGCGGCACAACTCGAAGGCGGCCACAAAGCGTACCGACACTTTGTCATCGAGGAATTGGCGCGTTTGCCGGCGCAGTTCGAGTTTCGAGTGATCTGTGGCCCGACCGGCGTCGGCAAGAGTCGTTTTCTGCGCGAATTGAAAGCGTGCAAAGCCCAGGTTCTCGACCTGGAGGACCTGGCCGCCCATATGGGCTCGGTGCTCGGCGCCTACCCCGCGCGTCCGCAACCGGCACAAAAACTGTTCGAATCGCGCGTCTGGCATACGCTACAAAGCTTCGACCCTGAGCGCCCGATCTTCGTGGAGTCCGAAAGCAAAAAAATCGGCAACCTGCATACACCGGAGGAACTGCTCAAACGCATGCGTGCCGCGACCTGCATCAACCTGCATGCCGACATCCCGGTACGGGTCGAACTTCTGAAACAGGAATACGCCCATTTTCTGATCGACGCCGAATCGCTGGGCCAGAAACTCGACTGCCTGACGACCATCCAGGGCAAGGAACAGGTTGAAAACTGGAAGGTGCTGGCACGTTCCGGCCGATGGGATGAACTGGTCGCCGAGTTGCTCATCCGCCACTACGACCCCGCCTATACCCGCTCACTGGATCGCAATTACGTCGGCGCCCTTTCCGCCGCCACGCTTGAACTCCCCGCAGCCGATTCAACGACTTTTGCGCACCTTGCCCGGCAACTCATCGATTCCATTTCTTGACGAAAACCATCCGGCTGCTAGCCTGAAATTGAGTCGCCGGAAAGCTTGGCGAATCGCGCGAGAAGCAAGGTAATTGATTGATCTTTCAACGGATTTTCATTATCGGAGGTTTCAATGTCAGTAATATGGGTCATGGTTGCCAATGCCAGCCAAGCTAAGTTCTTCTCCAATACCGGGCCGCAACGCGGACTCCAGCTCGTCAAAGAGTTAGTCCACCCGGAAAGCCGCGAGAAAACTTCGAACTTGGTCAGCGATCGTTCCGGTTCTCGGAACGGTACCGGGCATGGCGCGTTCACGCAGGCAACCGACCCCAAGCACCATGAGGCTGAGCTTTTTGCCCAGGAACTTACCCGGGAACTGGAACAAGGTCTGGCGAAAAAAGCCTATGACCGGCTCATCCTAGTGGCCTCGGTCCCCTTTGCGGGGCTGATCAACAACCGCCTGCCGGGTCAGGTCAGGAGCAGACTATCGGAAAGCATCGGCAAGGATTACACCCGTCTGCCGGCAACGGAATTGACGGATCAGTTAAGGAGTCAGATAGTCTTCTAGCAGCGGCCAGCGGCCGATCTGCTCATAGCGCGAGCCATTCGCGTTGATGCTGGACTTGACCAGCACGAAATCCCGCACCGACCAGGCAACTGGCTCCGTTGCGGGATTTTTGTTTTCGAGGCTTTCTCCGAGGTTTTCTTTTTCCCGCATTTCACTGGAGCAATCCGCTTTTCGAATCAAGGTGACATGCGGGCTGTAGCGCCGCTGCTCGATCCTGAAGCCGGCGACCTGGACCCGCGTCGCAAGCTCGAATTGCAAGTTCCGCAACGCATCGGGCATCCGGCGCATGCCGAGGTAGGCGATCTGATTGTGACGCCAGCAGCCGGCGTCATCGAACGCCACACCGAACGCGGCGGCATCTATTTCCCCGGCCAGATCGAGCAGGGTTGCCAGTCGATCGGTCGCCACATCGCCAATAAAAACCAGGGTCGCATGCAGCGAGTCTTCGCGCATCACCCGCCCACCAAGCCCGACATGCCAGCGCGACGCGATATCGTGCAGTCGCGCGGCCGCCGCCACATCCGGCCACAGCGCAAAAAAAACCCGCGCCTTATTGCCCTTATCGTCTTTATCGACCTTATCGCCGTTCGGAACCAGGCTCATCACACCTTCACGATCAGGCACACCGCCTCGGCGGCAATCCCCTCTTCGCGGCCGGTAAAACCCAAACGTTCCGTGGTGGTCGCCTTCACATTGACCTGCTCGGCGGCAATGCCGATGTCCTCGGCGATATGTTCGCGCATGGCGGCGATATGGGGCGCCATCCTGGGCGCCTGCGCGATGATCGTGGCGTCCACATTACCGACTTTCCAGCCGCGTCCATCGAGCAATTCGGCGACGTGGCGCAACAATTTCCGGCTATCGATACCTTTGAAACGCGGGTCGGAATCCGGAAAGTGCTTGCCGATATCGCCCAACGCGGCCGCGCCGAGCAGCGCATCGCAAATCGCATGCAGCAGCACATCCGCGTCGGAATGCCCGAGCAAGCCGCGATCATGGGAAATATCGACGCCGCCGATGATCAAGCTGCGCCCCTCGGCGAAGGCATGCACGTCAAAACCGTGGCCTATGCGTATGTTCATGCCAGATCCTTTGCATCATGGTTCAACGTCAATGTCATGCTTCGATGCGGAATACCCGCATCCAGATATTCCGGCCCTTCGGCAATAAAACCGCGGCGGGCATAAAACGGGATGGCATGGGTCTGCGCGGAAAGCCGCACCTGGCCGAAACCCAGCGCAAACGCGGCATGCAACGCCGCATCGAGCAATGCCCGCCCGACGCCGCGCAGCCGCCAGTCAGGCAGCACCGCCATGCGCCCGATCCGGGCCGCGTCGGTGAGGCGAACAATGCCGATGAGCTTCCGCTCCGGCGACAGCGCCACAAACCAATGGCACACCGGATCCATTTTTTCCCATTCCAAAGCTTCCGGCACGCCTTGTTCCTCGATGAAGACTTTACGGCGAATCTCGGCGATGGCCGCTTCGTCATGGTTCCAATCGGCGGCGCGAACGATAAAGGCAAGGGACATGGGAGGCAGGTAAAATGGCGCGGTTTATTTCTCGAGCGAGTTTGCCATGAAACTTTACGGCATCCCCAACTGCAGCACCGTCAAGAAAGCCCGTGCCTGGCTGGAGGAACGCGATATTCCGTATGAATTCCACGACTACAAAAAGCAGGGCGTGCCGGCGGATTTGATGGAAACACTGTGCACGTTGCTGGGCTGGGAATCCATCGTCAATCGCAGCGGCCAGACCTGGCGCAAGCTCAGCGACGAACGCAAGGCCAGCATCACCGACACGAGCAGCGCGCTCGAACTGATGCGGGAAAACGCCAGCGTCATCAAACGCCCGATTCTGGATCGGGACGGCCAATATCAAGTCGGCTTCAGCGACGAGAACTACGCCGCGTTTTTCGGGGAATGAACTTGATAAAAGTGTTGTTAGCCGTTGCCGCCATCCTGCTTCACCCATCCGCAAGCGCGGCCGGCATTTCGACCAATCCAGCCGTTTTCGAGAAATCCGCCCAACTGCCGCTCATCAAAGCGGTGAAAGCGGTCGGCACAAAACTGGATGACGCCGGTTACGCCGTGGTCGATGAACTCCCGATCTCCGAGAACCTCAAGCGGATGGCGAAAAAATGGGGCGACGACTACAACCGCAACAAACTTGAAGGCATCACCTCGCTGGTTTTCTGCAGCGGCTGGTACGTCAATCAGGTCAGCAATCTCGACCCGCAATTGCTCGGGTTATGCCCGTTGCATATCACGCTGACCCACAAGGACGGCGTCACCACCGCGCTGTTCAATCGGCCAACCGCGATTGCCCACGGCAGCCCGGCGGAAAAGCCCTTGAAAGAAGTCGAGGACGAAGTGATTCAAGCTATCGAGGCGGCCCTGAATGGCAAATAAGGCTCTGGAATACACCCGCGAACTGATCGCCCGCCGCTCGCTCACCCCGGAAGACGCCGGCTGCCAGGGCTGGCTGGCGGAAAAACTCGGCAAGCTGGGTTTCATCATCGAAAACGTGCATAGCGGCGACGTCGTCAACCTGTGGGCGCGGCGCGGCACGACCTCTCCCCTGCTCTGCTTCGCCGGCCATACCGACGTGGTGCCGACCGGCCCGCTGGAACAATGGACGAGTGACCCGTTTGTGCCGACCGAACGCGATGGCCAGCTTTACGGACGCGGCGCGGCCGACATGAAAGGCTCCATCGCCGCCTTCCTGGCCGCGGTGGAAGATTATCTGGCCACCCATCCCGACCATGCCGGCTCCATCGCCTGGCTAATCACTTCGGATGAAGAAGGTCCGGCCGTCGATGGCACGGTCAAGGTCGTCGAACGTCTGGCCGCGCGCAATGAACTCATCGACTACTGCATCGTCGGCGAGCCGACCTGCGTCGCGCAATTTGGCGACATGATGAAGAACGGCCGGCGCGGTTCGCTACATGGCCGCTTGCGCGTCAAAGGCATCCAGGCCCACATCGCCTACCCGCATCTGGGCAAGAATCCGATTCATCTCGCCGCGCCCGCCATCGCCGAACTGGCGACCACGATGTGGGACACGGGCAACGAATACTTCCCGCCGACCACCTGGCAAATCTCGAACATGCACAGCGGCACCGGCGCGATGAACGTCATTCCCGGCCATGCCGACATCGCCTTCAACTTCCGCTTCTCCACCGCCAGCACGGTCGAAGGCCTGCAACATCGTGTTTGCGCCATCCTCGACAAACATGGGCTGGACTACGATCTGGACTGGGAACTCGGCGCGAAACCGTTCCTGACGCCGCGCGGCGGCCTGGTCGATGCGCTATCCGCCGCGATTCATGAAGTCACCGGCGAGCGGGGCAAGGGCATAACCCCGGAACTCTCCACCACCGGCGGCACTTCCGATGGCCGCTTCATCGCCGACATCGCGCGCGAAATCGTCGAATTCGGCCCGATCAACGCCAGCATTCACAAGATCGACGAGAACGTCGGCGTCGAAGAACTCGAACAACTGGCCCGGGTTTACCGGGGCGTGCTGGAACGCTTGCTGGCCTGAATCAGAAACTGATCGATACGAAAGCGTGCAAACGCGGTTCGCGCTCGACCGCCTCCGCCGCGTTCTGGCGTAGCGGCCAGCCCACGGCAAGACGGCCGCTTACCCGGCTTTTCCAGTCGACCAGCAGGCCCACGCCCGCGCCGGTGAGATAGTCATCCCCGGTCGCGTCCTTCAACGGCCTCGGACGGTAGGGGAACGCGCCGCCGTGATCGAGGAAGACGAAACCGGTCAGCAGCGGCGTATTCGGGCTGCGCGTCAGGTAATCCTCCGGGTTTTGCAGCGCATAACGCAATTCGCCGCTGATCAGATAGCCGTTACGGCCGGACAGCAAACCTTCCGAATAACCGCGCACGCTGCTGCCGCCGCCGAGCTGAAACTGTTCCGAAGCGGGAATCAGACTGGTCGGGGAAATTTGCAGACCGCCGCGCAGTATCGATTGCGCACGGAGATTGAGGCGTTTAAGCCAGGCGGCGTTCGCGCGCAACGCGGTAAAGCTCGACTCGCTGCCAAGCCCACGCAGGCCCTGGTTGAGATTCACATCCAGATTCCAGGATGACGAATCGCTCTGGTACTCCCCCGAAGCGCCCGCGGTCAGCACGGTCAGATCCATATTTAGCTGCTCGGCCCCGCCAAATTTGCTGACCGATTCCTTGACGGCCATGCGGCCGTACAGGCTCCACAAACGTTGCGCGTCCACCAGCACCGGCTGGCTCAGGCCGACGCTGAAATCGCTGGATGTGCCGCTGACATCGAGCGGCACAAAACCACCGTCGACCACTTTGATGCCGCCCTGGCTATAGGCGATGTCCAGCTTCAAATCGTCCGGATTCAGCGGCAAGGCATAGGCCAGCGCATAACTGTCGGCCCCCTCCGCGAGCGTCCCCGTAAACATCAGGCTATCGCCGCGACCCGTCAATCCGGCCACGCGCGCGGTCAAACCGACGCGCTCCTCGCCCACCGTGTATCGACCCGCGTTATCCGCGAACAGGCTGTACTGATAGCGTTTGGGTTCCGCCGCTTCCAGTTGGATATCGGTCTCGCCGGTTTTCAAGCCAGGCTGCACGCTGGCGCGCAACTGCACCTCGTGCAGGCGGTTGAAGCGCTGCAGATCGGATTCCAGCCGGGAAACGGACATCAACTCGCCGCTGACCAGAGTCAGCCGTTGCTGGATGAATTCCGGCGAAACCTGGCTGACCTGGCCCACCTTGATTGCGCCGACACGCGCCTCGACCAGCCGTATCTTCACCACGCCATCGCGGATTTCCTGCGGCGGCAACAGCGCGCGCGCGGTCGGCATGTTCTTGTCGGCGTAGAGCTTGTTGAGTCCCGCCACCGCCTCGAACAAATCGGCCAGACTCAAGGTCTTGCCTTCGTAGGGCGCCAGCACGGCGCGGATTTCCCCGGCGCTCAGAATCGCCGACTCATTCAGCTCGAACGACTTGACCGGAATGTTGCGCACCCGCGAGGCCTCGCTGGGCGCGGGCGCGGACGGCACACTGATTTCCGGCTGCACCGGCTGCTGCAGCAAACGCCGTTCTTGCAGCAGACGCTCCAGTTGTTCGCGTTCAAGCCGATGCACCGCGCCGGCATCGGGCGGATCGACGGCGTATACCGCGCCATGTGACAAACAAAGACCGCAACTCAGGGCGGAAGCCGCCCGACGAAAAACCGTTCTGCTATTCAAGAAACTCTCCAATGATCCAAATGCTTATTCATCCGCCATCAACTCTTCTTCGTTCATCAACAAGGGGTCTAGCGTCACCAGATCTCCGCTGGCCGGCGCGCCGATATCGATGGCATTGAACGCGCCAAGCACGAGCGGCTGGCCCTGCTGAGTGCGCAGGCTCTCGCCGTTGGTGCGATCGACATAGCCGCCCGGGTTGCTTTCCACGATGCGGCGCGGATTCTGGTTGACCACGTAGGCGCCCACGTAGGCCACGACGGGGGTCAGTGCGATATCGAAATCCCCATCCAGGGTGAAGCCGCGCACGTCCATGCCGGGCGGCGGATTGCGATCCAGATGGTCGATGCGGGCGTTGAAGTGGGGGGTATGGAAGCTGACCCAATCCCCGACATGGCCCTGAAGTACCCGGAGATTGGCGCTGTCCGTGGTCACAAGGCCGTTGCCCGTCACCAGGGTGTGCAGCACCACCTCGCTGGCGCCCCGGATGTCCAGATTCGCCTCCTGGGCCATCGTCCCGTTGAGGCCGGTGACCCACAGTTCAGCCGGATTGCCCGGGGTGATGGGCTGCATGGCCACATCGATCAGCCGGCCTTGCAGCTCCAGTGACCCATCCGTGTCCACCTCCAGAGGTGAGTTGCCGCCGATGGCATCCGGCGCGCTGATGAATACATCGCCCCCGGCCACCACGTCCGGCCCGACCTGAGCGCTGCCCAGCACATTGCCGCTGCCGTCCAGGCCGGCCTGGATCGTCACCGGGCCGTCGGAATGTACGCTGCCGCCAGCGAACTCGATGTCGTCGTCGGCACCCAATTGCACGCTGGCGTCGGCCTGAACCTGGCCCACCACCTTCATGCCGCCGTTGGCGATGCTGAGGCTGAAGTCGCCGTGGGTGGTGATGTCGCCCAACTGGCCGGAACCACCGGTAGCGCGGAGATAGATGCCGTTGGGCGCATTGGCGTCCAGGCGGCCCTGGGCGTCCACCGCCACGTCCAGCGCATTGTCGCCGCCGGGCCGGCCTATGGTGTCGCCCGCGATCAGGCTGACGCTGTCGCCGCGCACATCCAGCTTCCGGTCGGCCACGGCCTCGACGATGGAACCCGTGGCGGCCAGGTTGACGCTGCCCTTGGCGAACACGCTCTCCAGGGTCATGTCGCCGGTCAGTTCCCGCACGAACATATCCTGGCCGGCGCGGGCGGTAAGCTGCCCGGTATCCGGCAATTCGATCAGGATCGGGGTGATCGCGCTGCCCAGATCGCCGCTACCGGCTTCCAGAATGGCGCGGGCGGCGGTGATGTGAGTTTTTCCGGCCACGCCGGCAATGCCCGCGCCAGTCTTGATGCGCACCTCGTCGGGTGCGCTTACCTGCCCGACGGTGAGGTCGACCTCGGAGCCGAGCAAGGCGCTGCCGCTGGTGGTGTTGGCGTTGAGCACGCCGCTGACCGTCACGTCCACGTCTTCAAACTGCGCGACGCTGACCTGCCCGTTGCCGTCCGGCGTGATGTCCTTGCGCTCGGCGGTGAGCAGGATGAGCTTGTCGTCATCGCTCAGCAGCCCGTTGGCGTCCAGCGTGATCACCGCCGGCGTGGCCCGCTGCATGCCGATGCCGGTCTGCGCGTTCAGCGTCACGTGGCGACCGATGACATTGGCGTCTTCAACTCGGAGGTCAGTGTCCGACACCGGCCGGAACAGACCCGAGGCCAGGCCGTTGGCCAGCTGCGCATCGGTCCAGCTCGCCCCTTCGGACAAGGCTGCCGTCTCGGCTGCGGTCAGCGTCGGCGCGAAGTTCACCACATAGCCACCGGCACCAAAGCGTGCCTGGGCCGCGTGGTAGGCCGCGGTCTGCTCAGATTCGTAGCGGGCCACGTCGGCATCCGTCCAGTTGTTCACCGACTTCAGCACCGAGGCCTGCACCGTCGTGGTGTGGAAGGCGTAGCCAGGATCGTAGGCCGCCGCCGTATAGCTGCCGTCGTCCAGGCGGTGCAGGTTGCGCATGCGGAAATAGGCCTCGTACTCCTGTTTCAGTCGCGCAGCCTGGATTTCCAGGCTGCGGTCGCGCGCATCTTCGGCTTCATCGCCATTCAGACTCATCTCTTTCCACAGCGCCAGGAGTTCGTCGCTGGTTTTCTTATCTACCTGTTCCACGGTGTTGGCGTCGAGCAGGCGCCCCGGTGTGGTCAGGTGCACGTCGCCCGTGACCGAGGCCACCTGCCGCAGGCGCATGTCGCCGGTGGCTTCCTGCAGGCGGATGTCGCCCACGGCCCGGGCCGAAAGCACGCCATCGTCGCCCAGGGTCTCGACCTGCAGCGCCAGGCTGTCCATGAGGCCGTGGATGCCGCCGTTGAGCGAGACCAGCGAGACGTTCTTGCCGGTCACCGATGTGCCGGCGCCGGTAGTGCGGATGTGGCCGTCAGCGGAGAGGTTCACGTCGCCCAGCGCGGCCATCACGCTGTTGATCACCAGGTCGCCGCGCGAGGTCGCCAGGGCCACGCCGTCACGCCCGCTGGCCGTCACCGCGCCGCCGTTGACCAGTTCAACCCGCACCGGTGCCGCCGCGCTGCCGATGGCGCCGGCCGATGCGGTGAGCTTGATCTCCTGGCCGAGCAGGCGCGCGTCGGGGTTCAGGCTGCCCATGCCCTGGTCGGCGTTGAGCGTGATGTCGCCCGCCAGGCTGCGAACCAGGCCCGAGAACAGCAACTGGCCAGCGCTGTCCACCCGCACCTGCGAGGTGTCGTGCCCGGTGAAGGTGACCGCCACGTCCTTCGAAGCGTTCAGGCTGTGTTGATAGTGCTCGTACTGTGACCAGCTGTATTTCTCGCTCGAGGTGTAGATGCGGCTGTGGCAGACGCCCCAGAAGCAATCGGCCTTGCGGCTGGTGGTGGGCAGGTTGGTCTTGACTTCGGGGCTGGTGGCGTTGCTGTAGTCGAGCAGGTAGTCAGCGCCCTGCGTGGGCACGATGGAGAGCCAGTCGCCCGAAACCCGCGCGGTGTAGGTCTGGCTCGCCGGGGTGACGGAGCTGGGTTGCTGGCCAGGGTCGCGCCCGAGCCAGTCGGCGCCCCAGGTGGTCTTGGTCTCGTAGCTTTCGGTGCGCTCCCAGTTGGTGGTCTGGCCGTTGATCCAGTTGAAGCGGCGATCTGCCATCGGATTGAAACGGGTCGATCGACCGTCGTTGTCACTGGAGGTGGCCACCACCTGCATGTCGCCGCCCGCACCGGTGTTGGTTTTCGTGGTGGCGACACCATTGACGCGGGTGATCTCGGTCACCAGCGGGGTGTTGCCCGCGCCACGGTAGTTGCCGCTCTGATCGCGCGCGGTGTCGGTGATGCGGATCAGGCCTTCCACGCCGGGGCCGGTGTCGAGCCGGCCCACCGCCAGATCGTAGCCGGTGTTGTTGGCGATGTTGATGCGGCCATAGCCATCCATCACGCGCAGCTCACCGTTGCCGGTGGAAAAGATGTCGCCAAACAGCTCCATGTGTCCGCCACCCATGCGCACGTCGGCCAACTCGAGCCGGTCGAACTGCGCGTCGTAGCGCAGCTTGATGTCGCCGCTGTCGGCGATGCCGTCGGCGGTGGGGTTGGTCAGGTCGATGTAGCGCGCGGCGGTGTCGGGGCTGGCCAGCCAGGCCGCGCGCGCGGCGTCGATGGCCTGGGTGTTGGTCAGCGCTGAGTTGTCGGCATTGGGTTTGGCCAGCAGCGCGTTGTCGATGATCAGCCCCCGCTCGGGCAGTCCGGCCTGGATCAGGCCGTTGATGTTGAGCTTATCGGCGCTGATGTAGACGTTGTTGCCGGCGATGGTGGAGCCGCAGTCCACGTCGTTGCAGTCGGGCAGGCCGTTTTGCGCGTAGTCGGACTTGGTGGCCTCGCGTTGGTTGGGCAGGTTGCCCAAGCGCGCCACCGGGTCGCCACCCTGGTGGGTGTAGCCCGGCGTCCAGGTCTTGATGAAGTCGCCACCCGTGGCCAGGTTCACCGTTTCGGCGCTGATGTTGCCGGCCACGCGCAGGGTGCCGTGGCTGGTGGCCTTGGCCTCGCCACCGAGGTTGGTGACGTTGCCGTAGATCCAGAGCTGCGCCGGGCCACCGCTGTTGCCGCTGTCGAGTGAATTGCTGTTTTCCACCAGGATCAAAGGTTTATCGGTGTTGAGCGCGTCCGTGATGTCCACGCTCGTGCTCTGGCCAACGGCGTTGCGCTGGTTGACGTCGGCGGCGCTGGAGACGCGCATGCCGTTGAAGGTGACCTGGCCACCGCCTTCGTCGGGGATGAGCAGGTCGGCATTGACCCGCATGAAGCGACTGGACTGGTTCCTGATTTCGATCTTAGCGTCGCCCGGAGCCGACAGATCCCCGCCGCCGGTAAGCGCCTTGCCGGTGACGTGCACGTTGCCGGAACGCGCCGTGATGATGTCGCCGGACGCGCCGATGTCGACAAAGTCCACATCGGTGGCGCCCTGCAACTGCGAGAGCTGGGTCGACAGGAACTGCGCGTCGGCATACATGCCCAGGGCCGCGTCGGAACTGCCGTTGGCGTTTTGCGCGGCGGCCAGATCGGAGTTGGCCTTTGCGAGCTGGGTGTTGGCGGTGCCGAGCCAGCTGGTCGCCTGGCTGACGGCCTGGCTGGCGGTGGTCTCGGCGTCACTGGCGGCCACCACGGCGGCGGACTTCGCGGCCGCATCGGCCGCGGCCACGGCGTTGGCGGTGGCTTGCGCGGCGGCGGCGCGAGCCTCGGGTGTGGACGAGCTGTTGGCCAGCACGGCCGCCTCGGCGGCCGCCGCGGTGGCCACCGCGCGCGCCTTGCCGGCGGCGTTGTTGGCGGCGTTTGCCATGGTCTGCAGGTAGGCCTTGGCGGTTGGGTCGCTGGTGGCGTTGGCCGCCTGGGTCAGGTTACTGGCCTCGGTTTCGGCCAAGGTGGCGGCCGTGTTGGCGGCTCCCGCGTTGGCGGCGCTGGCCGCCGAGGCGGTGGCACCGGCCGCGGCGGCGACCCGCACGGCGGCGGTTGTGCCGCCGGTGTTGGACGCGGCCTGGTCGGCGGCCAGATCGGCTGCGTTGGCGGCGGCCGCCGCAGCGGCGGTCGCGCTGGAACTCGCGTTCCTGGCCGTGTCAACAAAGCCCTGCACATTGTTTTTGACCAGGTTGGCCTGGGTGAGGTCCTGTTGGGCGGCGTTGTACTGGGCGGCGGCGGCTGCCTGCGCCTCGATCGCCGCGGCCGCGGCGCTGCCGCCCTTGAAGTTGTTGTACTGCGCTTGTTTGATGGCAGCTGCGTCCTCGATCTTTTTAATTTCCTGCTGCAACAGATCGGCCACGTTCTGGCCATCGCTCTTCGAGGCGATGCCGTTCAGCGCCTCTGAGGAGGTGATGCTGCCGTCGGCGGCTACGGTGATCCACTGGTGGTTCCAGATGCCGGCTTGCACACTGCCCTCGACGTCGACCCTGGACGACGGTCCACCGGCGGGAGCGCTCAGGTTGGCGTTGTCGTAGCTGGAACCGCCGGTGATCTTGAGCGAGGAGGTGTCGGCGCCGAAGAATTCGCCAATCGCCGACAGCGCCTCGCGGTAAAGGTCGGTGCCTTCGCCGTAGCCGCGCGCCTTGTGCGTGCCCTCGCTGGTGGTGAGGTAGCCGTCGCGCACCGCGCGCAACTGCGCACCGCTGGCCACGGTCACATCGTTGTGTTGCACCACCCGGCCCAGCGCCTCGGGGTCGGTCTCGATCGGCACGGCGGTGCGGTTCCACAGCCGCGTCTCGGCGTCGGCGTCAAGCTGGTTGGTCTGGGTGCGGTCGGCACCGGCCATCAGGTACACGCTCTCCTGCGCTTCGATGAAAGCGCCCGAACCGATCCGCACCGCTTGGTCGGCGGTGATGGTGGCGCGGGTGTCGCCCTCGGCGGCGCCCGCCAGACCGTAGGTTTTGGAGTGGGCGCGGGTCTGCACGACGGTGTCGGTGCGCGCCGAGAGTTCGATGTTGCCGTCGCTGAGCAAGCCGGCGTCCTCGCCCACGCTGACACCGGCGGTGCTCACGTTGTCGATGGACGACTCGGCGCGCGCGATGGCGATCGCACCGCCCGAGTCCAGGCGCACGCGGTCATAGACCGCCACGTCGTTCCAGGCCGCCATCTCGAGCAGGCCATTGACCGGCACATTGACCAGTCGGCCGTTGTTGTCGAGAACCTGATTCAACGCGGGGTTGTTCACGCCGATCAGCGCGTCCTGGCCCAGGGTCACCTGCGCGTCGTTGCGGATGCTGCTTTGCGAGCGTGCCGCCGCCGCGTTGAGTACACCGCCCGAGCCGGAGTCGACCTGATAGCCGCCGGCGTCGGCGGTCGACTTGTCGATGTGATTGCCCGCGCGCGCGCTGAAGAGTTCATGCGCGGACACGGTCATGTTCTGGCCGATGGCGGCCAGGGTACGGCTGTCGATGTCGTTGACGGCGCGCGCGCCCGAAGCGCCCACGGCCGCGGCACTGGTGGAGTCGGCGGTGGCGTCGAAGTTGATGTGCTGCACCGCGTCGATGTTCACTGTGTCGGCCACCACCGTGCCGCCCACCACCGTGACGCCAGTCTCGGCATCCTTGCCCAGGCGGGCCTGTGTTTTGGAATCCGCCTCGGTTTCCGCCAAGGATGCCACCAGCACGCCGAGGCCGCCGGCGCCAGCCAGGGTACTGGCGCGCAATCTGTCGTTGCCGTCGGCCTTGACCTTGACGGCGCCGGCCGTGACGGTGGCGTTGTCACCCACGCTGGCATAGGTTTCGGTATCGGTCTTGGCCTTGGCCGTGTTGCCGCCGGCCGCCAGGAGACCGACGTTGATGCCGGTGACGTCGGCGTCGGCGTAGGTGTCGGAATTGGCGTCCACCTTGAATTCACCGGTGACGAAAATCTCGTTGTCGGCGCCCACCTCGGCTACCGTATCGGTACGCACGATGGAATTGGCTTCCGAGGCGCCGGCGCCCAGCAAGGCGCCGCCGGCGCCGGCGGTGGCGTCGGTTTCTGCGGTCTTGCCGCGCAGACGGGTTTCGGCCTGCACGGTCATGGCGTTGGCGATCACATCCACGTTGCTACCGGTGCCGGCTTCGGCGCGCGTCTCGACCGTGGCGTCGGCCAGGGAGACGCCAATGGAGATGCTGGCGGACACCGCCACGCCCAGGGCTTGCGCCTTGGCCACCGGATCCACGTCGGCGCGCACCTGGGCCAGGCCGGCCTGGGTGCGGATGACCGCGTTGTCGCCGATGCGGGCCTTGGCCGAGCTGGTGTCCTCGGCATCGGCGTCGGCGCCGGCGCCGGAGAACAGGCCGCCCGCCGCCGCGGTGGCGGAGACGTCGCTGTCGGTCTTGCTGTGGCCGTGCACGTCCAGGGCCTTGCCGGTGAGGTGGACGCCGTTGCCCACCAGGGCTTCGGCATCCCCGTCCAGCGTGGTGTAGGCCAGGGCCGCGCCGATGCCGCCCAGGCCCACGGCGGCGCCGAAGGCGGTGGATTCCAGGTCATGCTGGATGCCGGCGTCGATGGTGATCAGGCCGCTGGCGCCGCCGGGATCGGCGGCCGCGGTGCCATAGGCGGTGATATCGGCGTTGTTGCCCACCTTGGCGGTGGCCTTGCTGGTCTTGTCCTGGATCGCCACGGAAGCGCCCAGGCCGACCACGCCGCCGCCGCCGGCGAAGGCGATGAGCTTGGAGGCGGCGGTGCGCTGGTTGATATGGATGTCGCCCACGTCCAGTTGCAGGCCCTGGGTGTCGTTAACCGGGCCGTCGCCGGCCTGGACGGTGACGTTGCGGCCGGCCTTGATGACGCCGGAGGCTTCCGCCTCGGTCTTGTCGTCGACGAAGGCCAGGGCGACACCGCCGCCCAGCGAGAAGCCGCCGGAGACGGCGACGCCCACCGCGATGGCGTCGGCATCGGTGCCGTTGTTCGCCGTGATGGCCACATCCCGGCCCGCGTCGAGGCTGGTGCCGGAAGCCACGTAGGCGCGGGCGCTGGCCGCCGCGGCCGGCGCGTTCATGTCGTCGTCGACATCGGCCTTGGCCCGGGCCGCGTTGGCGGCATCCCGGGAGGCGGAAGTGCCGCCTGCGTCGGAATCCATCTGGTTGCCGAAGGCGTTGGCGGAGACGTAGCGGGCGATTTCGCCTACCGAAGTGCCCACCTCGCTGTCCGCGTCGCTGTCCGGGCGGCTGCCCGCCGTCAGCACGGACACCGCGCCGGAGATACCGACGGTGGAACCGCCGGCGGCGGCGATGGTGAAGGAATCCAGCATGCGCTCTGTATCGGCCTGGACCGTGATGTCCCGGTCGGCCCTGACGGTGCCGCTGCGCACCTCGGCTGAGGCGCCGTTGTTGACCATCACCACGTCCACCGCCGCGCCCACGCCGGCGCCGCCGAGGCCAATGCCCAGGCCGCCCAGGTAGTTGTCGATGTGGGTGGTGTCGGCGGCCTCGATGACCACGTCCTGCTGCGTGCCGCCGTAGCCGGCGTCAACATTGATCTGGCTGGCCGCCTGGCCGGCGTCGCTCTTGGCGCCGAACACCGACTGGGTGGTGCCCTTGATCACCGCCACGTTAACCGTGCCGGCGATGCCCACGCCGCCCGCCGCCGAGGCGGTGCCGGCGATGACGTTCTGCTCCGTATTGTTATCCGCCTTGATGCGGGTAGTCTGGTTGGCGTTGAGGTTGGAACCGTCGCCGACGATGGCCTGGGTGGTCTGGTCGTACACCGACACGGTGCCGGTCAGGCCGATGCCGGCCACGCCGGATAGGGACACGGCGCCGGCGAGTATCTCCGCGTCGGTCTCGCTGGTGGCCTCCACCGTCAGGTCGCCCTTGGAGTTCAGGTCGCCGTCCCAGACCAGGGCCTGGGTCTTGCCTTCAACAAGAATAAGGCCGATGGAACCGGACAGGCCGGCGTAGCCGCCCACGCCCAGGCCGATCACCTTCTGGGCGATTTCCAGGGTCGAACCGGCATCCACCGTGACCGCCTTGCGGCCCTGCACGGTGGCGCCACGCACTTCGGCGGTGGTGATGTGGGAACCGATCAGGGTATCCATGGCCCCACCGACTCCGGCGTCGCCACCGATGGCGCCGCCGCCCGAGACCGACCACAGGTTGTCGTGATGGTAGGCCGCGACCCGGGCTTCCTGCTCGGTGTTGCCGAAGCTGGTATTGAGCTTGGCGTCGTCGGTCACTTCCGCGCTGGTATAGCCGGTCATCATGGCCACGGACACGGTCCCGGCCACGCTGGCGCTGCCGCCGCCACTTCCGCTGAAGGCGAAGTTCTCCACCTGGGCGGTGGACGAAGCCACCACCGCCGCGCCCCGGATGTTGTCCTTCTGTTGCCGGCCGGACAGCGGATGGTCGGAAGGCAGGCCGGTGAGGGCGTCCAGCTCGCCGTTGTCCACCTGGGCGAGGCCGCCGTTGCCGAGGCCGGTGACCTGGGTGTTGGCGCCGGTGACCTGGGCCAGGGTATCGGCATGCACATTGTTGAAGGCGATTGCGCCGGCACCGCTGGCGGTGCCAGTGATGCTGATGCCACCGGCGATGGCTTCGATCACGTCGTCAGACTGAGCGGTGACCATGGCGTTGCCGCTGGCTTCCACGTCGGCGCCGCCGCTGATGCTGGCGGTGGTGACGCCGCCGATGTCGTTCAAGGCGATGGAACCGGCGAAACCGGCGGTGCCGGCGGCGGTGCCGGCCACGGCCCAGACTTCCATGTAGGCGGCGCGCTCGGCGTCCACCAGCACGTTGGCCGCGTCCACCGTGCCGCCGGAAATCGCGGCGGTGACGGTGGAGCCGATGTGGTTGTAGGAACCGGAAGCGCCCACGGCGCCGTTGCCGGCCGCGCCCACCGCGCCGGTCACGGAGAAGATGTCGGAATTGTCGGCGGCGCGCACCGTGGCGTCGCCCGCCGTGTTGAGCGTGGTGCCGCTGGTGGAGGCCTCGGTGATGTTACCGATGGTGTTAACGCCGAGGGAGCCGGATACCGCCACCTTGGAGGAACCGGAACCGCCCGCCGCGATGGCCTCTATGGTGGCGTCTTCGGTGGCTTCCAGGCGCACGCTGGTACCGGAGATGGAGCCGCCAGTGGCGCGGGCATAGGTTTCGTTGTCGATCTCGTTGTAGCTGCCGGAGATGCCGACGGAGCCGCTGCCGGTAGAGATCGCCGCGTTGCCTGAGATGGCGGAGATGTCCGCCGTGTCGTCCGCGTCCAGGTTCACCGCGTTGCCGCTGGAGGTCACGCTGGCGCCGCTCAGGGTGGCTTCGGTCTTGTTGCTGATCACGTTCCAGGTCACCGCGCCGGAGGCGGCCACGCCCTGGGAGGCGCCGACGGCGGCGGCCACGGCTACGATGGAATTGTCGTTGGTGGCGGTGGCGGAGACGCCGGCGTCGCCATTGACGGTCTTGCCAGCGCCGCTGATACGGGCGGTGGTATCGGAATCCACTGTGGAGATGGCCACTGCCGCGCCAACCCCGGCTTTGCCGCCGTAGCTGGCGGAACCAGCCACGCTACGGATGTCGGAATCGTCCTTTGCATCCAGGATCACGGTGGAATCCGCGTCCACGTTGGCGTTGTCGATAGCCGCCTCGGTGACGTTGTCGATCGTGCTGTAGGCCACCGAACCGGCGATGCCGACCTTGTCGCCGCCGGAACCGCTGGCCGAGATGGACCACATGGCCTTGCTGTTTTCCGCGTCCAGGTTGACGCCGCCGTTGTTGACGGTGACGGTCGTGCCCTGGATGGTGGCGCGGGTGTCCTTGACCAACTGGTTCCAGGTGAAGGCGCCGGCCAGGCCGGCGCTCTTGTCCAGGGCCACGGTGAGGGAGCCGGCCCCGGCGATGTTCAGGGCGTCGTTCCTGGCCTTGGCGCTCAGGCCCTTGGCCAGGTCGATGGTGGTCTCCGCCGTGCCGTCCGCGTCCTTGTCCACCGCCACGGCGCTGGCGCCGGTGCCGGACACGGTGACGCTGGTCAGGTCGGCGATGCTGGCAGCGGTGGTGTCATTCACCAGGTTGACCGAAGCGGCGGCGGAGATGCCCACGCCGGACTTGCCCTGCTGGCCGGTGTCCTTGGCATTGGTCTTGGCGCCGTCGCCGCCCTTGGCGTTGGGGTCGTCCTGGCCCGCCGGGCCGGAACCGGCCACGGTGAAGGCGCCCTGGGTGCCGCCAGCATGGGCGTCCAGCAGCAGGTTGCCGCTGGCGGTGAGGCTGCCGCCGCTGGCGGATTCGGTCACCCGGTTGCCGATGACCGCGCGCACTTCCCGGTCCAGCTCGTTGATGGCCACGGAGAAGCCGATGCCCACGCTCTGGGAGCGGGCCACGCCGCCGGCCACGTTGATCACCAGGCTGTCGTCCTCGGCCTTCACCAGCACGTCGTTGGCGCTCATGCCGCCGCCGGCGCCGATCTGGGCGACGGTGTGGAGGTCGGTATCCACCAGGGAGAAGGCGCCGTTGATGGAGACCTTGCCGGCCTTGCCCACGGTCTCCGTCACGGTGACCTGGTCGAAGCTGGTGTCCGCCAGGGCCACCACGTCGTCGGCGCGCACCTGGGCGCCGGCGGCGATGCTGGCGTCGCTGCCGCCGGACAGGTTGAACTGGTGGTAGGAGCCGCCGAAGCCGGCGGTGCCGCTGTTGGAGTTGGTGCCGGGCGCGGCGGTAGGGTCGAACTCGGGCACGCCCACCAGGTTGAGGATGCCCTGGCTGGCGGTGGCCACCACGCTCACGTCCTGGGCGCCGGTGATGGGCGCCGCGCCGGCGTTGATGTCGGCATCGCCGATCCGGGCCGTGGCCTTGTGGTCCAGGGTGAAGAAGTCCACCGCGCCGGCGAAGGCCAGCTTCTCGCTTTCCACGGCGGTCTGGGTCCAGGAGGTGGCGTTGATCGGATCGCCGGCCACGTCGTACACCGCCTGACCCAGCTTGTACCAGGCATCGGCGCTGTTCCAGTCCATGGTCTTGAACTGGCCGATGAGCTGACTCCACTGGGACCAGAACGGGCTGATGATGGTCTGGGCGTTGACGTTCAACGCGCCGCCGGCGCTGATCACGGCGCCGTCGCCGATCAGGGCGTCGGCGTGGTGGTTCATGTCGATCACCGCCACCGAGGCGGAGATGGCCACCTTCTTCTTGTCTTCGGGCTTGTTGGGGTCGCCCTCTTTCTGGCTGTCCAGGTCGCGCTGATCCACCGCCGCCGAGGTCTCGAAGCTGACGCTCTCCTCGGCCTTGGCCAGCACGCTCAGAGCGCCGGGGGTGGTGACATGGGCGCCGCCGGCCACCTCAGCCTTGACGTTGTTGTCGTTCTCCACCCAGGCGAAGGCGGCGGACAGGCCCAGCTTGCTGGAGGCGCCGCTGCGCGAGTCGGTGCTGGGGGCGGCGGCGACGAAGTCGGACAGCTTCTCGAACAGGATCTCGTCCACCGGCTTGGCGCTGGTGATGGCCTCCTGCAGGTCCGGGCTGCCGGCGGTGCCGGCGGCGGCGGACACCTCGGTCTCGGCCTCGGCCAGGGTGGATTTCACCGCCACTTGGTCGGCGGTGACGTTGCCGCCCAGGCTGGCGGTGAGGGTGGTGTCGCTGATCAGCACCGAGATGCCGGCGGAGGCGATGCCGTCCTTGAAGGAGCCGCCGCTGGCCGCGACGCCATGTTCTTTCTCGCCGCTGGCCTCCACGTCCAGGGAACTGGCGCGGGTGATGGTGGCCGCGCTGCCCACAGTGGTTTCCGCCACCTGATTGGCGATACCCACGGCGAAGGAAAGGTTGGCGTACTTGCTGGCTGACGACGCGGCGTTGCTGAAGGCGCCGGTGTTGACGGTATCGACGTTGACCGAAAGCGTGCTGTCGGCCTGGCTCTTGAGCGTCATGGCGCCGTCGGAACCCAGAGTGGCGTCGCCGATGTTGACCTTGGCCTGGGAGTCGGTCTCGCCGTAGCCGAAGCCGACCACGGTGCTCATCACCTTCATGCTGGCGTCGGCGGTGGAATGGGACTCGATGTCCAGCGTGCCCTTGGCGTCGATGCTGGCGCCATCGTCCACCTCGATGGTGGCGTGCGCCTTGGAGACGGTCAGGTTGGCGCCGATGCGCAGGCTGCCGAGGAAGTCGATGATGGTGTCGCCGTATTCGTTGCCGGTCCACACCCATTTGTCGTTGGCGGTAGCCTTGATGCTGATGTCGCCACCCTTGATCACCGAATTCTTGATGCTGATCTTGGCGATGGAATCCTCCACCGAGCCGAACGCCGGGGTGGACTGGTTGTCGGTGGCGGCGATGCTGATCTTGCCGGCGGTCTTGTTGTTGTCGGCGTTGGCCAGCAACTGGCTGCCGTTCTTGATTTCGATGTCCTTGCCGGTGACGCTGATGTCGCCGGAATTGCCCTGGGAGGCCAGGGTCTGGTGGTTGGTGCGGGTGTCGGCGGCGGCGCCGATGTTCCGGCTGGACACCACCACGTTGTCCAGGATGACCTTCTTGTCGGCGCTGATGGTGACGTTGGCGCCATGGGAGTAGAAATCGTCGCCGCTGCCGCTCCAGGTCAGGTTTTCCGGGTCGATCAGGATCTCGCCCGCCTGGCCTTGCGTGGCCTTGGCGGACAGGCCGTTGCCGTGCAAGTTCACGTCATGCTTGGCGGAGAACTCGACGAAACCGCCGTCGCCGTCGCCACCGCCCTCGCCGGCATCGGCGGAAACCGAGCCGGTCGCCGCCAGCGTGGAGTTGCGCTCGGCCATCACCGTCACCGAGCCGCCATCGGCATTCGCGCCGACGCCATCGGCAGAGACCTGCCCCGCCACCGTGATGTCTTCCGCCGCGACGATGCGGATCACGCCGCCGTCCATCCGCACGTCCGCCGCCGTCGCCATGCCCTCGACATTGACCAGATCGGCGAAGGCGACCCGGGCTTTGCCGCCGGCGAATACTTTGGCGCCGGTCGCGACTTCGACATTGCCGCCGGCCAGCGTCACCGCGTCGGCGGCGTTGATGCGGCCCTTCACCAGCACCAGGCCGGTCTGGCTGAGCGGTATATGCCCCGATAAGGCCTGAGCCGTGGCGGCATCGTCGATCATGCCAGCCGGATTCACCAGCCGATCCATGAACGCGGCCGTCGGCGTGGCCAGGGTCAGGCTGCCGACATTGAGCACGCCGCCGGCGCCTACCACCACGCCATACGGGTTGAAAAAGAACACGTTGCCGCCGATCTGGCCGTTCTTGTAAGAGTTGACCAGGCCGTTGATGTCAGAACGCGCGCCATGCACCAGGTTGAGCAGGTTGCTGGTGCCTGCCGGCAGGTACAGGTTGGCCGTATAGCCGGCGTCCAGACTGAAGGTGTGGAAGGAGTTGTAGGCGTTGGCGCCACGTATCGTCTGCGTCGTGATGTCGGTTACCGCGCCGTTGACCGATACCTGGGTCTGGGTGCGGCCGTCGATGACGATGGAATTGGCCTGCGCGCCGACGCTGGGCAGGCAGACCAGCGCGGAAATCATGCCCGCGTTGAACCAGGCGCAACGACGCAGCACGCACAAATATTGATGACGCAAAAAACCCAACGCGGCGTAACTCATGACCATCTCCTTGGCCTCGAAAAAGCGTGAGGCGCGACTCTGTTTGATATCTCTAATCAGAGCATCCGGGGCGGTCGCAAGGAATACGCAAAAGTGCGTAGACAGGGCGAATTGGGCTGGTATGAAGCCACCAAATGACAGCAAACAGGTTTGGCGACTGCCCGGCGGGCGGCGGCAACCTTTAACAAACCCGATTAGCAAGCTGCCTCAGCCAGCATGGAAATCAGGCTGCGGTTCCCGCCGCGAGAAGGAATGTCGGCAAAGGATTGCCGACCTACGAGGAGGTAGCCGTAGTCGTAGGGCGGCAATACCCGCAAGGGGCACGCCGGATTCGTAAGGCGCTAAAGCGCCAACGACTCCGCTGCACCTTGCCGCCGCCACACTCAAACTGCTTTTTTGGCTGGCGGCGCTTAGCTGAGGCAGCTTGCCTATCGGGTTAACAAAAGTTGCCTTTCCGAAACAACAATTGCTCGAAGCATTGCATCGGCGCTCGGCGTAGCGCTTGTCCGCACCATTCCCGCGCGGCTCCGGGTCGATCTTTTCGACGCCGATCTAACAAACATCCGGAAATGCGCCCGTTGCAGGCCTCGGCATGCCGTTGTGTTGCCCGGCTCAGACGCTTGTAAGCATAAGTTGTCATTTTTAATTACAAATGACCGAATTCGCCCATGGTGCAGACCGCCATCGCGTAGTGCGCATCTCAGGCGGCATGGGCGGAAACAATGCCGGCCAAAAAGCCATTAACCATACATAACAATTACTTATATTAATTATTCCAGTTGGCACAGGGATTGCTAAATGAGTTCGGACACCATTGAAAAACCTGTATCAATTGTTAGGAGAACGCGATGTCTGAACTGTCTCACAAGGACAAACTTGCCAATGTTCTAGCCGCCGGGATGAACCGCCGCGGCTTCATGAAACTGATGGGCGCCGGGGCCGGCTTGGCCGCGGGCAGCGCCATCCTGGGCGGTTCCATGGTGCAGGACGCCATGGCCGCCGCGCCGAAGCGGGGCGGCACCATCAAGCTGGCCTGGGTCGACGCGGTGGATACCCTGGACCCCCACTTCACCGCCTCCCTGGGTTCGGTGAAGATCCTCAACAACATCTTCAACGGCCTGCTCAAGGTGGCCTACGACGGCAAGAAGGTGTCCTTCGTGCCGGACCTGGCCGAGAAGTGGGAGATGCCGGACGACAAGACCCACGTGTTCAAGCTGCGCAAGGGCGTCAAGTTCCACAATGGCGACTCCTGTGATGCCGCCGCCGTGAAATGGAGCCTGGAGCGGGTCAAGGATCCGGCGGTCGGCTCGCCCCACGCCTGGAAGTTCGAGACCCTGGCCGGCATCGACATCGTCGACGAAACCATCATCCGCATGCGCTTCTCCAAGCCCTACGCCTTCCTGCCGGTGGCATTGACCGGCAGCACCGGCCGCGCTGGCACCATCGTCAGCAAGCGCGCCGTGGAGCAGTACGGCAAGGCCTTCGGCCGCAACCCGGTGGGCACCGGGCCGTTCAAGTTCGCCGGCTGGCGCGAGAACGAATCCATCACCCTGGAGCGCAACCCGGACTACTTCGAGCCGGGCCTGCCCTATCTCGACGGCGTGCAGATCCTGCTCATCAAGGAGCCCACCGCCGCCGTGGCGGCCATGATGGCAGGCCAGGTGGACGGCATGAGCCTGTCACCGTTCCAGTTCATCCCGCAACTGAAGTCCAACCCCTCGCTCAAGGTCTACGGCGAGGTGGAGGGCAACTACAGCTTCGTGGCCATGAACAACCGTCGCGCCCCCTTCGACGACCCCATGCTGCGCAAGGCCGTGGCCTTCGCCATCGACCGCCAGGCCATCGTCAAACAGGGCTATTTCGGCGAAGCGATTCCGGCCTACAGCCCGATTTCGCCGCCCATGGCCGGCTTCTACGACAAGAACATCGCCAAGACCGGGCGCGGCCAGTTCTTCGACCTGAAGCGGGCCATGGAATACCGCAAACAGGCCAAGGTCCAGGGCGAGATCAATCCGGTCTACATCGTCAGCCAGGGCTTCACCGGCTCCGGCGGCAGCGGCACCCGCAACTCCCAGTTGCTGCTACCCATGCTGGAGAAGATCGGCATCAAGCCGAAGATCGAGCTGCTGGACCGGGCGGTGTGGACCAAGCGGCGCAACGGCGGCGACTTCGACATGTACGACGAGGCCTGGATCGCCGACCTGGACCCGGACGAGACCATCTATCCCGAGTGGCACAGCGGCAAGCCCTGGAACTTCGCCGGCTACAGCAACAAGGAGTTCGACAAGTACATCTCCGAGGCCCAGGACACCCTCAACCAGGCCACGCGCAAGAAGCTGTACGACAAGGCCGAGGATCTGATCATGGCCGACGCGCCCCTGGCTATGCTGGCCCACATGAAGGTGTTCAAGGTGCTGAGCAAGCGGGTGCAGGGCTTCCAGTACATCCCGGTGGATCTGCTCAACCTGCACTCGGTCTGGCTGGGCTGATGTTCCAGGCTACCTCCGCCAAGCTAGCCCAGACCCTGCTGGTGCTGCTCATCGTCTCGGCGGCCAGCTTCGCTTTTCTGAAGCTGGCGCCGGGCGATCCGGTCAGCATCATGCTGGGCTCGGACTATTCCCAGTCCTCCTACGACCAGATCACCCGGGAGCTGGGCCTGGACCAGCCCCTGGTCACCCAGTACGGGCGCTGGCTGGCCGATTTCGTGCGCGGCGACTGGGGCACCTCCTACATCACCAACCAGGACATCTTCGAGCTGGCGGTGGTGCAGGCCCTGCCGGTGACGCTGACGCTGGCGGCGCTGTCGTTGCTGATCGCGCTGCTGATCGGCATCCCGACCGGCGTGCTGGCGGCCCTGTACCGCAACAGCTGGATCGACGTGGCGGCCACCACGCTGGCCATCGGCGGCAACGCCTTCCCCAGTTTTTATCTGGGCATCCTCCTGATCTGGCTGTTCGGCGTCGATCTGGGCTGGTTCCCGGTACTGGGCTTCGTCGCGCCCTGGGAAGATTTCTGGCTCGGTTTGTGGCACCTGACCCTACCGGCGATCACGCTGGGCGCCTGGTATGTCGGCCTGATCGCGCGCATCACCCGTTCCAGCCTGCTGGAGGTATTGGGCCAGCCCTACATCCTGGCCGCCAAGGCCCGGGGTGAGCCGGCCTGGCGCGTGGTCTGGGTGCATGGCATGCGCAACGTGCTGATGCCGCTGGTCACCGTGATCGGCCTGCAACTGGGCGGCATGCTGCGGGGCGCGGTGATGACCGAGGTGGTGTTCGCGCTGCCCGGCCTCGGCATGATGATCACCACGGCGGTGCTCAACCGCGAATACATCGTGGTCCAGGCCGGCATCATGATCACCGGCCTGCTCTTCGTCGCGGTCAATCTGGCCGTCGACCAGACCTATCAATTCCTCGACCCACGCCTTCGGAGACGCTAGCCATGCATACAGCGCTCAATGTCACCGCCCCGCCCCTGGAATCGCAATGGAAGCGGCGCTTTCTGCAGCCGCTGCTGCGCCAGCGCAGCGCCATGGTCGGACTCGCGATCATTGCCATCTATGTCATTGCGGCGGTGTTCGCGCCCTGGCTGGCCAGCCATGATCCAACCGCCCAGGATCTGGCCGCGTCGCTGCAAGGGCCCAGCGCCGCGCATTGGCTGGGCACCGATTCCTATGGCCAGGATCTCTACTCGCGCCTGCTCTATGGCGCGCAACTGGCGCTGATAATCGGCTTCGCCTCGGTCGCCCTCGGCCTGGTTGTGGGTGTGGCCATCGGCCTGGCGGCCGGGCTGATGGGCGGACGCGTCGAGTGGCTGCTGATGCGCATCGTCGACGGCCTGCTCGCCTTCCCCGAGCTGATCCTGGCCATGGCGTTCATGGCGGTGCTGGGCCTGGGCACCGAGAACGTGGTTTACGCCCTGGCCCTGTCCTTCGTCGGCCCGTTCGCCCGCATGACCCGGGGCGATGTGCTCCAGGTCAAGAACCAGCCCTACATCGAAGCCGCCCGGCTGATGGGCGTGGGCACTTCCGCCATCATCTGGCGCCATGTGCTGCCCAATGTGGTGTCGCCCATTCTGGTGCAGGCCGGCATGCGCGTGAGCATCGCCATCCTGCTGGAATCCGGGCTGTCCTTTCTCGGCATCGGCGTGGTGCCGCCGACTCCGGACTGGGGCCTGATGATCGCCGAGGGCCGCGCCTTCATCACCATGGCTCCGTGGATTTCCGGCGTGCCCGGCGTGGCCCTGGCGATCCTGCTGGTCGCGCTGAATCTGCTCGGCGACGGCCTGCGCGACGCCTTCGACCCCAATACCCAAAAGGATGCCTAGATGAACCGCGCCGTTGCTTTGAATCCCCGGGCAGCCGAGCTGCCGGACAGCCAGGAAGCGCTGCTCGAAGTGCGCGATTTCAGCCTGCGTCGCGGCCAGGCGGTCGTGCTCGATGGCGTCGATCTGGTGCTGCGGGCCGGCGAAACCCTGGGTCTGATCGGCGAATCGGGGGCCGGAAAATCCACCCTTGCCCTCGCCATCATCGGCCTGCTGCGCCCACCCGAGGTGCGGCTGGAGGGCAGCATGCGTTTTCACGGCGCCGAACTCACCCGACTCAAGGAAGCGGACTATCGCCGCCTGCGCGGCAACAAGATCGGGCTGATCTTCCAGGACGCGACCGCCGCGCTCAATCCCTGCTTCACGGTGGGCGAACAGATCGCCGAGCCGCTCAAACGGCATCTGGGCCTGTCGAAATGGGATCGACGCGAACAAGCCGCCGCGTTGATGCAAAGCGTCGGCATTCCCGACCCCCGTTTGCGTCTTGAGGCTTACCCGCACGAACTGTCCGGCGGCATGCAGCAACGCGTGATGATCGCCATCGCGCTGGCCTGCAACCCCGAACTGCTGCTCGCCGACGAACCGACCAGCGCGCTCGACGTGACCATCCAGGCCCAGATCATGGAACTCATCCTGGAGCGGGTGCGGGCGCTGAATTCGAGCGCGATCTTCGTGCTGCACGACCTGGCCCTGGGCGCTCAGGTATGCGATCGCATCGCGGTCATGTATGCCGGGCAGATCGTCGAGGAAGGCCCCAGCGACCGGGTGCTGGCCGCGCCGCTGCATCCCTACACGCGCGGCCTCAAATCGTGCGCGGTCGAGCTGGGTTCGAGAACGCTGATCCCCATTCCCGGCCAGATTCCGCCGCTCAACGCCATGCCCGCGGGCTGCCGCTTCGCCCCGCGCTGCGCCAAGGCGCAAGCGATCTGCGGCCAGCAACGCCCGCTGGCGGAAACGCGCGACGGCCGTCAGGTCGCCTGTTGGTTCATCGACTAGGCCAAGCCATGCAAGAATCGATTTTTTCCCTGCTCGATGTCGAACGCACCTACGAACTCCGGGGCGCCGGCTGGTTCAACCGCGCGACGCGGCAACTCAAGGCGCTCGATGGCGTTCGTCTGGAACTGCAACGGGGCGACACCCTCGCCCTGGTCGGCGAAAGCGGCTCCGGCAAGTCCACCCTCATCCGTCTCATGCTCGGCCTGGAGCCGGCCAGCGACGGCCGCGTGCTGTATCGGCAGCGCGACCTTGCCCAGCTCGACCCGGAAGCGCGCAAACGCTTTGCGCGCGAGGTGGCGTTCATCTATCAGAACGCGCGCGGCTCGATGAACCCGCGCATGCGCATCGAGGACATCCTGGCCGAACCGATCCGTCTGCACCGGCTGTGCGCGGAACCGGCCATTGCGGAGCGCGTCGCGGCGCTGCTCGATCGGGTCGGGCTGCCCGCCGGCCTGCTGCAACGCTTTCCCGGCGAACTGTCCGGCGGCCAGGTCCGCCGCGTCGCCATCGCCCGCGCCCTGGCCGCCGAACCGCAGGTCATCATGGCCGACGAGTCGGTGGCCGGCCTGGATGTCTCGGTGCAGGCCCAGGTGCTCAACCTGCTGCGCGATCTGTGCCGCGAATCCGGCATCACGCTGGTATTCATCACGCACGACCTGGGCGTGGCAAGCTATCTGTGTGAAAAGATCGCCGTGCTCTACCTGGGCCGCATCGTCGAGCAGGGGCCGACCGACGCCATCCTGAACACCCCGCGCCATCCCTATACGCGCGCGCTGCTGCAGGCTTTTCCCCGCTTCGACATGCCGCTCAAGGCCTCGTTGAGCGGCGAAATACCGAGCCCGGTCGACCTGCCCAAGGGCTGCCGCTTCTCCGGGCGCTGCCCGCAAGCGCAAACCGCTTGCGGCGAGACCGATCCGGCCCTGACCGCAATTGAAGCGGGCCGGCAGGTGGCCTGCCTGTTTCCGGTGGCCCACGCATGAGCTCGCGCTACGCCCTTTCCTCGCGCGGCGTGGTGACCTCTCCGCACTACCTGGCCACGGCGGCGGGCAAGGCGGTGCTCGCAGCCGGCGGCAATGCCATCGAAGCGGCGCTCGCCGTCGGCGCCACGCTGTGCGTGGTCTATCCGCACATGAACAGCCTGGGCGGGGACGGCTTCTGGCTGCTCTGCGACGACTCGGGAAACCTGACCGGCCTGGATGGCGCCGGCCCCGCCGGCCAAGCATACAGCCCGGATTTCTATGCCGGACGGGGTTTGCATGCGATTCCCGCCCGGGGGCCCCATGCCGCCAATACGGTGGCCGGTCTGGTGTCGGTGTGGGGCGCCGCGCATGCGCTCAGCCGGGCGCACTGGGGGGGAGGTCTCTCCTGGCGGGATCTGCTCGAGCCCGCTCGCGGCCAGGCCGAACAAGGCTACGCGTGCAGCGCCAGCCAGGGCGACTTCCTGACTCAGAAGTGGGCGGAGCTCGGCGGTTTCCAGACGCTGACCGACCTCTATGCACCCAATGGGCAGCCGACTCCGGCCGGGGCCCTCTTCCGCCAACCGCAACTCGCCGAATCGTTGCGCCTGCTGCAAAGGGACGGCGCGGAAGGCTTCTATCGCGGCGAACTCGGACGCCGCGTCGCGCGCGGCTTGGCCGATGCTGGCAGCCTGCTCTCGGCCGAAGATCTGGCGGCGTTCAACTGCCGGAAGGTCGACCCCATCGGCGTGCGCTACCGGAACGGGCTGGCGGTCAATATGCCGCCACCGACCCAGGGGCTGGCCTCGCTGCTCATCCTGGGCCAGTTGGATCATTTCGACCTGGCCCGCCACCCGCATCTTTCCGCCGATTATGTCCATCTCGTGGTCGAGGCGACCAAGCAGGCCTTCCGCTTGCGCGACCGTCATGTCGCCGATCCGGATCACATCGCCATCCCGCTCGCCGAACTGCTTGCGCCCGCCACCAGCGCCGACCTAGCCGCCGCCATCGACCCGGCGCGCGCCGCGCCCTGGGGACGTGGCGTCGGCCCGGCCGACACGGTCTGGTTCGGCGTGGTGGACGCGCAAGGCCGCGCGGTCAGCGCGATCCAGAGCATTTATCACGAATATGGCAGCGGCGTGGTGGCCGGAGATACCGGCATCATCTGGCAGAACCGGGGCGCGTCCTTCTCGCTCGATCCGCGCCACGTCAATGTCTTGCAGCCGGGCAAGCGCCCGTTCCACACGCTCAACCCGGCCATGTATCTGGAGAACGGCCGCCCCCGGCTGGTCTACGGCACCATGGGCGGCGATGGCCAGCCGCAGACTCAGGCGGCGGTCGCCACGCGCGCGCTCGACTATCGCCTGCCGCTGACCGAGGTGCTGGACAGTCCGCGCTGGTTGCTCGGCCGCACCTGGGGGCAGAGCAGCGACAGTTTGAAACTGGAAGGCCGCTTCGCCCCCGACGTGTTCGACCAACTTGCCCGGCGCGGGCACACGGTGGAGCGGGTGGACGACTACGCACAGATGATGGGACACGCGGGCGTCATTCGCGTGCTCGACCAGGGCGGCTGCGAAGCCGCCTCCGACCCGCGCAGCGACGGCGCGGCCGGCGGCGTCTGATTCAACAACACGCGGGGCCGCTTACGGCCGAATGAGGACATGCAATTGCTGGAGATCGTTTCTTTTCTTGGCCTGGGCCTGTTTGCCGGACTGCTCGCCGGCATGCTCGGCATCGGTGGCGGCGTCGTGGTCGTCCCGGCGCTGATCTGGATTTTCCAGCTCCACGGCCAGCCGCCGGAGATCATTCCGCATCTGGCCATCGGCACCTCGCTGGCGGCCATCGTATTCACCTCGACCTCGGCGATCTGGGCACAGCAGAAACGCCGCGCCATCGATTGGCCGGTGGTGCGCCTGCTCGCCCCGGCCACCTTGTTGGGCGGCTTCGCCAGCGGCTATCTGGCGGGATTCATCCCGGCGGCCATGCTGAAGGGCTTCTTCGCCGTATTTCTGGTCTTGGTCGGCACCCAGTTCATCCTCGACTGGAAGCCCGCCGCGCACTGGCGCCTGCCGGGGCGAGGCGGATTATGGGGCGTCGGCCTCGGCATCGGTTCGCTCTCGGCGCTGCTCGGCATTGGCGGCGGCAACATCACCGTGCCGTTCCTGCATGCCTGCAATCTCGACCTCAAACGCGCCATCGCCATTTCCACCGCGCTGGGCTTGCCCATCGCGCTGTTCGGCGCGACCGGCTTCGTGCTGTCCGGATGGGAGCACGCCCGCTTGCCGCCCGGAACCCTGGGCTATATATCCTTGCCCGCCTTGGCGGCGATCGCCGGCGCCGCCATGCTGACGGCGCCCCTGGGCGTTCGCCTGGCGCACGCATTGCCGGTCAAGCGGCTCAAGCGGATTTTCGGGGTACTGGTGTTGGCGATCTCGTTGCGCATGCTGTGGGATGTGCTGACATGAGCAACGATATAAGCGATTGAACAAGGAGACGCGCGTGAACGATCTGGATCAAAAGATTCTCGCCATGCTGATCGACGACGGGCGCATGAGCTTCGCCGACATCGCACGCGAATTGAGCATTTCCAGAGTGCATGCACGCGACCGGGTGCAACGTCTGATCGAAGAAGGCGTCATCGAAAAATTCACCGTCATCGTCAACCCGGAAAAGATCGGCACCACCGTCTCGGCCTTCTTCGACGTCGAGGTGGAGCCGCAGGGCATCGAAACCGTCGCCGAGGACCTCGCCCGGCAGCCCGAGGTGCGCAGCCTCTACATCATGAGCGACATGCGCAGCCTGCACATCCACACCCTGACCGAGAACAACGAAGCCCTGGAACAGTTCGCCCGCAAAAACCTGCTCTCGCGCCGCCATATCGTCCGGGTCGACTGCAAGCAACTGCTGGCCCGGGTGAAGAATCGGCGCGGCGGGACGCGGATCTAGCCGGGAATTTAGACCGGGCCGGAAACGATGCTCGCCCTTCGGCGCGGCAAAGCCTGCTATAAATATTAGAGATTTCTAATTTACGGAGTTCACGGATGTCACCCCAAGATAAAACCCAAGCAGCCGAACAAGCCTACGAAAAAGCCCTGCGCTACGAACTCGACTACGGCTGCTGTCCGCAATGTGTGCTGGCCGCCGTGCAGGAGACCGTCGGCGTCATCGACGATGCCACCATCAAGGCGAGCCACGGCCTCTCCGGCGGCGGCGCCCTCTCCGGCCAAGGCGCCTGCGGCGCGCTCACCGGCGGCCTGATGGCGCTGAGCGCCAAGCGCGGCCGCGACCGGGACAAACTGGACAAGGGCCGCTTCATCGGCAACTTCCAGAAAGGCAAGGAACTGGTCGAACGCTTCAAAACCGAATTCGGCGGCGTCACTTGCGAGGAACTGCAACACCGCTTCACCGGCCGCACCTACGACATGTGGAAACCCGAGGAATACCAGTCCTTCAGCGACGCCCGCGGCCAGAAATGCGCCCTGGCCACCGCCACGGTGACCCGCTGGGTCGTGGAGATGATGTAAGGCCGCGACCGAACCGTTTCTAGGTTTACTGGCCGATGCCGCGGCTCATCGCGTAGGCGGCCATTTCGGCGGCGTTGCGGGTGCCGAGTTTACGGCCGAGATTTTCGCGATGTTTTTGCACGGTGGCCGTACTGATGCCCAAACGGGCGGCGATTTCCTTGCTGGACAAGCCTTCCGCGACATACTTGAGGATTTCCCCCTCACGCGGGGTGAGCGCAACCGGCTGCAGGCCGAATTCGGGTTCCAGCAAATGGACAATGGCGGGACTGAGATAGCGCCGGCCGATGGCGAGGGCGCGGATGGCGACGATCAGTTCGCGGCTGTCTTCGCTTTTGGGGACATAGCCCGCCATGCCGCAGGCCAGGGCGGTATGCACCGAAGCCGAGTCGGTGCGCGCGGTCAATGCGAGTATGTGACTCGCATTGCCGGCCTGGCGCAGACCGCGCGCGACTTCGATGCCATCGAGCAACGGCAAACCGAGATCGAGCACCAGGATTTGCGGATTGAGTTTTTGCGCCAGATGCATCGCGGCGATGCCGTCCGCCGCTTCGCCGACCAGTTCGAAATCCGCTTCCCGGCTCAGCAGCATGCGCATGCCCTCTCGCACCAGCTCGTGGTCGTCGGCGATCAGAATGGTAATCTTGCCGGCCATTGCAATTGTCCGTGATGAAGTTGCCCGACGTTACCACGGCCACGCCCCCCCACTGAAAGCGCCAACAGAAAGGCATCCATCTTGTCCAGGGTAGCCCGCTCAACTCCGCCGCTTGCCGCGCCTCTGGAAATCGAGACGCGGCGTTTGCTGCTCGGCCTGTTGACGCAACATACGCCGAGCATGGTGGCCGCCAATGTCGTGGTCGCCTCGGTTTTCGCCGCGATGATGTGGCTTGAATCGGGCGATTTCCTTATCGGCTACTGGCTGTGCCTGCCGCTAGCGATCAACGCCATGCGCTGGGGCTGGAATCTTTACCTGCGGCGCAACCTGGAGGCGCTCGCGGGCCATCGACTGCCGCGCGCGGAGCTGACTTCGGTTGTCTTGATTACGCTCAATGGCCTGGCCTGGGGCGGGCTGGCCTGGATCGGTTTCAATGGCGACCGGATCAACCAGGATTTCGTGACCATCTCCGTCGTGGTCGGCATGACCGGCGGCGCGGTGACGCCGCTTTCCGCCTTGCGCAACGCCTTTCCGCTCTATGCGGCAGCGACGCTGCTGCCCTTCCTGGCCAAGTCGTTCTGGATCGGCGGCAATATCTATATGGCCGGCGGCATCATTCTGACCACCTACCTGGCCGTGCTGTTCGGCTATAGCCGCACCACCCATCGCGTGCTGCGGCATGCCTTTCATCTGCAGCTTGAGAAAGACCACCTGCTGCAGGAATTGGAAAGCGTGGCGCGTTCGCGCGCCTTGTTCCTGGCCGGCGTCAGTCACGATCTGAAGCAACCGGTGCAGGCCCTGGGCATGTTCACCGCCTGCCTGGAAGGCCAGGCGCGCGAGCAGGAAGGCGCGCTCGGCGACGAACTCAAGCGTTTGGCGCGCAATAGCGGACTGGCGCTGGCCGCGATCAACGGACAGGTCACCCGTTTGCTGGAATTGTCCCGCCTGGAAGCCGGCGAAGTTCAGCCGCGCCAGCGCCGCGTCCGTCTGGCCGACATCTACGATTACACCCGCGCGCAGCAAGCCGACAAAGCCGTGAAAAAAGGGCTGCGCCTGCGCTTTGTCGATACCGGGCTGGAAGTGGTCAGCGATCTGAAAATGCTGCAATCGATCTGCGACAACCTAGTCAGCAATGCGGTGCGCTACACCAGTAGCGGGCGTGTGCTGGTCGGCGCGCGACGACGTGGCAAGACGGTCGAGATTCAGGTCTGGGATACCGGCCCGGGCATCCCGGAGGAACATATTCCGTTGCTGTTCGAGGCGTACCGGCGTTTCGACGATACCGCGCGCGGCGCCGATGTGGGCTTCGGCCTCGGTCTGGCGCTGGTCAAGAAACAGGTCGACCTGCTCGACCACCGATTCCGGGTTCGTTCCTGCATCGGGCGCGGTTCCGTGTTCAGCGTGGTATTGCCGCGCGCATAACTGCACGGCTTGCTTCAGCTTTGCCAGGGTGGCCGGTATAGTGCGCGGGCCTTCCTTTTCCCGCATCCACCGTGCCCAACCAAGCTCCCAGCCAAGCCATCTCCACCCTGGTCACTGTCCGCGACTGGCTGCGTTTCGCCGTCTCGCGTTTCAATTCGGCCGGACTGTTTTTCGGCCATGGCAGCAGCAACGCCTTCGACGAAGCGGCCTATCTGATTCTGCACACGCTGCATCTGCCGCTGGATCGACTGGAACCCTTCCTCGACGCGCGCCTGCTGCCGTCAGAAGCGAGACAGATCGAACAATTGCTGGAACGCCGCGTCAGCGAACGCCTGCCGGCGCCCTATCTGACGCATGAAGCCTGGTTGCAGGGCTATCGTTTCTATGTCGATGAGCGCGTCATCGTGCCGCGTTCCTTCCTGGCACCGATGATTCTGGAACAGATGCAGCCCTGGCTGGCAGAGCCCGGGGAAGTCATCCGCGCACTGGATTTATGTACCGGTTCCGGCTGTCTGGCCGTCTTGCTGGCGGAAGCCTTCCCGGATGCGGATATCGATGCGGTGGATTTGTCACCCGACGCACTCGAAGTCGCGCAACGCAACGCGGCGGATTACGGCCTGGAAGGCCGCATCACGCTGTACCAGGGCGACCTGTTCGCGCCGTTGGCCGGCATGACTTACGACCTGATCGTCTCGAATCCACCCTACGTCAATGCCGACAGCGTCGCCGCCCTGCCCCCGGAATATCGCCACGAACCCGCTCTGGCCCTGGGTTCCGGCGCCGACGGCCTGGATGCGACCCGGATCATTCTGCGCGACGCGGCGCGCCACCTGAACCCGGGCGGCTTGCTGGCGGTGGAAATCGGCCACAATCGGGCCGAGCTGGAAGCCGCTTTTCCCGATCTGGCCTTGTTCTGGCCGGAAATCGAGGGCGGCGCCGACACGGTGTTTGTCATCACGCGCGAACAATTAGCGCAATAACGCCCACCTATAATCCCGCAAGCACAGACAAACGCACGGAGTCCGCCATGGAACAAATCGATCTTTTCGTCGCATCGCTCACCTCTTTCTGGAATCAACTGACCCATTTCATCCCGCAACTTCTGCTCGCCATCGTCGCGCTGATCCTGGGCTGGATGCTGGCCAAGCTGGTGCGAACCGGCGTCATGCGCCTGCTTACCTTGCTGAAGTTCGACCGGGCTACCGAAAAATCCGGCCTTGAGGCGTTCATGAAGCACGCCGATCTCGATGTATCGGTGGCCTCGGTTCTGGGCAACCTGGTCTACTGGCTGACCATACTGGTCACCATCGTGACCGTCGCCGACACCCTCGGTCTGCAAATGGTGGCGGATCTGTTCAACAAGGTCGTGCTGTACATCCCCAACGTCATCGTCGCCATCCTGGTGCTGGTGTTCGGCACCATCCTGGCCCGCTTCATCAACCGTCTGGTCTTCGCCTGGCTATCGAACATGGAGTTCGACGGCGCGCTGACTGTGTCCACCTTCTCCGAATACGCCATGATGGTGTTCGTATTCTTCATCGCGATGGAGCAGTTGCAGATCGCCAACGAACTGCTCACCGCCGCCTTCATCATCGCCTTCGGCGCGGTCGGCCTCGCCTTCGCCATCGCCTTCGGCCTCGGCGCCAAGGACTGGGCGGGCAAGGTCATCGAAAAGCTGGTCGCCGACAAAAAACGCTTATAGCGCGAGAAAGCGACGGGCAGGCCAGCCTTGAACAAGCTCGGCGGCATTTTTCTGCATGTCGGCATCTGGCTCGGGCTGGGCCTGCTGGCCTATGTCTTTTTCCTGCGCCAGGAAGCGCCGCCGACGCAGGTCGTCGGCAGCGGCCAGATCGAACTCGGCCGCGCGCGCGACGGCCATTTCCACATCGACGGGGCGATTCAGGGCGTACCGGTCCGGTTTCTGATCGACACCGGCGCCAGCACGGTTTCAATCTCGCAGGAACTGGCCCGCCGGATCGGGCTGGACTGCGAAATGCAATCCACCTTCCGAACCGCCAACGGCGCGGTGCAAGGCTGCATCGGCCGTGTCGCAAGACTCGAATTCGGGCCGTTCGGCATCGACAACGCCGCCGTCGCCATCCTGCCCAATCTCACCAGCGACGCGCTGCTCGGCATGAACGCGCTACGCCAGGTGCGCATGGAACAAGAGGCGAACCGGCTGCGGCTTTCTGTCGTGGAATAACCGCGTTAGCGGCGGAGGGGAAAGGCACACGAGAGACCACGCCACCTGTCCGCGAAATTCGGTTGGTCGGCCGGAGCCGCCTTGGCACGCTGGTCGTGCAACGTCGGCAATCGACCCATAGCTGTCGGTCGAGGCCTAATATTGGGCACCGCAAAGCTGCCATTGTTTTTGGGGATCACCGGACCCTTTGGATGCGCAGACGTGGGGTGCCGATGGCGGCTAAGAGGCGGGAAGAAGGGGCAGGACGTCTAGCGCCAATGCGCAAGCGTAGGGAAGCCAGGACGTTCTGCGTTCAGTGTCCGACATCATCTACTTCACCTACTTTCCGCTTCGAGCGCGGCCAAGAAGTCGTCTACGCCATTAGACGAATAGCACGCAGCGATCTTGCACTCGATGCCAGCTTCCCGTATTCGCAGCGTGGCGAGCGCCACCTTGTGGCACCACGCGGTGTCTAGCAAGACCATGTCGCACAACTGGCAAGCTGGAAGCGCGTGAACGAAGTCAACGGCGTCGTTGTCCCGGAAGCGCTGGTTTGCTTGACCGGCTGGTTCAACGAGTAGCTCCTCCTTGAATATGTCAATGAGCCGCATATAGCGGTCTGGGACGAGGGTCCTGCGATCTTGGTTTGCAAAGACTGCCTGCCGAATCGCGGTTATGTGATTGGCTATATCGCGCTTCATCTGCTCAAAAATCGGCATCAATTCGTCTGCATGATCGATGGCATCTGAAATGAAGCGATGCGCGTTGAAGGTGCCCCCGGAGATTACGGCGCGGTCGCATAGGTCTCTTAGCATCCAGTGCGTGTCGGGGGCTTCAGGCGGTCCCGGTCGCCCAGCCTGATCCTCACGGAAGTAGGGCGTATCAGAGACCGTGTCGAGTACGTAAAAGTAGGGAAACGCTCGTTGAAGGAGCGTCTCCACACTACGCGCCGTGGGTATGTCCCGCATCGCGGTGAACTCGGACAGGTTCATATGCGAGAAGAGCCACGTCCCCTGTGCTGCATGCAGCGCAGCAATGAAGCGGTCGGCTAGTGCCTCATCATTAGAGAACAAGCGCACCGCCCAATGATCGAGGTAGACCAGCGGATTCGAGAAGGTCTGCCTGATGGACACGCCAGCTTCGCCGTTTGGTTGGATCGTCATTGGCATACGTGGATGCTACCCCTGAAGTGCCAGTCGTTAGTGGCCGCTCCTGGCCGGCAGCAGCACTCCACATTCATCTCACTCGGCATACTGACGAACGGCCAACCCGTTTCACTTCACCACCATGGTGACATGCTCACTTCTCCCCAGGCATCACTAAACGATTTATTCTATTAACTAGCGCAAGATAAATACCAACACGTATCACCAATCAATACTTTCGACTCGTTTCTAGCCAACCCGCCCCCTATCGTTCAAGCTCTCGCGCATCGTTTCAAAACGCCGCGCCATCAATGACCGAACTCCAGTTACTGCTCACCACCGTCAAACGACATTTGAAGGCTCGTGGCCTGTCGTATCGCGATGTGGCGCAGGCGCTCAAGCTATCGGAACCGAGCGTCAAGCGGCTGTTCTCCAGCGGCAGGATCACACTGGAACGGCTCATCGCGCTGGCTGGTCTGATCGACCTCACGCTTGCCGAACTGAGCCAGGAGGCTGCCGCCAGCGCGGCGCGGCTGCAGCAACTCGAACTGGAGCTGGAAGCCGAGTTGGTCGCAGATCCGCAACTGCTGCTGGTCGCCACCTGCGCACTCAATCATTGGCGCATGGCCGATATCGTCAATTGCTATCGAATCGATGCAGCCGCATGTCTGCGCTGCCTGCTGCAACTGGATCGGATGCGCTTGATCGATCTGTTGCCGGGCAATCGCATCCGGATCAATGTCACGCGCGATTTCAACTGGCTGCCGGGCGGACCGATCGAGCGCTATTTCACCGAACGCGGCCGGGCCGATTTCCTCTCCAGCCCGTTCGATGGCGACGACGAATCGGTCTTTTTCGTGCATGGCATGCTCACGCCGGAAGCGCGGGCGCAGTTTCTGATCCAGTTGCAGCGTCTGCGCCGCAACTTCGCCGCCCTGCACGACGAAAGCCAACATGCCGTCATCGGCGAACGGCGTGGCACCGCGATGCTGCTGGCGTTGCGCGAATGGGAGCCGCCCGATTTCGCCAACCTGCGCCGGCCCTGAACAGCCCCTTCCCTTTCATATCCCATGTCCACCCAAGCACATCCAACCCGGCACATCGCGCTACTCGGCACCGGCCACGCCGTGCCAGACGAAGCTGTCGCCAGCACGGAAATCGACCGCAGATTGAACCACCCGCCCGGCACCGTCGAACGCGCTGGCGGCGTGCGGCTGCGTCATTTCGCCTCACGAGACGAAACCGCTGCCAAACTGGCCGCCAAAGCCGCGCGACGCGCCGCCGAGGCCGCCGGCGTTCGCCTCACCGAGATCGACTGTCTGGTCGCCGCCAGCGGCACCATGGATCAGGGTATGCCCTGCAACGCCGCGCTGATTCACCGCGAGATTCACAACGAAATGGGCCTGTCGGCGCACGCCATCCCGGCTTTCGACGTCAATGCCAGTTGCCTGGGTTTCCTCGCCGCGCTCGACACCTTGTCCTGGCCGATAGCCGCCGGGCGCTACCGGAAAGTGCTGATCGTCGCGGCCGATCTCGCCTCCTGTGGACTCGACTGGAGCACGCTGGAAGCCAGCGCCATCTTCGGCGACGGCGCGGCGGCGGCCGTGGTCGGCCCCAGCCCAGCCGGCAGCGGCGCGAGCATTCTGGCGGCCGATCTGGTCACCTTGTCCGACGGCGTCGATCTGTGCCGCATTCCCGGCGGCGGCAGCCGCCACCACCCGACCCGGATCGACCAACCCTTCGCCGAGTTGGCCATGTTCCGCATGGACGGCAGGGGCGTGTTCAAGCTTGCTTCGCGGCACCTGCCCGACTTCATCGAGCGTCTGCTCGCCCGCGCCGGCCTGACCCGCGACCAGCTTGACTGGATCGTGCCGCATCAGGCCAGCCATCTGGCGCTGTCGCACCTGACCCGGCGGCTGGGCTTTCGCACCGAGCGGGTGATCGACATCTTCGCCGAGCATGGCAACCAGGTCGCCGCCTCGCTGCCCACCGCGCTCGACATCGCCATCCGCGACGGCCGCATCCAGCGCGGCCAGCGCCTGCTGTTGCTCGGCACCGGCGCCGGCCTGTCGCTGGGCGGCATCGTGCTGGAGTATTGAACCTTGAAAATCGTCATTACCGGCGGCACCGGTTTTCTTGGCCGACATCTGGTATGGCGCGTCGCCGCCGAAGGAGCCGAGGTGATCTTCACCGGACGCAGCGCAACAGCGGCCGAAGAAGTGATGCGACATGCGTCGGCGCCGGTGCGCTGGCAGCCGCTGCGACATGGCACAGCCGAAGCCGCCGGCCTGCTGACGGATGCCGCCGCAAACGCCGACGCCATCGTCCACTGCGCCGCCTTGTCCTCGCCCTGGGGCCACCTCGAGGACTTCCAGCGCGCCAACATCGCCAGTACCGCCGAAGTGCTGGCCGCCTGCCGGGCCAATGGCGTGCGCCGGCTGGTGCACATCTCGACGCCCAGCCTGTACTTCGGCTTCCGCGACCGGCTGGCGATCCGCGAGGACGCGCCGCTGCCCGAACCGGCCAACGACTACGTGCGCACCAAGATCGCCGCCGAAGCCTTGATCTGCGCAGCCCCGCCACCGGAAGTCGCCATCCTGCGTCCGCGCGCCCTGTTCGGCCCGTGGGATCAGACCCTGATGCCGCGCCTGTTGCGCGTGATGGCGAAAGGCCCGCTGCCGATCATGCGCGGCGGCCGCATCCAGCTCGATCTGACCTACATCGACAACGCGGTCGATGCGGTCTGGCTGGCGCTGACCCGGCCATTGCCGCGCCCGCTGGCCACCTACAACGTCAGCAACGGCGAGCCACGCGAACTGCTCGACGTGCTGGCGATCATGGCGCGCGAATTCGATTTGCCGCTGCGTACCCGCCGCCTGCCCTGGCCGTTGGTCGACTGGCTGGCGCGCGGCCTGGAAACCGCCGCCCGCCTGGGCAATGGCAAGGAACCGCCGCTCACCCGCTACAGCGCCGGCGTGCTTGCGTTCAGCCAGACGCTGGACATCTCCGCCTTGCGCAATGAACTGGGTTATCAGCCGAAAGTGGGTATTGAAGAAGGCATCCGTCGCCATGCGGCGTGGTGGAAAAACACCGCGTTGAGAGGCCAACACACATGACCACAGTCAGCCTGAAATTGCTCCGCGTCGGCGCCTGTCGGCATCTCGAATGCATGGCCGCGCGCGGCGGTCGCTGGTCGCCGGTGGAATTTCCCGCCTTGTGCGGGCTGATCCGCCACCCGACCCGCGGCTGGATGCTCTATGACACCGGCTACGCCGAGCATTTCATGGCGGCCACCGCGACCTTCCCGGAACGCCTGTACCGCGACGCACTGCCGGTCAATCTGCCCGCCGCCGAGGTGCTCATCACGCAACTGGCCGGCTTCGGCCTGACGCCGGCGGATATCGGCACGGTCATCGTCTCGCACTACCACGGCGACCACATCGCCGGCCTGCGCGACATTCCCAACGCCCGTTTCATTGCGCTGCGCGCCGACACCGAACACTTCGCGGCACTGGCGGGAAAACGCTGGCGCGCCACCCTGGGCGGGCATCTGCCCAACCTGTTGCCGCCCGACTACTTCGACCGCCTGGATAACGCCGACGCCTGCCTGCAACACCCCCTGCCGGACTGGCTGGCACCGTTCGTGACCGGCCTCGATCTGCTCGGCGACGGCAGCCTGCTCGGCGTGCCGCTGCCCGGCCACAGCTACGGCCAGCTTGGGCTGTTCATACCGGATGCCGATGGCCGCCCGGCCTTTCTGGTCGCCGATGCCTGCTGGTCTTTGCCCGCCCTGCGCGAAGGCCGTCTGCCATTGGCGCTGTTCATCAACGCCGATCGCAAGGGTTTCGTGCGCACCTTCGACGGGCTTGCCGGCATCGCCCGGCGCGAAACCGCCGTCGCCCTGCTGCCGTCGCACTGCACGGCGGCCTGGGAGGAATTCAACAGTGATTCCTGACGCCCTGATCATGGCCGTGCATTTCACCCGCACCCGCTGGCAACTGGATTTCCGCGAGCGCAGCAAGCTGGAGGCCTGGCAGCAAGCCGGCATCCAGCGTTTCCTGCGTGAGGTCCTGCCGCGCGCGCCTCGCTTCCAAGGCCTGTCGCCCCGCTCGCTGGCGGAACTGCCGACGATGGACAAGGCCGCGATGATGGCCAATTTCCATGATTACAACACGCACGGCGTTCAGCTCGACGCAGCCTTCGACATCGGCTTCAGGGCCGAGAACTCACGGGATTTCGCCCCCATGCTGGGAGCCGGGCCAAATGCGCTCACCGTCGGCCTGTCGAGCGGCACTTCCGGCAACCGGGGCGTGTTTCTGGTCAGCCGCGCCGAACGTCTGCGCTGGGCCGGCATTCTGCTGGCCCGCGCCCTGCCGCAACATTTGCTCAAGCGCCTGTTGACCCCATGGGCGCCGCCGCTGCGCATCGCCTTTTTCCTGCGTGCCAACAGCAATCTCTACACCACGCTGAACAGCCGCCGCATCGACTTCGCGTTCCACGATCTGCTGCTCGGCGTCGAACCCGCCGTGCCGCGCATGAACGCCAGCCAGCCCGACATCCTGGTCGGTCCGCCTTCGCTGCTGCGCGCCCTCGCCGCCGAGGCGCAGGCCGGGCGACTGCGCATACGGCCCAGTCACGTCATTTCGGTCGCCGAAGTGCTGGAAACTCAGGATGCCGAAGCGATCCGCGCCGCCTTCGGCGTGGCCACGCATCAGCTTTATCAGGCCACCGAGGGCTTCCTCGGATACACCTGCGAGCACGGCACGCTGCACCTGAACGAAAGCTGCGTGCACATCGAGCCGGAATGGCTGGACGCCGAGCGCACCCGCTTCCAGCCGGTGATCACCGACTTCACCCGCGAGACGCAATTGATCGTGCGCTACCGGCTCAACGACGTGCTGCGCGTCGCACCCCAGCCGTGTCCGTGCGGACGCGCCGAGCGCGCCATCGACGCCATCGAGGGCCGTGCCGACGAGGTGCTCTGGCTGCCGGAAAGGGATTCCGGCAAAGCCGAGGCGATCTACCCCGACCTGATCCGCCGCGCCATGCTGTTCGCCGGCCCAACAGTGCGCGAATTCGAGCTGACACAATCGGGCATGACGCTGCACATCGGCCTGCTCGCCGAAGGTGATCGCGCTGAGGCGATCTCCTGCGTCAGCACGCAACTGGACCTGCTGTGGCGGACCATGAATATCCAGCCGCCAACGCTGGCCTTCACCGACTGGCAACCGGCGCAACCCGGTGTCAAACGGCGACGGGTCCGCATGGCGCAGGCTCCGGAGGGGTTGAAATGCACGTTTTGATTCTTGGCGCGCGCGCCCCCGCTTGCCTGGAATGGGCGCGCGCCTTCCGCGCCGCCGGCTGGCGAGTCACCGCCGGCGACTCGCTGGCCTGGCCGATCACCCGCGCCAGCAACGCCATTCACGACTATGTCCGCCTGCCCGAGCCGCGAACCGAAACGAAAGCCTGGCTGGCCGCACTGAAGGCATGCATCGAAACCCGCGCCGTCGACCTCGTCCTGCCCACCTGCGAAGAAGCTTTCTACCTCGCGCACGGCCGCGACTGCCTGCCATGCCGGGTGATGACCAGCGATTTCAGCCTGATGCACCGCCTGCATCACAAAGGCTGGTTCGCCGAGATGATTCGCGACTGGCCGGTGTCAGCGCCGGAAACGCGTTTGCTGGAATCGCGCGAGGATGTCGCCGCGCTGTCCGACGAAGCGGGCAATTGGGTGTTCAAACCCGCCTATTCCCGCTTCGCCAACCGCGCGCTGATCCGGCCGCGCGCGGAAGCGCTGTCGAATATCAGGCCCACCACCGATCAACCCTGGGTCGCCCAGCGTTTCGTCGCCGGCCGCGAGCATTGCAGCTACAGCATCCTGCTCGACGGCCGCCTCACCGCGCATGCCTGTTACCACCCGCGTTACCGGGTCGGGCGCGGTTCCGGCATCTGGTTCGAACCAACCGACCCGGCCCCGATCCGGGTTTTTCTCGAACGCTTCGGCACGCAAACCGGCTACACCGGCCAGGTCGCCTTCGACTTCATCGAATCGCCAGATGGCCGCTGTCATGCCATCGAGTGCAATCCGCGCGCGACCAGCGGCGTGCATCTGTTCGACGATCAGCCGAACGCGCTGGTGGCCGCCCTGCTCGGCGCCGAGGGCGTGCTGACACCCACCCACGCACCGCGTCAGGTCGCGCTTGCGATGCTGCTGTTCGCCGCCCACAAGCACCTGTTCGACCGCCAGTTCTGGCGCGACTACCACCGCGCCCGCGACGTGGTGACCCGGCCCGGCGACCACGCGCCCCTGCCCGCCCAGATTCCCGGCCTGGCCGAGATCATCGGCCGCGCCATCGCCCGTCGCAGCGGTCTGCTGGCCGCCGCCACCGCCGACAGCGAATGGAACGGGCAAACGCTGTGACCCTTCGCGCCGCCACGCCCCCCTCCCCCGCAAGCGGGGGAGGGGCTGGGGGAGAGGGCATCCCGCGCGCCGCCGCAACAACCCGCTGCATGAGAATCCTCGAACCCCACATGTTCGATACGGCCAGCGTGTTGAGCGAGCATAACCGCATGGCACTGGCGTTTGTCCGCCATGGCGCCGGCGCCATCCGCAATGTCGCAACCCGGATGCGCCTGCTCGACACCGGCATGCACCTGTTTCCCGTCAGCATCAACGACGGCGGCGAACATCCCGGGAACAGCTATGTCGTCTCGCCGCTCACCACCTACACCGGCTATGCCGACTACGAAATCGGCCAATTTGGCAAAACCCGTGGCCACCCTTTACTGGCCTGGCCACTGCGGCAACTGGTCAGGCGCATCGGCGGCTGGCTGGCGCGCGCGCGGATCGACCGCATCGTCCAGGTCAACAACTGGCTGCTTTCCACCAACCTGTATCCGCCCGACTGGACAGGCGACGACCTGCCCGAAATCACTCACCTGCTGGTCGACACGTATCCCGACCACGCCATCGGCTTCCGCTCGCTCAACCGGCACAGCAATGCGGCACTGATCGACCGGCTGGCAGCACTGGGTTACGTCGCCATTCCCAGCCGGCAGGTCTATCTGTTCGACGGCGGCGACGGCAACGCGTCGGCCTACCTGCGCCGACGCGACAGCCGGAATGACGCGAAGCTGCTGGCCAGAACGACCTACGCTCAGGTGTCCGGCGAGGCGCTCGAAGACGCCGATTACCCGCGTATCGAGCACCTCTACAACCAGCTCTATCTCGACAAATACTGCCCGCTCAACCCGCAATTCAGCGCCGACTGGCTGCGCGCCGGCCAGCGCGATGGCTGGCTGAAACTGACCGCGCTGCGCTCCCCGGCAGGTCGCATCGACGCCGTGCTGGGCTGGTTCACCAACGAGAAAATCATCACCACGCCGGTGGTCGGCTACGACACCGCGCTGCCGCAAAAACTGGGCCTGTACCGGCTGATCTCCCAGATCAGCCTAGAAGAAGCCGCAAGACGACGCGGACTGCTCAACATGAGCGCCGGCGCGGCCGACTTCAAACGTCAGCGCGGCGGCCAGCCGGAGATTGAATACAGCCTGGTCTACGTCAACCACCTGCCGCCGGCGCGCCAACGAGCCTGGCGCTGGTTGGGCGGACTGCTACACGCGATCGGCGTGCCCATCATGAGGAAATTCAAACTGTGATCGACCTCAAACGCTATTGGTGGCCGCTTGCCACGCAGACCGAACTCGATGCCGGCAAACCGCTGGCGCGCAGCTTGCACGGCGTGCCGCTGGTACTGTTTCGCGATGCGGCAAACCATGCCGCCGCGCTGCTCGACCGCTGCCCGCACCGCCACGCACCGCTGTCCCGCGGCAAGATTCGCCAAGGCGAACTGCAATGCCCTTACCACGGCTGGCGCTTCGCTACCGATGGACGCTGCACCGCTGTACCGGGCATGGACCATGAAACCGGCGCTAAGCCGCTGATTCCATCATTCGCCACCCGCATCGAACACGGCCTGGTCTGGGCCTGCACTCACACGCATAACGCAAACCCGGACGCCACCACGCCGGAACCCGTCGCCCCCGCCGTGCTTGAGGACGTGGACTGGTTTTTCATGACCGACACTGTGCAATGCGGCATCGCCGAGGCGGCGGAAAACTTCCTCGATGGTTTTCACACCCATTTCGTTCATGCCGGCTGGATACGCCGCGACAGCAAACGGCAAACCGTGAAGGCCAGCGTGCATCGGCTGGCGGACGGCGTGGAAGCCCGCTACCACGACGAGGGCCTGCAATCCGGCCTGATCTCCAGCCTGCTGGAAGGCGACCGCCAGGCGAGCATGGGCCGTTTCCGCCTGCCCGGCATCGCCGAAATCGAATACCGGGGCCGACGCGGCCTGAACCTGCTGGTCACCGCCTGGCTGACGCCGGAATGCGAGGGCCGACTGAGAATCCACGCCCGCATCGCCACCCGACGCGGCCTCGCCCCGGCCTGGTTGAAACGGGCGTTGTTGCGGCGCTTGTTTGCGGTCATCCTGCGGCAAGACAAAACCATCCTGGAACGGACTCATGCCAACATCGAACAATGCGAAAAAGCCGGACTGGATGCTCCGTTGCTCGATAGTCGGCTCGACCTGCTTGGCCCTTCGATCCGCAGCCTGCTCTTGGGGCAGCCATTAAAACTTCAGAATGACGAGGCGATTTACTGTCGACTATGACAAGCCTTACAGGAAAAAAATCGTTCATTTCAGCGGTACTGCAATAGCCAAAATTCGATCCGGCCGGACGCGCGCCATTTCATCGAACCGGCGGCTTCAATTTACCCCCACGCCACAACCGCCCTTGGTCACCTTGACCAGCTTCGCCGTCTTGTAGAACCGCCTGGCGCTGCGGGCCATCACCCAGACCTGCGAGGTCTGCGAAACCTTGATGCGCATCTGCAGCGCCGGCACCACTTCCGGCGCAAGCCGGTATAGCGCGATCAAGGGCTGCGGATTTCTGTCCACGAACACGGCCATGGCGTCGACTTCGGGCAGCGCGCAGGAAACATCGAGGAAAACCGTGGCGCCATCGACCGCAATTTCGGGTATATCGAGCCGGATCGCATCGGTCAAAACCGGATTGCCGGTCTGGAATGCCCGCGCGGTGCTCGACAGGCTTCCGCTCAGGCCGGACGCCATCGCCTTGTGGGGACGCAATAGCCCGGCGGCAACGGCAACCGAGAGCACGGCGGTCGAAACCGTTCCGCGCAGGATATTCCGTCTGACTTGATTCATTTTTTGCTCCGGCTTCAATGGTGGGATTTGGAGCGCGCATCATCCCACGGCACCGCAAAACCAAGTCGTTCACGGGCTGCTCGCCGCCAAATCGGTTGCGGGCTGGTTGCAAACGGCGCATTGCGTCGAGTGAGGCTTATCCCGATCTTGTGCGCTGAACATGGGTCGCTAGCGCGCCTCCGGCAAACCCACACGCCGAATACGTATAATCCGCCCCGTTTCCCAGCCACCCGCCACGCCATGTCCCTTGCCCAGTTGCTGGTCCGTCTGGCTTACCGACTGCAGGCATCGTCGCGTTACGCTCAGCTCAAGGGTTTCTTCCACAAGCTGCTGACCGATCCTCGCTCGCATCGGCGCAAGTTGTTCGACAGCTTCATGATCGCGCTGGTGCTGGTCAGCGTGATGCTGCTGATCTATGAGGTGCGCCATCCCCTGGGGCCTTGGGCGGATGTGTTCGAAGTCTTCGTGGTGACGGTCTTCGTTTCCGAATATCTGCTGCGCATGTGGCTGTACAACGACAGCCACAAGATCCTGATCGAGCATTGGGAAAAAGCCGAACTGATGGGCCTACCGTTTCACCCGGCGCTGGCGTTATGGGCAGTGATTCGGCGCAAGCTGACGTATATGTCCACCCCGATGGCCATCATCGACCTGCTTTCCATCCTGCCCAGTTACCGCCCCCTGCGCTTTTTGCGTCTGTTCCTGCTGTTCCGTCTGCTCAAACTATTCCGCTATACCCGCAATCTGACGGCTTTCGGGCAAGTGCTGGTGGAAAAGCGTTTCGAGCTCTACACGCTGTCGGTGTTCGTCGGCTCGGTGCTGCTGATAGCCACGGTGGCCATCTATCTGTTCGAGGCGGAAGCGGCCAACAGCAAGGTGCTGACCCTGATGGACGCGCTTTACTGGGCCGTCATCACTCTCACCACCGTGGGCTACGGCGACATCGTGCCGGTCACGACGGAAGGCCGGGTGGTCGCCATGGTGCTGGTGTTCGCCGGCATCGGCGTGATCTCCTTCGCCACCTCCATCGTGGTCATGGCCTTCCACGAGAAAATGCGCGAACTGCATGACAACCGGGTATTCGCGGCGGTGGAGCGGCAGTCCAGCCTCACCATCGTGTGCGGTTTCGGCCGCATCGGCCAGGTCGTGGCGCAACGCATGGCCGCCGCCAACCAGGCTTTCGTGATCATCGACAAGAACATTGAAAGCGTGATTCAGGCCCGCAAACACGGCTATCTGGCCGTGCCCGGCGATGCCACCGACGGCACCCTGCTGGCCAATCTGGGCCTGGGCCGGCAGGCCAGCCGCATCCTCTGCCTGACCCATGACGACGTCAGCAACGTCTACATCACCCTCACCGCCCGCCAGGCTTCGCCGGACATCCTGATCATCTCCCGCGCCAACAAGGCGGAAACCGTGCGCAAACTGGTTCAGGCCGGCGCCAACCACGTGGTGCGGCCGTACGAAGTAGTGGCGCGGATGGCCGCCGAATTCATCGGTCAACCGGTCGCATTCGACGCGCTTTACGATGTGGTGACCCGGACCGCCGGCGTATACATAGAACCCGTCGCCGTGCGGGCGGGCGACAGGCTGGAGCAGCAGCGCATCGGCGAAATCGACATCAATGCGCATCACCTGCTGCTGTTCGGCGTGATTCGCTCCAATGACGCCCCCAGCGTCGATGGACATGCCCGCTTCGACCTCGCGGGTCGACATTTCTACTTCAATCCCGGCCCGGATCTGATACTGCGCACCGGCGACCTGCTCATGCTCATCGGCTATCAGGCCAGCCTGGCGGGCTTTCGCCAATTTGCCAGCCGGGGCAAGAAACGTTCGAAAGGGAAAGCATGACGCCCCGCTACGCGCTGTTCGGCTGCAATGCCCTGGCCATCGAGGTGGCCTGGCGGCTGACCATGGCCAAGCTGGCCTTTGTCATGCTGGATCGGGACGCCACGCTGGTCGAGCAGGCTCGGCAAGAAGGACTGGCGGCGGAACATCTCGACTACACCGACGACGACGCCCTGCGCGCGGTGGGTATCGGCGGCAATGTCGAGGGCGTGTTCTGCATGCTGCGAGAGGATTCCGAAAACGTGTTTCTGGCCATCTCCGCCCGGGCTCTGTCGCCCGGCTTGCGCATCGTCGCAGTGTGCCGCTCGCCGGAAGCCGCCGACAAGCTGCTGGCGGCCGGGGCCGACAAGGTGGTCGATCCCTATGAAGTCAGCGGCGCCCGCGTGCATGAACTGATCGAACGACCCGAGGTGGTCGAACTCATGGAACACACCGTGTTCGGCCTGCAAGACCTGAACATCGCCGAGGTCACCATTCCGGTCAGCTCCTGGCTGCATGGCGTGCGCTTGAACCAGTTGCGCAAGCACATGACCCAGAACGTCCTGTTGCTCGGTGTGGTGGATCGGGAACGCGGCAAGGACATGATCTTCAGCGCCCGCGGCATCGACCACAACCTGGACTACGACGACGTGCTGGTGGTGATCGGCCCCCAGCGCGATGTCGCGGCGTTCCAGGCCATGGTCACCAGCGACAAGGCGCCTGATTAGCGGCTTAACTCGCGGCCACTCCGGCCCGCTGTTTCACTCGGCCGCTCACACTTCGGTCAAAGCCATAAAAAACGGCTTCCTCCCGGAAGCCGTTTTGTGCGGACAGCTACTCGATATCAAACAAACATGTGCCGGCGACGCCGTGCCACGAATCCAACCAGACCCAGGCCGGCCAGCATCATGGCGTAGGTTTCTGCTTCGGGTACAGCCAGCGCCACATTGCCGTCTGCGGCGAACAGAAAATCGCCGGGATTAACAGCGTTACCGTTGACCGAACTCACGCTGCCCAGCAGAGCGGCATCAAACGGACTTCCCAAACGCAGGGTAAAAATGCCACCCGCTGCGGTAATGGTGTCGGGTTCGTACACTGCGGTATCGAAGCCCGTTATGGCAATCGTGATGTCGGTTGCGCCGAAGATCATGCCACCAACATTAGTTGCCGCGCCCGCGCCGCCCAGAATGGTGCCGGTCATGATCAGATCGCCATTCGAAAAGCCGCTATCGGTTGTGAAGTCACGATCCTTGGTGGTGTCACGGTAGAGCTTGAACGTGCCACCGGAATTGACCGAAATATCAGAGGTCGAGGCGCCGATAGCTGTCACCTTTTCCGTGAATTCGGCGACGACGGTCAGTTCGTAAGTGCTGTCCAGCTTGTTGAGCGGCCCGGTAACCGGTACGCCAGCCAGTTCGTGCTTGGTGACAAAAGACTGGTAGTAGCCGTTGAAGTTGGTGGTTGCACCCACGATACCTGTCGCTTCCAGCAGCACCACGCCGGAACCGAAATCGTAGGCGCTGAACGGACCGACAGCTTCCTCATCGCCCGCCGCGCCCACACCCGCCGTGTAGTCAGCCGTACCGATCCAGTTCGAGGCCGCATAAGCGGACTGGACGGCAAAGCTGGAAGCGGCCAACAACAAGGCCAGAAAGATTTTCTTGTGTTTCATGAATACATCCTCCGATTAATTTAATTAGGCCATTTTTCGACTACATAAAAAATGGATGCAGCAAAAGTCAAATAGACAGCTTGTTATTCAACCGGAAATAACCAAGCAAGATCCACACCAAATGTAACAAAGTTCTGTTAACCGATTGATTGCTAGACAATTTTTGTCTGGTCAGAAGCAATGTAGAAATGGCCACAGACCAATAATGTAAAAAATTCCGACAAATCAACCACCATTACCCAGCGCCCCGATACCCATTTACCTCATTTCTCCCGATTTCTCAGACACCGCTAAATGAAAGGATAGGAAAGCCAACCACACCGTCAAGTTTATTCAAGCTACTGGCATGCTCGGTGGCCATAGCCAAGACGATGAACCCGGCAGCGATGGGCCGGGCAATTCCGGATGACAAGCCCAGGCATCATGTTGAAAGGATTTGCGGAGTAGCGGCCATGCCGGTTTTTTCCAGGAAGGCATCCATCTCCGCGGCCGGCATCGGGCGCGCGAGCAGGTAACCCTGCCCTTCTTCGATGCCAAGGGCGCGCACGGTCGCCAACTGCTCTTCCGTCTCGATGCCTTCCGCCACCACCTCCATGCCGGTTTCCTGACACAGGGAGGCCACCGCGCGAACCACCGCCATGTCTTTGCCATTGTCGGCCATGCCGCGCACGAAAGAGCCATCCAGCTTGATGATGTCGAAGTGCATATCGCGCAGGTACGACAGCGAGGAAAATCCGGTGCCGAAGTCGTCCAGAGCGATGCGGTAGCCCAGCCGCCTGAACTCGGCCAGCTTGTCAGCGGCGTCCTGCTTCGAATTCAACAGGATACCCTCGGTCACTTCCAGTTCGATCCGCTCGGGCATACAGCCGGCCGCCAGAACGACGCCGTGGATCCAGACGCACAGATCGGGGCGTCGAAATTGCTGGCCAGACAGGTTGAAGGAGATGCGCAGGCCGGGCCAGCGCTGGGCTTGTCGGGCAGCCTGGCCGAGCAACTGTTCGGTGAGCCGGTCGATCAGGCCGGAGTCCTCGGCCACCGGAATGAAGCGCCCCGGCGAGATCCATTCATCGTTGTCGAACCAACGCGCCAGCGCCTCGGCGCCGACCACCGCGCCATCGGCAAGACGAATGCGGGGCTGGTAATGGAGTTGCAGAGCGCCTGCCTCCAGGCTGTCGCGCAACTGGGTCTCGAGTTTCAGAAAATCAACCGCATGATCGACCAGTTCCCGGCTGAAGAAACCGATGCTGGCGCGACCGTCCAGCTTGGCCCGGTACATGGCCACGTCGGCATTGCGGATCAGCACATCCGGGCTTTCGCTGTCGTCGGGACACAGTGAAATGCCGATGCTGCCGCTGATGAAAAAGCGCTGAGCCCGGATCAGGAACGGCTGTTCGATCATATCCAGCAAATGTTTGGCGTAGTTCGACGCCACCTCCGGGGTATCGACCCCGGGCACGACAATGACAAACTCATCGCCGCCGAAGCGGCACAAAAAGGCGTCGTCCGCGCAGTATTGCCGCATGCGGCCAGCCAGGACGCGCAGCACCTCGTCGCCAAAGGTATGGCCATGGGTGTCGTTGAGATTCTTGAAACTGTCGAGGTCGAGGAACATCACGGCAAAAGGCGAACCGTTGCGGCAATCGGGAACCAGCGCCTCGATTTTCCTCATCAGCTGGCGGCGGTTGGGCAGATCGGTCAGCGGGTCGTAATCGGCCAGCCGCTGCAAGTCACGTTCGTAATTGATGCGCTGGGTGACATCCAGATTGGTGGAACGCACGCCCAACAGGCTGCCGTCGTCATCCCGCACGTCGCTGCACAGATGGCTGATCCAGCGTTCCTCGCCCACGCTGTTCAGGATGCGTACCAGGATTTCCTCGGGATGACCGTCGGTGTTCATGCGATGCACATGCTCGCCCCATTTCTTCCGGTCGTCCGGGTGGATCAACTGGTTCATGAAATTGGGCTGAATATAGAACGCCGCCGGAGAATGGCCGGTGACCGTCTCGCAGGCCGGCGAGACATACTCATAACGACCGTCGACACGACGGAAATAAGTGAACTCCTGAGCAAAGTCGGCCACCGCCCGGAACAGCCGGTTGCGCAGCTCAAGATCCTTGCGCAAAGCGATGGCCGTGGAAAGCAGCAGGCCGACGGTCAGGCCCAGCGCGGTAGGCACGATGGCGAATCTGGGATCGATTTCATTAATGCTATGAAAGACATTCAGCGCCAGAAACATCTGCAGCGCGAAGAAGCTCTCCACGATCAGCAGCGCATAGAACGTATAGCGCAGGTAAATACCACGGTGGCGGCCGATGAAATGCAGGTAACGCATGTCCACACTATGCCTTATCAGAGGCTGATGAAGTAGGTGAGACGCAATGAAACCTCGTTGCCCAGTCGATCGAGCACCGTCTGGGCGGCGGGGCTGTCCGGCGCCTTGGCCTGTTTGAGCACATAGTTCAAGTCAACCCGCACCGGCCCCTTGATGCGGTAGCTCGCCCCGAAGGTCCAATTGTCGAATTCCTTGTGCAGCGCCGCGCTGTCCGGCAACAGGTCCATCCAATCATAGCGGACGCACAATTCGAGTTGCGGCAGCACCCGCCAACCCGCGTCGAGATAGCCGCCGGAGGCCGTATTGCCGCCACTTGGCGCGAACTGGAGCGCCCAATTTTGCACATTGGGTGTGGCGTCGGTATCGACGATACCGCTCTGCACCATGCCCCTCGCCCGCATGTATTCGCCGCCCAGACGCAGACGATCCTGGCGCCAGTTGGCCCCCACCCCGTAGCGGGTGCGGCGGTAATCACGGTCGCCGTCGACATGGCGAGTACCGGTCTGGCCCCAGCCGAACACCTTGAACGACTCGGTGAACCAGGGCAGGCGTTGGCCCAGGTAGCGTTCGTGGGCGAGATAAAGAAAAGCCTCGTCGCTATTGCCGCCATGCCACCCGGACACCCCACTGCCCTGCCCCCACATGAGTGCATAAGTGAGGCTGGCGTTCTCGCCCCAGGGCAAGGCATCGAACACTTGCACACCGCTGTCGTGAAAGGCCGCGGATGGCGCCGCGGGCAGGCCGGTGCGCAAACTGACGCCGCCCACCGAGGCAGCGGCGGCCGTCCAGACGAAGCTTTCCTGGATCTGGGTCTGGGTAAAGCTGGTGTAAGAGGCATACGGGGAAATCAGGACATCGTGCGCTTCATCGGCGATTGGCGCATAGAAACGGCCCAGCTTGAGTCGGACGCCCGGCGTCAGCCTGAGCGAAAGCGAAGCATCGGTCAGGTGCACCGGATCTTCTTCATGGCCGAGCGGCTCGGTCAGGCCGTTGTGCCCGAATTCGGTGAGCAGGAAATAATTGAAGCGGTTATCCGCATCCAGCATGCCGCGCGCACCCAGCTTGGCGCGGCTCACATCGGCTTTCGAACGCCTCTCCAGATCGGGAAAGACGTAAGCGAAGGAGGTACGGTTGAGACCGGCAGTCTCCAGCGGCGTGCTCTGATTGCGAACGTACTGGGACTGCACGAAACCCAGCAGATGCGGCGTCGTATCGCGGTTCTCCACCTGGCGACCGTCGCGCTGCAAGCGATCTGGCTCGGAACCAAAGAACATGATCCAGTCCATGGCCATGGCAGCGGGCGAAGCGAGGTACAAAGCCAGCGCCAGAAAGACACAACCCATGGATGTTGCCCGCAATCTGTTCTCCATCGTCTCGTTGCTCACCTGGATAGGCGTGTGGTTATTGGCGCGATGTTGCCATACCGGCAGGCATCCCGAGAAAAATTGCTCGCTTATGAAATCCGCCTATTGCACCAGCATTGCGGCATCCACAAGGACAGTCGATGCTGGACAGGACATGGAACAGCACGACTGCGTCGATGCGGATCAGTTGGCCCTGGCTGTCGAACAGGGCGTCCGATTGAACTCCCCGCCCGCCCGCTATACAGTCCGCCAGCCAGGGACGGAACCAATACAACCAGTGAATCAGCAAGCCAGCACAGAACAGCAAACCCGCAATCGCCTGATTGATCAGGACTTGGCACGCGCCGGCTGGAGCGCTTCACGTCGCACGCTGATTGAGGAGTTCGTCCTCAGCGCCCAGCAAGACTCGCCCTCTTTGGGCAGCACACCCGAATACGCCGACTACGCTCTGCTGGGCGCGGATGGCAACCCGATTGCCATCGTCGAGGCCAAACGCAGCAGCCGCGATGAACTCGCCGGCAAGCGCCAGGCCTCCGACTACGCCGACCGCATCAAGGCCCGCTTCGGCCAAGACCCCTTCATCTTCCTCAGCAACGGCAAGACCATCCAGTTCTGGGACCGAGGCCGCTACCCATCCAGGAATATCGCCGGTTTGCAAGTCGTAGTCGCCAAACTGGCCCCGGCGAAACGTCGCGGCCAAACATCAATGAGAGATCACCATGCCGCACCCCACTTTCACCTGGCTGCACCTCTCCGATCTGCATTACGGCCTCAAAGGACAGCACTGCCTGTGGCCCAATCTGCGCGGTCCATTTCTGGAGGACCTGACCGCCCTGCATGAACGCTGCGGCCCCTGGGACGCTGTGTTGTTTACCGGCGATTTGGTGCAAGCCGGCAAGCCCGAGGAATACCAGAAGATGCAGGAGGAGGTTCTGGCTCCTCTGTGGGCGAAGTTACGGGAACTCGGCTCAGGCGATGCTGTACTGCTGGCAGTACCGGGAAATCATGACCTCTGCCGGCCTGATCCAAACAAGGGTGATCATGCCGCCGAACGCCTGACGGAACCGGGCGGCTACGAGAAAGTACGAGTCGAATTTTGGGAACAACCGGCGGGCAGCTACCGCAACATCATCCAGAATGCCTTTGCCGCATACACCGAATGGTGGAACAGCACCCCCCACCGCCCATCCGCGCTGAAAGGTGGAGTTCTCCCTGGCGACTTTGCCGCGTCCCTGGAAAAGCAGGGCAAGAAGATCGGCCTCATCGGCCTCAACACTGCCTTTCTGCAACTGGCGGGGGGCGATTACCAAGGGCGATTGGACTGGGATACCCAGCAGTTGCACACCCTTTGTGACGGCGGCGCGGATGTCTGGACCCGGCAACATGATGCGTGCCTGCTGCTAAGTCACCATGGCCCAGACTGGTTGTCAGCAGAAGCCCGCCGTCATGGCGAAATAGAGATCACCCCGGCTGGGCGCTTCGCCGCCCACCTCTTCGGCCATCAGCACGAAACGACGCTTTGTTACCTCCGACAGGGCGGCAGCGCCCAGGCCGCGCGCCGTGTACAGGATTGCTCCCTGTTTGGCATGGAGAAATTCGGCGATCCGCCGCAGACCCAGCGCTCCCACGGCTACATGGCCGGGCGCATCGCGTTTGAAGACCATCAAACCACCCTGCGCCTGTGGCCTCGCATCGCCACCAACAAGCCGGATGGCTGGCGCTTCATCCCCGACCACAACAACACCCATCTGGCGGATGACCAGGGTACGGCACCGGAAATCATCGCCACCCTGCCATGCAAGGCCCCGATTTCGATAACGGGGACTCCAACGCCCACGCTCCCTCGCGACCTGATCGAGTTTCTCGCCAGCGCATATCCCGAGGTACGGGACGCCCGCGCGTTATGGGAGCGTTCCGGTGGCAGAGCCTTGGAAGTGGAGAACATCGCGCGCCCTTTCGATCTCTGGCAAAACCTTTGGCGGCGCAGCAACCAGGGTGCGGTTGCCCAGCCCGAGGCAATTCTTCGCGCCGTCCGGGAGGATTACCCAGGCAATGCCTTGATTGCGCAATACCTTGCCGCATATTCGGCAAATGTGAAGTAATCGCTCCATCCGACAACCTTAAACGGGAGACAACGCATGTCCGCATTACTGCCTCAATTGCTCAAAGCCGGTCTGATTGAAAAGCTGGATGGCGATGACCAACGCTACGAAAAGATGGCAAAGGCTGCCGAATCGCTGGTGCAGGAATTCCGGGAAAAACCCGCCCTGTTGATTCGCGCCGTATTGGCTGGATTGGACCCGGACATTCCCGTCACCGATCCACTTATCCAGCAGGCAAAGGCAGCTTTGCAAGAGCAATGGATGACTTTCGCCACGGCCTATCCCGATGATCCGGTCAATCTGTTCCGCGCGTTGTTGCTGGAAGCCTGTCACCAATGTGGGGAAGGGAGGAATGCAGTGGTTTTGTGGGGGACTGCGGCGGATACGGTGCCAATGCTAAGGCTGGGGAAAGGTGAGGCAGTAGTCGCACCCTGGCTAAGGCAAATGGCGCTTGCAGCGGAAGGTGTATGTTTTGCCGATACGCAGCCAACTTCAACGGCATCAATTACTGCATCGGAAACTGAGAAGTTTCCAAACTCCTTGTCGAACCGTGAAGTTGATAGAGACGATTTGCTGAATAGGATTGCCGCGTCGTCCGGGCAAAACTATCGAGGCCGAGGCCTAGAGAATGCCAACCCGTATTTTAGTAACCATCAAAATTGGGCTTGGGACTTTACTGACCGCATGACACCGTTGCTTGCCGATGAACTAGACGCCTTGGCAGAAGACGTGGCTGAAAGCCATGGTGAATTGATCCAGCAAATTGCCAGTCACATAAAAATCCAACAGCAACAAATCTCAGACCTGCTCACCGCCCACGAGTCCCACCGCCGCACCGAACAACTGCGCCTGGATGCCCTCTGGTGGTCCCAGGCCCTTTACTCCCCCAGCCTGAATCAGAGCTACCGCGACCTGCCGCCGGCCATTGCCTCGGTGCTCATGGCTACGGACCTGATCGACTTGGCCACGCTTCCGACCCCGGCCAGCGTGGGCCATTTGTTGGCGGAGACGGTGAACCATTTGCCGGAGGCGGGCTATACGGCCAAACGCCCCCTCTCCGAATGGCTCACTGAATTACGAGGTCTGCGCTCCAATCTGCCGGAAAACTGGGGCGGCAAGTTGATTGCTCCACCTGCCGCTGGCCGCCTGAGTCTGCGCGATGTGTTGGTGCTGACCTTGGGCGATAAGGAGTGGCATGTTGCCGCATGCCTGAACCGAGCCGGCATACCGGAGGACTACACCATCAGCCTGCCAGCTTTGGCCCATGCCTTGTTCCGCCAGGAACAGGCGGTGCGTTTGGCGGAGTTGGAAGCATGAATCAGCGGTGCGGCAATCCCAACTGCTATGCCCATGAAGGTGTGTCCTGCCATTTGGGGGAGCAAACGCCCACAGCTTGTTCGGCATGGAATGGTGCAGCCACCGAGACATCAGACAGTGCCGCGACAGAAGACGCCACTGCGCGGGTTCCTTGGTCGGGCAATGCCCTGGGGTTGACCGACTTGGCGACGCTCACCCCGCGAGGTCGTCACATTCTGGTCGGGGTGCTGGGCGCCCATGACGCGGGCAAGACCACGTTGTTACTGGGTAATTACCTGCATTTGTTGAGGGGCGGCGAGATCGCCCAGTCCCAATTTGCCGGTTCCCGCACCCTGGCGGCCTGGGAGTCGCTAGCGGCCTGGACACGTTTCGACGATGCGCCCCGTATCCCTTCCTTCCCACCCCATACCCCACGTGGCACGGGGCGGGTACCCGGCTTGTTGCACCTGGCTCTGCGCGGCCAGGATGACAGCCATCGGGATGTTTTCCTGACGGATGCGCCGGGGGAATGGTTCAGCAGTTGGGCCATCCGCGCAGACGCGCCAGATGCAGAAGGCGCCCGCTGGACTGAGCAGAACGCCGATGTCTTCTTGATCGTGGCGGACTGCGAGCGTTTGAGCGGACCGGGAAAGGGGGGCGCGAGAAACAGCACAAAGCAGTTGATTGAACGTCTTCACAACCATGTGGGCCTTCGCCCCGTGGTGTTGGTTTGGGCGAAAAGTGACCACTCCCCTCCGGAAGCGCTCAAGAAGGCCATCCGCGATACCTTGACCCGATGCATCCCCCTGGCCCAAGAGATCGATGTCACCGCGACCCGGCCCGAGTCCCTGGAGGCCGCGTTGAGTTTGGCGCTTCGCTCCGTGTGGCAGCCCCAACTGGCCACTCCTATTCAGGAGCCAGTCACCCATACCTCGCCCTACTTCGCGTTCAGGAGCCGCCATGCATAAGTTCGAACTAGTGCTACTGGGTGGGCCAAACAGCGGCAAGACGCACTATGCGGGTCAACTCTATGGACGGCTTCAGCAGCGCACGGGGGCGCTGCGCTTGCGTACCGACCAGGGAACGCCCCCCGACCTTTCCGCCCTGAAAGAGGTTCTTGACGCACTGAATGCCGGCCATGCCGCCCGCCACACCCCCGCCAGCGTTTCCCTGGAAATCCTGCTGCCTCTAACGGATGAGCAAGGCAACACCTTGGACTTGCACTGGCCCGACTATGGCGGCGAGCAGTTGAGCGCGGTGTTTGATCAACGGGGGGTGCAGGAAGCCTGGCGGGATAAATTGACCAAGGCGGAGGGCTGGGTGTTGTTGATCCGGCTCCAGTCGGCAACGACATACCCGGATGAGCTTGGAGCGTTGGTGCAGCGTGCCGGCGGCAAGTTGGATGCATCGATTAGTCGTGGCCCTGGCTGGGACGCCAATGCCTATTGGGTGGAACTGCTGCAATTGCTGTTGCACGTTTCCGGGCATGGCAGCGTTCGGCGCATCACGTTGCCTCGCCTGACAATATTGCTGTCTTGTTATGACGAGTTGGGGCCAACCGACCTTACCCCCGCAGAGCGTTTGGCGGAAAAATTGCCTCTGTTATCGGCCTTCATCGCCAGCGTCTGGCGACCGGAAGCTATCAGCGTATGGGGTCTCTCCGCGCTGGGTCGGGCGCTGGAAAAAGATAGCAAGGACGAGGACTTTCAAAATGAAGGTCCGGAAAGCCAGGGTTGGGTGATCTCCCCCTCCGGCGGCGAGCCGGATGCTGACTTGTCCAAACCTCTCGCCTGGTTGTTGAGCACCCCATGACCCGTTGTTTTCGAGCCCGTTATGGCGAGAAAGACAACGGCCATGCCCTGCTCTGGCAGGAAGACCCTTCGGAAACCCTGCCATCTGAATTGAGTGGTCTGACTGACCGCCCCTGGGCGCATGATCAGCCGGGTGAGCAGTGGTGGCCTTCAGTGGGCTGCGGCCCGGTTGGTGATTGGTGGGCGCTCTGGTGGACGCTCCCGGACCATGAAACCCGCCGCCAGGGCATGGTACGCAGTGAAGTGGCCTTGTGGCCCTTGGAGGAGATCGGCACGGTTTCGGATTTGGCCCCGGTGATGATGGATTTGGCCGGGGAGCGAATCCCCGCGCCGCCGACTGAGCTGCTCATCAATCTAGCTGATGCGTTGCTTGAGACCGCAGGTTCACCGCCAGTGGTGACTGGACTGGTCCATTGGCCGGCCTTGATCGTTGCCCTATGGCCGCAGCTCTGGCCCGAAGCACGGCGCAATTTTTCAGGGCGTGCTGCCATGACGCCGCCGCAGCGAGGCGAATCGGTCGCGCCACCCCTCGTCTATGCCATTCCGGCAAGCCGGGCGCTGCAATGGCCCGGTCGCACACACATCACCTCCAGCGCCCCCCCTTCTTCGCCCAGCCGGGGCGCGGCTTGGTTGGCGGGGCAGGCGGATGCTGTCATGTCGGAACTGTTTGCCGGTTGCGCCTCGCATTCCGCCGATCTGGCTTTTGCCAAGAAGCTGGCGCGGGCGGCGGATGGGCTGGAGCAACTACGTCAGGAACCCGGGGCTGATTCCGCTCTGGCACTGTTGCGCACACTGATCGCTATTGCACCCGGCCAGGGTTTGGCCGAGCTCAAGCGCGAGGCGCTGGCTGTCCTCCAGGGGCAGTTGGCGAATGCCGGCCTGATGACTGTGATCGGTCTAGCCAACATCAAGCTCTCGGATATTCCCGAAGCGGCTACGCCTTCCGAAGCGTTGTCTGCCTGGGTTGCGGCCCAAGCTGCCCAACTTGGCGACGAGGATGCGGAACGGCTATTGGAGAAAGTGGGGAGGGATGACGCAAATGCGCCTGAAGCCTGGTGGCGGGGCAGCGTCCGACAGGCACTGGTGACGGGCATCCAGCAACGATCGGCAGATTGGGGCCGCGCTCTATTGCGCTGGCTGGCCGCCCCCAAACCGGCGGGCTTGCTCGATGCACTCCTTCCGGACAGCCCCACATCGGAAGACTGGTTGCTTCTGCTGGCGGACAACCTTCGCGTGTCCATGGACCATCTCGACACGTTCCGCGAGCACTGCCGCAAACGCGGTTGGTCGCGGCTCCATGCCTGGGGCGTTTCGACCGCCTTTCACGGCGAGGCGTCCATCGATTCGCAATTGGCCTTTGTCGGCGATCCACTACCTGGCTTGGCTTATCTGGTAGAGCGGCTACCCGGTCAACTCGTCGTGAGCAAGGCCGTTGCTGCGGCGAATTCGGGCTTGACCACCCTGGCGGGCAAACGAACCGCGCGGGAACCGAATTGGCTGGAGGGTCTGGATGCAAGCCACGCCGGTTGGCGCGCGTTGTGGCGCGCCCATCTGGAGGCCAGCGGTGTTCATTGGCCCCAGGAAGTGGACCGAAACCAATTGGCGGGGCAGTTGCTTGATGCCGTGTTGGCTGGCGATCCATCCGACCCGTTGATTGCCACTCTGGCGACTGATTTGGCTGCCACCGCCCTGGAACATCCTCAACGCGCCCAGCTTTGGAAGCGGTTGGGCACCACAGGGAAGAAGGCTCTCTTGAGTGCGGTCGCGGCAACCTTGCTTCAGCGGATTTCTGCCGGGCTGGCCACACCGACACCGGAAACCGAGTTGGCGGAGGCGGTCATCCATCAAGTTCGTTCCGGCAGGCCAACCGCAATCATAATTACTGCGTTGCTGGGTTGGGATGCGCCTTTGGCAGAACAGGAAGTGGTTCGTTGGATTTCTTCAACGCAAGGATCCGAATGGCTCTCCGTCGCTGAAGAAGTTGGCCATCATGTGCAGCGCCGAGGATGGGGACAGGTGGCTTCCGAGATGTATTCCCTGTGCCGTTGGTCGAAAAGGGAACTTCGACCGGCTGTTGCCGCATGTGTAGGGCTGCTTTCGCGGTGGGAGCAGAATCTTTTCCTCATGCTGTATGCGCCAACAGGGCAAAAGAAACATCTCGATCAAGAGACGCTGGCTCGCTACGTGGCGGAGATCGGCGCTGACATTGCCCCAGATCAAGCCTTGGACTATTGGGAACGGGCCGGTGGAGAACGCAAATGGATTTCCCATACATCCCGGCCAGACGCTCAGTGGCGTGATGTAGCTAACCGTGCGAGGCATGGAGGTAACGCAAGAGGCTTGACGGCACTTATTCGCGAACTTCGCAAGGATTACCCCAATAACGACACACTCCAAGAGTTGTCCCGCATCTTGAAATAACCGCGCGACACGTCTCCAGAAGACCTCCCTTCCCACTCTCTGCTCGATGCCCATCCCTGCCTCCCTCATAGACCCACCCACCGGCTACACCGACTGGCTGGCCGACCTGAAGGCACGCATTCACACTGCCCAGCAGCGCGCGGCGCTGGCGGTGAACCGGGAACTGGTGTTGCTGTACTGGCAGATCGGGCGGGACATCCTGAACCGCCAAGCGGAACAGGGCTGGGGCGCGAAGGTGATCGAACGGCTGTCTCATGATCTGCGCAACGCATTTCCCGAGATGAAGGGTTTTTCGCCGCGCAACCTCAAATACATGAGGGCGTTCGCCGAGGCGTGGCTTGACAGTGAGTTTGTGCAAGGGGTGCTTGCACAATTGCCCTGGTATCACCAGCTCGCCCTGCTCGATAAGCTGGACACGGAAGACGCGCGCCGCTGGTATGCGGCGAAGGCCATTGAACACAACTGGTCGCGCAATGTGCTGGTGATCCAGATCGAAACCCGCTTGCGCGAACGCACCGGCGCGGCGGTGACCAACTTTGCCAAGCAACTGCCTCGCCCGCATTCCGACCTGGCGCGGGAATCGCTGAAAGATCCGTATCGGCTTGATTTCCTTGGTCTGGGCGAGGACGCGGAAGAGCGATCCATCGAATCCGCCATTGACCGGCACATCACCCGGTTTCTTATCGAACTCGGTGCAGGTTTCGCTTACGTCGGTCGACAAGTGCATGTCGAGGTGGGTGGCGACGACTTCTTCATCGATTTGCTGTTTTATCACCTCAAGTTGCGCTGCTATGTGGTGGTGGAACTCAAGGCGGGCGCTTTCAAGCCGGAGCACGCCGGGCAATTGAGTTTTTATCTCTCGGCGGTGGATGCTCAGATCAAACACCCGGACGACAACCCGACCATTGGTTTGCTGTTGTGCAAGAGCCAGAACCGAGTCGTGGCCGAATACGCGCTGCGTGACTCGAACAAGCCCATCGGGGTGGCGGAGTACCAGCTTCTGGCAGCTTTGCCGGCGGAACTGCAAACCAGTCTGCCCAGCATTGAGCAGATTGAGCGGGAGTTGGGGGATTTGCCGTGAACCCTTCCATCCAACCGGCCGGGGAATTTCACCTCTACGAAACTGCGGACGGCCGCACCCGTGTCGAATGCCGCTTTGTGGAGGACACCCTTTGGTTGACTCAGGCGCTGATGGCGGAGTTGTTTCAGAAGGATGTCCGCACCATCAACGAGCACTTGAAGAACGCTTATGAGGAAGGGGAGTTGGAGCCGGGGGCAACTATCCGGAAATTCCGGATAGTTCGCGAGGAAGGCGCCCGTCAGGTCAGCCGCAACCTCGATCATTACAACCTCGACGCCATCCTGGCCGTAGGCTACCGGGTACGCTCCCAGCGCGGCACCCAGTTCCGCCGCTGGGCGACGGAGCGCCTGCGTGAATACCTGGTCAAGGGCTTCACCCTGGACGATGAGCGGCTGAAAAATCCTCCCGTGGCGGGTTCCGGCGTTCCGGACCGTTTCGATGAACTGCTTGAACGCATCCGCGATATCCGCGCCAGCGAGCGGCGGATGTATCTGCGGGTACGGGAGATTTTTTCGATGGCGGCGGATTACGCGCCCTCGTTACCGGAAACGACGCGGTTTTTTCAGATCATCCAGAACAAGCTGCACTTCGCCGTCACCGGCAAGACCGCGCCGGAATTGATCCGTGAGCGGGCCGATGCCGGCAAACCCAACATGGGCCTGACCTCGTCCAAGTCCGGTTCCGTGCGCAAGGCCGATGTCACCGTCGCCAAGAATTACCTGCAGGAACCCGAGATCACCGAGCTGAACCGCATCGTGGTGATGTGGCTGGATTTCGCCGAGGACCAGGCATTGCGGCGCAAGGAAGTTTTCCTGAAAGACTGGGCGGAAAAGCTGGATGCCTTCCTGAAGTTCAATGACCGCGCGGTGTTGCCGAATGCCGGCGAGGTATCGAAAGAGGAAGCCGATTCCCGTGCGGCATCGGAATACGAGCGCTTCGCCACCCAGCGGCGAGCATTGCTGGAAGCGGAAGGGGAGGATCAGCAAATCAAAATATTGGAACAGGCAGCAAAGAAGCTACGGAAGCCTGGCAAGTAAGAAAAACAGCGCTCACTCGACGAGGCACAGAGCACTCTCGACATTTCGCGCGTGCTTGCCCGACATCCAATGTCAAATAATACTTAACACATTCATTGCCAGAATTTAACATCTCACCCATGTTCACGTTGCGTTTTGCCAAACCGGCCTTGAAGGCCTTGTTGAAAATGCCGGCCGGCATTGCCAAGCGAATGCGCACTGAGCTGGATGCCGTAGCCGCCGACCCGGCCAACTATCGGGGAGACTGGAAGCCGCTGCAAGGTTCAGCCTTCTGGCGTTTGCGGGTCGGAGATTGGCGCGCGATCTGCGATCTGCGCGACGGTGAACTGGTGTTATTGGTGGTCAAGATCGCCCCTAGAGGAGACGTTTACAAATGAGCGCGCAAATCATCGAATTGAACGGCGTGCCGGCTTTCGCCGTGGTACCGGTGGCCGAATGGCATGCCTTGCTGGCTCGTCTGGAAGAGGTGCAGGACATCGCGGATGCGAAATCCGCGCGCGAAAGCGAAACATTCCCCGCCGAATTCGCGGACCGCCTGCTGTCTGGCGAATCGCCGCTGCGGGTCTGGCGCGAATATCGTGGACTGACCTTGCAGACACTCGCCGAGACCTGCGGTGTGACGCGCCAGATGCTCTCGATGATCGAACATGGCAAAGCGAAGCCATCGGCCGATCTGCTTGGCAAGCTGGCCGGTGCGCTCGATTGCGACATGGACGACCTGCACGTCTGAGAAGCGGTCGGCGCATCGTTGCCTTGCCGAGAACGGCTCGTCCTCAAGAAAAACGCCCGCTTGCAAGCGGGCGTTTTTTATTCTGACGCAGGTTTACGCCGCCTCCGCCTCGATCACCTGCTCGAACACGATGCGTCCGTCTTCCACATCGACCCGGATGATGTCCTTCGGGCCGAAGCGACCGGACAGGATCTCCTTCGCCAGCGGGTTTTCGATCTGCTGCTGGATGGCGCGTTTGAGCGGCCTGGCGCCGTAGAGCGGGTCGAAGCCTTCCTGGGCCAGTTCCATCAGCGCGGCGTCGGACACCTCCAGTTTCATTTCCAACTGCGCGACGCGTTTTTCCAGGTAGTGCAACTGGATGCGGGCGATGCTGGCGATGTTCTTTTCGTCCAGAGCATGGAACACCACGACTTCATCAATGCGGTTGATGAACTCGGGCCGGAAGTGGGTTTTCACCTCGCCCATCACGGCCAGCTTGATGACCTGGTAGTCGTCGCCGGCCATGGTCTGGATCATGTGGCTGCCCAGATTGCTGGTCATCACGATGACGGTGTTCTTGAAGTCCACGGTGCGGCCCTGGCCGTCGGTCATGCGGCCGTCGTCGAGCACTTGCAGCAGGACGTTGAACACGTCCGGATGCGCCTTCTCGACTTCGTCGAGCAGGATCACGCTATACGGTTTGCGCCGCACGGCTTCGGTCAGGTAACCGCCCTCTTCGTAGCCGACATAGCCGGGCGGCGCGCCGATCAGGCGGGCGACCGAGTGTTTCTCCATGAACTCGCTCATGTCGATGCGGATCAGGTGATCCTGGCTGTCGAACAGGAAATCGGCCAGCGATTTGCACAGTTCGGTCTTGCCGACGCCGGTCGGGCCGAGGAACAGGAAAGAGCCGTAAGGCCGGTTCGGGTCGCTCAATCCGGCGCGCGAGCGGCGGATGGCGTCGCTGACCAAGCGCACGGCTTCGTCCTGGCCGACCACGCGCTGGTGGATGCGGGCTTCCATCGCCAGCAACTTGTCGCGCTCGCCCTGTACCAGTTTTGAAACCGGGATGCCGGTGGCGCGCGAGACGACTTCGGCGATTTCCTCGGTGCCGACTTCGGTGCGCAGCAGCTTGAATTCCGGCGCGGCGCCTTCCGCCTTCTCGGCCTGTTTCATTTGCGCTTCCAGCGCCGGCAGCTTGCCGTACTGAATTTCGGCGACCTTGTCGAACTGGCCGCGCCGTTGCAGGTCGGCCATTTCGGCGCGCAAGTGGTCGATTTCCTCCTTGACGTGGGCGCTGCCCTGGACAACGGCTTTCTCGGCCTTCCAGATTTCATTCAAATCCGCATATTCCTTTTCCAGTTTGCGGATTTCGTCTTCGATCAGCCCCAAACGCTTCTTCGAGGCTTCGTCCTTTTCGCGTTTCACCGCCTCGCGCTCGATCTTGAGCTGGATGGTGCGGCGTTCCAGCTTGTCCATGACTTCCGGCTTGGAGTCGATTTCCATCTTGATCCGGCTGGCGGCTTCGTCGATCAGGTCGATAGCCTTGTCCGGCAGGAAGCGGTCGGTGATGTAGCGATGGCTCAACTCGGCGGCGGCGACCAGCGCCGGGTCGGTGATGTCGACGCCGTGGTGCAGTTCGTATTTCTCCTTCAGGCCGCGCAGGATGGCGACGGTGGCTTCGACGCTCGGCTCATCGACCAGCACTTTCTGGAAGCGGCGTTCCAGCGCGGCATCCTTCTCGATGTATTTGCGGTATTCGTCCAGCGTGGTGGCGCCGATGCAATGCAGTTCGCCGCGCGCCAGCGCCGGCTTCAGCATGTTGCCGGCATCCATCGCGCCTTCCGCCTTGCCGGCGCCGACCATGGTATGCAGCTCGTCGATGAACAGGATGATGCGACCTTCGTCCTGGCCGACTTCCTTGAGCACGGCTTTCAGGCGTTCCTCGAACTCGCCGCGATACTTCGCGCCGGCCAGCAGGCCGGCCATGTCCAGCACCAGCACGCGCTTGCCCTTCAGCGTCTCCGGCACCTCGCCGTTGATGATGCGCTGCGCCAGGCCTTCGACGATGGCGGTCTTGCCGACACCCGGTTCGCCGATCAGCACCGGGTTGTTCTTGGTGCGCCGTTGCAGCACCTGGATGGCGCGGCGAATTTCGTCGTCGCGGCCGATCACCGGGTCGAGCTTGCCCAGACGGGCGCGCTCGGTCAGGTCGAGCGTGTATTTGTTCAATGCCTGGCGCTGGCCTTCGGCTTCCTGAGTATCGACGCCCTCGCCGCCGCGCACTTCCTGGATCGCGGCTTCCAGCGCTTTCCGCGTCGCGCCGTTTTCCTTCAACAGACGGCCAGCCTCGCCCTTGTCGTCCACCGCCGCGAGCAGGAACAGCTCGCTGGCGATGTACTGGTCGCCGCGCTTGCTGGCTTCCTTGTCGGTCAGGTTGAGCAGCTTGTCCAGATCACGGGAGATCGTAATTTCGCCGCCGGTGCCTTCCACTTTCGTCAGGCGATTCATCGCCGCTTGCAGCGCGGCGACCAGCGCGGGCAGGCGCGCGCCGGCTTTTTGCAGTATCGGCCGCGCCGAGCCGCCTTCCTGATTGATCAGCGCGGCAAGCAGATGCACCGGCTCGATGTAGGAATTGTCGTTGCCCAGCGCCAAGCTTTGCGCGTCCTGGATGGCGGACTGGAACGGGGTGGTGAGTTTGTCGAATCGCATGGCTTGTTCCCTCATTGAAACTGCGTAATCGGATGATTGACTCCCAAATGGGGGAATCCGCAAACGATTTCAATGGCATGGCGGGCAATTACAACGCGCACATGAAAAGGGCCCCGGCGCGCACCGGAGCCCAGCACCGTCCCGATCGCTCTGATCGTTGCGTGACGGGTAAAGCCCGTTGCTTGTTCGGCTGCCTATGCGTTTTCTTGTCTGCGCCCGCGCGCTACCCAGCCCACCAGGCCCAGGCCCGCCAGCATCAGGCCCCAGGCCTCGGGCTCGGGAATGGTGTTGACGAGCAGGTAAGGCGCTGGGCCGGGATTGCCGGGGAAGTTGATGGCCTCCTTGCTGTAGAACGTGGCCGTATCGCTGATGCCTTCATCGGCCAGCTTGAGCAGCAGCGACAGGTCGCCGTCCTGGTCGGTGGCGAGGACCGACAGCGGCAGGTTGAAGGCGATCACCGCTTGGCCGCCGTAGATGGCTTGGGTGTCCAGGGCAGCGGCGTCATAGTCCGGCCGGTTGCTCCAGGTGATGGCGCTTTCCAGCCAGTTGTCGGAGGAGACATGGTGCAGGTCGATGTAGGTGCCATCAATCCCGCCCTGAGCGTAGGACAGTTGCAGTGAAATGCCGGTGAGCAGCTCGCCGGGCGCGAGCATGGGCAGATCGAAGCGCAGGTAGGTGCGCTTGGTGGTGCTGCCGGCATGAACATGCAGATCCTTTTCGTCCCCGTAGTTGACGGTCGCATAATCGCTGACCACGTAGGCATCGGCCGCCGGCGTCAGCTGATAGGTCGCCCCGGCGACCGGCCCGGCCAAGCCCAAGGACAGGGCCGTCAGCAGGATCAGATGGGATTTGTCGAGTTTGGGTCTATGCATACAAGCCTCCGTCTGTTGTGCCGCAGGGTAAGAATCCACGAATGTTTTGATTCATTAGTTACTCATCAGCATAGACATATCCTTTTCTAACCATAGGAAATTCAAGCGTCCCTCAAAACGTATCGCCAAACCTCAACCGAGGTTAATCAAGCGTTTCGTTCGGAAACGTCTATCGCCAGCGAAGAAACGCCGCCTGTTGCTCACTAACAGGATGTTTGCCACTCAAATCGGGCAAGCCACCGACGATTTCGATGGTGTAGCGGTCAATTACAATCCAGGCATGACCGCTGATCTTGCAAACGCCATCCAAAGCAATGTCCGGGCCGCCCTTGCCGAAGATATCGGCGGCGGCGATCTCACCGCGCTGCTGATCTCCGAACAGACTCAGGCCCGCGCCCGCGTCATCACGCGCGAGGACGCGGTGTTATGCGGCACGGACTGGTTCGATGCCTGCTTTGCGCGGCTTGATCCCGATATTCGAATTGAATGGCAAGCGCGCGACGGCGACGCCGTCACCGCCGGCCAGACCTTGTGCGAAATCGCCGGCCCGGCGCGCGCCCTGCTCACGGCCGAGCGGCCGGCACTGAATTTTCTGCAGACCTTGTCCGGTGTGGCGACCGAGACCCGGCGCTATGTCGCAGCCATCGCCGGCACCCGTGCCAGGATTTACGACACCCGCAAAACACTGCCGGGATTGCGCCTGGCGCTGAAGTACGCGGTGAATTGCGGCGGCGGCGAGAACCAGCGCATCGGGCTGTACGACGGCATTTTGATCAAGGAAAACCATATCGCGGCGGCGGGGGGCATTGCGCCCGCCTTGGCAGCCGCCTTCACGCTGGCCGAGGGAAAGAGCGTTCAGATCGAAGTGGAAAATCTGGCGCAGTTGGATGAGGCCCTGGCGGCGGGCGCGAAGTTGATCCTGCTCGACAACTTCGACCTGGTCACGATGCGCGCGGCGGTGTCGCTCAGCGCCGGCCGGGCGCAACTGGAAGCCTCCGGCGGCATCAGCCTGGAAACGGTGCGAGGTTTTGCCGAAACCGGCGTGGACCGGATTTCGGTCGGCAATCTGACCAAATCGGTGCGCGCGCTGGATTTATCCATGCGGTTTGTTTGAAAACCCGTTGCAGCCCCATTGCAACCCCGTTGAATCCCAGTTGAGTCCCGGCTGAAGGTCCCCGAGAGGACCCGGTCGGATCAACTCTGGCGTTCGCCCTTGCTGTTCAACCTGCGCCGAAACGGATGCCCGACCTTGCCCGCGGACGCATCGGGGCGCTTTGTCTCAGCCCGGTTTGATTCGGCTCGTTTGCTGTCCGGACGTTTGGTTTCGGGACGGCCAGCCTCACCGGCCTCATCCGCTTTGCGTTGTTCCGCGGCCCCCTTGGCCATGCCGCACCAGCGCAGCAGGGCTTCGACTTCTTCTTCCGGCAACTCTTCCTTCATGCCGCGCTTGAGCCGCGACGGCATCGCGATGGGGCCGAAACGGACCCGGATCAGCCGGCTGACGGTCAAGCCCAGGTGTTCCATCAGGCGACGCACCTCGCGGTTGCGGCCTTCCTTGATGATCAGGTGATACCACTGATTCACGCCCTCGCCGCCGGCGGGCACGATGGCGTCGACCTTGGCGATGCCGTCATCCAGTTCCACGCCGGTCAGCAGCGAGTTCATCTGGACGGCATCGAGCGCGCCGATCAGGCGCACTGCATATTCGCGTTCGACTTCATAGCGCGGATGGGTCAGATGGTTGGCGAGTTCGCCATCGGTGGTGAAGATGAGCAGGCCTTCGGTATTGAAATCGAGCCGGCCGATGCTGATCCAGCGGCCGCTGCGCACTTGCGGCAGGCTGTCGAACACGGAAGGACGCCCCTCGGGATCGTCTCGCGAGACGATTTCGCCTTCCAGCTTGTGATAGATCAGCACGCGCGGGGTCTGTTTCTTCCAGCCCATGCGGATCACCTTGCCGTTGACCTTGACCAGATCGCCCGGTTTGACGCGATCGCCCACCTTGGCGACCAAGCTGTTGATGGTGACGCGGCCATCGGCGATCAGTTGTTCCATGTCGCGGCGCGAACCCATGCCGGCGCTGGCCAGGGCTTTATGCAGTTTCTCGCTTTGGTCTTCGAGTTCTTCGGGATGCGCCTTCAACGGGCGACCCATATAGGAATAGCGGGGCATGTTGTTCTCTCTATGGTTATGGTTTCAATTCCGGATTGTTTGCCTATCCGGGGCGGCATGGGTTGGCAATTATCCCGGATTACTCCGTGGGCGGCGGCCCGTCGAGCAAAATCCCCGCCTGGATATCCTTGGCCAACTCCGGCAACGGCGGCAATTCGGACAAGGCGCGCAGCCCCAGGTCGGACAGAAACTGCTTGGTCGTGCTGAACAAGGCCGGCCGGCCGGGCACTTCCTTGTGGCCGACCACCTCGATCCAGCCGCGTTCTTCCAGCGTTTTGACGATCTGCGTGTTGACCGCGACGCCGCGAATTTCTTCCACGTCGCCGCGCGTGACCGGCTGCCGATAGGCGATGACGGCCAGCGTTTCCAGCGTGGCGCGGGAATAACGCGGCGGCTTTTCCGGATTCAGGCGGTCGAGATAGCGCTGATAGTCGGGCTTGGTCTGAAACCGCCAGCCTTCCGCCAGTTGCACCAGTTCGACGCCCCTGCCCTGCCAGTCGGCGCGCAACTCTTCCAGCGCCCGACGCAGGAAATCGTTGGACAGTTCCACCTCGAACACGCGCTTGAGTTCGGCCAGCGTCATCGGGCCGGCGCTGGCCAGCAAGAGGGTTTCCAGGATGCGTTTGATCTCGGGCAGGGAGGCGTTTTCAGTCGGCATGGGCGGACTCGTTACGTTGAATCATGAGGCTGTCACGTCCCGACAGATCACAAGGCCGCGATGAATTCGTCTGGCGATATATCAGCCTGGCGCAAAACGCCAGCAAGCGTGCCCACCTTGACTTCGCTGTGCATGGGCACGACACAGCCTTTGGAACCACGCCGCATGATGACATGGCTACCCGATTGGCGAATCTTCTCAAAACCCAACCGTTCAAGCGCCTTGATTAATGCGGCGCCCGAGACATGAGGGAGCTTAGGCATGTGCGGGAATGCTGAACATGGTGACCAATGGATGTCCAGATGTAGGCAGAGAAAACTCCGACAAATAGAGCGCCGTCGCCTCCGACAAATTGGCAATAGCCTCCTCGACCGTTTCGCCCTGGGTCGTGGTGCCGGTTTCAGGATTGAGTGCGACATATCCCCCCTCTTCGGCGGGGGTAAGAACCGCGGTCAGTTCCATGGTTGTGCTCCAAAAAAAGAGGGCTAATTGTCGCGCGTTCCGGATACCGACGCCCACTCGGCGTGATCTGCAATCTGCGCATGGATCGGCGCAAAGGGTTCGTTCTGGACGATATCGACCAGTCGCTCGCGCACCAGTTCGAGCAGGGCGAGAAAAGTCACCACCAGCGCAGAGCGGCCATCGGCGGGGTCGAACAATTCGGTGAACAGCGTGCGGCCGGTGCTTTGCAGGTGCTTGAGGATGCGGCTCATGTGTTCGCGCACCGAAAGCTCCTGGCGGCCGATGCGGTGGTGTTTGTGCATCGACGCGCGTTTCAGGATCGCGCGCCAGGCATCGAGCAGGTCTTCGCCGCCGACCAGCGGCAAACGCTTGATCGCCAGTTGCGACACATAAACATTGACCGCCTGAAAATCGCGGCCCAGTTGCGGCGCCGCGTCGAGATTGCGCGCGGCCAGTTTCATCTGCTCGTATTCGAGCAGGCGCCGCACCAGTTCGGCGCGCGGGTCGTGCTCTATCCCCTCTTCCACCAGTTCCTTGCGTGGCAACAGCATGCGCGATTTGATCTCGATCAGCATCGCCGCCATGACCAGGTATTCCGCCGCCAGTTCCAACCTTTTGCGGCGCATCACATCGACATACGCCATGTACTGCTTGGTCAGCGCCGCCATGTTGATATCGAGCACATTCAGGTTATTGCGCCGGATCAGCCAGAGCAGCAGATCGAGCGGGCCTTCGAACGCTTCCAGGATCACTTCCAGCGCATCCGGCGGGATGTACAGATCGGTCGGCAGATCAGTCCACAACTCGCCCTGCACCTTGGCCAGGTGGCGGATTTCTTCCTCGGCGGCGTCGGCGGTTTCGAGAATTTCGATCAACGGTAAACCTCGCTACGATTGCCGATCTGCACCACCAGCACGCGCAATTGGCCATCCTGAATGTCGCAGATGATCCGGTATTCGCCCACACGATAGCGCCAAAAATTGCCCAGCGGGCCGGTCAATGCCTTGCCCATACTGCGTGGTTCTTCAGCAGCGGCGACACGCTCATCCAGAAAATCGAGAATACGGCGGGCGACTTGTTTGTCGAGCTTGCGAAGTTGTTTTCTCGCCGTCTCGGTGTAATCAACTGTCCAGGCCAAGGTCTTTCCTCACCTCGGCCGCGGACATAACGGCTTCATCACCCTTGCGCACCCGTTCCAGCACCTCGGCCGCGAGGTAGTAATCCTCCATTTCCTCCAGCCCGTTTTCGATGATTTCGCGCAGATAGTAGGCTTTGGTGCGCCCGGTTTGCGCAGCCAGAAAGTCGAGACGCTGCTCGACGGCAGGGTCAAGCCGGATGGAAGTGGCCATGATGATCTCCGATAAAATACATGTATTCACTGTATCACGTGGCAATCTTGGAACCTGCAGATTCAGGCTCAAGCCACCCGTCGCATGTGTATATCCATATGAATATCTGTATACGGGAAAACCAGTCCGCCACGCTCGGTACGTTGGATCAGGCCAAGTTTCACCAACTCCGCCAAATCTTCGTGGAGCCGCTTCACATCGCGCTGGACGCGCAAAGCAAGTTAGCGAATCGGCACTTCTCCCGCGCCAACTTCCCACGTTATTGCTCGAAACCGCCCACGCGGTGCAACACTGGGACACAGACCCAATCCCCTGCCTGCGCGCCTGAGTGATAAAACCGGAACACTGGGAATGGATGGAAGAAATGCTCTTGCGGTTGAAGGTGGCGGCAGTTTCAACTTTGGGTTGAAATGCGGTAACGCGCTGACTTGGCAACCGAGAATACGGCTCGCTGGAAGGCCTGATTTCTGGCGATAATCGTGACGAAATTCGCCTACGGATGGGCAAGTGCATGGCAGAAAAATACAAGGTTGTTCAACGCTCTGGCGGCAACAGATCACTGGCGTAATTCACCTGAAAATACGCAGTGTTTCAATAAAAATGGTTCAATTATTCAGGGGGTTGGGTGATGGCTTGGCAACGCATTGAGCCGACATACATCTTGTTTTTTCTATCGACATTACGTTGGGCGTCACAGTCGCTCGCCGTTACAGCGAAGGCGAGCATCGACATCGGAGGATTGGTGTGCTCATGAAGATTGCGAACTACGGCACGTTGTGCAGCAGCATCGTCCTCTCCCTTTTCCTCTGGGGATGCGCAACGCCCCCTGAATTGGCAACAACCAAAGAAACGAATCTATTTGATCGATCCTCAATTGAAGTCAAGGACTACAAGTTTTTTCGCGTTGCCAACCCGACCGACTTTGCATCTTGCGTAAAGCACTTGAATGTCATGTGCGAACCAAGAGAATTTTGGGCTGGGGAGCCTTACGATGCGGTTCAGTTTTCCGTGTCGATCAAGGATCGCAGTGCCTGGGCATCCGAGGCCATCCGCGACTATTCAATGTATCTCGCCGGCACTCTCTCAAGCAAGCTCGGCTACGAGTACTTCACCACAATCAATATCAGTGACATCGGGACGTGCTCGGCGATCCCTTCTGCATATTCGTCTGGCCGTGTCGATAGCTACGGCAATTACTACGGAACCACAACTGTCACCAAGAATGCCAGTTGCGCAAACCTATACACAGCAACGTATCTCGCGTTCAAAGTATATGACCCCATCAAGAATGGCATCCTCGTTCAGTACTCACAAGATCGGAAGCCAACATTGCACTTCGATCTCTATTTCGGCATCCCAGATCGAATAGAGGCAACAAAATCCGGCAACCCTGGCGCTCTTGAGTACTACCAGCATCACCCCATTGATGCTTGGAAATACTACTTCCCTTCCTCCAAAACGGTTCAAGCAGCAGTCGAGAAACATGGTCTTGTTCCGAACCCTGACGTAATGGCAATCGTCCAAAAGAAGCGCGCGGGCGAAAACGCCAGAGACCTGAGGAAAGAGCTGATTATTCGAGGTCAGTAAATATGCGACGCCCAACCCATCATTCCACCGGCCCTGCACGAAAAGCCGCGCAGGCCGGTAAGTTCAGACGTTGGGGGTCAGAGGAATAGATGCGAACCGCGCGAAGCCAAACCGCCTTACTTGGCGCATCAAGGAATTCAGAGAAAGCATTTCAAGCGGTGGCCGACGCGGATCTGGCGCACTACCCAGCGAACGAAAAGACTGCATGGGCAATGGCCGCTGTCATTCATTGCGACTTCTGCCGCCTTGTCATTGCATACGAGGAGTGTGAGCGGGAAGGGCTAGCCCGTCTCCTATCGATGGCCGACATTTCATCGAAACTTGTCGAGGCACGAAACTGGTACAACAATGCTGGCTCGAAGCTGCTTAAAGAGATCGCCGCGAGCAAGCCGTGTGGCGTTGAAGCTGTCAGCAGGCGAATTGAACAACTCAAAAATACGCACGGAATTAATCGCGTGAACAGGTACGTCGACTACCGCAACAAGATTGGATATCACTACGATGAGAACGCCATCACCTACTTGCAAAGGTTCGGTGGAGAGAGTGCCGAAGAGTTCTTCGAAGTTTTGTCCTCTTTCGTCAGATTCTCTGGCGACTGGGCTCAACTCACAAAGAATCTAATTCAGAGAAATGCGCCATAGCGAATCGAAGACGTCCAACCCCAGCAAATCAAAGGCAAATCAAAGTCAGCTTCGAAATTATTTCTATTGACTGAGTATTTATCCGATGCAGGCCCTTTTAGCAGAAGATCGACAGTGATGAAGGCAAGAACATCATCATCTGCAGCTAGTCAACCCGACGCTTCAACGTGGCAGTACGTGTATGTAGCCAGTCGACAACTGCACTTCGCGGAGGAAGAACAACAGCCCTGCTACCAGTGACACCATGGTCAGGATGAACAGGATGGCGATGGTCAGTGCTACCGGCAGGCTGACCAGATAGCCGATGAACAAACTTGCAATGACCATGCACACCAATAGCGCGCCGCCAGTGCACAAGGCAATGGCGCGGTGGATGAGCAAGGTACGTTTTTCCAGCACGGCCATTTCGGAGGTGGCAGACAGTCTCGCCTCATCCTGTAGATCAGGTTGACCTCCATGCAGTGTGCGGAAGCGGTCAACGACCCGTCCAAGGCGGTTGATCAGGACGGAAAGCAGGCCGGCAATGCCGGTGAGCAGGAACACCGGGGCCACGGCCAATTCGATGGCGTGGACGATGCTGGAGATGTCGGCGGCAGCCAGCTTGGGGGTCATGGCGTTCAGTCCGGGGTGTCCTTGAGTGCTGTGCGCAGTGCGTCGGCGGTACAGGGCAGGATCAGCGTGGCGTGGAGTGGAAACACCGCCAGCAGTTTGTCGATGTGAGCTGCTTCGCTGGCCTGCATGACGACGATGCGTTTTGACCTGGGAGCCACCGCTTGCAAGGTGCGCAGGGTGACATCGAGATTCGAGAGGGTGTTGCCGGCGTAGTCATTGCCCCATGCGTAGACAAATTCGCCGATGAAGATATCGGGCTTTTGCGTTTTCAGGGCTCGGTGCAGGTTGCGGGCCGAATCGAAGTGCGTCACCACGATGTCCAGTTCCTGGAAAATATCGAGGAATTGCAGGGCAAGGGGCGAGACGGACAGGGTGTATAGGGTTTGCATGGGGGTTCGGTGCGTGCAGACTGTGTTGCTTGCCCGGTGCTTCGATGGAAGCGCTATTTTGCCTCGGTTCCCGGCCCGTCAGCATGATCGCTGCAGCGGGGCGGCCACTACCTGCCATCGCTAGCCTGCCGCGGCCACCGCGCTGGAACATGAAATGGTGCTGGTCACCCGCAACATCAAGGATTTCGCGGGTCTGCCCGTTCGGATTTTCAACCTCTGATGAACTGATTGAACATTGGGGCGTTGCGCCGGTAATACGCTGCACGATGAACAGCCGCCCTATGAATCTGCCAGTGTTTACGCCGCCGCCCGCTCCCGATCCCGGCTGCTCTTCAGCACCACCGCATAGCCGACATTGAAGGTGCCGAATTCCGCCAGCGCGACGAACAATTCTTCACTCAGGCGCAAGCGCCAGGCCGGGCCGAGTTGCAGGTCGCATTCCGCCTGTGGATTACGGTAATGCAAGCTCACCGCGCAGCCGTTGGCGTCCTTGTAACCGGTCAACAGGTCGATCAAGTGGCGTACATCAATGCCTTCCTTCAGATCCAGCTTCAGGCCGGTGGCAAAGCGAGTGCGCGCGGTGTCGATGTCCATCACTTCTTCGGCGGTGACGCGCATGCCGCCGGAATAACTGTCATCGCGCGCATTGCCGGCGACGATCAGCAGCGCGTCTTCCTTGAGCAATGGCTTGTTGGCGTCGAACAACTCGCCAAATACCGCGATTTCGATCTGCGCGCTGCGGTCGTCCAGCACGATGCTGGCCATCTTGCCGCGCCGGGTCATCTGGATGCGCATGCTGGCGATGGTGCCGGCCATCAGTTGCAGTTCGCGCTGCGGCTTGACGTCCTTCAGCGAACGATCGACCAGGCCCTTCAACGCGGCGCGGTCTGCGTCGAACGGATGGCCGGACAGATACAGCCCGAGCGCGGCCTTTTCCTGAATCAGGCGTTCCTTCAGCCCCCATTCCGCCGCCTTGACCAGATCCGGCGGCGTTTGCGCTTCGACCTCGCCGAACAGCGAGTCCTGCGCGGCGTTGGCGTGCTGGGTTTCGGCCCATTCCATGGCCAGGCCCACGCTCATCAGCAAGGCGTTGCGATTTGATGCCCCCCCGGGATGCAGCGTGTCGAAACCGCCGGATCGCACCAGCGCCTCGATCACGCGCCGGTTGACGATGCGCTTGTCGACCCGGCGGCAGAAATCGAACAGGTCGTTGAACGCGCCGCCGGATTCGCGCGCGGCCAGGATGCAGTTGATCGCGCCCTCGCCGGTGCCTTTGACCGCGCCGAGGCCGTAACGCACCTGTTTGCGATCCACCGGCACGAAGCGGAAGCCGGACTGGTTGACGTCCGGCGGCAGGATGGCGATGCCGTTCTTGATCGCGTCGTCGACGAAGATCTTGACGCTGTCGGTGTCGTCCATATCGGCCGACAGCGTGCCGGCCATGTACGCGGCGGTGTGGTGCGCCTTGAGCCAGGCGGTCTGGTACGAGACCACGGCGTAGGCGGCGGTGTGCGATTTGTTGAAGCCGTATTCGGCGAACTTCTCCATCAGGTCGAACAGCTTCATCGCCAGGGCCGGTTCATAGCCCTTCTTCGCAGCACCCTCGGCCATGATGCTTCGGTGCTTGGCCATTTCCTCGGCCTTCTTCTTGCCCATCGCGCGGCGCAGCAAGTCGGCGCCGCCCAGCGTGTAGCCGCCGATGATCTGCGAGATCTGCATCACCTGTTCCTGATAGACGATGACGCCGTAGGTCGGCTCCAGACATTCCTTCAGATCGGGGTGGAAGTAATCGATGCTCTGCTTGCCCTTCTTGCGCAGGATGAAGTCGTCGACCATGCCGGAGCCGAGCGGACCCGGCCGGTACAGCGCCAGCACGGCGATGATGTCCTCGAAGCGGTCCGGTTCCAGCTTGGTCAGCAGCTTCTTCATGCCGTCCGATTCCAACTGGAAGATCGCCGTGGTGTTGGCTTTCTTCAGGATGTCGTACGCCCCCTTGTCGTCCAGCGGCAGGGTTTCAAGGTTCACATCCCAGTTCGGATCGAGCAGTTTGATGTAGCGCACCGCCCAGTCGATGATGGTCAGGTTGCGTAAGCCGAGGAAGTCGAACTTGACCAAGCCGACCTTCTCGACATCGTCCTTGTCGAACTGCGACACCACCGAGTCCGACCCTTCGACGTTGTAGAGCGGGCAGAAGTCGGTCAGCTTGCCCGGCGCGATCAGCACGCCGCCGGCGTGGGTGCCGACGTTGCGCGACAGGCCTTCCAGCTTGCGCGCCAGGTCGAACAGTTCCTTGACCTCTTCCTCCTGCTCGTAACGCGTTTTCAACTCCGGCACCTGCTCCAGCGCCTCGTCCAGAGACACGTTCTTGCCCGGCTGGTTCGGGATCATCTTGGACAGTTGATCGCAGAACATGTAGCTCAAATCGAGCACGCGGCCGACGTCGCGCAACACCGCGCGCGCCGCCATGGTGCCGAAGGTGGCAATCTGCGACACCGCATCGGCGCCGTATTTGTCGCGCACGTATTCGATCACTCGGCCGCGCCCATCCTGGCAGAAGTCGACGTCGAAGTCGGGCATGGAGACCCGTTCCGGGTTAAGAAATCGCTCGAACAACAACGCGTAAGCCAATGGATCCAAATCAGTAATGCCGATCGAGAATGCCACCAGCGAACCCGCGCCGGAACCCCGACCCGGCCCCACCGGCACGCCGTTGTGCTTACCCCAATTGATGAAGTCCGCCACGATCAGGAAGTAGCCGGGAAAACCCATCTGGATGATGGTGTTCAGTTCCAGTTCCAACCGGTCTTCGTATTCCCGCAAGCGCGAGGCGCGCACTTTCTCGTCCGGGAACAGCACCGCCATGCGCTTGACCAGGCCCTCGCGCGCGAACTGGCGCAGGTATTCGTCCAACGGCAAACCGTCCGGGGTCGGAAAATCCGGCAGCTTGCTCTTGCCCAATTCCAGCACCAGATTGCAGCGCCGGGCGATTTCGACGCTGTTTTCCAGCGCCTGCGGCAAGTCGGCGAACAACTCGGCCATCTCGGCCTGGGTCTTGAAATAATCGTCTTCAGTAAAGGTCTTCGGCCGGCGCTGGTCGGTCAGCACATAGCCTTCCGAAATACAGACCCGCGCCTCGTGCGCCATGAAATCATCCCGCTGCATGAATTCGACCGGATGCGTCGCCACCACCGGCAAACTCAGTTCCTCGGCCAAAGCCACGGCGTGCGCGATGTGCGTTTCACATTCCGGCCGGCCATCACGCTGCAATTCCAGGTAATACCGATCCGGGAAGCGCGCGCGCCATGCTTTGGCCAAAGTGCGCGCGGTATCCAGCGCCTCGTTCATCAAGGCCACGCCGACATCGCCCTGATGCCCGCCGGACAACGCGATCAACCCGGCGGTGCTGTCCGCATCGAACCAGCTTGGCTGCAAGATCGCGCGGCCGCGATGCATGTTGCCGCGATAGGCGCGGGTCAGCAGTTCGCACAGATTGCGCCAACCCTGGGTGTCCTGCACCAGCAGCAGCAAGCGCGTCGGCTTGTCGGAAGACTCCGGCGGCGCCACCCAGACATCGCAGCCGGCAATCGGCTTGAGCCCCTTCTTGCGCGCGGCGGAATAGAACTTGACCAGCCCGAATACATTGCCCAGGTCGGTCAACGCCAGCGCCGGCATCGCATCGGCGCGGGCCAGCCGGATCGCATCGTCGATGCGCAGGATGCTGTCCTGGATCGAGTATTCGCTGTGTAGACGCAGGTGGACGAAACGGGGGGAGGCGGGAGTAGGAGAAATAGGCAGCGGCTCGGACATGGGCGAATTCTAATCGGCCGGATGGCTTCGATGCCGCTTACACATATCGGTTTATCGCCATTGGCTAATACAGCGCGCTTAGCCATGCTCCAGCCCCGGCTCAAAGATCGGTTTCGTGGCCATATGCGCCGATTGCGAATAATTCCCATCACACCTGATAATCCGGGCCAATTGCGGTGATCATGACCCACGGTATCAAGCGCAGCAGACATTACGCCCAGGCGCTGGCCGGGATGGGCCCGCGGAACCAGCCAGATATGCCGCGGATTCATGGACGCTTTACCCAACATGAGACACAACCGTCATGCAGCCTCCAGCCTTTCCCGAGAATGAGCTACAGCGTCTGGCGGCGCTGCGTGAACGCGCGATATTGGATACCCGGCCCGAGGCGCGTTTCGACCGCCTGACCCGCCTGGCGCAACAGATGTTCGGCACCCAGATGGCGCTGGTCTCGCTGGTGGATGCCGAGCGCCAGTGGTTCAAATCCCGCCAGGGGCTGGATGCCTGCCAAACCGGACGCGATATTTCTTTCTGCGGCCACGCCATTCTCGGCACGGATATCTTCCACGTCGCCGACGCCATGCGCGACCCTCGCTTCGCCGACAACCCGCTGGTGACCGGGCCGCCGCACATCCGCTTCTATGCCGGCGCACCGCTCAGCACGAAGGACGGCTACCGCATCGGCACCCTGTGCATCATCGACGACCAGTCACGCCAACTGACAGCGGCGGAACTGCGCACGCTACGCGATCTCGCCGATTGCGTGGAGGAGGAAATCAACCGGAGTGACCAGCATAAACAGGAGCAGGTGCTGAATCAGTTCAAAAGCACCCTCGACCGCACCCTCGACTGCGTGTTCATGTTCGACGCCCAGAACTTGCGCTTTTTCTATGCCAACCAGGGTGCCCTGCTGCAGGTCGGCTACGATCTGGACGAGCTGCGGGACATGCACCCCTATGACATCAAGCCGGACATCGACGCGGCGCGATTCCGTGAACTAATCGCCCCGCTGCTGTCCGGGGAACGGGCATCGCTCACCTTCGAGACGGCGCACCAGCACAAGAACGGCCAGCGCCTGCCGGTGGAGATCTTTTACCAATACATGGCCCCCAGCGATGAACCACCGCGCTTTGTCGCCATCGTGCGCGACATCAGCGAGCGCAAGCAGGCCGAGGCAGAACGCAACCACATCGCGACTCTGCTGAACAACATTCTGGATGCGGCATCCGAGGTATCGATCATCGCCACTGATCCCCAGGGCCTGATTACCACCTTCAACCGTGGCGCCGAGCGTTTGCTCGGCTATACGGCCGAGGAGATGGTGGGCCAGCAGACCCCCGCCATCATCCATTTACCTGCGGAGGTTGTGGCACGGGGAAATGCGCTCAGCGCCCAGTTCGGCCGTCCGATAGAAGGCTTCCGCGTGTTCGTCGAAATGCCCGAGCGACATGGTTCGGAAAAGCGTGAGTGGACCTACGTCCACAAGGATGGTCAGCCCATTCCGGTGTCGCTGGTGGTAACGACCATGCGCGCCGATACCGGGGAGATCATCGGCTATCTCGGCATCGCCGAGGACATCACCGAGCGCAAGCGGGCCGAAATCGCGCTACGCGACCAGGCCGAGCGCACCCAGGCCATCCTCGACAACATGATCGACGGCATCATCACCATCGACCAGGCCGGCATCGTCCACTCGTTCACCCCCGCAGCCGAGCGCATCTTCGGCTACACGTCCGATGAAGTGCTGGGCCGGAACGTCAAGATGCTGATGCCCAACCCGCACCGTGACGCCCACGACGGTTATCTGCGCAATTACCAGGCCACCGGTGTGGCGCGCATCATCGGCATCGGCCGCGAAGTGGAAGGCCAGCGCAAGGACGGCAGCCTGTTCCCGATGGATCTGGCGATCTCCGAAATCACCCACCAGGGCAAGCCCATGTATGTCGGCATGGTGCGCGACATCACCGAGCGCAAGCGGGTGGAACGCATGAAGAGCGAATTCGTCTCCACCGTCAGCCATGAACTGCGCACCCCGCTCACCGCCATATCCGGCGCCCTGGGCCTGCTCGCGGGCGACGCGCTGGGTGAGTTGCCCACTCAGGCGCAACAGATGATAGCCATCGCCCACAAGAACAGCCTGCGCCTGACCCACCTGATCAACGACCTGCTCGACATGGAGAAGATCGCCGCCGGCAAGCTCCATTTCGACCTGCAGCCCCAGGCGCTGAGGCCGCTGCTGGAACAGGCGCTGGAGGCGAACCGATCCTACGGCGCCGAACGCCGGGTGACCCTGGCTTTGACCGGTGCGGCGTCCGATGTGCAGGTGCGCGTGGACAGCCAGCGCCTGATGCAGGTGTTGTCCAACCTGCTGTCCAACGCCATCAAATACTCGCCGGAAGACGGCACGGTGGAGGTCGCCATGGAACAGCGGGAAAAATCGCTGCGGGTGACGGTAACCGACCATGGCCCCGGCATCCCGCAGGCATTCAGTGCCCGCATCTTCGAGAAGTTCGCCCAGGCCGACTCCTCCGACACGCGCCAGAAGGGCGGCACCGGCCTGGGCCTGGCCATCACCCGCGAGTTGGTGGAACGCATGGGCGGACGCATCGGCTTCGAGTCGGTGGAAGGCCAAGGCGCCCGCTTCCATTTCGACCTGCCGCTCTGGAATGCGCAAGGCCCGGATGCCGCGACCAGCCCCGATGTCAGCCTGGCGGCCGATGCGGCGCGCATCCTGGTGGTGGAGGACGAACCGGATATCGCCCATCTGCTCGGCCTGATGCTGACCCGGGCCGGTTACGCGGTGGACATCGCCAACAGCGGCGCCGAGGCGCTGGCGGCGCTGCAACAGTCCCACTACGCCGCCATGACCCTGGATCTGATGTTGCCGGACATCGGCGGCCTGGAGATCATTCGCCAGGTGCGCCAGCGGCCGGAAACAGCGGACCTGCCCATCGTGGTGGTATCGGCCAAGGTGGAAGAAGGCCGGCTGGCCATCAACGGTGATTTTTCCGGCATCGACTGGCAGGCCAAACCCATCGACGAGACCCGTCTGCTGTCCATGCTGGAAAGGCAGTTGTCCGCCGGCATGAGCGAACAGACCCCCAGGGTGCTGCATGTGGAGGACGATGCCGACCTGCATCAGGTGCTAAGCGCCATGCTCGGCGGACGCTTCGACTTCGAACTGGCGACCACGCTGCGCGAGGCCCGTGCCCGCATCGGGCTGGAACACTTCGACGTCGTGATCCTCGACCTCAGCCTGCCGGACGGCTCCGGCTGGGAACTGCTGCCGGAGATACGCGCGCACCTGCCGGATGCCCGGGTCGTCATTCTGTCCGGCACCGACTTGACGCCGGACGAGACCCGCAAGGTGGAAGCCGTGCTGCTCAAAACACAGGTCTCGCCGCGCGAGTTGCTGGACACGCTCAATAGCCGCATCCAATCATCCAGACCCGAAGGAAATCAGCCATGAGCGCATTGCAACGCATCCTCTATGTCGAGGACGAACCCGATATCCAGGCGGTAGCCAGGATAGCGCTGGAAATGGTCGGCGGCTTCACGGTCAAGACCTGCTCGTCCGGCCAGGAAGCGCTGCGCGAAGCGGTGGCCTTTGCGCCGGACCTGATCCTGCTCGACGTGATGATGCCGGGCATGGATGGCCCGAGCACGTTCAAGGCCCTGCGCGAACTGCCCGAACTCGCCGAGACGCCGGTGGCCTTCATGACCGCCAAGGTGCAGCCGGCGGAAGTGGCGTATTACAAATCGCTGGGCGCGCGTGACGTGATCGCCAAACCGTTCGACCCGATGACCCTCGCGGATCAGGTACGCGCCATCTGGGAGGCCTGAAATGACCGACGACAAAGCCGCCGCCGTGGCCGAACAACTGGCCCGTCTGCGTAATGACTACCTGGCGCGCCTGCCGGCGGAGCTGGCGGAATTGAACTCGCTGGCCGCCGGCCTGTGCGGCGGCGAGGAACACAAGCCCGAAATCGACCGCGCCAGCCTGGACGAACTGCACCACCGCCTGCACAAGCTGGCCGGTTCCGGCGGCACCTTTGGCCTAGCCGACCTGAGCGCGAGTGCGCGCAGCCTGGAACAACGGGCCAAGGGCTGGCTGGCGAACTCCCCGGACAAGCTGGAAGTGGAAGCACGCCATGCGTTTGCGGCGGGCGTGGCCGCGCTCGGCGCAACCCTGGCCGAGCTCGATCTCCCGGCCAGCGCGACGCCGACCGCCAGCACCATGCCCGCCAGCGCGGCGGCGCCCGGCAAGTACGTCCAGGTCTGGCTGGTTGAGGACGATGTCCTGCTCGGCCAGGAACTGGTGCGCCAGCTTGAGTCTTTCAACTATCAGGTTCGCCTGTTCACGCGCATCGGCGACGCCGAGCACGCCGCCCAATCGGAGCGGCCCGACATGCTGATCATGGACGTCATGTTCGAACAGGAGGGGGTCAATGCCACCGAGAAGCTCGCCCTGAGTCCTGATCTCCGCAAACTGGCCTGCCCGCTGCTGTTCATCACCTCGGTCGACGACTTCAAGTCGCGGGTGCGCGCCGCGCAACTGGGAGCACAGGGCTACTTTCTCAAGCCCCTGGACGTGCCGCGCCTGGTGAGCCGCATGGAACAGGTTTTCGAGCAACGTCTGGCGCCGCCGCAGCGGGTGCTGATCGTCGATGACGACCTGGATTTGGCCGCGCATTACCGTTTGGCCCTGCTCGGCGCCGGCATGGAGGTGGAGGTGCTGCACCAGCCGGAAACCCTGATCGAAAAGGTCTCGGCTTTCCGCCCGGAACTGGTGCTGATGGACCTGCACATGCCCGAGATTTCAGGCCCCGATCTGGCCGGCGTGATCCGCCAGCACGACAACTGGGCCAGCCTGCCCATTGTCTATCTCTCCGCCGAGACCGACCTGACCCGGCAGATCGAGGCCATGGAGCGCGGCGCCGACGATTTCCTGACCAAACCGATTTCCAACGCCCAACTCATCTCGGCCGTGCGCGTGCGCGTGGAGCGCGCCCGCCAACTGGCCGCCCAGATCAGCAAGGACAGCCTGACCGGCCTGCTCAAACACGCCAGCATCAAGGAGGCGGCCGATATAGAGGTGATTCGCGCCCGCCGCATTGGCAAACCCGTGACCCTGGCGATGCTGGACATCGACCACTTCAAGTTGGTCAACGACAACTATGGCCATGCCATGGGCGATGTCGTCATCTCCTCCGTCGCCATGCTGCTGCGCCAGCGCCTGCGCCAGTCCGACCTGATCGGCCGCTACGGCGGCGAGGAATTCGCGGCGGTGCTGCCGGAATGCGACGCCGAGCACGCGCATCGGCTGCTGGACGACATCCGCCAACGTTTTGCCGCCCTGCGCTTCAGCCACGAAGGCAAGGACTTCGCCTGCACGCTGTCCGCGGGCCTGGTCTGTTCCAGCCAGTATCCCGACAACACCGGCGCGGAACTGCTGGCCGCCGCCGACGAGGCACTCTATGCCGCAAAACGGGGTGGACGCAATCAGGTCCGCGTCGCCGCGCCGGACATCCGCTGAGCCTGCGCCATGCCCGCCGCCAGCCCGATTGAAGCCATGCTCGCCCACCTGCCGCTGCCATTGACCACGGTGGACAATGGCATGGGCGCTCTGCAACTGCTGTTGCGGCAGTCCTTCGACACCGTCGTGCTGGCGCGCGAGCTGAAGGGCTTGAATGGCGTCGCCGTCACCGCGGCGCTGCGTGCCTCGTTGAGCCACAACACGGCGGCGCGCGTGATCCTGATCAGCAGCAACCGCGAGCCCGTGCCCGGCCATCTGCACATCGATGAGACCCTGCCACGTGATCAGGCCCTGCTCGAACGGCTGACGGGATTGCTGGCAAGTATCTGAGAAACTCGCTCCGGTAGGCATCAACATCAAGTCCGGATAGCCGAATCTGCATCGCTCTCACGAAAGCGGGAGCCCGTTTTCGCGGCAATGACCGCCAGGATGGCCCAGATCGGTCTACGCCAGCGCCAGTAGGCGTCATCACAGCGCAACCCACAACACCCTATTCCCGTCAATAATGGCGCCCGTTCCGTATCGAAACCGCTCCGTTGTATCGCTCACCCCATTTATCCGCCCCGCGTTCGTTCAGCCTGCTTTCGTTGCTCTGTCTGATCTTTGCGGCTTGGGCCTGGGCGCTGGATGCGGACTATTTGCCGGACGAAAAACTGATTGAGCGGATCCGGCGCGAGCATGGCGCGCCGGCGGCGGAGCGGGTGGCAAAATGGGGGGCGTTGATGCAGCAGTTGCCGGCGTTCGATGAAATGGGACGCCTGCGCCGCGTAAACGCGTTTGTGAACAGCATTCCTTCGGCGACCGACATGAGTATCTGGGGCGAACTCGATTACTGGGCGACGCCACTGGAATTTTTGGTCAAAAACGCGGGCGATTGCGATGATTACGCGCTGACCAAATATTTCACGTTGAGAAGCAGCGGCATTCCGGCGGAAAAATTGCGCATCAGCTATGTGCGCGCCTGGTTGCCCAAACAAATGAAAATGGAAGCGCACATGGTGCTGTCTTATTTTCCCAGCCCGGATGCGGACCCGTTGATTCTCGACAATCTGATCTCGGACATTCGTCCCGCCCCGGAACGCACCGATCTCACCCCGACGCACCACTTCAATGCCGAAGGCCTCTGGTCGGCGCGCCAACGCGGCCAGAATGGACGCATCGGCGACGCCTCCCGGATCGGCCGCTGGGTTGGCCTGCTCTCTCGAATGAAGGAAGGAATGTAAATGCTCGCAAACGCACCCACCAAGTTCAGGCTCAGTCTCAAATCCCTGCTCATCGTTGTGCTGTCGCTGTTGTTTCTGTTGCTGGCCCTGGGCCTGTCCTGGGCCAATCTGTCGGCCACGCGCGACTTCCTGACCCGGCAACTGGCATCGCATGCGCAGGATGCGGCCACCGTGCTCAGTCTGCAGTTGGCGCCGCACTTCACGCATGTGGATAACGCGGCCATCGCCAATAACGTCGACGCCCTGTTCGACTCCGGCTATTACCGCGACATCCAGGTGAGCAACGCGCGTGGCGATCTGATGTTGCGCAAACAGCAGCCGATCCGGGTCGAAGGCGTGCCGGGCTGGTTTGTCGATCATGTCAATCTGGAAGCACCGCAAGGCAAGGCGGAAGTCAGCACCGGCTGGCGCATCGCCGGCCAGGTCAGCGTGGCCAGCCACCCCGGACTCGCCTATCGCCAGCTCTGGCAAACCGCGCTGTCCAACTTCGGCATCAGTCTGGCCGGCTGGGTGCTGGCGTCCTTGATTACTTTCCTCAGCGTCGCTTTCGCCCTGCGTCCGCTGTCGGCCATGGAAAATCTGGCCCGGCGCATCGCCAAGGGCGAGTTTCCCCGGCTGGGCAAGCTGCCGCGCGTGCCGGAACTGCATCACATCGGCTATGCGCTCGACGAGATGTCGCAGTCGCTGGAACGCATGCTGGGCGAGAAATCGCATCTGGTCGCCAACCTGCAAAAGGAACTCAACCACGACAGCGTCACCGGCCTGGCCAATCGCCGCTATCTGGTTTCCGCGCTGGACGCGGCATTGTCGGAAGACGAGGACAAGTCGCATCTGCTGATCATCGGACGCATCGAAGCGTTTACCGAATACAACAAGCGCATCGGCCGGGACGCCGGCGACAACCTGCTGCGCCGGATCGGGCAGATCTGGTCGGAAGCGGCAAAAAACATCGCGCCGAACGGGCTGGCCGCGCGCCTGGACGGGCCCCAGTTCGCCCTGTTGCTGTCCATGCCGGATGCCGCCAGCGCTCAACAGCATCTGCGCGCACTGAGCGAAGCCGCCGAATTGCAGACCAGCGAGGTCAACCTGGCCATCCACCTGGGCGCCGGGTTCAGCAATCAATGCGCCAACGCTTCCGCCTGGCTGGCGCGGGTCGATTCCGCGCTGCGTCAGGCGGAAACGCAAACTCCAGGCGCCAATGTGCTGGCGGACAGCGGCACGCCGCAACCGCGAACGATCCATGCCGATCTGGCCGGTCTTCTGGAAAACGGCCATCTGGACCTCGACTTCCAGCCCATGTTCGGCGCCGCCGATGGCGGCATCCAGGTACAGGAGGCGCTGGCGCGCCTGAACTTCGCTGGCGAACGGCTCAAGGTCGGCCCCTGGCTGGCCGAAGCGCAGATGCGCGGACTGCTCGACCGGCTCGACCGCCTGGCTTTGCAGACCGCCGCCGAACTCTGGGAAAAACACATGCCGCTGGAGCAAACCATCAGCGTCAACGTCGCCGCGGCCAGCCTGCTGCATGGCGAAGCCGCGACCTGGCTGGCCGATCTGCCACTGCACACGCCGGAATTGCGCGGCAGGCTGATGCTGGAGTTGCCGCTCGACGCCCTGCGTTTACCCAGCCTGGCGGCGCCACTTGCGCGCTTACGCGCGAACGGCATCGGCCTGATCATGGATCGTTTCACGCTGGCGTCCGATGCCCTCGACCTGCTGGCAGAGTTGCGCCCGGACTGGGTGAAAGTCGACGCCGCCCTGGTCCGCACGCTGGAACATGCCAGCGGCAATCGGCTGCTGCTGGGTTCGCTGTGCGAATACGCGCGCGGCCTGAAAATCCGCACCTGCGCCTGTGGCATCGAAAACGAAGCGCTGCGCGCGGCCGCCAAGGCGGTCGGTTTCGACGCCTTGCAAGGCCATGCGTTCGGTTGGCCGGCGCCGATTGCCCAGAAATGAAAATCGACATTCGTAGGCCGGCAATCCTTTGCCGGCCTGGCGTAATGCGGTATTACCGACCCGGGATTGACACTCCGCGAGCGCTACAAACTCCGGAAGAACTCCAAAGCCTCGGCCAGACTCGCCACGCCGACCACCTCCATGCCGACGATCTTGGCGTCCTTGCCTTTGGGCAGATTGGCTTTCGGGCATAGCGCCTGGGTGAAACCGAGCTTGGCGGCTTCCTTCAGGCGTTCCTGGCCGCGCTGCACCGGACGAATTTCGCCGGCCAGGCCGATTTCGCCGAACACCGCGAGCCGATGCGGGATCGGCTTGTTGCGCAGCGACGAGACCACCGCCATCGCCACAGCCAGATCGACCGCCGGCTCGGTGATCTTGACGCCGCCGACCGCGTTGACGAACACATCCTGGTCGTAGCAGGCAATGCCGCCGTGGCGGTGCAGCACGGCCAGCAACATGGCCAGGCGATTGCCGTCGAGACCAACGGTCAGACGACGCGGATTCGGCGCGTGCGCGGCATCGACCAGTGCCTGGATTTCAACCAGCAACGGCCGCGTGCCTTCCTGCGCGACGACGACGCAGGAACCCGGCGCTTCGCGTTCGTCACGGGTCAAAAACAGCGCCGACGGATTCGCCACGCCCTTCAGGCCCTTGTCGGTCATCGCGAACACGCCGAGTTCGTTGACCGCGCCATAGCGGTTCTTGAACGCGCGCACCAGCCGGAAGCTGGAACTGGTGTCGCCCTCGAAATACAGCACGGTATCGACGATGTGTTCCAGCACGCGCGGGCCGGCCAGCGTGCCTTCCTTGGTGACATGGCCGACCAGCAGAATGGTGATGCCGGCCTGCTTGGCATGGCGGGTCAGTTCCTGCGCGCATTCGCGCACCTGCGCGACGCTGCCCGGCGCGGATTGCAGTTGATCGGTGTAGACGGTCTGGATCGAGTCGATCACCGCGACTTCCGGGCGTTCCGCCTTGAGCGTGGCAAAGATCGCTTCCAGCCGGATTTCGGTCAGCAACGGGATATCCGCGTGCAAGCCGAGCCGGCGCGCGCGCATGGCGATTTGCGCGGCCGATTCTTCGCCGCTGACATACAAGGTACGGCAACGCGCGCTGAGTTCGGCCAGGGCCTGCAGCAACAGGGTGGATTTGCCGATGCCTGGATCGCCACCGATCAGGACGACGCCGCCGCCGACCAGGCCGCCGCCGAGCACGCGGTCGAATTCGGGCAGACCGGTCGCCATGCGCGGCGTATCGATCGCCTGCACGGCTGAAAGCCGAACCACATCGCCGCTCGCCGCCAGGGCTTGAAACCGGCTCGGCTTGGCTTCGCGCACCGATTCGGTCAACGTGTTCCAGGCCATGCAATGCGGGCACTGCCCCTGCCATTTGCTGGTTTGCCCGCCGCACTCGGAGCAGACATAGGTGGTGGTTGATTTCGCCATGCGGCCTTATAGCCGCCCGCCACCATGCAGGCAAGACGGCATGCAATCCAGCCAGCTCCGGCTGGCTGGCCCCTGCCATTCCGCTTATCATCGCGACTGAACGTTTTCTCTCGACCCAACCTGTCCGCCGCTCCGGCAGACCTCCAGACCCAGGATCAACATGAAATGTGTGGATGATTTCCGCTTCCGCTTAGGCCAGCACGAATTGGTGCCCATCATGATCGGCGGCATGGGAGTCGACATCTCGACGGTTGAACTGGCACTGGAAGCGGCCCGTCTGGGTGGCGTCGGCCATATCTCGGATGCCATGGCGCCCACCGTCATCGACCGACATTTCAAGACCCGCTTCGTCAAGGACAAGCTCAAGCTTTACAAGGAAAACGTGACCAATCTGGCCGACAAATCGTTGGTCAAATTTCATCTGGGCGAACTGGAAGAGGCCACCCGCATGCATGTGCGGCGGGCGATGGACGCCAAACAGGGTTCGGGCATGGTGTTCATCAACGTCATGGAAAAACTGACCATGAACGCGCCCAAGGACACCCTGAAAGTACGCTTGAATGCCGCGCTCGATGCCGGCATCGACGGCATCACGCTGGCCGCCGGCCTGCATCTGGGCTCGTTCGCGCTGATGGAAGAACACGCGCGCTTCCGCGATGCCAAGCTCGGCATCATCGTGTCCAGCTTGCGCGCCCTGCAGTTGTTCCTGCGCAAGAACGGCCGCACCAACCGTCTGCCCGATTACGTTGTGGTGGAAGGCCCGCTGGCTGGCGGCCATCTGGGCTTTGGCATGGACTGGGCGCAATACGATCTGGCTGTCATCGTGGCCGAAATTCAAGCCTGGCTGAAGACGGAACATATCGATATTCCGCTGATTCCGGCCGGCGGCATCTTCACCGGCAGCGACGCCACCGCCTTTCTTGAACACGGCGCGGCCGCCGTGCAGGTCGCCACCCGGTTTACCGTGACCAAGGAATGCGGCCTGCCCGACCCGGTCAAGCAGGAATACTTCAAGGCCAACGAGGCGGACATCGAAGTCAACGGCATTTCCCCCACCGGTTACCCGATGCGCATGATCAAGGGCAGCCCGGGCATCGGCGCCGGCACCCATCCCAACTGTGAATCGTTCGGTTACCTGCTCGATGCCAATGGCCGCTGCGCCTACATCGATGCCTACAACCGCGAGGCCGCGGCACATCCGGGCGAGAAGAAAATCAAGGTCATGGACAAGACCTGTCTATGCACCCACATGCGCGACTTCAACATCTGGACCTGCGGCCAGTACACCTACCGGCTGAAGGACACCTCGTCGAAGCTGGCGGACGGCAACTACAGCCTGCTGACCGCCGAACATGTCTTTCACGACTACCAGTTCAGCAAAGACGGCAAGGTCGCGCTGCCTTCGAATTAATTTCGCGGCTTCGCGGGACTTTCAGACCCGCGCCGCCAACTCCGCGCACAGCATGGTCAGCGGCTTGGCTTCCGCGAAATGGTGGCCCTGGCCGTAATCGACGCCTAATGCCTTGAGCGCATCCACGGTCGCCTGGTCTTCGACATATTCGGCCACCGTCTTGATACCCATGATGCGCGCGACTTTGGCGATGGCTTCGACCATGGCCGCATCGACCGGATCGCGCGCCATGTCGCGCACGAACGCGCCATCGATTTTCAGGTAATCCACCGCCAGGTTATGCAGATAGGCAAACGACGAGAGTCCGCTGCCGAAGTCATCCAGCGCGAACTTGCAACCCAAAGTCTTCAGGTTTTCGATCAAGACCAGCACCGTTTCCAGATTCGAAATGGCGGTGGTTTCGGTGATTTCGAAGCAAAACTGTGGCGCGATGGCCGCGTTTTCCCGCATCACTTTATGAATGAAAACCTGGAATTGCGTATCGCTCAACGACGCCCCGGACAAATTGATGCTGACCATGACAGGTTTTTCAAGTGAAGCGTTCATGCCGGGTACGCATACGGCCAGAGCGCGTTCGATCACCCATCGATCGATCATCGGCATCAGTTGATAGCGCTCCGCGGCGGGAATGAAAGCCATCGGCAAAACCGGAGATTCCTCGTCATGCAGGCGCAACAGCAATTCGTAATGCGGTTCCGAGGTTGAATCGGCCAGCGCGACGATAGGCTGGTAATAGAGCTGGAAATGATCCGCCTGCATGGCCCGCTTCAAACGTCCCACCCATTCCATCTCGCCGCGCCGGCGTTCGACTTCCTCATCGCCGCGCCGGTACAACCGAACTTTGTTGCGGCCGGCGTCTTTGGCGGCATAGCAGGCGGCATCGGCCGCGCTCATCAGATGCGCCGTATCGGGCCAATGCCGATCCAGCTCGACCAGTCCGATGCTGGCGCCAACCTGGTAGACGCGGCCGTTCCATGAGAAGCGGAAATCGCCGATCAAGTGGCGCAGTTTTTCTCCGAGTTGCTCGCCAACCGGGGCACTGCACTCATTCAGCAACACACCGAACTCATCGCCGCCCAGACGCGCGATGACGTCACTGCCGCGCAATGATTGCCGCATCGCGCTCGCAAGTTGACGCAACAGCTCATCGCCGGCCTGGTGTCCGCTGGTATCGTTGACCAGTTTGAACTGGTCCAGATCGAGATAAAGCAGGCAATGCCGCATGTCGGTCTGCTGGGTCGAATCCCAGGCCTGTTGCAGCGCGGCATCGAAGCCGTGCCGGTTCAACAATCCGGTCAGGGGGTCGTGGCTGGCCTGCCAGGACAGCTTGGCGGTCGCGGCGCGAATTTTTTCCTGTAGCGTGTCGTAAGAGTTTTTCAGTTCCGCGGCCATATGATTGATACCGCGTTCCAGAACCGCGAATTCGCCGCCGGTTTCGATTTTTACCCGCGCGTTAAGATCGCCCGCCGCAATTTTTTCCACCGCTTCCGTCAGCATGCCGATCGGCTGAACGATATTGCGCCCGAGACGCCAGGCCAGCAGGCCAGCCAGCAACAAGCCGAGGCCGGTGATCGACAGACCATACAGCAATCTGGATTGTTGCCTGGCTCGCGTCGACAGGCGCGAAACCTCCAAGGCGACATGGCCCAGCTTGATGTCATCCCGCGCGGCGGCGCTCGATATCACATTCACTCCGCCCAGCGCCGCATCCTCGATTGCCAAAGGCTGCAGAACAACCGGGGCGATAACCAGAATGGTCTCCTCGCTACGAGCCAGCAGGTTGGAATTGCTTGCCTGGCTCTGATAAGGCTGGAGCAGAAGCCGTGGCTGGCCGATTCTGAAAATCTCACGCCCCTGGCGATCGCTGACGATGGCGACCCGGATGTCGGAATCGCTGACCGATGAACGAACCAGACGCGAGAGTTCATCGCGATTGCCGGAAAACAGGGAAAACTCGCAAGCCTTGGCCAGTTGTCCAACCTGATCGAGCGCGCGCCGCTCCAGCGCGCGATCCATCTCCTGATAAGCGGCAACCAAGTAATACCAGGACAAACCGGTGGCCACGAGCAATAAAGGCAACAAGGTCAGCACCAACATGCGGACGCGTATGCCGTAATTCCATATCCAGTGCTTGGGGCTGTTCAAGATGTTTTTACTCACTTTGCGCGCCTAGCTTGCGACGAATATCGGCTTCATTCGGCAAGCTCACACCGAGAGAACGCGCGACATGCTGATTGAATGCGATCGAGAATGCGCTCGAGTACTGCGGCGGCGGCAATTCACCGCCCTCCGCCAGGCGAGCCATCATCTGCGCCCCCTGAGAGCCGATCTGCGCGGGAGAGGCGTAAACACTGGCCACGGCGCCCGCTTTAGACAGTCCTTGCGAAAAACCCAGTACCGGGACGCGGTAACGGTAAGTCGTCAGCAACACGTTCTGTGCATTGCCGGCATTGATGGCGACCGCATCCGGCACCAGCAGCAACACATCGCTCTCAGGCAACACTTGGCGCAACGCTTGCGCCACATCGTCCGCGGAATCCACGGTTGCCACGTTGATCTCGAAATTTCGACGCGCGGACTCCTGCGCCAGCACCTTGACTACGCCCGCGTTTTCCTTGGAAACCAGCAACCCGACTCGACGCGCGGAAGGGAAAGCGGCGCCGATCAGGCCCAAGGAGCGGGCGGGAGGCTGATCGATATAGACGGCCGAGATTTTTTTGCGCGCCAGATTGGCCGGCCATTGCAATTTCTCGCTGACCGCGCGCGGAACCATCAAAGACAGCACGGCGGCTTGGCCGCCAGAATTTTCAACCGGATAGTTTTGAGCGATGTATCGCGCCGCCTGGACACCGACCGGCACGATCAGGCTGGCCGAACGCGCCATGTCGGAGACTTGCGCGGCGGTGAGATCGGCCAGGGACGAGACCTTGGTCGTCCGGTTCGCGCCGACACCGCCGCGAAATGCTTTCGCCGCCTCCTGATAGGCGATACCGGAATCGCTCAGGATGAGGTGTATGACCCCTTCCGCCCAGGCTGGTTGTAGCGCCAAGCCAAGCAAAAAAAACAGGAATAACCGACGCGACATGCCTCAGGCCGGAGCACGGCTTTCGAAAATCGGGCTGGATTGCAGCTTGGCCTCTGGAAACAGGGCACCCGGATCATCCCGCTTAGCGGCGGAACAGCACGCTCGCGTCATTTCGTCTCCCTTTGATCAGTCTCAAAAATATCCGCATTCATTGCATTGCCAGTCATACCGACAATATCGCTTGAGCACGACGGCCATGTCGATATGTCAAAAGTCATACATCGACAAAAAAACCTATCCAAGAAGAAGGCTCTGCCGCTTTTCGCATCGCATACAAGCAAGCAATGGATTCTTTTCGTAAATCCCGGGGGGCGCTGCGATTTCACCAGGCAGGAACTTCGCCGCACTCTTTTGCCAGTCCGGCCAGATAAGCGCCGTGCAGCGCCACTTCGGCCTCGCTTGCGCGTTGCACTTTGAGTTGGAGCGGGCCGCTTGATTTGCGTTGCAGTACCACATCTGTCGCAATTGTCGGCTGGCCGATATCGATGCCCAACGTTTCCTGGCCGCGCGTCATGGCGAGATAAACCTCGGCCAGCAATTGCGCATCCAGCAGCGCGCCGTGAAAAGTGCGACCGGCGTTATCGACGAAATAACGCCGGCACAGCGCATCGAGATTGTTTTTCTGGCCGGGATGCAGTTGCTTGGCCAGTTTCAGCGTATCAAGTACTTCGCAATAGCGCTTCATAGGGCCGTCTTCAATACGTGACAGCTCACTGTTGAGAAAACCGATATCGAATGGCGCGTTATGGATGACCAGCTCGGCATCGCGGACGAATTCGAGAAAATCAGGGGCGACATCTGAAAAACGAGGTTTGTCGGACAAGAATTCGCGGCTCAAGCCATGCACCGCCAAGGCGCCGGCATCGATGTCGCGCTCCGGGTTCAGATAGACGTGATAAGTCGCGCCGGTAATGCGGCGATTGAGAATTTCCAGCGCACCGATTTCAATGACGCGGTGGCCTTGGGCGGGGTCCAGCCCGGTGGTTTCGGTATCAAGAACGATCTGACGCATTTTGCTTTCTGCTTTCCTTATGCTTTTCGCACGCCTTCGTTGGCCAACGCATCGGCGATTTCATTGCCGGGATGGCCGGCATGGCCCTTGACCCAGATCCATTCGACCCGATGCCGTGCCGCCTGCTCGGCTAGCGCGCGCCACAAATCCTGATTTTTTACCGCGCCGCCGGCGGCGGTTTTCCAGCCCCGGCGTACCCAGTTGGGCAACCATTCGGAAATGCCCTTCTGGACATATTGCGAGTCGGTATGCACGCGCACCTGGCAAGTCTGGTTGAGCGATTTGAGGCCTTCGATCACCGCCATCAACTCCATGCGGTTGTTGGTGGTATCGCGCTGGCCGCCGCACAGACGCTTCTCGGTTTCGCCGTAGCGCAGCAAAACGCCCCAGCCGCCCAGCCCGGGATTGCCTTTGCAGGCGCCGTCGGTAAACAGATCGACAATTTTCGCATCGTTGTTATTGCTCATGCCCTACTTTCTGAGATGAAGTTCTGGTCGACTGCGCCCAGGCTGGCCGCGCAAGCCAGGCGCTTTCACGCTTGGGCGCGATAATGCGCATGCCATGCACACGCTTGACCGCATGAATCAGGTAAACCCCGCCGCCCAAGGCCCACCAACGATCTCCCGCCGCCTCGAAAAAACCGAATCGCCCCAGCCAGGCCGCGCGATCGATCGGCGGCGCATAGCAGGCCATACGTCCACCGATCAATTCAAACCCCATCAACGCAAGCCAATCCTTGATGCGCGGAAGGTGAATGAAGCGCCCATGCCAGGGATGCGTCGGCGTGCCACGGGCGATCTTGGCCACCATGACCCGACGCAAACCCCACAAGCTGACCGGATTGAAACCACTGATCAACAAGCGTCCTTCCGGTCGCAATACCCGCTCGGCTTCGCGCAACACCTGGTGCGGATGTTGCGAAAACTCGAGCACATGCGGCAGCGCCAGCAGATCGAGACTCTGGCTGGCGATGGGCAACAACTCCGGCGCGGCGCGCAGAGGCCCTTCGCCAATACCGGCGCAAAAACGGTGCGGCATCCGGTTGGCGCGCAGGAAATCGGTATCGCATTCCCCTATCTGCAGGGCGTGGAAGCCGAACAGATCACTGCTGACCGTATCGAACCAGGCCTGCTCGCGAGCCAGCACATATTGCCCCAGATCGCTTTCATACCAGCGCTGCATGGTTGACGCCCGGGGGCTCTCTCGAATAAATAACAAGCATGATCAATGTTGAAGCCATCCCCATCCTGCAAGACAACTACGTCTGGGCCGTGCACAACGGCCGTTCGGCCATTCTGGTCGACCCCGGCCAAGCGGGGCCGATTCTAGCGTGGCTGAAGGATCGAGGCATGATCGCGCAGGCGATCCTGGTGACCCACCACCACAATGACCATGTCGGCGGCATTGCCGAACTGCTAGCTCACTATGCGATTCCCGTCTACGGGCCTGCCCGCGGCGTGGCCAAAACCATCCCCGCAAGAGACGGTAAAACATTAAGTTTTGCTGGTATCGATATGATTTTTGATGTTTTTGAGACACCAGGGCACACGCTCGACCATGTCTGTTATGTCGGTCGGGATGAACATGGCGGGCCAGCCCACCTATTCTGCGGCGACACCCTGTTCTCGGTCGGCAGCGGCCGCTTGTTTGAAGGTACGCCGGCGCAAATGTATGCATCGCTCACCCGTTTGGCTGAACTGCCCGGTGACACCCAAGTCTGCTGCGCGCATGAATACACCCTGGACAACATCGCATTCGCGCTTGAAGCGGAGCCGGACAATGCCGATCTGCAGGCTCGACATGCCCAAGCTCTAGCGCTGCGCAAACGCGGCGAGGCAACTTTGCCGGTATCGATGGCGGTCGAACGCGGCACGAATCCTTTCTTGCGCTGCGATCTGCCTGGCCTGGTTGAGGCGGCATCGCAACACTTCAAAACCGCGCTCAAGCCAGGCACAGAAACGTTTGCGGCCATTCGCACCTGGAAAGATGAGACCTGACCCGGGCTGATTTCTCCCCAAGTCAGTTCCGGCTTGAGGCCAAACCCGGTCATACGCTAGAATCCGCAGCTACATCAATATGTTGCGATCTTTTCTTAAGATCCTTACGAGCCTGATGACCCTAATTTCTCGCTTTATCCTTAGCGCTTTCGTGGTTCCGCTGAGCTTTGCCCTGAGCACATCGACGGCTTTCAGCGACACCCATAGCGATAGCCCCGCTCTCGGCGAAGCCTCGCTCAAGATCAGCTACTCCATCGCCGCCCTGCCCCAAAATCAGACCGAATCCGAAGCCGACCTCTGGACGCGTATCCGCGCCGGTTTCAAATTACCCGACTCCGACCCGCGTCTGACCCGCCAGCATGAGCAGAGCTTCACCAGAAATACCGCCTATATCGAACGCATAGCGCAGCGCAGCCGGCCCTACCTGTTTTATATCGTGGAAGAAGTCGAACGGCGCGGCATGCCGATGGAAATCGCCTTGCTGCCGATGATCGAGTCGGCTTTCAACCCGCAGGCGAAGTCGCCCATGAAAGCCTCCGGCATCTGGCAGTTCATGCCCGCGACCGGAAAAGTTTACGGCCTGCAACAAAATGCCTGGTACGACGGACGCCGCGACATCCTGCAAGCCACCAACGCGGCACTGGATTATCTGGAGAAACTACATGGCATGTTTGGCGACTGGGAATTGGCCCTGGCCGCCTACAACTGCGGCGAAGGCTGCGTCGCCCGCGCTCAATCGCGCGGCGCCGGCAGCGATTACGCTTCCATCAGACTGCCGCAGGAAACCCGCAACTACGTGCCCAAACTGGTCGCGATGCGCAACATCATTCTGGAACCGCAACGCTTCGGCATCAGTCTGGAAACGCTGCCCAACGAGTCCTATTTCCTGCAGGTCAAACTGAAGCACCCGATGGAAGCGCGCCAGGCGGCTCGCATGGCGGAAATGGATCTGGAAGATTTTCTCGTACTCAACCCGGCTTTCAATCGCCGGGTTATTTTTACCGAAACCCAGAATGTCCTGCTGCTACCCGCGGACAAGGTGGAAACCTTCCAATTCAATCTGCACCAGAAAGGCGGTCAGCACCGGTTGCAGAGCTATGCCGCGAAACGGGGTGAAAACGCGACTGGAATCGCCGCGAAATTCGGCGTCTCGCTGGCCTGGTTGAAGGAATACAACCCGATCACCCTGTTCAGGGGCAAGGTTGCTCAGCCGCAAACCCTGGTTGTGCCGATGGTCAAAGCCATACCAGCCGCCGCGACCGCACTGAAAATCAGCGCTGACATCCCCGCCAAACGCCCAGCCATGCGCACCCACACAATACGCAAGGGCGACACCCTGGCGCGCGTGGCCAAGATTTACAAGGTCAAGATCGCCGATATCCGGCAATGGAACGAAAACGCCGAGCCGCTACGCCTGGGCGGCAAACTTTCCATTCCGCGCGCAAGCTGAGCAAGACCTAGCGCCCTTTCCCGGGCGCCGAATCCAGCAACAACCGGGTATAAGCATTTTCCGGCCGGGCAAGCAGTATCTCCGCCTCACCCGCTTCCACGATCTTGCCACCCTGCATCACCGCGACCCGATGCGCCAGATAACTCACGACTGACAGGTTGTGGGTGATAAACAGATAAGCCAGCCCATGTTTTTGCTGTAAATCGGCCAACAGGTTAAGGATTTGCGCCTGCACCGAGACATCCAGCGCGCTGGTCGGCTCATCCAGAATCAGCAACTTCGGTTCCACCGCCAGCGCGCGGGCGATGGCGATACGCTGGCGCTGGCCGCCGGAAAATTCGTGCGGATAACGGCCGATGGCGTCCGCAGGCAAGCCGACCTGGTTCAGCAAATCAGCAACACGTTCACGTTGCGCGGCGGCAGACAGCGACAACAACGCGGCCATGCCCTCGGCCAGAATCTCGCCGACCTTCATACGCGGATTCAACGACGAAAACGGATCCTGGAACACGATCTGCATTTCCGCGCGTTTGCGCCGCAAGGCCTCGCCCTGCAGGCCGGCGAGCGGTTCACCAAGCAAACTCACCTGCCCCGCCGTCGGTTCGATCAGACGCAAGATCGCGCGCGCCAACGTGGTCTTGCCGCAGCCGGATTCACCCACCAGCGCCAGGGTTTCACCGGCTTTTACTGACAGGCTGACGCCATCCACCGCTTTGACGTGGCCGATGGTGCGTTTCAGCAAACCCTTGCGAATCGGGAAATGCACCGCAAGGTCGCGGACATCGAGAACATAGCCTCCCTTGTAGGTTGGGTAAGTCAGACAAAGCGTGATAGCGGCTTTATCGCGTAACCCAACATCGGTGGAGCCAAACCCGCCAAGCCGTTGGGTTACACCCTCCGGGCTATCACGCTTCGCCTGACTTACCCAACCTACGGCTTCCGCCAGATGGCAGCGCGCAAAATGCCCCGGCGTGGCCTCATGGAAAGCCGGCGCTTCCACCCGACAACGCTCGAACGCCACCGGGCAACGGTCGGCAAATCGGCAACCAGTGAAATCCGTACCCGGTCCAGGCACTCGGCCCGGCAAGCTGTCCAGCCGTTCGCCGCGCCGATCCAGACGCGGCAACACGGCGAACAGTTTTTGCGTGTAGGGATGACGCGGCGAGGTGTATAGCGCGTTGCTGGGCGCCCATTCGACGATCTGGCCGGCGTACATCACCGCGACGCGGTCGGCCATGTCATGTGCGACATCAAGATCGTGCGTGATCAGCAGCAGGCTCATGCCGCGTTGTTGTTGCAAGTCCTTCAATAACTTCAGGATTTGCGCCTGCACGGTGACATCCAGCGCGGTGGTCGGCTCGTCGGCGATCAGCACCTCCGGCTCGCCGGCCAGCATCATCGCGATCAACGCGCGCTGGCGCTGGCCGCCGGAAAGCTGGAACGGATAGGAATCCAGTTTGTCGGCGCTCAAGCCCACCGCTTCCAGCAAACGGATAGCCTCCGCCCGCGCCGCCGCGCCGGTCAAGCCTCGATGCGCCATCAACGCCTCATCGATCTGCTCGGCCACCGTCATGACCGGATTCAGGCTGGTCTGCGGCTCCTGGAAAATCATCGCCAGACGACCGCCGCGCACCTCGCCCATCTCGGCTTCGGTCAGGGCGAACAGATCCACTCCAGCCGCCGGGCCGCCCCAAGGCGGGAGTTGCGCCCCCCCGGGGGGCAGCGAAGTCGTTGGCGCTTCAGCGCTTATGAATTCGGCGTCCACCTGTCGCGTGGGCAGCGCAGCGTGGGGGTCGTCCACTCCGGCCAGGCGAACGCTGCCCGAAGCAACCCGGCCGCCATCCGGCAACAAACGCATCAGCGCCAACGCGGTGAGCGACTTGCCGCAACCGGATTCGCCCAGCAAAGCGACACATTCATTGGCGCCGATCTCGAAGCTGACGCCATCGACCGGCTTCAGAACGCGCGGGTTTGACGCACCGCCGGCGGCAATCTCGACGCGCAGGTTTTCAACCACCAATCCGCTCATGCGCGACCTCATTTGCGCCCCCGCGACTTCGGATCGAGCGCATCGCGCACCTGATCGGCGAACAGGTTGGCGGCCAGCACCAGCACGAACATGAACACGAAGGCGGCGGCCAGTTGCCACCACACCACCGGCTCGCGCGCCAGTTCCAGGCGCGCGCCGTTGATCATGTTGCCGAAGCTGATCATGCCCGGATCGACGCCGACACCGACGTAGGACAGCACCGCCTCGGCCAGCACCAGCCCGGAGAAGTCGATCACCACGGTGATCAGCACCAGATGCATGACGTTGGGCAGCAGGTGACGTAGCAGGATGCGCGCATCGGTGACGCCGAACGCGCGCGCCGCCTGGACGAATTCCAGCTCGCGCAATTTCAGCGCCTCGGCGCGCAACAGCCGCGCCAGGCCGGTCCAGCCGGTGACGCCGAGAATCGCGCACAGCGCGAGCAGACGCACATCGGAACGGGCGGCCGCGGTATCGAACAGCTCGGCGTGGGCTTCGATCTGCACCTGCACCACCAGCACGGCGGCGGCGATGAGCAATACACCGGGGATGGAATTGAGCGTGGTGTAGAGATACTGGATGGCATCGTCGATGCGGCCGCCGAAATAGCCGGCGGCTATGCCCAATGCCAACGCGAACGGCAACATGATCAACGTCGTCAGCGTGCCGATCAGCAGGCCGGTGCGGATGGATTTGAGCGAGAGATACAACACGTCCTGGCCGACCTTGTCGGTGCCGAGCAGATGCGAACCGGGATGTTTGAGCGGCGGATAGTCGCGCCGCTCGACGCCATCCGGCCCTTGCACCGTTTCCTTGGCGTAGAGATGCGTCGCCAAGGGCGCCGAATAGGTTTTCTCCACGTTCACGCGTAACGGCTTCAGCAGCGCGTCGAGCGCTGAAAACACCTCGCCGCTGTATTGGGCTTGCTGACCTGGCGCGCTTGGCAAACGTTCGACGTAATGCATCGAATCGAGCAGGCCGATGCCTGCGTACACGGCCAGAATCAGCGCCGTGGCCGACCCCATGCGGCTGGCCATGACCTGCCGCCAGGGCGCGCGGAAGGTGTCATTCTTCCGTGCCAGCCAGACCAATGCAGCCACCGTCAGCAGCAACAGCAGGATCAGCGCATCGGACCAGAGCAGGACGGGCTTGATCGTCATTGGCTCACTCCAGCCTCACCCTTGGATCGGCCCAGGTGTAGGAAATATCGGTCAGCACCAGACCGACGATGTAGAGCAGCGAACCGAGGAACACCATCGAACGGACGATGGCGAAATCCTGCGCCTGGATCGCGTCGATGGTGTAACTGCCCAGGCCCGGAATGCCGAAGAACGATTCGATGATCAGGCTGCCCATGAACAGGCGCGGGATGACCACGACGACACCGGTCAGGATCGGAATCATCGCGTTGCCGAGCACATGTTTGAACAGCACGCGCAGATCGGACAGCCCCTTGGCGCGCGCCGTGCGCACATAGTCCTTGCCGATTTCCTCGATGAACAGCGCGCGATAAAACCGGCTCGAATCGCCGATGCCGCCGATCAGGCTGACCAGCACCGGCATCACCATGAATTTCCACGCATCCAGCCCGGGCTGATAGCCGGAAATGGGAAACCAGTGCCACAGCTTGCCCATCAGGTACTGGCCGCCGATGACATAAAACAGGCCGGAAATCGACATCAGCGCGACGCACAGGATGACGCCGCCGGTATCCAGCGCGGTGCCGCGAAAGAACACCAGCAACAGCGCGAAACTCAGATAGGCCAGCAGGCCGACCAGAAAGGTCGGCAACGCAATCGCCAGGCTGGGCCACATGCGCTGGCCGATCTCGCGCGCGATGTCGCGGCCGTCATCCGCCGCGCCGAAGTCGAGCACGAACAGCTTGAGCGACTTCTCGACGAACAGGGTATCGGTCGCCTTCTCGACGCCCGCCGCCGCCGAGTTCAAAAACAGCGGTTTGTCGTAACCGTGTTCGACTTTCCAGCGCGTGATCGCTTCCGGCGTCACATGTTTTGCGCCGAGATGGATGCGCGCCATATCGTCCGGCGTGTTGACCATGAAGAACAGCGCGAAGGTGAGCAGATTCACCCCGAGCAGAATCGGGATGGCATACAGCAGCCGGCGCAGGATGTAATTCAGCATGACTTATGCGTCCGTAGGTCGGCAATCCCTTGCCGACATCCCAGCCTCCGCGCCACAAGGGCGAGTTGTCCCCGTTTTGCCATCAACCCGCCAGCACAACCAGAATCACGATCATCAACAGCAACACCGCATAGGGAAACGCCACCGTCGGCCGCAACGCGCTGGCGCCGTATTCGGCCAGCAGGCCGAACGTTCCGGGCCGCGATGCCGACCATTCTGAATGCAACTGGAATGCGGTGTTTTCGCCCGCTTTCAGTCCCTGTTCCACACGCAGAATCCGCACCCCCAGACGCGCTTGCGAGGTCCGATAAATACCCTCCTGCAACCATAGAACCAGCAACAACGCGCCGATCAGCACTTCATGCAGCGCTAGAGCGAATCCAACCGCGCACAGCACGACAGCCAGCAACTTGATCAGCAGCGCACCCTTCTCGTACTGCTCGTGATTGTTTTGCAGAGCGATCCATTCCTGGACCAGCGCGGCGTTATCCGTGTGCGGCATGCTCAAGCGAAACGCGTATTCAGATACTGGATGATCCGCGCCGACTCATACATCCATTCGACATTGCCTTGCGCATCCGTGATTTTCAGACAAGGCACGACGGCCTTGCCGCCGCCGCGAATCAAGTCCGCCCGTATGGGGCCGTCCCGCTGCGCATCCAGCAATGCGATATTGAGCGACAAACGTCGCATTTCTCTGCGCACCTTGAGGCAAAACGGGCAAGTCTTGAATTGATACAGCGCCAGACTCAGGCACTCCGCATCGATCTTGCGCTGCATGTCCGGTGCGCGAACCACGCCTTTCGGTCTGGTCACAAACTCCCAGATCAAAAGCAAAGGACCGATTACGATGCGCAGCGTCTTGAAAAAAATCCTGAAAGCAAACTTCATGGTGGTCCGGCTATGTAAAGAAAATAGGCCCCGGACTATGGCGATGCGCTGATTTCCGGTCAAGACAGACGATTTGAAGGTAGGCACATTAAACTGATGGCGGTAGTTCGCGCCACCTGACTTACCGGAACAGAACCAGCAAGGAATTCAAGCCATGTCCGCACCCAGCCCCTATTTCACCTACCTCACCGAATTGCTCAAGAGCATGCTGGAAAAGGGCGCCTCCGATCTGTTCGTTACGGTCGGCTCGCCGCCCGCGATCAAGATCAACGGCGAACTGACCCCGTTCAATGCCAAGCCGATCAGCCGCGAGCAAGCCGACGAAATCCTTCGCGCGGCGATGAACGAAAAACAACAAGCCGAATTCCGCGATACGCGCGAATGCAACTTCGCGCTCTCGCTCGACGGCATCGGCCGTTTTCGGGTCAACGCCTACGTGCAACGCGGGTCGGTCGGTCTGGTGGCGCGCCACATCAACACCCAGATACCGACGCTGACATCGCTCGGCCTGCCACCGACTCTGGGCCAGTTGGTGCTGGAAAAGCGCGGCCTGATTCTGATGGTCGGCGCGACCGGCTCGGGCAAATCGACCAGCCTGGCGGCGTTGCTGAACCACCGCAACGAAAACTCGCGCGGCCACATCATCACCATCGAAGACCCGATCGAATTCATGCACCCGCACAAAAAGAGCCTGATCATGCAGCGTGAGGTCGGCGTCGATACGGACAACTGGTTCACGGCATTGAAGAACACGCTGCGGCAAGCGCCGGATGTGATTCTGATCGGCGAGATCCGCGACCACGAAACCATGGAATACGCCATCAACTTTGCCGAAACCGGACACCTTTGCCTGGCCACCCTGCACGCCAACAACTCCAACCAGGCGTTGGATCGCATCATCAACTTCTTCGCCATGGACCGACGCTCGCAACTGCTGATGGACCTCTCGCTCAATCTGCGCGGCATCGTCTCCCAGCGCCTGATTCCAACAGTGGACGGCGGCCGTGTGCCGGCCATCGAAATCCTGTTGAGCAGCCCGTTGGTCTCCGATCTGATCCACAAAGGCGAGGTGCATGAAATCAAAACCATCATGGCCAAATCCAGAGACCTTGGCATGTGCACCTTCGATCAGGCGCTGTATGACCTTTGCGCCAGCGGACGAGTTGCGCCGGAAACCGCGCTCCGCTACGCCGATTCGCAAAACGAGCTACGCCTGATGTTGAAGGCGCTGGTGCGCCGCCCGACGGTCAGCGACGATGAAGCGGCCGGCAACGACAACGGACTCTCCATCGTCTGACCATGTATCTCGGCATCGACTTCGGCACATCCGGCGCACGCGCCTGCGTCATCGCTCCGAACGGTCAAATTGAAGACATGGCGCGGATCGATTTCGGCCGCCTGGCGGAACACGAGGCCGCCACCACCTGGCGCGATGCGCTGCTTACCCTGATAACGCAAATCCCCATCGGCATGCGCAAACGGCTGGCCGGCCTCGCCATCGACGGCACTTCCGCCACCGTGCTGGCCTGCGACGAAGCGCTCAACCCGACCTACCCGCCGCTCGCCTACAACGACGTGCGCGCCAGCGAAGAAGCCGCCATCATCCGCCGCACCGCCGGCGCCGAACACCCGGCGGCGGCGGCCACCTCCGGCCTGGCCAAGGCGATGTGGCTGAAAAAGCATCTTGGCCTCGGTGTTGGCAAACCCGGCGCCCGCCTTTATCTGAATCAGGCCGACTGGCTCTCCGCGCTGCTGTCCGGGAATCCGGTGAGCGACTACCACAACGCCCTCAAGATGGGCGTCGACCTGGAAACCGGACTATGGCCGGCCTGGGTCAAATCACTGGTCGATGTCGACACCCTGCCCGTCCCGGTCAAACCCGGCCAAGCAATCGGTCTGCTCGACCGCGGCCGCGCGCGCGAACTCGGCATCAACCCGGATTGCCTGGTGCGCGCCGGCACCACCGACAGCATCGCCGCATTCCTCGCCGCCAGCTGTGGGCAACCCCGCCAACCCGGACAAGCGGTCACCTCGCTGGGCAGCACCCTGGTACTGAAACTGCTGTCGGAAACCCGCGTCGATGCCGGCGCATACGGCATCTACTCGCACTGGTTCGGCCGCTACTGGCTGGCTGGCGGCGCATCCAACGCCGGCGGCGCGGTATTGCGACAGCATTTCAGCGACGACGAGTTGATCGCCCTGTCACGCGACATCGACCCGGAGCGCTCGACCGGCCTGGATTACTACCCGCTACCCGCCATAGGCGAACGTTTTCCCTACAACGATCCCAAACGCCCGCCTCGTCTCGAACCGCGCCCGGAAGGTCGGACTCAGCGCGAAACGCGAACCGAATTCCTGCACGGAATCCTGGAAGGCCTGGCCCGCATCGAAGCGCTCGGCTACGCCAAACTCGTCGAACTCGGCGCAACACCGCCGCAAGCCGTAGCCAGTGCCGGTGGTGGCGCGAAAAACCCGGCCTACACCCGCATCCGGGAGCGCTTGCTGAACGTACCCGTAACACGGTCAGACCAGCACGAAGCCTGTTACGGCAGCGCTCACCTGGCCTGCCACGGCACCGATTTATTCCCTGAAGCGCCGGATCCGTCGGCGCCATAGCGTTTGCGAATCCAGTCTACTTCTTCTGCGAGAGCAAGCGATGACCGACGGTCTTTCCTGTGAATGCCACATGCCCCTGGCCTGGTACACCGCGCCACCGGAACCCGGCGCGCGTCACAACCAGATGCGGGAGGCCGCGCTCCTGCTCACCGCGTTGAATCAGATGGAAGGCATGCACGAACATGAAGCCAACGGCCCCGAAAGCCGGGCTCCGCGCGAAAACCGCCGCCTCGACCGCATCGAAGCCAAACTCGACCTGACCCTGCACCTGCTCGCCCGTAGCCTGGAAACCGGCGCGGCGCCACCAAGCCGCCGCGTCCGACTCGCACCCGGCGGCGCGCAATGGCAAGACCCCGAGCCGCCGACTGAAGGCACAAAGCTGATCCTGGAACTCTACCCCGCCGAAGCCCTGCCACTCAGCCTGAAATTACCGGCCACCGCCCTGGCAGCGCAGTCAGACAACGCACGCGTCGAATTCGATGGACTGACCGAAGCACTCGACGAAGCGCTCTATCAATTCATCTTCCGCCTGCACCGACAGGCGATCCGGGCACGAACGGCATAAGAATTAAAATCCGTTGGCAAAACAGCGCCGACCCGACACACTGCTGAAAAACCAAGTCGCCCAGGCATTTCCAGTACACCCGCATCGGGACTACGGCTCACCCCAGCCAGGAAACGCAAGTGCGCCCAAGGCCTATAGCCCTGCGCATGTACTTTGATACTTGGAAAGTAGCGACTATGATGAGATCGATTCATACTTCATTTATCTGAAGGCTGTTTTCTTGCATGTTGAAAACAATTGCCGTTACGGCATAGAGCGAGGAGTAAGTTATGAACATACCCACCGTCAGCACACAATCCAATCTTGTTTCGTCCATGTCGTCACAATCGCCCCAGCCACAAGAGCAGCAGGCGCGGAGCCTCCAAAGCGAGCGTGAGCGAATTGATGCGACTAAAGCCAATGATCAAGTGACATTAAGCGGCGCGTCACGTCAGGTTGCGGCACGTGAAAACACGCGAGTTACGCCTCAAGCGGAAGCCAGCGCAACAACAGACAAATCACAGAATCAGGATCGTGCAGAACAGGCTAGGCAGACTCAAATCGAGCAACGGCAGGACCGATCGGTATCTCGCTCCGTAGCACGCGCGCTTGATACCTACACTCAAACGGCAGTGCTTTGATCAACCAGATTTGCTAGCGATCATTTCTCATCATCATGGAAATAAGCGCGTCTACTTCCTCAAGTTACGTATCGACTCAATTCGTTGAGCCTCGAGGCGCAAAGAGGGTGGTGCGTGAAACTTCCGCTAGTCTTGACAGTACCTCGCCCCCCATCAGCCCGGATATCAAAAAGAATGCTGAGCAAAGGGCTTTTTTACCAATTGCCTCTAACAGCCTGAACACCTCCCAAACAAAGCAGTTACCCGAGGATCAGGCTCCCACCCCCGCCCGTAGCGAGAATGAAAATAAGACAGCCAATCAAATCGACGATGCACAGCGCGCCAAACAGAAAGATGCGCTCATCGCTGCTGACGGCGGAATCAAACTCGACGTCGAGAATGGACATCGGGTACTCAAGGTTTTTGACAGCAAAGATGTCTTGATCTACCAGCTCCCGCCCAAGGGGGTTCTGCAATTGATCGAGTCACAGGAAAACAGCCCGAAACCACAAGTTCAAACCAGCGCCTGACTCTCGTGTATTTAGTCACGTAGAACCTGCAACACCCCATCATCTGTTCAGCACACGCGCATTACAATGGCGCAAATGCTAACCCCCGCCCCTTACGCAAAACTCACACCCGACATGGTTCTCGATGCAATAGATGGCATCGGTTTGCGGACGGATGGTCGCTTGTTGGCCCTCAATAGCTATGAGAACCGTGTCTATCAGGTCGGCCTGGACGAAGGCTCACCGATCATCGCCAAGTTCTATCGCCCTGAGCGTTGGTCCGATGCGGCAATTCTTGAAGAACATGCCTTCACTCAGGAACTCGCAAATCTCGAAATCCCGGTCGTGCCGCCCCTGATCCTGCGGGGCAACACCAGCTTGCATATCCACGAAGGCTTTCGTTTCGGCGTTTTTCCACGGCATGGTGGGCGCATGCCCGAATTCGACCGCGGCGAAACACTGGAATGGATGGGCCGATTTATCGGCCGTATTCACGCTGTTGGCGCATTACACCCGTTTGTTCATCGACCGACTCTGGACATTGCCAGTTTCGGAGAGGGTGCACGAGACTTTCTATTACGCGGCAACTGGTTGCCAGCAGACTTATTGCCAGCCTGGCGGAGTGTGATCGATCAAGTACTTGTGTTGGTTCGCGCGTGTTTTCAGCGCGCCGGGCGGATCAAGTACATCCGATTGCATGGCGACTGCCACGCCGGGAATGTTCTGTGGACCGATGAGGGCCCGCATTTTGTCGACTTCGACGACAGCCGCATGGGACCAGCGGTACAGGATCTGTGGATGCTTCTGTCAGGCGACCGTGCATCGATGACGCGCCAACTCTCCGATGTGCTTGCGGGTTACGAAGATTTCGCCGAGTTCGATGGGCGCGAGCTGCATCTGGTGGAAGCCCTGCGCACCCTTCGACTGATTCACCATTCCGCGTGGCTAGCGCAGCGCTGGGACGACCCAGCGTTTCCCGCTGCGTTTCCCTGGTTCAATACCCAGCATTACTGGCAGGATCGTATCCTGGAATTACGCGAGCAGATCGCGTTGATGCAGGAGGAACCGTTAAGGTCAAGCTAAAATGGCTACGCGAAACTCAATATGGGAGAGGCAGCACAATGTGCGGCATTGCTGGTGAACTTCGTTTAGATGGCAAGTCCGCGGACGCCGACGTCGTGAAACGTATGATGGCTCGACTGGCGCGGCGCGGACCTGATGGAGAAGGGCTGCACATGGACGGCCCGATCGGGATGGGACATCGGCGCCTCGCCATCATCGATTTATCGGAGCGCTCACGCCAGCCGATGGCGGACATAAGCGCGGGTTTGGCGCTGGTATTCAACGGCACAATTTATAACTACCCGCAGCTACGCTCCGATTTGATCGCGAAAGGGCATGTGTTCAGATCCGATGGCGATACCGAGGTCATTCTTCGTGCCTACGCCGAATGGGGCTCGGCTTGCGTTGAGCGCCTGCACGGCGCCTTCGCCTTCGCGCTCTGGGATCGCAAGACCCGCAGCCTGCTTCTGGCCCGCGACCGCCTCGGCATCAAGCCCTTGTACTTCAGTCAGGACAATCAGCGCATTCTGTTCGCCTCGACGCCCCAGGCCATACTGACGGCGGGCGGCGTCGATACCAGCATCGATCCAATCGCGCTGCACCATCAACTGACGCTGCACGCCGTGGTTCCCGCGCCGCATACCCTGCTCATGGGCATACGAAAGCTGGCCCCCGCCACCATCATGACTATCGACCTGAAAGGCCATTGCGAATCACGCTGCTACTGGCGCTTGACCGCACAAAGGCCGGAGCGAGCGCTGAAAGAGGAAGACTGGGTCGACGCGATACACGACGCGCTGCGCGTGGCCGTTCGCAAGCGGCTGATCATCTCTGACGTCAAGGTCGGTGTGCTGCTATCCGGCGGGCTCGACTCCAGCCTGTTGGTGGCGCTTCTGGCCGAACAGGGCGTCGAGGATCTGCTGACTTTTTCGGTCGGCTTCGAAGATCAACCGGAGGAACGCGGCAACGAATTCGAATACTCCGACGCCGTTGCCAAGCATTTCCACACCCGTCATCACCAGTTCCACATTCCCAACGATCAGGTTCTGGCCCGTCTGCCAGAAGCGGTGGAAAATATGGCCGAACCGATGGTCAGCCAGGATGCGGTGGCGTTTTACCTGCTCTCCGAAAAGGTGTCCAAGTCGGTAAAGGTCGTGCAGAGCGGCCAAGGCGCCGACGAAGTTTTCGGCGGTTATTACTGGTATGAAAAGATGAATTCGGATAACAACGGCTCGCCGCTGGATCGGTTCCGTCGTTACTATTTCGACCGGGATCATGCCGAATACCTGGAGACAGTGAATCCCGCCTTCCATGGCATCGACCACACCGCCTACACCATTTACGGCCGCCTCACCGAACCGGGCGCCGACACCTTCATGGATCAGGTGCTGCGCATGGACACCACGATGCTGATTACCGACGACCCGGTGAAGCGGGTCGACAACATGACCATGGCCTGGGGTCTGGAAGCGCGCGTTCCCTTCCTCGATCACGAACTGGTGGAACTGGCCGCGCGCATGCCGCCTGAACTCAAACTCGGCTCTGGCGGCAAGCATATTCTGAAACGCATCGCCCGCGGCCGCGTGCCGGATTCGGTCATAGACCGGAGCAAAGGCTATTTTCCGATGCCAGCGTTGAAATTCGTGCGCGGTGAATTTCTCACATTCATGCGCAGCATTCTGAATTCGCAAGCCTGCCGCAATCGCAACCTGTTCCAACGTGACTACGTAAGAACGCTCCTTGCCGCGCCGGACAAACATCTGACCCGCATCCAGGGCAGCAAACTGTGGCATCTGGCGCTTCTGGAATTCTGGTTGCAGCGAAATGTAGACAGGAAGCTTTGACGAGTCGTCTCGGCATGATGACTTTGCCTGTGTGCTTGTTTGCAACTTGTTTGACCGCGTCACCCGAAGAAACGCCGCCCCCCAAAGCACCCGGCATCGGCCCCTTGGATAGCGATTAGGCGGCCGATTGCTCACATCCGCCCAACGACACCAACTCCACCGCCTGCGCTGGACCGCTTTCAGCGTCGTTGGCGCAGCCTACGTGCTGTCTTTTTTCCATCGTTTTGCTCCGGCCGCCATCGCGGCGGATCTGCAAAACGCATTCCAGATCAACGCGACGGCGTTGGGCAGTCTGGCCGCGACCTATTTCTATGTCTACACGCTGATGCAGATTCCGACCGGCATCCTGGCCGATACGCTGGGGCCGCGCCGCATCGTCGCTGTGGGCGGCGTACTGGCCGGCGCGGGCTCGTTGCTGTTCGGCCTGGCCGATACTTTCAATCTGGCCGCGCTCGGCCGGCTTCTAGTCGGGCTGGGCGTCTCCGTCACCTTCATCGCATTGTTGAAGCTGAACGCGGTTTGGTTCAGCGAGCGCCATTTCGGCTCGATCACCGGACTCGCCATTCTGCTTGGCAACTTTGGCTCCTTGCTGGCCGCCTCGCCGCTGGCCTGGGCGCTCGGCTATGTGTCCTGGCGCGAGGTCTTCGTGGCGGTTGGCTTACTCTCCCTGTTCCTGGCCGGGCTGGCCTGGTGGCTGGTGCGCGACAACCCGGTCCAGTCCGGCCTGCCCAGCCTGCGCGAACTGGATGGCAAAGCCGCGCACCCGGCCCATGACGGGCATTGGTATGACGGCTTGTTGCAGGTCGCCGGCAATCGCGCCACCTGGCCCGGTTTTTTCGTCAATCTCGGCGTTTCCGGCACGCTGTTCGCCTTTGCCGGACTCTGGGCCGTACCTTTCCTGAGCCAAGGCCATGGCTGGGATCGGACAACAGCCACCGGGCATACCTCCTTGCTACTGGCTGGTTTTGCGCTCGGCGCGTTCTTCATCGGCACCTTGTCGGATCGACTGGGCCGACGCAAACCCGTAGTCATCGTGTTTTGCGGCCTCTATGTCGCCTGCTGGCTGCCGCTGCTGCTGAGTTGGGCATTGCGCCCGGGCTGGAGCCATGCGCTGTTTTTCCTGATGGGCCTGGGCGCGGCCGGCTTTACGCTGACCTGGGCCTGCGCCAAGGAAGTGAATCGGCACGCGCTGTCCGGCATGGCCACCAGTCTGGTCAACACCGGCGCCTTCCTGGGTGGAGCCATCCTGCAACCGCTGGTCGGCTGGGCCATCGAGCACGCAGCCGGCGGAACGGGTTTGCCGATCTCCCTGAAGCCGAGCCTGGCGCACTACCAAGTTGGCATCGCCGTGTTATTCGGTTTCGCCCTGTTCGGCTGGCTGGCCAGCTTTGCGCTGCGCGAGACAAACTGCCGCTACGTTTCCGATCCGGCCTGAGCCGAAATCGTCCCGCCCAATTCCAGCACTCCGGCTTGCAGGCGGGCAAAAGCAGGTTCCACTAGATCGAGCGCGCCCTTTACACCCAGGTCGATCTCATAGCGAAACCGCTGTTCCGGATCGATACACGGCAGGCTGTAGACACGGATACCAGGAAACGTCTTTTCCACCGCATCCATCAACGGCGTCAACGTGCCCTCATTCAAACCGCGCACAATCATGCCCCGATCCGCCTCCGAACCCACGCCGAACAAATCGCGGTAGTGCGTATCCAGCACCCATTCGATCATTGGCCAGGCCATGACCGGAAAACCGGGCACAAAATGATGCCGCCGGATGCTGAAACCCGGAATTCGGTTGTACGGGTTGGGAATCAGCGCGGCGCCTTGCGGCAGCTCGCCCATGCGCAAACGCTCCGGCGTTAGCGGCTGGTTGATCTCGACCATGTGCCGGGCGATCAGATCGCGCGCGCCAGCGTGCAAAACCAGCGGCACGGCAAGCGCGGCGGCGGCGGATTGGCGGGTGTGGTCATCCGGCGTGGCACCGATGCCGCCGCAACTGAACACCACATCGTCGCCCGCGAAAGACTGGCGCAAGACATCAATCAAGCGCGGCCGCTCATCGCCCAGATATTGCGCCCAGGCCAGCTTAAGGCCACGCGCCGCGAGCAGTTCGCGTACTTTTGCGAAGTGTTGATCCTGGCGTTTGCCGGAAAGTATTTCGTCGCCGATGACGATGAGTCCGAATGCCATGTTCCATCTCCAATGTGCAGGCCATTATCATCGCGCCATTTATCGCAAGGAGTGCTGCCATGAGTGCTGAATTGGTGTGCTGGAAATGCGGCGCCAGCCTGAAAACGCTTCCCCTGCCGCTGGGCCGGCGTGCCGAATGTCTGACCTGCGGCGCGGAGTTGCACGTCTGCCGCTTGTGCCGCCACTTCGATACCGGCAAGGCGAAGCAATGCCGCGAACTGGCCGCGGACGAGGTGAAAAACAAGACCCGGGCCAATTTCTGCGACTGGTTTCAGCCCAAACCCGCGGCATTCAATGCCGGCACATCCAGCGGTACCAATGCCAGCAACCCGCTGGATGGTCTGTTTGGCGCCGCACCCCAAGCAAAACCCGACGCGAAAAGCGAACTGGAAAAGCTGTTCGGAAAAAACTGAACGGGACGCCTCTCCCGCGTTATTGCTGAGGAATGCGCACTTCCCGTTCGCCGTAGCGCCCTTCGTTGACGCGGGTATGGCAGGCGATGCAGTTGGCGAGCGTGCCGATTTTCTTGCGTTTCCAGATATAGGCCGGCACTTCGTCGTGCATGTACTTGAAGTAGCCGGTCTCCGATACCCGCTGCGGCACCGCAGCCGCTGCGATAGCGCCGTTGATGCGGTGCATGCGCATATTGGCCTGGTCAGCATCGGCCGCCAGCAGCTCGAGATTTTTCAGAATTTCCAGACGCTGCGGCTCTTCCAGGCTGGCATCCTCACCGAAGTGCTTGTCCAATTGACCCAGCATCTTGCGCCAGGAACGCACCGGCAACAGCCCCGGTGCATAGGCCGTATGACAACTGCCGCATTCGTTGACATAGGTTTTGCCGCTTGGCATCGGGAAGATCGCCTCGTCATCGGCCGGCGCATTGCCGATCAGCGCCGCTACGACAGAGACCGAGAGGGTCAGACTCAACAGATTTTTCCAGGTGATTCCGCTCGCGCTTGCCATCCTGACTTCACTTCAACGAGATCATGTAGGCGGTGAAATCCGCCTTTTCCTGCGGGCTGCAGGCCCGCCCGATGACTTCCTGGCAATTGCGCTTGAACCATTTCTCCACCTTGACCGCATCGGTGAAGCGATCTTTCTGCGCCACCGGTGCAAGCGGATCAATCGCCTTGTGGGTCTTGACGTGCTGTCCAGCTGACCTGGCGTCCTCGGTATGACACGCCGTGCAGGAATCAACCTTGCCAGCACCGAACTTGCCGCGAAACAGTTGCTCGCCACGCGCGGCAGAGACCGAGCCCACCTGCGCAACCAGGCCAGCGAGAATTTGTTGCTGCGTTTCAGCCTGTGCGGAACCCGCTAGCAGCGACAACAACAAAACCAGCTTATTCATTCCTTTTCCTTCCGATACTGAAAACCGCTGACCATGGCCTGGGCCATCGGCACGCCATGTCGAACCTCGTGCAAGATCAAGGCGGCAATATGCAATACGACGAATCCCAGCACGAATTCTTCCAGTACATCGTGCGGCGGTTTGAACAGCGCCTTCAGTCGCAGGTCATGACCCAGCCAGGCCACCAGCGGGCCGCCACCTTGTTCGATCGCCGCCAGAGCCAATCCGGTCACCGCCATGATCAGGACAATCAGGTAGAAGGCAAGATACGCGGCTGAAGCCAGCGGATGGTGACCATAACCTACCGGCTCGACAAACCAGCGTCGGGTTCGTAGCGCCCGCCACCACGCCCGCCAGTGCCACAGGGCGCCGACACGCGCATGTTCAGTGCCATGCAGCCCCCAGGACAAGCGCGCCACCAAGCCCAACACCAGCGCATAGCCTGTCCAGACGTGAAAACGCCAGAGCGCGCTTGCCTCTGGCGTGAACTCGACCCATGTCGCGATCTGCGAACTGAGTATCAGCAGCAGAACCGCCAATCCGTTCCAGGCGTGGATACCGCGCAGGATCGGGTCGAACACCCTTTCCCGACTCAGCAGCATCGGGGCCTCGGCGACCAGTTACTTGGCGGTAGCCGGGTAAGCCGGCAACGCCGGATAAACATTAGGCGCGGCGGCGGCCTGCGAGGCCTCATCGTCATCGCCCTTGATCTTGATCAGCGGAGAAGTGAAAGCCGGCTTACCCAAAGACTGATAGTAGGCGGTGATGTCCTGGATTTCCTTTTCGTCGAAGAACGCGGTGGCAACAGCCATCATCGGGTGCAGGATCTTGCCGGTCTTGTACTTCATGGTCTTCACCGCCAGCTTGTCGGCGTTACGGCCACCCAGTTGCAGGGTGTAGAAAATGCCGGGGTAAATATCGCTGCCATGGCAGGCAATACAGGCGGCCGCTTTCTGCTTGCCGACAACAGGATCACCGGCCAGTGCGGTGGTGGAAATTGCGACAGCAACAGCGGCCAAGGCAAGGGTCAGAGCTTTCATGGGTATCTCCTAGGTAAGCAAATGTGGCACTGGCTGTACAAGACAAACGAAATATCTAATCTGGCTTGGATAATGTTATGACTTTCTAATACTGTCAATTTCTCTAATATTATCCGGTAGATAGGAACATTTTTCCGTCGCGCCGTGCCCGCGCCTTTAGTTGGGGAAATAACCTTGGAACACCGCATCAGACCGTTAGACAAAGATACTTGGTCTCCAGATAGGCCTCGATGCCCTCGGCACCGCCCTCGCGCCCCAGGCCGGATTGTTTGACGCCGCCAAACGGCGCCACCTCGGTGGAAATAACACCCGCATTGATCCCCACCATACCGTATTCCAATGCCTCTGCGACCCGCCAGGTGCGCGCCATATCCCGCGTGTATACATAAGCGGCCAGGCCATATTCGGTGTCATTGGCCAGACGAATCGCCTCCGCCTCGGTCTGGAAGCGGATCACCGGCGCCACCGGACCGAACGTCTCCACACGGCATATCCGCATGTCGGCGCTGACGTCCGCCAGCACTGTGGGCTGAAAAAAATTGCCACCCAACTCGTGGCGGGCGCCACCATTGACCACGCGCGCACCTTGAGCGACAGCCTCCTGAATATGCCGCTCAACCTTTTCCACCGCCGCGGCATTCACCAGCGGGCCTTGTTCCACCCCTGCATCGAGGCCATTGCCAACGCCGAGACGGCCAACCGCCGCCGCGAGTCTTGCAACGAAAGCATCGTAAATGCCGGTCTGAACCAGCAGCCGATTGGCGCAGACACAGGTCTGTCCGGCGTTGCGGTATTTCGAAGCCAATGCCCCAGCCACCGCCGCGTCCAGATCGGCATCGTCGAACACGATGAAGGGCGCATTGCCGCCCAATTCCAGCGACACGCTTTTCAGGGTTTCGGCGCAAGCCGCCATCAAGCGCTTGCCAGTTTCGGTTGAACCGGTAAAGGACAGCTTGCGCACGCGTGCATCGCGAGTGAGTTCGCTACCGATCATCTCGGCATCGCCGGTCAGCACATTCAGCACGCCAGCCGGCACGCCGGCCGACTCGGCCAGATAGGCCAGCGCCAAAGCGGTAAATGGCGTCTTAGAGGCCGGTTTCGCCAGCACAGTGCAGCCCGCGGCCAGCGCCGCCCCGGCTTTGCGGGTGAGCATGGCGGCGGGAAAATTCCACGGCGTGATCAGAGCGGCCACCCCCATCGATTGTTTCAGCGTGACGATGCGCCGTCCCGGCCAGGGCGAAGGAATCAGCGTGCCATAAACCCGCTTGGCCTCCTCGCCGAACCATTCCAGAAAGCCCGCGGCATAAATCACTTCGCCGCGCGCCTCGGCCAGCGGCTTGCCCTGTTCCAGAGTGATGATGCGGGCCAGATCGTCGGCGTATTCAAGCATCAGGTCATGCCAACGGCGCAGGATGCCGGCGCGTTCCTTGGCCAGCAGCCCGCGCCAGGCCGGCAGAGCGGCATCGGCGGCGGTAATGGCCTGGCGTACGGCATCGCGCCCGAGTTTCGGCACGCTGCCGAGCGCCTCGCCGGTGGCGGGATTGATGACGGCAAGCTCGGCGTGCGCCGTGATCCAGACGCCATTGATGTAGGCACGCTCGCGAAACAAGGCCGGATGCGACAGGTTTTTCATGCTGTCTCTCCCAGAGCTTGCAAGCTTTCAGTGGCAATTTCACGGACTTCGGCGTCAGCATCCGTCAAACACAGCCGCAGCCAGAGCCGCGCCTCATGAGCTTGCGTCAGGCTTAACAGATGGCATGCATCCGCGCGCACCCTGGCATCGGCATGCCGCGTCAATGCGCCCAGTTCAGGCGCCAATGCCACCAACCCCGGTTTGCCGGCGTAATCATCGAACACCACGCCAACGCCCAGCTTCACGTTCAGGCTGGCCTCCGGATTGGCGACGATGGGCAGCAAAGCGGCCAGGCGTGAGGGCTCGGCCTGGATCAGACGCAGCACCTGCGCCAGATCGGCCTGCTTGAGCAGATCGTGGAATGCATCGCTGATGCCATGAGCGGAAACCGCGCGTCGCGCCCAGACCTCAAGCTCGGCGACGGTTCTGACACCGGCAAGTTCAAACGGGCCGATACGCAGCCAGGGCACCGAGCGTACCCCCAATGCCCGAGCGGCTTGCGGCTGGCGCTCAATGTTGACGACTTCCAGCCGGCCGATCACGCCGCGCTTGACCAACTCGGATAAGCCGGCCAAAACAAGCGGGCAATGCGGACACTGGCTGGCGAGGAATAACAATGCATCGGGCGCTTGATCGGAATTCATGGCTGGTGCGAAATCATCGGGATGGTTAGGCTAGCGTATCAACCGCCCACTCAGGAAGGAAAGCCCACATGTCCGAGATCGATCTGTTCAAGCCGCTGCAACTTGGGCCCAACCTGTTCAAAAATCGCATGGTCATGGCGCCTTTGACGCGCAACCGTTCAACCCCCGAGGGCGTACCGCATGCGCTCAATGTCGAGTATTACCGCCAGCGCGCCAGCGCCGGACTGATCCTTTCCGAAGCGACCTGCATCATGCCGGAAGCGGTGGGCTATCCGCTCACGCCGGGTATCTGGAACACGGCGCAAGTGGAAGGCTGGAAGACAGTGACTGAAGCCGTCCATGCCGCCGGCGGCAAGATTTTCTGCCAGCTCTGGCACGTCGGCCGCATCTCGCACCCCGACCTGCAACCCGATGGCAAGCTGCCGGTCGCCCCTTCCGCGATCAAACCGGCCGGCGATGCGGTCACGCTGCAAGGCCCCAAGCCCTTTGTCACGCCGCGCGCGCTGGCAACCGACGAGTTGCCCGGCATCGTCACGGCGTATCGAAACGCGACTCGAAATGCGTTGGAAGCCGGCTTCGACGGCGTTGAGGTGCATGCCGCCAACGGTTATCTGCTCGACGAATTCCTGCGCGACGGCACCAATCGACGCCAGGATGCCTATGGCGGCGGCATCGACAACCGCGCGCGTCTGCTGCTGGAAGTGCTGGCCGCCGTATGCGAAGTCTGCGCATCGAACCGGGTCGGGATACGCCTGTCCCCCGTGCAACCGTTCAACGACATGCGCGACAGCGATCCGAAAGCCACCTTTACCCGCGTTGTCGAACTATTGAACCAGTTCGATCTGGCCTACCTGCACATCACCGAAATGGGCCGCGATGCGCCCGGTGCGGCGGGCCCATTCTTCGACCCGCTCGAACTGCGCGCGATCTGGACCGGCGTGTTCATGACCAACGCCGGTTACGACAAAACCAGGGCCAACGCCGTATTGGCGGGCGGCCAGGCTGATCTGGTCGCATTTGGCGTGCCGTTCATCGCCAACCCGGACTTGCCCGAGCGTTATCGCCGCGACGCCGCGCTCAACGTAGCGGACCCGTCCACGTTCTATGGCGGCGCCGAAAAGGGCTATACCGACTACCCCTCGCTGACCTGAACCCCATGCGCTTCGAAATCATCCCGGTCACGCCTTACCAGCAAAACTGCTCGCTGGTCTGGTGCGAAGCCAGCGGCAGCGCCGCCTTGATCGACCCGGGCGGCGATGTCGAACAGCTCCTCGCGGCGGTCAAACAGGCTGGCGTCAAACTGGAAAAACTGCTGCTGACCCACGCCCACATCGATCACGTCGGCGGCTCGCTGGAACTGGCGCGCGGCCTGAATTTGCCTATTTATGGTCCGCAGGAAGCCGACGCCTTCTGGCTCGATCTGCTGCCGGATCAAGCGCGCATGTTCGGTTTTCCGCCCGCCGAAGCGTTTCGCCCGGATCGCTGGCTGCATGACGGCGATAGCGTCGAGCTGGGGAAATTGCGCTTGAACGTCATTCACTGCCCTGGCCATACCCCCGGCCACATCGTGTTCTTCGAGCCGCTCAGCCGACACGCCTTTGTCGGCGATGTGTTGTTTCGCGGCAGCATCGGACGCACCGACTTTCCCAAGGGCGACCACGCCGCCCTGATATCGGCGATCCGGAACAAACTGTTTCCGCTTGGCGACGATGTCGCCTTTGTACCCGGCCACGGACCGATGAGCACCTTCGGACATGAGCGCCGAGGCAACCCCTACGTCGGCGAGGAGGCCTGACCGATACCCGGGCATAAAAAAAGCCGGACTCGGGTCCGGCTTTTTTCAGCGAGAGCTGAATCAACGCATCGGGTTCAGCCGATGGTGGCTTCGGCGGCGTTCTTGTCGCCGGTGTTGTCCGCCCAGTTGACGGCAACCTTGTCGCCGGCCTTGGCGCCCTTGACCTTGAACGCCA
>NCGJ01000022.1 GCA_002281555.1 Hydrogenophilales bacterium 28-61-23
TCTTGAGATAGGGCTCGGACAGGCCGCCTATGCTGGGCATCGTGGGCCCGACCGAGACCCCGTTCATGCCGTGGCAGTTGTTGCAGGTGCGGGCCAGGTCTTCTGTTGAACTACCGGCAATGGCTGAATGAGCGGTCAGGCTCAGTGCAGTCAGAAGAATCGGGGTGAGTTTGCTGGGCATCATGTCTCCTCGAGAGTTGCGCAAAAGGTGTGGCTACAAACTCCGTCTTGAGCGGACGGCGGCAAAGGTACAAACCAACTACAGCCCGCAGGATCGTGTATGTCGGGATTGCGGGGATGTGAAACGTACATCAGCTTTGATGAAGATCAATTTTCCACTCCGACATCGCTGGAACAGCCGGCGGTCGTCAATTGCAGCAGCTTGTCGCGGTCATCCACTCTGATCTGCGCGCCCTTGACCTGGATGAACCCCTGTTTGGTCATGAATGCCAGCATGCGCGAGAAGGTTTCCTGGCTTAAGCCAAGCTTGGCGGCGATGTCGCGTTTGAGCGCCGGCAGGCGAATTTCGAAGCCGTTGACCGGCAATTCGTGCTTGCCCTGCTCGGGCGCGAGTTGCATCAGGAAACGCGCGACTCGCTGGATGCTCAAAGGTTGGGCGCAGATTTCGATGTCCCGCACGGTATGCAGCAGGCGTTGCGAAACCAGGCTCAAAGTGCGGTCCAGCATGAGCGGGTTTTGCACCAGCACGCGTCGGTAAACCAATCCGTCTATGGCAATGACATGGCTTTTTTTGCTGGCTACCGCCTCATACGGGCAAGGCTGGCCGACGATCAAACAGGGCTCGCCAAAACTTTCTCCGCGTCCCACCTGGGAGATGACCCGCTCGGAGCCATTCGAGAGCGGAATGAATAGGCGAACCTGACCGCTGACGACAACATAAAGGGAGTCGAGCAAATCGCCTTTGCCGACCAGTTTTTCCTTTTTTAATGCGACTAGTTGATTTGCCCCGGCAGCCAGTTGGGCCAGTTGGCTTTTGTTCCAGCCGTCGAAATAGCTCAACCGAGCCATCGTCTCTTGTATCTGGCTTTGCGAAATGACGGTATTGATGTTCATGGTTACCTTGGGACAGCGTGTGGCATGAACATCGCAGGAATCGTGCCACACCTACGGTTGCTGTCTAATTTATTGTTTATTAAAGACTATTAGGGCTTTTGCCGATGCTGGGCCCAGTTCCGATGCTGGAATGAACACGGCCATGTCACCGTTTGGTAATTGCCTTCGGTGGATTTAATTGATGGATATCAAATAAATCATCGACTTAACTTCGATTGGCGACCGTCCATTCGTTACGATTCGGTAACGTTTCTGGCTTTGATCTGCATCGACGTTACACTCCGGTAACGCGGCCACGAGATGAGGATGGAGATGCCGCAATTACGCTTGCGACGAGTGCGAGACCTGCTATTGCCGATGGTGATTTTCTTTTCGCTGATCTTGCCGGCAAGGGCGGTTGAGCCGGTGCGCATTGGCCTGACCCCGACTTTCCTGAACGAGCGCCATGCCCTGATGGCGGATTGGCGGACTTATCTGGAACGCAAGATGGGGCGACCGGTGACCTTTGTTCTGCGCGACAGCTATCAGGAAACCATGGAACTGCTGCATCAGCAGCATATCGATGTGGCCTGGTTATGCGATTGTCCGCATGTCACGGCCAATCCGGATTTTCGCTTGCTGGCCACGCCACTGTTCCAGGGGCGGCCTTATTACCGCGCTTACCTGATCGTGCCGGAAACGGATCGGGCCACACGCGGTATCTTCGATTTGAAGGGCAAGGTTTTTGCGTATACCGACCCTTATTCCAACGTCGGTTATCTTGTTCCGCGTTATGAAATCAAGAAATCGGGTGTCGATCCGGAACACTTTTTCCGCCGCACCTTCTTCACCCGATCGCAACGCAAGGCGATCGAAGCCGTGGCCGTGGGCGTTGCCGATGCCGCCTCGGTGAACAGTTACATCTGGGAGACCATGCATCGCCAGGCGCCGGTGCTGACCGGCAAGACGCGGATTGCCGCGCGTTCGCAAGAGTACGGTTTCCCGCCTTTCGTGGCTGACCACACTTTCCCGCTCCAGGATTTTCGCCGCCTGCAACAGGCGTTGATCGAGATGTCCGACGATGCTCGTGGCCGAGAAGTGCTGGAGAAAATGAATCTGAATGGCTTTGCCTTGCCACAACCCGAGATCTATCGGGATGTTCAGGACATCGTCCGTTACATGAAAAATAACTGACATGGGCTTGTTCGATTTGAGCCTGCGCCACAAGCTGCCGCTCTGGGGCGGTTTGCTGATCGTCATCACTGCGTTGGCGATCATCGGCGGCAATCTGGTTCAGACGCACGAGAACATCAAGAAAAACATGCTCGTTCGGTCCGAGATATTGGGGCGATCCCTGGCCAAGACGCTTTACTCGGCGATATCCCAGGACGATGTCTGGCGCGCCTACGAAATCATCAACTTTCCGATGCGCGCGGAAGCGCGACAGCCCAGTTTTCAATTGGAAGACTTCGTTGTGCTGGATGCAGCCAATCAGGTCTTTATTTCGACCGCATCGAGGCAGTACCCGCTGCAGACGAAGCTGGACAAGCTGGGGCCGGCGTTCAGCCAATTGAAAACCCGACTTGAGCAAAATGATGGACGCATGGTGATCGTGGAGTCGGACAAGATATTGCTGGGCATTCCCCTGGTCGCGGACGGGGTCACGCTGGGCACCCTGGTTCTGGTGCATCCGGCCAATTACTACCAGGCCAGCTTCGATCGCGTCCTCAAGCGCACGGCCTGGACCACGCTGATTGTCCTGTTGATCTTGTTGCCGATCAGTTGGTACTGGGGGCGTCGCATGGCCTCTCCGCTGACCTTGCTGGCCGAATATATGGGCGATCTCGGCCAGAAATTGCCCGCGCCCTTGCCTGATCGCATCTATCCGCACAGCGACGAATTGGGTCGGCTATTCCAGGTCTACGGGCAGATGCGGCGGGAGTTGGCCGAGAAGGAATCGATAGAGCGGCAGATGATGAAATCGGAACGTCTGGCTTCGCTTGGACGTCTGACCGCCAGCATCGCGCATGAGATCAACAACCCGCTCGGCGGCCTTCTCACCGCGGTCGATACCCTCAAGCGCCACGCCGCAGCCGACCCGGTGCTGGAACGTGTGTTGCCTTTGCTGGAACGCGGCCTCAACCAGATCAAGGACATCGTCGGCGCGCTTCTGGTCGAGGCCAAGGCGAAGGGCCGCGCGCTTACCGGCCAGGACATCGAGGATGTGCATACCCTGCTTGCACAGGAGGCGAAGAAACACGGCGTGGAATGGGGGTGGGATAACACCGTGCGCGGCGAGGTGCCGCTGCCAGCCACGCTGGTGCGCCAGGTATTGATCAATCTGGCGCTCAACGCCATGCAGGCGGCTGGAAATGGCGGCCATGTCGGCGTGAGTGCGGCGCTTGCCGAAGGTCATCTGGCCCTGGTGGTGAACAACGACGGACGCGGCATTACGCCAGAACTCATGGAACACCTGTTCGAACCGTTCACCGGGCAGAACGAGTCAGGCCAAGGTCTGGGGCTTTGGATCACGCACCAGATCGTCGAACAATTACAGGGCAACATCATCGTCAACAGCGAAGCCGGGTTGACACGTTTTTGCGTGACCTTGCCCCTGGGAGAAGAAAAATGGCCGCCGCCCTCTGCCTGATCGAAGACGACGAAATCATGGGCGGTGCGCTGAGCATGCGCTTCGAACTGGAAGGGTTTCAGTGCGACTGGCACAGGACCGGCAAATCGGCTTTGGCGGCTTTGGCGAAGACCCGCTACAGCGCGGTAGTGAGCGACATCCTGTTGCCCGATAGCACCGGCGAGGCGCTTTACGGCCATTTGCTGGCACTGGGTGGAAAACTGCCGCCGTTCGTTTTCATGACCGGCCACGGCTCGGTCGATCAGGCGGTGCGCCTGCTCAAACTGGGGGCGGTGGATTATTTGCTGAAGCCGTTCGAGCCCGATCTGCTGCTGGGCATGCTGCGTGAACTGATTGCCAGGCAAGCGGGAAGCGAGGCGGCGGATCACGATCTGCTCGGCATCTCTCCCGCCATGCGCACGCTCGATGAACTGCTGCTGCGTTTGGCGCAAAGCAAGACTTCCGTGCTGATTACCGGCGAGTCCGGCGTCGGCAAGGAGCGTGTCGCCGCCAAGCTGCATCGTTTGCAAGGCGGCGAGCATCCATTTGTCGCCGCCAACTGCGGCGCATTTACCGAAGGCCTGTTGGAAGCAGAATTGTTCGGCCATGAAAAGGGCGCCTTCACCGGCGCGATCAAGGCCAAGAAAGGTCTGTTCGAACAGGCCTGTGGCGGCACGCTGTTGCTCGACGAAATCGGCGACATGCCGCTCGCCATGCAGGTGAAGGTGCTGCGCGCGATCCAGGAACGCCAGATCGTGCGCGTCGGCGGCGAAACCGCCATCCCGGTGGATTTTCGTTTGATGGTCGCCACCCATCAGGATTTGAAGGCGCGGGTGGAGCAGGGCGCTTTTCGGGAAGATCTTTATTACCGCGTCAATGTCATCCAGATTCGCGTGCCGCCTTTGCGCGATCGGCGCGAAGACATCCTCTGGCTGGCGGCCCGCTTTCTCGATCAGGCCTGTCAGGCCGGCGATAGCCGCCGCAAATTGCTGACCCCGGCCGCCGAGCGCGCGCTGCTCGATTTCGCCTGGCCGGGCAATGTCCGCGAGCTGAAACATCTGCTGGAGCGTGCTTGCGTGCTGGCCGACGGCCCGTTGCTGACGGCGGAACTGCTGTTCGGCAAAAACACCGCCAAGAGCGATCCGGCGCTCGCCGCGACGCTGGGCGAACACCTGGCCGGTCACGAGCGCGACTACATCCTGCGCGCGCTCGATGCACGCGGCTGGCAGATTCAGGAGACCGCCAACCTGCTCGGCATCAGCCGCAAGAATCTGTGGGAAAAAATGAAGAAGTACGCCATTTCATCGGGTTCGGATGCGGCCGAGTGCGGCGGCGACGCGAACTGAACAGCCTTCCCGGCGCATCTGCTTCCGCATCCCGGTTTGTCTGGCCTATCCGTTCGTCTATGATTCCAGGCCTTTTCGATCCAGGCCATGGATGTCGGCCTGGCTGTCGTTTTCCCCTGTTATGCAATCGGATATTTCGAGGTAATTCCCCATGCAGTCCGGCCCCAGAGAAATCGTCACCCCGTTTCGCCAGATCCCCCTCGATGTGCCGGAGGGCATGAAGCCGAACGAGTTCTTCAACAGCACCGAGAATCTCAACGATCTGATGCACAACAACGGCTTGTTGCAGAACCCGGATGGCTTGTTGCTGTATCGCAAGGCACTCGGCCACAGCAACGAGTTCGACGCTTCGATCATCTACAACACCTCGCAGACCATCCTCGATCCGCTCGGCCGGCCGGTGCGCCGCACGCAGGTGCCGGAGCAGGTGAAGAACGTCTGGAACCGGATGAACCAGGTCATCATCGACTACATGCTGGAACGCTACCCGGACCCGGACGAGACCCTGGTGCTGGCCGGCGAGGCGAGCCTGGACGCGACCTGGCCGATGACTTCGCCCGGCGTGCCCAGCATCCGCATGCTGCATAACCACTTCATCGCGTTCAACAAGGCGCAATTGCGCGACGCGCCCATCGCCGACGCCAGCAATCCGAACCTGACCGACGGCGGCCAGCATTCGTTGTTCCAGGCGTATATGCGCGACGTCTATCAGGATTTCTTCGACGAACTCGATCTGCGCATCCTGCGTCCGTGCCAGTCCGGTTCGTGCAAGATCGCGCTGACCGGTTATCCGCAAGGCCTGCCGAGCTGGGAAGTGACCGGCGGCGCCGAGTCCTTGAGGGAGGTTCGCTTCTGGAAGGAATACGACACCATCCTGAAGGGATTCATCGATTTCTACCGAACCTTCTTCGGTCAGGTTTCCACGCGCAATGCGCCGTTGCCGCGCGACATCTATTTCCCGGAGTTGGTCGAGAACAAGCTGCAGTTCAACAACGACTTGCTGAAGACCGCCAAGATGGTGCGCGACCGCTGCATCAAGGATGCCAAATACGCCAACTCGATCCGCTGGCAGCCGGCTTTCAAGCAACTGATCTACCGCAACGACGCTGGAAAACTGATCGTCACCATCAGCCAGAACTCGATCGGTAACGCCATCACGGAATTGCTCGGCGTCGTGGTCAAACGAGTGCCCGATGCCGATGCCTACGGCAAGGCGGAGCCGGCATTGATCGAAAAACTGCTCGAGGTGCGCCGCCGTCTGGTCGAAAACGATCTGGGCGCCGGCATCGAGACGCCGCATTGGGGTGCCGAATAGCGGTGTCAATCCGTGCCGCGAAACGCTGAAAATTTGCCCCCAAGGCGATCGGCTCGGACTTTTCACGATCAACACAGTTAGAATCGCTTCCCCCCAACAGATGTGCCAACAAAGGAAATTTCATGAGCAAAGGGCAGTTGCTACAAGACCCGTTCCTCAACGTGCTGCGCCAGGAGCAAGTTCAGGTATCTGTTTACCTGGTCAACGGCATCAAGCTGCAAGGCCAGATCGAGAGCTTCGATCAGTATGTCGTGCTACTCAAGAATGCCGTCACCCAGATGGTCTACAAACACGCTGTTTCCACCATCGTGCCCGCCCGCCCGGTCACCGTCCAACATGGCAGCGGTGACAACGCTTGATTCTCCAGGTTGTTAGCTGATGTTCGAACGCCCGGAACGGGGCGAGGCGGTCGTTCTTGTTTCGCTTGATTTTGGCGATCCCGACTATGCCGAAAGTCTCAATGAACTGAATCTGCTCGCCGGCAGCGCCGGTTTGCAGGTTGTCGGTCTGGTCGAGGGCAAGCGTTCAAAACCGGATGCCAGTCTGTTCGCGGGCTCCGGCAAGGCCGATGAAATCGGTCTGGTCGCGCGTGAGGCCGGCGCTTCGCTGGTCATCTTCAATCACGAACTTTCTCCGGTACAGGAACGCAATCTGGAACGTCGTTTGCAATGCCGGGTGCTGGATCGCACGGCGCTGATCCTGGATATCTTCGCGCTGCGCGCGCGTAGCAACGAAGGCAAATTGCAGGTGGAGCTGGCCCAGTTGCGGCATTACTCGACTCGCCTGGTGCGCGGCTGGACGCACCTTGAGCGGCAAAAGGGCGGTATCGGCATGCGCGGCGGCCCGGGTGAAAGCCAGCTGGAACTGGATCGCCGCATGCTGTTGAACAAAATAAAGACCATCGAGGGCAAGCTCGGCAAGCTCACCCGCAGCCGGGCGGTGCAGCGGCGTGGACGCCAGCGTGGCGGCGTGCTATCGGTATCGCTGGTCGGATATACCAATGCCGGTAAATCGACCTTGTTCAATACGCTGACGCGTGCCGGCGCTTATGCCGCCGACCAGTTGTTCGCCACGCTGGACACCACGTCGCGCAAGCTCTGGCTGCCGGAAGCCAGCCAGCAGGTCGTGTTGTCGGACACGGTGGGTTTCATTACCCGGTTGCCGCATTCATTGGTCGCCGCTTTTCAGGCGACCCTGGAAGAAACCGCGCATGCCGATCTGCTGTTGCATGTGGTCGATAGCGCCAGCCCGAACCGCGAGCGCCAGATGGAAGAAGTTGAAAAGGTATTGAAGGAAATCGGCGCGGAACAAGTTGCCCAGTTCCGGGTCATGAACAAGGTCGATCTTACCGATGCGGAGCCGCAAGTGGCGCGGGATGAGTATGGTAAGATCGCCGCCGTTTGGCTTTCCGCCAAGACCGGTGCCGGTGTGGTACTGCTCCGGGAAGCCCTCGCGGAGTTTGCCCGTGATCAACAATATGAAACCCAAATACTGGCAACCCAGAATGCCGAACTTTCTCAAAGCTATGTGGAAACCCATACAGATGGCCTGGAATGACCCGCAATGGGGCAATCAGGGCGGCGGGAACAAGAATCCAGGCGGCCCGCCCGATCTCGATGAACTCTGGAAGAACTTGAATCGTCGCCTGAACGAGCTGTTTGGCAACAAAGGCGGCAATAACGGCAACCCGCCGCCATCCAGCGCGGGTGGCGGTCGTGAATTCAATATTCCCGGTGGCGCCGGTCTGCTGATCGGTCTGGCCGCGCTGGTCTGGCTGGCCTCCGGTACCTATATCGTCGACGCCGGCGAGCGCGGTGTTGTTTTGCGCTTCGGCAAATATGCCGAAACCACCATGCCCGGTTTGCACTGGCACTTGCCTTATCCGTTAGAAACCGTCGAAGTGGTCAATGTGGAGCAGGTGCGCACCGTCGAAGTCGGCTATCACAACAATGCCAAGTCCAAGGTGCTATCGGAGGCGCTGATGCTGACCGATGACGAAAACATCATCGATCTGCAATTTTCCGCGCAGTACACCTTGAAAGATCCGGAAGACTACCTGTTCTCCAATCGCGACCCGGATGAGGCGGTCAAGCAAGCGGCGGAAACCGCCATGCGCGAGATCGTCGGCAAAAGCAAGATGGATTACGTGCTCTATGAAGGTCGCGCCGACATCGCCGTGCGCGCCACCAAGCTGATGCAGGAAATTCTCGACCGCTACAAGACCGGCATCGCGCTCAGCAAGCTCAATATGCAGAATGCCCAGCCGCCGGAGCAGGTTCAGGCGGCATTCGACGACGCGGTAAAGGCCGGACAAGACCGTGAACGGCTGAAGAGCGAAGGCCAGGCATACGCCAACGATGTGATTCCGAAGGCGCGCGGCGTCGCGGCGCGTCTGCTGGAAGAAGCCAACGGCCATAAACAGCGTGTCGTCGCCCAGGCCGAGGGCGATGCCTCTCGCTTCAAGCAGATCCTGGTCGAATACGGCAAGGCGCCGCAGGTTACGCGCGAACGCCTGTATCAAGACACCATGCAACAGGTCATGTCCAACACCACCAAGGTCTTGGTTGATGACAAGCAGGGTGGCAACCTTCTCTATCTGCCCTTGGACAAGCTCATGCAGATGACTCAGACCGGTCAATCCAACGCGCAAACTGGACAACCCAGCCCGGATTCGCAGGCTTCCATGCCGGTTGAACAACCCGCTCAAACTCAATCGAGCGACGGCTTGTTCCGATCCCGTGAAGCCTTCCGCAATCGTGAACGGGAGGCGCGGCCATGATCAAGAATATGACGGGCCTGCTGATCGGCATTGTTGTCGGTCTATTGTTGCTCACCCTCTCGGTTTACACGGTCGATCAGCGTCAGGCGGCCATGGTGTTCCAGTTGGGTGAAATCGTCAGCGTCAACAAGGCGCCGGGTCTTTACCTCAAAGTGCCTTTCATCCAGAACGTGCGTTATTTCGATACCCGTATCCTGACGCTCGATGCGGTCGATCCGGAACGTTTCATTACTTCCGAGAAGAAGAACGTGCTGGTCGATTACTTCGTCAAATGGCGCGTCTACGACATCGAGAAGTTCTACGTCAGCTTCAGCGGCGACGAGCGGCGCGGCGCCAATCGCCTGGCGCAGACCGTCAACGACGGCATGCGCGCCGAGTTCGGCAAACGCACCGTGCATGACGTGGTGTCTGGCGAACGCGACGATGTCATGGCCTTGCTGCGTACCCGGGCCGATGCGGACGCCCGCCGCTACGGCGTGCAAGTGCTGGATGTCCGCATCAAACGGGTCGATTTGCCCAGCGAGGTCAGCGAGTCGGTCTATCGCCGGATGGATGCGGAGCGCAAGCGTGTCGCCAATGAGCTGCGTTCCACCGGTTCCGCCGAAGCGGAAAAGATTCGCGCCGACGCCGATCGCCAACGCGAGATCATCATCGCCGAAGCCTACCGCGATGCGCAGCGCACCAAGGGCGAGGGCGACGGCAAGGCGTCCGGTATTTATGGCGAAGCCTATGGCAAGAATCCCGAGTTCTATGCCTTCTACCGCAGCATGGAGTCATACCGGAACAGCTTCCGCAACAAGACCGACGTACTGGTCATGCAGCCCAATTCTGAGTTCTTCCGCTACATGAAGTCCTCAAAAGGCGGCGGCAAGTAAGCGCACGATTCGGCGGCCGGCGATGAGTCTGGGGGATATTTTTGTGCCTGCACTGGCGCTGATGCTGATCATGGAAGGCGTTCTACCCTTCCTTTCCCCGACCGCATGGCGTGAGGCGTTTTCCCGGATGATCCAGTTCAAGGACGGCCAGTTGCGTTTCATGGGCCTTGTTTCGATGCTTGCCGGCTTGCTGCTTTTGCTTCTGAATCACTAATTTCCCCATGTCACCCGCCTGGTTACTGCCCGAATACGTCGAAGACATCCTGCCTCCGTTTGCCCGCCAAGCGGAAGCGTTGCGCCGCCGCCTGCTTGACCTGTTCGATGGCTATGGCTACGACCTGGTCTACCCGCCGCTGGTGGAGTACCTCGATTCCCTGCTTACCGGCGCGGCGCGCGATCTCGACCTGAAAACGTTCAAGGTCGTCGATGGCCTGTCCGGTCGCATGATGGGCGTACGCGCCGACATGACGCCGCAAGCCGCGCGCATCGACGCGCATCTGATCAACCGCGATGGCGTTACCCGTCTCTGTTACGCCGGCCCGGTATTGCGCACCAAGCCGGCCGGTTTTCTGGCCAGCCGCGAGCCGTTCCAGCTTGGCGCCGAATTGTTCGGCCATGCCGGCATCGAGGCCGATCTGGAAATTCAGCAACTGCTGATCGAGGCGCTCGATCTCGCCGGTGTGCCGGGCGCGCGCCTGAGCCTGGGCCATGCCGGCCTGTTCCGCGCGTTGGCGGACGGCGCTCAACTGGATGAAGCGCGCGCCGCCGCGCTGTTCGCCGCCTTGCGTGGCAAGGATGTGCCGGAAGTCGAGGCGCTCAGCGCCGATCTTGCCGCGCCCTGGCGCGAAGCGTTCCGGCAATTGCCCGGCCTATATGGCGATGCCTCCGCGCTTGAACAGGCGCGCGCGTTGCTGCCGAAGCAAGCGGCCATCACGCAAGCGCTCGATGAACTCACCCGCTTGCTTGCGGCCGGCAATGCCCGCGGCAACGTCAGCGTGGCGGTCGATCTTTCCGATCTGCGCGGCGACGGCTACCACAATGGCGCGACCTTCGCCGCCTATGCCGGCGGCCAGGCCAGCGCGGTGGCTTTGGGCGGCCGTTATGACGGCGCCGGCAGCGTATTCGGCCGCAGTCGTCCGGCCACCGGTTTTTCGCTGGATTTGCGCCAGATACTCGATTGCCTGGCCGAACCCGGCGCGCGCGGCGGCATCCTGGCGCCTTGCCTGGATGACGCCGCCTTGCGCGCCAAGGTGATCGAACTGCGCAATGCCGGCGAGCGGGTTGTCGTCGAATTGCCTGGTCAGGTGGCGCATCGCCAGGCCAGCGGTTGCGACCGGATATTGGTGCAAGCGGGACAAGACTGGATCGTGCAATAGGATTGGATCGTGCAATAAGTTTCAGGCAACAGGTTTTCGTAGGTCGGGTGAGCGGATTCATCGCGTAACCCGACACTTGGCAATGTCGGGTTACGGCGCAAAAGTCCGCGCCGCGCCCAACCTACGTTGGGTTTTTTCAAGGGATAGCACATGAGCAAGAACGTTGTCGTAATCGGCACCCAGTGGGGTGATGAAGGCAAGGGCAAGATCGTCGACTGGCTGACCGACCATGCCCAGGGCGTGGTGCGTTTCCAGGGTGGCCACAACGCCGGCCATACCCTGGTGATCAAGGGCAAAAAGACCGTGCTGCACCTGATTCCATCCGGCATCCTGCGCGAGAACGTGCGCTGCTACATCGGCAACGGCGTCGTGGTATCGCCGGAAGCGCTGATGGAAGAAGTCGAAATGCTGGAAAAGAGCGGCATCGACGTCGCCAGCCGGATGACCATTTCCGAAGCCTGCCCGCTGATCCTGCCGCACCACATCGCGCTCGACCAGGCGCGCGAAGCCGCCAAGGGCGCCGGCAAGATCGGCACCACCGGGCGCGGCATCGGCCCCGCTTACGAAGACAAAGTCGCCCGCCGCGCCATTCGTGTGCAAGACCTGCTGCACCGCGAACGTTTCGCCGCCAAGCTGGGCGAAGTGCTCGACTACCACAACTACGTGCTCAAGCATTACTTCAAGTGGGACACGGTGGACTTCGCCAAGACGCTCGATCAGGCCATGGAACTGGCCGAGAAGATCAAACCGATGATCGGCGACGTGCCGCGCCAGCTCTACGACGCCAACAAGCGCGGCGAAAATCTGCTGTTCGAAGGCGCGCAAGGCACGCTGCTCGACATCGACCACGGCACCTACCCGTTCGTCACCTCCAGCAATTGCACGGCCGGCGGCGCTTCCACCGGCTCGGGCATGGGCCCGTCCGCCATGCATTACATCCTCGGTATCACCAAGGCCTACACCACCCGCGTCGGTTCCGGCCCGTTCCCGACCGAACTGTTCGACGATGTCGGCAAATGGCTGGCCGAGAAGGGCAATGAAGTGGGCGCCACCACCGGCCGCGCCCGCCGCTGCGGCTGGTTCGACGCCGCCGCCCTGAAGCGCGCCATCCAGATCAACGGCCTCACAGGCATGTGCGTCACCAAGCTCGACGTGCTCGACGGCATGGACACCATCCGCATCTGCACCGGCTACAAACTCGACGGCGAAGTCTGTGACATCCTGCCGGTCGGCTCCGAAATGCTGGCCGACTGCGAACCGATCTACGAAGAACATCCGGGCTGGAAAGACAGCACCGTCGGCGTCAAGACCTTCGAACAACTGCCCGCCAACGCCCAGTCCTACCTGAAGCGCATGGAAGAACTGTGCGGCGTCCCCGCCGACATCATCTCCACCGGCCCGGACCGCGAAGAAACCATCGTGCGCCGGCATCCGTTCGAATAAGCGGACTCTGTCCGCTTAAATCGGGGGTACGAAAGGGCGACATGGTCGCCCTTTCTCATTGATGAGGCTGGTATTACACTGGTCTGCATCGTAATACAGGAGGCTCCCATGTCCACCGTTCTAACCAGCAAAGGCCAGGTCACCATCCCCAAACAGATCAGGGACGCATTGCATCTTGCGCCGGGCTGCGTGGTTGATTTTGCTGTCAATGAAGCGGGTGACGTTGTCATTCACAAGTCGGGAACCGCCAAAACCGCCGGGCCGGATCGCTTCGAAGCCGCGCGCGGCCGCGCCGAAATCAAATGGCGCACCGATGAGTTGATGGCACTGCTGCGTGGCGAAGACTGATGCCGCTTCTGCTGGTCGATACCAACGTCCTGATCGACGTGCTGGAAGACGATCCAGCATGGGCTGACTGGTCCATCCAGCAGATGCGGGCTCAAGCGCAGATTCATGAATTGGCGATCAATCCTGTCATCTATGCGGAGCTGTCCTTGACCTTTTCCACCGTCGAAGCCCTGGACGAAGTCCTTTCCGATCTAGGCCTGGTCTTTCTGGAACTGCCGCGCCCGGCGCTGTTCCTGGCCGGCAAGGCCTTCGCTCGTTATCGCCGGCAAGGCGGTGCAAAACACAACGTGCTGGCCGATTTCTTCATCGGCGCCCACGCCGCCGTGGCAGGTACCCTGTTGCTGACCCGGGATGCCCGGCGCTACCGGAGTTACTTCCCCAGTGTCGAATTGATCACACCATGAATGACGGACTGTGCGGAACCGGCCTGCTGGCCGCGATCAAGCACCTGAACCAGATGCGGTTGGTATGGTTAATTCCGTTCTTCGCACTGTTCGCCGCTTGTTCCGGCCCGGTCAACAGTCCCTATCCGGCCGCCGAGAGCGGCAACGACGCCGGCAAATCCATTCTTTATTCCGCCTTCGAGGAGCGCCCCAAGCATCTCGATCCTGCGCGCTCTTACAGCGAGAACGAGTACGTCTTTCTCGGCAATATCTACGAGCCGCCGCTGCAATATCACTATCTGAAGCGGCCCTATCAACTGGAGCCGCAGACCGCCGCGGCGATGCCGACGCTGCGCTATTTCGACGCCCACGGCCGTCAACTCCCGGCCGATGCGCCAGCCGCGAAGATCGCCGTATCGGAATATGAAATTCGCCTCAAACCGGGCGCCCGCTATCAGCCGCATCCCTGTTTCGCCAAAGACCGACAGGGCAAGCCGCGCTATATCCCGATCCAGCCGGAGGAACTGGCGGGCATCGGCAAATTCGAGGATTTCAGCGAGACCGGCACGCGCGAGCTGAGCGCCGCCGATTACGTTTACCAGATTCGCCGCCTGGCGCATCCGCGCGTGCAGTCGCCGATACTCGGGCTGATGGCGGATCACATCGTTGGCCTGAAAGAGCTGGCCAAGGTGTTGGGCACGGCCGCCAAGGCGCGGCCGAAAGACGCTTATCTGGATATCGGCAAATACGATTTTCCCGGCGCCTATGTGGTCGACAAGTCCACCTATCGCATCCGCATCCAGGGCAAGTACCCGCAGTTCATCTATTGGCTGGCGATGCCGTTTTTCGCGCCGGTGCCGGAGGAGGCGGAACGCTTCTATCGCCAGCCGGGCATGGCGGAACGCAATTTCACGCTGGATTGGCAACCGGTCGGTACCGGCGCTTATTACCTGGCCGAGAACGACCCGAATCGGGTCATGCGCCTGGAAAAGAATCCGCATTACCGCGACGATTTCTATCCGGCCGACGGCGATCCGGGCGATGCAGAGGCGGGTTTGCTGGCCGACGCCGGCAAGCGATTGCCGATGGTGGATACCGTGGTCTACTCGCTGGAAAAGGAGGATGTGCCGTACTGGAACAAGTTCCTGCAGGGCTACTACGACGCTTCCGGCGTCAGTTCCGACAGCTTCGATCAGGCCATCCGGATGAACGCCGACGGCGAACCGGACCTGACCGAGGACATGCGTCAGCGCGGCATTCTGCTTGCCACCGCCGCGCGGCCGTCGCTCAACTATATGGGCTTCAACATGCTCGACCCGGTCGTGGGCGGTTTGTCGGAACGTGCCCGCAAGCTCAGGCAGGCGCTATCGATCGCCATCGACTACGACGAGTTCATTTCCATCTTCCTGAACGGGCGCGGTCTGCCCGGGCAGGGGCCGTTGCCGCCGGGGATATTCGGCCATAAGGAAGGCGCGGCGGGGATCAACCCGGTGGTGTTCGACTGGAAACAGGGCAGGGCGCAACGACGCGCGCCCGATGAGGCGAAAAAACTCCTCGCCGAAGCCGGCTACCCCAATGGCCGCGACGCCAAGACCGGCCAGCCGCTCACCCTCTACTTCGACACCGCCGCGAGCGGCCCGGAAGCAAAAAGCCGCATGGACTGGTTCCGCAAGCAGTTCGCCAAGTTGAACATCCAGTTGGTCATCCGCGCCACCGACTACAACCGTTTCCAGGACAAGATGAGCAAGGGCAGCGAGCAGATATTCGAGTGGGGCTGGAATGCCGATTACCCCGACCCGGAGAATTTCCTGTTCCTGCTCTACGGCCCGAACAAAAAGGTCGGCGCTGGCGGCGAGAACGCGGCCAATTACCGGAACCCGGCCTTCGACCGCCTGTTCGAGCGCATGAAGGACATGGACAACAGTCCCGAACGCCAGGCGGTGATCGACCAGATGGTCAAGCTGGCGCGCGAGGACGCGCCCTGGATCTACGCCTTCCACCCGAAGAGCTTCGGCCTGCGCCACGGCTGGGTGAAAAACGCCAAGCCCAACCTGATGGCGCACAACCTGCTCAAGTACCGCCGCGTCGACCCGGCCGCGCGCGCTGCATATCAGGCCAAGTGGAATAGGCCGGTCTGGTGGCCGGTCGGGCTGGCGCTGGTCTTGCTGGCCGCGCTGATCTGGCCGGCGCTGGCGGCCTATCGTCGCGGCCAGCAGCGCAGAGCGATCGACGCCCACGCTTGACTGACCCGGCCGGTTGCCACACGGCATGCCATCTGAATATGAGCCGAACAGCTCATTTTTGCGCTGTTTTCAACTAATACAACTGCAACCTGGTTCGCCTAAATTGTGGCCGGTGTTCATGGCTGCCCTTCGCGCAAGGGAAGCCGGCAAGTCCAGGGTCTGAGGTATCCGCGTATGCGAGATTGCAGATGGCTGGACTTGGATGAATACATCCCCCGCTACTATTTAATCTTCAAGGATTCTCAAATGCAGAAGAAGCAACTTTCCGTTCTGGTCGCCGCCGCTCTGATGACCATGGCCGCCGGCGCTCAAGCCGCTGTCCCCTACACCACCCCTGTTCTGACTGCCGGCGACGCTCAGGAAATGACCGCCCCCTATATCCTGGCAGCAGGCTGGACCCAGAAAGTCATCGCCAACCGCACGAACCAGGTTGCGCTGGGTCAAGGCAACTCCGGCAGCTGGGACATGATCGATTCCAATCAAACCGGTCCTGATGCCAACCGTTACCTGTTCATGCCGTTCGAAACCAGCACCGGCGGCGTGCAGCGCGTTGATCTGAGGGACACCAACTACAACACGCGTACCGTCACCATCGTCGCGCCTGGCACCCAGGGTTTCGTGTCTGGCGACGCCTCCCGCTGGACTCCCTGGGGCAGCTATCTGACCGCCGAAGAATCCTGGGGCACCGGCAGCACCAAAGGCCGCCTGTTTGAAGTAACCAACCCAACCACCGCAGCAGCCAATGGCGGAACCTTCATTCAGCGCACGATTGTTCCGCGCGTTTCTCATGAAGGCCTGGCTTTCGATGCCAACAAATCAATGTATTTCATTGATGAGTTGAATGGCGGTTCGGTTTACAAATATGTGTCGGCCAACCCGAACGCCACCGACGGTAACGGCTACTTCGCCGCCGGTCAGACTTTTGCGCTGAAAGTCGGCGCGGGCGGCCAGTTTGAAGGCAACAATGGCCCGGCCATTACCGGCGCTTCCAACTGGGTTGCGATTACCGACGTGAACGGTGGCGCCATCGCTGGCGTCTCCACCGTGCTGGGTGACGGCACTATCGACGGCCGCGCCACTGCCGACCATGCCAGCATCCTGGGCACGAGCTTCAACCGTCCCGAAGACCTGGAAATCCAGAATCTGGCCAACGGCAACCAGCTCCTGTACTTCGCAACCACGGATTCGGACAACAACGGCAACTCGGCTGACGGTCGTAGCCGCGTTTACAGCCTCAATCTGACCACGGGTGCGCTCGGCTTGTTTGCCAGCACCGACACCATCGACTCGGCGACCGGTTTGCCCGTGGGTACCCCGTTCAGCAATGCTGACAACCTGGCGATCGGCCCCGATGGCACCATGTACATCATCGAAGACCAGAATGGCGGCGTTGAGAATATTTGGAGCACCGTCGATGCCAACAAGGATGGCATTGCTGAATCCATGAGCGTGATCGCGACGCTGCGCACCAAAAATGCCGAGTCAACCGGTATGCACTTTGTTGGCAACGAGATTTACGTCAACGTTCAACATCCTCAGAGCGGCAACGACGTGCTGGTGCAAATCAGCGCCCCCGTTCCGGAAGCCGACACCTATGCCTTCATGGCGCTGGGTATGGGTCTGGTCGGTCTGCTGGCCCGTCGCAAAAAGGCCTGATCTTTAAGCCGCCGCTTTAAGTGGCAGCGTCTTTAAGTAGCCGTATTGACAGCCACCTCGGGTGACCCCGAGGTGGCTGTTTTTTTGTCTGTCGTGAAGTCGGGCCGGGCCGTTCGGGTATTGAAGGGGTACGAGTTGATTGGCGGAGAGGGGGGGATTCGAACCCCCGGTAGTGCAAGCACTACGCCGGATTTCGAATCCGGTGCATTCGACCACTCTGCCACCTCTCCGCGGTCGTTGCGGCAGCCTGTATTGAAAAAACTGCCACCGCGTTGTTTTTCCTGTCAAGACTGGTCTTGGCCAGGAAAGCGCGGCATTCTAACTGCATTCCCAATGCACCGGCACAAGAAAAGATGACTCGGTTGGAGCGGATGAGGCAGGTTGTATGCGTGTTGGCCATGCTGGCGGGTTTCGCTTTGCTGGCTGGCTGCGCGCCAGACCCTGTGCCGCCGCCGGAACAATCGGGTGAATTGGTGGTGGCGACGCGCAATAGTCCGACCACGTATTTCCTCGATGCCGATGGCAAGCCTTCGGGCTTCGAATTCGATCTGGTCAGCCGTTTTGCCGAGGCGCAGGGCTGGAAAGCGCGTTTTGTCGTGGCGGATACGTTGGACGCGATGTTGGAAACCGTCGCCAAGGGCCAGGCGCATATCGCCGCCGCGGGCCTGACCGCCAGCGACGAGCGCCGGCGCGCGCTGCGCTTTGGCCCGACTTACGGCCAGATCAAGGAATGGGTGATTTGCGGGCCGAACATCAAGACGCCGCGCCGCATCGACGATCTGCCGGGCCTGCGTGTCGAAGTCGTTGCCGGCAGCAGTCATGTCGATCATTTGAAGGCATTCCAGCGCCGCTTGCCGGCCCTGAAATGGGTGGTGTCGGATGTGTCGAGTTCCGAGGAGCTACTGGAGCGGGTGGATATCGGTTTGGCCGATTGCACCGTGAGCGATTCAGACAGCCTGGATGTGGCGCGCAATTTCCATCCCACGTTGCGCGATGCCTTTGTGCTGGCGAGCGCGCAACCGCAGGCGTGGGTGGTCGGGCGCGGCATGAGCACGGCGTTTTCACGTCAGTTGGTGTCTTTTTTCAAAGGCCTGGAGAAAGAGCGCACCTTGGCGCTGTTGCGTGAGCGTTATTTTGGCCATGTGACCCGCCTCAACGAAGCGGATGTGCTCGGCATTCTGGAAAAACGCGCCACCTTGCTGCAGGAATTCAAGCCGCATCTGCAAGCGGCGCAGAGCGAAACCGGGCTGGATTGGCGTTTGCTGGCGGCGGTGGCCTATCAGGAGTCGCAGTGGGACGCGCATGCGGTTTCGTTTACCGGCGTGCGCGGTTTGATGATGCTGACCGAGCAGACCGCCGATCAGCTTGGCGTGAAAGACCGGCTCGATCCGCGCGAAAGCATCCTGGGTGGGGCGCGCTACATCATCATGCTGCGCGACGGCTTGCCCGAGCAGGTTCCGGAACCGGACCGCACCTGGATGGCTTTGGCGGCGTACAACCTGGGTAGCGGGCACTTGCACGATGCGCGCCGCCTGGCGCGTGCGTTAGGCAAGAATCCGGATAGCTGGGCGGACATGAAGGCGGTGCTGCCGCTGCTGGCGAAGCGCGAGCATGCCGGTAATTTGAAATATGGCTACGCGCGTGGCGGCGAGGCGCGCGCGATGACGGAGAACGTGCGGATTTACTTCGATATCCTGGCCAAGTACGAGAAGCCGTATCGCGAGTTTCTAGCGCTCGATTGAATCGGGCTTGCCTAGAGCTGCGTCTCGGCGTTGGCGACAAAACGGGCGATGAAAGCACCTTCGTAACCAGCCGGTAGCGGGATGCTGACGCGATGGCCGCTGCCCGGCGCGACGTTGACCGGGGCATGGTTTTTGCCTTGCATGGCCTCGATCGTCAGCGCCAGATTGCCTTTCGGGTGGATCAGTTCGATGCGGTCGCCGATGGAGAACTTGTTTTTCACCTCGATTTCGGCCAGCCCATTTTCGTCATAAGCCAGGACATCGCCGACGTACAGGCTGCGATCCGATTCTGAATGGCCGCGCAGATAGTTCTGGTAGGCCTGATCCGGATGGCGTTCGAAGAAGCCGCCGGTGTAGCCCCGGTTGGCCAGGCCATCGAGTTCGCGCAATAACGTTGGGTCAAGCGGACGCCCGGCGACGGCATCGTCGATGGCCTGTCGATAGGCCTGCGCGGTGCGGGCGACGTAGTAGGGCGATTTGGTGCGGCCTTCGATCTTGAGCGAATCGACGCCGATTTCGGTCAGCCGCTGCACATGTTCGATGGCGCGCAGGTCTTTGGAATTGAGGATGTAGGTGCCGTGCTCGTCCTGTTCGATCGGCATGTAGCTGCCGGCGCGCTTTTCCGGTTCTTCCAGCAAAAACACATCGCCGTCCGGGCCCACCGTGCCGGGTTTGGTGTTGAATTCCCATCGGCAGGAGTTGGTGCAGGTGCCCTGATTGGGGTCGCGGTGGTTGAAATAGCCGGACAGCAGGCAGCGGCCGGAATAGGCGATGCACAGCGCGCCATGGACGAAGACTTCCAGTTCCATGTCCGGGCATGCCTGGCGAATCTCGGCGACCTGATCGAGCGAGAGTTCGCGCGACAGGATGACGCGGCTGATGCCGATTTTTTTCCAGAAGCGCACGGCGGCGTAGTTGACGGTGTTGGCCTGAACGGACAGATGAACCGGCATTTCCGGCCAGGTTTCGCGAATCATGTCGATCAGGCCGGGGTCGGCCATGATCAACGCGTCCGGCTTGAGGGCAACGACCGGGGCCATATCGGCCAGATAGGTTTTCAGCTTGGCGTTGTGCGGAAAGATGTTGCTGACCACGTAGAACTGTTTGCCGCGGGCATGGGCGTATTCGATGCCGACGCCCAGCGCGACTTCATCTCGAAAGCTGTTGTTGCGGGCGCGCAGGCTGTAGCGCGGCTGGCCGGCGTAGACCGCGTCGGCGCCGAAGGCGAGCGCGGTTTCCAGCATGGTTTGCGAGCCGGCGGGCGCCAGCAACTCGGGTTTGCGTATTTCAGGGCGTTTCAATGGCATTACCGGGGTTTGTGGAATATTTCGCCGACGTGCAGCGGATAAGTCTCGTCGCAGCCATGTTCGCCCACATCGCCGCGCCGGTCGGCGTAGTAGCGCTTCAGGGTGTGGCCGATGGTGCGGAAGGCGAGTTCATCCCACGGGATTTCGGATTCGGCGAACAGGGCCGCTTCCAGGCTTTCCTCGCCGGGCGCGAAATCGAGGTGTAACAGCTTGGCGCGGAACACCAGGTAGACCTGGTTGATGTCGGGCAGACTGATCATGCTGTACAGGTTGAGCACTTGCACGCGCGCGCCGGCTTCTTCCAGCGTTTCGCGCGCCGCGCCTTCGGCTGTGGTCTCGCCGTTCTCCATGAAGCCGGCGGGCAGGGTCCAGAGACCGTATTTTGGTTCGATGGCGCGGCGGCAGAGCAGGATCTTGTCTTCCCATTCCGGAATGCAGCCGACCACCATTTTCGGGTTCTGGTAATGCACCGCGCCGCAGCTTGGGCAGACGTGACGAGCCCGGTTGTCGCCGGCGGGAACTTCGATGCGCACCGGGGCGCCGCAGTGGGAGCAAAAATTCATGTTTGACGCGGATAGGAATCTGGGCGAAGTTTGCAGCAACGACGAGGCAAAGCAAAACATGTACCCAACTTACTACGCGCTACGCCGCGTCAATCCTTATCGCGGCGTGGTGCACACGGTCGATATCGGAGAGGCCATCGCGCACACTTTCGACGGTGTCACCTGGCACCTGCGCGCCGACGACGGTTACGGCCTGGTGCGGCCGGTGGGCGTCTGGGAGGAGGGCGTCGGCCTCAAACTGGGGCAATCCGTCGGGCTGGAAGACCTCCTCGCGGCGCTGGAAACCCGGCCCGCCTTGCCGTTTCCGATCTTCGACACCAATGAGCTCTGGCTACTGGATCGGGAAAGCGGTTTGCCGCTGGCGCTACTGGCGACGCAGCGCGGTGGCATCCAGGCGGCGGATCAACTGGAGAGCGAGTGGCATCCGTTTGCGCTGTCGTACACGGGCTTTCATTCGTCGGCGCTGGCACAGCGCGATGCCATCGCGTGCCATCCCACCGATGCGCACCGCGATTGCCTGACGCGTCTGGTCAATCAGGCCGCCCGGCCGCACGCCATGACGCAATGGTTTCTGCGCGGCCAGGACGGCATCGGCCATGGCATGAACGGGCTGCGTCTGCCGCACGAATGGCGCGCTCGGATCGTGCGCGCCGAAGACTTTCCGGAGTTGCTGGTACGCGAAACCTGGAATAGTCGACTGGAACGGTCGGTTATTAGCGATTATCATCGCTGGATGGCGCCGCTGCTGCTGTTATGGCCGCGTTTGAGCCAGGCCACGCGGTCGCGTCTGGAACTTGAAGCATGTGAAAAGCCGCAATGGTTGGCGCGCGTTTATCGTTTGCTGCCGACAATGCTGAACCCGGCGCAAATCCAGGCCGGTCTGGTGGCGGCCAGATTGGAACAGGCCCAGGCCGGTAGCGGCCAGGACGACTTTACGAAACTCGGATAGAAAACATAGAGGTTGTTGAAAGAACCATGCGTCCCTCCCATATCGAAACCATCCTCGAGCGCGAATTCACCAGTTGCAACGCCGGCCAGCATACGCCGGTGATGTTGTGGGGCCCGCCGGGCGTGGGCAAATCGCAGATCATCGCCGGTATCGCCCGCATGCATGGCGTGCCGTTGATCGACCTGCGTCTGTCGCAAATGGAGCCGACCGATCTGCGCGGCATTCCGTTTCGCAACAACGACAACGTCGAATGGTCGATTCCGTCCATGCTGCCCGATGCGCGCCGGCACGGCCCGGCCGGCATCCTGTTTCTCGACGAGATCAACGCCGCGCCGCCGACGGTGTCCGCCGCCGCCTATCAGCTCATCCTCGACCGGCGCCTGGGTGAGTATGCGATTCCCGATGGCTGGGCGATCTTCGCCGCCGGCAACCGCCAGGGCGACCGTGGCGTGACTTACGCCATGCCGGCGCCGCTGGCCAACCGTTTCACCCATTACGAAGTCGAAGCCAACCTGGACGATTGGGTCAACTGGGCGCTGAACGCCGGCATCGACGCGCGCATTCTGGGCTTCCTGCGCTTCCGTCCGGATATGCTGTTTCACTACGACGCGGCGCACAACCCGGTCGCTTTCCCGAGCCCGCGTTCCTGGGAATACGCCCACCGCGCGCTGCAGAAGTTCGGCGACCGGCCCGATCTGCTGTCCGACGCCTTGCAGGCCTGCGTCGGCCAGGCCTGTGGCGTCGAGCTGAAAGCCTTCGTCGACAACCTGGACAATCTGCCTGACATCGACGGCATTCTCGATGGCAGCGTGTCCGACGTGCCCAAGGGCATCGACCTGCAATATGGCGTCGCCGCCGCGCTGGTGCGCCGCGCCAAGGAGTGCGCCGGGGAGGGCGAAAAAGGCGTGAACAAGCTATCCAACATCCTGAAATACGCGCGCAACTATCCGCAGCGCGAGATGGGCGTGATGCTGGTGACCGATCTGCACCGCGCCGTCGGGCAGCCGCTGTTCAAGGTGCCGGAGTTTGTCGAGTGGGCCAACAGCGTCGCCGAACTGATGCTGTACGACTTCAAGCCTGTGAAGGGTGAAGGGTGAAGGGTGAAGGGTGAAGGGTGAAGGGTGAAGGGTGAAGGGGGGGTATGGCTGAATACACTGCGTTGGAAACCAAGTTAGCGGCCGCGCGCACGCGGTTGATCCTGGAAAAACCGTTCCTCGGCGCCTTAGTCATGCATCTGCCGTTGAAAGCGGCCGACCCCAAGTGGTGCAAGACCACCGCCACCGACGCGCGCAATTTCTATTTCAACCCGGACTACATCGGCCGGTTGACGCTGGAACAGACCCAGTTCGTGCTGGCGCATGAGGCGATGCACTGTGCGTTGTCGCATTTCAATCGCCGCAACCATCGCCAGAAACATCGCTGGGATGTGGCCTGCGACTATGCCGTCAACATGATCCTCGACGAGGAGCGCATGCGCGGCCCCGATAACGCTCTGATGAACGCGGCTTATCGCGGCCTGACGGCGGAGGAAATCTACCCGGTCCTGCACGAAGACCCGCCGGAAGAAACGCAGGACATGCACTTGTTCGACAACGAGCCGAGCGAGGGCGGCGGGGAGGGCGAACCGCAAGAACAAGACGACGCCGAGCGGGGCCAGGGCCAGGGGCAGGGCGAGAAATCCGAGCCGACGCAAGGCGAAAGCGGCGGCAAGCCCGATCGACAAGATCGGCAAGAGGGTAAAGGCGGCCAGGAACCCGAGCAGCAACAGTCCAATGAATCGCAAATGCCGCCGCCGCCCACTGATCCAGACAAGCTCGACGAACAATGGAAGAGCCGTCTCGCCGCCGCCGCGCAGGCGGCGCGTCAGGCCGGCAAGCTGAGTCAGTCGATGCTGCGCCTGGTAGACAACCTGCTGGCGCCGCAGCTGCCCTGGCGGGCGCTGCTGGCGCGTTACATGATGAATGCGGCGCGCGACGACTACAGCTTCCAGCGCACTTCAAGACGGGAAGGCGAGGCATTGATGCCGCGCCTGTATAGCCAGAGCGTCAACGTTATCGTCGTGCTGGATACCAGCGGCTCCATCACGCACGAAGAACTTCAGGAATTCCTGACTGAAATAGACGCCCTCAAGGCCCAGGTACGCGCGACAGTCACGCTGCATGCCTGCGACGACAAGCTCGATGCGAACGGCCCCTGGCGATATGCCATGTGGGAATCGATGACGTTGCCGGCGGAAATCTCCGGTGGCGGCGGCACCGATTTCCGTCCGGTGTTCGAATGGATTTCGAAAGACCAACTCAACCCGGATCTGCTGGTCTATTTCACCGACGCCGAGGGCCGGTTTCCCGAGCGGGAACCGGCTTATCCGGTCGCCTGGTTGGTGAAAGGCAAAGCGGGAACGCCGTTCGGCATCCGGATTCAATTGAACTGAGCTGAAATATGACGATGTCTACTGTCTTGACATGGCAAAAGCGCCAGTTTCATGTCAATGTTCGCGCAGCCTGTTCATCCTTTTGTAACGGTGGCCACTAGGTCGAAAATATCAGGCCGTCGTGTACACCTTGCGGGACGGAATGGCGTTTTCATCAGTGCTCGTCGTAATGTCGTATCGGTTGGCCGGTATATCTGGCTGACGGGACGGGTATAACCTGGATCAATTTAAATTGGAGACAACTGCATGAACATTTTGCGCAGAAACGTACTAAAGGGTGCTGGCGCCGCCGGCGCGGTGAGCGTGGCGGTAGCGGCCGGCCTGATGAAACCGGGCGTGGTGTTCGCGGCCGAATGGAACAAAGCCGTGTTT
>NCGJ01000007.1 GCA_002281555.1 Hydrogenophilales bacterium 28-61-23
CCGAATGGCACTTACATAAGCCCCAGTGTTGGCGAATTGCGACGGCAAGCCATTGAAACGATGAAGAAAGCTGGCGACCTGGCAAACTGCAGGTCCTACCCAAACAGCGGCCTTTGTGGCCGCCAGCCGACATGCACAGTACCCATGAAACCCCGTCGCATCAACAGCATCGAGTTGAACATCACGCACGCCACCTTCACGCCTACGATTTCTTCAACCTGCTGACTGGCGACGCGCTGCTGGAACGGGTCGATCAACACCTGCCGCCGCATCGAGAACGGCTCTATCCACCGACCGAGACCCTCTCGCTATTCATGGCGCAGACGTTGAACCCAGATCGCGCCTGCCAACAAGCCGTCAATCGCTACGCCATGGACCGCATCGCCAATGGCTTGAAACCCTGTAGCACCCGCACCGGAGGATATTGCAGGGCCAGGCAACGCTTGCCGCTGGAAATGATTCGTTCACTGGCCCGAGAAACAGGGCGGCAGATCGCGAAGCAAGCCCAGGCAAACTGGCTATGGCTGGGCCGCCCCGTCAAACTGGTCGATGGCACCACGGTCACGTTGCCGGACACACCGAAGAACCAGGCCGAACACCCCCAGCAAAGCAATCAAAAGCCCGGCCTGGGTTTCCCGATTGCGCGCTGGGTCGGCTTGCTGTGCGCGGCCACGGGCGTGGTACTGGATGCGGCAATCGGCCCTTACTCGGGCAAGACCGGAAGCGAACACGCCTTGTTTCGTGAATTGCTGGACAGCATCGCCGCAGGCGATCTGATCCTGGCGGATCGCTACTACTGCGCCTATTTCGTGATTGCCATGCTCCAGCGCCAAGGCGCGGATGTGCTGTTCCTGCAGCATCAAAGGCGTCATACCGACTTCAGGAAAGGCCGCCGACTGGGGAGTCGGGATCATGTTGTGGCATGGGCAAAACCCAAGATCTGTCCAAGCTGGCTGACCCGCGCGCAATTCGATACCTTTCCTGAAACAGATCCGCGAGCTCAAAGTCAACAACAAGGTGTTGGTGACGACCCTGCTGTGCGCCACCCAAGCGCCCAAGAAGGCACTGGGCGAGTTGTACGTTTCGCGCTGGAATGTCGAACTGGACCTGCGCAATCTGAAAACGACCTTGGGCCTCGAACGCTTGCACTGCAAGACGCCGGAGATGAACAAGAAAGCGCTCTGGGTGGGGCTGCTGGCTTACAACCTGATCCGCTTGTTGATGGCCGAATCCGCCAAGCAGGCCGATGTAGTGCCGCGTGTTCTGAGTTTCAAACACAGCCTGCAGCTTTGGCAGGCCTGGAATCACGGCGGGCCACTTGGCTTCGATGCGGCCGATCTGCGCGCCTTCTATGACTTGATCGCTCAACAGCGCGTCGGTAATCGACCCGGCCGCATTGAGCCACCCTATCCGCTATTGATGAAATCCCGACCCAAAGCTCGGGCTGACGTGCGCCGCAAGGGGCACCCGAGAAAACTTAAGTAAGTGCCATTCGACCCTGGCCCCTTAATCGGCTGCTAGCTCCTTAATCGACCCTCTTAATCGTGCTGCTTGCCTTTTTGTGACGTAGGGCCGCCAAGGCTAGCCCGGCAGCGATGATCAGCCAGGGTGAGGATGGCTCTGGAACTGGGTTAACAGTGACAGATGAAACCCGGAAGCCGAGCACCGAGCCGCCTGGTGCTCCATTGCGCTGCAAGTAGCCGTATGTCAGTGATGAATGCTCGTCGAAAGCGGAAGCGTCGATCAGAGATGGAAGATTCAAACCATTGATGACACCAGTGTTGCCTGGCTTGGTGGTGAGGTTGAAGCCGAATGCTCCATTCGTGTAAGTCACACCGTCGATGATGAGCGGGTAGCCGCTGCTCATGCTGAAGCCGTCTTCGACGTTGCTATTGAGATTGTCGTACAGGGTGATAGAGGGTGAGCCTGCGCTGATGGCATGGCCTTCGACGTTGGCCGAGATATTCCCCGTGGCAAAGCGGTAATTGGCCCTGTGGGTCCAATTAAAGCGGGCATAGGTGTTTGTTGGCTCTTCGGCCAAGAAGTGTCCTTGAATAATGCTGCCGATACTCACGCCGCTCAAACTGCCGTCTGTGGAGTTGACATGCCCGGTGAAATTAATCACATAGGCGTTTGCCGTGAGAGCGAGTGTGGACAGCGCAAAGCCGGCGATGAAACGTTTCATGGATTTTCTCCCTTTTTTGAAAAACTGAGCGGTAATTGTTGGGCAAAACCTTACCACTTATTGACTTCATGAATGTGACATGTGGGTCAAGCAGGGAGGTTGCACTCGCGTGTGCAGCCGATGCTGAGCCGTCTTGCAGATCGCGCGCCATTTTGCATAAAGTCAGCCCATGACCCGAACCCACCTGAAGACCGTCAGCATCGCCACCAGCCAAGATCCGAGCACGCTGAGCAAACAACAAAAAGCATTCAATTCACTGATCAAGCAAATTGAAAAATCCCGGGCGCAACTGGTCGCGTGGGAGGCGGCCAGTCAGGCTTACCTGGAAAAATACTCGCGCGAGTGGGTTCCGCTCGTCGAGACCTCGCAGGCGTTGCAAATCAAGTTTGTACATCGGCTTGACCAGGCCAGTTGTCAACCGGGCCTGACCAAGACTGAACGCGGCATGATTGCCGATCTGATCGTCGAGTTGGCTGGCGATCTGGTTGCGGCGCGCAACGATGCGGAGATGAAAGCCGTCTACAACAAGCACAGCGGAACCGACTTCGACAGCGAAGAAGCCGCGCGCATCAAGGCCATGAAAGCGATGCTGGAGGCGTCGTTGGGGGTTGAGCTGGGCGACGTCGACATGAACTCGCCCGAGGACGTCATGCAGCATGCCAAGGCGCAAATCGATGCAAGGCAGGCGCGGGAAGACGCTGAGCAAGAAGCGAGAGAGGAACACAAGGCCAAGCGCAAGAAGTCTGCCAAACAGCTCGCCAAGGAGGCGCGGCAACAGGCCGAGGCGCAGCAGATCAGCCAATCGATCCGCGAGGTCTACCGCAAGCTGGTCAGCGCCCTGCACCCGGACCGAGAGCCAGACCCGCGGGAGCGGGATCGAAAAACCGCCTTGATGAAGCGCGTCAACCTGGCCTACGACAAGAAAGACCTGCTGCAACTACTGGAACTGCAACTGGAGCTGGAGCACATCGACCAGGCCAGCATCGGCCAGATCGGCGAAGAACGGCTGAAGCACTACAACACGATCCTGAAAGAACAGCACATCGAACTGATACAGGAAATCATGCATGTCGAAGGCGAGTTCAGAGCGCGCTTTGGTATCGACCCTTTGTTGCGGGTTTCCCCCGGCAACATCATGGGCCATCTAAAAAACGACATCCGAGATGTCCAGTACGTCATCCAGGACATTGGCAAAAATCTCCGTGTGTTCGATGACGTCAAGAAATTCAAGGCCTGGCTCAAGGAGATGCGGCGGCGCCCGGCACGCGATGATTATTTCGACGACCCGGACTACTTCTGACAGCGCCTTCTTAACTCGCCAGCCCCAGATCCACGGCCAGATCGCGTGCCGGGTAATGAAACCGCACCGGGCCGTCTTCTTCGCCATGCACGAATTGATGCACGAAGGGGTGGTCGGACGCCTGCATTTCCTTGGCCGGGCCTTCGGCGACGACGATGCCGTCGTCGATGAAATAGGCGTAATCGACGATCTTCAGCGATTCGGCGATGTCGTAAGTCACCACGATGGAAGTCAGCCCCAGCGCTTCGCTCAGGCGCCGGATGATGTTGGCGATGACGCCGAGGGAGATCGGGTCGAGGCCGGCGAAGGGTTCGTCGTACATGGTCAGCATCGGGTCGAGCGCGACCGTTCTTGCCAGCGCCACGCGCCGTTGCATGCCGCCGGAGAGTTCGCCGGTCATCAGTTTGTGCGCGCCGCGCAGGCCGACCGCGTCCAACTTCATCAGCACCAGATCGCGAATCATCTCTTCCGGCAGGTCGGTGTGTTCGCGCATCGGGAAGGCGACGTTGTCGAATACGGACAGGTCGCTGAACAGGCCGCCGGCCTGGAACATCATGCCCATCTTGCGGCGCAGCTTGTAGAGCGCGTCGTTGTCGAGTTCATGCACGATCTGGCCGTCGACCTTGACGTAACCGCTGGCCGGTTTCAGTTGGCCGCCGATCAGGCGCATCAAGGTGGTTTTGCCGCAGCCGCTGGAACCCAGAATCGCGGCGATGGTGCCGGCGGGAATGCTGAGGTTGATGCCTTTGAGCACTTCGCGGTTACCGTAGGAATAACGCAAGTCCTTGATTTCTATGAGTGGTGTGGAAGACAAAGGCCAAGCTCCTGACGGGTTTGCGGCTGCGGGTGGCCGGATTATCGCGGAATCGCGCTTGCCGAGGGGGTGGGGCTTGAATTGGCTGGCATCGCCCCCAGAACCAGCCGGGTTTTTAAGAAACGGATCACGCCATGACAGATGAAATCAACATTGAAAACACGACGGAAACCACGCAAGACGGCGCGGAAACGGTCGTCATGCCCAGTCTCGAAGAGCAGTTGCGCCAGGCCGAGCTGAACGCGCAGGAACACCACGACGCCTGGCTGCGCGCCAAGGCCGATGCCGAGAACGCGCGTCGCCGGGCGCTGGACGAGATCGACAAGGCGCGCAGATTCGCGCTGGATAAATTTGCCGCCGAGTTATTGCCGGTCAAGGACAGCCTGGAAGCCGCGCTGGCGACCGGCGACAGCGCCAGCATCGAGAGCCTGAAGAGCGGCGTCGAACTCACGCTGAAGCAGCTGTCCGGCGTGTTCGAAAAAAACAGCATCAAGGAACTCAGCCCGTTGGGCGACAAGTTCGACCCCAACTATCACCAGGCGATTGCGATGGTGGACGGCGAGGGCGAGGCCAACACGGTGGCGACGGTGCTGCAAAAGGGCTATGCGCTGAATGATCGGGTCATGCGCCCGGCTCTGGTCACGGTGCTCAAACCGAAATAACCGAACAAGAAATCGCTTGAAATCGGGCATCTCAATCCCACTTGGCAGACATGTTTAATTAATTCAGAGGAAGACAAAAATGGGCAAGATCATCGGCATCGACCTGGGCACCACCAACTCCTGTGTGGCGATCATGGAAAACGGCAAACCCAAGGTCATTGAAAACTCGGAAGGCGCGCGCACCACGCCGTCCATCATCGCTTACGCCGAAGACGGTGAAATTCTGGCCGGCGCACCGGCCAAGCGTCAGTCGGTCACCAATCCGATGAACACGCTGTATGCCATCAAGCGTCTGATCGGCCGCCGCTTCGAGGAAAAAGAAGTGCAGAAGGACATCGCGCTGATGCCCTACAAGATCGTCAAGGCCGACAACGGCGACGCCTGGGTGGAAGTGCGCGAGAAGAAGACCGCGCCGCCGCAGATATCCGCCGAAGTGCTGCGCAAGATGAAGAAGACCGCCGAGGACTACCTGGGCGAAGAAGTCACCGAGGCGGTCATCACCGTGCCGGCCTATTTCAACGACAGTCAGCGTCAGGCGACCAAGGACGCCGGCCGCATCGCCGGCCTGGAAGTCAAGCGCATCATCAACGAGCCGACTGCGGCCGCGCTGGCGTTCGGCATGGACAAACAGGAAGGCGACCGCAAGATTGCCGTGTATGACCTGGGCGGCGGCACCTTCGACATCTCCATCATCGAAATCGCCGAGATCGACGGCGAGCACCAGTTCGAAGTGTTGTCCACCAACGGCGACACCTTCCTGGGCGGCGAGGACTTCGACCAGCGCCTGATCGACTGGATCATCGACGAGTTCAAGAAAGAGCAGGGCGTCGATCTGAAGAAAGACGTGTTGTCGCTGCAACGCCTGAAGGAAGCCGCCGAAAAGGCCAAGATCGAGCTGTCGTCCAATACCCAGACCGAAATCAACCTGCCTTACATCACGGCCGACGCGACCGGGCCGAAGCACCTGGTCATGAAGATCACCCGCGCCAAGTTCGAAAGCCTGGTTGAAGAACTGGTCAAGCGCACCATCGAGCCGTGCAAGATGGCGATCAAGGATGCCGGCGTCAAAGTGTCCGATATCGCCGACGTGATTCTGGTCGGCGGCATGACCCGGATGCCCAAGGTGCAGGAACTGGTCAAGGAATTCTTCGGCAAGGACCCGCGCAAGGACGTCAACCCGGACGAAGCCGTCGCGGTCGGCGCGGCGATCCAGGGCGGCGTGCTGCAAGGCGAAGTCAAGGACGTGCTGCTGCTCGACGTCACCCCGCTTTCTCTGGGCATCGAAACCCTGGGCAGCGTGATGACCAAGCTGATCCCGAAGAACACCACCATCCCGACCCGCGCCAATCAGGTCTTCTCGACCGCCGACGACAACCAGACCGCGGTGACCATCCACGTGCTGCAGGGCGAGCGCGAAATCGCTTCCGGCAACAAGAGCCTGGGCCAGTTCAACCTGACCGACATTCCGCCGGCGCAGCGTGGCATGCCGCAGATCGAAGTCACTTTCGACATCGACGCCAACGGCATCCTGCACGTCTCCGCCAAGGACAAGGGTACCGGCAAGGAAGCCAAGATCACGATCAAGGCCAATTCCGGCTTGAGCGAGGCGGAAATCCAGAAGATGGTGCAGGACGCCGAAGCCAACGCGGCCGAAGACCACAAGGCGTTCGAACTGGCCACCGCGCGCAATCAGGCCGACGGCATGGTGCACTCGGTCAAGAAAGCGCTGAAGGACTTCGGCGACAAGGTCGGCGCCGACGAAAAGGCGAAGATCGAAGCAGCCATTACCGAATGCGAAGCCGCGATCAAGTCCGGCGACAAGGCCGACATCGAAGCCAAGACGCAAACCCTGGCCGAAGCCAGCCACAAACTGTCCGAGCAGATGTATGCCAAGGATCAGGGCGCGGCTGGCGGTGAAGCCGGTCCCGACGCCGGCGGCGGCAAGAAGGACGACGACGTGGTCGATGCCGAGTTCGAGGAAGTCAAGGACAAGTAACCGGCATCCCGCTTGGTAGGTCGGCAATCCCTTGCCGACAATCGACACCATGCAACCTAATGTCGGCAATGGATTGCCGACCGACTGAACTGGCCGGGTTTAAGGGTTTTTCCCTTTAACCCGGCCTTTACGCTTCGACATAACGGAATCAGGCATGTCCAAACGCGACTATTACGAAATCCTCGGTGTATCCAAAGGCGCATCCGACGAAGAAATAAAAAAGGCCTTCAAAAAGCTGGCCATGAAGCACCACCCGGATCGGAATCAGGGTGAAAAGGCGTCGGAAGAAAAATTCAAGGAAGCCAAAGAGGCTTACGAAATTCTTTCCGACGCCAACAAGCGCGCGGCTTACGACCAATACGGCCATGCCGGCGTCGATGCCTCGATGGGCGGCGGTGGCGGGCACCGCGATTTCGCGGATGCGTTTTCGGATATTTTCGGCGATGTGTTCGGCGGTGGACGCGGCGGGCGCTCGAACGTCTACCGTGGCGCCGATCTGCGTTACAACCTGGAAATCTCGCTGGAAGAGGCCGCGCGCGGCACCGAAACCAAGATTCGCGTGCCGGTCTTGTCGGAATGCGAGCATTGCCACGGCACCGGCGCTAAAACCGGCACCGAACCGACCACCTGTCCGACTTGCGGCGGCCACGGCCAGGTGCGCATGCAGCAAGGCTTTTTCTCGGTGCAACAAGCCTGCCCGCGTTGCCACGGCAGCGGCAAGATCATTACCGACCCTTGCGGCCATTGCCATGGCGAAGGCCGGGTCAAGAAACACAAGACCCTGTCGGTGCGGATTCCCTCCGGCGTCGACGAAGGCGACCGCATTCGTCTGTCGGGCGAAGGCGAGGCGGGCATCAACGGCGGCCCGCCGGGCGATCTGTATGTCCAGATTCATCTCAAGTCGCACCAGGTTTTCCAGCGCGATCACGACGATCTGCATTGTGAAATGCCCATCTCCTTCACCACGGCGGCGCTGGGCGGCGAGATCGAAATTCCCACCCTGGAAGGCCACGCCACGATCAAGATTCCGGCCGAAACCCAGTCCGGCAAGGTGTTCCGTTTGCGCGGCAAGGGCATCAAGGGCGTGCGCAGCCAGCATCCGGGCGATTTGATGGCGCATGTGGTGGTGGAAACGCCGGTCAACCTGACCGAGCGCCAGAAAGAACTGCTGCGCGAATTCGATACCTGCTGCAGCGACCATGAAGGCAAGCACAACCCGCGTGCGAAGAACTTCATGGACAAAGTGAAGGACTTTTTCGCGAAGTAGGTCGGCAAGGGGTTGTCGACTTTCAGCCTCACGGCGGGGCGCCATTTCATGCAAAGGCAATCGGACGGTGGATCGGCGGGAAGGGATTCCCGCCCTACGGCAGCTTCCTACCCTTGCGTCGCCTGATTCATCCGCATCAGACGCTGCGCCAGCGCGCCGATGATGCGGCGGGAGAGCGGGGCGGAATAGCGCATCAACTCTTCCAGCATTTCCGGCGGCAGGACCAGCGCGGTCACGTCGGTTTCCGCGCGCACGCTGGCGGTGCGCGGCTCGTTCAGCAGATAGGCCATTTCCCCGAGCAGGTTGCCTTCCTCGATTTCCATCAGCCGTTTCTCGCCGCCGGCGCTTGCCTCCGCGCCGTATCGTTTGTAGACCGCTACCTTGCCGGCATAGAGGAAAAAGGCCTCGCGCGAGTTGTCGCCTTCCTCGATCAGCGTCGCACCGGCGACGTAATGGCGGCCGTACTTCGCCAGCAGACGGTTGGAACGTCCGAACACGATCGATTCGAGTTTGTTCGCGCCACCGCCGCCGCCGCCGAGAAAGAGTTTTTCCAGCGCGGTCACGTCGACCTTGGTCAGCGAATAGAGAAACTGCGCCCAGAAATAAAACGCCAGACAGGCAAAGTAGGCGCCGATCAGGATGAAAACGACGCCGCCCAGCGCGCCATAAACGGCCTGATACTTTTCCACCTGGAAAAACACGCCAAAGCCCAGAAACAACGCCGTCCAGGTCAGCGTGGCCAGGGCGCTGACCGCCAGGGTCGGCCGAACCGGCGGGCGACGTAGCGGCAGACGCCGCAAGGCGGTGTAAAACAGGCCCCAGACCGCCAGCAGCGCTAGCGCGACGTTGATGACTTTCAGAACAACGCTGCGCCCGGCGCCGAGCAGTTCGATGCTGGCAAAGAAAGTCAGGCTGGCTTGCGCCGCGACCGCGACAACCACCAGGCCGAACACCAGCGGAATGATGACCAGCGGCAACATCCAGTTGAGCACGAAGGGGCGCTTGGCTTCATCCGGGAAAATGACCCGGAACGCGCTTTGCACCGCGTTGACCAGTCCGCGCGACGACAGCACCAACGTCAACAGACCGACGCCGCCCGCGCTGATCTGTGCTTTTTGCGGAATCACGCCCAGGCTGGAAAGTTCGTCCAGATTGAACTGTTCATACAGCGCGGCAAGCAAAAATACCGCCGGCACCGACGATTCCGCCAGAACCGCCAGATATTGCGCGGCATAGGTCAATAACAGCACCAGCGGCGCGGCGGACAGCAGAAAGTAAAAAGCCGTCGCGGCGGCGTGGTTCTGCAGTTCGTTTTTTGTGAACAAACGCCAGGCGGTCAGTGCCGCCTGCAGCAGCCAATCGAGGCTGTTGCGCCGGGTTTCACCGAGTCTGGCGTAGGTTCGGCTGAATATCGATGGCGGCATACGGGATCGGTCGTTGAATGGCGGGGAAACGGGATTCGGCGCTTGCCGCCCGCATTGTCCGCGATGGATTCGATGCTGGCGATAGCCGCGCTAGAATTCGGCCCTCCCCGAATACTGAAAGCCGCTCATGTCATCGATCCGCCCTTCGCTGGTACGTCCTTTCCCCGCTCTGCGCCCCGCCCCCGGCCGCGCCCCGGAAGTCATCGCGCCGCCCTATGACGTGCTCAATACCGCCGAGGCGCGCGTGCTGGCGGCGGGGCGGCCGTGGAGTTTTCTGCACATTTCCAAACCTGAAATCGACCTGCCGCCGGATATCGATCCCTACGCGCCCGAGGTCTACGCCAAAGCGGCGGAAAACCTGCACAAGATGATCGCCGCCGGTGTGTTGAAGCAGGACGCGCAAGCCTGCTACTACGCCTATCGCCTGATCATGGGCGAGCACGTGCAGGTCGGTCTGGTCGCCGCCGCCAGCGTCGCCGATTACGACACCAATCGCATCCGCAAACACGAATTCACCCGCCCGGACAAGGAAGACGACCGCGTCCGCCAGATCGAAGCGCTGAACGCTCAGACTGGGCCGGTGTTGCTGGCTTACCCGCATCAATCGGAAGTCGATTCCATCCTCGCCGCCGCCACCCAGAACGAGCCGGAGTCTGACGGCGTTGCCGAATCCGGTGTACGCCACACGCTCTGGGCGATACGCGATGCCGCCACGCTGGCGCGCCTGACCGAGTTGTTCGACGCGATGCCGGCGCTGTACATCGCCGACGGCCACCACCGTTCCGCCTCCGCCAGCCGGATTTGCGCCGCGCGCCGCGCCGCCAACCCTGGCCATACCGGCGACGAGGCCTACAACTACTTCCTGTCGGTCATCTTCCCGCATCACCAGATGCGCATCCTCGATTACAACCGCGTCATCAAGGACATGAACGGCCTGTCCGAGCCGGAGTTCATGGCGCGCGTGGCGGAAAGTTTCATGATCGAAATGGCGGATGCCGCCGTCAAACCGGCGCGTCCGGGCGAGTTCGGCCTGTACCTGAACGGACGCTGGATCAAGCTGACCATCCGCGCCGATCTGATCCCGCATGACCCGGTCGGCCGCCTCGATGTCAGCCTGCTGCAGAACAACCTGATCGCGCCGATTCTGGGCATCAATGACCCGCGCCGCGACAAGCGCATCGACTTCGTCGGCGGCATCCGGGGTTTGAGCGAACTGGAAAAGCGGGTCGATTCCGGTGAAATGGCACTGGCCTTGTCCCTGCACCCGACCGGCATGGAAGACCTGATGGCCGTGGCCGACGCCAACGAAGTCATGCCGCCGAAATCGACCTGGTTCGAGCCCAAGCTGGCGGATGGGCTGGCGTCGCATTGTTTGTAAATCTGAGCGTTACAACAATCTTCCTGGCCCGGGCCAGGAAGATTGCGCACTTCACTGCCTGACGCTTGGCGGGCCTCTGAGGTAATCGTGCAGGGCCTCCGTGCCGCGATCATGTAGTTCTTTACTCTCTCGCGCGAACCGCTCGCTCTGCTCCCTGGCGTTTCTGGCATCTGTTTCAATTTGTGCTTCGGTATCTGACCGAACCCATTTCGAACCGTTATGCGTGAAATAACCTGTTGTATTCCCTGGCATGACAAAGAATGACTGCATGAATGCCGACGCTTCTTTCATGCCGCCTTCGGTCTTTACATCTAGTTTCAATGTGTAGTCGCAAAGATAGCGTTTCTTATGGTCGGCTGGCTGGCAACCATTCTTTTTGAAGTAGCCAATGTTGACTGATTGTTTACCTGTGATTCTTTCGGAAATGTTGGCAAACTCGCCGAGTATCGGGATTTGTTTTACTGCCTCCATGCCGCTCAAGCCGGTGCGTATGTAACCTTCGGCGGCAAAATACATGTTTTCTTCTGTGGGTTCGCCATTTTTGCTTTTTTCATTTTCAATCAGCCCACCAGCCAGGATTGATTTTAATTTGAGGCGTTCCAGGCGATTGATGGAAATCTCTTTCAAATCGGAAATGATGAGGCTGGTTTGATCGTAGGGTGATTTGAGATACTTTCGCCATATTTCGTCAATGTCGTAACTACTCTGTGCGGTAGAGATTTCCTTGGTCACGGCCGATTTGCTGGCAGCCACGATGGCGTTACGTCGCTCAATGAAATGTTTTTCCAACGCCTTGACCAATGGATGTTCCCTGTCACTGCCGTACTGCGCCTGAAATGTTTCGTGCCAAAAAGCTGATGCATGCAAACCATCAAGATTTCCTGGCATGCGATCCAGCTTTTGTTTATCTGCTTGCGTGGATGAGATCAATATCCGGTCTACTGCGGCCGAAGCATTTTTCTTGATTTTCTGGGCCACCGGATTTTGTTCATCCTGGTAAAGCCACAAATATTCATCAACAACGTTTCTCGCATCCTTTGTCGTTTTTGCCGCAGCGACCAGTGCGCTTAATTCAGCATCGGAAGCGTTGATTGTGGCATTCCGCTTCTCCCAGAATATCTTGTCAACTTTCGTCACTGAAGGATGTTGATTGTATTCTGCATGCTTCAAATATTTTTCATGGAACGATTGATACCATAACGAGCCTTTTTCCAATCCAACCAGGCTGACAGGAAAGTTCTTTGCGGCGATGGCCTCCTCCAACATGAGATTCGACAGCGTAATTGCTTGCTGATTTCTTATCTTGTCCATCTGTGCTTTGGCATGTCCGCTGCCGGCCTGTTCGAATAATTGTTTTTTCTGCTCTGGCAACTGGCGCAATGCTTCCAACCCATTCCAGTCTGAACCTCGTGCAACGGCTTGGTCCACAAGATCCGTCAACGCTGGCCCGACGAAAGATATTCTCTTGTTTTCAAAATGGCTGATGAGTCCGGTATGTTCGCTCGGCCAGATCGGATCGAGTAAAGCGGGGATGCGTTTCTGAATATCAACGATACGTTCATAGGCTGCAATGCCAGGCTGCATTCTTTCCACTTCATCACGAAGCAAATTCAATTCAGCGCGTGCATTCCTGATTATTCCTGTTTTTAATTTCAAGGACGCTTGTGTCGCTGGCGTGCGGTCTGAAGTGGCTTGGCGCGTGGCAAGGAACGATTTCAGCAGGACATCCATCGATGCGCTTGCCTGCTTGAATTCCGGGCTCGCTTTCTTGCAGCGCATGATGGTGTTTCTACCGATATCCTCTAGCTCGCTGATTTCCATCTCGCTGTATGGCTTCCCGAAATAAGGGACAAAGTGGGCGTCATCAAATAACCTAGCGTAATGCATTGAGAGCTCGGGGGCCGACATGCGATTGATATTCTTGTTCGGAAATTCAAGTTTCAAGCGGTCGGACCATTTCAGGTAACTTTCACAGCGTTCATTTGGTGTCGTATTTATATTTACTGCTGCCGCATCAGGCTCGTTTTTTATGGTGGGCGGCAATGTTTCATTCGGCGTTGGTGAACTTGCCGCCGGATTTTGAGGTTGTTGCCGAATGTATGTATCCGCCGTGGTTTGATTGCCCAATCCGGCAGTGTCTGTCTTCAGCGCAAGGCTGATTGCTCCGCAAGATGGATGTGTGATGCGGCCGCTGAGGGTTTTTCCATCCGCGGACAATTTGCCAATGAGTCCTACTGCGACAAAACCTTGAGGGTGATCGAGCCATCCAGCGGGCATCAATCTGATCGATTGATTACCGGTCGAGTAAGCCCCGGTAACAAGATAAGCGCCAGCGGGCTGCCCCGCACCGCCAAACTGAAAAACCCCATTTATTTGGTGACGTCCACCCGCATCGCCGGGGGATACCTCCTTCAATTGCACTATCAATGGCGTGGAGCCCTGTGGACATTGATATTGCCCCACCCACTGCTGATCGTTGGCGAGGTGATTAATCGACGCGGCAATAACCGATGTCTGGCCTGTCACGCCGAATACACAGACGCTGAATAAAACTGCTTTGGCGCTTTGGTTAATGGTTTTTTGGAGAAAGCGTTTCATCAGATAACTTCCTGTGCTTTGAAAAATCACGCGACGCGATGTGTCCCGATGCGGACAAGCAATCGTATCAAGGCCAGATTTTGTCGTTTCGTCGCCAAAGTTGGAACACCTACAGTCAATAACTGTCACATCTGGTCACGAAAGAGCGGGGCAGGGTGCGCTAAGTTAATGAAAGAAAACGTTATTTCGTCGAGTTGCCTAGTTCGGGCCCAAGCTGGCCGACGGCCTGGCATCGCACTGTTTGTAAATCAGGCGGCGAACCACCGCCGCGAGCAGGGCTGGCGGCGAACCCTCGCCGCCGACCGCACCGCTAGCCGCCGCCAGCGGCCGAATCCAGCCGGATCTCTGGCAACGAGCGTGCGCCGACGCCCAGGTCGCGCCAATTGGCCGGATGGCAACTGAACAGCAGGATCTGGTGCCGGGTGGCCGCGTCGAATAGTACCCGCTTCATTTGCGCCAGCCGCTCCTCGTCGCTGTGCACCAGCGCGTCGTCGAGGATGATCAGGGTCGGGCGGCCGGCTTCCCGCAGCAGATCGGCATAGGCCAGTCGGCTGATGACGCCCATCTGTTCGCGCGCGCCGAAGCTGAGCGCTTCGAAATCGCCCGACTCCGTGCCGTTGGCGCGGGTTCGGGTGAGCGGGCCGGGGCTGAGGTCTGCGTCGATTTCCAGGCTGGCTTGCGGGAACAGTAGTTGCAGGTAGCGGTTCAGGTGTTTTTGCAGCGGCGCTTGCAGTTTCCGGGTCAGCGCGCGGCGTTTTTCCCGCAACAGCTTCAACAGATGGTCGAGCGCGGCGGCGCGGCGGCGCAGTTCTTCGGCGCGGCGCTGGGCCTGGGCTAGGTCGCGGGCCAGTTCGGCGCGGCGTTCTTCCAGCCCGCGCGCACCGGCGGCCTGGAGTTCGACTTCCAGCCGCAGCAGCGTGTCGCGGCGTTCGCTAAAGCGTTTTTCGTGTTGCTCCGCGCTCTTGCCGTAGCGTTCCACGTCCTGGCGCAGGATGTCCGGATGCGCCTCGCCGACTTGTTTGGCGAGCGTCTCGATGCGCCCGGCCAGCGTGCTTTGTTCGGCGCGCGTATCGACCAGATCGCGCTTGCTCGCCGCCACGCGCGCGGCCCGTTCCGGCGCGTCGAGCACGGCGCGCGCGGCGGCCAGTTCGCGACTGGCCGCTTCGAACGCGGCCTGCGCGTTGCCGGCGGCAAGTTGTTCCTTGTGCAGGCTGGCGTCGATCTGCGCGAGCGATTGGGCGGCGGCTTCTTCGGCGGCTTCCACGACGGAGATGGCGGGCAGTTTTTCGTCGACTTCGGTGGCGGCCGGCAGTTTGCCCAATGCGAGTCCGATTTCGCCGGCGCGGGCCTGGCTGGCGGCCAGCTCGCCGCGCAACGCTTCGACGCCGAGCGGCGCCAGCGCTTTCAGCGTCGCGTCGGCGCTGGCGACTTCGGCCAGGCGCTGGGCATGGGTTTGATGGCGCGCTTCGGCCGCATCCAGATCGCTCAGCCCAAGTCGTTGCAGCAGGGCGGCCTGTTTGTCGGCCAGTTCCGCTTGCTTGCGCCGGAGTTGGGACAGATCGGCGCCGCCGGGGGCGATTTCGAGTCTGCCCAGTCCCGGCAGTAAAAGGCCGGTTTCTTCGATCAGCCGCCGCTCGCCGGAACCGGTCAGCGCTTCGTCGCCGATCCGGATGTCGCGCCCGGCGTCCAGGCTATAGCGCAACCGGGTCGCGCTGGCGTCCTGCTGGATGCGCAGTTCGCGCAGTTGCCGGTGCTGCTCGCGCAGCGTGGTCAGGTCGGCCGGCTTGATTTCGCTGGCGGCGGCCTGGCGCTGCAATTCAAGCCGGGCGGTCTGCGCGGCCTCGGCTTTGCTCAGCGCGGCGGCGGTGCTTTCAATTTTGTGTTGGATGTCGTTGGACTGGCGGGTGAGGCTTAACCGGGTGTCTTCCTGGCGCGCGCGGCGTAGCGTCGCGCGCGCGGCGTCGTATCGGCTAGCCGCTTCCGTGCGTTGCGCCGTCCACTGTTCGACCAGCCCGGCGGCGGCCGTCCGCGCCTGCCGAGCGGCTTCCAGCGCGGCATTGCGCGCCTCGACCGCCTGTTCCTGGCTGGCATGGGTGTCTAGCTGGCTGCGCAACAGCGCGAGCCTGGCCTCGATCTGGTTGGCACGCTGTTTCTCCGCCGCGAGGTTTTCCTCGACGCGCTGGATGGCGGCCAGTTTGTCCGCGGCGGCCTTCTGTTCTTTGCGGAAGCCGAGCCAGGGCTGCTCGGCCAGGTCGGCGGCGTGTTCGCGGCGCAGGCCGGCCAGTGCATCGACTTTCTGGCGATAGGCGGCGATTTCCGCGTCGAGCGCTTGCACCTCGGCGGTCAGCGCGGCGACCTGAGTCTCGGCTTCGAGATACGGCCCCTTGGCCTTGCCTGCGGCCGGAGTGAGCAATTCGTTGCGGGCGGCTTCGATTTTGGCCAGCACTTCGTCGCCGCCGCTGCTGGCGACTTCGCCGAGCGATTCGTTCAGGGCGCCGCGCAAATGGTCGGTGGCGTTGCCGACCGATTCGCGGATGTCGTGCGCCGTGCCCTGCTGTATCCAGAGCAGGCCGGGAATGCCCCAGTGTTCCGCTTTGCTGACGCCCTTGCCAGCGTGCTGGAAACCGAGCAGTTCGGCCAGATGGTCTTCGGCTTCCGCGCCGTCCAGACGTTGGATTTTTCCTTGCGCATCGATCGTCAGTTCGCAGCGTTTCTTGCTCAGAAAACTTTTGCTCAGCGTGTAGGTTTTGTCGCCGACCGTGAACTCGAGCTCGACGCTGGGCGCGGCCGACGCGTCGCCCCAGGGGCGCAGTTCGTCGACGCTGCCTGAGCGATGCCGCTCGAAGAACGCGGCGCGGATGGCGCTGACGAGGGTGCTTTTGCCGGCTTCGTTGGGGCCGGTGAACAGGTTGAGGCCGGGTTCCAGATGCTTGATTTCGATGGCCTGGCGGAACTGCTTGAATTGTTCGACGCGGATGCGGGCGAGCTTCATGGCGCGGCTCCGGCATTCCTTCTTTGCGTATCGAGCAGGCTCGCCAGCAGCGCGAGGGCGTCGCGCGCGACTTCTGCCCTGACGCCGTCCGGGTCGTCCTGATCGGCCTGAAGCTCGGCGACGACCTCGCCAAGATAGCCGTCGGCATGCAGGGCGTCGATGTCCTCCGGCGTCGGTTCCAAGCGCAGCGCAGACAGGTCGGCGAGCAGGCAGCGGGCTTTTCCACGCGCTTGTTCGATGGCCTCGCGCAGCCGCCGATCCCCGTCCAGATCGGTTCGGCCGGCCAGATTCAACTGCACCACATCGGCCGGCCCGAACCCGGCGATGCGTTGCCGCGCCAGTTCGAGGTCGCTCGGCACCTGTAGCGCCAGGGTTTCGGTCAACCAGCGGTATTGCCCGGTTGCAAGCTGCGTGACAACAGGCGGCGCGCCCGGCCCGACCAGTTCGACCAGCAGCGCCTGGCCGGAGTCGTTCGCCTTGAAGCGGTCGGTTTCATGCGTGCCGCTATACCAGGTGCGCGCATCGACCTGTTTGGCGCCATGCCAGTCGCCCAGCGCCAGGTAATCCAGCCCGGCCTGTTCGGCCCGCCCGGCGGCGATGGGGTTCGACGAGTCGATGCCTTCGGCCAGAATGCCCTGCACGCTGCCGTGCGCCAGACCGACGCGGAGCAGACCGGCCGGCGTTTCGGTCGCGGCGAAGGTTTCGGTCAGGTCGGTGTGGGTGTTGCGCTGGGTCAGCGGCGCGGGCAGTACGGCGACGCCGATGGCTTCGAACAGAACCGGCTCCGGCGTCAGGCAGACGCGGGCGTTGGCGGGAATCGCATGCAGGCGCGCGGCGCGGGTCCAGACCGATTCGGACAGCGCGGCGTCGTGATTGCCCGGGATCAACAGCCAGGGCCCGGCATAGCCTTGCAGGGCGTTGAACAGCCGGTGGATGGTCTTGTCGGCGACGCCCTGGGCGTCGAATACGTCGCCGGCGACCAGAACCAGATCGACCTTATGTTCGGTCGCCAGCGCGGCGATCCGCTCAACCGTCTTGAAGCGCGCCTCGGCCAGCAGCGCGGCGTCTTCGGGCTCGAATTGCCCGAACAGCTTGCCGATCTGCCAGTCGGCGGTGTGCAGTAGCTTGACCAATCAGGCCTCCGGCGATCTGGTCAACGGCATGAAGATCGCCGGCGGGCCATTTCCTTGTTCAAACCAATCGGGCCCGTCCTTGCTGACGGTGCGCAAACCTTAGCCTTCCATGCTGATCGGCGCGCCGACCCGTTGCCAGGCGAGCTGGATGGGCGCGACTTGCGGCGTATTCGCTTGCGGCGAGTTGTTTTCCGCTTGCGCCGCCGCGAGTGCCGTATTGCCCAGGCCAAGGCTGGCCGACAAAGCCAAACCCGCGATGAGATATTTGAGGTGGGTATTCATGCGATTTTTCATGATCGACCCCTCAGTTCAGCGCGTTGGCCGCGGCACTGGAGGCGGCGTGGGTCACCCGCAGCACCTCGTAGGCATCGTCGCTCTGTATCTTCCGGCGCACGGCGTTTTCGCCCAGCAACTGGTTCAGCTCGCCGAGCAGGTCGTATTGCGTGGCCGCCGGCAGCGGCGTGCGGCAGGCGACTTCGAGCGCATTCCATTTGTAGGCGGCCTGGCCGTCGCGCTGATACAGGCGTTCGCACGCGGCGAGCAGATGGCGGCCTTTTTCCTGGCGTTCGGAACCTTGCGCCTGAGTCAGCAAATCCTCGAACTGGCTGCCAAGGATTTCGTTTTCAATCGCGGCGGCGAGCGGGGTTTTGGCCTGGCCCAGCGCATGCAGAGCGGCGTTCTGATATTCGCGCGCCTTGCCGGAGGCCGGGTCGGCGATGCTGTGCGCCAGTCCGGCCCAGTGCAGCAGGCGCGGGCGTTCCGGGTCTTGCTCGGGCATGCTGGCGACCAGGTATTCGGCCAGGCCTTGCGCGCTGGCGTCCTTGTTCGAACCGAGCAAGTCGTACAGCGCGCGCAGGAAAGGCGGGCAGGGTTCGAGCAGGGTGACGTGCGATTTGATCCACAGTTCGCGTTCGATGTCGCGCAGGCGATCCTGATTGTGCGGCGCGATGCTCTTGCGGCTTTGCGGGTTTTCCCAGTTCTGCACCGTTGTCACCGAGACATTCGCCAGTACCGCCAGGGCTTCTTGCGACAGGCTGTAGCGGCGCCGTAGCGCGCCGACCCAGTCGGCCTCGAATTCGCGCTGGCTGCTGTAGCGGCGCAGCGGGCTGAGCTGGCGACCGTGGGTATTCCATTGTTCTTGCAGAAACGGCATGGCGTGTCCTCCGTGGCAGTGTGAGTTCAGGATAGTGTGCCAAAGCGCGTCGCGACACCAACCCGGTTGGCCCACCCGGTTGGCCGGCTGGGTTTCGACCCGGTTGCTAACGCGCGACCGGACTCGTCTCTAGCCTACACATCATCCGGCGCGTGCCGGTCAACCCGATGGAGGCAGATCATGTATTCGGAACAACTCGCGGTGCTTTTGTTTATTGCGGCAACCCAGATGGCGAACCAGGGCGCCACTACACAACCGATGGCGCAGGTGCCGCGCGGCGGCGTGGAGCGGGTCGGATTGCACATGAAGATGAATCCGCGCCTGAGCAAGGCCAGTCAGCGGCACGGCATGCTCAGGCCCTGGCAGTACGCGCGGATCGAGCCGGAAAGCACTCGACTGGCCGCTTATTGAGTGTTTACGCCAGGCTCAACCCGCATGTCGCCGCAAGATCAAATGCCGCGCAGCAGTTCGTTGATGCCGACCTTGCTCAGGGTTTTTGCATCGACTTGCTTGACGATGACGGCGCAGTAAAGGCTGTACTTGCCATCGGAAGAGGGCAGGTTGCCGCTGACCACGACCGAGCCGGCGGGAATGCGGCCGTAGCTGACTTCGCCGGTTTCGCGGTTGTAGATCTTGGTGCTTTGGCCGATGTAGACGCCCATCGAAATGACGCTGTTGTCTTCCACGACAACGCCTTCGACCACTTCGGAACGCGCGCCGATGAAGCAGTTGTCGCCGATGATGGTGGGGCCGGCCTGCACCGGTTCCAGCACGCCGCCGATGCCGACGCCACCGGACAGGTGAACGTTCTTGCCGATCTGCGCGCAGGAGCCGACGGTGGCCCAGGTGTCGACCATGGTGCCTTCATCGACATAAGCGCCGATGTTGACGTAGGACGGCATCAGCACGACGTTTTTCGCGATGTAGGAACCTTTGCGCACCGAGGCCGGCGGTACCACGCGGAAACCGCCTTCGCGGAAATCCTTGGAGTTGAAATCGGCGAATTTGCTCGGCACCTTGTCGTAGTAATTGGTGAAGCCGCCTTTGATGAAGGCGTTGTCTTCCAGCCGGAACGACAACAGCACCGCCTTCTTGATCCACTGGTGGGTCACCCAGTTCTGGCCTTCGATCCGCTCGGCGACGCGCAACTGGCCGTAATCAAGCAAATCCATGACCGCCATGACGGCATCCTTGACCTGGGGCTCGACATTGCGCGGGGTGATGTCGGCGCGGCGCTCAAAAGCCTCTTCGATGATGAGTTGCAGATCGTTCATGTTTATTCCTTTAGGTTGTTTATTAAGGTCATTGATAAATAAGGTTATTGCTTGACGAACTCGACGATGCGCCGCGCCGCTTCGACACACTGATCCAGCCCATCGACCAGCGCGATGCGGATGAATCCCTGGCCCGGGTTGACGCCTTTGGCGTCGCGCGCCAGGAACGAACCGGGCAGAACGGTGACGTGTTTATCGCGGTAAAGATCGCGCGCGAAGACCATATCGTCGCCGCCTGGAACCCTGGCCCAGAGATAAAACGCCGCATCGGGCGAGTCGAATTCAAGTACCTCGCGCAGCATCGGCACGACGGCGGCGAATTTTTCCCGGTACATGCGACGATTTTCATGCACGTGGCCTTCGTCTTGCCAGGCGGCGGCGGAAGCGGCTTGCACGGCCGGGTTCATCGCGCTGCCGTGATAGGTGCGGTAGAGCAGGAATTGTTTGATCGCTTCGGCATCGCCGGCGACGAAACCGGAACGCATGCCCGGCACGTTGGAGCGTTTCGACAGGCTGTTGAAGATCACCAGCCGTTCCTGGCCGCGGCCGAGTTGCTTGGCGGCGGTCAGCGCGCCCAGAGGCGGCTGGCCTTCGTGGAAATAGATTTCGGAATAGCACTCGTCGGCGGCGACGATGAAATCGTGCCGGTCGGCGTATGCAAAAATCTCGCGCCAGTCGTCCAGTCCCAGTACCTTGCCGGTCGGGTTGCCCGGCGAGCAGACGTAAAACAGTTGCACCGTCTGCCATAGATCGTCCGGAATCGCGCCCAGATCCATGTGAAATCCGGTTTCCGGCACGGTGTTGAGGAAATAGGGTTTGGCGCCGGCCAGCAGGGCCGCGCCTTCGTAAATCTGGTAGAACGGATTCGGCGACAGCACCCGCTTGACGTGTTTGCTCGGGTCGACGATGGCCTGGGCGAAAGAAAACAAGGCCTCGCGGCTGCCATTCACCGGCAAAATCTGCGTCGCGGGGTCGAGATCTACGTCGTAGCGCATCAGACACCAGTCCGCGATGGCTCCTCGCAGCAACTCGGAACCTTGCGTGACCGGATAATTCGACAAACCCCGCAGGTTTTCGGTCAACGCATCCTTGATGAACTGGGGCGTGGCATGTTTCGGTTCGCCGATGGACAGATTGATCGCCGAACAGGCCGCGTTCGGTGTGATTCCGGCAAACAGCTCACGCAGTTTTTGAAACGGATAGGGCTGAAGTTGATTGAGGCGGGGGTTCATCAATAGTCACTAAGCTTGGATGCGTGAGTCGTCAAAACTTTTTTACACCCTGAATTTTCGAGCCGTGAATTATATGCTTTCAACATCGTTACTGGCCCCGCTCAGCTTGGTTCTGGCAGCCACGGTATGGGGCCTGGTCTGGTATCCCTATCGTTTGCTGGAACAGGCGGGTTTATCCGGCAGCGTTTCATCGTTGCTCACCTATCTGATCGGTTTGCCGCTGTTGCTGATCCTTGCCGCGCGCGCGCGGAAAAGCGGACCAAGCATTCGCAATGAACGCGGTTTGCTGCTGGCGCTGGCGCTGGCCGCCGGTTGGACCAATCTGGCTTATGTGCTGGCGGTTTTGCACGGTGAAGTCATGCGCGTGATGTTGCTGTTTTATCTGGCTCCGCTGTGGACGGTGTTTTTCGCGCACTGGTTGTTGGGCGAAAGGGCCGGGCGCGCGGCTTATCTGGTCATCGGTTTGTCGGTGGCCGGCGCCTGGGTCATGTTGTCGGAAGCCGACGGGCTGCCGTTGCCGACCAATCGAGCCGAGTGGCTGGGGCTTACCGCCGGCATCGGCTTTGCGTTGAGCAATGTGCTGACCCGCAAGATACGCGCGGCGCCGATCGAGGTGCGCTCGCTCTGGGTGTTCTCCGGCGTGGTCGGCTTGGCCTGCCTCAATGCGATTTATGAAGGCGACGCGCCGCGGGCGATTCAGGCTGTTGCCGCGCTGGATGGCACGGCCTGGCTGATGATGGCCGGCATCGGCCTGTCGTTGCTGCTGGCCACTTTCACCGTCCAGTTCGGTCTGGCCCGAACTCCGGCCAACCGGGCCATCGTCATCCTGCTCAGCGAACTGGTCGTGGCGGCAATCGCCAGTCGTTTCCTGGCGGATGAATCGATGGATATGCCGGAATGGATCGGCGGCGCAATGATCATTGCCGCAACCTTGTTTTCCGGGCGGCTGGAATCTCACACGGAGCGGAAAAATGCCTGAAGTCGTGAACCTGTTGCACGCCTCGTTGCTGGTCGCCGATCTGGCCCGGTCACGCGATTTTTATGAAGGCCTCCTCGGCCTGAAGCCCAGCCCGGCGCGGCCGGAGATGTCGTTCACCGGCATCTGGTATGACGTCGGCGCGGCGCAGATACATCTGATCTGTTTGCCCAATCCCGACCCGGTCACGGGTCGCCCGGCGCATGGCGGGCGCGATCGGCATACCGCCCTGGGTGTGCGCGGGTTTGCGGAATTACGCGCAAGACTGGATGCCGTCGGCGTGTCCTACACGCTCAGCCAGTCCGGACGCGGCGCCTTGTTTGTGCGCGATCCGGATGGCAATGCCTTGGAGCTGGTGGCGGTGGTATAGGTGCGGCGGAATAGGCGGCGCGGCGCCATTCGTCTGGCTTTATTTACGCGCTTTTACCGGCATCACTTCGAATCGGTAGGTGTCGTGGCAACCTGAGCAGTAGGTCATCACTTCGGCCAGGTTTTCGTGCATCTGGCGCATCTTGTCTTTATCCGACGCGCCATTGCTCTCGGCATCGCGCGCCAGGGTCTGGAATGCTTCGTTCATCGCGATCGCCATTTGCGTAAATTCCTCGGGCATGCGTTCTTTCAGACTGCCGGGCATGCGTTCGCGCAGCGAGCCCATCGGCCGCGCGGTAATGGCCAGGGCTTTCATGTCCTGACGCGCCAGTGCGTGGTTGATGTTGTGCAGGCCATGCAGAAATTCGCGCATCTCGTAGAGCACCTGGTTTTTTTCGGCTTGCGACACGCTGACGGCGATCCGCTTGTCGGCGTAGATGCCGACCGGCGATTCCGCCAACGCGGCCGTGGACAACGCTGTGGACAGAACAAGCAGCGCGAGGTTGATCGATTTGCGTGTCATTTGTGGCTCCTGTGGGGGGGTGGAGTTGGCTCTGCCGCTATGGCCGACATGTATGGCCGTAAAGTGAGTAAGGCTACTACTTCCGGCGCGCTGTGTGCACGCCGCGTAAGTGCGCGGCGCGGGCCAGGAAGCGGCTAAGTTGCTCGATGTCTTTGACTTCGAGAGTGAATTCCATGCGCGCGTTGTCTTGTTGCGACAGCGTGTTGACGCGCACGACATTGATTTTTTCCTGAGCGAGGAGTTCTCCGACGTCTTTCAGCAAGCCCTGGCGATCTTGCGCCATGAGTTCGATATCGACCGCGAAAACCTGTTGATCCTGTCCGCCCCAGCCGGCTTGCAGCAGGCGAGCTTTCTTGTCCGCAGGCAGATGCTGGACCATCGAGCAGTCGGCGCGGTGGATGGTGACGCCATGGCCCTGGGTGGTGTAGCCGACGATGGGATCGGGCGGCGCCGGTTTGCAACAGCCGGCCATTTGCGTGAGCAGGCCCGGTTCGCCTTCGACCAGTACGCCGCCGGCATCGCTTTTACGCTTTGACGCGCTGACCAGCGGTTTTTCCGGCGCGGGCACGAATTCGTCCTGCAAGGCGCGATCAAGCTGGCCGGAGCCGATATCGCCACGGCCGATCGCGGCGCACAGTTCCTCCAGCGCGGTGAATTTCAGCCGCGCGGCGAGCTTGTCGAGATTGACGTTGTTGAGGTTGAAGCGATGGATCTCACGATCCAGCATTTCGCGGCCTTGCTGGACGTGGCTGTCGTGATCCTGTTGTTTGAACCATTGGCGCACCTTGGCGCGGGCGCGGTGGGTGTTCAGTACGCCCAGATGCGGATTCAGCCAGTCGCGGCTGGGGCCGCCTTGTTTGACGGTGAGGATTTCCACTCGTTGCCCGGTGACCAGGGGGCGGTCGAGCGGCACCAGCGCGCCATCGACTTTCGCGCCCCGACAACGATGCCCAAGTTCGGTGTGTACCGCGTAGGCGAAATCGAGCGGGGTGGCGCCGTTGCTCAGCGCGATGACTTTGCCTTGCGGCGTGAGGACGAAAACTTCGTCCTGAAACAGTTCATTGCGGAAATGCTGGGCGAGTTCGTGGCTGTCGGCCAGTTCCTGCTTCCAGGCCAGCAACTGGCGCAGCCAGGCGATCTTGTCCTGAATGCCGCTCTGGCCGCCACCGCCGCCTTCCTTGTAACGCCAGTGCGCGGCGACGCCCATTTCGGCTTCCTGGTGCATGTCGAAGGTGCGTATCTGCACTTCCAGCGCCTTGTTCTCCGGGCCGACCACGGCGGTATGCAAACTCTTGTAGCCGTTGCCCTTGGGGCGCGAGATGTAGTCGTCGAACTGGCCCGGGATGGGTTGCCACAGGCTGTGCACCAGGCCGAGAACGTGGAAACAATCCTTTACATCCGCCACCAGCACGCGCACCGCGCGCACGTCGTAAACCTCGTCGAAGGAGAGCCGTTTCTTGCCCATTTTGGCCAGGATGCTGGCGATATGTTTGGGTCGGCCGGTGACCGATGCGCCCGCGATGCCGGCGGCGGCCAAGGTCTCGCTGAGCTGTCGCAGCACTTGCTCGATGTACCACTCCCGATCCAGCCGGCGTTCGTCGAGCAATTTAGCGATCTGGCGGTAGGTATCGGGTTCGAGATAGCGGCAGGACAGGTCTTCTAGTTCCCACTTGAGCTGCCAGACCCCGAGCCGGTTGGCCAGCGGCGCGTAAAGCTCGCGCACTTCAGTCGCGGTCTTGCGGCGAAACGCCTCGTCTATGCCGGCGGCGGGGCTGGTCACGGGGCTTGCCAATTCGCGCAGGGTTTGGGTGCGCTCCGCCAGTTTGATGAACACGACGCGGATGTCATCCGCCATCGCCAGCAGCATCTGGCGCAATACTTCGCTCTGGCCGCCTTCGGCATTGAGCGCGGTAAACAGATGATCCATGCGCGAAAGCTTGGCCGCACCCTCGACCAACGCGGTGAGGTGAACGCCGAATCGCGCGCCGAAGCGCTTCCGCAAAGTTTCGTGCTTGAGCGATTCTTCCGGCAGGCCGCAGAGCAGGGCGGCGGCCACGGTTTCCACGTCAAACCGCATCGCGGCCAGAATCGCCGCCGTACCCAGCGCGTGCGTGAGCAGTGTCTGGCCCGATTCCACCCGCGTTTCACCACCTTCTTCGGCTAGCGTTTCCAGCGCCAGCTTCAGAACCCGACGTTGCTCTTCCGGATAGGCCTCTTCCAGACTGGCCAGCCAGGATTCCGCGTCGTCAGGGGTGAGCGTTAAAGCGTGGGCGACCATTTAGGTGCGGAGGGAGAAACCTGAAGGGTGAAGGGTGAAGGGTGAAGGGTGAAGGGTGAAGGGTGAAGGGTGAAGGGTGAAGGGTGAAGGGTGAAGGGTGAAGGGTGAAGGGTGAAACGTGAAACGTGAAACGTGAAGGGGGCATCGCCCTTCACTGCCTTTGTCACCAGAATTTCCACCAGCGCTTGTGCTCAGCCGGCGAGGTGCCGGCGCTGGGTATGTCGATGCTGTAAGCGCTGTTCGGGAAATTGCGCTTGAGTACTTTGAGCGCGTCGTCACGCAAATCCGCCATGCCAAGTTTGTCATAGCTCTTCGCCATCAACGCCAGCGCTTCTTCCAGCGCGGGTGCATTCTGGTAATGCTCGAGCACGTATTTGCCGCGATTGGCGGCCGCGACGTAAGCGCCGCGTTGGTAATAGTAGTGGGCTACATGGACTTCGCTGGCGGCCAGGCTGTTGACCAGATACTTCATGCGGGCAACCGCGTCGGGGCTGTATTTGCTGTTCGGGAAGCGGGTCGAGAGCTGCTGGAAAGCATCGAAGGCGTCACGCGCCGCTTTCGGGTCGCGGTCGCTCAGATCCTGATCCCCGAAGCGGGCAAACAGGGTCTGGTCCTCGACGAAATTGGCCAGGCCGCGCAGGTAATAGGCGTAATCGACATTGGGATGGTTGGGATGCAGTTTGATGAAGCGTTCGCAAGCGGCAACGGCCGATATCGGCTCGTTGTCCTTGTAGTAGGCGTAAGCCACTTCCAGTTGGGCTTGCTGAGCGTAAGCGCCATAGGGATAACGCGATTCAAGCTTTTCGAACAGCTTGATTGCATTCGTGAAATTGCCCTCGCCGAGCGACTCTTTGGCCGAGTAGTAAAGCTTGGACGCCGACCAGTTCTTGGTCTCGTCGATTTCTTCCGGGAACAGGCTGCAACCGGACAAAAGATTTATTGCCAGCAGGAAAACAAGCCAAAGGCGATGTTTCGACGTACTCAAAGCTAGAATTCGCTGCATCTCGATCCCCAAAAAGAGCCGCGCATTATACCCGCGAGCTCGCGCCGCATGACTCTGCCGCATCTGCTCACCATTCCCCCGGAACATGCCGGCAAACGCCTCGACCAGAGCCTGGCCGAACTGCTGCCGAGCTATTCGCGCAGCCGCCTGCAAAGCTGGATCGAATCGGGCCATATCCTGCTGGCGGGCGCCGTCGCCAGCCAGAAGCAAAAGGTCTGGGGCGGCGAACAGGTTCAGGTGACGCCGGAAGCCGCGCCGGAGGAAACCGCGTATCAGGCCGAGGACATCGGCCTGAACATCGTTTACGAAGACGACGCGATCCTGGTCATCGACAAACCTGCCGGCCTGGTCACGCATCCGGGCGCCGGCAACTGGCAGGGCACCTTGCTCAACGCGCTGCTGCACTACCTGCCCGCCGCGGCGGCGATTCCGCGCGCCGGCATCGTGCATCGGCTCGACAAGGACACCTCCGGCCTGATGGTGGTGGCGAAAACGCTGGAGGCGCAGACCCAGTTGGTGCGCGATCTGCAGGCGCGCACGGTGAAACGGATTTACTGGGCGGTGGCCCTGGGCGTGTTTGCCCGCGCCGAAGGCTCGGTCGACGCCGCCATCGGCCGCCACCCGACCCAGCGGGTCAAGATGGCGGTGCATGACAAGGACTCGTCTGTGAGCAAGCCCGCGCTGACTTACTGGAAAGTGCTCAAACAATATCCGCGCGCGGCCTGGGTGGAATGCCGCTTGGCCACCGGGCGCACGCATCAGATTCGGGTGCATCTGACCCATCTGGGCCACCCGCTGCTGGGCGACCCGGTTTATCGCGGCAAGAACCAGAACCCGCCGGGTTTGCCGCCATTTCAAAGGCAGGCGCTGCATGCCGTGCGCCTCGGTCTGAAGCATCCGGTCACCGGCGAAGAGATGGAATGGGAAGCACCGCCGCCGCAGGATTTCGCCGATCTGATCGCCGCGCTGGAGAACCCGGATGCATCCTGACTGGATCGTTCCCGACTGGCCCGCGCCGGCCAACGTCCATGCCGCGATGACCACGCGCGCCGGTGGCGTCAGCCTCGCCCCGTTCGACAGCTTCAACCCGGCCAGCCATGTCGACGACGATCTGGCCGCCGTGGCGGAAAACCGCCGCCTACTCAGGCAAAGTCTGCCGGCCGAACCGCTCTGGTTGAATCAGGTGCATGGTTGCGCGGTGACCAATGAAGTGGCCAATGAAGCGGCTTCCGGCCCGCCCGCCGCCGATGCCAGCGTCGCCTTCCAGCCCAACGAAGTCCGCGCCGTGCTCACCGCCGATTGCCTGCCGGTGCTGTTCTGTGACGAAGCCGGCGTGGTGGTCGCCGCCGCGCATGCCGGCTGGCGCGGGCTGGCGGCGGGCGTACTGGAGGAAACCGTGCGCGCCATGCGCGTTCCGCCGGATCGCATCATGGCCTGGCTGGGCGCGGCCATCGGCCCGCATGCATTCGAAGTCGGCCCGGAAGTGCGCGAGATCTTCGTCGCGCAACATGCCCTGGCCGGCATCGCCTTCCGCCCCGCGCTACCCGGCACGCTCGATGGCGCGCCGCGCAAGTGGCTGGCCGATATCTACGCGCTGGCCCGTATTCGTCTCGCCAGCGTCGGCGTGGGGCGGGTTTATGGCGGCGGGCTCTGCACCTTCGCCGATAGCCGGCGCTTCTATTCCTACCGCCGCGATGGCCGAACCGGCCGCATGGCCAGCTTGATCTGGCGCGAGTAACAAACGAGCAACAAACTTGAAACAGCGAGTACTTACTTGCATAAGTCACGCTATATTGGTCACGCCATATCCGGCCGGTCTTTGCCGCGTCCGGCTTTGTTGACCCGCTTGGCCATGAAACAACCATGGCGGCGGGTGTCTTCGCGCCTACCACGCCAAATCCTCGGCCGCTGTATTGACGCAGACTTATGCAAGTAAGCACTAGAATCGCCCCCTTTTTCCAGCTGACCTTGCCATGAGCCTGCTTGCCGCCATCCTTCTCGCCAGTGCCGCCGGCGGCGTGCTGTCCGTCTTGCTGGCGACCATGGCGTTGCGCTTGAAGGCCGAGTGGGTGCCGGTGATGGTGAGTTATGCCATCGGCGCTTTGCTGGGCGCGGCGTTTCTGGAAATCCTGCCGAATGCGCTGGAGCATGCCTCCAGCCCGGGAGCGCTGACCGGCACCGTGCTGGCCGGCATCCTGGGTTTCTTCATCCTGGAAAAACTGGTGCTTTGGCGGCATTGCCATACCGAGCATTGCGAGGCGCACGGCGCGGAGGCGTTCGCACCACCTCAGCCGCACGCACCACCTCAGCCGCACGCACACGATCACGGCCGCTCCGGCATGATGATCACGGTCGGCGACACGGTGCATAACTTCGTCGATGGCGTCGCTATCGCCGCCGCGTTTCTGGTCGATATCAAACTCGGCGTGGTCACCGCGTTCGCCATCGCCGCGCACGAAGTGCCGCAGGAACTGGGCGATTTCCTGATTCTGCGCCACTCTGGCTACAGCAACCGGCAGGCCATCCTGCTCAATCTGCTGTCCGGCCTGGCGATGATGGCGGGCGGATTATTGGGTTATTTCCTGCTCGCGCCCTTGCAGTGGCTGCTGCCTTACATGCTGGCGATCGCGGCTTCGGGCATGATCTACGTGGCGGTGGCGGATTTGATTCCCGGCCTGCACAAGCGGGTCGAACTGATCCATACCGGCCAGCAGGCCTTGCTCATCGGCCTCGGCATCTTGACGGTTTGGGCGACGGGAAGCATCGCGCACGAGTGGATGCATACGCACTGACCAAAGTGCGATTTTTCTAGGATTTATTCGATGAACTCCCCGCCAAAAATCGGCTTTGTGTCGCTAGGCTGTCCAAAAAATACCTTCGATTCCGAACGCATCCTGACCCAGTTGCGCGCCGAGGGTTATCTGATCGTCCCCACCTACAAGGACGCCGATCTGGTCGTGGTGAATACCTGCGGTTTCATCGACGCGGCGGTGGAGGAAAGCCTGGATGCGATCGGCGAGGCGCTGCGCGAAAACGGCAAGGTGCTGGTCACCGGCTGCCTGGGCGCGCGCGAAGACGTCGTCATGGACGCGCATCCGCAAGTGCTGGCGATTACCGGCCCGCACGCGACGGAAGAAGTCATGCGCCACGTCCACGCCCATTTGCCAAAACCGCACGATCCCTTTGCCGATCTGATCCCGCCCGGCGGCATGAAGCTGACCCCGCGTCATTACGCTTACCTGAAGATTTCCGAAGGCTGCAATCACCGTTGCACCTTCTGCATCATCCCCAGCCTGCGTGGCGATCTGGTCTCGCGCCCGATTGGCGATGTGCTGACCGAAGCCGAAGCGCTGGCTAAAGCCGGGGTCAAAGAGCTGCTGATTATTTCTCAAGATACAAGCGCTTACGGCGTTGATTTAAAGTATCGCAGCGGGTTTTACAATGGCCGGCCGGTGAAAACGCGCATGCTGGAACTGGTGCAGGAATTGTCCAAACTCGGCATCTGGGTGCGCCTGCATTACGTCTATCCGTACCCCAGCGTCGATGATGTGATTCCGTTGATGGCCGAAGGAAAAATCCTGCCGTACCTCGACATCCCGTTCCAGCACGCCAGCCCGCGCATCCTGAAAGCGATGAAGCGCCCGGGCAACATCGAAAACACGCTGCGCCGGATCGAAAAATGGCGCGAGATCTGCCCGGATATCGTCATTCGCAGCACTTTCATCACCGGCTTCCCGGGCGAGACGGAAGACGATTTCGGCGAACTGATCCACTTCCTGCAAGAAGCCAAGCTGGATCGTGTTGGGGCTTTCCCTTATTCCGCCGTCGAAGGCGCTGTCGCCAACGAGTTGCCCGATCAGGTCGAGGAAGACCTCAAGCACGACCGTCTGGCCCGCTTCATGGATGTGCAAGCCGACATCAGCGCGGAAAAACTGAAAGCGCGGCGCGGTAGCGAAATGACCGTGTTGATCGACGAAGCCGACGGTCGCCGCGCGGTCGGGCGCACCTACGCCGACGCGCCGGAGATCGACGGCGTCGTGCATATCGCTCAGGGCGCGGGCTTGCGGATGGGTGATTTCGTGAAAGTGAAAATTACTCGCTCGGACGACTATGATTTGTGGGGTAAGCCGGTTTAGCGCCGGACCTACTGAAAAGGAGCGCAGATGCCTGTCGTCAGCATGTTCTATGGCTTGATCGTCTACATGTATTTTCTGGATACCAAGCAACACCATTTGCCGCACATTCATGTCGAGTACTAGGGCAAGGAATGCATCATCGCCATTCCTGGCGGCGAGTACCTGGAAGGTAGCCTGCCGTCCTCAAAAGCAAAGTTGCTGGCGGCATGGATCGAGATTCACCAGGAAGAATTGATGGCAGATTGGGCGTTGGCAAGCAAAGGCCAGGGCATCTTCAAAATTGACCCCTTACGTTGACTCTTTCCGCTGATTATTTGCAGGAAACAGATATGAATCCACGCGTCACACAGGTTGAGTGCCATTCCGATCACAGCATGATATTGACGTTCGATAATGGCGAAAAACGTCAATTTGATGTTAGACCTTATCTCGACTACCCGGTTTTCCAGGTGTTACGTGATATGCCGTATTTTTTGCGCGGACAGGCCCATCACGGCACCGTGACATGGCCGCATGAAGAGGACTTTTGCCCGGATACCCTGTATCTCGAAAGCCGTGTGCTGGAACGCGAAAAGAGCGCGGCATGAGCCAAGAAATCTGGAAACCCCATGTCGTCGTCGCGGCGGTCATCGAACAGGACGGCAAGTTCCTGCTGGTGGAAGAACACACCGATGAGGGCATCAAATTCAACCAGCCGGCCGGGCATCTGGAGGAAGGGGAATCGCTGATCGAAGCGGTTCGGCGCGAGGCGTTCGAGGAAACCGCGCATCACTTCGAGCCGGAAGCGTTGTTGGGCGTGTACCGCTGGCAGCATCCCGCCAAGCCGAAAAAAACGTATCTGCGTTTTGCTTTTACCGGCCAGATCACCGGCTTCGACCCGACTGCCTCGCTGGACGAGGGCATCCTGCGGGCGGTCTGGATGTCGCCTGAAGAAATCGCCGATACCCGGCACCGCCACCGCAGTCCGTTGTTGCAGCAATGCGTGGCGGATTACTTGGCCGGGCGCACTTATCCGCTGGATTTGTTGACCGATTTCGCAAAAGCGCTGTGAGCACAGTCGTATGAGCAAGATCGCGGCTAGCAAGATCGTTGTAGGCCTTTCCGGCGGCGTCGATTCCGCCGTTACCGCCTGGTTGTTGAAGCAGGCCGGGCACGAGGTGGTCGGCGTGTTCATGAAAAACTGGGAAGCCGACGATCTGGACGAGGACTGCCCCATCGCGCAGGATTACCGCGACGTGCTGGCCATCGCCGAGGTGCTCGGCATCGAGGTCGAGCTGGTCAATTTCAGCCGTGAATATCAGGACCGGGTGTTTGCCTACTTTCTGGCCGAATACCAGGCCGGGCGCACGCCCAACCCGGATGTGCTGTGCAACGCCGAGATCAAATTCAAGGCGTTCCTCGAGCACGCCATGACGCTGGGCGCGGATTTTATCGCCACCGGCCATTACGCCCGTCTGGAGGGCGAATCGCCCGGGCGGCGTTTGCTGAAAGCGGCCGATGCCAACAAGGATCAGAGCTACTTTCTGTATCGCCTGCAACAACATCAGATCGCGCGCGCGCTGTTTCCGCTCGGCGAATTGCCGAAGCCGAAAGTGCGTGAACTGGCGCGCCAGGCCAACATTCCTGTCGCCGAAAAGAAAGACAGCACCGGCATCTGCTTCATCGGCGAGCGGCCATTCCGCGAATTCCTGCAGCGCTACATGCCGATCCAGCCCGGCAACATGGTGACGCCGGAAGGCAAGATCATGGGCCGGCATCAGGGCCTGATGTTCCACACTCTGGGCCAGCGCAAGGGCCTCGGCATCGGCGGCGTGAAAGGGGGAGAAGAGGGCGAGCCCTGGTTCGCCGCCGGCAAGAATCTGGCGCGCAATGAACTCATCGTGGTGCAGGGCCATGAGCATCCGCTGCTGCTTTCCCATGTCGTGCGGGCCGCCGATTTGAGCTGGATCGGTGCGCCGCCGGAAGCGGGCAAGCGTTACACCGCAAAGACGCGCTACCGGCAGCAGGATGCCACGTGTGAAGTGCAAACGCTGTCAGCCGAGACGATGACGCTGCATTTCGATCAGCCGCAGTGGGCCGTGACACCTGGCCAATCGGTGGTGCTTTATAACGACGATATCTGTCTGGGCGGCGGCGTGATCCAGTGAAAGTCGGCAAAGGATTGCCGACCTACTTCTTCGCGGGTTGTAGGTTGGCAATCCCTTGCCGACATTTTGTTTACCTCACACCCCCTCCCAGTGCGCCAGATTGAGTTGCAGGTTGCGGCTGCCGTTCCACTCGTTCACTTCCAGCCGATACACCGCTTGAATCCGCTCCGGCAGCGGCGAGTCCTGATTGAACAGAATGGCATCGGCCTGAATGCCACCTTTTGCGGTGAGGGGCTGGCTCAAACGCAGCTTCAGATGTTTCTCGCCGACCAGGCGCTGGCTTTGCACGTTGAATTCGGCTTGAAACAAGGGGGTTGGAAAGCCCTGGCCCCAGACCGTTTCGGCCAGGCTCTGCGCGTTTTCCAGGGTGAACTCCGCCGCGCTGAGTTCGCCGTCGGTTTCGATGACGCGGGTGAGGTCGGCCGCGCTCAGGCTTTCTTGCGCGACGGTTTCGAACAGCGCCTTGAATTGATCGAATCCTTCGCGCCGGAGGGTCAAGCCGGCCGCCGCCGCATGGCCGCCGAATTTCAGGATCAGGCCGGGTGCGCGCCGGTCCACCGCATCCAGCGCGTCGCGCAGATGCAGGCCGGGAATGGCGCGGCCGGAACCCTTGAGCAGGCCATCGCCGCCATCGGCGAAGATGATGGTCGGGCGGTGATGCCGTTCCTTCAGGCGTGACGCGAGCAGACCGACCACGCCTTGATGCCAGGCCGGGTCGAACAAGGTCAGGCTGGCGCCGTCGGCGACCTGGATGCCGTCGAGCAGGGCAAGGGCCTGATCCTGCATATCGGCTTCGATTTCGCGCCGGGCGCGGTTGAGTTGATCCAGCTCGCGCGCCAATGGCAGCGCATGCGCCATGTCTTCGGCGAGCAGACATTCGATGCCGACGGTCATGTCGGCCAGACGCCCGGCCGCATTCAGGCGCGGGCCGACGACGAAGCCCAGATCCTCGGCGCCGGCTTTTCCCGCCTTCTTCATGGCCGCGGCGAACAGCGCCTGGATGCCCGGCCGCGCGCGGCCTTCCCGCATGCGCTTCAGGCCTTGCGCCACCAGCAGGCGATTGTTGGCGTCGAGCTTGACCACGTCGGCCACCGTGCCGAGCGCGACCAGATCGAGCAATTCGCCCAGATTGGGTTCGGCCTGCGTGCCGAATGCACCGCGTTTACGTAATTCGGCGCGCAAGGCCAGCAGCACATAAAACATCACGCCGACGCCGGCCAGGTGCTTGCTCGGGAACATGCAGCCGGGCTGGTTGGGATTGACGATCAGCGCGTCCGGCAGCGTGTCGCCAGGCAAGTGATGGTCGGTGACCAGCACGGCGATGCCCAATTTGTTCGCCGCTTCGACACCGGCATTTGCGGCGATGCCGTTGTCGACGGTGATCAATAAATCTGGTTTTCTCTCGGCTGCCAGCGCCACGATTTCCGGCGAAAGCCCGTAGCCGAACTCGAAGCGATTGGGCACCAGGTAATCGACCTTCGCGCCCAGCGCCGCCAGGCCGGTCATGGCAACCGCGCTGGCGGTGGCGCCGTCGGCGTCGTAGTCGCCGACGATCAGCATCCGCTCGCCGCGCGCGATGCCATCGGCCAGACGTTCCGCCGCCGCTTCAATGTTTTTCATGTTGGAGTAGGGCAGCAATTCGGCCAGTCTGCTTTTCAACTGATCCGGGCCGGTCACGCCGCGAGCCGCATACAGCCGGGCCAGAAGGGGGGCGATGCCGGCGGATTGCAGGGCGCGCGATACGGCGGCGGGGAAGGGGCGGACTTGGAGGTTAAGCATGTCCGAATATTACAGGCCGCTGTTTTGAGACAACGAATCCGGCGACTAGTATTAAGTCCATGCCGCATTATCTGCCCCTGTCCCGAGTTGCCCGCCTGGTCGGCCAGCCACGCTCGGAAATCCAACGCATGATTCATGACGACGAGTTGTCGACCTTCGACGGCATGGTCGATATGGACGAGCTTCTGCGCGTTTTTCCGGATATCACCTGGGAGGACGATGGCGAGTTTCGCCGGGTTCAGGAAATCAAGGAAAAAGCCTTCGGCAAGCGGATTTACGAGCGCGCATTGCCGGACAAGGAAGTGCTGGCCGAACGCCTGTTCGAGCTGGGCAAGGAATTCGCCGCCGCCAAGACCTTGCTGCGGCATTACAGCGAGGTCGTGCGGTTTCTCGACGACAAGCTCGACGATGTGTCGGATACGGGGGGCGCGGCGACGTTGAATGCCGTTGCCGGACTCAAACAATGGCTCAAACGCGAGCTCAAGACGGCGCTTGACGAAAACCCGGACGCCGCCCGAGTCGAAGCGTTGCTGGCCCAGGAAAGCGTGCTGCGCATCATGTCCGTTCAGGTCACCGTACAACCTTCCGGCCACGAATTTTTCGTGGAAGGCAACGACACCGTGCTGGAAGCCGCGCTGCGCGCCGGCATCCCGCTCAACTACGGTTGCAGCAACGGCAATTGCGGCGACTGCAAGGTGCGCCTGGTTTCCGGCCAGATCAAGAAAGTGCACCCGCACGATTACACGCTGAAAGAGGCCGAGAAGGCCAACGGCGATTTCCTGATGTGTTCCTACACACCGGTGACCGATCTGGTCATCGAAGCCTGCGTGGCCGGCGCGGACGATATTCCGCTGCAAAGCGTGCCCGCCAAGGTCAAGGCGGTGGAGATCCTCAACGAACACATCGCCGCGCTGCATCTGCTTGCGCCGCGCAGCCAGCGTCTGCGCTTCCTGGCCGGGCAATATGTCACGCTCAGCGCCGATGGCGCCGAAGGCGACTACTACGTTGCCAGTTGCCCGTGCGAAGACCGCCACATTGAACTGCATGTGCGGCGCGACAGCCGGCCATTCGCGCGGCGGGTATTCGAAAGTCTGGGCAAGGAAGACCCGGTGCGCATCGAAGGTCCGCACGGCAAGTTCGTCATCAAACTCGATTCGCGCCGCGCCGTCATTTTCGTCGCCTGGGGTGACGCCTTCGCCCCGATCAAGAGCCTGATCGAGCACGCCATGAGCCTGGAAGTGGCGGAAACCATGCACCTGTACTGGATCGACGACGGCCTCGGGCTGTATCAGGACAACCTCTGCCGCGCCTGGGCCGACGCCTACGACAACTTCAGCTATCAGCCCTTGAACCATGCCAGCGGCATGGAAGCGCTGGCCGAGTCCATCCTGGCGCGGCACAGCAGCTTGGCGCACTCCGATATCTACGCCGCCGGGCCGGCGAATTTATTGGCCGCCCTGCAAAGCGGCGCGCTGGCGCGAGGGCTTTCGCCGCTCGGCTGGCATGGGGAAATCCTTTAGAGCGTCGTTTCCGGGCCGGCTGCGAAAACCCGTCATACCCGCATGGCGCGGGCATCGGCCCAGCTCACGCCCAGTCAGCCTCAGTCTGGTGCGTGAGCATCTCGTTTGCCCCAAATTAGGGCCGGATGCCATCCGCATTCTCTTGCAAGCGTCACTAATTCAAAGACATATAAATACCTCTTTATTGGAATGGTTTTTGCTTTAGGCCGTGTCTACCCGTTTGGATGGAAATAATGGCGATATATAAAGGCGTCGAAATCGACGAGTCTCTGACCGGTCTCATTCAGCACATCTCGGGCGTGGAGGTCTATCGCGAATCGTTGCTGCACTTGCAAGGTGTTTGGGACAACCTGTCCCTGCTCGGGCAACTCTCCGGTACCGGCGCCGACATGAATGGCACGCGCGAGGCTTTCCAGCAATTGACCGGCAGTCTGCTCAACTGTCTGGGCAGGGAAACCCTGAAAAAAACCGTACTGGAAATGAAGTCGATCGCACAGGTAACGGTGGACATCCTGATCCGCAACCTGTTCGAACGCACCGCCGATATCGGTTTCCTGGCCACCGACGCGGGGATACGCAGTTACCTCGAAGGCCTGAACGGCGAAGCGGAGCCATCGCTGGCGGCGCGCGCCAAGATGGAAGCGCACTTTCATGAGTACGTGCGCAAATATTCGGTCTACTCCGACATCATCCTGCTCGCCCCCGACGGCCGCGTGGTCGCCAAGCTGGATCCGGCCAATCCGGTCACCCATTCCCGCGATCCGCTTCTGGCGGAAGCGCTGACCACGCGCGCTTCCTATGTCGAGACCTTTCGCCCCAGCGATCTGCAAGTCAATGAGGCTGCTCCGCTGATCTATTCCTATCGCGTCACCGATGCCAAGGGCGCTCCGATCGGGGTGCTCTGCCTGTGTTTCCGCTTCCGCGATGAAACCGACGGCATCTTTGCGCGCTTGAGCAACCAGGAGGACTGGGCGGTGATCAGCCTGCTCGACGCGACCGGCCGGGTGATCGCCAGCAGCGACGGCTGGCATGTCCCGGTCGGGGCCCAGGTGGAGCGGGTACTCAAGGCCGACTGGTCGGTGGTCCGTTTCGGCGGGCGCCAGTATCTCGCCACGACACGCTCGACCCAGGGCTATCAGGGTTATCTCGGGCCGGGCTGGTACGGCCACATCATGCTGCCTCTGGATCATGCCTTCGAGCACACCGGCGGCGGTAGCCTAGGTCGGCTCGACCCCGCAGTGCTGGCCGGGGTCATGGCCAATTCGGACTTGTTCAACCCGGGCCTGCAGGCGATTCCGGCCCAGGCCGAGCAGATCCAGCGGGTATTGAACCGCTCGGTGTGGAACGGCAATGTGCGCCACCGCGCCGACGACAAGGCGCTCAACCCCGCCTTTTCCAAGGTATTGCTGTGGGAGATCAGCAATACCGGGCTGAAGACCAAGGATGTCTTCGAGCGCTCCATCGGCAACCTGCACGAAACCGTGGTTTCCGCCATCCTGGAAAACAGTCGTTTCCTCGCCTCGCTGACCATCGACATCATGGATCGCAATCTCTACGAGCGCGCCAACGATTGCCGCTGGTGGGCGCTGACCGCCGCTTTCCGTGAAAAGCTGGCCGGCGAGATGACCGAGGCGCACGCCCGCGACATCGCTGAAATCCTGTCCTACATCAACGGCTTGTATACGGTGTACGACAACCTCCTGGTTTTCGACCGCCAGGGCAGGGTGGTCGCCGTTTCCAACCCGGAGCAGGGCGGTCTTGTCGGCCAGTTGCTGGCCGAAGACTGGGTCAGGCAGACCCTGGCCCCGCGCGATTCGCAAAGCTACGCGGTGTCGAATTTCGCCGCGACGCCGCTGTATCGCAACCGCCCGACCTACATCTACACGGCGGCGATCCGCTCGCCGGATGAGCATCAAGTGGTGGGTGGCATCGGCATCGTTTTCGACTCCGCGCCGCAGTTCGAGGCGATGCTGCGCGATGCCCTGCCGCGCGACGAAGACGGTGAGATCCTGCGCGGCAGTTTCGGCGTGATCGCGCGCGAAGACCGACGCCTGATCGCCGCCACCGGGCAAGGTTTGGCACCGGGCGACGAACTGGATATCCCGGAGGAATATTTCCAGATGGCCGAGGAGCAATCCGGCATCGTGGCCTATCGTGGCAATTACTACGCGGTGGGCACCTGTCCGTCACGCGGCTATCGGGAATACAAGAGCGAAACCGACGCCTATCGCAACAATGTCAGCGCCCTGATCTTCATCCCCCTGGGCAAATGCGATCAGCAGCAGGCTGGACGCGCCGAACCGCCGCCTCGCCCGAGCCTTGCCAGCATGGCCCGGAACGGCGACGGTAATGGCATCGAAATCGCGACCTTCCACGTCGCCGGCCAGTGGCTGGGCGTCGGCTCGGATTGCGTGGTCGAGGCCATCGAGGCGCGCGGCATCACCAGCGTCCCGGGTGTGAAACGCAATCTTTTCGGCTACGCCATGTTTCGCAACCGGGTCATGCCGGTAATCAACTTGGCGGTGCTGCTCGGAAGCGAAGCGCCGTTGTCCCAGGCCAGCCTGTCCGACAAGCAGATCGTGGTGCTGAAGGATACCCAGGAGGACAACCACATCGGTTTGCTGATCGACCAGTTGGGTGACATTCCCGAAGTGCCGGCGGACCGGATCGAGAAACTCACCGCCATGATGGGCGGCGAGCATCAACTGGCCGACAGCATGGTCAAGAAACGCGACAGCGAACCCAGCAGCCAGATGCTGGTGCTGCTTTCGGTCGAACGACTTAGGGCGCGCCTGCAAGCGCTGCACTTGCAGGCGGAAGCCCTGTCCGAAGAGGCCTGAACGGAGACCCGAGCGGAGACCCGAGCGCGCTCGAGGCGTTTCGGCGCATTCGGGTGGGTCGCGACGGTCATGCCGGATTCATGCCAGGCCGGTGGATATCGGTAGCACCCGGAATTCACCTTCCGTGCCGTGCGCCATCGCCGGCATACGGGCCGGCGGCGATACCCCGGCGCTGGCTGCTTGGGTTGAATGCGGCCCCCCGGCTTGCCTGCGAGATGCAGGCGCGGGACTTGCTGGCAGTCGGAGACTGCGGGGCGGCAATCAACAAAACCTCAAACGTTAAGCACATCAGGACAGCGCGCACAGCATTGACAATGCTGTAGCCCAATGGCTACGGTCAGCCCGTGATCGAAATCCGCAAAACAGACCTTTTTGCACAATGGATGGATGCCCTGCGCGACATTCAGGCAAGAGCTCGCATCCAGTAAGGATTGGGCGGCTCGCAACTGGAAACCCAGGAGATGTTGAGCCGGTTGGCGAAGGCGTCTCGGAGTTGCGAATCAACTACGGCCCCGGTTATCGGGTGTATTTCAAGCAGCAAGGACGAGAGCTGATTATTCTGCTGGCCGGTGGAGATAAGGCTACCCAAGCCAAGGACATCAAGGCTGCATTGCGCCTCGCACGTAATCTTTCGGAGTAGCAACCATGGCCAAGACCGTTACCACTCGCTATGACGTCGCCGAACACCTCAGAACACCAGAGGAAATGGCCGCTTATCTTGAAGCCTGCCTTGAAGAAGCCAACGGGGATGCCGCATTCATTGCCAAGGCACTTGGCGATATGGCTCGTGCAAAGGGGATGTCACAGGTCGCGCGCGATGCCGGACTGTCTCGCGAAAGCCTTTACAAAGCGCTTTCCGGCGAGCGTAGCCCAGGCTTCGATACCATCCTTAAGGTGATCGGCGCGTTGGGTCTGAAGCTGCATGCCGAAGCGGGGCACGGCTGAGAAGGTGTATGACTCAACAGTCAAACAAGGGTTACGCAGCTTGAACCGTGGTCTGACCATTGTTTGCCAGAATCCGAGCGGCTACATCGTCGAAACCGTGCAGGCGGTGTTTCAAGCTTTATTCGATACCAACAGTTTCGAGGATTGCCTGATCGATGTGGTCAATCGCGGCGGCGATGCCGACACCACCAGCGCCATATCGCCGGCATGCTGGCCGCCCCGCAGTGTACGGGCCAGTGGCAATAGCTGCTTGGCCTGGATGTGGGGATATGGCGCGCCTGCGAAACCCAGGCGCAGGAGCTACTGGAGATTGGCGAGCGCAAGTCGGGTTAGGTGGAGAAGAACAGATCAAATTTGATCAGAAGGTGGAAAGAAGCCGTCACGGATATCGACTTGTGTGACCGCTGTTCGGCCGAAGCGGATAGCCAGCCAGTCGGGGTGTGGGACAGCAATGGGTCAAGTCTGGACGTTCGAGGCATCGAGTCAGTAGGCCTCCTACTTTGGCTGTTGCGGTCAATCAACTTCTGATGCAGGTGTTCGAGTAGATCTCAGGGATTTGTGTTCCTTGTATCCGCCTTCCTCATTACGGAGAAGGTGATACGCGCAAGATATGATGATCCAACTCTGCCCACCTATGACTCAGACGATGTCGGTCCGGTCAATGTCAAGGCTGCCCCCCATCCCTCTGACGCCCTGCATATGCTTGCCGGCATCGCGAACATGGAAAAAACGCCACCTTCACCGCCCGAACTCCTGAGTCTCAATCGGGCAGAGTCTGACATAACTTTCGACATATTGTGGATCAGTGGCCCGGTGAGTAAGATCACCTAACGAGCGAGGCGACAGCTGGGTTTAACACGCACATCTAGTAAAACTTTATAAATTGGGAGGTGCAAAATGTGCCGCTGCATTAAGTATTATTTTCTGATGGCATTATTGGCATTTAGCCTACAGGCGAATGCCGCTGTAACGGCCTATAACACTTTCTTGCCGAATCCCCAGCGATTCGGGCAGCAATCTGGTTTCGGTTATAGCGGTGGGCTTCAAGTAACCGATACCATCTTCGGTGTCTCATTCATTCCGACTATTAGTGGCAATCTTGTTGATATTTGGATTGCACTTGGAACATCGTTAGCCGATCCTGGTGACGACCTGGTAAATGTTTTTCTCGCCACCTCTGGTTCTCAGAAAGAGCCGGATTTGATCTTGGCAGAAACGACTGTTAATGGCGAACTTGCGAAGCGAGAAAGCGTTGTCGAAATATCCGCGGGTGACACTGATATCTTCCTGCAGGCGGGAACACTCTATTGGATGTTGATTTCTCCCGGGCCGGGTACACCGCAAGTCGGCTGGCTGGGCGGCCCCCCAAATGAGCCAGAAGGTACTTTTTCCGCCTATCTCGATCCTAACAGCCCGACTGGCTGGTTCATAGCACCTTTCAACTCTAATGGCGCCATGCGCATCGATGTATCCCCCGTGCCCGAGCCTGAGACCTACGCCATGCTGTCCATAGGCCTGTTGCTTGTTGTCAGTTCTCACAGAGCCAAGAAGCATCCTTAAGATCGGCACCTAATCACAAGGGCTTTACTCAATCATGAATACCTATATCCTCTCAATAACTGCTGCCTTGATGATCACCGGCCATTTTGGAATTGAAGACGCGCAAGCCAAGCTTCACGATCGTGGCGGTGGTTTAATCTATGACGATGTCTTGAATATCACTTGGCTCCAGAATTCCTTCTACTCATGGGACCATGATGGAATTGGCGTTATGTCCCTACAGGATGCAAAAAGCTGGGCTGCGAACCTAGCTTATTACGATAGTGTGAGAAATGTAACCTGGAATGATTGGCGCCTCCCTAAGTTGGCGCCGGTAGGTTCAGAAATGAATTACATATGGTCCAATAATGGTTCTACGGACAATGGATTTAACAATTCCGGCACAAATACAGAGCTGGGCTACATGTACTACATTAATTTCGGCAATGTGGGTTTCTGCAAACCCAACGGCTATGGCTTATCTAGCTCTTGCGAGCTCGACTTGGGTTTCGGCCTAAAAGATGGTCCGGCACCGGATGATGAAAGCCTTTTTCACATCCCCAAGGACATTAGTCTGACTTATTGGATCGACAGCACGTATAACCCGGATCCCGTTTATGGTTGGTCGTTTGACATGATCGTGGGTAGTCAGGGTGTTGGCATCATTGAAAAGCCGATGAGCAATACCATCCTCACTCCTCCTGCCGATCTCTACGCTTGGGCAGTCCGTGATGGCGATGTGGCAGCTGTCCCCGAACCCACTGATACCCTCCTGATGCTTGTTGGCCTCGCTGCCGTAGGGCTACGCCTTCGAAAACGCCTAGCCCACGCCTAACCTGTCTCGCTTTGCGGCGAAGCCAGCTGGCTTGCCTAACCTTAATAGCGGGAACTGGCCGGTATATATAACAAGCTGCCCTAGTGGATCGCCACATCAATGGCCGCTTTGGCCGAACACCAGCCACACAAGCTGATACCCGTGACGCTCTACATCAGTACCGGCAGCCCGCCAGACATCTCCACCCGCGCCTCGCCGATGCGCTTGAGGTGCGCGGCCAGCGCCATATCCATGCTGGTCAGGTGCAGGCTGAACCATTCTTCCAGGCCCTGCTTCACAAACGCGCGCGGCAGCATCAGGCGGCCGCGTTGCACGGCGCGATTCATCTGCACCAGATCGCCGTAGATGCGGTGGTGTTCGCCTTCGTGCTCGTTCAGCGCGGGGAAGCGCGAGATGCGCATCAAGCGACCTTCGTTGGTGAAATGCAGCCGGCAATGTTCGAGCAGTTTCTCGAACAGGGCGGCGAAGTCGGTGTCGTCGCACTCCGCCAGCATGTTGACCAGGGCGGTGAATTCGCGGTGGGTGGCGTCCATTTCCGCCACGCCGAGGGCGTGGACGCTGTCATCCCAGGCCAGCATCAGGCCGCCTCCAGCGCGACATCGGCCACCCCCGCCGCCTGGGTCGCGGCGAGCAGGTCGGCGATGCCGGCCGGTACCAGTTCTATGCCCAGCTTGGCGAGGAAGCGTTTTTCCTTGTCGTTGGCGTTGGGCATCAAGGCCCAGCCGGCGGGCTTGGCGGCGCCAAATTGGATATCGGACAGCACCATGCGCTCGGTGTCCCGGTTCAGGGGCAGGCCGAGCAGCAGGTAGCGCTTGCCCTGGCGCATGCGCTTGACGAAGGCGGGGATGCCGAAACCGCCCATCAGTTCGGTGACGTAATCGACGAAATCGGCGTCCGAGGCGATGTAGTGCGACTCCGGCAGCGGCGTGCCGAGCGGCTTGAACAGCACCGGCAGGGTCACATCGACATCGCCCTGTTCGATTGCCTTGTAGCCGACGCCGAGCTTGCCGATGACGCCGCTGCCGTCGTGCTGATACAGCTTGAAGCGGTAGTCAGTGCCGCCGATGCGCGACAGGCCGACGATCAGGGTATGCGGGCGGTCGGCATAGGCTTGTTGCATCAGGGTGTCGCGGTTGCTGTCGACGACATAGGACAGGTTCTGTCCGGCCAGCCAGGTGTGCAGCGCGGAGGTGGTCCAGACCGTGTCGCGATAGGTGCGGTCGAGAAACCTGCTGACCGCCGAACGGCCTTTTTTCAGCTCGAAGTTCATCGCGGCGCGGGGAAACTCGTACATCAGCTTGGGCGCCATCGGCTTGCCGTCGTTCATCGCCAGGATGAGGCTGTCCGAATCGGCGGGAATCGCCTTGCCGCTGGCCGGGTCGATCACGCCATCGAGGGCGCGGCAGCCGAGATAGGGCACGACGCTGCCGTCGGCCAGACCGGCGAGGATGGAAGCAAATGCGCTGGAGTTGTCTGTTGCCATGGAACGCTCCTGATTGTGAATGGAGTAACCATTGCAAGAAGCGGGCCGACTGGAAACCGCGCAAGGATGCGGGTTCGCGGGCCGGCGGTCATGTCGGATTCATGCCAACGGCCGGGTTTTGTCGGGTTTTCCATCCCGGCGCCGCCTGTTCAACCGGCTCGGTCTTCGTCCTCGAGCCGGGTCACGGTCACGCCGACCGTCAGGGTATGCGAGCCGCCGCCGTGCAGCACACCCTTGAACGGGGGGACATCGCCGTAGTCGCGACCCCATGCCAGGGTCAGGTGGCCAAGGCCTGTCGCCACGCCGTTGGTGGGGTCGAAATCGAACCAGCCCAGGCCGGGTAGCCAGACGCCGATCCAGGCATGCGTGGCGTCGGCGCCGAGCTGGCGCGCCTGGCCTGGCGGCGGCGTGGTTTCCAGATAGCCGCTGACGTAGCGCGCGGCCAGGCCCAGGCCGCGCAGCCCGGCCAGGGCGAGGTGGGCGAAGTCCTGGCAGACGCCGTGGCGTTTTTGCATGATTTCGGTCAGCGGCGTGTCGATTTCGGTGGCCCTGGGGCGGTACTGAAAATCGGTCTGGATGCGCGCGGAGAGGTCGGCCACGGCGTCGAGCAAAGGCCGTCCGGGCGGGAAGCTGACCCGGGCGTATTCGGTGGCGGCCTCGAGTGGCGCGATCATCGGCGATTCCAGACAGAACTCGCGCGCGGCGATGGCGTCGCCGACGGGGCGCGCCAGGCTGGCAACCACGGACTCCCAGGCCGGCGAGGTTTTCGGCGCCGGCGTCGGCGTCCGTTCGATCAGGCTATGGGCGATCACGCTCAGGGCTGTGTGCGGTCGCCGCGACATGAACCAGGCGACACGGTTGCCCCAGGCATCCGGTCTTTCCCGGTAATCGTCGGCGACGGGGTCGAGTTCCAGCCGGCTTTCCAGCACCCGCTGGCCCGGACAGTCGCGTGGCAGCAAACGCGTCTCGCCGTAGTTGAGGCCGACGTTCTGGCCATAGCGATAGCGGGTCAGGTGTTCGACTCGGAAGCGGGTCATGGCAGTGGCGCCAGCGCGCGCAGGGCATGCAATTCCTGGACATGGGTGAACCAGGTATGGGTGATAGCGTCGGAGGTGCCGGACAGTTCGCCGGTGACTTCGCTCAGCACGCGAATCAGGCGGGCGCGCTCCTCGACGTCGATCCGCGTGCCCGCCACGCGGGCCGCGCTGGCGGCGAGCCGTTGTTCCGCGTTGAACAGCAGGCGCTCGGCCTGGCAGTGGTGCCCCGGCCGGGCGATTTCATCGAGATGGCGGCGCGCGGTAAGCAGTTGATAGATCAGCGCGCGCGGGCTGCCGCTGTCCCATAGCTGAAGTTCCAGCACGCCGGCCAGGAACGGTTCGCTGCGATAGCGGCGGCGGAAGGTGATCAGGCTGTCCGCGCTGGCGAGCACCAGGGACAGGCTTTCCCGCTCGGCTTCGTCGGTCAGCGGCGAGTCCAGAATGGCGCTGAGCACGACGCAGGTCGACAGGCTGCGTTCGATGCGGCGGCCCAGGTCGAAGAAGCGGAAGGCCTGCGCGCGTGGCAGGGTCTCGGAGGCGAGGCCGGCCAGGCCGGCCAGGGTGTCGATCAGGCGGCCCAGCCAGAGATCGGTGCGTTCATGGCCATGGCCGCGCCGGCGCGGGCGTTTGCTCCAGTCGCGCTCGATGCGGTCGAGCAGGCGCCAGATCGCCACCGACCAGTACTCGCGCGTGCCATAGGTGCAGCCGAGCAGGGCGCGCACGGAATGGGCGAGGTTGCCCGGACGCTCCTCGTAGGTGAGCAGATCGCGGATTTCGGTGGCCAGATCGGTGGACATGTCGGCGGGAAGGTCGCTCCGATGCGGGGCAGCGCGGGCGCCCGGGGCATGGCCGATCATGCGCATCAGCGCGTTCAGCACCGGCGCCAGGCCGGGCGTGGTTTCCTCTTCCCAGAGGCCGTCGAGCACCGTGCGCAACAGGCGCGCCACGCCTTCGGCGCGTTCCAGATAGCGGCCCGCCCAGTACAGGTTGTCGGCCGCGCGGCTGGTCAGGATTTCCGTCTCGGCGCGTCCGTTGGCGGGCGGACGGACCTGTATCGGCTTGGGCGGCCCCGGGGTGACCCAGGTGTCTTTCGACAGGGCGCCGCTCTGGCTCGACAGCAAGTCGTTTTCGCCGCAACGGGTAAGTCCGCCGGGCAGGGCGACATAAGCGTCGCCATGGCTGACCAGAAAGGCGCGCAGGCTCATGTGTTGCGGCATCAGGCGATGCTCGCGCAGCGCCGGCACGCTGGACAGCGCCAGCGGCTGCTGGCCGACGTAGAGATGCGGCCGGGCGCGGATGCGTTCGCGCCAGGCCGCCAGTTGCGCGCTGTCCAGGCTGGCGCCCAGCACGGTTTCGCTGGCGCGGCCGCGGGCGATGGGTTTCAGCACCAGGCGCGGCAGGTTGGCCAGCACGTAGTCGCATTCTTTTTTCTGCCCGCACCACCAGGTCGCGGCGGTGGGCAGTCGCAGTTCCTCTCCCAGCAAGGCCTTTGCCAGCGCAGGGAGGAAGGGCAGCAGGGCGGGATTTTCCAGCAGCCCGGAACCGGGCGGGTTGGCCATCGCCACCGTGCCGCGGCGCAGCGCCTCGATCAGCCCGGCGCTGCCCAGGCGCGAGTCCTGCCTGAGTTCGAGCGGGTCGCACCAGTCCTCGTCGACGCGGCGCAGGATCACATCGACCGGCTTCAGGCCGGACACCGCCTTCAACCAGACGCGCCCGTCGCGCACGGTGAGGTCATCGCCCTGGGCCAGGGTGTAACCCAGACGCGCGGCCAGATAGGCGTGTTCGAAGTAGGTTTCGTTGGCCGGGCCGGGCGTGAGCACCACCACGTGAGGATGCTCGACCGGGTTCGGCGACAGTTCCATCAGGGTCGATTGCAGGGCTTCCAGCCAGTGGCTGAGCTTGGCCACGCCGGCATCCTCGAGCAGTTCCGGGAAGGTGCGCGCCATCACCGCGCGGTTTTCCAGGGCATAGCCGACGCCCGAGGGCGCCTGGGTGCGATCCGCCATGACCCAGACCCGACCGTCCGGCCCGCGCGCGAGATCCGCCGCGTAGAGCGTGAGTTGGCGGCGCGGGGCGGTCAACGATGTGGGCAGGGCGCCGACCAGCGGACGCAGATAGCCGGCATGGCCGTAGACCAGTTCCGGCGGCAGCAGGCCGCGCTTGAGCAAGGTCTGGCCGCCATACAGGTCGCGCAGGATCAGGTCGAGCAGGCGCGCGCGCTGGTCGAGACCGGCGGCGATGCCCAGCCACTCGGCGCCGTCCAGCACCAGCGGAATCGGATCGAGTTGCCAGGTGCGGCTGTAGCCGCGCGGATCGTCGTAGACGTGATAGGTCACCCCGTTCTCGCGCAGCAGCCGGGCGATGCGCTGCCCGCGCGCCGCCCACTCGCGCGCGCCCAGCCCGGCCAGTCCCTTGACCAGATGCGCCCAGTGCGGACGCACGCCGGATTTGCCATCCCACATTTCGTCCCGGACGCCGGGCAGCGGGTGGTAGTCGGCGGCCGGGCTGAGCAGCGAGAGTTGGGTCATGCTTTATCGGTACACCGCATCATGGCTGCCCACATTGATTGGGATGATTTCGCCATCGACGATCAGCATTTCCAGCGTGATGCGATAAGACAGGTTGATCGAAACCGAATGCAGCCCCTCCAGGCGACCGCTCAGCGCATGCAAACGCAGCGAGGGATGCTGTGGATTGGCGGCTAGCAATTGCAACGTTTTCGTATACACGCCAACCAGTTCAGGATGGCTCTTGAGAAACAGCTTGGCGCGCTTGTTGTATCGCTCGGTAAAAATCAGGCGGTATGGCATGTCCCTTACGACGACTCGCTATTGATCCGCCAACAGACTGGCCACATGCGCTTCCGGCGTATCCTCGCGGAAGCGGCCGGCGGCAAGGTCGGCGCGCGTCTGCGCCAGGGCGGCTTCAAGTTCGCACTCGCGCAGATAGTGGTAATGCGCCAGATCCATGACCACATAGCGATCATTGCCTCGCACAGAGACGATGGCTTCGGTGTCTTGCGCCAAAGCGGCCTCAATTGCGGCGATGCCGCGTGTTTTCAGATCGTTTGCCGTGAGTTGGGGCATGGTGGGGTTCCTGTAAAGTGGCTGATCGCATTGTAATTAATGTGATCAAGCGCACTTAAAACAATATTCTTTTCCGTGCTCACTCCGGCCGCCTCCGTAAATCCAGCGTGTACGGATACTCGTGGGTCGGTTCTTCCGGTGGCGGCGCCATCGGTCTGAGGCCGCTGCCGCTCGGAATGAACTCGGCCAGACGGGCCAGGTCGGGCGGCACCGGCACCGGGCCTGGCGTGTGGTTCCAGTCCTGATAGCGGTTGACCCGGCGCGATTCGGCCTCGAAGGCGTTGACCGGGAACACGTCGTAACTGCGCCCGCCCGGGTGGCTGACGTGATAGGCGCAGCCGCCGACGGCCTTGCCGGTCCAGGTGTCGATCAGATCGATGATCAGCGGCGAATGCACGCCGATGGTCGGGTGCAGCGCGGACGGCGGTTGCCAGGCGCGGTAGCGGATGCCGGCGACGTATTCGCCGTGGCGGCCGGTGTTGCGTAGCGGCACGCGGCGGCCGTTGCAGGCGACCACGTAACGGCTGTCGGTCAGCCCGCTGACCAGCACCTGGATGCGTTCGACCGAGGAATCGACGAAGCGGGCGGTGCCGACGTTGCTGAGTTCCTCGCCCAGCACATGCCAGGGTTCGATGGCGGTGCGCAGTTCGATTTCGATGTCGTCGATCTTGACCGTGCCGATGCGCGGGAAGCGGAATTCGATGTACGGATCGAGCCAGTCGGCCTGGAACGGATAGCCGGATTCCTGGATGTCGCGCACCACGTCGAGCAGGTCGGCGCGAATATGGTGCGGCAGCATGAAGCGGTCGTGCAGTTCGGTGCCCCAGCGCACCAGCCGGTGGCGGTAGGGTTTTTCCCAGAAGCGCGCGACCAGGATGCGCAACAACAGCATCTGCGCGGCGCTCATCTGCCAGTGCGGCGGCATTTCGAAACCGCGGAATTCGACCAGGCCCTGGCGCCCGCTCGGGCTGTCCGGCGAGTAGAGCTTGTCGATGGAAAACTCGGAGCGGTGCGTGTTGCCGGTCAGGTCGACCAGCAGATTGCGCAACAGCCGGTCGACCAGCCAGAGCTGATTGGTCTCCCCGGCCGGCATTTGCTGGAAGGCGATTTCCAGTTCGTACAGCTTCTCGTCGCGCCCCTCGTCGACGCGCGGCGCCTGGCTGGTCGGGCCGATGAACATGCCGGAGAACAGGTAGGACAGGCCGGGGTGGTGCTGCCAGTAGCTGACCAGACTCATGACCAGATCGGGCCGGCGCAGCATCGGGCTGTCGGCTGGCGTCGCGCCGCCCAGGGTGACGTGGTTGCCGCCGCCGGTGCCGGTGTGGCGGCCGTCGAGCATGAATTTTTCCGTGGTGAGCCGGGCCAGGCGGGCTTCTTCGTAAAGGATGCGGGTGTTGCCGACCAGATCGTCCCAGTTGCTGGCCGGGTGGATGTTGACTTCGATGACGCCGGGGTCGGGTGTCACCATCAGGCGTTGCAAGCGCCAGTCGCGCGGCGGCTCGTAGCCTTCCAGGATGACCGGCGTGTTCAGTTGCGTCGCCACGGCTTCGATGGCGCCGGCCAGTTCGAGGTAATGCTCCAGGCTGGTCAATGGCGGCATGAAGATGCGGACGACTCCGCCGCGCGCTTCGACGCTGAGCGCGGTGTGGGGAACGGCGACCAGGTTGGCGGTTTGCCCGGTCTTCGCGTCGGCGACGCCCTGCCGCTGAATGTTCGCGTGCGCTTCCCGTTCCGGTTGGAACTCGGAAAAACGTCGGGCCACTTCGCCATAGTTGTCCGGGCTGAAGCTGGGCAACTCGTCGCGCGGCGCGAACATGTCCAGCGGCCAGGTCGGCTCGCGCTTTTCCTCCGCCACCCAGGGCAGGCTGGCCAGCGGCAGGCGCAGGCCGAGCGGCGAGTCGCCGGGGATCAGGTAAAGCCGGTCGCGGCGCAGTTCCCAGGTGCCGCTGCGCCAGGCGCCCGTCGCCCAGTCCCAGGCGATGGGCAGCACATAACCGACCGGCTCATCCAGCCCGCGCGACAACTTCGCGGCCAGGCTGCGGCGTTCTTGCGGGTCTTTCAGGTTCACTTGGGCGGGATCGAGATTGGCTGGAATCTCCGCTTCCTTGAGCAGGTAATAGAGCGCGTCCTCGAAGCTGGGCTGGATGTGTTGCGCGGCCAGCCCGAGTTGCCGCGCCAGCGCATGCATGAAGGCGGCGGCGCGCGCCGTGGTGTGTCCGTAGTTGCGCCCCTCGTCCGCCAGCAGTGCGGGGTTTTTCCACAACGCGACGCCGTCGGTGCGCCAGAAAATACCCAGCGCCCAGCGCGGCAGCGGCTCGCCCGGATACCACTTGCCCTGGCCGGAGAACTTGAGTCCGTTCGGCGCGAAGTGCCTGGTCAGACGATTCCACAGATCCTGCGCCCGTTCCAGCTTGTGTGGCCCAAGCGCGGCGGTGTTCCACTGCGCCGATTCCATGTCGTCGATGGAGACGAAAGTCGGCTCGCCACCCATGGTCAGGCGCACGTCGAATTCGGTCAGTTTGGCGTCCACCGCTCGGCCCAGGGCGTCGATGGCGGCCCATTGATCGTCACGGTAGGGCTTGGTCACGCGCGGGTCTTCGTGAATGCGGACGACACTGTTGTCGAAGCTGAAACTGACTTCACATTCGTCCATCGCACCGGTCACCGGCGCGGCGCTGACCGGGTCCGGCGTGCAGGCGAGCGGAATGTGGTTTTCGCCGGCGAACAGGCCGGAGGTGGGATCGAGGCCGATCCAGCCGGCGCCCGGCACGTAGACCTCGGCCCAGGCGTGCAGGTCGGTGAAATCGGCTTCAGGGCCGGACGGGCCGTCGAGCGATTTCACATCGGCGGTGAGTTGCACCAGATAGCCGGACACGAAGCGCGCGGCGAAACCCAGGTGGCGCAATATCTGCACCAGTAGCCAGGCGCTGTCGCGGCAGGAGCCGCAGGCCAGTTGCAGCGTTTCCTCGCAGGTCTGCACGCCGGGTTCCATGCGGATGTTGTATTTCAGCGCCTGCCAGACCCTCTGGTTGAGTTCGACCAGAAAGTCCTGTGTCGGGCGCTGTTTGCGATCCACTTCGTCCAGCCAGGCCATCAGCAGCGGGCCGGATTCGGTCAACTCGCGGTAAGGCGCCAGTTCCTTGGCCAGTTGCGCGTCATATTCGAACGGATACGCGGTGGCGTATTCCTCCAGGAAAAAATCGAACGGGTTGATCACGGTCATGTCCGCGATCACCTCCACTTCGATATCGAAGTGGGTGGTCTTCTCGGGAAAGACCAGACGCGCCAGGTAATTGCCGAACGGGTCCTGCTGCCAGTTGATGAAATGCTTCTCCGGCAGGATGCGCAACGAATAGCCCAGAATCGGCGTGCGGCTATGCGCGGCGGGGCGCAGGCGCAGGATGTGCGGGCCGAGATTGACCGGTTTGTCGTAGCGGTAGTGGGTCTTGTGGCGGATGGCGACGCGGATGCTCATGGGGATTCCGGCTCAAGGTGAGTACCTGTTTGTCCTAGCAAGATTCGCGCCCGCTACCGCCGGCAACGGCGGGAGTTGTCGCTAGCGTTTCATTTCGTAACGCACTGCTCCAGATCCAGCCCGGGCAGTTCGCGGAACGCTTGTTTGATGCGTTCGCCCCAGGCGGTGCGCAAGGATTTGAAATAGGGATTGTCCGCTTCGATACGCAGACGCTGATCCGCGCGCAGACTGTCGCGTCGATAGCACATCAGGTCGAGCGGCATGCCGACCGAAAGGTTGGATTTGAGCGTGGAATCCATCGAAATCAGCGCGCATTTGGCGGCTTCTTCCAGCGTGCTGTCCCAATGGAAGATACGGTCGAGGATGGGCTTGCCGTACTTCGATTCGCCGATCTGGAAATAGGGCGTATCGACGGTCGCTTCGACAAAGTTGCCGGCGGCGTAGATGCTGAACAGACGCGGTGCTTCGCCCTTGATCTGGCCGCCGAGCAGAAAACTGGCGTTGAAATCGATGCCGAAGGCCTTGAGCGATACCGCGTCGCGACGGTGCACATCGCGGATACAGTCGCCGACATGGCGGGCGGCCGCGAACATGTCGGACACATTCAACAGGCTGGCGCCTTCCTTGAGCTGGCTGTCCTTGATCAGGCTGACCACGGCCTGGGTGATCGCCAGATTGCCGGCCGAGAGCAGCGTCAGCACGCGTTCGCCCGGATTCTCGAACACGCTCATCTTGCGGAATGAGTTGATCTGGTCGACGCCGGCATTGGTGCGGGTATCGGAAAGAAACGCCAGGCCGGCGTCCATCAGCATGCCTACGCAGTAAGTCACGATCGATTCCTCAATAGAAAACGGGTCGAGCATAGCAGGCGAGCCCGGAATGGTGGGCGTCGCCGGCGACTGGCACGCTCCTTGCAGTGATCAAGCCAGAAACAGGAGCGTATGCCATGAACACCCTGACCCAGGATTACACATCGGGCGAATTCTTCGATGAACTGATCGCCACCGGCGGCCAACCGCGGGTCGCCGCGCGCGCCTTGTTCGAGCACCTGGACGCGCTCGACGCGGCCGATCTGGAAGAACGCCGCCAGGCGGTGAATGCCGCCATCATGACCATGGGCATCACTTTCACCGTCTACAGCGAGGCCGGCAACATAGACCGCGCCTGGCCGTTCGACATCATCCCGCGCGTGATGTCCAAAAAGGAATGGATGCGCATCGAGGCGGGCCTGAAGCAACGCCTGACCGCGCTGAACCTGTTCATCAACGATCTCTACAACGAACAACGCGTCGTCAAGGATGGTGTTTTTCCGATTGAAGTGCTGGCTGGCTCGAAGAATTTTCGGGCGCAATGCCAGGGCATGACGCCCCGTTTTGGCGTCTGGGCGCACGTCTGCGGCACCGACTTGGTGCGCGACGGCGACGGCACGGTCTATGTGCTGGAAGACAATCTGCGTGTGCCGTCCGGTGTTTCCTACATGCTAGAAAACCGGGAGTTGATGAAACGTCTGTTCCCCGAGCTGTTCCATTCTTCCAGCATCCTGCCGGTGGATGACTATCCGGCCCGCCTCTACGACACGCTGGCCGCGTTGTCGCCGCGCAAGGGAACTCGCCCGGTGGTCGTGGTGCTGACGCCGGGCATTTTCAACTCAGCCTATTTCGAGCACAGCTATCTGGCGCAAAAAATGGGCGCGGTTCTGGTCGAGGGCAGCGACCTGGTGGTGCGGAAGGACGACTGCGTCTACATGAAGACCATCTCCGGCCTGCGCCGGGTCGATGTGATCTACCGCCGCATCGACGACGATTTCCTCGACCCGGAAGCCTTCCGGCCCGATTCCGCGCTCGGCGTCAAAGGCCTGATGCGGGCCTGGCGCGCCGGCAATGTCGGCATCGCCAATGCGCCCGGCGCCGGCGTGGCGGACGACAAGGTGGTCTATGCCTTCATTCCGAAGGTGATCAAGTACTACCTCGATCAGGATCCGATCATTCCCAACGTGCCCAGCTACCTGTGCATGTACGAGGACGAAAAGGACTACGTGCTGGCCAACCTGGACAAACTGGTGGTGAAGCCGGCCAACGAATCCGGCGGCTACGGCATGCTGATCGGCCCGCGCGCGACGCCGGAGGAACGCGCCCAGTTCGCCGAGTTGATCCAGGCCAACCCGCGCAACTACATGGCGCAGCCGACGCTGGCCTTGTCCACCGCGCCGACCCTGATCGACGACCATCTGGAACCGCGCCACCTCGATTTACGTCCGTTCATCCTGCAATCCGACCAGCTCTATTGCACCACCGGCGGCCTGACCCGGGTGGCGATGAAGGCCGGTTCGCTGATCGTCAATTCATCCCAGGGCGGTGGCGCCAAGGACACCTGGATCGTCGATGTCGAAGAATAAGACTGCTGGAGACCATCATGCTTTCCCGAGTTGCTGAAAGTCTTTACTGGATGGCGCGCTATATGGAACGCGCCGAGAACACCGCGCGTTTCATCAACAGCACGACCCAGGTGCTGCTCGACCTGCCGCGCGGCGCATCCTTTGGCTGGGATACGCTGCTCAAGGTGGCCGGCCTGGACGCGCTGTACCACAAGCATTACGTCACCGCCAACGAAGCCGACATCATGCGCTTCATGATCATGGACGAACGCAACCCGGGTTCGATCCTGGCCAGCATCCACAGCGCGCGTGAAAACACGCGCACCTTCCGCGAAGTGCTGCCGATGGAAATCTGGGAGCGCATCAACGACCTCTACCTCTACACCCGCGACAACGCCGCGCGCGCCACGCATGGCCGCAGCCAGAGCTACGAGGTGCTGAACGGCATCATCGAACGCCGTCAATCGGTGATCGGCCTGCTGGTCGGCTCGATGAGCCACGACCTGGCCTATCAATTCCTCCAGCTCGGACGCAATCTGGAGCGCGCCGACATGACCACGCGCATCATCGACGTCAATTCGGCGGTCAACCTGCCCGAGGATGCCACCTCCGACATGGCGCGCGAACGGCTCTGGATGAGCACGCTCAACGCCTTGTCGGCTTACCAGATGTATCGCCAGCATGTCGGCGTCCACGTCGAAGGTCCGCTGGTCGCGAAATACCTGCTCACCGATCCGCATTTCCCGCGCACGGTGACGCATTGCCTGGGTGAAATCGAAAACACCTTATCCGTGTTGGTCGATTACCAGATTCCGCTCCAGGCCGCCCGCACCGCCTGGCGTCGGCTGGAGGGCATGAATTTCGACGATGTTTCGCCCGCCGTGCTGCACGAGCATCTCGACCAGATCCAGGCCGACCTGGGCAATCTGCACGATGCCATCTCGCGCAAATATTTCTCCCTGCATCAGAACGCCGCGATGCAGGAACAAAGCCAGAGCCAGTGAGCATTCCTCATCCGAGAGCCTCGAAAATGATCCCAGCCTCCCTCGATTTCCCCCGCTACGGCGACAAACTCAACTCCGATTTTTTCGAGGAATTCCTCGTTCAGTTGCTTGAGGAGCGCGATCGCAGCGGCCTCACCCGCGAGATTCGGCAGATCGACGCGCTGATGATCACGGTCGAACCCGGCCACTCCATTGCCTATGTCGGCGAGCTGTGCCTGATGACGCCGTATCACTACCTGGTCACGCTGGAATCGGAAACCCACTACACCCACATCCTGCGCATCGACATGAGCGCGCCCGACGTGCTGGTGCGCGAGGTGAAAGACCCCAACACGCGCGGCATCTTCCGCAGCCTGAACGAGGTCTACCCGATCGGCGCGCAGAAGCCGAACTCGCGTTACATGGGCGAAATCTTCCGCGTCACCAGCCTGCACGACGTGGTCGAACTGCAGAAATCGCGCGACATCCGTTTCTTCAACCAGGATCAGATTCGCAAACTGGAACTGCCCGGCAACATGGCCGTGGTGAAGCCCAGCCCGTATACCCACAACATCGTCGGCTACTGGGAACGGCCGGAAGAGCACATCCGCGTCTATCCGCTCGGTTTGTCGAGCATTCGTCCGGATGTGCAAGCCGCCTACGAGGCCGCCAAGGAATCCCAGGCCAAGCTCGGCATCGACAAGATGCTGCTGCCGATCGACCATCTCGCGACACGCGTCTACAGCCAGAACCGGGAAGCCGCGATCCTCGAATACCTGACCCTGACCAGCTATTACTACTGGGGCTCGTACGACATCGCCGACCAGAACTCGTCGACCAACGTCACCAAGAGCGTGCATCACGGCAATGAGCTGGAAAGCCCGGCCAAGGTGTTCACCGCCGCCAATCACCCGTATTTCGTCAACCACCTGCTGCATCTGCCATCGCCGACCGAAGCCTTCGTGCGCAACTACGGCCCGCGCCTGCACCACATCGCGGTGGCCGTGAACGACGGCCACACCGACGTGGGTGGCATCAGCAAGGCCAACATCGACTACGTGGTGGCGGCGCTACGCGATTGCGGCCAGGATTTCCTGCTCGACGTGATCGGCAGCGAGGAAGAAGGGCTCAAGCAAATATTCTCCAGCGCCTCGGAATATTCCAGCCTGATCATCGAGTACGTGCAGCGCTTCGGCGACTTTCAGGGCTTCTTCACCAAGGACAACGTCGCGCGGCTGACCCATGCGGCCGGGGTGGAGGAGGGCCTGCGCGAAATGGATGCGGCGGCGCGGGCGGCGGAAGTGGCTTCGTAGGGCGCGCGGCGATGAACAGTCAGGCAGCCACCGGGATACGACCGCTGGCGGGCATTCTTTCGGAGCAGATCCCCGGCGCGCCCAGGGAAGCCGGTTTGCTGGATCGGAACCGCTTGCTTACCACGCTGATCAGCAATCTGGTCGGCATGATTTATCGCTGTCGGCTCGATGAAAACTGGACCATGGAGTTCGTCAGCGATGGCTGTTTCGAACTCACCGGCTATGCGCCGGAGGAACTGCTGCTGAACGCTCGCGGCAACTACGAACAGATCACCCATCCGGACGACCGGGCGCGGGTTAGACGCGCGATCCTCGACGCCCTGGCGCGCAACAGCCAATACGACGTGGAATACCGCCTGTTGCACTGCGATGGTTGTCTGCGTTGGGTCTGGGAGCGCGGTGTCGGGGTGATGAACCGCGCCGGCGAGCCGGAGGCGATCGAAGGCTTCATTCAGGACATCACCCAACGGCATGCCGCCGACGATGCGTTGCGTGAAACCGAGCGCCGCTATCGCAGCATCTTCGAACATGCCACCGAGGGCATCTTCCAGACCACGCCGGACGGCCGCTACATCAACGCCAACCCGGCGCTGGCCAGCATCTACGGCTACGCCACGCCGGCCGAACTGATCGCCGACCTGTCCGACATCCAGCACCAGCTTTATGTCGATCCGGAACGGCGCCGCGAATTTGTCCGCTTGATGCGCCAATATGGCTACGCGCGCAATTTCGAATCGCACGTGTTCCGGCGCGACGGCAGCATCTTCTGGATTTCCGAGAACGCGCGCGCGGTGCGCGACGAGAACGGCGAGGTGCAATTTTACGAAGGCACCGTCGTCGAGATCACCGAGCGCAAACGCTATCAAGAGGAGCTGGAATACCAAGCCAGCCACGATAGCCTGACCGGGCTGCCGAACCGCGCACTCCTGGTCGACCGCCTGAAGCAGACTATCCACGCCGCGCGGCGCGATGGCCGGGTGGTGGCGGTGGCATTCGTCGATCTCGATCATTTCAAGCTGATCAACGACAGCCTTGGCCACCATGTCGGCGACCGCTTGCTGCTGGACATGGCGGAACGCCTGCGCGCCTGCGTGCGTAGCCAGGACACCGTGGCGCGACAAGGCGGCGACGAATTCGTGCTGATTCTGGCCGACCAGCCCGACGAGGCCGGCGTGACCATGCTCATCCGCCGTGTGCTGGAGGCGGTCGCGCAGCCCTGGGCGGCCGAACATGGCGAATACAGCATCAGTTGCAGCATCGGCGTCAGCTTGTTTCCGCGCGACGGCAAGGGGGCGGAAGCCCTGCTGAAATGCGCCGATCTGGCCATGTTCAAAGCCAAGGACATCGGCCGCAATACCTTCCAGTTCTTCACGCCGGAACTGAACGGCGCCATGATCGACCGCCTGGAAGTGGCCAACGGCCTGCGTCGCGGCCTGGAGCGCAACGAATTCCTGCTGCATTACCAACCCCGGGTCGATCTCGCCAGCGGCCGCATCGTCGGCGCCGAGGCGTTGATCCGCTGGCAACGTCCGGACCAGGCGCTGACACCGCCTGGACAATTCATCCCGGTGGCGGAGGAAACCGGGCTCATCGTGCCTATCGGCGCCTGGGCGCTGCGCGAGGCGTGCGCCCAGAACATCGCCTGGCAGGCGATGGGGCTGCCGCCGATCGTGGTTTCGGTGAATCTCTCGCCGATCCAGTTCCGTCGCGCAGGCCTGGTCGCCGAAGTCGCCAATACGCTGCGAGAAACCGGTCTGGAGGCGCGCTGGCTGGAATTAGAGCTGACCGAATCGTTCATCATGCAGGATGCCGAGCGCATCAACCAGGCGATGGCCGGGCTCAAGGCGCTGGGCGTGGAAATCGCCGTCGACGATTTCGGCACCGGCTATTCCAGCCTGAGTTACCTGAAACGTTTTCCGGTGGACCGTCTCAAGATCGACAAGAGTTTCGTGCAGGACGTGAACCACGATCCCGACGATGCCGCCATCGCCCGCGCCATCATCAGCCTGGGCCACAGCTTGAATCTGCGCGTGGTGGCCGAAGGCGTCGAAACCGAAGCCCAGCTCGAGTTCATGCGCGCGCACGGCTGCGACGAGATTCAAGGCTATTTCTTCAGCCGGCCCGTGCTGGCGACGGAATTCGAGGCGATGTTGCTGCGCCAGCGCGACGACTATCCGTTCGGCGGATGACCTGCTTATCGCAAGCTCGCGCCTCGTCGGCCTGGTCGCATCCAATTCACTCCAGGAAAACCCGTACCTCGTACACCCCGCCAATCACGCCGAACTCCTTTTCGCCGCGCAATTTGCCCGGCAACAGGCCGTGAAAGAAGAACACCTTGGGCAGCGGCACTTGCACTTCCAGAATGCTGTCGCCGAATTCGCAGGCGCGTTCCCGCTCGCGGGTGAAGGAGTTGAGGCTGTTGAGCAGGACGGTACGCCGATGCCGATTTGCCGTGGCCTCGCCCAATTCCTCGTAACCGCCCATCCGGTTCACGCCCCGGTACAGGGTCAGGTGGGTTGATGCCGGCCACTGCCGCGCCAGCTCGTATTGGCAATAGCTGTAGAGCAGATCGAACTGCGCTTCCAGGCTGTTGGTGTTGTACAGGCCGCCGCTGCGCTGTTCCAGGTAATGCCGGTAGGCAGGGCCGGAGAAATCGCGGATCGGCCCGCCGTGATGGCGCGGCAGCAGACCGAAGCGCGACTCCACCCAGCCTTTCAGCACCGCGCCTTCCCGCCCGTCGGCGTCGAAGGCCCAGCCGCGCAAGATGCGCAGATAGCTGGCCTTGGCGCGGCCGTGTTGCGGCGTATAGCCGGCTGCCTCCGGATCCTCGAGGCTGAAGGCGGCACCCATGTGGGCCATGAACATGCCGGCGCGCTCGGCCGGATCGTCCAGCCTTGCCAGATGCTCGAACAACGGTCGGTGCAACTCTTCGACGCCATCCAGTTTCAGCGGCACCGGATGCCGCTGGTAAGTCAGGCTGCCAAGAATCGCCGCCGGCAGGTTGCAGCGGTTGATGGGCAGACGGACGGCGCGCGGAAGGCTGGTGGACATGTTCGTTGGACGGATGAGGTGCTGTTGTATCCGGGCGACAGCCGGAGTCTCGGTCATTCGGGGGCTCTGTGCTGGGCCAGGTCGACACATATTGGGGGCGTAGCGAAAGAATGACAACGCGCCGGGGGAAAGTCCAAACAGACCGGTATCTGCATGATGAAATATCCGACTGTGAGTGTCGGATATTTTTACAGTCTTGCCTGTATTTGATTTTTTAGGCTCATAACCTATTGATTCCAATTGGCCGCGCGACGCTGGAATAGAAGTTGCTTACAGTCGAAAACTGACCATCCGCCCGCTTGGAGAGAAAATTGAAGACCCAGTCCGACTCCCCGCCGTACTCTCGGTTTTTCGCGGACGCTTTGTTTTCCGGATTCTTGCTGATGTGTGGCCTGGTCTTGGGCGCGGGTTCCGCCCATGCCGCCACGCAGTCCTACAGCGGCTTGTTTTCGCTGGACGATGAGCGGGCGCTCATGTCTTTCACCGTCGCCACCCCGGGCGCCGTCACCATGCAGACCTGGTCCTTCGGCGGTGGCATCGACGGCGCTGGCAACGCCGTCGCGGCGGGCGGCTTCGCCCCCGTGCTTTCCCTGTTCGATGCGACCGACGCATTGATCGGTGTCGCCCAGGCGGGCGTGGCCGGATGCGGCGACGGCAACGTGGATTCAAGCAGCGGTTACTGCTGGGATGTGTCCTGGTCCGGGGTTCTCGGCGCGGGTTCCTATCTCGCTGTCCTGACCCAGGACGACAACTCGCCCACGGGCCCCTTCTTGAGCGATGGCTTCCTGCGCGATGGACAAGGCAACTTCACCGGCCCGAATTTCCTGGGCGTGGCTGGCAGCTTCATCCTGGTGGATGGCGCCCAGCGCGATGGCCATTGGGCTCTGGACGTGACCACCCCGATACCCGAGCCCGAACCCTGGGCCGTGCTGCTGGCTGGTCTGGGCCTGATCGGCCTGCGCACCTTGCCCGGATCCAACCGCGCGCGACTGACGGATTGACTGAATCGTCACCAAAAAAACACTACGCTTGACGGTGGCCATCAGGTTCACCGAGTTCGCCCGCACGCATCCAAGCCCACAACAAGGCGCAACCAGGTTTCTGGCCGCCATATAACGAAAATCGAAACGACCCATCGTCCCGGAGGAGAAATACCATGACACACCGCCAACCCCGTCCCTTGCTTGCCGCGCTGCTTGGCCTTTGCGCTCTGGCCCCGCTCAGCGCCGCCGCTCTGGAAGCCGTTCTCACCGATGATGTCCATCTGTCCAGCGCCAGCCCGGCCAGCAACTACGGCGCCTTGCCGACGCTGAATGTAAGCCCGAGCGCACAGGCGCTGCTGCAATTCGACCTGGGCGCCCTGCCGGCCGGTACCCTGCCCGAGCAGATCGCCAAGGCCACCCTGCATGTCTGGGTGAACAAGGTGGGTGCGGCCGGGGAAATTGAAGTGGCCCAGATCACATCGGACTGGGGTGAAAAGACGGTGACCCAGAACAGCGCGCCTGGTATCCATATCCCCGCTGCCAGTGTGCTCGTGGCCCAGGCCGGCCAGTGGGCGAGCATGGATCTGACCGGGACGGTGAAGCAATGGGTGGAATACCCGGCCAGCAATTTCGGCCTGGCCCTCGCTCCGGCGCTGAGCAGTCCGGCCACGACGGTTTTTCTGGACAGCAAGGAGAACACGGCGACCAGCCATCCGGCGCGATTGGAGATCGTGCTGGCCGGGCCGCGCGGCGAGATCGGCCCCATGGGCTTGCAGGGGCCGAAAGGAGATATGGGGCCGCAGGGAGCGAATGGCGCCCCCGGGGCCACGGGCGCTACCGGGCTTCAGGGCGCGATTGGACCCGAGGGCGCCACCGGGCCCCAGGGCGCCACCGGTGCCCAAGGCCCCAGCGGCGTGGTTGCCATCGCCGCCTGGAACGGTCAAGCCACGGCTGTCACCCTAAGCAACACGAGTTATACGTTTGTCGGGCCTACCGCCACACTGACCGCCACCTCATCCGCTCAGCGCATCACCACGGCGGGTTCGCTGACGTTTGTGCCTTCCGCGACCACGTCGCTGCGTGTGGACATCTGCTACCGCTCGAGCACCGGCACGACACTCCAAACTCCGGGCGTGGGCTACAAGGTGATCCCTTCGGTCGTCAATGTACGCCTGCCGGTCAACGTCGCGAACAGCTTCAAACCCGGCGCGGGGACTTGGCTGGTCGGCCCATGCGTGCGACAGAATGCCGCCGCCATGAGTCTGAGCGTCTCCTCCGACGACTGGAGTACCGGTTGGGCGATGCTCACCAACGAATAGCCCATGTTCGACGGCAAGCCGCGCATGCGGTAGTTCAACAAGGCGCCGCCTGCGCGGAACCCGGAAACCCTATACCTCGCACACCCCCGCCATCCCGACTATGCCGTCCTGATCCACGCTTTCGATCCTGACCGTATAGCCCCACAACCGGGCGATGTGGCGCAGCATCTCCGGCGTGCTTTCGCCCAGCGGTCGGCGGTTGTGCATGTAATGGCGTAGGGTCAGGGAGCGGTCGCCATAGACATTCACATCGTAGACCTGGATGTTGGGCTCCCGGTTGCCCAGGTTGTATTGCTCCGCGAGCAGTTGGCGCACCGCGCGGTAGCCGGCGTCGTCGTGGATGGCGGCGATTTCCAGTTTCTCTTCCTGATCGTCGTCGACCACCGCGAACAGCTTCAGTTCGCGGATCAGCCTGGGTGACAGGTACTGGGCGATGAAGCTTTCATCCTTGAAGTTGCGCATGGCGAAGTCCAGGGACTTCACCCAATCGCTACCGGCCAACTCCGGAAACCAGCGGCGGTCTTCCTCGCTCGGCTGTTCGCAGATGCGGCGCAGGTCGGTGAACATGGCGAAGCCGAGCGCATAGGGGTTGATGCCGCTGTACATGCGGCTGTAGTAGGGCGGCTGGTAGACCACGTTGGTGTGGCTTTGCAGGAATTCCAGCATGAAGCCGTCGGTCAGTTTGCCTTCCTCGTACAGGTGGTTGAGCAGGGTGTAGTGCCAGAACGTGGCCCAACCCTCGTTCATGACCTGGGTCTGCCGCTGCGGATAGAAGTACTGGGCGATCTTGCGCACGATGCGCACGATCTCGCGTTGCCAGGGCTCCAGGCGCGGGGCGTTCTTCTCGATGAAATAGAGCAGGTTTTCCTGCGGCTCGGCGGGGAAGCGGCGCTCCTTTTTCTCTGCCTCCGACGCCTCCTTGGGCGGCAGCGTGCGCCACAGGTCGTTGACCTGGGACTGCAGGTAATCCTCGCGCTCGGTCTGGCGCGCCTGTTCCTTGGCCATCGACAGCTTGGCCGGGCGCTTGTAGCGGTCGACGCCGTAATTCATCAGCGCATGGCAGGAGTCGAGCAGGTTTTCCACCGCTTCCTCGCCGTGGCGCTGTTCGCATTCGGCGATGAAATTGCGCGCGAACACCAGGTAATCGAGGATGCCCTCGGCATCGGTCCAGGTGCGGAACAGGTAGTTGCCCTTGAAGAAAGAGTTGTGGCCATAGGCGGCGTGGGCGATCACCAGCGCCTGCATGGTCATGGTGTTTTCTTCCATGAGGTAGGCGATGCAGGGGCTGGAATTGATCACGATTTCGTAGGCCAGGCCCATCTGGCCGCGCTTGTAGCTTTTCTGGGTGGACAGGAACTGTTTGCCGTAGGACCAGTGGTGGTAGCCCACCGGCATGCCAACCGAGGAATAGGCGTCGATCATCTGCTCGGAGGTGATCACCTCGATCTGGTTGGGATAGGTGTCGAGGCCGAAATGGGCGGCGACCCGGCCGATTTCCCGGTCGTAGGTGTCGAGCAGCTCGAAGGTCCATTCCGAGCCCTCCGAGAGGGGAGCGCGCTGGACGGCAGGATCGGGCGAGGGGGAGGGGGCAAGTTGTTCCATCTCAAGTCACCTTCTTGCTGAACAGTTCCCGGAATACCGGATAGATGTCCTCCAGCCCGAGGATGCGCTGCATGGCGAAGCGCGGGCTGCTCGCCCGCACCAGCTCATACTCGCGCCAGAGGCTCTGCGGTTCCCTGGCTTCGATCTCGACATAGGCGAAATACTGCACCAGCGGCAGGATGCTATGGGTCAGCAGCTCGCGGCAGCGCAGCGAATCCTGTTCCCAGTTGTCGCCGTCCGAGGCCTGCGCGGCGTAGATGTTCCAGGCCGCGCTGGGGTAGCGATCCAGGATGATTTCGCGCATCAGCTCCAGCGCGCTGGACACCACGGTGCCGCCACTTTCGCGCGCCGAAAAGAAGTTTTCCTCGTCCACTTCACTGGCCACGGTGTGGTGGCGGATGAAGACCAGCTCGATGCGTTCATAACTCTTGGTCAGGAACAGATAGAGCAGCATGAAGAAACGCTTGGCGATGTTCTTGCGGTTCTCGTCCATCGAGCCGGATACGTCGAGCAGACAGAACATCACCGCCTGGCTGGAGGGCGTCGGCTGGTCGACCCGATTGGCGTAGCGCAGATCCCAGGTGTCGATGAATGGCACGGCGGCGATGCGCGCCTTCAACGTGGCGATTGCCTCGCGCAATTCATCGGCCTCGGGACTGGCGCCGAGGCCCTGGGCGATCAGACCCTCCAGTGCTTCCTCAGCCTCGCGCAGCGCTTCACGCGGGCCGGAGGCCATGGTCAGACGGCGGCCGATGGCCTGTTTCATCGAGCGCACGACGTGCAGGTTGGACGGATTGCCCTGGCTGACGAAGCCGGCGCGGGCGCGTTTCACCTCCGGCACGGCGGCGAGTTGTTTCTTGACCAGATCGGGCAGCGCCAGATCCTGGAAGAAGAATTCCATGAACTCTTCCTTGCTCAGTTCGAACACGAACTCGTCCATGCCTTCGCCGTCCGGCGAGCCCTTGCCGCCACCGCTGCCGGCACCAGCCTCGGGCCGGTCGACCCGGTCGCCGCCGACGAACTCCTGGTTGCCGGGATGGACGATGTTGCGCCGCCCGCCGGGGCCATGGTGGAAGATCGGCTCGGACAGGTCTTTCGACGGAATCGAAATTTTTTCGCCGCGCTCCAGATCCGCCACCTTGCGGCCGGAGACGGCCTCGGTCACGGCCTTGCGGATCTGGCCCTTGAAGCGGCGCAGGAAACGCTGCCGGTTGACGGCGCTGCGGTTCTTGCCGGACAGGCGGCGGTCGACGAGTTGGCTCATGGCCGCATCCCGTTCAGGACGCCTTCCTCGCGCGCAGATACCACTCGGCCAGCAGACGCACCTGCTTCTCCGTGTAGCCCTTGGCGACCATGCGCTGGACGAAGTCGTGGTGCTTCTTCTGTTCGTCGCTGGACGCCTTGGCGTTGAACGAGATCACCGGCAGCAGGTCTTCCGTGCTGGAGAACATGCGTTTTTCGATCACCGCGCGCAGCTTTTCGTAACTGGTCCAGGCCGGGTTCTTGCCCTGATTCTGGGCGCGGGCGCGCAATACGAAGTTGACCACTTCGTGGCGGAAGTCCTTCGGGTTGGCGATGCCGGCCGGCTTTTCGATCTTTTCCAGCTCGGTGTTGAGCTGGCCGCGGTCGAGGATCTCGCCGGTGTCCGAGTCGCGGTATTCCTGATCCTGTATCCACATGTCGGCGAAGCTGACGTAGCGGTCGAAGATGTTCTGGCCGTATTCCGAGTAGGACTCCAGATAGGCGGTCTGCAATTCCTTTTCGATGAACGACGCATAGTGCGGCGCCAGATATTCCTTCAGATAGGCGACGTAGCGCTGCTCCAGCTCGGGCGGTAGCTGTTCCTGTTCGATCTGCTGTTCCAGGATGTAGAGCAGGTGCACCGAGTTGGCGGCGATCTCGCTGTGGTCGAAGTTGAACACGCGCGACAGGATCTTGAACGCGAAGCGGGTCGAGATGCCGGTCATGCCCTCGTCGACGCCGGCGAAATCTCGGTATTCCTGATAGCTCTTGGCCTTGGGATCGGTGTCCTTCAGGTTGTCGCCGTCGTAGACGCGCATCTTGGAATAGATGCTGGAGTTTTCCGGTTCCTTCAGGCGCGTCAGCACCGAGAACTGGGCCAGCATTTCCAGCGTGCCGGGCGCGCAGGGCGCTTCCGACAGCGAACTGTGCTGCATCAGTTTCTGATAGATCTTCACCTCGTCGGACACGCGCAAGCAGTAGGGCACCTTGACGATGTAGATGCGGTCCAGGAAGGCCTCGTTGTTCTTGTTGTTGCGGAAGGCGGTCCATTCCGATTCGTTGCTGTGCGCCAGCACCACGCCATCGAACGGAATCGCGCCGAAGCCTTCGGTGCCTTTGTAGTTGCCCTCCTGGGTGGCGGTCAGCAGCGGGTGCAGCACCTTGATCGGCGCCTTGAACATCTCGACGAATTCGAGCAGACCCTGGTTGGACAGGCACAGTCCGCCCGAGTAGCTGTAGGCGTCCGGGTCGTCCTGGGAGAATTTTTCCAGCTTGCGGATATCCACCTTGCCGACCAGCGAGGAGATGTCCTGATTGTTCTCGTCGCCCGGTTCCGTCTTGGAAATGCCCATCTGGCCCAGCACCGAGGGCCAGCGCTTGACCACGCGGAACTTGGTGATGTCGCCATTGAACTCGTGCAGGCGTTTTACCGCCCAGGGCGACAACACCCGGCCCAGATAGCGGCGCGGAATGCCGTAATCCTGTTCCAGAATTTCGCCGTCCTCGTCGGCGGAGAACAGCGCCAGCGGCGAATCGTTCACCGGCGAACCCTGGATGGCATAGAACGGCGCTTTCTCCATCAGGTGCTTGAGCTTTTCCGCCAGCGACGATTTGCCACCGCCGACCGGGCCGAGCAGGTAAAGAATCTGCTTCTTCTCCTCCAGGCCCTGCGCGGCGTGGCGGAAATAGGAAACGATCTGTTCGATGGTTTCCTCCATGCCATAGAAATCCTTGAAGGCGGGATAGATCTTGATCGTCTTGTTGGAAAACAGCCGCGACAAACGCGCATCCTGGCGGGTATCGACCAACTCCGGCTCGCCGATGGCGGCCAGCATGCGCTCGGCGGAGCTGGCGTAGGCGAAGCGATCCTGTTTGCAGATGTCGAGGAATTCCTCCAGGGAATATTCCTCTTCCACCCGGCGGTAACGTTCGATGTACTGGTTGAACAAGCTCATGGCGGTCTCCCGGTTGCGGATCGAAGGGCTTCTGTCAGACCTGTAGCAATACGCATGCCACAGACGGGATGCCCGTAGTTGGACTGAAATGAGCTCGATTGGTGCCGTGTAGCGGCACATCATGAACGATGCCGGTTCACGCTGAGCGCTGCTGCACTGGAATGGTGCTGCGTTCGCATCGGCTGCCGAGTTTTCGACGTTGCCGCCGATGCGGGCGTTATCCGTTATCCCAAGCGCCAAGCGGCGATCCATGCGGCTACGGCGCATAATCGCCGGCAGGAAAACGCCACTGCCGGCCACAGCGCTGCGCGTCCCCGCTGGCGACGGCCCCCCACCGAAAGCGCCCCATGGTCAGACTCAGATTCTCGATTGAACTGAATTACGAAATCGACGAACCCGGCTGCGATTTCATTTTCAGCATTCATGCCGCGCAAACCGCGCACCAGACCGTGGTGAGCGAGTCGCTCGACCTCAGCCAGAACCTGCCGCCCAACCTGTACACAGACCCGGTCACGCAGACGCGTTTTCTGCGCCTCAAGGCCTTGGCCGGACCGCTGACGGTGCGCTACGCCGCCACGGTGGATCTGGATCACTACACCGAGCAACCGGCGCAACTTGGCGAGGTGGCTGTGGCCAAACTGCCGGGGCAGGTGTTGCCCTATCTCTACCCCAGCCGATATTGCCAGTCGGATCGGCTGCACCGGCTCGCGGTCAAGGAGTTTGGCCACTTGTGGCAGGGCTACAGCCGTGTGCAGGCGATCTGCGACTGGGTCAGGAATCGTGTCACCTACCTGGCGAATTCCTCCACCGGTGACACCAGCGCGGTCGACACCCTGGTCGAGGAGGTCGGCGTCTGCCGCGACTTTGCCCACCTGATGATCGCCTTGTGCCGGGCGGTCAATATTCCGGCCCGTTTTGCCTCCGGCATCGACTATGGCGCCGACGTCTCGTTGAGGCCAACCGACTTCCATGCTTACGTCGAAGTCTATCTGGGCGACCGCTGGTACATTTTCGATCCCACCGGCATTGCCATTCCGATGGGTTTTGTCCGCTTCGGCACCGGGCGCGACGCGGCCGACACCGCTTTTGCCACCCTGTTCGGCGGCGTGCGCGGGGCCGCGCCAGTGATAAATATCGAGGCCATGCCAAATGCACAGGGTGTGTTGCTGGCGCCCTGGCATGTACCGTATGCGTTGTCCACCGACGGGCAATTCGAGCGGAACTGAACCGGACGCCAGGTTTCGCCACATCCGGGTGCATCCTCGCCCCAATTGAGGACGCGCGGCCCGTGTGCGTTCAGAGCGTCGAGTCTTCTCTTCGCTCCGATGCCAGTCGGGCCGGGCCGAGATTCAGCCTGTGTTCCAATTTGCTGGCCGGCATCTTTCTTGCGTATCAGGCCGGGAAGCTTTTTTCATCTCCCGCCCGCGCGCGGGCCAATGCGTTTTAAAGGATGTCCGGAATGAGCAAACTTCATTTGATCGGCGGCGAAAAAGGCGGCGTCGGCAAATCCCTGGTGGCCCGCGTGCTGGCCCAGTATCTGATCGACCATGAACTGTCTTTCATCGGTTTCGATACCGACCAGTCGCATGGTGCACTGCTGCGTTTTTACGCCGACTTCGCCGCGCCCGTGGCCATCGACCGCTACGAAAGCCTGGATCGCATCGTCGAGGCGGCCGTCGCTGAGGCGGAGCGGCGCGTGCTGGTCGATCTCGCCGCGCAGACCCATCCCTTCCTGATGCGCTGGATGGAAGATTCCGGACTGCTCGAGATGGTCGATGAACTGGGTCTCGACCTCACCTATTGGCATGTCATGGATTCGGGCCAGGATGCGGTCGATCTCCTGCGCCAACTGCTGGACCGTTTCGGCGGACGCCTCAAACTGGTCCTGGTGCTCAACGAGGTGCGCGGCGACCGTTTCGGCCTGCTGGAAGCCTCGGGCCAGCGCGCCCGGGCGGAAGGCCTCGGCGCCCAGGTAATGTCGATGCGCCATTTGCAGGATGCCGCCATGCAAAAGATCGACGGACACAGCAGCAGCTTCTGGTCGGCCGTGAACAACAAAGATGCAGGCCCCGCCAACCTCGGCCTGCTCGAACGCCAGCGGGTCAGGATCTGGCTGAATCGTACCTACCAGGAGCTCGCGAAATTGTCGGTGTGAGCCCTGTGAGGCTAGGCCGAGGCGAGATCCAGGCCGAAGGTCTCGCGCAACACGCGGTCGATTTCATCCGGCGGCACCTGGCGTAGTTTGACCTCGCCGCGCGCCACGGTCTTGAGCCTGCCACCGAACAGGATGACGCGGCCGTCCGGGGTTTGCCGCATGACGATCAGGTGCTTCGTGAAGATCGTGTCCGGGTGGGTCGAGTTGAGCCAGTTGGCGGGCAGGAAATCGATCCACTCGTGATAAGCGAGGTCGAAGCAGTACTGATCGGCCCAGTCGCCGTCCACTTTCGCCCGCAACTGGTATTCGCGTTCGTTCGGGCGCGTCAGTTGGAAGGTATCGAAGTCCTGGCGCACTTCGTCGGTCTCGTTCAAGCGCATCGGCGCGCGCATGCCGTAGCTGCCGAAGCCGACATCGCACAGCCATTCCTCGCCATCCAGCCGCGCCAGCAAAGCCATATGGGTGCGCGGCCGGCGCGCCGGGTAGGTCATCGGCCGGCAGCCGACGAAGCGGTACGGCACGCCCAGCGCCGCCAGCGCCATGGCGAGCAGGCCGTTGACCTCGTAGCAATAACCGCCGCGCCGCCGCCCGACGATCTTGTCGACGATGGCCTCGGGCGCCAGCGAGATGCCCTTGCCGGCTTGCACATCGAGGTTCTCGAACGGCACGTTGTGGAGCTGGCAGCGCATGATTTCGGCCACGCAGGCCAGATCGGGCCGCGCCTCGCCCAGATAACCGATACGTTGAAAGTAGGCGGAGAGCTGGAAATTTTCGGCTTGCATGAAGAGGGTTCCGATTCGCCGGGTGGTTGAAGGCTCGTTAGTCTAGTTCGGCTCAGGTTTGCCGTGCGAGGCGCTTCCCGGCGTGAATGCCGAAATACCGACCGGGCGCATTTGGGGCTTGACTAGACCGACCGGTCTACTATCATACGCGCCATGAAACTCGACACCGATACCCGCTCCCGCATCATTGCCACCGCGCGCGATATGTTCCACGGCCGCAGCTATGCCGATGTAGGCATACAGGAGATTTGCATCGGCGCGCGCGTTCAGAAGGGCAGCTTCTACCATTTCTTTCCGTCCAAGCAGGAACTGGTCATGGCGGTTATCGACGACATGGCGGAAGACTGGGCGCATGGTTTCGTCGCCGAGGCGTTCGATCAAAACCTGCCGCCGGTCGAACGCCTGGATTACATGATCGATGCCGCCTACTACTGGCAAAAAGCGGCCAGCGACATCAAGGGCCGCATGCCCGGCTGTCTGTTCGGCAACCTGGCGCTGGAGATGAGCACGCGCGATGACGTGATGCGCGCCAAATTGAATGCGGTGTTCGACAAGGCGCGCGACCGTTTCCGCGCCACGCTGGACGATGCGGTACACATCGGCGCGCTGGCGGCGATGGATACCGAGGCCACCGCCACGGCCATGCTGGCTTATCTGGAAGGCATCATCCTGCTCGCCAAGACGCGCAATGATCCGGAGGTGATTCTTGTATTGGGGCCGGCGATCAAGACCTTGCGAATCGAACTGAGCCACTGAGCGTGCCATTGCCTTCGCGCCGTTACGCCAAGGTAATGACCCGCGCCCAAATGGGCATTTTTTTGAACATCTGACTTGACCGACCGGTCATCTAACGCGGCGATGCCGCAGCCACTGCAAAGGAGCAACACCATGCAATCGAATCAGACCCTGGACGCACGCGGCCTCAACTGCCCGCTACCGATTCTGCGCACCAAGAAAAGCCTGAGTACGTTGGAACCGGGCGAAACCCTCAAAGTCGTTGCCAGCGACCCCGGTTCGCTGAAGGACATGGAGTCCTTCTGCAACCAGACTGGCAACACCCTGCTGTCGTCGCGACAAGCTGGCGGCGATTACGAATTCGTCATACGCAAAGTCTGAGGAGGTCGCCATGAACGTCGCAAAACTGCATCCAGCCAGCGTGCAATCCGCCGCCATGCCCAGCGACCTGGCCGGTCTGGATGCCTGGTTCGACCAGCGCCTGGACGAGAAACTGGCGGAGCGGGCGGCCAACAAGATCCCGTCCCTGGCCATCATCGCCACCAAGGGCACCATGGACATGGCCTATCCGCCCTTGATCCTGGCCTCCACCGCCGCCGCCCTGGGCTGGAACGCCTCCATCTTCTTCACCTTCTACGGGCTGGAATTGCTGAAGAAGGACCTGGGCCTCAAGGTCTCGCCCCTGGGCAACCCGGCCATGCCGATGAAGATGCCGTTCGGTCCGGACTGGCTGAAGCGCATCAACCTGCCCGTCCCCAATCTGGTGGCCGGCAACCTACCCGGTTTCGAGAGCTTCGCCACCAGCATGATGGAGCAGACCGTGAAGGCCAAGGGCGTGCCCAGCATCAAGGAACTGCGCGACATCTGCGTCGAATCCGAGGTGCGCCTGGTGGCCTGCCAGATGACCGTGGACCTGTTCAACTATCGCCAGGACGAGTTCATCCCGGAGATCGCCGAGTGGATCGGCGCCACCAGCTATCTGGGCGAGGCTAAGCAGGCCGACGTCTGTCTGTTCATCTGAACTTGTCTCCCTCTCCCGCGACGGGGAGGGAGCGTTTTATGCCCGGCCGCCGCTTCGCGCCTGGCATTTCTCGCGCAGAAGAGCATTGCTCCTGACGACTATCCCCGGAGATACTACGAACGATATAGATCAATTGCGGGTTTGTTTGTCCTAGATGAAGCGCCGATCTCTTTTTTTCACGCTCCTTTGCCTCGCTCTCATGTTTACGGCCCAGGCACGGGCGACGGACGCTCCCGCTGCCTCGGCTGCTCTCCCCGTCGTTCTCCCTTATCGCATCGGCGTGCTGTACTGGTCGATGAACATTCCCGGCCAGGTGGTCATGCGCCAGGGTCTGGAGGCGGAAGCGGTGCGCATCAATCGCGATGCCAAGAGCCAAGGCGGGCGCGGCGTGGAACTCTTGCCCGAGGTGGCGGGCGACGGTGCCGCCGGTATCGAGCGCCAGATCGCCCAGATGCACGAAATGGTGCGGCGCAAGCCCGATGTGATCATCGTCCAGCCCACCGACAACGCCGCCCTGGCCGTGCCGCTCAAGGCGGCCAACCGGGCCGGCATCCCCGTGGTGGCCTACGACCAGTACATCAGCGGCGGCGCCCTGGCCGCCTACATCACCTCGGATAACCGCCAGGCCGGCTATCTGGACGGCGAATACATCGCCTCGCTGTTCCCGAAAAACCGCCCCCTGCGCCTCGTCCTGGTGGAATACCCGCTGGTCTCGTCCACCGTCGAGCGCCTCAACGGCTTCCTCGATGCCCTGCGCGACCAGGGTACGCGCTACACCGTGCTGAAGACCTACAAGGCGGTGGAGCCGGTGGCTGGCCGGCGGGCCGGCGCGGCGATCCTGAGGGATTTTCCTCAGGCCGGCAGCATCGACGCCATCTTCACGGTCAATGACGGCGGCGGCCTGGCCATCGTCGAGGCCCTGGCCCAGGCCGGGCGCGACGAGATCGCCGTCGCCAGCATCGATGGCGATCCCGATTCCGTCGCGAACATCCGCGCCAGCCGGCTAACTCGCATCGACGCGGCGCAATTCTGCGGCCCGCTCGGTGCCGAGGCGATGCGCGCGGCTTATGCCGTGGCCCGCAAGCAAAGCGTGCCGCGCCAGGTGCTGGTGCCGGTGTTCCCGATCACCGCGGAGACGCTGGCCAATTATCCGGGCTGGCTCGGCCCCATCCCGGCCTCGTTCCGGAAACCCTGGCCGTCCCGCTCGCCGGTCTGGCGGAATCAGGCGCAAGGCCGGCGATGAGGCCGGACCGGTCCGTGGTGTCGACCCTGGAGAAGGAAACGTGCGCGTTCGCGGATGTCGATCGCCGCCTCGCCTTCACCTTCGGCGGCCTGATCCTCGCCCTGCTGGTGGCCGCGCTGCTGGCCGGCGGCTGGTATCTGCGCGGTGTCATGGAACGCGAGGAAAACCGGCTTTCGACCCTGCTGGCCGAGGTGCTGTCCAATGCGGTGAGTCGGGTCAGCTTTTCCGGCAAGTATCACGCCCGCCTGATGCTGGAGGAGATCAAGGCGGCGCAGCCCAGCATCCGCTATCTGCGCCTGGTCGACCCGCACGGCAGGGTGCTGGCGCACAGCGATGTCGCCCAGAACGATCTGCAACTCGATCCGGATTCGCGCCATATTGCCGATCAGGTACTGAAGGATGCGGAGGCGCATCGAGTCCGGCATTTCATCCTGGCTGGCGAGCCCATCCGGGAGGTCAGCCTGTCCTACCGGGGCGGCTACGACAATGCCGTGCAGGGGGTGATCCAGGTCGGCCTTTCGGAGCAGGATCTGCAACATGCGCTGATCGGCGGTTTCCAATTCATCGCGGCGCTGGTGTTGGCGCTGCTCGCGGTCGGCATCCTCGCCATCCGCCGCCTCAGCGCCCATTTCGGACATCCGGTGCGGCAACTGGCCAGCGATCTGGCCGCCACCCTGCACGCCGTGCCCGACCTGCTGTTCGAACTCGATCAGGACGGGCGCTATCTCCAGGTGCTCGCCCATCACAAGGAGATGCTCGCCGCATCACGCGAGCAGCTCCTGGGCCGCACCGTGGCCGAGGCCCTGCCGGCCCCGGCGGCGGCAACTGTCATGGCGGCCCTGCGCGAGGCGGCGGAGGGCGGGGAGTCGCACGGGCGCCAGATCATGCTGGCTCTGCCCGGCGGGAATTTCTGGTTCGAACTTTCCGTGGCGCGCAAATCGACGGCGAAGGATGGCTCGATGCGCTTCATCGTGCTGTCGCGCGACATCACCGAGCGCATGCGCTCCCAGACCCAGCTTCTGCTGGCCGCCTCGGTATTCGACAACAGCCGCGAAGGCATCCTGATCACCGACCCGGAACAGAATATCCTGCGCGCCAACCCGGCCTTCTGTCGGCTTACCGGCTACGACGAGGCCGATATCCGCGGCAAGACGCCGAAGATTTTGCAGTCAGGACACCACTCCCCCGACTTCTACCTCGGCCTGCGCACCAGCCTCGCCAGGCACGGCCAATGGCAGGGCGAGGTGCTGGATCGGCGCCGCGACGGCGAAATCATCCCCATCCTGCTCTCCATCAGCGTGGTCAAGGACGCTATCGGCAAGATCCTGAATTACGTCGCCGTGCACACCGATATCTCCCAGATCAAGCAGTCCGAGGCCCGGCTGGAGCATCAGGCCCGGCACGACCCGCTGACCGGGCTGTCGAACCGGCTGATGCTGCATCTGCGCACCGAACACGCGCTCGATCATGCGCGCCGCGAAAACAAGATCGTCGCCCTGCTGATGATCGATCTGGACCGCTTCAAGGACGTCAACGACAGCTTCGGCCACCTCATGGGCGATGCCCTGCTGCGCGAAGTGGCGGAACGCCTGGCCCGGCGCGTGCGCAACGCCGACACCGTGAGCCGCCTGGGTGGCGATGAATTCACCGTGCTGCTGGAACACATCGAGAGTCCGGACGAGGCCGCCCACGTGGCGCAAGACCTGATCTCGGTGCTGAGCGAACCCTTTTGTCTGCCCAACGGTAGCGAGGTCGTGGTCGGCGCCACGGTCGGCATCGCCCTCTACCCGGCCCACGGCGATTCGGAGGAGGCCTTGCTGCAAGGCGCCGACGCGGCCTTGTACCAGGCCAAGCTCGAGGGGCGCGGGCACTACCGCTATTTCTCGGATGTGCTGACCCTGGCGGCGCGCGAGCGCATCGCCATGGAGACGCGCCTGCGCCGGGCGGTCGCGCAAAACGAATTACGCGTGCATTTCCAGCCCCAGGTCGATATCGCCAGCGACGAGATCGTCGGCGCCGAGGCCCTGGTGCGCTGGCAAAGCCCGGAAGAGGGGCTGATTCCCCCCGGACGCTTCATCCCCATCGCCGAACAGACCGGCCTGATCGAGGCCATCGGCCGCTGGGTGCTGCTGGAAACCTGCCGCCAGGGACAACGCTGGCACGCCGCCGGGCTGCCGCCGCTGACCCTGGCAGTCAACGTGTCGCCGCGCCAGATCATGCATGGCGACCTGGTTGAGACGGTGGCGGCCATCCTCAAGGAAACCGGTTTCCCGGCCCAGCGCCTGGAACTGGAAATGACCGAGAGCGCGCTGATGGACGATCAGGACCACGTCCTCGACGTGCTTGGCCGCCTGCGTACCCTGGGCGTGCGCATCGCCATCGACGACTTCGGCACCGGCTACTCCTCGCTGGCCTATCTGAAGCGCTTCCCGATCGATGTGCTGAAGGTCGACAAGTCCTTCGTCGACGACATCCCGCGCCTCTCGGACGACATGGAAATCACCGCCACCATCATCGCCATGGCCCATACCCTGCGCCTCAAGGTGATGGCCGAAGGCGTGGAAACCCAGGCCCAGCTCGACTTCCTCAAGGCCCATGGCTGCGACTTCTATCAGGGCTACCTGAAGAGCCAGGCTCTGCCACCGGAGGAATTCATGGCGCTCATCATGCACAAGCCTCGCCCCTTGGCCGATGAAGCGGCCTTGCCGGCCGCCGATCCGGCTTAGCGCCGGGCAAAGCCAGGCTCATCCATCGAGGCTCAGCCCGGTTTGCGCCCCTGGGCGTAGAGCACTTCCACATGCAGGGGGATGCCCTGGCCCCGGTCCAGCGCAGCGATCTCGGCCAGGTGCTCGGCGCGGAAGCGCGCCAGGTCCGGCTCCGAAAGCTGGCTGAGCAAGCCGCGGAAGCCGGCGTACCAGAGCACGTCCCACCAGCCATCGGCGTCGGGCAGGGGATAGCTCAGGTCGCGCCGCGCCACCCGGATCTGCTCCAGGCCGGCGGCGGACAGCAAGGCATGGTTCAGGCCCTCGTCGCTCAGGCGCTTCCAGCTTAGGGGCGGAACCTCCACACCGTAGCGTTCGATGCGGGCCAGGAACAGGTCAATGTTGGGCGCGAACGAGGCCTCGGAAAAACCGCACACCAGCACCTGCCCGCCCGGCTTGAGGCGATCGACGATGCCGCGCAGGCAAGCCTCCATGTCGGCGACGAAGAACAGGGCGAACGCAGCCGTGGCGCAGTGGAAGCGGTCCGGCGGGAAGCTCAGGTCGGTCATGTCCATGGCCTGGAACACCACATTGCCCAGGCCCCGCTCGGTGGCCTTGCCCGCCGCCTGGCGCAGCATGCCGTCCGACATGTCGATGCCGGTGACCTGGCCCTCGGGCAGGCAGTGGGCCAGGGTCAGGGCCACCGCGCCGGTGCCGGTGGCCACATCCAGCACGTGTTCATGGCCGGCGAGTTGGAGCTGGTCCACCAGATGCGCCGCGCTCTCGGGAAAGAAGCGCAGCGCCGGCCGGTCGTAGCCGGACGCGACGGTGTTGAAGGTCTGGCGGATGAATTCCTTGCGCTGGGTTTCGTCCATGGGTTTCTCCTTGTCGGTGGGTGTATCGGTGCGGGTCCGTTGTCTATAGCTAGCGCGCGGTCAGGCCATGCCTTGTTTACACAACGACACGCCTTTCTCGCTACCTTGCCAAGGCCGACAACGCTGTAGCCAGGCCGAGCCGGCCAGCTATTCCGGATTGAGCCACAACGCTCGCGCAAACCTTGTCGCCACCCCGACAAAGCCCGGGGATTTGTGTTGTACGACACGCGACATGGATGTCTTCTTATCCCGTATGTATCCATAAATATCAAGTACTTAGATGTCATTACCAGGTCTGGCACAGGCCTTGCGATAAGAGAGGTGCGAGCGAGTTTTTTCAATCGCACTTTGTTTTCGAGACCTGAGAGGAGAAAGATCATGGCTCTGCGTCAATGCGCGATTTACGGTAAGGGCGGTATCGGCAAGTCCACCACCACGCAAAATCTGGTGGCTGGTCTGGCCGAGCTTGGTAAGAAAGTAATGATTGTCGGCTGCGACCCCAAGGCGGACTCAACCCGTCTGATCCTGCACGCCAAGGCCCAGAACTCCATCATGGAAATGGCCGCCAATGCCGGTTCCGTGGAAGACCTGGAACTGGAAGATGTCATGAAAGTCGGTTACCGCGACATCAAGTGTGTCGAGTCCGGTGGCCCTGAGCCGGGAGTCGGTTGCGCCGGCCGCGGCGTTATCACCGCCATCAACTTCCTGGAAGAAGAAGGCGCGTACGAAGAAGACCTCGACTTCGTGTTCTACGACGTTCTGGGTGACGTGGTCTGTGGCGGTTTCGCCATGCCCATCCGCGAGAACAAGGCGCAGGAAATCTACATCGTCTGTTCCGGCGAAATGATGGCCATGTATGCCGCCAACAACATCGCCAAGGGCATCGTGAAGTATGCGAACTCCGGCGGCGTGCGTCTGGCCGGCCTGATCTGCAACAGCCGCAACACCGCGCGTGAAGACGAGCTGATCATGGAACTGGCTCGCCAGCTCGGTACCACGATGATCCACTTCGTCCCCCGCGACAACGTGGTGCAGCGCGCCGAGATCCGCCGCATGACCGTGATCGAGTACGAGCCGACCGCCAAACAGGCGCAGGAGTATCGCGATCTGGCCAACAAGATCATCAACAACAAGAACTTCGTGATCCCCACCCCGATCACGATGGACGAGTTGGAAGAGCTGCTGATGAGCTTCGGCATCATGGAAGAGGAAGACGAATCCATCATCGGCAAGACGGCCGCGGAAGAATCGGTAGCTGTAGCCGCGTAATACCCCCGCGTCATCCCTCGCGAGAAGGATGCCGGATTCGTAGGCGCCAAAGCGCAAACGAGTCCGCTGCCCGACCCGCGTTGGGATGGCGAACAAAAACCTGAACATGCCTGCTACAGATTGGTGGCGGTGTGAAAGGAGAAATGAAATGTCGAATCTGACGCGCGAAGAAACCGAAGCCCTCATTGCCGAGGTGCTCGAGGTTTATCCTGAAAAAGCCCAGAAAGACCGGGCCAAGCATCTGGCTGTAAACGACCAGAGCATCGAACAATCCAAGAAGTGCATCACTTCCAACCGCAAGTCGCTGCCCGGCGTGATGACCATCCGCGGCTGCGCCTATGCCGGTTCAAAAGGTGTGGTTTGGGGTCCGATCAAGGACATGATCCACATCTCTCACGGCCCCGTCGGCTGCGGCCAATATTCCCGCGCCGGACGCCGCAACTATTACGTCGGCATCACCGGCGTCAACACCTACGGCACGATGAACTTCACCTCCGACTTCCAGGAGAAGGACATCGTGTTCGGCGGCGACAAGAAACTGGCCAAGCTGATCGGTGAGATCGAAGGCCTGTTCCCGCTGCACAAAGGCATCTCGGTGCAGTCCGAGTGCCCAATCGGCCTGATCGGCGACGACATCGAAGCCGTTTCCAAGAAAGCCGCCGCCGAACTCGACAAGCCGGTCGTGCCGGTGCGCTGCGAAGGTTTCCGCGGCGTGTCGCAGTCCCTCGGCCACCACATCGCCAACGACGCGATCCGCGACTGGGTGTTCGGCCGCGACGGCAAGGACGTGAAGCAGGAATTCGTGCCTGGCCCGTATGACGTGTCCATCATCGGCGACTACAACATCGGCGGCGACGCCTGGTCTTCCCGCATCCTGCTGGAAGAAATGGGTCTGCGCGTGGTGGCCCAGTGGTCCGGCGACGGCACCCTGGCCGAGATCGAGCTGACGCCCAAGGTCAAGCTCAACCTGATCCACTGCTACCGTTCGATGAACTACATCGCCCGGCACATGGAAGAGAAGTACGCCATCCCCTGGATCGAATACAACTTCTTCGGCCCGACCAAGATCGCCGAGTCGCTGCGCGCCATCGCCGCCCACTTCGACGACAAGATCAAGGCCGGCGCGGAAGCGGTCATCGCCAAGTATCAGCCCATGGTCGACGCCATCGTCGCCAAGTACCGCACCCGCCTGGAAGGCAAGCGCGTGATGTTGTACGTCGGCGGCCTGCGCCCGCGCCACGTCATCGGTTCGTATGAAGACCTGGGCATGGAAGTGGTCGGCACCGGCTACGAATTCGGCCACAACGACGACTACGACCGCACCATCAAAGAGATGGGCAACGCCACGCTGTTGTACGACGACGTCACCGGCTTCGAATTCGAAGAGTTCGTCAAACGCGTCAAGCCCGACCTGATCGGCTCTGGCATCAAGGAAAAGTACATCTTCCAGAAGATGGGCGTTCCCTTCCGCCAGATGCACTCCTGGGACTACTCCGGCCCGTACCACGGCTACGACGGTTTCGCCATTTTCGCCCGCGATATGGACATGACCATCAACAACCCGTGCTGGAAGACGCTCCATGCGCCCTGGCTGAAGAAGCCGGAAGCCGTCGAGGAACTGGCGAAAGCCGCGTAAGGCAGATGTTGGGTTACGGCGCAAATAACCGCGCCTGACCCAACCTACGCAAGACACCGATCAACCTATGCCCGTGTCCGCAGATTGGCGGCTCGGGCCAGGAGATGAACATGCAAGTCGTTGAAGACATCAAACCGTCCTACCCCTTGTTCCGCGATGACCAGTACAAGGACATGCTGCACAACAAACAGCAGTTGTTCGAAGAGCGCATCGACGAAACCAAGCTGGCGGAAACCTTCCAGTGGACCACCACGGTGGAATACCAGGAACTCAATTTCAAGCGCGAAGCGCTGACCATCAACCCGGCCAAGGCCTGCCAGCCGCTCGGCGCCGTGCTGTGCGCCCTGGGCTTCGAAAAGACCCTGCCCTATGTGCATGGTTCGCAAGGCTGCGTGGCTTACTTCCGTACCTACTTCAATCGCCACTTCAAGGAGCCGATCTCCTGCGTGTCCGATTCCATGACCGAAGACGCGGCGGTGTTCGGCGGCCAGAAGAACATGTACGACGGCCTGGAAAACGCCCTCGCGCTGTACAAGCCCGACATGATCGCGGTGTCCACCACCTGTATGGCGGAAGTCATCGGCGACGACCTCAACGCCTTCATCAACAACACCAAGAAGGAAGGCCACATCGCCCAGGACTATCCGGTCCCCTACGCCCACACTCCGTCTTTCGTCGGCAGCCATGTCACCGGCTGGGACAACATGTTCGAAGGCATCGCCCGCTACTTCACGCTGAACTACATGGCGGACAAGAAGGTCGGCAGCAACGGCAAGATCAACATCGTGCCGGGCTTCGAAACCTATCTGGGCAACTTCCGCGTCATCCATCGCATGCTGGATGAAATGGGCGTCGCGCACACCCTGATGTCCGACCCGACCGAAGTCCTGGATACCCCGGCCGATGGCGAATTCCGCATGTACGCGGGCGGCACCAGCATGGCCGAGGTGAAGGATGCGCCGAACGCCATCACCACCTTCCTGCTGCAACCGATGCAACTGGAAAAGACCAAGAAACTGGTCGAGACCACCTGGACCCATGAAGTGCCCAAGCTGAATATTCCGATGGGCCTGGAATGGACCGACGAGTGGCTGATGAAGGTGTCCGAAGTCACCGGCAAGCCGATCCCCGCCAGTCTGGCCAAGGAACGCGGCCGTCTGGTCGACATGATGACCGACAGCCACACCTGGCTGCACGGCAAGAAGTTCGCCCTCTACGGCGACCCGGACTTCGTCATGGGCATGAGCAAGTTCCTGCTCGAACTCGGCGCCGAGCCGATCCACGTGCTATGCAACAACGGCAGCAAGAAGTGGAACAAGGCGATGCAGAAGGTGCTGGCGGATTCGCCCTACGGCGCCAACTGCAAGACCTACCCCGGCGCCGACCTGTGGCACATGCGCAGCCTGGTGTTCACCGAGAAGCCCGACTTCCTGATCGGCAACAGCTACGGCAAGTTCATCCAGCGCGACACCCTGCACAAGGGCAAGGAGTTTGAAGTGCCGCTGATCCGCCTCGGCTTCCCGATCTTCGACCGCCACCACCTGCACCGCATGACCACCCTGGGTTACGAGGGCGCCATGTACATGCTGACCACCCTGGTGAACGCGGTGCTGGAACGTCTGGACGAAGAGACCCGCGGCATGGGCACGACGGACTACAACTACGATCTTATTCGTTGACGCCCTTCCCCCTCCCCCGCCTACGGGGGAGGGGAGGAATCCAAGGAGCCTCCCATGGCCAACATCATGATTCGGCGCAGCGACAAGGGCGATTACGTGTTCTACCTGCCCAAGCGCGATCTCGAGGACACCATCGTCTCGATGGAGTTCGACACCCCGGAGAAATGGGGCGGCGAGATCAAGCTGAACAACGGCGGCGCGTATTTCATCGAGCCCCAGACTGCCCCGGAACGACTGCCCTATTCGGTGCGCGCCAAGCGCCTGGATGCGGCGGAGTAATGACAGTGAAAAGTGAAGAGTGACTCGCCACTGCCTGGCTCAAGTGAAAAGTACCTCACGTTTCACCTTTCACATTTCACCTTTCACGAAAGGAATTTGAAATGGCGCTACAAATCGTTGCCGATCTCTGCACCGCCTGCGCGGATTGCGAAGCAGACTGCCCGACCGCCTCCATCCGGAGGAAGAAAGGCGTCTACATCATCAACCCGGACACCTGCACCGAATGCGAGGGCGATTACGACAAGCCCAAGTGCGTATCGCTGTGTCCGATCGACAACTGCATCATCCCGCTGGCAGCCTGACCTTTAGCCCCTCCCCCGCAAGCGGGAGAGGGGTTGGGGAGAGGGAAATGAATTCAAGGAGCCCATCATGACCACCATCACCAAAGGCGCCGCATTGCGCATAGCCCTGGCCGCCAAGGCCATGTCGGATGTGGACATGCGCGCATTCACCTTGAAGCTGGCTGAAAAACTGGGCCTGCCGATCAACGAAGACAAGCTCGCCACCCTCACCGTGGCCGACCTCAAGCTGGTGCTGTCCGGCGAGGAAACCGTCGAGCCGGATGTCGATGCCGCCAGCCTGAAGCTCGCCGTGCGTTACCTCTGGGGCGAGAACGGCGACGACGACAACTCCGTGCCGAAACCCGACGCCTACAACGAGGGCGAAATGCCCGGCAGCCTGCGCGTGGCGGTCGCCTCCAACAGCGCCGACAACCTCGACGGCCATTTCGGCTCGGCGCCGCGCTTCCTGATCTATCAGGTCGGCCGCGACGCCATCAAGCTGATCGACGTGCGCCCGACGCTGGTCGCCGACGCCGCCGAAGACAAGAATGTTGCCCGTTCCGAACTGATCAACGACTGCCAGATCGTCTACGTCCAATCCATCGGCGGCCCGGCCGCCGCCAAAGTGGTGCGCGCCAATGTGCACCCGATCAAGTTCCCGCAACCCGCGCCGGCGCGGGTTGCGCTGGCCCGACTGCAAGGCACGCTGGAAGCGCCGCCGCCCTGGCTGGCCCGGATCATGGGCGTGGAAGCCAAGAGCCTGAGCCAGTTCACTCACGACGAAGAAACCGAGGAGGCCTGACGCCATGCCCCTCGATGCCGACATCCTTGCCGCAGTCGCGGCCCGCGCCGCTGAAATGGATCTCAGCGAAGCCAGCGTCACGCATTTGCGTCGGGAATGGCCCGGCGTCCACTTCACCTTCTGCGGCGAGGACGATGTGCCGGCCCGCCTGAGCCCGGTCCTCGAAGGACAGGGGTTCAACCTCTATCTGGTCAACAACGCGGACCACTGCGTCGCCTTCACCGGCGATCTTGAAATCGCCACCGGCATCGTGCTGGCCACGGTTTCGGAAGACTGAGGCGCGGGCATGCGGCCGCGCCCGCTTTTTTTTGCCAATCGTTATGTCGTAGCCATGCATAACGAATCATCGTCAGACCATTGGAGCCTTGCATGAACACGCAGCCCGACCCGCTCAAACTGGCGCAATCGCCCACCTCGCGCGGCCGCCGCTGGGACCATCTGGAATTGCTCGAACGCATCGACGCCTCCGGCTCGATCTCCGCCGCCGCCAACGGCATGGGCATGAGCTACAAGGCGGCCTGGCAGGCGGTGGAGGCGATGAACAACCTGTCCGAGGAACCTTTGGTGGAACGCCAGCCGGGCGGCAAGCACGGCGGCGGCACACTCCTTACCCAATACGGCCGCCGCGTGGTGGCCGCCTACCGCCGTCTGGAGAAGGAACGGGAACGCGTGCTCGCCAACTTGGGCCGGATCATGGACGACTTCGACCAGTACTACCGCATGATCAGGAGGTTCGATATGAAAACCAGCGCCCGCAACCAGTTCCTCGGCAAAATCAAAAGCGTCAAGCTCGGCGCAGTCAATGCCGAGGTGATCCTCGACATTGGCGGCGGCGACTCGCTCGCGGCCATCATCACCAACGACAGCGTCGAACACCTCGCGCTGGAACCCGGCATGGAGGCCTACGCGCTGGTCAAAGCGCCGTGGGTCATCCTGACCACCGACGACAGCCTGAAAACCAGCGCCCGCAATCGCCTGTGCGGCAGCGTCGTGCGCTGCCAGGAAGGCGCGGTGAATGGCGAAGTCATCCTCGAACTGGCCGGCGGCAAGACCGTCGCCGCGATCATCACGAATGACAGCATCGAATCGCTCGGCCTCAAGGTCGGCGTGCGCGCCTGCGCGCTGATCAAGGCCTCGCACATCATCCTGGCCGTTTCTGCATAAAAACTCTGCCTGCAAACCGTTTGAACGCTTTCCCATTTCGCTGTTTTTGCCTCGTAAGGAGTATTGAAATGCAACCGACCCGTCTTTTCACCGCGCTGTCTGTCCTGATCTTCAGCCTGTCCGCCCAGGCCGCCGAAGTCAGCGTCGCCGTCGCCGCCAACTTCACCGCGCCGATGAACGCCATCGTCGCCGAATTCGCCAAGGACACCGGCCACATCGCAAAACCGGCGTTCGGCGCCACCGGCAAGTTCTACGCCCAGATCAAGAACGGCGCGCCGTTCCAGATGTTCCTCTCGGCCGACGACGAAACGCCGGCCAAATTGGTACAGGAAGGTCTGGCCGTGGCAGACAGTCGTTTCACCTATGCCATCGGCACGCTGGTGCTGTGGTCGGCGCAGCCCGGCTATGTCGATGCGAAAGGCGAAGTGCTGAAAAAAGGCCAGTTCAACAAGATCGCGCTGGCCAATCCCAAACTCGCGCCCTACGGAAAGGCGGCGGTGGAAGTGCTGACCGGCATGGGTTTGGCAGGCAACCTGACGCCCAAGTTCGTTCTCGGCGAAAACATCGCGCAGACCTGGCAGTTCGCCAGCACCGGCAATGCCGAACTCGGCTTCGTCGCGCTGGCGCAGGTCATGAAGGACGGCAAAATCGCCAGCGGCTCGGGCTGGATCGTGCCAGGCAAATTGCACTCACCGATCCGCCAGGACGCGGTGATTCTGACTGCGGGCCGTGGCAACGCCGCCGCCGAGGCGCTGATGAAATATTTGAAGGGCGACAGGGCAAAGGCGATCATCAAGGCTTACGGTTACGACCTCTGATTCCGGACTTGCATATGGGTCTCAACCCCGCTGGCTTTACCCCCGCCGACCTCGCCGCCGTCTGGCTTACCCTCAAGCTGGCCGGCGTCACCACCGCGCTACTGCTGCTGATCGGTACGCCCATCGCCTGGTGGCTGGCGCGCACGCGCTCGTGGTGGAAAGGGCCGGTCGGCGCGGTCGTGGCGCTGCCGCTGGTGTTGCCGCCGACGGTGATCGGCTTCTATCTGCTGGTGACCATGGGCCCGAACGGGCCGGTCGGGCAGTTCACCCAGTCGCTTGGCCTCGGCGTGCTGCCGTTCACCTTCGCCGGCCTGGTGGTGGCCTCGGTGTTCTATTCGTTGCCCTTCGTGGTGCAGCCATTGCAGAACGCTTTTGAAGCCATTGGCGACCGGCCGCTTGAGGCCGCCGCCACGTTGCGCGCCTCGCCGCTGGATACTTTCTTCAGCGTTGTCCTGCCGCTGGCGCGACCGGGCTACCTCACCGCCAGCGTGCTGGGTTTTGCCCATACCGTGGGCGAGTTCGGCGTGGTGCTGATGATCGGCGGCAACATCGAGGGCGAAACGCGGGTGATATCGGTACAGATCTACGACCATGTCGAGGCGATGGAATACGGCCAGGCTCATTGGCTTTCCGCCGGCATGTTGGCGTTTGCGTTCGTCGTGCTGCTGGCGCTGTACACGCTGAACCCGAGCGGGAAACGGAAATGAGCCAACCCGTGAGCAGCATCCACGCCCGCTTCAAACTCGACCGCGCGGGCTTTTCCCTCGATGTCGATCTCGACCTGCCGAATCGTGGTGTCACCGCCTTGTTCGGCCATTCCGGTTCTGGCAAGACCACATTGTTGCGCTGTATCGCCGGGTTGGAACGGGCGCCGGGCGCGTTGAATATGAACGGCGAAGTCTGGCAGGACGCCACGACTTTTCTGCCCACCCACAAGCGCGCACTGGGTTATGTGTTTCAGGAAGCCAGCTTATTCCCGCACCTTTCCGCGCGCGGCAATCTGGAATATGGCCGCAAGCGGGCCAGCGGTGGCATGGACCGCAAAGCGCTCGACCACATCGTCGAACTGCTCGGCATCGGCCCGCTACTGGAACGCCGCCCGGACCAACTCTCAGGCGGCGAGCGCCAACGTGTCGGCATCGCCCGCGCGCTGGCAGTGAAGCCTCGACTGTTGCTGATGGACGAGCCGCTCGCCGCGCTCGATCTGGCGCGCAAGCAGGAAATCCTGCCCTACCTGGAACGTCTGCATGAGGAACTGGAGATTCCCGTGCTCTATGTCAGCCATGCCCCGGACGAAGTCGCCCGCCTGGCCGATCATATCGTGGTGATGGAGGCCGGCCGCGCCGTCGCCGCCGGGCCGCTGACCGAGACGCTGGCGCGGCTCGATCTGCCTATCCACCTTGGCGAGGATGCCGGCGTGGTGCTGGATGCGGTGGTCAGCGAACGCGACGCGCAATGGCAACTGGCGCGCGCGATCTTCAAGGACAATCCCGACGCCGGCGTCTGGGTACGCGATGGCGGTCATGCTGTAGGCCATCATGTCCGCGTGCGCATTCTGGCGCGCGACGTCAGCCTGGCAATCACCCGGCACAGCGGCACCAGCATCCTCAACATCTTGCCCGGCGTGGTCGCGGAAATGGCCGATGACACCCATCCGGCGCTGGCCCTGGTGCGGGTCAATGTCGGTGGCGCAGCGCTGGTGGCGCGGCTGACCCGGCGCTCCGCGCACGACCTCGGGCTGACTCCGGGCCAGATCGTCTACGCCCAGATCAAGGCGGTCGCGCTGATCGGTTGAACAGGGCGCGCAAAAGCCCTTCCTTGCCATTCGCCAAGGCGGTCATGGCTCCGCAATAGCCGGGCTGTGATAATCGGGCACGATGCTCAATCCCGCGCATACATATAGATGAATCTCATATGAGCCAAGACAGTACATCCCTCACGCTTCCGGATGCCCCGGTCGAACTTGAATTGCCGGCATTGCCCGCGTTCATCGTGAACGATGAAAACGGTGTTTTCATCGTTCCGGCCGCGATGTCGGCGAAAGACGATTTCGCCTTGTTCGTCAATCGTCTGTACACATCGGGCTTTCGTTTTCTCGCTCTCCGCTATGCGTTGTTCCAACGCTTGGTCCACGAATGGAAGCCAAATCCCGATGCCGCACCCGAGCAGTTGGCCGATGCCATCGTGCCGTTCGAAGCGGCCAGACGGGGAATATACAAGGGCGTGAAAATCACCCCCGGCGGCGAGAAAGCCGAGTACTTGTTCGAACCGGTGCTGGTCGAGACCATCGAGCGCACGCCGATATTCGGACCGCTCAGGGAAGACGGAAGCGCCGAAGTCGTCGATTGGTCCGAAAAACGCGACATGCAGCCAACCGAGCTCGATCCCGACGAGTTCGTGTTCGATCTATGGGGCAAGGGCGTGCGCTACGGTATCGACATGGAGCGTGTCTACGCAATCATCGCCGGCAAGGAAAAGGGGCGCTTCGAGATAGCCCGCATGCTGGCGCCGGAAGAGGGCGGCGATGCCGGCATCCTCGAGGTGTTCGAGGCTTTGCACCGCGACAACTCGCCTAAACGTTTGGCCGGCGGCCGCCTGGACCTGCGCCAGTTCAACAACCGTTTTCCGCAAATTGAAAAGGATGTGGCGATCTTCAAGAAAATCCCGCGCACCTTTGGTAAATCCGGCATGACCGTGGCCGGCAAGGTGCTGGAGCCCACGGGCAAACCCAAGGATTTCGACCTGCTCAGCCTGTCCGGGCCGGGTACTCGGGTGGAGAAACGCGAGGATGGCGAGTACATCGTTGCCAGCATGGATGGTTTTCTGACCCTGGATAGCCAGACCAACCAAGTCTCCGTGACCGAGAAGGTGATCAATACCGAAGGCGTCAGCCTGCGCACCACCGGCGACTTGAAGTTGCCCGGTGACGAGTTCGAAACCCTCGGCGATGTCCAGGAAGGCCGCATTGTCGAGGGGAAGCACATGTCCTTCCACGGCGATGTCTATGGCCAGCTGCTTTCAAATGGCGGCGAGATCAAGATCGGCGGCAACATCGTCAAGGGCAAAGCGGTCAGTTCCGGTGGCTCGATCAGCGTAAAAGGGCGCGCCTCGCAGGCTGAGCTCAGGGCGGTGGGCGGTGTGATCGAAGTGTCTTCAGCCGAGGGCTGCGTCATTGTCGCCAGCAAGGTGCGCATCGAAACCGCCTACAGTTGCGAGATCCTCGCGGAGGTCGTCGAGGCGAAAATGCTGGAGGGGTGCGCGGTCGCCGCGAAAACCATTCATATCGAGATCAGCTCGAACCGACGCGACGCGGAAACGGCGGTCAGCGTACTGATCCCGGACTTTGGCGAAATCCAGGCCCGGGAGAAAAAAATTGCCGACGAACTGGAAAAATTGCAGCAATCCGAGTCCGTTCTTTCGGGGCAGATCGGACAACTCCGCAATCAGCCGGAATTGGTCGGCTACCTCAGCCTCGACGCGAAACTGAAGAAGGGCGAAATCAAACTCTCCGCCGAACAAACCGAACTGGCCCACAAGGCCGCTCAGCGTTTCAGGCCCATCATCCAGAAAATCCGCGAGCTTTCGCTTGCGCTGGATAAATTCAAGGCCAGGTCGGCGCAACTGCGGGCCGAGCTGCAAGAGGCCATTGGCCAGCACAACGAAATCGCCGCCGACATCGGCTGCCGTATCGATCAGGTCACCGGCGAAACCGTGGTGCGCACCTTACCGCTGCTTGCCCTCGAACCGGTTCTGTCGGATGCGCAGATCGAGGCGATCCAGCTTCGTTTGCGAAATTCCGGCGGCAACCAGCAGCGTCTGTATGCGGGCGCCGATGGCGGCTTCGAGTGGCATTTCGTCGAGGTCGTCGCGGAGCCATAAGTTGGTGAAGCGGCCTGTTCGAGCCGAAGCGGTGGGGCAGTGTTGTCTGATGCGCGTGCAGTGCGAGGTATTCATCCCGCTGGCAGGGTCATCGCGCTTTCACTGGCTTCGCTTCTCAATATTGCCGCCGACCCGGGCCAGATGCTCGGTTACCCGCTTGTCCAGATCGGTTCGCCAGGTCTCCGGCATGCGCGCCAGTACCTTGGCCAACAGGGCGCGGGCCTGCTCCGCCTCCGAGCCCGAAGCCAGCCTGCTTATGGCGGCGGTCGACCACAGGTAAGTCTTGGCCAGATTCTCGGCCGACTGCAGGCCGGTATCAGGTTCGGCGGGCGCATTCCAATACAACGCCGCGCTGGGCAGATAGGCGGGCAGCCAACCCTGGCCGGCCGCGCTTTCCAGCCACCAGCGGGCGGACGTGGCATCCGTCGGTGCGCCGATGCCGTCGCGCAGCATGAGGCCCAGTCGGTACTGGGCCTCGGCATTGCCCGCCTGGGCGGCTACGCGCATCCAGTGCAGAGCCGCTACCGGGTCGCGAACCATCGGGTCGCCTTCCAGGTAAAAACGGGCCAGCTGCAACTGGGCGGCGGGCAAGCCCTGCGCCGCCGGTGGCCGACAGAGTTCCAGGGCCTTGCGCGGGTCTTTGGGCACCCCCTCGCCGGCCATGTACAACTCGGCCAGGGAACAGGGGGCGGTAAGAATTCCAGACAAGGCGGCCTGCTCGTACCAATGCGCCGCCGCAGCCGGATCGGCTGGCCGATGCACCCCTCCGCGCAGGCAGTCTGCCAGCGCCTGCTGGGCGGCCGGGATGTTTCCCCGGGCGGCCTTTTCCTGCCAGCGGCAAGCCTCGGCCAAGTCCACCGGACGACCCCAGCCATACTGGTGGAACAGGCCCAGGCTGAACTGGGCCAGTGGGTTGTTTTCACCGCGATCCAGATAAGCCTGGTAGGCCGCCGGATAATTGCCGGCCGCCAAGGCCGCCTGGGCATCCTGCAATTCACCGGTCAGATCGCGGGCCGCCCAGGCACTCCCCGAGGCCAGCCCCAGAGCCAGCCCCAGCGCCGCGACGCGGCGGGTTCCGCGAATAGTCATGCCCGCTTCAATTACGGGACGGGAAGATGCCGGTGAGGGCGATGATGGGGTTGAGCACCACATAGGGCTGTACGACGGAGAAGGGCTGGCTGCCGCCGCTGACGCCGATCGTGGTGGTGGCGCTGCTGACCTGGATGGCTCCCGCCGCCATGTCGACATTCGGCGCCGCGTTGCTGTACAAGGCGCCTCTGGACTTGGCTGCCCAGGCATTGCCGGCGGGACCGTCGACATTGCCCTCGCTACTCACGCCGAGCGCCTTGGCGACGACGCTGGTGGCGGCAACGTGGTTGTGCGCGGGCATCTGGTTGATCGAGAGCGAGACGTTCTCGGTCCCTCCCATCTGGCCGAGCTGATAGCTGCCGGTGCCCGGGCTTTGCCCCGCGCCGATGATCACCCGGCCGCGCGTGTCGGGCAGCGCGAAGGTTTGGATGCCGTTGCCGCCATAGGTGGTGCCCAGCAAAGAGAACAAGGCGGTGTTCTGCGCGATAGGCATCAGCGAACCGTCGGTGAAGGCATAGCCCCGGGGCGCGAAGTTGTAGGGGACGATGCAGATTTCGCCGATGAAAGGCTCAAGCCCGCAGGCGACGGACGCGGGGCTCCAGGCGGCCGAGAGGCAGAGGGCGGCGGCCAGGGCGGTGACGGTAAGACGGGTAGTTGACGACATGTTTATTCCTCCTGATACGATTTCCGGCCGGGCGGGCGGATGCGCTTATTAGTTGACTGCATGGAGACGAAAGCACGCATACCAGCTTGCTGGCGGTCTGATTCGAGACTGTGGCGACTATCCCGATCCGGGTCGACCACGGCCCTGCGAGAGAAGCGCAGTACCGTGGCCTATGCTTGCTTGCGGCCGTTTTCAGCTCTGGGTCTTGCGGCGCGCCAGGCCCAGACCCAGCATGCCCAGGCTCAGCAGGGCCAGGGTCGCGGGTTCGGGTATGGGGCCGGGGCCGGGGCCGTTGGTTACCGGCGATGTTTTCACGATGTCGTCGATCTCGAAAGCCGCGCCAGGCGTGACACCCACCGGGCCGAAGCGGAGCTTGGCGGAGGTATAGGTCGTAGTCGTGTCCACGATGCCCACGAACAGGGCCGCGACGTTAGAAGCGCCTACCAGGCTCGCCACGTCGGTATCCAGATTGGACAAAGTGGTGCCGCCGAAGCTCAGATTGACGTCATCGGCGAAGAAATCAAAACCCACGGTCGGAACAATGATGTACATGCCGAAGGCATGGCTGGCGCCGAAGCCGAAGTCGATCGCGTCGCCCAGGAGGAAGCTGGCAAAACTGGTGCCGCCGTTGTTGGATACTTTGAGCGTGTTGGCGCCGGAGGTGCCTGGGTTTGCATTATCAACGCCAAGTTCATAGCCGCCCAGGTTGTAAGTGAAGGTCACGCCCTGATGCGCGCTGCCGCTAGGGAAGATATTGCCTGGCGTCGCGGCCGGACTCTCGAAGTTCAGCGTGTTCTCGGCCACACCGCTTATCCCCGCGACGGCTGCATCGAAAGCGGCCCGGTTCGTGTAGGTGATCGGTGCCGCCATCGCGCTAGTCACGCTCAGAAGCGCTGCACAGGCGCCAACCAACAGGCGGATTGGATGATCCATAACAATTTTTTTCATATTTACCTCGTCTGATTAGGAGATTGTTGATTTATGTATTACGACCCTCGGACCCGGCATGTAGCTCTTGTTGTCCTTACCTATATCGGTCCGCACAACTGAAGCAAAATCCACGCCAGTATGCCAAGTGACTGTTTATAAATACTATTCGTCAATCAGAAGGCAAGCGGCTGTAAAAGTACCCGACAAAGTCTGTCGGGTTTATGGTTAGTGGATTTCCTGATATTTCCACTGCGGCCTGTTCCCGGTCCGCTGGCCGCAGCGCGCGCTCTGGTTTTCTGGATTTCGCCCAACCCGCCTTTCCGGGCCCGAGGAAAATCGGTGGCGGATGCAAAATGTTCTTCTCCGCGAATGGGCGCCAAGGCCGAACTATGGCTGTTTGATTGCCGTGTTTCTCGGTATGTAAAAAAACTCGACAGGGCCAAGGCCCCGGCTTTGGCCGACACCGCTTGCCTCATTTCGGCCGATCAAGGCGGGCGCGTCGATCGGTTGCGCTGTTTGTAGTAATCCCGACAAAGGCCTGCGCCGGTTTGTCGGCTTCCCGGTCGCCCCGTATTGGCCGAATGACAAATCAATGACTTATCGCCGTTCTCGGATGGCATGGCGGTTGCTGTAACTAATCAGGATCGCGCCGGGAATGCATCCCGGCCGCACGGAACTGGAGCCATGCACACCGCCACACTATCAACGGCCCGCACCCTGGCGGGCTGCCGCAACCATGCCTGACCAGGGGCGTCGCCCCAGCCTGCATCTGGTTGCCGCCGAAGCCGCGCCGCCCGATTGCAGCACCTGCCTGCATCGGGAAACCGTGCTGGCGGCTGGGCGTTGCGTGCCGGGCGACATCTGTCTGGTTGCGCACAGCGGGCGCCAGATCGATCGCTTCCTGCGCCACAACCCGGAATACGCGGAAGCTTGTCTGAACGATGTCTTCTGGGAGCGACGCGCCATCGCGGTGCGCTATGTGCCGCTGGAACGCGTCGCCGAACTGGCGCATGACCCCGATGAAGTCGTGCGGCGCGCCGTGGCCATCCGCTTGCCGGAGGCCGAACTCGCCGCGCTGTGCCACGACCCGGATCGCGAGGTGCGCATCACCGTAGCGGCGCGCCTGCCGGTCGAGCAGCTCGCCGGCATGATGAGCGACCCGGACTATCTGGTCCGCCAGCATGTCGCCGAACGCATGCCGCATGGCCGTTTACCGCGCATGGTCGACGATCCCGACCGCGAAGTGCGCAAGGCGGTGGCGCGCCGACTGCCGGCTTTTGCGCTGAAACGTATGGCGGCCGATGCCGAAGCCGAAGTGCGCCGCATTGTCGCCGCTCGAGCCATGCCCGAAGATGCCGCCACATTGTTGTCCGATCCGGATTGGCTGGTGCGCCTGGAAGCGGCCCGCAATGCCCCGGTGGAAGCCATCGCCGAACTGGTCGACGACCCTGAACCTGACGTGCGGGCGCTGGTGCGCGCCCGCCTGGAAGCATTATTGAAACCCGAGGAATCGCCATGAATAGCTGTGTCCCCGACGAATCCACCGTGCAGCGGCTGATCGCCGAGATCGAGGCCAGCACACCGCGTCCGCACCACGCCAGCCTGCTGGCCGCGGCCGAGCGGCTGATCCCGGATTGCCCCTGCCGCTTCGCGCTGACTCGCGGCGGTTGGTATCGCACGGGCGGTCTATTCCGCGCCGACGGCGAACGTTTGACCGACAACCTGAATGACTGGCTGGCGCGGGAACTGGCCGATTGCGACGACGACGTGGCTGAGTTCATGGATCGCCACACCGATGGCGAACTCGTCGCCACCCGGCACACCGGCCGCACCCACTATTTCGTCGCGCCCTACGGCGCCGCGCCGGCGGAATTCCTGCAACTGGAAGTGGAGGAGTTGCAGGAAGTGCTTGACCGCCGCCTGTGGGATGCCGCCTCGCCGCCGGCCGATGCGCAGGAATTGGCCGACCCGATCAAACCCGCAAGCGTGCCGGCGCAAGCGGTGGGCGCACCCTATTACCGCTTCCGTCGCCTGACCGATCTGCGCCAGGTGGTTGCCCGCCAGTCAGCGCCGCCGGGCAGCCTGCCGGCGCTGACGCGTTTGATGCAGGAATGGGCGGCCAGTCGCGCCGGCGCGCATTTCAGCGAGCACTGGATCGTCGCCCTGCGCGAGCACCAGGACCGTTACAACAACGCGGTTCTCGCCGCCACGCCGGTATCCCGGCATGAACGCGATCTCAAGCCGTTCCACTGGAACAGCGATCTGCGCGGCCTCGATGCCGCCAAGCAATTGCAGACCTTCGACCGCGCCGCCGGTTATCCCGGCGCCTGGTATTTCCACCTCGTCGCCGGCGGCCTGACCCCGCGCGACATGGCCTTCGCGGTGATGCGAGACATCGAATCCGGCTTCGGCTATCTGAGCGACGTGGAAGCCGCGCTATTGACCGGTTGGCTGCGAGAGCCGTATTCGGTGTAAGGGCGAGCCGAATCGGCAGAAACGTCGCCTCCTTACGCCGCCTCGCAAGCCAGCCGACCAGACCAGTATCGACCAGCATGCGACCAGCATCGACGCTCATGTTTCCGCCTCCGCTAGCGGCGAGGTGGCGGACATTCGCACGCCACTCAGCTTCTCCAAAGTGATTCGTTTCCGATCGCCGACAGGTGTTTCCACTGTTCTCGGCGTGCGATGTCCGTTACACCAGGCAACGAAGTCCCCGGCTTCGCGCGATTGCCCGGCGAAGTGGTGCTATCGATACCCGCCTTCCAATATGCGGCAGGGGGCGACCGCCCCCCGTACACGCCTAAAAGGCCAAATCACTCAAGGCGCTGCCTGTCTGCGTCGCCGCGCCTGGAAACCCACCAGTCCGAAACCCAGCAACATCAGGGCATAGGTTTCGGCCTCCGGCACGGGCGCGGCGGCGGTAAAGTTCAAGTTGTAGTCATTGCCCGACTGGAAGAAGTGCGCCGTGTAATTCGTCGAGTCATAACCAGAGATGCCCGCCCACATGAAGTTCTGGGTCGACACGTTCTGGAACACCGTGTAGGTCAAGTTGTAGTCGATGTAATTCAGTTGCAGGGTCGCATTGCCGCTGCCCTCCAGCCAATCCCCAGCCTGATCGAAGGCGATCCTGTCGCCGAGGCCGAGGTCGAGCAACACGCTGGCGCCCGCCGCGAAACCGAGTTTGCCGCCCGTACCCAGCGCCAGGTTCAGTTGCCCGCCATTGCTGCTCCCCCACGCGCCGTCCCCACCCGGACTCAGCACGCCAGCGACATCCATCCGTGCGCCCGTGCCGCCCAGGGCGATGCTGGCGAGTGCGTCGGTCTCCAACGTGGTGTCCGCCGCGAGGTTCACGCCGCTGGTTCCGTTCAGGCTGCCGTCAAGTTTCAGCGTGCCGCCCGTGATGTTGGTGCCGCCGGTGTAGCTGCTGGCCCCGCCGAGGGTGAGCACGCCCGCGCCAGACTTGCCGAGGCCGCCGCTGCCGTCGATGGCGCCCGCCAGGCTGCTGTTGCCCGCTCCGGCGAAGACCAGCGTGCCGCCGGCGAGGGTGGTGCCGCCGGACCAGGTATTGGCGCCGGTGAGCGTGAGCGTGTTGGCGCCCTGCTTGGTCATGCTGCCGCTGCCGCCGATGGCGCCGGCAAAGGTGATGTTGTCCGAGCGATTGAAGACCAGCGCGGCATTGTTCGTGACGTTGCCGACGATGGAACCAAAGGCGTAACCCTGGCCGATCTGCAGTGTGCCGTTCGAGATGGTGGTGCCGCCGGTGTAGGTGTTGTTGCCGGTGAGCATGAGCATGCCCGTGCCCAGCTTGGTCAGGCTGCCGCTGCCGCTCATGGTGTAGGCGCCGAACAAGGTGTTATCCGAACGATTGAACACGACTGCGGCGTTGTTCGTGATATTGGCGCTGATGGACCCCTGGGTGCCGCCATCGCCGACCTGGAACGTGCCGTCCGATACGACCACATTGCCGAACTTCTGGCCGGTGTAGGTCAGCGTGCCAGCGCCCTGCTTGACCAGGGTTGAGCTGATGCTTTTGCTGGTGGCGATGTCGTCCGAGCGGTTGAAAATCAGCGTGCCACCGGAGAAGTTACCCGCTATCCAGCCCGTGGTGCCGCCATTGCCGATCTGCAGCGCGCCGCCCGAAATGGTCGTGGTACCGGTGTAACTGTTGTTGCCGGTAATGGTCAGCGTGCCCGCGCCCGACTTGGTGACGCCACCGCTGCCGCTGATGATGCCGGCAAAGCTGGTGTCGTCCGAGCGATTGAAGGCCAAGGTGGCGTTGTTGACGACATTGCCGACAATCGAGCCCGTGGTGCCGCCATTGCCGATCGACAGGACGCCAGCCGAGATGCTGGTGTCGCCGGTGTAGGTGTTGGCGCCGGTCAGCACGACCGTGTGAGTTCCAGCCCCACCCCCCGACTTGAGCAGGCTGCCACTGCCGCTGATCACGCCGTCAACGGTCGCCGTCATGTTGGTGTTCTGTGCGTTGAAGGCCAGAACACCGTTGTTGACGATGTTGCCCTTGAGGCTGCCATAAAGACCGACCTCCAGCGTGCCGCCCGAGATGGTCGTGCCGCCGGTGTGGGTGTTGGGTCCGCTGAGGGTGAGCGTGCCGACACCCAGCTTGGTCAGGCTGCCGCTGCCGCTCATTGCACCGGCAAAGCTGCTGTTGTCCGAGCGGTTGAAGATCAGCGCGCCGGTGTTCGCGACAGGACCCGCGATACTGCCCGTGGTGCCGCCATTGCCGATCTGCAGCGTGCCGCCCGAAATGCTTGTGCCGCCGGTGTAGGTGCTGTTACCGGTGAGCGTAAGCGTGTTGCCCCCCAGCTTGGCCAGGCTGCCCGTGCCGCTGATCACGCCACCGAAACTGATGTTGTCCGAGCGATTGAAGACCAGCGCGCCGGCGTTCGCAACGCTGCCCGCGATGGCGCCCGTGGTGCCGCCAGCGCCGATCTGCAGCGTGCCGCCCTGGATGGTCGTGGTGCCGGTGAAGGTGCTGTCGCCGGTCAGCGTGAGCGTGTTGCTGCCCGCCTTGGTCAGATTGCCGCTGCCGCTGATGACGCCGGCAAAGCTGGTGTTATCCGAGCGATTAAAAACCAGGGAGCCAGCGTTCGTGACGTTGCCGACGATAGAGCCGGTCGTGCCGCCAGCGCCGATCCCCAGCGTGCCTTGCTGGATGGTCGTGCCGCCGGTGTAGGTGTGAGCATTGGTCAGCGTGAGCGTGCCAAGCCCACTTTTTTCTACGCGGCCGTTGCCGCTGATCACGCCGTCAAAGGTGTTGCCCGTGTTGCTGAAGCTCAGTCCAGCGTTGTTCGCAAGGCTGACGTTGCCGGCGATGTAGCCCTTTGTGAGGCTATCGCCGATGTACAGCCAGCCGCCTGAGACGGTGGTGCCGCCGGTATAGGAATTGTTGCCGGTGAGCACGAGGGTGCTTGCGCCCAGCTTGGTCAGGCTGCCGCTGCCGTTGATATTGCCGGCAAATCCCATGTAATTCGAGCGGTTGAAGATCAGCGTTCCGGAGTTCGCGACGTTGCCGACGATGGCGCCCGTGGTGCCACCATCGCCGATCTGCAACGTGCCGGCCGAGAGGGTCGTGCCGCCGGTGTAGGTGTTGGCGCCGGTAAAGGTCAGCGCGCCCACGCCCGATTTCATGACGGATTCCGTCCCGGAAATGACGCCCGAGAAGGTCTGCGTCAATGGGACATCAAAGACCTGCACCGCATGGGCGGGCGAAAACGCCAGCATCAGGCTGATGGAAAGCAGGCTGAGAGCCGGTTTGCGGTGTTGAGGCGAAGTCCTTCTCGTGCGGCGGGTGGCGGTCAATTTCAATTCCCAGTCATCAAAAAAATGGCACACAAAGGTGCGGATATATAAAGCCCGTTGGCACTGGACACGGTACGTACCACTCGGTGTAAATACAGCCATGTATACAAGCAAACGGCTTGTTAGCAAATGGCATGCCAGAATCGCAATGCATTGAATACGCTGATATTCCTATTGGTATCAGGGATTACTGTGTCGCGGTCGTAAAAAAAACCGACACCTACTTCCAGTCCGACCGTTGCTTGGGTAGCTAACGAGGCGGTGAGAAACCTGACATAAGCTTTTGATTTTTGTCGCCCAGCCACCACTTCAACCACATCGAGGCATAGTCGCCGAACGTGACTATGCCGTCCAAGGTCAAGCTGGCCACACCGCCCCATACGCACCACCTCATACGCACCGCCTCATTTCGCAACTGTCATCGCGACTGCCCCCCGAACAACGCGCTACGCCACTCGCCGCCTTCATGTCGAATGCGACATCCCGCCTGTCGCCTTTGTGACAAACCAGACAGCACATCCCGTAAAAACAAGGTGTTAGCGCTGGCACAACGCTTGCAACGCATCCATCACCGCCATCAGGAATCCGCGCCATGCAAGCCAAGCAAATCGCCGAACTGCTCAACGAGCCCGCCTGCGCCCACAATGCCAAGTCGAAATCCGGCTGCGCCCGGCCCAAGCCCGGCGCCACGGCGGGTGGTTGTTCCTTCGACGGCGCCCAGATCGCGCTGCTGCCCATCGCCGACGTCGCCCATATCGTGCACGGCCCCATCGCCTGCGCCGGTTCCTCGTGGGACAACCGGGGCACCCGCTCGAGCGGTCCGACGCTGTACAAAATCGGCATGACCACCGACCTGACCGAGCAGGATGTGATCATGGGGCGCGGCGAAAAACGGCTGTTCCACGCCATCAAGCAGGCCATCGACAGCCACGCCCCGGCCGCCGTGTTCGTTTACAACACCTGCGTGCCGGCGCTGACCGGCGACGATGTCGAAGCCATCTGCAAATCCGCCGCCGAACGCTGGGGCACGCCGGTGGTGCCGGTCGATTGCGCCGGCTTCTACGGCACCAAGAACCTGGGCAACCGCATCGCCGGCGAGTCGATGTTCAAGTACGTGGTCGGCACGCGCGATCCCGACCCGGTGCCGCCGGAGTCGCAACGTCCCGGCATCGTCGTGCACGACGTCAACCTGATCGGCGAATACAACATCGCCGGCGAGTTCTGGCATGTGCTGCCGCTGTTCGACGAACTCGGCCTGCGCATCCTGTGCACTCTGTCCGGCGACGCCCGCTTCAAGGACGTGCAGGCGATGCACAAGGCCGAGGTGGATATGGTGGTGTGCGCCAAGGCGCTGCTCAACGTCGCGCGCAAGCTGGAAACCAGCTTCAAGATTCCGTTCTTCGAGGGCAGTTTCTACGGCGTCACCGACACCTCGCACGCCTTGCGCGAATTCGCCCGCATCATCGGCGACCCCTCGCTGAGCGAGCGCACCGAAGCCCTGATCGCGCGCGAAGAGGCCAAGATCGACGTCGCGCTGGAACCCTGGCGCCAGCGTCTGCGCGGCAAGCGCGTGCTGCTCTACACCGGCGGCGTCAAATCCTGGTCCATCGTTTCCGCCTTGCAGGATCTGGGCATGGACGTGGTCGCCACCGGCACCAGCAAATCCACCGAGGAAGACAAGGCGCGCATCCGCGAGATCATGGGCGAGAAGACCAAGATGATCACCGACGGCAGTCCGAAAGCCTTGCTCGGCGTGGTCGCGGAATACAAAGCCGACATCCTGATCGCGGGCGGCCGCAACATGTACACCGCATTGAAGGCGCGCATCCCGTTTCTGGACATCAACCAGGAACGCGAATTCGGCTACGAGGGCTACACCGGCATGCTGGAACTGGCCCGTCAACTGGCGCTGACCTTGCAAAGCCCGGTCTGGGAAGCGGTAAGGAAACCGGCGCCGTGGCAGAAGAGCGAAGCGCCGGGGGTGGCGATGTCGGCGGTGTAAAGCCGCATCCGGCCTCTCCCTTTGCGGGGATTCCGCGCTGCGCGGGCTAAATTGAGCTATCGCCTTCATACTTGAGGCTGCTCTCCCATGGCGCTTCCGCGCGCCCGTCATTGGAACGCCCGCATGAGCCGCTCATCCTCCCTGTTACTCGATTTCAGCCCGGCGCTGGAACCCTCCGGAAAACCGCTGCAAGACGGGCTGTCCGTGGCCGCGTTCAGGGAAAACACCCTCTGGCTCGCCAACGACGAAACCCTGCGCCTGGAACGCTTGACGCTGCGCGCATCGGGCGCAACAAACGCGGTGGCCTCCGATCATGTCGCCTTCTCGCTGGCGGACTGTCTCGACTTGCCCATCCCGCCCGGCGCAAACCCCGAGGCAGTGGAGGAGGCCGACCTGGAAGGTCTGGACTGGGTGGACGACACGCTCTGGCTGGTCGGCTCTCATAGCCTCAAACGCAAGCGGCCGAAGCCGGACGACGACGCCGATAAAGCCGTGGACAAGCTGGCCCAGATCGGCCGCGACGGCAACCGCTACCTGCTGGCGTGTCTTCCGCTGGCGCGCGACGGCGCAAGCTGGCGCCCGGTGCGCCGCGATGGCCAGCGCCACGCCGCCAGTCTGAAAGGCGACGCGCATGGCAACCGCCTGACCGAAGCCCTGGGCGACGACGAGCACCTGGCGCCTTTCCTCGCCTTGCCCGGCAAGGACAACGGCTTCGACATCGAAGGACTGGCCGTGATCGACGGTCGCGTCTTTCTGGGTTTGCGCGGCCCGGTTCTGCGCGGCTGGGCGGTCATCCTGGAACTGCGGCCCAAGATCGACCCGGACAGCCCGCGCCGGCTCCGCCTCCATCCGCCGGGCGGCGGTACGCGCGTCTACCGCAAACATTTCCTCCAGCTCGGCGGCCTGGGTGTGCGCGACCTGTGCCGGCAAGGCGACGACCTGCTGATCCTGGCCGGCCCCAGCATGGAACTGGACGGCCCGGTCCGGGTGCTGCGCTGGGTTGGCGCGGCGCGGCCGCACAAGGCCGGCGCGGTCATACCCGCCGCCGACCTGCCGGTACTGCTGGAACTCCCCTATGGTCAGGGTGTGGATCACGCCGAGGGTATGACCCTGTTCAGCCCCGATGGCGGCGACAGCCCGGCCCTGCTGGTGGTCTACGACGCCGCCGACGACGCGCGCAAGCGGGGCGGGCATGGCGTGATGGCGGATATCTTCCCGCTGCCGGGCTGAGCGGCGGCCACCGGCCTGGGCATGGCCATGAAAAGGACTAGAAAAGGACTAGAAAAACCGATCATCTAAGTGTCACGAATCCTCTTTAGATTCTCGTCCCTGGCCGGTCTATCCGGCCTCCACTTATCGATATCTAACAAAGGACGAGACATGTTGGCTCCAGGATTGAACAAATACACACAGGCCGGTCTGCTCAGCCTGGCCCTATTGGGATTGGCCGCGCCGGCCGCTTCCTATGCCGCCAGCGTGACGCGCGGCCCCTACCTGCAGATGGCCACCCCCAATGCCATCACCCTGCGCTGGCGCACCGACACGGCCACCGACAGCCGCGTCCAGTTCGGCACCGTGCAGGGCAGCCTGACCGGCTTCACCGATAACGCCCAGGCGACCACCGAGCACGAGGTGCGCCTCACCGGCCTCAACCCGGAAACCAAGTACTTCTACAGCGTCGGCTCCACCACCGGCGTGCTGGCCGGCAACAACGCCACCACCTTCTTCCAGACCGGCCCCGCAGCCGGCACCGCGCGTCCCACCCACATCTGGGTGATCGGCGACGCCGGCACCGCCAGCGCCAGTCAGACCGCCGTGTACAACGCCTACAAGACCTACAACGGCAGCCAGTACACCAACCTGTGGCTGATGCTGGGCGACAACGCCTACAACAGCGGCACCGACGCCGAGTTCCAGGCGGGCGTGTTCAACATGTACCCGGAGCTGCTCAAGCAGAGCCCGGTGTGGCCCACCATCGGCAACCACGACGGCGGCAGCGCCGATTCCGCCACCCAGAGCGGCCCCTACTACAACATCTTCACCCTGCCCAAGAACGCCGAGGCGGGCGGCACCCCCTCCGGCACCGAGGCCTACTACTCCTACGACTACGGCAACATCCACTTCGTGGTGCTGGACTCCTACGAGACCAGCCGCTCCACCTCGGGCGCCATGATGAACTGGCTGAAAGCGGATCTCCAGGCCAGCCAGTCCGACTGGACCATCGCCTTCTGGCACCACCCGCCCTATTCCAAGGGCTCCCACGACTCCGACACCGACACCGCCATGAGCGAGATGCGCCAGAACTTCCTGTCGGTGGTGGAAGAGCACGGCGTGGATCTGGTGCTCACCGGCCACAGCCACTCCTATGAGCGCTCCTACCTGCTGGACGGCCACTACGGCACCTCCGGCACCCTCACCAGCGCCCACAAGATCGACGCCGGCAACGGCCGCACCGACGGCACCGGCGCCTACAGCAAGCACGCCGGCAACATCCCCCACGAGGGCGCCGTGTACGCGGTGGCGGGCAGCTCCGGCCAGATCGGCGGCGGCAGCCTCAACCACCCGGCCATGTTCATCTCCCTGAACGAGCTGGGCTCCATGATCCTGGACGTGGACGGCGGCACCCTGAACGCCAAGTTCCTCAACAGCAGCGGCACGGTGCGCGACCACTTCACCATCGTCAAAGGCGGCACCGCGCCGGTCTCCTGCACCCTGCCCTGGGGCGGCAGCCTCAACGATGGCCTGAGCGTCACCGCCTATCAGACCAACGTGCACAGCAACTGCCCGTCGGTGGCCCAGACCCGCACCTGTAGCAACGGCAGCCTGAGCGGCAGCTACACTTATGCCACTTGCTCCGCCACCTCCAGCGTCACCCTGGTGCTGCAGAACGGCCTCAATAGTTATGCTGGCAACGACGACACCCATGTTGCCAGCAAGAAGGCCAGCACCAACTACGGCAGCGCCACCACCCTCAAGAACGACCAGGGCGACGCCACCTACGGCGACGAGATCGTCCTGCTCAAGTGGAACGTGAGCGGCATCCCCGCCGCCGCCACGGTGCAGAGCGTGGACCTGGGTCTGCAGGTCTCCAACGCCAGCGCCGGAACCTACAACCTGTACGAGTACAAGAAGGCCTGGGTCGAGACCACCGCCACCTGGACCAACCAGACTCCCGGCAGCAACCTGGGCAGCGTGGTGGGGGTGATCAACTTCACCAGCACCGGCGCCAAGACCCTGAGCCTGAACGCCGCCGGCGTGGCCCTGGTGCAAGGCTGGGTGAACGGCAGCGTGGCCAACAACGGCCTCGCCATCAAGTCCGCCGGCACCACCGACGGCCTCGACCTGCGTTCCAGCGAGTACGCCACCCAGGCCCAGCGTCCCAAGCTGACCGTGAAATACGCCCAGTAACACCCGGGCGCCAAGCTGCGGCCGGGCAGGCAACTGCCCGGCCGTTTTTTTGATACGCGCATTTTTGAACGTAAAGCCTTGATGCGTAGGTCGGCAATCCTTTGCCGACACTGCCTGGCGGCATGGGAATGCCGCCCTACGGCTATCTGTGTTTTCTTAGAGAGGAAAAAACCATGCGCCTCCTGCTGGCCGCTCTGCTGCTCACCCTGCCACTGCTGGCCCACGCCCACGGCGACGCCCATGTATTCATCCAGGCCCTGGATGCCCAGATCCGCCAGGACCCCGGCAACGCCGCCCTCTACCTCAAGCGCGGCCGCCAATACCTGGAAGCCCAGCACTACCAGGACGCCCGCGCCGACCTGGAACACGCCCTGGCCCTGGACCCCCAGCTCCACGGCGCCCGCTATCACCTGGCCGACACCCTGCACAAGGCCGGCCTGCCCGCCGAGGCCGAGACCGCCGCGCGCCGCTTCGTGCAGGCCGTCGCACCCGATCAAGCCGGCGCCCTGGCGCGCGGCTACTGGCTGCTGGGCGACATCCTCGCCACCCGGGGCCGCCACCTGGAGGCCGGCGAGATCTACCGCCAGGCCCTGAGCCACACCGCCGAGCCCAGCCCGTCCCAGATCCAGGCCTATGCCGAGGCCTACCTGGAGGCGGAGCCGCCTCAGCCCGACGCCGCCCTGGCCGTCATCGACCAAGGCCTGGCCCGCCTGGGCCCCCTCGACACCCTGCTGGAAATGGCCGTGGACATCGAACTCAAGCGCGGCCGCACCGACCCCGCCCTGCAACGCCTGGACACCCTGATCGCCCAGGGCCGGCGCCTGCCCTACCTGCACCTGCGCAAAGCCCGCGCCCTGGCCGAGGCCGGCCGCGTGGAACCGGCCAGCGCCGCCCTGGCCGAAGCGCGAAAGGCCCTGACCCAGGCGCACCGGCCCGGCCGTGGCCAGCAGGCGCTGGTCGGTGAAATGGATGCGCTGGCGGCGAAGCTCGCCACGTCGGGAGGAGGGCGCTAGGGAGGTGCTTATATGGAAAAGTCACAACCTATCGGTCACGAGCATTTCAGTGGTGCAATATGCGTGGCGAGTGTGAGACGAACCCAGCTCCGGCAGATAAGAACAAACCGGGATGATTAGGTATCAAGGGATTGAATGCAGTGCAAACGTGGTTAAGATTTTGAGAACAAATCAACCAGGGAGAAATGAATGCGAGCAAACGAATTAACGCCTCCCTCTTTGGCTCACGGTTCTGGCAAATTCAAATATAAGCCCATATGAGTCGCATCCTCTCCTTCACCGGAATTGTCATCACTACGGCCTATTTGTTGGTCTTAGTCATATTGTTTCAAGGGCGGATTGACGAGATACGCCTCATGGCACCAAACAATATTGGAGACTTTCTTGCGGGTGCTTTTGGTCCTCTGGCAATTCTTTGGCTAATCCTTGGTTTCTTCCAGCAAGGCATTGAACTAAGGCAGAACACCCGAGCCCTCGAACTCCAAGCACAGGAACTTCAGAACTCCGTGGCACAGCAGAGGGAGCTAGTTGAAGTCTCACGAAAGCAGGTAGACGCAGAGCTTGAGGTCATCCACATTGAACGTGAACGCCAGAAAGAGGCTGCCCGCCCAAATTTTGTCTTCCATGGGGTTGGAGGGGCATTCACTGGGCTAGAGGGCACTTACTCTTCGCGAATTAAAAACCTGGGTAATACAGCCACTGACATTCAGTTCTCATACGACCCACCCATGAGGTCTTCATCACTTACGATAGTCTTCTCATGGAGTCGGGGTGAAGAACAGCGCATTGAATGGCGGTATGAAACGCTAGTAGCGGAGAAGCCCTCGATTCTCACCATCTCATACATCGATGCGTCAGGTCTCCCAGGTATACAAAAGTTCGAGTTTCTTCCTGTCGCAAGCGAACCTCACACAATGGTAGAGGTGAGAGCTTGGCGGGGCTAACTCACACCCAAAGGTACCAGCGTCAAATTGATTCCCGAATCAAGCCTGCCATCGCGCCGTAACGATTGCGGAGCCCCTTCCAACAAGAAGCCATTGCCGCGCCACAGCCCAGGCGTGCCGTTCGGGGTAGCTCCTCCGTTTTGTTACACTCGCCGCCACGCTGTGCCGTATTGGCACAGGCCGCATGACCGATCCGGCGCGGTCGGTGTTCTTATCCGTCGACCGGTGCCTCACTAGTCGGGCAAACGTGTCATGCCTTTCCCATCCATCCAGGTGAAACCCATGCACATACTCGATGCCAAGAAAGCGCAGATCGAATCCAGCCTCAACATCCTCTTTGCCGCGGTCTCCGGCGCCATCGCCCAATCGGTACTCTGCCTGACCCGCCTCGACTTCGCGGCGTGCGACGCGCTGATCAAGGCCGATGCGATGATCAACGATCAACGCAAGATGATCGAGCAGGACTGCCTGGTGGCCATCGCCTCGCAGCAACCGGTGGCCCACGATCTGCGCGATATCGTCGCCGCCGGCCACATCGCCTCGGAACTGGAGCGCCTGGGCGATTACGCCAGCGACATTGCCGCCACCGTGAAAAGAATGGACGGTGCCGGCCTGGATCAGCTCAGTCTGGACAACATCCTGGTCATGTCCCGGCTCAGCCAGGACATGCTCGATCTCGTGATGCGCAGCAACCAGAACAACGATGCCGCGCTGGCTCGCCAGATCACCCAGTTGGACGACCGCATGGATGCCCTGCTCAAGCAGACCATCGACCTTGTGCTGGCCGTCATGCGCAACAAACCGGAACTGGTCAACAACGGTTCCTGCGTGCTCTGGATCGCCCACTATCTGGAGCGTTGCGGCGACCGCGCCACCAACATCGCCGAGCAGGTGGTGTTCCGGCTGGAGAACGAGGAAGCGGATCTGGGCTGAGCGTTTGGCCATGCCCGCAACCGGCTGGGGTTCTGGCTTGCGCCGGCCAAACCTGCTGTCTTCCCGCCCGGGTGGAAAACCGGGGCTTCCGATTGTCGGGCATCGCCACGCCCACCCCTGGCTTGTCGGCTTTGCGACAACGTACAGTCGCGACAACAACTTGAAATAACAAGGATTTTTCCCTGGCATGGGGTTTGCATTGGAGTAGACGTAATCAACTTTCGTCGTCTCCACAGCCATGGCCGAGATCATCAAACGCAACAAGGCGCTTGCCGTCAGTCCGCTGAAAGTCAGTCAGCCGGTCGGTGCGTCGCTGGCCTTCCTGGGCATCAACCGGGCGGTGCCGATGCTGCATGGCTCGCAGGGTTGCACGGCGTTCGGCAAGGTGTTCTTCGTGCGCCATTTCCGCGAGCCGATTCCATTGCAGACGACGGCGATGGATCAGGTTTCCACGGTGATGAACGCCGACGGCAATGTGATCCAGGGTTTGCAGACCATCGCCGAGAAGAGCAAGCCGGCATTGATCGGGCTGCCGACCACCGGGCTGTCGGAAACCCAGGGCACCGATATTCACGGCCTGGTGCGCCAGTTCCGCGTCAAACATCCCGAATTCGACGCCATCCCGGTGATCGCCGTGAACACGCCGGACTTCACCGGCTGCATGGAGTCTGGCTACGCGCTGGCGGTGAAGGCGATGATCGACGTGCTGGTGCCGGAAAGCGCCTGCGTCGACCGCCGCAAGAAGCAGGTCAACGTGCTGGCCGGGTCGCTGCTGACACCGGGCGATCTCGAACACATCAAGGATTTGATCGAAATGTTCGGCTTGCGCGCGGTGCTGTTGCCGGATCTGTCCGATTCGCTCGACGGCCACCTGACCGAACAGGAATCCAGCCCGCTCACCGTGGGCGGCACTTCGGTGTCCGAAATCGAGACGCTGGGTGAGGCGGCGGCGACGCTGGTCATCGGCGCCTCGCTCAACGCCGCCGCCGATCTGTTGAAGACCCGTACCGGCGTGCCCGACTACCGTTTCGACACACTGATGGGCCTGGAGGCGATGGATGCCTTCATCGCCGCGCTGGCGGATGTCAGCGGCCAGCCGGTGCCGGAAAAAATCGAACGCCAGCGCGCGCAGTTGCAGGACGCGATGGTGGATACCCATTTCATGCTCGGCTTCGCCCGCGTCGCCATCGCCGGCGACCCCGACCTGCTCTATGCGCTGGCGCAACTGGTCACCGGCATGGGCTGCGAAGTCACCGCCGCCGTGGCCCCGGCCAGGGCGGCAATTCTGGAAAAAGTGCCGGCGGCGCAGGTCAAGCTGGGCGATCTGGAAGACCTGGAACAGGCCGCGCGCGAACACGGTGTCGATCTGGTCATCTGCAATTCCCACGCCGTCGAAACCGCGCAGCGCCTGGGCGTGCCGTTGTTGCGCGCCGGTTTCCCGCAATACGACCTGATCGGCGGCTACCAGAAGTTGTGGGTGGGCTATCGCGGCACCCGGCAGGCCTTGTTCGACCTCGCCAATATCCTGGTCGAGCACGGCCATCACGATGTCGCCGCCTACCGTTCCGTCTATGCCAGTCGTCCGGGGGAGGCCGCTCATGCGACACCTGAAACTCGTCCACTGCACTGAAAAGGACGCCGCCATGAGCGAACAAAACAGCGTGAAGATCGCCTTCGCCAGTTCCGACCGGCGCGTGGTGGATCAGCACTTCGGCGCCGCCGAGGCGTTCTGCATCTACCAGCTGGCGGAAGACGACGCCCGCCTGATCGAGGTGGCCGAATTCCACGACAGCGATGTCGCGATGGACGGCCATGAGGGCAAGCTGGCCAGAAAGATCGAATTGCTGGAAGGTTGCGCGGCGGTGTACTGCAACGCGGTCGGCGCATCGGCGATCAAACAGTTGCTCGCCGCCGGCATCCAGCCGATGAAGGTGGAGGAGGGCGCGCTGCTCGACGAGCTGCTGTGCGGCCTCAATCAAAGTTTGAAAAACGAGCCGCCGGCCTGGTTGGCCAAGCGCCTGCAAAACAAGGCCGCCGACCGCTTTGCGGCGATGGAAGCCGAGGGGTGGTCGGAATGATCGAAACCCGAGTTCGCGTCGTATCCGCCAGCAATGGCACGGCCTGGGTGGCGGCCAGCCAGGAGTCCGGCTGTTCCGCCTGCCAGTCCAAATCCACCTGCGGCATTTCCGGTCTGGGCGATTTTTTGTCCAACCGTCGGCCCGATCTGCCCATCCGTCAGGCCTATGCCAAGGCCGGCGACGAACTGCTGGTTTGCGTCGACGAAACCGAGCTGCTGCGCGCCGGCCTGTTCGCCTACCTGTTGCCGGCCGTGCTCGCCATTGTCGCCGCCGGCGTTGTCGACGCGCTTGCGCTGGGCGACGCGGCCGCCGCGCTGGCGGCTGTTTTCGGACTCATTGGCGGCCTGCTCGGCGCACGTTTTCTGGCGCCAGCGCCGCAACTCCGTACTTCCACCATCAACGCAGAAATTTCTGGAGAACCCTCATGAGCGACACCCCCGTCATCGACACTGAACACGATCCCATCATGGAGACCGATTTCATCAAGGAAATGGTCAAGCAGATGCGCGCCATCGACAGCTACGGCACCTACGACGGCTGGACGGTGGAACGCATCCTCGAACCCTACATCGTCACCAAGGAAATGCGCCGCCAGATCCCGGTCATCGGCGACCCGGACGAACAGACCCTGTCGCGCGTGAAGGCCTTCTACAACGGCATCGCCGTGTTGATCGAGAAGGAATGCGGCCTGATGGCGGTGCCCATGGTCAACATCACGCACGAAGGCTTTGGCCGCGCGCTGATCACAGTCGGCAAACTGGTGGTGATGGACCGCACCGTGCGCGACATCCACCGCTACGGCTACGACACCTTCTCGAAGATGAAGGACGAAGCCGACAAATACCTGTCGGTGGCGCTGGAAATCATCGGCAAATATCCGGAAGTGGCCGGACTGTAGGTTGGGTTGGCGAAGCGTAACCCGACGATCAACCGCCCTATGCCGGGTTACGGCCTGCCGGCCTGACCCGACCTACCGTGGAGAACCAAATGACTGACGAAGAACTGAAGGACCTCGACCGCGAGGTCAAGAAACTCAAGCGTATTTCCAGCGAATGGGCTTCCCAATTGCACGACCTGGTGGAAGACAAACTGCCGGCCGGCTACCTGGAAATCCCGGGCATCGCCCAATCCACCTACGATGCCTGCAAGGCCTGGGCCGACGCCAGCGCCCGCCTGCAGGCCGCCCAGAAGGAGCTTGCGTGATGGACGCCACCGTAGTTGCCTATAGCGCACTCACCCGGGGCGGCACGCCCTACAACCCGACGTTTGTCGTCGCCCTCGACCAGAAGACCTGCATCGGCTGTGGCCGCTGCTACAAGGTCTGCCCGCGCGACGTGTTCGAACTGGTCGAGCGTGACGAAGACGAAATCGACGAAGACATGGACGAAGACCAGATGAGCGTGATGTCGCTGAAGAACATGCTCGACTGCATCGGCTGCGGCTCCTGCGCCCGTGTCTGCCCGAAGGGGTGTCATACGCATCAGGCGTTGCCGGTAAGCGCATGAGATAAACCGTGAAAGGTGACTTGCCGCTGCGCAGCTTCGGTGAAACGTGAAAAGTCCTCACATTTCACACTTCACTTTTCACCAGCGGCATAGCCACATCACCCTCCACCCTTCAACTTCAACTCCCGACCATGCCCCGTCCACTCAAACATGTCTTCATCTGCGGCCAGGCCCGCCCGCCCGGTCATCCACGCGGTTCCTGCGCTGAAAAAGGTTGTCGCGAAGTGCTCGACGAATTCCTCTATCAGTTCCAGCAGCGCCAGTGTTTCGACAAGGTCGCCATCACCACCACCGGCTGCCTCGGCCCGTGCAGCACCGGCACCAACGTGCTGGTCTACCCGGAAGGCATCATGTACGGCCAGGTCGGCAAGGACGATGTCAGCGCCATCTTCGACCAGCACCTGCTCGGCGATCAGCCCGTCGAACGCCTCAAGGTACCGGCCGATCTTTGGTGATGAGCGACAACATGCCGCCGGCCCAGTTGCCCGACTCGCTGGTCGAACTTGGCGTCAAGCTGTGCCTCGTGCTCAGCCAGGAGGCGCAGCTCTATGCCAAGGACAAAGCGCCGCCGATCCGCCTGGAAGAAGCGCAGTTCACCCGCGTCATCGACCCGTCCAATGGCCTGCCCGGCTATGAAGGCGTCTGGCGCGACGCACGCGCGCAGAAACTTGGCAGCCTGACCATCAATAGCGATGGCAGCTTCCATGGCGAATTCGACCTGCTCGTCCTGCACCCGCGCAAACCGCGCTGGTTCGTCGAAGCCGTCACGGTCTGGGGTAACGATGGTGTCGTGAAGGCGGAACCGCGCCTGCTGGCGGCGGTATGAGCTTGTTGCTGGCGTACGACGCCATGACAACGCGATGAGCGTTCCTTTTCCCGCCGACATGCGCCTGCTGCTGGTGCACAAACAGAAAGCCAGCGCGCGCGTGCGCTTCCTGCGGTTTCCGCACGGCCTCTGCGCTTTCGAGGCGCTGCCAAAGTTATCCACGCTATTCGAGGCTCCGCCGTCCAGCCAGGTTGAACTCCATCCCAGTCTCTACCTGCGCGCCGCCGAAGCCGCCCTCGGCCTGGAAAATGGCGGACTGGCGCTGGAAGGCGAATTCAGCGCCAGCGTCGATACTCCGGATGGCCCGATCCGCGTGCGCCTGGCGACTTTCACCGGTATCGACCCGCCCTTCGAGGTTGCCGAACGCCTGGGCGGCAAGTTCATCGCCATCACCGAAGCGCGCGGCTGCGCGCCTGCCGAACTGGAACTGCTGCGCCAGGCCTATACGGTATTGATGGGGTAACGCGGCGGCGCGGATGAAAAGCAAAGTGCGTATCCGCGCCGCCGCCGAAGCCGATCTGGATGGCATGGTTCTGCTCATCGAGCGGCTGTTCGCGCTGGAACCCGACTATCCGTTCGACGCCGCCAAGGTACGCCGCGGCCTCGATCTGTTGCTCGCGCGAAAAGACGCGGCGGCGCTTTGGGTCGCGGAACTGGATGGCCGCGCGGTCGGCATGTGTTCCGCCCAGATCGTCATTTCCACCGCGGAAGGCGGGCCGGTGGCCTGGGTCGAAGATGTCGTGGTCAACCCCGACCGACGCGGCCAGGGCATCGGCCGCCTGCTGCTGGATGCCGTGTCGGCCTGGGCCACGCGGCGCGGAATTTGCCGCCTGCAATTGCTGGCGGACGGCGAGAATGCCGCCGCCCTCGGCTTCTACCGAAGCCTGGACTGGCGAACCACCCGAATGATCTGTTTACGCCTGCGACCTGGAGACTGAGATGAACCGATTCAACCTGGGCGACCTCGTATTCGCCGCCATCGACCTGCACAACGACCCGCTCGAAGAAACCGGCGAAGGCGGCGTTCCCGGCGTCGCCGCGAACGAACTGCTCGCCGCCGCCGGCACGCGCGGCGTCGTGGTCAACGTCGGCCACGCCGAAGCCGATCCGAAACAGGACATCTATCTGGTCCGTTTCGAAACCGGCCCCGATGGCAATCTGGCCGAACCCATCGGCTGCCTGGCGGAAGAAATCGGCTACGGGGCAATGCAGGCCGCTTGACCCGGGGGCCCGGGGCCGAAGAAACACAGTAGGGTGCCATGCGCACCCTACAGAATCCGGATCGGCGGGAAGGGATTCCCGCCCTACGCCAAAGCCGTCCCGCAATCGAACCGTAGGTCGGCAATCCCTTGCCGACAATCCGCCTCGCGGCGGAATTTCGCCGCCTATCTCGTTACTACAGCCCAAGCCACAACCCGGCTTTGTCGCAAACCCGACCAAGCCCGTCCGGAAGTCCCTTTCTCGACGCGGGTTGAGGCTAAAAGCAGACGAGTTTGTCGTTTTTATTCAGATAGATAGCGCCATCCGGTGATTGGCATGCGGCTTGCGATGACTCCTTCATCGCAACCCTCACGGCAACCCTCACCGCCATGACCCGCCACATCATCATCGACGACACCACGCTGCGCGATGGCGAACAGTCCGCCGGAGTGTCGTTCACGCTGGAAGAGAAGCTGGACATCGCCCGCCGCCTGGGCAGGATGGGTGTGCCGGAACTGGAAGTCGGTATTCCGGCCATGGGTGCGCGCGAGTGCGAGAGTATTCAGGCGGTTGCCGAAACCCTGGCCGATCTGGGCCTGGCTTCGAAGCTGGTGGTGTGGAGCCGGATGCGCGCGGCGGATATCGAAGCCTGCCGGAATCTGAAAGTGGATCTGATCGACATCTCGATTTCCGTGTCGGACATCCACATCGCAAAAAAACTGAAAAAAGATCGCGCCTGGGTGCTGAACACCATTCGCGACATGGTGCCGCGCGCGCTCGACCTCGGCCTGGACGTGATCGTCGGCTGCGAGGACGCCTCGCGCGCCGAGCTGGATTTCCTGCTGCGCGTGGCGGAAACCGCCGAACATGCCGGCGCGCGCCGATTACGCTTTGCCGACACGCTGGGCGTGATGGAACCGTTCGGCGTTTTTGAAACCATCGCCAGCCTGCGTTCGGTCAGCGATCTGGAAATAGAAATGCACGCGCACGACGATCTCGGCCTGGCCACCGCCAACACGCTGGCCGCCTGCCGCGCCGGGGCGACACATGTCAACACCACGGTCAACGGTCTGGGCGAACGCGCCGGCAATGCGCCGCTGGAAGAAGTCGCGCTCGGCCTGGCCAAGCTGTACGGCATGCACACCGGCGTCGATCTGAGCCTGTTTCCGGCGCTGTCCGATAGCGTCGCCGCCGCTTCCGGCCGGCCGGTGTCCTGGCAGAAAAGCGTGGTCGGCGAAGGCGTGTTCACGCACGAAGCCGGCATCCACGTCGACGGCATGCTGAAGGATCCAGACACCTACCAGTCCTTCGATCCGCGCGAAGTGGGGCGCAGCCATACCCTGGTGGTCGGCAAGCATTCCGGTTCGCACGGCATCATGGCCGCCTATGCGCGCATGGGCCTCTCCCTCAGCCCGGCCGAAGCGCGCGAACTGCTGCCCGACATCCGCGCCTTCGCCGAACGCGCCAAACGCTCGCCAGCCGACCATGAACTGGTGTTCCTGTATCAACGCCTGATCGGCCGCGTCGTCGCCGGCGTGGTGCATTGAGGCAATGACGATGAATCCCGCGCACGCATCGCTCCCCTCTCCCGCAGGCGGGAGAGGGGCTGGGGGGGAGGGGGCCAACACCCCGGGCCTGTTCACCCTGCTGCGGGAAGATGTCGCCTGTGTATTCCAGCGCGACCCCGCCGCCCGATCCAGCTTCGAAGTCCTGACCACCTATCCCGGCGTGCACGCCATCCTGCTGCAACGTTTCGCGCATCGGCTCTGGCTGGCCGGGCTGCGTTATCCGGCGCGGCTGCTGGCCTGGTTCGCGCGCATGTTCACCAATATCGACATCCACCCCGGCGCCACGCTCGGTCGCCGCTTCTTCATCGACCATGGCGCCGGCGTCGTCATCGGCGAGACCGCCGAAATCGGCGACGACGTCACCCTGTATCACGGCGTCACCCTGGGCGGCACCACCTGGAGCAAAGGCAAGCGGCATCCCACCCTGGGCAACGGCGTCGTCATCGGCGCCGGCGCCAAAGTGCTCGGCGCCATCACGCTGGGCGAGCAGGTGCGGGTGGGCGCCAATTCGGTCGTCGTGAAAGACGTGCCGGCGCATCGCACCGTGGTCGGCATTCCCGGCAGGATCGTGCTGCGTTCCGACGAAGGCGGCCCGGGCGCGCTGGGCATAAATCTCGATCACCACCTGATTCCCGACCCGGTCGGCCGCGCCATCGCCTGCCTGATGGAACGCATCGAGGTGCTGGAAAAAGCCCTGCGCGCGCAAGGCGAGGCGGTGGATAGCCAATGCGGCACTTGCGAAGCCGACGATCTGTGCGGCGCGCAAGTCGCGCACACAATGAAAAAAATGTGAGGACATCATGGATTTGATGCAATTCGACCAGACCACGCTCTACTTCGACGAGCCGCTGCCGCCCGGCATCGAACCCCTGCTGCTCGACGCGGCCGCCTGCTACGGTGACGCCGAAGCGGAAGCCATGCTGCTGCGCGCCTATTTCCTGGCGCCGGAACAACTCGTAGTGCTGGTCGCGCTGTATCGCTACTACTTCTACCAGCACCGCATGGAAGATGCCCTGCTGGTCGCCGACCGCGCGATGAGCATCGTCGCCCGGCGCCTGGATCTGCCGGCGAAATGGCAGAACCTGCACCCGGAACATATCGGCCATGCCGTGCTGCGCTCGATGGGGCTGCTGCGCTTCTATCTGCTGGTGTTGAAAGCCGCCGGTTATATCCATTTGCGCATGGGCAACTCCGGCACTGGCCAAAGCATGCTGGAGAAACTGGTGGAGCTGGACAGCCACGACCGGCTCGGCGGCAAAGCGCTGCTCGATGTGATCGTGGAAGCGGTAGCCGCCCGCATCGAGGAAGCGGCATGAATCAAACCGTAGCACCTCCCCAATGGCGCGCATCGCGCACCTGACTTGAAAGGAATCATCATGGACGACCTGACCCTGGACGACGCGCTGGAAGACCTGGAATCCGCCGAGGATTTCCTCAACTACTTCGACGTCGGTTTCGACCCCGCCGTGGTGCATGTCAACCGGCTGCACATCCTGCAGCGCTACCACAACTACCTGGCCCAGGCCGGCGCGCTGCCCGAGTCCGAAGCGGCGCGGCGGGAGGTCTATACCACCCTGTTGACGCGCGCCTATCAGGACTTCGTGGCCTCCGACGCGCTGACCGAAAAGGTGTTCAAGGTGTTCCGCATGCATGAACCGCAAACCGCCTTCGTGCCGCTGTCGTCGATCACTCTGGCAAGCCCGCACGCCAGCGCGCCCATCCCCGCCGCGGGCGGTTGCGGCTGCGGCAATACGGGTTCCTGCCACAGTTCCGAGTCTGCTCTGCGTAGCTGAACGGGCATGGATTACGACTTTCCCAGAAAAACGGATACCGCGCCCATGCCCGTTCTCCCTCTCCCCCAACCCCTCTCCCGCTTACGGGAGAGGGGCGCTTCGAGCGTCGCTTTGCGACGTTCACGTTAAGCCATGGAACAACGCTTCGACTTCGGCGTCGCCGTGCGGCTGACGCGCAATGTGCGCAACGACGGCACCTTTCCCGGCCTGGAGGTGGGCAATCTGCTGATCAAGCGCGGCAGCGTCGGCTACGTCATGAACGTCGGCACCTTCCTGCAGGACCAGATCATCTACACCGTCAACTTCCTCGATCAGGGCCGCGTCGTCGGTTGTCGCGACGAGGAGCTGATCGGCGCCGACGAGCCCTGGATGGAAAGCCGCTTCGAGACGCGCGAGAAAGTGCGCTCCCGTCTGGCCTTGTCGATCCGAGGCGAGGTTGCCGTCCCGGCCGGCAGCGTGGGCGAAGTGTTCAAAGTGCTGCGCGATCTGGAAACCGGTGTTCAGTATCACGTGCATTTCCCCGGCGGCAAGCTATTGCTGGTGCCGGAAACACTGCTGGACAGCCCGGAGGAGTCCCATGCCTGAACCCGCCGCCCTCGCCGCGCTTGCGTATCTGGAACTGAAGACCGCGCAGAGCCTGTTCGGCAAATCGCCGGCGGAACTTGCCGAAGACGAGCGCGCCAAGGTGCGCAATCTGGCCGACCGGCAAATGGGTCTGGAAGCGCGCGTGCTGAATGCCCCGGAAGCACGCGACGCGATGGTGCCGCAAGTCAGCCTGCAAGCCGCGCTGGAGGAAATCCGCAAACGCTATCCGGAGGAAGCGGAATTCAGCGCCGACCTCGAGCGCAACGGACTCGATACGGAAAGTTTCCTCGCCGCGCTGGAACGCGAGCTGAGGGTCGAAGCCATTCTGGAAAAAGTCGGCACGCGCGCGACTCAGGTGGCCGAGATCGACGTCGATCTGTATTACCACTACCACCCGGACCAGTTTCGCCGGCCGGAAACCCGCCGCGCCCGCCATATCCTGGTCACCGTCAATCCGGACATGCCCGACAACACCGTCGAGGCCGCAAGAACCCGCATCGAAGCCGTCGCCGCGCGTCTGGCCAAGAGCCTGAAGCGGTTCGACGAACAAGCGCTGAAGCACTCGGAATGTCCCACCGCGATGCAGGGCGGCGTGCTCGGCGACGTGCCGCGCGGCCAGCTCTATCCGGAGCTCGACGCCGCCCTGTTCGGCATGCAGGCCGGCCAGCTCAGCGGCGTGCTGGAATCGCCGCTCGGCTTCCACTTGCTGCTGTGCGAGGCCATCACGCCGGAGCGCGTTCTCAGTCTGAATCAGGCGCGCGCGCCGATCCGCGACATGCTGGAACAACGCCGCAAACGCATTTGCCAGCAAGCCTGGCTGAAACAGTTGCAAATGGGGCAATTGCCGGCCGGGCAGCCGCAAACCGCCTGACCATGCTGCTCAGCCGCGCCAGCCAGTACACCCTGCAAGCGCTGATTTACCTGGCCCGGCAGCCGTCCGACCATCTGGTCATGGTGAAAGACATGGCGCTGGAACTCGGCCTGCCCGAGTTCTACCTGGGCAAACTGATCCAGGCGCCGGCCCGCGCCGGTTGGCTGGCCACCGCGCGCGGGCGCGGCGGCGGCGTGAGACTGCAGGTCGATGCGGCAAGCATCACGCTGTTCGACATCCTGCAACTGACCGATGGCCACCGCGTCACCCGCGAATGCCTGCTCGGCCTCAAGGATTGCGACGACGAAAGCGCCTGCGTGATGCATTGCCAATGGAAGCCGATCAAACAGGAACTCACCGAAGGGCTGGGCGGCTACAGCCTGGCCGCCCTGGCCAGCACCGGCTTGCCGGCCGGACTGTTGAGCGAGGTCGACGCCGAATGGAAGCCGATGCGTTGATCCAGATGCCGCCCGGTTCGACGCGCAGCCGTTGCGCTTTGTCATCCTTGCCCAGGCCCGGCAAGCTTCGCTAGCGGAGCATTCTTTTTCCATACCCTGGCTCGGCTCTGGTTAATCCTAGAAACCTCAGTTGACCGCTCCTCAACCTTTGGGAGGGCGCATGTACTCTACGTTCAGAGCCTTCGATGACGCTCACCATTTGGGTGAGACCGCTACGCGGCCGATTGCACGGTTTTCGAGCCGTCTGGCTGCGTTGCTCCTCCTTGCGGGCCCCGGCCCGCTGCGTCATCGCGCCTTGCTAGCCGGCTCGAAAACCGCACACTCGGCCGCGTTCAACGGAGGTTTCTAGGATAATCGCGCATCCTGTTGCCTGATTTTTCCTGCCTCCCATCGCGATGATCAAGAACTGGCTGACCTACAAGCGCGCCCTGCTGTTGCTGCTGATTCTGGCTGCATTGGCGATTCCCGCCCGCGCGTTGCTGCTTGGCAAGGCTGTGGCGACGCTGTCGCCACAGCGCCAGGATTTGCGCGAAAGCGTCATTTCCAGCGGTCGCCTGATCACGCCGACGCGGGTCGAACTGGGCTCGGAACTGGTTGGTCGCGTGGTTGAAGTGGCGGTGGAGGAGGGCGAGCGGGTAGGTGCCGGCCAAGTGCTGGCGCGTTTGCGCGACGACGAGCAGCGCGCCGTGCTCGATCAGGCCCGGCGCGGCGTCGAGGAGGCGCAGGCGCGCGTCGCCCAGTTGCACGAGGTGGCGCGGCCGGTGGCGGAGCAGGGCTTGTTGCAGGCGCGGGCGAATCTGGCCCAGGCCGAGGCGGAATACGGGCGCATCAAAACCTTGGCCGAGGCCGGTTTCTACAACCAGTCGCGTCTGGATGAGGCTTTGCGCGCGCTGGAAGGCGCGCGCGCGGCGCGCGAATCCGCCGTAGCCCAGGCGCGCGGCAATCGTCCGGATGGCGTTGAAAGCCGTCTGGCCGAAGCGCGTCTGGCGCAGGCCCGCGCCGCGCTCGACGTGGCCGAGGCGAAGCAGGCCAACACCGTGATCCGCGCGCCCGTCGCTGGCGTGGTGGTGAAGAAGCGGGTCGAGCGCGGTGACGTCGTCACCCTGGGCAAACGGTTGTTCGATCTGGCCACCGATGGCGAAAGCCGGATCGTGTTGCAGATCGACGAGAAGAATCTCGGTCGCCTGCGCGTGGGCCAGGCCGCCAGCGTGCTGGCCGATGCCTATCCGGGCCAGCCGTTCGCGGCGGAAATCTTCCACATCGCGCCGGCCGTCGACCCCGAGAAAGGCTCGGTGGAAGTGAAACTGCGGGTCAAGGCGCCGCCCGCTTTCGTCAAACCGGACATGACCGTCTCGGTTGAAATCCAGGTCGGCGCGCGCTCGGCGGCGCTGATCCTGGCCGCCGCCGCAGTGCGCGACGCCACCACGGCGCAGCCCTGGGTCATGCTGATTGAATCCGGCCGCGCCGCGCGCCGGCCGGTCAAACTGGGCCTGCGCGGCAGCGGTGTGGTGGAGGTAAGCGCCGGACTCAACGGCGGCGAAGCGGTCATCCCGCTTGCAGCGCCGGTGGTCGTGGGCGACAAGGTTCGTTCGGTGCAATAACCGGGCAAACGCGCGCGATGCCTTTTGAATGGATACTCGCCTTGCGCTTCCTGCGCGAAGGCCGCATGCAGACGGCGCTGATCATGGCAGGCACCACGGTGGGTGTGGCGGTGATCATTTTCATCACCTCGTTGATGAACGGCCTGCAAGCCAGTCTGGCCACCCGCACGCTGTCCACCCAGGCCCACATCACGGTGCGCGCTCCGGACGAGGCGCCGACGCCGGTGCTGGCGCGCACCGGCGACAGCGCGGTGCTGGCGCATCTCGAACCGCGCGTTCAGCGGCTGCGTTCCATCGATCAATGGGCCGGGGTCGATCGCGCGCTGGCATTGCTGCCGCACGTGGTCGATGTTTCCCCGATCGCGACCGGCTCCGGTTTCGCCTTTCGCGGCAATGCCAGCAAGTCTATCGCGCTGATGGGCGTCATCCCGGAACGCTATGCGCGCATCGTCAGGATCGCGGACAAGCTTACCGCCGGCCAATTCCGGATCGCTCCGGGCGAGGCGCTGGTCGGCATCGAACTGGCCAAGGATCTGGGCGCGGCGGTGGGCGACCGGATACGCATCGTCAGCAGCGAGAGCCGCGAAGATGTGTTCCGCATCAGCGGCATCTTCGATCTCGGCGTCAAGGATCTCAATCGGCGCTGGGTGATCATGCCGCTGCGCAGCGCGCAGAGTCTGCTCGACCTGTCCGGCGGCGTGACCCACCTCGACCTGACCGTGGACGACATCTTTCTCGCCGAGGCGGTTGCCTCCCGCATCACGTCCCAGACCGGCCTGACGGCGGAGAGCTGGATGGCGATCAATACGCAGTTGCTGACCGCGTTCAAGAACCAGACCATGACCACGCGCACGGTGCGCCTGTTTCTGGTGCTGATCGTCGCCCTCGGCATCGCCAGCGTGCTGGTGGTTTCGGTGGTGCAGAAGCAGCGCGAGATCGGCATCCTGCGCGCGATGGGCGCATCGCCGCGACGCATCATGAAAGTGTTCCTGATCCAGGGCGGCGTCGTCGGCGGCAGCGGCGCGCTGCTCGGTTCCGGGCTGGCCACGCTGATGGTCTACGGCGCATCCTTCGCGCTGCGCCAGGATGACGGTTCGCCGCTGATCAGCGGCCGCATCGAAACCAGCTATTACCTGACCGCCGCCGCCGTCGCCCTGCTCACCGGCCTGCTGGCGGCGGTGGCGCCGGCGCGGCGGGCGGCGAAAATGGATCCGGTCGAGGCGATCCGCTATGGCTGACATCCTGCGCCTGGAGGCGGTGAGCAAGTCCTACAACGTCGGCACGCCGATTGAAGTCGAGGTGCTGCACGCTATCGATCTGGCCCTGAGCGCCGGCGAGTTCGCCGCCCTGATCGGCCCGTCCGGTTCGGGCAAGAGCACCCTGCTGCACCTGATCGGCCTGCTGGAACGGCCGACAGCGGGACGCATGCTGATCGCCGGGCAGGAAATCGACGCGCTTGACGAGGCCCGCATGACCGAACTGCGCGGTCGCACCCTGGGCTTCGTGTTCCAGTTCCACCACCTGCTGCCGGAATTCACCGCCCTGGAAAACGTCATGATGCCGACACTGATCGAAGCCGGTCGTTACAGCCGCGCCATGCGCGAACGCGGCAAGTGGCTGCTCGGCAAGGTCGGCCTCGGCGACGCGCTCGACAAGAAACCCAGCGCGCTGTCCGGCGGCATGCAGCAGCGCGTGGCGATCGCCCGCGCCCTGGCGATGAACCCGCCCCTGGTGCTGGCCGACGAACCGACCGGCAACCTGGACAGCCATACCGCCGACGATGTGTTCGCGCTGCTGCGCGAGTTCAACCGCGAAGAAGGCTCCGCGTTCCTGATCGTCACCCACGATCCGCGTCTGGCCGCGCGTTGCGACCGCCGCGTCGAGTTGATGGATGGCCGGATATTGACCAACGCAGTCTGAGCGATCCGGTCCGGCCGGTTGCGTAGGGCGGGAATCCTTTCCCGCCTTCAACCAGCACGCCTCAAATGTCCGCGTCAGCGCGCCCATCCCTGTTTGCCGCCGCCTTGCGGGCTTCGACTTCAAGGTGGCAAGGCGCCAACAGCAGATGCGCCAGATGTTCGGGATCGTTCGAATGCATGTGTTCCGCAAATGCCGCCAGCCTCGGATCGCGCGCGTCCGCCAGGGCGACGATCAGCGCTCTCGCCGCTTCGCCCGGGTGCGGCCCGTCGGGCTGAAAGCCTGGCCAATCCGTGTAGTGCGACAACAACTGTTCGCGGTGGTCCCGATAGAGCGCGCAATCGCGGGTGAAATCGAGCTCGGCTTGTTTCGCCTCGATCTCCGCGTCGATTTCGGCATCGGTGCTTCTGTAGCGGGCCTTCTCGGCTTCCGTCCAATGCGGCTTGTCGCCTTCCTTGTTGCCTTGCTTTTCGCGCAAGGTCACCAAGGTGTTCTTCAACACCATCTGTGAATGGGTGCCGACATCCCGGAAGACGTGAACCAGATCCTTGCCATGGCCCTCCTTGCCGACATAGCGCATGCCCGCCGTGATGCGCCGGGGATTGAAGCCGAACTGGCGGGCACAGGCCGCGCGCAGGGTGTCGAAGAGTTCGTTGATTTTCGCGGTGCTCATGGGTTCGTCCTGGGGGCGTCCTGGGGTTGTCCTGGGGTTATCTATTTCGCGCCGGCATCACCGCCGCGACTGCAACGATGGCCAATTGACCACCAGAGCATACGCCACCCGTTTCCCGATCGGGCCGCGATTAGGCCGAGATTTGGCCGCAATTAGTCCGATTACCGGCTCGGGCCCGACTACATATGGGTTTCCGGCCAGCCAGCGTTTATTCGCGCCGCAAGCGGACGTTCCTACAACTCAGCATGTAGAGCGGAAAAGCGTAGCGCCTTCCGCCGCATGAGCCACCATTCGGCGGATAACGCTGCGCTCATCCGCCCTACGCAGGCTGCGTGTGATCAACTGGATCGGCCATTCAGGCAACCATGGTCTGGCTTGGCAATACAATGCGGCGAAACAACTTCTCCGGGTAGAACATGAATCGCGCGCAAATCTTGCAGTTGTTGGCCGAGCATCTGTCAGTCCTCAAGAAACGCTTCAATGTCGTCGACTTGGCGCTGTTCGGTTCCACCGCGCGAGATTCCGCCAGGGAAGACAGCGACATCGACATCCTCATTTCCTTCGACGGCGCGGCCACGTCGGAGCGCTACTTTGGCGTCCAGTTCTATCTGGAAGATCTGCTGGGCCGTCCCGTCGATTTGGTAACGGATAAGGCTCTGCGCCCGGAACTGCGTCCTTACATCGAGAAAGAAGCACTCCATGTCTGACGCCACGCCGCGGGAATGGCGCTTTTACGTGGACGATATGAACGATTTCGCCCAGAAGGTATGTGCCTACACCGAAGGCCTTGATCAAGCTGCGTTTACGGCAAGCGGCCTCAACTATGACGCCACGGTGCGCAACCTCGAATTGATTGGCGAGGCCGCCACACATATCCCAGAAGACGTTCGGTTATCTCATCCCCAGATTCCCTGGCGTCTCATCATTGCCATGCGCAACCGCCTGATTCACGGTTATCTGGGCATCGACAACGACACGCTCTGGAGTGTGATCAAGTCGGACATTCCGGCATTGCTGCTGCAATTGCAGAAACTGAGGAAGCCCGCGCGGTGAGCGGCTTGTCGAGACATTTTGCGAGCCTGGCCCGTTTGATTTACGTTGTCTGAGCTAAACGGTTCAGTCCAACAGCTCGTATCCCTGGCCCCCCGCCAACCGCTTTGCGTAGGTCAAGCCGGTGCGCGCTTGGGGGGCGAGGGATACGAGTCATTTCGTTAGCCCCCAGAAGACACGCCACCATGAAGAATCGCCGTCGAGGACCGAAAGGCCTGCAATTTGTTCCAAGACCCCAGGCAGAGCTTCAGGTACTTCTTGTTGAGCACCTAGACGTGCTGCAATCGCACTGCGCGCAATATGACCAAGGCAAAAAGCACTTTGCCGCAGAAATAGCCCTGAATCTTAGGGTCCTCTTTTCCGATACGCCCGGAACTGAGAATAGATCGCTGCTGTATCAGCTGGGGCGAGAGTCCGATGAGTTCATCGATACAGCCAAGACGATGAATGATGGAGACCCTAACATCTCGACGGCGCCGGTGGCAGGTCTAGCCTTTCAGACCACAATCCCACGCGATGGCCTTCTGTCTGCCGACTGGGAGCCACATCTCTTTGCCCTAACAACCAAAACACCACTCCGCACCCCTTTCAAGTCCTGGTGGGACGCCCCAATTCTTCATACCGCATCCGGAGATGTCTTCCCACGTAGGCGGATAGTCCGGCAAATGGCCAATCAAGACAGGGGGGGCCACGTGGCTCCAGGAATTGAGAAAGCCTATTTTGAACTTACTCGTAACGCCAACTACGTGTACGAAACTCAGGTGATTCAAGGTGACGCCGTAACTAATCCAAACGAACCGATTGCCGAAGAACGTATTACGCCTGTATCGAAGGACGGCGCTGGCCTGAGATTGCTTCGTGCGCTAGTACGCCAAATCGCGCATGAGACGTTGCTAACACTCAGTACTGAGTCCTCAAGCTATCTCAATGCAATTCCTCCCCCGAATCCCGGGATCTCTCCAATCATGTTCGTGCAGTTCTTTCACAAGAAACGAAATGCTGGTTCACAGAGATAGCCTGTGGGCTAACCCGCGCTTCGAGGGGACCGCCGGCAAGCAGGGCTTGCCGGTTCCCCGTGGGCTTCGCCCCCGGGCGGCCCCTCAAGCTAAACGTTGAGGCTGTAGAAAAACCCCCAAACCCGCCTCACCCAGCAATAATTCCGCATCAGAAATTCCTGGGGAGGAGATTCGAATGGCGCGTTTCAAACCGATCCACAAAGGCCTCAAGTTATTGCCGGTGGACTTCGACAAACAGGTACAGCCGGGCAGTTTCGAATACGCCCTGTGCTACCTGATCGATCACGAACTCGACCTCGCCGCCTTTCACGCCCGCTACAGGAACGACACCGAAGGCGCGCCCGCCTACGACCCCGCCGTTCTCCTCAAGATCATCCTGCTCGCCTACAGTCGCGGCATCGTCTCCAGCCGCAAGATCGAAGCCGCCTGCCGCGACAACGTCGTGTTCATCGCCGTC
>NCGJ01000029.1 GCA_002281555.1 Hydrogenophilales bacterium 28-61-23
GAGGCCGACGTGCTGTCCATGTTTGGTTGTGCCTAGCGACTGCCCCACTTGGTTACCTGCCGTTGATCCGCCGAGGTAGTGAATGTCGACAACGGGTCGAAAGCTGCCATCCATGGCTTGTGGGTTGAGCCGCGACAAGGTCCTGAACAGGGAGCTGCTCACCCCCAATCATCCCAAACCCGCTGCTGGTTCGTTGCAGATATGGGGCATCGAGCAACACGCGAAATCCAATTCCCCGATTTTGCCGGCCTTATTCGTCGTGCTCTTCCACACCAAACAACTGTTTCTTCATCAAATGCAGGCGGTCGCGTAGTTCGGCGGCTTTCTCGAACTCCAGGTTCTTTGCCGCAGTCAGCATGTCTTTTTCCAGGCGCTTGATTTCCTTCGCCAGGTCTTTCTCGCTCATCACCTCGTACTTGGCGCGCGTCTGCGCCGCTTTCAGTTCTTGGTTGGCCGCGTCCGGGTTGTAGATGCCGTCGATGATGTCCTTGATGCGTTTGACGACGCCTTTGGGCGTAATGCCGTGGGCCAGGTTGAATGCGATCTGTTTGTTGCGTCTGCGTTCGGTTTCGTCGATGGCGCGGCGCATGGAGCCGGTGATGCGGTCGGCATAAAGGATTGCGGTGCCGTTGAGGTGGCGGGCGGCGCGGCCCATGGTCTGGATCAGCGAACGCTCTGAACGCAGGAAACCTTCCTTGTCGGCGTCGAGGATCGCGACCAGCGACACCTCGGGAATATCCAGGCCCTCGCGCAGCAGGTTGATGCCGATCAGCACGTCGAATATACCCAGGCGCAGGTCGCGGATGATTTCGACCCGCTCGACCGTTTCGATATCCGAATGCAGGTAGCGCACCTTGATGCCGTGTTCCGACAAATATTCGGTGAGTTGTTCGGACATGCGTTTGGTCAGCGTGGTGACCATGACCCGCTCGCCGCGCGCGGTGCGCTCATTAATGGCGGAGATAAGGTCGTCGACCTGGGTGCCGACCGGGCGAATCTCGATGACCGGATCGATCAGGCCGGTCGGGCGCACCACCTGTTCGACAATCTGCTGCTGGTGCTCGGCCTCGTAAGGGCCGGGTGTGGCGGAGACAAACACGGTCTGGCGCATGATGGTTTCGAATTCGTCGAAGCGCAGCGGCCGGTTGTCCAGCGCGGAGGGCAGGCGGAAGCCGTAATCGACCAGGTTTTCCTTGCGCGCGCGGTCGCCCTTGAACATGCCGCCCACCTGCGGCACGGTGACGTGCGATTCGTCCAGAAACATCACCGCGTTGGGCGGCAGATAGTCGATCAAGGTCGGCGGCGGATCGCCCGGGTTGCGCCCGGACAGATGCCGCGAGTAGTTCTCGATGCCCTTGCAGAAACCCAGCTCGGCCAGCAGTTCCAGGTCGAAGCGGGTGCGTTGCTCGATCCGTTGCGCCTCGACCAGCTTGTTGTTGGTCTGGAAGAATTCCAGGCGTTCGGCCAGTTCCAGCTTGATCTTTTCCACCGCCGTCAGCACCACATCGCGCGGGGTGACGTAGTGGCTGGACGGGTAGACGGTGAAGCGCGCCGCCTTGTGCATGACCTGGCCGGTGAGCGGGTCGAACAGGCTGATGCTTTCCACCTCGTCGTCGAACAGCGAGACGCGCACTGCGGTTTCTGCGTGTTCGGCCGGGAAGATGTCGATGACGTCGCCCTTGACCCGGAACACGCCGCGCTTGAATTCCATCTCGTTCCGCGTGTACTGCATCTCGGTGAGACGGCGCAGGATCGCGCGCTGTTCGATGCGCTCGCCCTGGCGCAGGTGCAGGATCATGCCGTGGTAATCGACCGGGTCGCCGATGCCGTAGATGGCGGAAACGGTGGCGACGATGACGCAGTCTTCCCGCTCCAGCAGCGCCTTGGTGGCGGACAGCCGCATTTGTTCGATGTGCTCGTTGATGCTGGAGTCTTTTTCGATGAACAGGTCGCGCGACGGCACGTAGGCCTCGGGCTGGTAGTAGTCGTAGTAGGAGACGAAATACTCGACCGCGTTGTCCGGGAAGAATTCGCGAAACTCCGAGTACAACTGCGCCGCCAGGGTCTTGTTAGGCGCCATGACGAAGGCGGGCCGCCCCAGGCGCGCGATGACGTTGGCCATGGTGTAGGTCTTGCCGGAGCCCGTCACCCCGAGCAGGGTCTGGAAACGCATGCCCTGGGCTATGCCATCCACCAGTTTGTCTATCGCCTCCGGCTGGTCGCCGGCCGGAGGAAAAGGTTGGTGCAGTGCAAAAGGGCTATTGGGAAATGTGACGGCCAAGTTAAAATCCACGCGCTCAAAATCGAGCGATCCTAGCATTTCAATGCAACCCGCCGCGTTGCATATCTAGTAAGGGCTAAATCTTGGAACTCTCCCGCCGCGTCCAGAACATCAAACCATCACCCACCCTGGCCGTTTCCGCGCGCGCCGCGAAAATGAAAGCCGAGGGCAAGGACATCATCGGCCTCGGTGTCGGCGAACCCGATTTCGACACCCCGCAGCACATCAAGGACGCGGCCATCGCCGCCATCCACGCCGGTTTCACCAAATACACCGCCGTCGGCGGCACGCCCAGCCTGAAGAAAGCGGTCATCGACAAGTTCAAGCGCGAAAACGGCCTTGAATACCAGGCCAATCAGGTGCTGGTGTCCTGCGGCGGCAAGCAGAGTTTCTACAATCTGGCGCAGGCGTTCATCAATCCAGGCGATGAGGTCATCATCCCGGCGCCATATTGGGTGTCGTATCCAGACATGGTGATCCTGGCCGATGGCGTGCCGGTCATCGTCGATGCCGGCATCGAGCAGGGCTTCAAAATCACCCCGGCGCAACTGGAGGCCTCGATCACCCCGAAGACCAAGATGCTGGTCATCAACAGCCCGTCCAACCCCAGCGGCGCGGTCTACAGCAAGGCCGAACTCGCCGCGCTGGGCGAAGTGCTGCGCCGCCATCCGCAAGTGCTGATCGTCAGCGACGACATGTACGAACACATCCTGATGGGCGAGGGCGAGTACAGCAACATCCTCAACGCCTGCCCGGACCTGTACGGCCAGACCATGGTGTTGAACGGGGTCTCCAAGGCCTACGCCATGACCGGCTGGCGCATCGGTTACGCCGCGGGGCCCAGAGAAATCATCGCGGCGATGGATAACATCCAGTCGCAGAGCACCTCCAACCCCACCTCTATTTCGCAAGTGGCGGCGGAAATGGCGCTGAATGGCGACCAGTCCTGCATCACGCCGATGCTGTCCGCTTTCCGCGAGCGGCATCGTTTCGTGGTCGATGCGCTCAACGCCATTCCAGGCGTGAATTGTGTGGACAGCGGTGGCGCCTTCTACGCCTTCCCCGATGTCAGCGCCGCCATCGCCAAACTGCACGCCGACGGAAAACTCGCCGCAGCCAACGACATGGCCCTGACCGAACGCCTGCTGGAATTCGGCGTCGCCCTGGTGCCCGGTTCCGCCTTCGGCAGCGAAGGCTGTATCCGCATCTCATTCGCTACCTCGATGGACAACCTGAAGAAAGCCATCGAACGCATCGCCCAGGCACTCGCCTGAGTCACAAAAACGGCCGAAATACCGCATTGGATATTGACCGGAAGCCGCACCCCACTTATCATCGCGGCCTCTCAATTCCCCGATAGCTCAGTTGGTAGAGCAACGGACTGTTAATCCGTGTGTCCCTGGTTCGAGTCCAGGTCGGGGAGC
>NCGJ01000023.1 GCA_002281555.1 Hydrogenophilales bacterium 28-61-23
CAGCCTGTGGGTGGTCGGACGCGGCCTGCTCTGGAAAGCGCGCGCGGCAACCGCCAAGGCCGCCGTGATGGCGCTGTTCGGCCTGTTTGTCGCCGGGGAAGTGATCTACAAGCTGCTCGTTCCGCAGGTGCCCGGCTATCAGGCGATGGGCGGCATCGGCTTCCTGGCACTGGCGGTCAATACCGCCTGCTTCGCGCTGCTGTGGCGGCATCGCGGCGAGGACATCAACATGCGTTCGGTCTGGTTGTGCTCGCGCAACGACCTGTACGCCAACTCTGCCGTGCTGCTCGCCGCAGTCGCGGTCTGGCAGACCGGCTCAGCCTGGCCCGACCTCATCGTCGGCGCCGGTATCTGCGCGCTGTTTCTGCATTCGGCCTGGGCTGTCGCCACCGAGGCACGACAGGCGCAACGCATTGCACACAACCCCGCACCTGACCCGCTTCGGATACTTCCGCCATGACCTACTTCCTGTTCAAAGTGGCCATCACGGCGATTCTCGTCGCGGCCATTTCGGAAATCGCCCGGCGTTACTCGGGTATTGCCGCCCTGCTGGCCTCCCTGCCGCTGACGTCCCTGCTGGCCTTCATCTGGCTGCATATGGAAGCGACGCCGCCGGAGCAGATCGCCGCGCTGTCGATACAGGTGTTCTGGCTGGTCATCCCATCGCTTGCTCTGTTCGTCCTGCTCGCCGCGCTGCTCAGGCACGGTTGGCAATTCTGGCCCAGTCTCGGCGTGGCCTGCGCAGCAACCGTGGGGCTTTACCTGGTGCTGCTGCCACTCCTGCGCAAGGCTGGCGTACAGCTTTGAGCCCGACCTCTATCTTGCAAGAACTTACGATATGAACCCAGCCGCCAATTCCGACCTCAACCACGGTATCCGCGCCAACTTCGCGCAATTCGCCCACCAGGTCATCCAGGTGTTCTTCGTCGGCCTGACGCTGGGCATGATGCGCACCGTCGTGCCCGCGCTTTCAGAAACCGAATTCGGCGTGCCGCGCGGTTCCTTCCTGCTGCTGACCAGCTTCGTGGTCGCCTTCGGCGTGGTGAAGGGCTCGCTCAACTTCGTCGCCGGGCGGTTGTCCGAGCGGCTCGGCCGGAAAAAGGTGCTGTTCTGGGGCTGGCTGTCCGCCGTGCCGATTCCGCTGATGATCTATTTCGCGCCGTCCTGGGGCTGGATCGTCGCCGCCACGGTGTTGCTGGGCGTCAACCAGGGCTTCACCTGGTCGATGACCCAGACCTCCAAGCTCGACCTGGCGCGCGGCGACCAGCGCGGCTTCGCCATCGGCGTCAACGAGTTCTCCGGCTATGTCGGCGTCGCGATTGCCGGCATCGTCACCGCCTATCTCGCGGATCACTTCGGCGCACGCACGGGCCTGTTGTGGTTCGGTCTCGCCGCCATCGGCGCGGCGGGTTTGGCGACGCTGCTGTGGGTCGAGGAAACCCTGCCCTGGGCACGCCTGGAAGCGAAGCTTCACGCCACCTCGACCGGCCCCGGGTTTGCCAACCGAGCGCGTTATCCGAACAACGTCTCGGCCAAACCCACCACCTGGGAAATGTTCACGCTGATGTCCTGGCGCGATAAACGCATGGCCGCCTTCTGCCAGGCCGGCCTGGTGGAGAAATTCGTCGATGCCTGGATGTGGGTGATCTACCCGGTCTGGCTGTTCCAGCGCGGCGTGCCGCTGCCGCAGATCGGCTGGCTGGTCGGCGCCTACGGCATCACCTGGGGCGTCTCGCAATTCTTCACCGGCCGCCTGTCCGACCGCATCGGCCGCCTGCGTCCCATCGTCTGGGGCATGTGGTTGTGCGGCGCGGGGGTCGCCATCATGCCGTTACTGGATTCGACCCTCGGCCTCGCCCTGGCCGGGGCGCTGTCCGGCTTCGGCATGGCGCTGCTGTATCCCAACATCTCGGCGGCGGTGGCCGACATCGCCCACCCGGACTGGCGCGGTTCCGCCATCGGCATCTACCGCTTCTGGCGCGATTTCGGCTATGCCGTCGGCGCCCTGCTGCTGGGCGTCGCCGCAGCCGTCACCGGCGCGTTGGAGGTTACCTTCTGGCTGGTCGGAGGCGCGATGGGTGTTTCGGGTCTGGCGGTGCGCCTGCTGGCCGAAGAAACTCTGCCCCGACTCAATCCCGCTTATCCCCCCCGGGACTTTCCCGCCTCGGCCTGATTCCCGACTCAACCCCAATCAAGGAGACCCCATGCGTTTATCCAGCCTTATGCTCGCCATCGCCCTCAGCCTGCCCCTGGCCGCGCCCGCCGCCGAAAACCTGGCGGTGGTCAAGGCCATCGAGGACTACATGGATTTCAACGAATACGGCAGCAGCCTGATCTGGCCGGAACAGATTCCGGCCGAGCACTGGAAAAAAGTCTTCGTGGTGGACGCCCGCGACGCCGCCCAATTCGCCAAGGAACACATCCCCGGCGCGGTGAATATCGAATGGCGCCAGGCCATCGCCCGACGCGGCGAGATTCCGAAAGACCGCATGGTGGTGATCTACTGCAATTCAGGCTCGCTGTCGGCCCAGGCGGTGTTCGCCCTGCGCCTGCTCGGCTACGACAACGTGAAGGTGCTGCAGGACGGTTTCGAGGGCTGGAAGGCCAAAGGCGGCTTCGATGCCCATAAGCGGGCCAGCCATCAAGCGGGGCATTGAGTTTCTGTAGCCGCCAAGGCCGAGGATGCTGCGGTTCCTGCGCCTCGGCCTGAGCGAGCTAGGCCTCAGTGCTTCAGCGAACGCTTAGGAATAGGCCTTGAGAAGATGCTTCATGTCCAGAGTCAGGGGCAGCTTTCACATAGCCCTTGTGTTGTCACTGGCGTTACACGTCAGCTTGCTGATGCCCTGGGCGGTCAAGGCGCCGCCGAGATTTTCACCGCCCCTGCAGGTACGCCTCCTGGCAGAGCCTGTTATTGAGAAGAAACCCATCCCCCAGGCCAGCCCTGCGAAATTACGCTCAAAGTCGACTCTCCCAGCGCATCCCAGCACGGCGATGAAGGAAATCGCTCGCGTCGCTGCCCCCATTCCGCCCCTTCCCATACCGGAGACAAAGCCTGTCTCCATGGCTGCGCCGCCCCCTCCAACCCCTGAGGAATGGAAGCTGGCCTCGACCTACACACTCAAGAACAGCAAGCGTTACCGATACAACTTGGGGCAGTTGGTTCGAAGCATGATGGGCACAGCGGTGGAAGGCCCTGAACAGGGGCTGGTTCGTTTACGTATCGAGGTCGCGCCCGACGGCAAGATCACCAAGGTCGAAGAGCTTTGGGCGACCTCGAAGTTGGCTTCAAAGCTTGCCATGAACGCCATCCAATCCCTGCCGCCGCTGCCTCCCACGCCGACAGGAAAGCCGCTCGTTTTCGAGCAGACCATCTCATTCGAGCCGTTCGAGACGGGGTGGCCGCCAAGCTACAAGCTGGACTGCCTTCCGGATCCGCCGACTTTCAAGAACCCGTTTGTGTGGGACGGTTCCTCTCCCCAGGTTGCTTCACGAGAATATTCGGAGAATGTTTCGCCATCGAGCAGTGCTCCTCCCCCAGCCGACTGTGTCACCGACTCCACGTCGCATTCCATCGAAGAGGAGGAAAGGGAATTGAAACGCCAAATGGATCAGTGGCGGTGGGGCCGTTGAATGGGGTGCTACAGACGTTCATCCGGCCGGTTTCTGCCCGATGCAGATGTTCCCCAAAGCCGACCTGCGCACGATCTGACAGCGACACCTCAACTGTCTCTTGAGGCCGATCAAGAGATGCTCAGCTCAACTTGGCCAAATTTCCGCCCTGGCAAACTCAACAGCTTCCACACCGGTTTCCGGATACGCTTTTGCTTGAGCCGTAATCCGTCCCCACTCCATGCCGGTGCCATCTTCAAATCCATTTCCCCACGCATACAGCTTCGATCCGGCTTATGGCATGGATCTGGCCCGGTTGTTGGCCATAGTCCCGCCGGAACCGCCCGATGATTTTTCCGCTTTTTGGCGGAGCCGTTACGCCTCGGCGTTGACGGTGGAGCCTCGGCCGCGAATCCAGGCAACCGGCCGGATACTGGATGGCTACGAGGTCTATGACCTGAACTATGCGTCCACCGATGGCGTGCAAATTGGCGGTTGGCTGCTGGCGCCGCGAGACGGACCGGTAAGTCGGGGCATCGTCGTCGGCCATGGCTATGCCGGGCGCGACGGCCCCGATGCCGCCCCGGGCCTGGCGCACGCTGCGTTGCTGTTTCCCTGTTTTCGCGGCCTGAGCCGCAGCCCCGTGCCTGGCGTTTCGCCGCATGCCCACTTGCATGTTCTGCATGACATCCAGGATCGGCGCCGCTACATCCTGGGCGGTTGTGTGGATGACCTCTGGCTGGGCGTTTCCGCGCTCATCGCCTTGTTTCCGCAAGTGGCCGGCCAGGTTTCGTATCAGGGCGTCAGCTTCGGCGGCGGCATCGGCGCCCTGGCCGCGCCGTGGGATGCACGCATCGGCCGCCTGCACCTGCACCTACCCACTTTCGGCCACCAGGCCTTGCGGCTGACTTTGCCTTGCGTGGGCAGTGGCGAGGCGGTGCGGGAGTTTCAGAGCCGGCATGAATTTAACGTCATGGAAACCTTGGCTTATTACGATGCGGCATCGGCTGCCCGCTATCTGGAAATTCCCACCCTGGTCGCGCCGGCCTTGTTCGACCCCGCCGTGCCGCCACCCGGGCAGTTCGCCATATACAACGCCATCCCCGCGGCATGGCGACGCTTGTTTGTGTTGCGGGCCGGCCACTTCGACTATCCGGGCCAAGCGGCCCAGTGCAAGGAATTGAAACAAGAAGTCGCCCGTTTCCTCATGCAACCCTGACCGGCAAGTAACCCGAGTAACGGCTCATGCATCGCGAATACCACCGCTGGTATAGCCCCCGGCTGAATCGGGACATGGAGTTGCTGGTGTTCGGCCATGCCGGCGCCAAGGTGCTGGTTTTCCCGACCCGGGACGGCCGCTTTCACGAATACGAAGATCTGCGCATCGTCAAAAGCCTGGCCGCCAAGATCAACGCGGGACACTTGCAACTCTGGTGTCTGGACAGCATCGCCTGGGAGTCGCTGTATTGCTTCTGGTGCCATCCGGCGGACCGCATCCGCCGCCATATCCAGTATGAGGAGTACATCCTCAACGAGGTCATGCCCCTGATGCGCGCGAAAAATCCCCACCCCTGCACCATCGCGCATGGTTGCAGCCTGGGCGCGTACAAAGCCGCGGCCATCGCCTTCCGCCATCCCCATTTGTTCCAGAAGCTGGCCGCCTTTTCAGGGCGGTACGACCTGACCCAGAAGGTGGATATTTTTCAGGATCTGTTCAACGGCTACTACGACGAGAACGTCTATTTCCATACGCCGAACCATTTCCTGCCCAGTCTCGCTTGCGATTGGCGCCTGGAACATCTGCGCCGCATGGATATCGTTCTGGTCATTGGCGCCGAAGATCCTTTTCTGGACAACAACCGGCGCCTGGGCGAAATCCTCGATGCCAAGGGTATTCCGCATCGGATGCACGTCTGGGCAGGACGCGCCCACCGCGGTTATTTCTGGCGACAGATGGCTCAGTTGTATATCTAGCCGCCTTACCGCGCGCTGCGCCGGCCTACTCGATGCGTGCCTGCCGCATCTGTTCCGGGTCAAGGATGTAAAGCGTATTGCCATCCATCTCGACGCAACCGTAATCCGTGAGTTTATGGAGCAGGCGCGAAAACGTTTCCGGCTTGACGCCGATACGCGAGGCGATCACCTGCTTGGGCGCCTCCAGTTCCACTTTGTGGCGTCCGGTTTCATCCGGATCGGAGTGATCGAGCAGATATTGCAGCAGACGGTCGGCGCCTTTCATCAAGGTCAGGCGGTCTATTTCGTTGACCAGCTTGTGTATCCGGGCGCTCATTGCGGCCAGGAGCCGAAAACAGCGGCCCGAGTCCTGCGCCAGCCATGCCCGGAAATTGCGGCCGTCGAAGGCGATCAGTCTGGCGTGGCTTTGCGCCGAGGCATTGATTGGGTAACAGGTGCCCATGAACAAGACCGCTTCGGCGAAAAACCGATTCGGGCCGATCAGATCGATCACCTTTTCATCGCCTTGCGGCGAAGCCCGGAACAAACGGATGACCCCCTCGGCCACCCAAAAGAACCCCTCCGCCGGATCGCCCTGGCTGAAGAGGTGCTGCCCCGGCGCCAAGGTCAAGGACGTGGCATGGGAAATGGCTTCCAGGTACTCGTCGTCTTCCAGACCGGAAAACAGATACACGCGGCGCAGCGCATCGATATCAGTTTTCTGCAGCGGGGTTTTCACCATTGGGGAATCTCTGAACGAAGTGGTTATGTTTTCAGGCCGAGTCCTGTCGGAAAGGCAAAAATCCAACGCTCATGCAGCCACCTGGCTTGAATAGTACTGCCGGGTAAATCCAACCGCATCCCAAAAGGGGCTGTCGAGCAGGGCGCCATAAAAAACCCGCCGGACACCGTGGAACACGGCGCGGCGGGTCAGTCGCTCGAAAGCGGGAGGAGAGCGCTTAACTCATGCCGCCGCGGTTTCCGCTGCCACGGTCAGCGCCGGACGGGTTTCACGTTTGCCGATGGTCATCAGGTCCCAAGCCAGCAGGACGAAACCGGCGGTGAACACCCAGCCACCGATCTGGCGCCAGAACATGCCTTGCATGAACCAACGATGCGATTGGCCGGCGAAGTACGCCATCCAGTCGGAACCACCGATGGCGCGCTCGATCTGCGATTGCTCGTAGCCGGAAATCAGCATGGCCATGACCATCGTGATCATGCCGGCGTGGAGCAGGAAGATCGCCCATTTCCACTTCCAGGCGCCGATCAGCTCGCCGCTCATGTACACATTGCCGCGCCATTTCTGCAGCGCGATGTACAGGAACGCGATGACCATCGTGGCGTAAGCGCCGAAGAAGGCCAGATGGCCGTGCGAGGCGGTCCACTGGGTGCCGTGGGTGTACAGGTTGATCTGCGGCAGGGTGTGCATGAAGCCCCAGACGCCGGCGCCGAAGAAGTTGCCGAAGGCTTGCGCGATGATCCAGGCCAGGGCCGGATTGTTCGTGCTCTTCAGTTTGTGATGACCGGCATCGAACACCGCATGCACCACCATGGCGACCAGCGGAATCGGTTCCAGCGCGGAGAAGAAGCCGCCGATGGTGAACCAGTATTCCGGCGTACCGATCCAGAAGTAATGGTGACCGAGACCCAGGATGCCGGAACCGAACATCAGCGCGACTTCGATGTACAGCCAGGTTTCCACGATCTTGCGGCGCACGCCCATGGTCTTGATCAGGCCGTAAGCCATCAGACAGCCGACCAGCACTTCCCAGGTCGCTTCCACCCACAGGTGGATCACCCACCACCACCAGTGTTGATCCATGGAGATGTTGGGGGTGTAGTACATACCGGCCAGATAAATACCCGCCAGTGCAACCAGGTCCATGACCAGCACGCCGCCGATGTTGGTGAACTTGCCCTTCATGAAGGTGGCGGCGACGTTGTAGAAGAACGCCAGCACGCAGACCACGATGCCGATGTCGGCCCAACGCGGCGCCTCGATGTACTCGCGGCCCTCGTTGATCAGCCAGATCGAGCTTTGCTCGCCGGGACCGACCTGGACCAGCAGGTAGACCAGCACAACGACGACGACGGCCAGGGTGAAGACCCAGAAAATCAGATTGGCCAATCCCAATCCGACAATCGGCACACCGGCCTCATCCTCCAGCAACCAGTAGACCGATCCGATGAAGCCGAACAACAGCCAGACCACCATCGCATTGACGTGCAGCGTGCGATTGACGGAGAAATCCAGAATGCCAAACAGGAAATCCGGGTTCAGGTACTGCAGTCCGGCAAGCATGCCGAACAGCACCTGAGCGCCGAACAGGGCGATGGCGACGGTGAAATACTTCATCGCCAGTTTTTGACCGCCGTTCATCTCGGCGGTCTTGGGAAGGCCTATAGCTGCCATGTTCATTCTCCTTATGGTTGTGCCGAGGCGGGCTCGACTGCAGGCGCAGGCACGGCGGCGGGAGCGGCTACCGGTGCGGCATCGGTCTGGTCGATGGGCTTGAAGTTGGCCGGGAAGCCATTGGTGTCGATCGACGACATCCACTTCAGGAACGCCACGGTGGCGCGCGCCTCATCCTCGGTAATACCGAGATTCGGCATCCTGCGGCCGAGCGAGTTGTGCGCGGCAAGTTCGGGGTGCATCAGGAAATCCACCATCGCTTGCTCGCGTGCTGCCGATGAGCCCCAAGTCTGGTCCAGCCAGGACTTGGTGAGATCCGGCGCGTAATACGAGCCGTTGCCCAGCAAGGTATGACAGGCCATGCAGTTCTTCGCCTGGGTGGTCAGCTTGCCGTGGCTGACCAGCGCCTCGGCCTCTTCTTCAGTCAATATCTTGCCGAACAGCGGCTCCTCGACACCGATGACCGGCACCTGGAAATTCCGCTGTTCGTCGAACACATAGTCGATGCGGTGATTTAGCGCATTGGCATAGGCCGGCACGCGTTTTGTGCCCGCCGTGATCTGCTTCACCGTATCGAATGTGAGAAAGATCAGCACTACGAACGAGCCCGCCGTCACCCAAATGGCCATCTTTCGCCAAAAGGATTCGGATGCCCACCACAACGCCTGCGTATGCGTCTCTGACATGGTCATGCCTCCTGTTGCTTACCGCTGTTGAAAAACTTTGATCGGCGCCGAATCGTGCTTATCCGCATGCGTACCCACGCACAGATGCCAGATGGCATGCGGCGCCAGCAGATAGCCGGCCAGCATGAGCAGCACGATGACGCTCCAGAATGTGTTGTTGAACAGGTTGGCGGCCAGAGCCAGCACGATGACCGAGGCGAACAGGCCGACATAGGCGGCATAGGCCAGTGGCATCAAGCGCGGGCGATTTCCGATCCGCGACCAGGCGAATAACAGGGCATAGGTCGCGCCAAACATGATCACCGAGGCGGCGCTGAAAAATACGGTGAAAAAATCGGCCAGCTTGACGGGTTCGAGCATCTCGCTCTCCTCGGTTTTTTTGCAGTGCGGCGGATGGTGGCGACTACCCCGTGTAATGCGTTTGACATTTATCAACCCCGACGCTCCGCCTGCGGATCGCGGTTGATAAACATCAAGGCCGCCCCCGGAAGCGGAAGCGCATCTTTGCCCCCCACGCGAATCAGGTTTTTCCAACCACGGTTTTTCCGGAGGGCAATACGATGAAGAAGGTACTCAGCGGTTTATTGGTGGCGGCTTTGCCGCTGGCTGTTTCCCTGGCCTGGGCGGCTGACGCCAGCAAGGACCACCAAGGCGCGCCGGATGCGCGTTATCTGGCCGGGGGCGGATCCTCGCTGGGCAAACTAGAGATGTATCAATCCTCCGATCCGGATTCACCCGCCATGACCAAGGCCGAGTTCGACCAGGGCCGCCAGATCTATTTCGACCGCTGCGCCGGTTGTCACGGCGTACTGCGCAAGGGCGCCACCGGCAAGGCGCTGCTGCACAAGGACATGCAGAAACTGGGCAGCGAAACGCTGAAGGTCTTCGTCGGCTACGGCACCCCGGGCGGTATGCCCAACTTCGGCACCTCCAACGAGCTGTCGGAGAAGGAAATCGACCTGATGGCGCGCTACATTCAGCATCCCGCGCCGACTCCGCCGGAGTGGGGCATGAAGGAAATGATGGCGAGTTGGAAGCTGCTGATTCCCGAGGAGCAACGGCCCAAGAAACAGATGAACAAGCTGGATCTGCCCAATCTGTTCTCTGTCACGCTGCGCGATAGCGGCGAAATCGCCCTGATCGACGGCAACAGCAAGAAGATCGTGCAAGTGATCAAGACCGGCTTCGCGGTGCATATTTCGCGCATATCCAGTTCCGGCCGCTACCTCTACACCACTGGACGCGACGGTCTGATCAACCTGATCGACCTGTGGATGGAAACGCCGCAAACCGTGGCCAGCATCCGCACCGGTTCCGACGCCCGCTCCATCGAAACCTCCAAGTTCAAGGGCTACGAGGACAAGCTCGCCATCGCCGGCTCCTACTGGCCGCCCGCCTACGTGCTGATGGAAGGCCCGACGCTGAAACCGCTGAAGATCATGTCCACCCGCGGCTACACCTACGACGAAATGGAATACCACCCGGAACCGCGCGTGGCCTCCATCGTCGCCTCGCTGATCAAGCCGGAATTCGTCGTCAACGTGAAGGAAACCGGCAAGATCCTGCTGGTCGACTACAGCGACATCAAGAACCTGAAGACCACCGAAATCGAGGCCGAGCGCTTCCTGCACGACGGCGGCTGGGACTCTTCCAAACGCTACTTCCTGGTTGCCGCCAACATGCGCAACACCGTGTCGGTGGTCGATACCAAGGCCGGCAAGCTGGCCGCCAACGTCAAGGTCGGCACCAAGCCGCACCCGGGTCGCGGCGCCAACTGGGTCGACGTGAAATACGGTCCGGTCTGGGCCACCGGCCACCTGGGCGACGACACCGTCGCGGTGATCGGCACCGATCCGGCCAAGCACAAGCAATACGCCTGGAAGGTGGTGCGCAGCCTGAAGAACCACGGCAACGGCTCCTTGTTCATCAAGACCCATCCCAAGTCGAAAAACCTGTGGGTGGATGCGGCGCTGTCGCCCAACCAGGAGGAGAACCAGTCGGTCTCCGTGTTCGACCTGAAGAACCTGGAAAAACCGGCGCAAGTGATGAACCTCGCCAAGCTCGCGGAAATCGGCGACGGCCCGATGCGCATCACCCATCCCGAGTTCAACAAGGCCGGCGACGAAGTGTGGTTCTCGCTGTGGAACCCGAAGAACAAGCAATCGGCCATCGTGGTCATGGATGACAAGACGCGCAAGCTGAAAGCCGTGATCAAGGATCCGCGCCTGATCACGCCGACCGGCAAGTTCAACGTCTACAACACCCAGCACGACGTGTATTGAACTTGATGTTCCGCCCGGCTCCGGCCGGGCGGCGGGTTTACCCGCGGATTTGCCCGCCGCCTTGCCCAAGGCTCATACCCCAGGGCGGCGCGCAAACCGGAAAGGAAATGAGACATGCGACGGACTCCTTGCAGCGGCTGCATCCCGGCTGACGAAACATCGATGGACGCGGTATCGACAGAGGCTGGATTCACGCCCCGGCCCATCCTGACCTTCCTGCTTGGCCTGGGCGTGATCGCAATGTTCGCCGTCGCCATGCTGGCGATTACCGCGCTGGTCAATCCGGCACTGGCCGACACGCCGAATACCGCCGCGACCGATGCGCCCTCCGCCCAGCGCCAGCACGAACTGACCCGCTTCGTGCGCCAGGAATGCGGCTTCTGCCACGGCCTCAAGCTCACCGGCGGGCTCGGCTCGCCGCTCACCGCGCAAGCACTGGCCGACAAGCCTCACGAGGCGCTGGAAGCCACCATTCTTTACGGCCGCACCGGCACCGCCATGCCGGGCTGGACGCCGCACCTGAACGAGAGCGACGCGATCTGGATCGTCGCCGCGCTGTTGAAAGGATTTCCGCAATGAACACCAACTTCGTAGGGTGCGCCATGCGCATCGATCCACGCTCAATGGTGCGCACGGCGCACCCTGCCCACCTCTCCATGCTGACCCGCCTGGTCATGCTCGGCATCATCGCCTTTACGCTGTCGCAAACGGCGCTGGCCGATACGCCCTTGCGCGGCACTGGCGACCTCGGCCTGGTCATCGAACGCGCCAGCGGCAGCGTGCAACTGCTCGACACGACAAAGAAGACCGCGCTGCAACGCGTCGAAGGCCTCGGCGATCTTTCGCACGCCTCCGCCGTGTTCTCGCGCGACGCCCGTTATGCCTACGTGTTCGGCCGCGACGGAGGCCTGACCAAGATCGACCTGCTCACCGGCAAGATCGCCAAGCGCGTGATCCAGTCAGGCAACAGCATCGGCGGCGCCATCTCGCAGGACGGACGCATCATCGCCGCCGCCAACTACACGCCGGGCGGCGTCAAGTTCTTCGATAGCGAAACGCTGGAACTGGTCAGCGAAATTCCGGCCCTGTCGGAAGCGACCGGTGCCCCGTCCAAGGTGATCGGCCTGGAAGACGCGCCCGGCAACCGGTTCGCCTTCAGTCTGTTCGAAGCCGGCGAAATCTGGCTGGCCGATCTGTCGCAAGACCCGAAGCACCCGAAAGTGACCCGCTTCCCCGGCATCGGCAAGGAACCCTATGACGCGCTGGTCACCGGCGACGGCCGCTGGTACGTCGCCGGCCTGTTCGGCGAGGGCGGCATCGCCGTGCTGGATTTGTGGCACCCGGAACGCGGCGTCAAACGCGCGCTGCCCGATTACGGCAAGGGCGAACAGAAGCTGCCGGTGTACAAGATGCCGCACCTGGAAACCTGGGCGGTGGCCGGCAACCTGGCCTTCATCCCCGGCGTCGGCCGGCATGAAGTGGTGCTGGTGGATATCAACACCTGGCAGAAGGTCGGCGCGATTCCGGTCGCCGGCCAGCCGGTGTTCGTCATGGCCGAGCCGACCGGCCGCCGGCTCTGGGTCAACTTCGCCTTCCCGCACTACGACACGGTGCAGGTGATCGACATCGAAAGCAGATCCATCGCGCACACCCTGAAACCCGGCAAAGCCGTGCTGCACATGGAATTCACGCCGCGCGGCGAGCATGTCTGGCTCTCGGTGCGCGACGAAAACCGCATCCAGATTCACGACACCGCCAGCTTCGAGAAGATTGCCGAAATCCCGGCGCAAGCACCCAGCGGCATCTTCTTCTCGGCGCGCGCGCATCGGTTCGGGCTATGAACATGACGGCGCTGATAAAGCCCCTACCCTTCGGTAACCCTACCGGACTCGCCCCGCTCGACTTCGCTCTGGTCAACGACTGGCAGCGCGGCTTTCCGCTGGTTTCACGTCCCTATCTAGAACTGGCGCGGCGTCTGGGCACGGCGGAAACCGAGGTCATCGAACGCCTGCAAGCACTGGCCGCCGCCGGCACGATTTCCCGCATCGGCGCGGTGTTCCGTCCGCACACGCTGGGCTGGAGCACGCTGGCCGCCGTGTCGGCGCCGGAGAACCGGATCGAGGCGATGGCGCAGATCATCAACGGCTACACCGAGGTCAACCACAACTACGAGCGCGAGCACGCGTTCAATCTCTGGTTCGTCGCCACCGCGCCCAGCCACGAGCGGGTCGCGCAAGTGCTGGCCGAGATCGGCCGCGCGGCCGAGAGTCCGGTACTCGATCTGCCGATGCGGGAAGACTTCCACATCGACCTGGGTTTCGATCTGCGCGCCGACGCGAAACAAGCTAGCCGACCGCACCACGACCCGACCCGTCGACAGATGGAATCCGCCGCGCCACCCCGGCTCGAACGCGCCGATCACGCGCTGGCCGCCGCGCTGGAAGGCGGCATCACGCTGTCGCCACGGCCTTACGCCGTGCTGGCTGCCCGACTGGGCACCGGCGAGGACGCGATCCTCGCGCGCCTGGCGCGCCTGCTGAAACTCGGCGTCATCCGCCGCTTCGGCGTCGTGGTGCGGCACCGCGAACTGGGCTATGCCGCCAACGCCATGGTGGTGTGGGATGTACCCGACGACGAGGTCTCGGCGGTCGGCCGGCTGCTGGCGCGCCAGCAAGCCGTCACTCTGTGTTACCGGCGTCCGCGCCAACTGCCGGACTGGCGCTACAACCTGTTCTCGATGGTGCATGGCCAGGATCGCCAGGCGGTGCTGACCGAAGTCGCGTGCATGCGGCAAGCGCTGAACCTGGAACACTTCGCCTGCCAACCCCTGTTCTCGCGCCGCCGCTTCAAACAATGCGGCGCGCGCTACTCGGGTCTGGCAACGGCCGGACTGGCGCAAGCGGCATGAGCCGAATCCGCAAACAGCGCGCGGCCCAGTCCGCTTCGACCGATCCGCGCGCCATGCCGGATCGGGTCGCCGGATTGCGGGCACCCGCGCAAGAACCCGTGCTGGACGAGATCGATCGCCGCCTGATCAACGCTTTCCAGGGCGGTTTTCCGATCTGCGAGCGCCCGTTCCAGGTCGCCGCCGAGACGCTGGGCCTGGACGAGGAAACACTGATCGCGCGTATCGACGCGTTGTTGAAGGCCGGCGTGCTGACCCGCTTCGGCCCGCTGTTCAACGCCGACCGCATGGGTGGCGTCAACGTGCTGGCAGCGATGTCGCTGCCTCCGGCCAAATTCGAAAACATCGTCGAGTTCGTCAACCTGCAACCTGAAATCGCCCATAACTACCAACGCGAACATGCCCTGAACCTGTGGTTTGTCGGCGCGGCGGAGACGCCGGAGAAAGTCGAAGCCACCTTCGCCTACATCGAATCGGTGAGCGGCTTCCCCATTTACCGCTTCCCCAAGGAACGCGAGTTCTTTGTCGAACTGAAGCTGGAGGCCTGATTTGTCCAACCTCGATGCCATCGATTTTCGCCTCGTCGCCGCCTGCCAGGCCGGCCTGCCACTGACGCCGCGGCCCTACCATGCCATCGCGGAACGGCTCGGGCTGACGCCGGATGAGGTGATGGCGCGCATGAATGCGATGCTGGAAAACGGCGTCATCCGCCGCATCGGCATGGTGCCCAATCATTACGCGCTGGGCTATACGGCGAACGGCATGACCGTGTGGGACGTGGCCGATGCGCGCGTGGACGAACTGGGCGAGCGGATCGGCCGGCTGCCCTTCGTCAGCCATTGCTACCGCCGGCCACGTAATCCACCGCTGTGGCCGTACAACCTGTTTGCGATGGTGCACGCCAAAAACCGCGCACAGGCGCGGGCCTATGCCGACGAAATCGCCGCCGTGCTAGCCGATGCCTGCCGCCAGTCGGACATTTTGTATAGCAGCCGCATGTTGAAAAAGACCGGCCTGCGCCTGGTCGATTAACGTGAATCAGCCAACCACCACCCCCCGTAGGATGGGCGAAGCGCAGCGCGCCCATCTGTCATCGCGTGTTGATGGGCGCGCTGCGCTTCGCCCATCCTACGGCGCTTCGACAGGCTCAGCCCGAACGGGCCAAGGAGATTGACCCATGTTTCGCGTCACCCAATTCATGCAGGAACTCGCGCGCCCGACACCGCTCGGCGCGAAACGCAATCCGCCCGGCCCGGTGGTGATCTGGAATCTGGTCCGGCGCTGCAACCTGACCTGCAAACATTGCTATTCGATCTCGGCGGACAAGAATTTCAGCGGCGAGCTATCCACCGAAGAAGTCTTTGGCGTGATGGACGATCTCAAGGCATTCCGCGTGCCGGTGCTGATCCTGTCCGGCGGCGAGCCGTTGCTGCGGCCGGACATTTTCGACATCGCCCGACGCGCCAAGGCGATGGGCTTTTACGTCGGCCTGTCCACCAATGGCACGCTGGTGAGCGAGGCCAATATCGCCGCCATCGCCGATGTCGGCTTCGATTACGTCGGCATCAGCCTGGATGGCCTGCGCGAAACGCACGACGTCTTCCGGCGCAAGCAGGGCGCGTTCGACGCCGCGCTGAACGGCATCCGGCTGTGCCGCGATGCCGGCGCCAAGATCGGCATGCGCTACACGCTGACGCAGGACAACGCGCACGATTTCCCAGCCCTGCTCGACCTGATGGAAACGGAGCGCATCGACAAGTTCTATCTGTCGCACCTGAACTACGCCGGGCGTGGCAATAAAAATAGAAAAGATGACGCGCATTTCCGCACCACACGCGACGCGCTCGATCTGCTGTTCGACCGTTGCTGGCGCCAAGTACAAGCTGGGCAGCCGAAGGAATACGTCACCGGCAACAACGACGCCGACGGCGTCTATCTGTTGAACTGGGTGCACCGGCACTTTCCCGAACAAGCCGATCTCATCCGCCAGAAACTCGTGCAATGGGGCGGCAACGCGTCCGGCGTCAACGTCGCCAACATCGACAACCTGGGCAGCGTGCACCCGGACACCATGTGGTGGGACTACCCGCTCGGCAATGTGCGCGAACGGCCGTTCTCTGAAATCTGGACGGATACCTCCGACCCGCTGATGGCCGGATTGAAGCAGTCGACGCGCCCGGTGCAAGGCCGCTGCGCCGTCTGCGCGCAGCGCGCCATCTGCAACGGCAACACGCGCGTGCGCGCCTGGCAAACCACCGACAACTTCTGGGCGGAAGACCCGGGCTGTTATCTGACCGACGAGGAAATCGGCCTCGTCGAAAACCACTTTGCAGAGGCTTGAGCATGTCGATATTCGGTAGGGTGCGCATGGCGCACCGATTGGCTGGTGCGCGCGGCGCACCCTACGTGCTGTTGCTCGTTGTGGGCATGGCCCACGCCGCCTCCGCAAGGGAGACGCCGGATTCGTACGCGCTGAAGCGCTACGACTCCGCTGCCCCCGACGCCGAAAAACTCTACGAAACGCATTGCCTGTCCTGCCATGCGCCCAACCGACTGGGCGGCATGGGGCCGGCGCTGCTGCCGGAATCGCTGGCGCGGCTAAAAAAACCGGATGCCGCCAAAGCCATCGCCGAGGGTCTGCCGGCGACGCAGATGCCGGCGTTCAAAACCCTGCTGCAGGCGGACCAGATCAAGGCGCTGTCGGAATGGATCTACACGCCGCCCAAACTGCCGCCGAAGTGGGACGCCGACGACATCGCCGCTTCCCGCATCGTCAATCTTGACGCCGTCGATCTGCCGGCCAGACCGGTGTTCAAGGCCGACCCGATGAACATCACCTTGGTGGTGGAACACGGCGACCACAACATCACCGTGCTGGACGGCGACCTCATGGAGCCGATCGCGCGCTTCCCCACCCGCTACGCGCTGCATGGCGGCCCCAAGTTCACCCCGGACGGCCGCTTCGTCTACTGGGCCTCGCGCGATGGCTGGGTCACCAAGTTCGACCTGTGGAACCTGAAAGTGGTCGCGGAAACCCGCGTCGGCATCAATACCCGGAATGTGGCGGTGTCGAGCGACGGCCGTTATGTCATGGCCGCCAACTATCTGCCGCACACCCTGGTGGCGCTGGATGCCAAAGACCTGGCGCTGGTGAAGGTCATCCCCGTTGTGGTTGCGAGTGGCGGCAATACAGGAAAAACCTCGCGCGTTTCCGCCGTCTACGACGCGCGCCCGCGCAACAGCTTCATCGCCGCGCTGAAAGACATCCCGGAAGTCTGGGAAATCCCCTACGACGGCCGCCCGGTCTACAAAGGCCTGGTGCACGACTATCAGCTCAAGGAAGCGATCCCGGAACCCGGCCCCCTTCCGGTACGCCACATCGTGCTCGACGACTACCTCGACGACTTCTTCTTCGACCAGAACTACGACTACATCCTCGGCGCATCGCGCACGAGCCCGAAAGGCCAGGTCATCCACCTCGGCGCCGGACGCAAGATCGCCGATCTGGACTTGGCCGGCATGCCGCATCTGGGTTCCGGCATCACCTGGGACTGGAAGGACGCCGAGGGCAAAGTCCATCGCGTGATGGCCTCGCCCAACCTGAAAGACGGACTGATCAGCGTCATCGACATGAAGACGTGGAAAACGGTGAAGACCATTGCCACCCTCGGCCCCGGCTTCTTCCTGCGCAGCCATGAAACCTCGCCCTACGTCTGGGCGGACGTGTTCTTCGGCGCCGGCAAGGACACCATGCACGTGATCGACAAACAAAGCCTGGAGATCGTCGCCAACCTGAAACCCATGCCGGGAAAAACCGCCACCCACGTCGAATTCGACCGCTACGGCAAGTTCGCGCTGGTTTCGATCTGGGAGATGGACGGCGCGCTGATCGTCTACGACGCGAAAACGCTGCAAGAGATCAAACGTCTGCCGATGAAGCGCCCGGTCGGCAAATACAACGTGTGGAACAAGACCCGGCTGTCGGAGGGCACCAGCCATTGACAGTTATCAAGGCGGTATCCAGGTGGAAAAGCAGAATGACGCCGACAGAATGACGCCGCCCGTCATCCGCTTTCTCCCAACCTCAATGGAGTCGTTCAAATGAACTTTCAGAAAATATTCCAAAGCAGCGAAAACCTGGCTGTCGCCATCGGCGTGGCGATTTTCATCGTGTTCCACTTCGGCGCGCTGTACCTGTTCGACAAGGTGTAAACCATTGAGGTCGCCTTGGCCCAGCCCAAGATGACCTTCGACCAACCCGTCCGTTTGGGTGAGCGCGCCACGCAGCCGGGCGCGCGTCCCGTTGTGTCGCACCTCCTGGCGAGCCCAGACCCGGAGCGAACCCGCAAGGAATAAGCCGGGACGGTAAAGCCGCTGAAGCAGCTTTTTAGCGTCAGCCCCGCGTGCGAATCAGGCGCCCTGCTTGCGAGGGCAGCCGCCCCATCGGTGCAATTCTCGAACGATCTCAATAGCCGCTATTGAAATAGAGACATTGCGTCCATACTATTAGCACTCGTTGGAGATGAGTGCCAAGCGCCGTCTCCCGATTAAGCCCCCTTGTTTAAACACGGATACCAGTAGGAGATAAGTAATGAAGATTCGTCCGTTACATGATCGCGTCATCGTCAAACGCATGGAAGAGGAACGCAAGACCGCTTCCGGCATCGTCATTCCCGACACCGCCACCGAAAAACCGGATCAAGGCGAAGTGGTCGCAGTCGGCCCCGGCAAGCGCGACGATTCCGGCAAGCTCATCGAGATGGGCCTGAAAGTTGGCGACCGCGTGCTGTTCGGCAAATATGCCGGCCAGACCGTGAAGATGGACGGGCAGGAACTGCTCGTCATGCGTGAAGAAGACATCATGGGCGTGGTCGAGGCCTAAGGTTTTTAACCCAGCCTCCCACCTCACATATCAATCAGGAGAACTAAAGAATGGCAGCTAAAGACGTACGTTTTGGTGATTCCGCCCGCGCCCGCATGGTCGCCGGTGTCAATGTCCTGGCCAATGCGGTCAAGGTCACCCTCGGCCCCAAAGGCCGCAATGTCGTGTTGGACCGCTCTTTCGGCGCCCCCACCGTGACCAAGGACGGCGTGTCCGTGGCCAAGGAAATCGAGCTGAAAGACAAGCTGGAAAACATGGGCGCGCAGATGGTGAAAGAGGTCGCTTCCAAGACCTCCGACATCGCCGGTGACGGCACCACCACCGCCACCGTGCTGGCTCAATCCATCGTCAACGAAGGCATGAAATTCGTTGCCGCCGGCATGAACCCGATGGATCTGAAGCGCGGCATCGACAAGGCCGTGATCGCCATCACCGCCGAGCTGAAGAACATTTCCAAGCCCTGCACCACCAACAAGGAAATCGCCCAGGTCGGCTCCATTTCCGCC
>NCGJ01000024.1 GCA_002281555.1 Hydrogenophilales bacterium 28-61-23
CAGCGCCAATGATAGTAGGCTCTCCGCCCGCGAAAGTAGGTCATCGCCAGACTCCCCCTCTAAGCGCCTCATCCATGATGAGGCGCTTTCTTTTTGTGCCTGAAATAAGAATAAAAATTACATGTCCAATGACGTCGAAATAGCGTCATGTTCGAGAAGGCATACTTCAAGCAACAATGCAGGATCTTTATTGATCTGCTTCCTCATTCCATGCTTGGTTAACAGTGGCTTTGAAGTGACCCCTGAACATTTTTACCTCTACCATGCTTCCAATATTCAGTGACTCCGTGCTGAACAAAACATTACCTTCGACGCCAGTAACAATGCTGTAGCCTCTGGAAAGAATCATTTCGGGGTTAAGTTGTTTGAGGGATTTTATGCACTGTTCACTGATTCTTTTCTTATCGGAAATAACCCCTTTCAGGGCGTTGGATAGGGCAATTTGATGTTTTTTTATCCGCTCTTCCCACGCTGGAATATTGGGGCGATGTCTGTTTAAGTTGTTGGAACTGTTGCCAAATATCTGTTTTTTATAGAGAAATTGGTTTGTGGCCTGTAGCAATATTTGCTGTGAAAGATGATTGATGTGCCGTTTCGTATTCAAGATGGAATCGCCGGGGTGCAGTACACGTCTTGATAGTCCATCAGTACGTTCTGTTTTATGAGAAACAGTTTGCATCATGAGCTGATTTAGACGAGTTCGTAACCCGAAAATATTCGTGGAAGTTTCTATTCTGTCCGGAACTGCCATTTTTGCCGCTGCTGTTGGAGTGGGGGCGCGTGCATCAGCCACAAAGTCGGCAATCGTAAAATCAGTTTCATGGCCTATTCCTGTGATCACCGGGATTTTCGAGGCGTCGATTGCTCGAGCTAGCTGTTCATCGTTGTATGGATGAAGGTCTTCAAGGCTGCCTCCTCCTCGAACAATAATAAGTACATCGCATTCATCTCGAGATATCGCTTCATTTAGGCAATTTCTAATGGAGCTGGCAGCCTCTGAACCTTGAACTGAAGTTGGATAAATAATGATCTGGACACATGGCCAATGTGTTTCCAAGGTTTTAAGTACGTCATGAAGCGCTGCCGCTTGTAGAGAAGTGATGATCCCCAAACTCTTCGGGAAGCGTGGAATGCTCAGCTTTCTGTCAGGAAGGTAAAGTCCTTCACTTTCGAGCTTGGCTTTGAGTTGAAGGAACTCTTGATACAAGCCGCCTTGGCCTGCTTGGCGCATCGCCTCAACTAGGAGTTGATAATCTCCGCGCGGTTCGTAAAGCGTTGCCTGGGCTCTTACTTCAACTTTGTCCCCCTCACATGGGCTCCAGTCCATGAATTGGGTTCGATTTCGAAAAAACGCGCATCTGACCGCTGATTGTTCGTCTTTAAGCGTGAAGTACCAATGCCCTGAACTTGCCCGTGTGAAATTCGAGATTTCCCCGGTAATCCAGCATGAAGGTATGGACTTCTCAATGGCTATACGTGTAAGTCGATTCAACTCGCTTACAGTGATTACGGAAGCGGTGGTGTGCACAATTCGATGAGTGTGAGTTGACGCGGCCGTGAGTCTACCCGCATGAAAATATCGGGGCTTGCAGCCCAAGGATTTTTCTCTCAAACGAATGGTGGTATGTTCGCTGTTTTGCCACGGCGGAACTATCCGCCGTTGTGTTTTTCAAGTGCCTGGAAGCCCCGTATGTCTGAATATCTGATGCAAACCTATGCTCGCCAACCCGTCGCTTTTGTTCGTGGCGAAGGGGTCTGGCTGTTTGATTTGGACGGTGAGAAATACCTTGATGCGTTGGCCGGAGTGGCGGTAAATGGCCTGGGGCATGCGCATCCTCGTCTGGCTGAGGCGATTTGCACTCAGGCTGGCAGGTTGATCCATACCTCGAACATCTACCGCATTGTGGAACAAGAAGAGTTGGCTGCACGCTTGTGTCAGCTCTCAGGGCTATCTCGCGCTTTTTTTTGTAATTCAGGCGCGGAGGCCAATGAGGCTGCGATCAAAATTGCGCGGCTACATGCCCATCACAAAGGCATTGAAAATCCATCCATTGTCGTTATGGAAAAAAGCTTTCATGGCAGAACGATGGCGACACTTTCCGCAACTGGAAACCGCAAGGTGCAAGCCGGCTTCGAACCGCTGGTTTCTGGTTTTGTGCGGGTTCCTTTTGGTTCTTCCGAGGCGGTGGAGGCGTTAGCCGCACACCACAAGAACATCGTCGCCGTGCTGGTTGAACCCTACCAGGGCGAAGGGGGCGTGCAGATTCCGCAATCCGATTATCTGGTTGAGTTGCGCCGGATTTGCGACGAACAGAACTGGTTATTGATGCTGGATGAAGTCCAGACCGGTGTGGGACGGACGGGCACTTGGTTCGCATTTCAACATGCCAATGTGATGCCTGATGTCATGACTTTGGCAAAGGGCTTGGGTTCGGGCGTGCCTATCGGCGCATGTCTGGCCAAAGGTGTTGCGGCGGAAACCTTTACCCCCGGCAAACACGGTTCGACATTTGGCGGCGGCCCATTGGCATGTACGGCCGCCTTGACGACGCTGGAGGTCATGGAATCGGAAGGATTGCTGAATCATGCGTCCACGCTGGGCGCATTCATTCGCGCCGACCTTGCGCATCGATTGCAAGGCTTGGCGGGTGTAATCGAGATTCGTGGTCAGGGTTTGATGATCGGTATCGAGCTTGATCGTCCATGTGGCGATCTGGTCAAGATGGCGTTGGCCGAGAAGTTGCTGATCAATGTCACCAATGACAATGTCGTTCGTTTGTTGCCCCCACTGGTTATGAAGCAAACGGAGGCTTCGTTGCTGACAGAGAAACTGGCGGGCTTGATTCATAAATTCTTGGGCTGACGGCCATGGCTACGCCAGTGAAGCATTTTTTACAGTTCAGAGATTTCTCTAGTCGCGAACTGGAGCATTTGTTTGCTCGCACCCGGGTCATCAAGGATCGCTTCAAGCGGTATCAGCCTTATCACCCACTGGCTGACAGAACCTTAGCGATGATCTTTGAAAAGAGTTCGACCAGAACTCGGCTATCGTTTGAAGCGGGTATGCATCAATTGGGCGGCTCAGCGATTTATCTCAATACGCGCGACACGCAATTGGGGCGAGGCGAACCGGTTGAGGATGCGGCGGAAGTCATCTCGCGCATGGTCGATGTGGTGATGATTCGTACTTTCGAGCAGGACATCATCGAACGGTTTGCGTCGCATTCACGCGTTCCGGTCATCAATGGCCTGACCAACGAATACCACCCTTGCCAGATTCTGGCCGACATCTACACATTCATCGAACAGCGCGGCCCGATTCAAGGCAAGACCGTGGCTTGGGTGGGCGATTCCAACAACATGTGCAACACCTGGCTGCAAGCCGCCGAAGTGCTTGATTTCAACGTCCACGTTTCCACGCCGCCCGGCTATGAGGTGGAGCCTGAACGCGCGGGGCTGTTCGCGACCACGCATTACGAAGAGTTCACCGATCCGATGGATGCCTGTCGTGACGCGGATTTGGTCACCACCGATGTTTGGACCAGCATGGGTTTCGAAGCGGAGAACGCCGAGCGCATGACCGCTTTCGCGGACTGGCAGGTCGACGCCGAGATGATGGCTGTCGCCCGAGACGGTGCCTTGTTCATGCATTGCCTGCCGGCGCATCGTGGCGAGGAGGTTACGGCCGACGTGATCGATGGCCGCAACTCAGTCGTCTGGGATGAAGCGGAAAATCGCTTGCACACGCAAAAGGCCCTACTCGAATACCTCCTTCGGGGCCAGGTTGATGATTAAGACAGGCTGACCAGCACCATGAACATTGCTTACTTCAAAGACACCGACTCGCTTTATTTCGAGTTGTCGCCGGAAGATGCCGCCCATGCCTGGGAGGCCCAGGAAGGCGTTGTCATCAATTTGAGCGCGGACGGTCGTGTGATCGGTATCGAGATCGAACACGCCAGCCAGAAAGCCGATCTTTCCCTCCTTCGTGTCGGCAACTTTCCCGGTGAAGTGCATGCCGTGCAAGGTGCCGAGCACTGAATTCATTTCGCGGCGCGCGCAGCCTTGTCGCACCGCAGTTTGTCGCCAGGAAAATCATGAGTGAAATCAATAACACCGCAATCAAAAAAGTCGTACTCGCCTACTCTGGCGGTCTGGATACCTCGGTCATCCTGAAATGGTTGCAAGATACCTACCAGTGCGAAGTCGTCACCTTCACCGCCGACCTTGGTCAAGGCGAAGAACTGGAGCCCGCGCGCGCGAAAGCGCTGCAATTCGGCATCAAACCCGAACAGATTTACATCGACGATCTGCGCGAAGAGTTCGTGCGCGACTTCGTCTTCCCGATGTTCCGCGCCAACACGGTTTATGAGGGCGAGTATCTGCTCGGCACCTCGATCGCCCGGCCGCTTATCGCCAAGCGTCTGATCGAAATCGTCAACGCCACCGGCGCCGATGCCATTTGCCACGGAGCCACCGGCAAGGGCAACGACCAGGTGCGTTTTGAACTGGGCGCTTACGCGCTGAAACCGGACGTCAAAGTCATCGCGCCCTGGCGTGAGTGGGATTTGCTGAGCCGCGAAAAGTTGATCAATTACGCGGAAAAGCACGGCATCCCCATCGACATGAAGCACCGGCAGGGCGGTTCGCCGTACTCCATGGACGCCAATCTGCTGCACATCAGCTATGAAGGCCGTCATCTGGAAGATCCGAACGCGGAAGCCGAAGACGACATGTGGCGCTGGACGGTATCGCCGGAGAATGCGCCCGACCAGGCCGAGTACATCACCCTCGATTACCAGCATGGCGACGTTGTCGGCATCAATGGCCAGGCCATGAAAGCGCATGAAGTGCTGGCCAGGTTGAACGAGCTTGGCGGCAAACACGGCATCGGCCGACTCGATCTGGTCGAGAACCGCTACGTCGGCATGAAATCGCGCGGCTGCTACGAAACCCCCGGCGGCACCATCCTGCTCAAGGGCCATCGCGCCATCGAATCGATCACGCTCGACCGCGAAGTCGCCCACCTCAAGGACGACCTGATGCCGCGCTACGCCAGCCTGATCTACAACGGCTACTGGTGGAGCCCGGAGCGCAAGGCGCTGCAAGTGCTGATCGACCACACCCAGGCCAACGTCAACGGCTTCGTTCGCCTCAAGCTCTACAAAGGCAACGTTATCGTGGTCGGCCGCGATTCCGAATTCGATTCACTGTTCGACTCCACCATCGCCACCTTCGAGGACGATGCCGGCGCCTACGATCAGAAGGATGCGGGCGGCTTCATCAAACTGAACGCGCTGCGTATGCGAATAGCAGCAAAACGCGCAGCCGCAAAACTCGACGTAAAGAGGAAATAAGCATGTCCCAGTTCGACAATGTCGCCGTCATCAAGAAGGCTAACGTTTACTTCGACGGCAAGTGCGTCTCGCATACCGTTCAGTTCGCGGACGGCAGCAAGAAATCGGTTGGCGTCATCCTTCCTGCCAAATTGACCTTCAACACTGGCTCGCCGGAAATCATGGAAACCGTCGATGGCCGCTGCCGCGTGCTGCTGAAAGGCGAAACCGAGTGGAAACAATACGGTCCGGGCGAATCGTTTTCAGTACCGGGCAATTCCAGCTTCGAGATCGAAGTGGCCGCTGGCGACAGCTACCACTACGTCTGCCACTTCGGCTGATTGCCGCACGGTGACGAATAAACCCGCCCCGGGTTTATTCAACGGGTTTGTTGAACGGGTTTATGAATTACCCGGCGCTCAATTCAGCAAACTCGCCAGCAGTGGCGATAGGCGCTGGCTCTGGGCTTGGATCGACAGCCGCCGCGAACGCGTGATAGCGAGCAGATCGGCAAGCGCCTCGTCAAAAACATCGTTCACCAGCAGATAGTCGAATTCAAGCGCATGCGAAACGTCTTCGCGCGCCGCCGCCATGCGTTTGGCGATGATTTCGGCGCTGTCGGTGCCACGTCCATCCAGTCTCCGCTGTAGCTCCGTCAGCGAAGGCGGCAGGATGAATATCGATATGGCCGCCGGTAACAGCTTGCGAACCTGAGCCGCGCCTTGCCAATCGATTTCCAGCAGGATGTCGCGCCCGGCGGCCATTTCATCCTCGATCCAGCGCTGCGAGGTGCCATAGAAATTGCCATACACCTCGGCGCTTTCGAGAAATTCGCCGCGCTCAAGCCGTTCCTGGAACAGGTCGCGGCTGATGAAGTGGTAATGAACCCCATCGATTTCACCTTGCCGTGGCGCGCGCGTCGTGCAGGAAACAGACAATCGTATTTGGGCATCGCGTTCCAGCAAGGCTTTCACCAGACTCGATTTGCCCGCCCCGGACGGCGCGGAAACGATGAATAGATTGCCGCTCATGTTGTGTCCTTGTCACTCAATGTTCTGAATCTGCTCACGCATCTGCTCGATCAGCACTTTCAGTTCGACCGAGGTTTGCGTGAGTTCCAGTGAAGCGGATTTTGAGCCCAGCGTATTCGCTTCGCGGTTGAGCTCCTGCATCAGGAAATCCAGCCGTTTACCGGCCGCGCCGCCGACGTTGAGCGCGCGGGTGACTTCATCGAGATGCGTGACCAGGCGATCGAGTTCTTCGTCGACATCGATTTTCTGGGCGAACAGGATGACTTCCTGATTGATGCGGTCGCGGTCGTGGTCGCCCAACGTGGCCGGCAGCAATTCTTCCAGACGCTTGCCGAGCTTTTCCCGGTAGGCGGCGACGATTTCCGATGTGCGCGGTCGGATGCGTTCGACGTGGCCGCGAATGGCGGCGACACGGTCAAGGATGATGGCTTTCAGTTTTTCGCCCTCTCGCGCGCGACTGGCGTTGAATTGGGCCAGCGCGACTTGCATCAGTTGCAGCGCCGTGGCGTGCAAGGCTTGCGGGTCGGGTGAGGTGTCGCCCAGCATGCCGGGCCAGCGCAGAATTTCCTGCACGCCAAGCGGCCGCGCTTGCGGGAACGCTTCCAGCGCTGCGCTGGACAGTACTTCGAGTTGTGCCAGCAGCGCCCCGTTGAGGCCGGCGGGCAGGGCCGCATCCTCGCGCGGCGTGAAATTGACGCGGCATTCCAGCTTGCCGCGTTTGACCTGTTCGCCAATGTTCGCGCGCAGCGCCGGCTCGAGGGCGCGGAAATCCTCGCCCATCCGGAAAGTCAGGTCGAGAAAGCGCGAATTGACGGCGCGCAGTTCGAGCGAAAGTTGCCCGCTGGGCAGGTCGGCGGTATCGACCGCATAGCCGGTCATGCTGCGCAAGGTATCGTGAATTCCGGTTCGATTTTGTTTTGCGCCGGATGGGTTTTCCTGCAGGGTTTCCTTCAAGGCGGGCACGATCTTGGTTATCCTTCGTTGGTTCTCACAAGCCGAGCAGTTTACTCCGCCGATATCGCCACCCGCATATCGCTACCCTCTATATGGCCGCCCAAACCACCGAACCATTGACCCACGGCTATCACCTGGGCGAATACATCATCGATCGTCGGATCGGTGGCGGCGGTTTTTCGTTGGTCTACCTGGCTTTCGATGCCCATGGCCAGCCGGTGGCAATCAAGGAATACCTGCCCGGTGGCGTGGTCAAGCGGGGTGAACAGGGCACGGTGCACCCGCTTTCCAATGACAAGGAAGCCTCGTTCCGCTATGGCATGAAGTGTTTCTTCGAGGAAGGCCGCTCACTGGCTGGCATCCGCCATCCGAACGTGGTTCGGGTGATCAATTTCTTCCGCGCCAACGACACCGTTTACATGGTGATGAAGTACGAGCAAGGCAAAACCTTGCAACGGCATATCGTCGGCCTGGAAGAGCCGATGCGCGAAACTTTCCTGCGCAGCATTTCGATCCAGTTGCTCAATGGTTTGCGCGAGGTGCATGCGCACAAGATCCTGCATCTGGACATCAAGCCTTCGAATATTTACATCCGCGCCGACGGCTCTCCGGTCTTGATCGACTTTGGCGCCGCGCGCCATGCGTTGTCGCAGGATTTCATGTCGTCGCCGATGTACACGCCGGGTTTTGCCGCGCCTGAGCAATACAAACAACGCGATCGGCTCGGCCCATGGACCGATATCTACAGCGTCGGCGCCACCATGTTTGCCTGCATGACCAAATCGCCGCCGCCGCCCGCCAATGAACGACTGGAAAAGGAAAAGATGTCGCCACTGGTCAAGTCCCATGCCGGAATTTACTCAAAGGGTTTGCTCGAATTGGTCGATTCCATGCTGCGCCTCAACTACACGGAACGGCCGCAAAGCGTGTTTTCCGTGCAAAAACAACTCATCAACATGGCTCAGGCCGCGCGCGCCCAAAAGCCGTCCCTGTTCGCACTGATCAGGGAAAGGCTCACCAGATAACAATGAAATATGTCGTTTACCAGGCCAGCCGTCGCGGCGGCCGCCCTTACAACGAAGATCGTGTCGCCTATGCGTATACGCCGGAAGCCTTGGTGATGGTGCTGGCCGATGGCATGGGCGGCCATAGCCATGGCGAAATCGCCTCGCAATTGACGGTTCAGGTCATCACCAGCCTGTTCCAGGCACGGGCCAAGCCGGTGCTGCCCGATATGGGCACTTTCCTGCTGGATGGCATTTACGCGGCGCATGACGCCATCAACGAATATGCGCTGCGCAAGCGGATGCCCGATCCGCCGCGTACCACCTGCGTGGTTTGCCTGGTGCAAAAGGGCATGGCGTGCTGGGCGCATGTCGGAGATTCGCGTCTATATCATTTCAGCCGGCGCGATATGCTGTTTCGCACGCACGACCATTCCGCGGTCCAGCAACTGTTTGACGAAGGTGTGATCGGGGAAGCCGAAATGGGCACGCATCCGGATCGCAACAAGCTTTACAACTCGGTGGGCGGCTACATGTTGCCGGATGTTGAATTGGAGCAGCCGGTCAAACTGCATGACAACGATGTGCTGTTGATGTGTACCGATGGCGTCTGGCCGGAACTGACTTCAGCCGAAATGCTTTCCACCTTGCGCGCTTACCCGCTCGAACGCGCGGTCAAACACATGATGGATCACGCCGAATTCCGTTCGGGCCAGTATGGCGACAATCTTTCCGTGGTCGCCATGCGTTATGGCGAGGAACGCTTCGATACCAACGAACTGCTGTTCGGCGACGATCTGGGGCTGGATGGATTTACCACTCAGCTCGAGAATATGGGCGGCAAGGGCCAGGCGCTTGCGAACACGACCGATCGCGAACTCGATCAGGCGATGGCCGATATCCAGGCCGCGATCGCGAAATATGGCAAAGCCTGATCCAATCTACCGAATACTTTTTACCCCAAGGTAACTCATGACCACTCCGCAACGCCCGTCAGGACGCGCCGCCGATCAATTGCGCGCCATCAAACTCACCCGCAACTACACCAGGCACGCCGAAGGCAGCGTGCTGGTGGAATGCGGCGATACCAAAGTGTTGTGTACCGCCAGCGTGCTGGAAAAAGTGCCGCCGCATGTGCGTGGCACCGGCGCCGGTTGGTTGACCGCCGAATACGGCATGTTGCCGCGCGCGACCCATACTCGCGGCGACCGCGAGGCCGCGCGTGGCAAACAATCGGGCCGCACCCAGGAAATCCAGCGTCTGATCGGACGCAGTCTGCGCGCGGCTGTCGATCTGGAAAAACTCGGCGAGCGCACCCTCCATATCGATTGCGATGTGCTGCAAGCCGACGGCGGCACCCGCACCGCCAGCATCACCGGCGCCTGGGTCGCGGCGCAGGACGCAATCAACTGGTTGGTCGCGCAAGGCAAGTTGCCGGCCAATGTGATGCGCGATCATGTCGCCGCGATTTCGGTCGGTGTCTGGCAAGGCGCGCCGGTGCTGGATCTGGACTATGACGAGGACGTCGCCTGCGATACCGACATGAACGTGGTGATGCTGGGCGCGCCAGGCAAAACCGGCGGCCTGATCGAAGTGCAGGGCACCGCCGAAGGCGCGGCGTTTTCCCGCGCCGAGATGAACGCCTTGCTCGATCTGGCCGAAAAAGGCATCCGCGAATTGATGGCGGCCCAGAGCGCCGCGCTGGAGTCCTGAGATGAGCGCGAAAAAAGTTGTCATCGCTTCCGGCAACGCCGGCAAATTGCGCGAGATCGCTCGCATTCTGGAGCCGCTCGCGTTCGAGGCCGTGCCGCAAAGCGCGTTCGGCGTGCCGGAATGCCCGGAGCCGCACGTCACCTTCGTCGAAAACTGCATCGCCAAGGCGCGCCATGCCGCGGCGCACACCGGCCTGCCGGCGCTGGCCGACGATTCCGGCATCTGCGTCGATGCGTTGAACGGCGCGCCCGGCGTGTATTCCGCCCGCTACGCCGGCGAGCCGAAATCGGACGAACGCAACAATCAGAAGCTGATCGAAGCGCTGCAAGGCGAAGCCAATCGGCGCGCGCATTACTACTGCGTCATGGTCTATGTGCGTTACGCCGACGACCCGCAACCGATCATCGCGGAGGGCGCCTGGCATGGCGAAATCATCGACACCCCGCGCGGCGAGGGCGGTTTCGGTTACGACCCGTATTTCCTGGTGCCGGAATTCGGCCAGACCGGCGCCGAGCTCAGCCTGGAAATCAAGAATGGCATCAGCCATCGCGGCCAGGCCTTGCGCGCGCTGGCCGAGAAGTTGATCGGCTGAACGCAGACCGTTTTAGCCTGTTGCGCTAGTGATTCCCTGGATACGCGATAACGAGCCGTTCCCGCCCTTGCATCAAGCATCGCGGGAATACAACGGGCTGCTGGCGGCGGGCGGAGACTTGTCCGTGCCGCGTCTGCTGGCCGCCTACCGGCGCGGGATTTTTCCCTGGTTCAATCCGGACGAGCCGATTTTGTGGTGGTCGCCCGACCCGCGCATGGTGCTGTTTCCGGCCGAATTCAAACTGTCGCGTTCGCTCAAAAAGCGCCTCGCAAAGCCGGATTATTCAGTCCGGGTCGATAGCGCGTTCGACCGGGTGATCCGGGCATGCGCCGCGCCTAGAGAAGGCGCTGGCGGCACCTGGATCAGCGAGGACATGATCGCGGCTTACAACGCGCTGCATCGGGCCGGACATGCGCATTCGATCGAAACCTGGATGCCTAGTGAAAACAGCAACGAAAACAGCGATGAGAACGGCGAAGAACTGGTCGGCGGCTTATACGGTGTCGCCATAGGTCGGGTGTTTTTCGGCGAATCCATGTTCATGCGCCGAACCGATGCTTCCAAGATTGCGCTTGCGCATCTGGCGGGCTGGCTGCGGCGGCACGATTTCGGCGTCATCGACTGTCAAATGAATACCCCGCACCTCGCTTCGCTCGGCGCGCGCGAGATAGCGCGCGCCGAGTTCGCCGAACTGCTCGATCGACATGCCGAGCGGCCCGGTCTGTCCGACTGGCGCGGCTTGCCAGGGCAGGAGATCTAACATGAGCAACGCCCGCGATCTGCCCATCTTCCGCTTGCAGTTCTATCTGACCGCGGTCTATCCATGCAGTTATCTGCCTGACAAGCAGGCCCGTTCACAGGTGGCCGCGCCCGGCAACCTGATCGACACCGTGGTTTACAGCGAGCTGGTTCGTTTCGGCTTTCGGCGTAGCGGCCATCATGTTTATCGACCGCGTTGCGATGCCTGCCGGGCCTGCGTCGCGGTTCGGGTTCCGGTCTCGGAATTCCAGCTCGGCCGGACGCAACGTCGTTGCCTGGCCCGCAACGCCGACCTCACGCTGCGTCTGCGCCCCCTGGCGTTCGACGAGGCGCATTACCGGCTCTATCAGCGCTATCAGGCCGCGCGCCATGCCGGCGGCGGCATGGATCAGGACGACCGCGAACAATTTCGCGGCTTCCTGTTGCAAAGCCAGGTCGACAGCGCATTGTTTGAATTCAGCCTGCGTGGCGAGGTCGTCATGGTCGCGCTGGTCGACAAGTTGCTCGATGGCCTCTCGGCGGTCTACACCTTCTTCGACCCAGACCTGGAAAAACGCAGCCTGGGCGCCTTTGGCGTGCTGACCCAGATTCGTCTGGCGCAAGAAATCGGCTTGCCTTATGTTTATCTCGGTTACTGGATCGAGGCCTGCAAAAAAATGACCTACAAACGCAACTACCAGCCGCTCGAAGGCTTGATCGACGGCCGTTGGCAACGACTGGAGCAAGAATAATGGCGCGCCTGCCCGATGCCGTCGAACAGGTGCTGCAAATGCATGCGCCGTTCATACACGCCGTGGTCCATGCGCTGACTGATCGTGAGCAGTTGCCGCACTTGATGCAAACCCTGGCGGCGGCCGAACAACAAGGCTGGGCGCCCCTGGTGCGGGCGCTGCGTTTGATTGTCGATGGCAAGCGGGACGAGTCGATCAAACTGGGCCTGGACGAGGAAGACCGCATCGTCATCGATGCCGTGCTGCGCGGCTTGTCCAACCCGGCCAGCCTGCCCGCGCTGGACAAGAAACCCGATGCCGGCGCCGCCGCGCCCGGCCTGGCCTCGATGATCGAAGCCAGCGCGCGCGGCGATGCGCAGGCGCTGGCGGTGCTGGCGAACATGGCCGAGCAGATGGTGCGGGCGGGCGGCGATATGGCCCGGCTCGGCGGCATCATGCGGCGGCTGGTCAATGGCGAGCGCGAGTTTGAAAAACTGTCGCAAGGCATGGGCGCGCTGGGCCGGAATTTGCTGCTCGATATACTGAATGAGCTCAACAAGAGCACATTGCATTAACCTCAAGGACGGCACCGAATGCGGCAATACCTCGATTTACTCCAGCATGTGCTGGACCATGGCGTTGAAAAATCCGATCGCACCGGCACCGGCACGGTTTCGGTGTTCGGCCACCAGATGCGTTTCGATCTGAGTCAGGGCTTCCCGCTGCTGACCACCAAGAAAGTGCATCTCAAATCCATCGTCCACGAACTGCTCTGGTTCCTGAAGGGCGATACCAACATCGCTTATCTGAAGGAAAACGGCGTTTCGATCTGGGACGAATGGGCCGACGCCAACGGCGATCTCGGCCCGGTCTACGGCTATCAATGGCGTAGCTGGCCGACCGCCGACGGCCGCCATATCGATCAGATCGGCGAAGTGGTCGAAACCCTGAAACGCAACCCGGATTCGCGCCGCATCATCGTCTCGGCCTGGAACGTGGGCGAGATCGAGCACATGAAGCTGCCGCCCTGCCATGCGTTTTTCCAGTTCTACGTGGCGGACGGAAAACTGTCCTGCCAGCTCTACCAACGCAGCGCCGACATCTTCCTCGGCGTGCCGTTCAACATCGCCAGCTACGCCCTGCTGACCATGATGATGGCGCAAGCCACCGGTCTGAAGCCGGGCGATTTCGTGCATACCCTGGGCGATGCGCACATCTATCTGAACCACATGGAGCAGGTGAATCTGCAACTGAGCCGCGACACGCGCGCGCTGCCGAGCATGCGGCTGAATCCGGCAGTGACGAATATCTTCGATTTCAAATTCGAGGATTTCACGCTGGAAAATTACGACCCACATCCCGGCATCAAAGCGCCGGTGGCCGTTTAATCAGACCCCCTCCCCCGCAAGCGGGATAAGCAGAGACTTGGCAGGCGTTTTTTGCCTGCTTAGTCGGTTGCTTAGTGGTTGCATCAGAGGGCCAGGGCAGCCAGAGACTTGGCCGACGTCTTTTGGCGGCTTAGTCGGTTGGCTGTTAGTTCTATCGGAGAGGGAAAGTGCCAAATATCAACGTCATCGTCGCCATGGCGCGCAACCGCGTCATCGGCATCGACAACACACTGCCCTGGCGTTTGCCGGCCGATCTTCAGCATTTCAAAGCGCTGACCATGGGGCATCACATCGTCATGGGGCGCAAGACCTATGAATCCATCGGCAAACCGCTGCCGGGCCGCACCACGGTGATCGTGACGCGGAATGCCGATTACCGCGCCGAAGGCTGCCTGACCGCAACTTCCATCGATGCGGCGATTACCGCCTGCGGCGACGATCCGGACATCTTCTGTGTCGGTGGCGCGGACCTGTATGCCCAGGTGCTGCCGCGCGCGCATCGTCTGTATCTCACCGAAATCCAGGCCGAATACGACGGCGACGCGCGCTTTCCCGACCTCGACCGCGACACCTGGACGGAAACCGCGCGCCAAGTCCACATCAGCCCGGACGGGCTGGGTTATCACTTCGTCACCTATCAGCGGCGCGATGCTCCGGTGAAAACGGGTATTCCTAACCCATAGCGGAAGTTCAGGCTGGGACGTTGGGCGTCTCAAGATCGGCCTTTGCTGACGCTCATATGTGTCGAGGATAACTAGGGCGGTCATATCCTGTCGTTATGCCAAAATAATCAGATGGTCGACACGCGCACGAAAGAAAAGCGAAGCGAGATCATGTCGAAGGTTCACTCGAAAAATACCTCCCCCGAGCTTCTGGTTAGGCAGTTGATCTTCGGCATGGGCTATCGCTACCGGTTACATGTCGCAGGATTACCGGGAAAACCTGACATCGCGATGATTGGACGACGAAAGATCATCGACGTGCGCGGGTGCTTCTGGCATGGACATGAGGGCTGTAAGTACGGCTCACTTCCGAAGAGTCGCCAAGAGTTTTGGGCAGCAAAGATCACGCGAAATCGTCAGCGCGACAGAGATAATCTGCGTAGCCTTGAGGGCAGTGGTTGGAAGGTCTTGGTTGTGTGGCAGTGCGAGTTGAAAAATGTGGAACTCTTAAAGACAAGGTTGCATGAATTCATCGAATCAAAATAAGCGCCCGATTGGCATTGATCTGTTTGCAGGGGCTGGAGGGTTGTCGCTTGGCTTTGAGCAAGCTGGATTTGATGTTGCAGCAGCGGTTGAGATTGATCCGATTCACTGTGCTGTTCACGAGTACAACTTCCCGAACTCAGCGGTTATCTGTGCCAGTGTTGTTGATCTGACGGGCGAGGAAATACGGCGTAGGGCGGGGCTAAGCGATGCTGAGATCGATTGCGTCTTCGGCGGAGCTCCATGCCAAGGCTTTTCGATGATCGGTAAGCGTGTTCTCGATGACCCGCGTAATCAGTTGGTCTTTCACTATGTCCGAATCGTGCGTGAGCTACGACCGAAGTATTGTGTGTTCGAGAACGTAAAAGGGTTGACCGTAGGCCATCACAAACAATTCCTAGCTGAATTGATCGATGCATTGGAACAAGCAGGATACGAGGTATTGCTGCCGTACAGGGTCTTGAATGCTGCCGACTATGGTGTTCCTCAGGATCGGCGTCGTCTGTTCCTAATCGGCGCACGAAAAGGGGAAGTGCTGCCGGTCTATCCCGATCCTGTTGGCAAAGTCAGTGTTCTCGAAGCTATCGGTGATTTGCCCGATGCAGACGATTTCGACGTGTTGCTGAATACTGACTCAGTACCGGCGAAGTTTGAAACCAAGAGCAAATATGCGCGTAGGTTGCGCGGTCTTGAATCCGATCCGGGCGACTTGGCTTATCCACGTGATTTCGACCCCCACGTTCTGTCGGCCAGTCTGCGAACTGAACACACTGACCTTTCGCGGAAACGTTTTACTGAAACCGAACACGGGAAAACAGAACCTGTGAGTCGTTTCCACAAGTTGCACCCTGAGGGGGTCTGCAACACGCTTCGTGCTGGCACAGACAGCGCACGAGGGGCTTTCACATCGCCTCGTCCTATTCATCCCTATTCACCGCGTGTCATCACAGTACGGGAAGCTGCACGACTGCATTCCTATCCCGATTGGTTCCGCTTCCATGTGACAAAGTGGCACGGCTTCAGGCAAATCGGAAATAGCGTTCCACCGATGCTCGGAAGGGCTGTTGCGAGGCAGATTGTTCAGGCGCTTGGTCTTGAACTCAAAAAACCTAAGAAGAAACTTGTGTCGGGGCAGAGGGCGGATGAATTGCTGTCTTTCGACATGAGTGCTGCGGCAAGATACTTCAGCGTGTCTTCAACCGTTATTGCCCAACGTACCCGCAAGACCAACGAGAAGACCGAGAACAGGGAGACTGCCAGTGCCTAAGAAACAGAAGAACCGTTACGACGCCATCATTGAGCAGATATTTGCTCGACACTATTCCGTGCGTGAAACATCTTTCACCTTTACTCGTGAAGAAATCGAGGAAGCAGCGACAGAGCTTGCCATCAAGTTGCCGAAAAATATCGGCGATGTGCCGTACTCGTTTCGTTACCGGAACGATTTGCCTGAGGCCATCCGCAAGACAGCATCGGAAGGCTATGAGTGGATCATTGAAGGAATGGGAAAGGCGAAATACCGTTTTCGTCAGTCCAAGGCCAATCGCATAATTCCAAGTGAAAATCTTGTAACCATCAAAGTACCTGATGCGACACCGGAGATCATCACCGCCTACGCTCAGACTGATGAACAGGCGTTGCTTGCCAAGGTTCGATACAACCATCTAATCGATATTTTTCTCGGCATTGCTACATACTCACTTCAGAACCATCTACGCACAACAGTGAAAGAGGTCGGGCAGATTGAGATCGATGAAGTTTACGTGGGTGTCGACAAATACGGTCGGCAGTTTGTCATTCCGGTTCAAGCGAAGGGCGGTAGCGATAAGCACGGTGTTGTTCAAACCCAACAGGATATAGCTTGTTGTGCTGAGAAATTCCCGACGTTGATTTGTCGTGCCATCTCAGCTCAGTTCATGAGCGATAACAAGATCGCACTATTCGAGCTTACGGTAGAGGATGGTGACATCAAGATAGTAGAGGAACGGCACTATCAACTTGTTGCTGCCTCTGACATTTCAGCCAGTGAGTTGAAGGCTTATGGTATCCGCCGAAGCTGAGGCATTGGCATCATTTTTGCTGAGACGACGATTCCTCGACTGCCAGACAATTACTGCACATCCGTTATGGCCGAATCCCGGCCGTTCATCCCGGACTTGCCGGATGACCATTTAGAGCCAATCGCCGTGCTGAGCACCCCCCCGATTTTCATCATTACCCGCGCGGATGATGCTTGGCGTGCAGCGCTTTCAGCCGTTCCTTGGCGACGTGGGTGTAGATCTGGGTGGTGGCGATATCGGCATGGCCGAGCAGCATTTGCACCACGCGCAAATCCGCGCCGTGATTGAGCAGATGGGTGGCGAAGGCATGGCGCAGCGTGTGCGGCGACAGCGCACTACGGATGCCGGCGGTCTTGGCGTGGCGTTTGATCAAATACCAGAACATCTGCCGGGTCATCGGTCCGCCGCGTTCGGTGACGAACAGCGCCTCACTGCCGCGCCCTTTCAGCAAGGCCGGGCGCGCTTCCGCCGCGTAACGTTTGATCCAGTCCTGCGCGTCTTCGCCCAAGGGCACCAAGCGTTCCTTGCTGCCTTTGCCCATGATGCGCACCACGCCATCGCTCAAGCTGACGGCGGCGAGCGGCAGGCCGACCAGTTCGGAAACACGAAAACCCGCGGCGTACAAGGCTTCAAGCATGGCGCGGTCGCGCAGGCCGAGCGGCGTCTCCACATCCGGCGCGTCGATCAGCATCTCGACTTCGCTTTCCGACAGCGTCTTCGGCAATGGCTTGGGCAGACGTGGTGCTGCCACGGTGAGCGTGGGGTCGTCGGCGCGTCGGCCTTCGCGCAGCAGCCAGCGTTGATAACGTTTGATCGCGGTGAGCTGGCGCGCCAGGCTGCGCGCGGCAATGCTTTCGTCGAAGGTGCGATGGGCTAGGAACAACTCGATGTCGCCGCGTTGCGCCAGCTCCGGCGCGATGCCTTTCTGTTCCAGCCAGGTGAACAACTGGGTCAGATCGCGCCGGTAACTTTCCAGCGAGCGCGGCGCCAAGCCGTCTTCCAGCCAGAGCGCGTCGCAGAAGCGGTCGAGTTCGGCGGTGAACACCGCTTCAGAGGACATGTTCGTGCTTGAGCAGCCAGCGTTTGATGTCTTGTGAATAACCGGTGCGGCTGTGCATGAAGCCGCCCAGACCGCCGCCAGCGGCAATCACGCGGTGACAAGGGATGATGATCGGGATCGGGTTGTCGCCCACCGCCTGGCCGACGGCGCGCGGGCCGCTGGCAAGCGCGTGTGCGATCTCGCCGTAACTGCGCGTTTGCCCGGCCGGAATCTGGCTGAGTGCCTGCCAGACTCGAAGCCGGTATGGCGTGCCAACGGGGGCAATGGGTAGGTCGAAACGATGCGCGGCGTTGGCGTAATAAGCCGCCAACTGGCTGGTTACCAGGTTGATTAACGCCGTGCTCGAAGTTCGGCATGGCGTGCCGGGCGGTAAAAAATCCAGCCCGACCAGGGCGTCCTGTTGAATGCGCACCCCCATGGCGCCGAACGGTGCCGGCAATACTGCGGCGAACACAGCGAGATCGTAATGGGTGGCAGGGGCGGGGGCACGTTGCGTCATGGCGAAATAACCTGGAGTCTTTCAAGCTTCAATCGGCGAACACAGCTCTACCAACGTGCCGTCGGGACAACGAACATAAGATACCTGTTGGCCCCAGGGTTTCAGTTCGGGCGCACTGATCTCGGTCGCCCCGGCTGAAATCGCCTTGGCGTGCGCCTCGGCGACTTGCGAAGTCACAAAAGCCACCTCCATGCCGAGCGGTTGCACTGAGTCGCTGGCCGCCACATAGCCAGCGGCAAAGTGCATCGCCCCTAATTCATGGGCGGCGAATGCAAGTGTCGTTTCACCCGTTTCCAGTTCGCCATATTCTCTGGACTCATGCAGAAAACGGCGTGAGAAACCGAAAGCAGCCTCAAAAAATGCAAGCGATGCCGCGAC
>NCGJ01000008.1 GCA_002281555.1 Hydrogenophilales bacterium 28-61-23
TTCTGGTGGAAGAAGCCGAAGGTCTGCTTGCCGGGCGTGGCGGTGAGGCCGACGAGGTAGGCGTCGAAGTATTCCAGCACCTGCGCCCACAGGTTGTAGATGGAGCGGTGGGCCTCGTCGGTGACGATGATGTCGAAGGTCTCGATGGGGATGGCCGGGTTGTATTCGATGGGCTCGGGTTGGGCGAACAGATTTCCCTCTCTGATGGAACTACCAGCCAACCGACTAGGCTGCCCAAAGACGTCAGCCAAGTCTCCGGCTGCCCCGGCCCCTCTCCCGCTTGCGGGCGAGGGGGGAAGTGCGTCGATGGGTATTTCTTCCAGGTCGGCCGGCAGGTCGCGGCCCTTGAGCATGGAGTACATGCGCTGAATGGTGCAGATGCAGACGCGGGCGGTGGTGTCGATCTGGTTGCCTTGCAGGCGCTGGACGATGTATTCCTCGCTGAACTTGAAGTTGTTGTAGGGCGAGACGTATTGCTGGAATTCCTTGAGCGTCTGGTCGGCAAGGTTGCCGCGATCGACCAGGAACAGGATGCGCCGCGCGCCGGCGAACTTGATCAGGCGGTAGATGAAGGAAATCGAGGTGAAGGTCTTGCCCGAGCCGGTGGCCATCTGGATCAGGGCGCGCGGGCGGTTTTCCTTGAGGGATTGTTCGAGGTTGTGGATCGCTGTGATCTGGGCGGGCCAGAGGCCTTCTTCCTGCAACGGCGGCATGGCTTGCAGGCGGGCGAGGAAGGTCTTGCCGCGATCCAGATAGCTGACGTTGTCCTGCCGGGCTTGCTGGTGGGAAGAGTCCAGCCATTCCGCCAACAGCTCCGGCCGATGGAAGGCGAACACCGGGCGGGCGCGCGGAACGGGGTCGAGGCCGTTGGTGAAGCGGGTTTCCACGCCGGTGGACTGGTATGAAAACGGTAGCGGGTCGTGCCAGCGGGGCAAACCATCCGGCAGACCCTGTGTGTACTTGGCGGCCTGGGTTTCCACGCCGGAGAGGCTGACGCCTTCCTTCTTGGCCTCGATCACTCCGGCCGCCTTGCCGTCCACGTAGAACAGGTAGTCGGCGTAGCCATGGCCGGGTTTCAGGGGGAATTCGCGGATGGCCACGCCCCGGGCGGCGTGGATGTTGGCTTGGGATGCATTGCTGACAATCCAGCCCGCCGCATGGAGCAGCTTGTCGATGTTCTCCCTAGCTTGTTGTTCTGGTTGAGCCATGTCCCTGGAAGCGCCTTGGTTAACCGGGCGATGATCTCACAGGACGCAAGGCGCATGCAGTCGTCCGAGAATTGCCGGTTCGGGCCGGTCACTCTCGAGTGGGAGTAAGCAAAACAGCCGCCAGTGCCGGCTTTGTTGCTCCCGATGCCTCACCCCGCGTTGGATTTTTGTTGCCGCATGGTGTCGACGGCCAACAGCAGGTCTTCCCAGACCTTGGCCTTGTCGAGCGGGTTGCGCAGCAGATAGGCCGGGTGATAGGTGACCACCAGCGGCACGCCGCGATAGCGATGCATCTGGCCGCGCAGTTTGCCGATGGGCGTGTCGGTCGCCAGCAGGTTTTGCGCGGCGAAGCGGCCGAGCGCGACGATCAGTTTGGGCTGGATCAGTTCGATCTGGCGTTCGAGATAGGGCAGGCAGGTCGCCACTTCTTCCGGCAGCGGGTCGCGATTGCCGGGCGGGCGCGATTTCAGCACGTTGGCGATATAGACGTTGTTGCCGCGCGCCAGGCCGATGGCGGCCATCATGGCGTCGAGCAGTTTGCCGGCATCGCCGACGAAGGGTTCGCCCTGGCGGTCTTCGTTCGCGCCCGGCGCTTCGCCGACAAACAGCCATTCGGCGTGAATATCGCCAACGCCGGGCACCGCCTGGGTGCGGGTTTTCGCCAGCGCGCAGCGGGTACACGATTTGATCGCGGCATTGAGCGCGGTCCAATCCATTTCCCTGATTGCGTTCGGCGGACTTGTAGCCTGGATGGAGCCATGGGCGGAATCCGGGATTTCGCCCATTGCGATGCCCGGATTCCGCTCCACCGCATCCGGGCTGCTTGTGGCGGGCTTCTCCAATAACTCGGCCGCAAGCGCGGCAGCCTGAAATGGTTCCGCTTCGTGCTCAGCTTCGCGCTCAGCTTCGATCGCCGGCGCGGCCACGCGCAGCCGCCATGCCGGCCATAGCCCCAGGGCTTGCAGTCGATCGCGACGCGTCAGCGACACGCAAACATCCCGGTCAAAACAACAGCCTCATCACCAGCGCGTCTTCCGAACCCTGGTCGGCCGGGTAATAGCCGCGGCGCAGGGCGATGGTTTCAAAGCCCAGGCGTTGATAAAGAAACACGGCGACGGTATTGGATGGGCGCACTTCCAGGTAGAGGCATTCCGTGCCATGGCCGCGCGCGGTTTCGATCAGATGCTCGACCAATAGGCGGCCGAATCCTCGGCCCTGCCAATCCGGCGCGACGCAGCAGTTGAGGATGTGGCCTTCGCCCACCGCCAGCATCATGATCCAGTAACCGGCGGGTTTGCCGTCGATCTCGGCCAGCCAGCAGGAATAGCCGGAGTCCAGGCTGTCGCGGAAATTGCCTTGAGTCCAGGGATACGGATAGGCGGCGCGTTCGATGCGGATGACGTCTTCCACGTCGCTGCCCAGCATCGGGCGGAATTCGAAACTGAGCGGTTTGAGCACGGCGTTCATGCCAGACCTCGTTCGCAAATCTTCAGCGCGATCTTGTCGCGGATGTAGAGCGGTTCGGCGCGTTCCGCCGGCAGGCCTTCGCCGCGCAGCAGACGCGGCGCGGCCAGGCGGGCCATGGCGCGGGCGTGTGGAATCAGGCTGGCATCGACCCGTTGCAAGCGGCGGGGTGGTGCGATGTCCGGGTAAGCCGCGAAGCCGGAGCCGACGCCGACGTAGCCTTCGCCTTGCGGCATCGGCACCGCGCCGGGCGGACAGACCAGCGGGCCGGCCAGACAGCGCCATGCGTTGTTTTCTTGTTGATACAGCGCGCAGTAAACCTCGTTCATGCGCGCATCCAGACAGGCGAGGACGCGCTCCGCGCCGGCTTCCTCGGCCAGCGTTTCCAGTGTGGAGACGCCCAATACCGGCAGGTCGGCGCCCAGGGCCAGGCCTTGGGCGACGCCACAGGCAATGCGCAAGCCGGTGAAGGAGCCCGGCCCCATGCCGTAGACGATGGCATCGAGCTGTTTCAGGCTGAAGCCGGATTCGGCCAGCAAATCCATCAGCATCGGTACGAGCAGATCGGAATGTTTCTGGCCGGCGTGGATTTCCCGGTGCGCGCAGACGCCATCGACCCAGAGGGCGGCGCTGCACCATTCGGTGGCGGTATCGAAAGCGAGAAATTTCAAGGCGGGTCGGCTGGAAAAAACGGGAAAGCGGGCGGCGATTTTAACGTTCGCCGGGCTGCGGGACATACAGTTCCATCAATACGCGTTTCCACGGGTCGCGGCTCATTTGCAGATGCAGGATACGACCTTCAATCCGCGCGCCGCGATCCATCAGACGGGCCAGATCGACATTGTCCACGCGCGGTGCGTAGCCGATCTGCACGCCGCGCCATTCCACGCGCACCGCTTTCGGGTCGTACGGGTTATCCGGTTCGCGCAGCAGCGCCAACGCATCGCCCGTCCGCATCAATGGAAACAGGGCTTTGCCGGCGTAGAACTGAAAACCCGCTACCGGCGACGTTTGCAGAATCAAGCGCTGTTCGGTTTCGGCGCATGCCTGCGCCGATGCCATGATTAGCAGAAACGCAACGAGGTTATGCAGGGAAAGCTGGCGATGCGCCATGCTTGCCTCTAGATGCCGGAATCGGGCGCATCGGCAAAGAACGCCAGCGCCTCGGCGCGTTTACGGGTGCGTTTCATCGGCGGCAGCGCCTGCCAGATGCGGCGGCCATAGGGTTTTTCGACCAGGCGCGGGTCGCAGATCATCAGCACGCCGCGGTCGCTTTCGCTCCGGATCAGGCGGCCCGCGCCTTGTTTGAGATTGATCACCGCGTGCGGCAACTGGTAATCGAAGAAGGGATTCTTGCCGACCCGTTTCATCGCTTCCATGCGCGCGGCCAGCACGGGGTCGTCGGGCGGCTGGAACGGCAGGCGGTCGATGACGACCAGAGACAGCGCGTCGCCGGCGACGTCGACGCCTTCCCAGAAACTCTGGCTGCCGAGCAGAACGGCATTGCCGAGGCGGCGGAATTCGTCGAGCAGATCGGTGCGGCTTCTTTCGCCTTGCAGCAACAACGGGTGATGCACGCCCGCTTCCGCCATGCGCGCTTGCAGCAGGCGATAGGCTTCGTTCATGGCGCGCAATGAGGTGAACAGCAGGAAAGCGCGGCCGCGACTGGCTTCCAGGATCGGCCAGGCGGCTTCGATCACCGCTTCGGTATAGCCGGGCGAGTTCGGGTCGGGCATCGCTTCAGGCACATACAGCAAGGCTTGCTTTTCGTAATCGAACGGGCTGTCCCAGATCGCGGTTTCCGCTTCCTTGAGGCCGATTTCGTGCAGGTAGTGGGAGAAATCCTTGCGCACCGAAAGCGTGGCGGAGGTGAAGATCCAGGCGCGCGCATCATTTTCGATCTGGCGCGCGAACAGTTCGCCGGCATTCAGCGGCGTGGCGTGGAACAGCACGGAATGGGTGCCGGCTTCCAGCCAGCGCACGATGGCGCCGTCCATGTTTTCGCCGGCATCGGCCGGCGGCGACAGCCAGCGTTCGATGCGTCCCGCCGCTTCGTGGCAGCGGGCATGCAGTTTTTCCAGTTCATCGGAGCGCTCGGCCTGGCTTTCCAGCAAGGCGTCGAGCTTGGCCAGCGCGCCGATCATGGCCGCCAGCGCTTCCCGGAATTCGCCGCGTTCGAGGCCGCGCGCCGCCGGCATGCGCGCCTGCGCCGGGCCCAGACTCAAACGAACCTGGCGCGCGGCGATTTCCAGTTCGCCGGTGGAGTTGGGCAGCTCGGGGAAGTCCGCCGCGTTGATCGAGGCCTCCACGCGCACGTCGCGGCAGAGATCGAGCAGCATGCCGGTGGTCACGGTTTCGCCGAAAAACAGGCTGGCGGTGGCCGGCAGTTGGTGCGCTTCGTCGAAGATCACCGCATTGCTAGCCGGCAGCAGCTCGCCGGCACCCTCGTCCTTGAGCCAGACATCGGCGAAAAACAGATGATGGTTGACCACGACCAGATCGGCTTCCAACGCTTTCTTGCGCGCTTTCAACACGAAACAGGCTTTGTGCTGCGGACAATCTCCGCCCAGGCAGTTGTCGCGCGTGGATGTCGCCCAGCCCCAGGCCGGCGCGTCCTCCGGCACTTCGCCGCAGGCCATGCGGTCGCCCGAGTCGGTCACCGCCGCGTAGCGCGCGATGGCATGCAGATGCAGGGCATCCTCGCGGCTCTTGAAGCGGCCTTCCGACAGCGCGCGTTCCAGGTGATAGGGGCAGACGTAGTTGGCGCGGCCTTTCAGCAGCGCGACGGTGATCGGCCGCGCCAAAGCTGCCCGCACGGCGGGTATGTCGCGGTGGAAGAGCTGGTCCTGCAGGGTTTTGGTGCCAGTGGAAACGATGACCTTGCCGCCGAACAACAGCGTGGGCACCAGGTAAGCCAGTGTTTTTCCGGTGCCGGTGCCGGCCTCCGCGACCAGGCGCGCGCGCCGCTCCAGCGCCGAAAAAATGGTGCGCGTCATCTCAAGTTGCTGCACCCGCGGTCGATAGTGCGGTAGAACATTAGAAAACGGCCCGTTTTGCGAAAAAATTTCGTCGAGATCCATCCGGCGAGTTTATCCGAGGGGCCGCTTTGCCGAGAGGAGATGGCTATGGTGCGATGGATATTTCTGGCGTTGGCCGCTGTTGCTGTTTCCGCTTTTGCCGAGCCGGTTGAGTTGCAGATGCCGAACAAGGTGGTGGCCAAGGCGGAGTATCGGGCCGGCGAGGCGGGCAAGCCGACAGTGTTGCTGATGCATGGATTCCTGCAGACGCATGAATTCCCGACCATACAGCGGCTTGCCGATGGCCTCGCCAGCGCCGGTTATAGCGTCCTTGCGCCGACGCTGACGCTGGGGGTCACGCATCGAAAACAGAGTTTGGCGTGCGAGGCGATACATACCCACACCATTGGCGATGGCGCGAAAGAAATCGCGCAATGGGTGAATTGGCTGAAAGCCCGCAACGCGAGTTCCATTGTGCTGGTCGGCCACAGCTTTGGCAGCGTCGAAACTTTGGTCTACATGAGCGCGCAGCGTGACCCGCTGGTACGCAAACTGATCGGCGTCAGCGCAGTCGAGGGGCGCTTGAAAGTCGACGGGGCGCAGCGGGAAAAGGTGATCGAGGAGTTGCGGGCGCTGGTGAAAAAAGGCGACAAAAAGCTGTTTACGCAGGCATTCTCGTTCTGTCCGAAATATCTGGCCACGCCGCAGTCGATGCTGTCTCACCTTGAGTGGACCCCGGAGCGGATCCTTAAGACAGCTTCCCACCTGCCTATTCCGGTTGTTTTCATCATGGGAAGCAAGGATGATCGAATCGGGGTGAACTGGATCGATCAGCTCAGGAAATCCAGATTGAAAGTCCGAGTCATTGAGGGCGCCAACCACTTTATGGATGGAGATTTCGAATTCGATCTGCTGGATAACGTCTTGCTCGAACTCAAGTCGCTTTGAATCCTTCCGGCAACGTCGTCTCTACATCTCCTTCCAAATCTGCGATATGAATTCGCTCAGTATCGGTCGACTCTCGCTCATCTTCGTGCTGACGGCGGGCCTCCTGGTCATTGGTTTGGGCGGTTATTTCTGGCATGAAATTTCCCGGGCGACGGAGTCGCTCGGCGTCAGCGAGCATGAAAGCGCGCGCCAGGAGGTGGCTCAGGCCTTGCAGACTACAGTGCAACACATGCGGGAGAGCGGGCAGGCCCTGGCGAATTGGGATGAAACCCGTCAGCAATTGGTCTTCCCCGAGTACTACGCGCTATGGCGCGATAACCGGGTGCGCGATGCCAACATGATGCCGCGCAGCGTGCTGGCGGTTGCGCTGTACGATAAATCGGGTTCGATTCTGGCCAAACAGGAGGGCGCGCCCGCACTGCCGGACCGATTGCCGGGCAAGGCGCCGTTATCGATCTATTTATCTGTCGCTGGACAGCATCAGGTCGATTACTACATCCCGGTCCATGCCGATGCCGGGGCGGGCATTCTGCTTGGTTATCTGGGCCTTAAATTCGATCTGCTGAATGAATTGAAACGCGCCCATTCATTTCGCTATGCCGATTTGTCCGGTCTGGTCGTGCGGCTTCCCGGCAACAGCCGCATCGATATCGAAAACAGCCTTGCGCACATGCGCTTCGGCGTGTTGAAAAACACCAATCAGGTCGCGTTTCAGCGCTTGTTTCAGGATGCATTGTTGCGTCTGACCCTGGCCGTATTGGTCTCGCTGCTATTCGCCGCATGGCTGTTGAGAAATTTCCTGGTCCGGCCATTGCACAATTTCTCAAATGAAATCAACGCCATGCGGACGGTGAGCGCCAATCTTCCGCATGGGCTGATTTTCAAGACGCCGCTTCACATTACCGAACTCGAAAGCGTCCGCCAGGCATTCAGCGATTACCAGGAACGACTGGCCGCGCTGCATGAAAGTCTGGCCCAGAACAGCCGCGATTTCTTCGATCAAGCCCGTCGCGATGCGCTCACCGGCGTCTACAACCGTCGCGCCTATGACGAAGACTGGCACAGTCTGGGCGAAGATCGCAGGCTGACAAATGTCGCATTGCTGCTATTCGATTGCGATCATTTCAAGGCCATCAACGACACCTATGGCCACAGCGTGGGCGATGCGGTGATCCGGGCGATTGCCACCAGTCTGCAAGCGGCATTGCGCGGGGGAGACAAGTTGTATCGGCTGGGTGGCGATGAGTTCTCCACGGTATTGGTCGATGCAGATCCATTACATGCCGAGGCGATCGCCGAGCGTTGTCTGGACCACCTGACGGCACACGATTTCCGCCAATACGGCATGAGCGAGCCGGCAACCATCAGCATCGGCGTGGCTTATTCGCAAGCCGGCGAACTCAGTCTGAGCGAGCTGCAAAAGCGGGCCGATCTGGCCATGTATGCCGCCAAGCGTCCGGACAGCCCGAAAATGGTGATTTACAGCGAAGGCATGGGCGAACTGACCGCGCTGGTCGCCAACCAATCGATCAATGCCGTATTTCAGGCGATCCGTGACCCCGGTCTGCTCGAAATGACTTATCAAGCCGTGATGCACTTGCCGTTGGTGCAAAAGGAATACGTCGAAGCGCTGACCCGGATTCGTTTTAACGGCGAGCTGATCCGGCCGGATGCCATTTTCCCTATCGTGCAGGCGCGCAAGCTGGATTCGGAGTTTGATTTGGCCGTCATCCGCGCGATCGCGCGCGATATGGCGAATGGGTTTTTGCCGCCCGGGCAGGGGGTGTCCATCAACCTGTCCGCGCCCAGCATTGTCAATGCCAAGGTGGTCGATGCGATGCTGGAGTTGGTGCGCGTCCAGAGCGTCCATCCGGGCGGACGCAAGATCGTGGTGGAAATCACGGAAACCGCGCTGATTACCCAGATGGAACTCGCCTCCGCGAATATCGGCCAATTGCGTGCCGCCGGGGCGCTGGTCGCGCTGGATGACTTCGGTAGCGGCTACTCGTCCCTGCGCTATCTCGCGACGATGCCGGTCGATCTGGTCAAGTTCGACATCAGCATGTTGCGTTTGCTGGAGAACGGCGATCCGCGCCAGAAACTGATCCTGGAAGAGATCGCCCAAATGGTGCTGACCGCCGGCTATGAACTGGTCGCGGAGGGCATCGAAACGCGCGCGCAACTGGACAAGATCATCGGCATGGGCTTCACCCACGCGCAGGGTTTCTACTTTGGCAAACCGGGCGAGGAAATCGAGCCGCTCGGTCATTCCTGAGACCGACAGGCTGCTAGGCGCGCAAATAATCCAGACCGCGCGGCAGCCAGCGCGCCAGATGCCGATCCACCACCTCGGGCCGCCGCGAGAGCAGTTCTTCCGCCGCATCGCGCGCGGCTTCCAGCAGGTCGATATCGGTTTCCAGATTGGCGAAACGCAGAATATGTTGGCCGGACTGGCGCGCGCCCATGAATTCGCCGGGGCCGCGCAGTTTCAGGTCTTCTCGCGCGATGGCGAAGCCGTCGGCATGTTGTTTGATGATGCTCAGGCGCTGGCGGCCGTTATCTGAAAGCGCATCGCCGTAGATCAGCAAGCAGGTCGATTCGCGTGCGCCGCGGCCGACCCGGCCGCGCAACTGATGCAGTTGCGCCAGACCGTAGCGCTCGGCATGCTCGATCACCATCAACGCGGCATTGGGCACGTCGACGCCGACTTCGATCACCGTGGTGGCGACCAGCAAATGCAGTTCGCCGGCCTTGAACGCGGCCATCACCGCAGCCTTTTCCACGCTTTTCATGCGGCCGTGCACCAGGCCGATATTCAGTTCCGGCAACCGTTCGACCAGTTCGGCGTGGCTTTCCTCGGCGGCGCGAAGCTGGAGCTTTTCCGATTCCTCCACCAGCGGGCAAACCCAATAGGCCTGCGCGCCGGTCTGGCAGTAGTCGCGCAGACGGCCGATGACTTCATCGCGCCGTTTCATCGACATCACTTTGGTGGCGATCGGCGTGCGTCCGGGCGGCAGTTCGTCGATGACCGAGACGTCGAGATCGGCGTAGTAACTCATCGCCAGCGAGCGCGGGATGGGCGTGGCGGACATCATCAGCAGGTGCGGAACCTGCCCCAATTCGATGCCGCCGCCTTTCTCGCGCAAGGCCAGGCGCTGGCCGACGCCGAAGCGGTGCTGTTCGTCGACGATGGTCAGGGTCAGATTGGCGAAGCTGACGCCGGCCTGGAACAGCGCGTGGGTGCCGACGGCGACGTTGACCTCGCCGCTGGCGATACGCGCCAGGCTGTCCTTTTTCGCCTTGCCCTTGGTCGCGGCGGCGATCCAGGCCACCTGCATGCCGAGCGGTGTCAGCCATTCGTGCATTTTCAGGAAGAGTTGTTCGGCCAGGATTTCGGTCGGCGCCATCACGGCGACCTGGCCGCCGGCCGCGAGCGCGGGCAGCAGCGTGAGCGCGGCGACCAGGGTCTTGCCGCTGCCGACATCGCCCTGCAACAAACGGTTCATCGGGTGCGGCCGGGCCAGATCGCGGCGGATTTCGTTCAGAGCGCGAGTCTGGGCGGCGGTCAGCGCGAAGGGCAGGGCGGCGAGCAGTTTTACGGACAGGCCGCCGTCGCCAGTGAGCGAGACCGCGCCGAGTTGCTCGCGTTGGTGCGCGGCCAGACGCAGCGAAAGTTGTTGCGCCAGCAGTTCGTCGAACTTGATGCGTTGCCAGGCCGGCGTGGTCTGGGTTTCCAGCGCGTTCAGGTCGGCGTCGGGTTGCGGATGGTGCAGCGCATTCAGTGCTTCGGCGAAGCCGGGCAGTTGCAATCCTGTCAGCAGACTGGCCGGCAGCGTTTCGCTCAGGTCGGCCTGCGCGAGTGCCGTCTGCACCGATTTGCGGATGGCGTTCTGCGAAAACGCCGCCACGGCCGGGTAAACCGGCGTCAGCGTCGCTGGCAACGGCGTGTTTTCGCGTACGACTCGCATTTGCGGATGCACCATCTCCGCGCCGAAGAAGCCGGGCTTCACTTCGCCGAACAACCGCACACGCGCGCCGGGCTGGAGCTGATTCAACTGGCTGGGATAGAAATGCAGCAGGCGGAAATACAGGTGGGCGCTGCCGGGCGTGACGCTTTCTGCAATTTCGACCAGCAATTGCCGCCGTGGCCGCATCTGCACTTCGGCATGCACGACGACGCCCTCGACCAGCACATCGACGCCCATGCGCACATCGCGCAGCGGCGTCAGCCGGGTTTCGTCCTGATAGCGCAGCGGCAGATGCAGGATCAGATCGCCGCTGGCGGCATAGCCCAGCTTGCGGGCGATCAGGTCCGCATCGAGCGTGGCCATGCCTTGGTTAGTCTGGGATCAACCCAGCGCCATCACCGCATCTGCCTCGACCAGCGCGTTGCGCGGCAGCGAGGCGACGCCGACGGCGGCGCGGGCCGGGTAGGGCTGGCTGAAATACTGCGCCATGATTTCGTTGACCTTGGCGAAGTTGGCCAGGTCGGTCAGGAACACGTTGAGCTTGACCACATCGGCCAGACTGCCGCCGGCCGCTTCCGCGACCGCCGCCAGATTCTTGAACACTTGATGGATCTGCGCTTCGATGCCTTCGACCATCTGCATCGAAGTCGGATCGAGGCCGATCTGGCCGGACATGTAAACCGTGCCATCGACGTTGACGGCCTGCGAGTAGGTGCCGATGGCTTGCGGGGCGTTGGCGGTGGCGACGATGGTTTTGGTCATGGCGGGTTCCGATTTATGAAAGGGGTTAATTTGGCGGCGAAGCCTGCAACATGATCAAGCCAGCCAGTTTTCTACGTTCAATCTTTCGACTCGTTTGAATTCGCCGACGTTATCGGTCACCAGCACAGCGCCCAGCGCTTGTGCGTGGGCCGCGATCATCAAGTCATAGGGGCCGATCGCTTGGCCACGCAGCTCAAGATCGGCGCGGATCGGGCCATACAGTCGCGCAGCGGCGGCATCGAACGGGACGATCTGAAATCCGTCGATGAGCGTGTCGAAGACCCGCCGGTTGTGTTCCTGCCGCACGCTCTTGGCAATGCCGTACTCGATCTCGGCGACGACCACGGACGACAGCAAGATGGCGCTGGCCGGATATTTCTCCAACCGTATCAGCAGGCCAGGACGTTCCTTGCTCATGGCGATGAGGATGTTTGTATCGAGCAGGTATTGCATGGAATTCAGTCCAGATCGACGCTATCCGGAGGCAATTCGGCCGCTTCTTCCAAGTCCAGGCCGCCCATCGTCCAGGCCGCACGAAAAATTTCCGCCGCATTCCTGTTTGTCTGGGGTTCCGGTATCAAGCGCGCCACTGGCTTGCCGCGCCGCGCGATGATGATTTCTTCACCGGCTTCGACCCGTTCGACCAAGGCCGAGAGATGCGCTTTCGCTTCCGCGATTTGAACTTGCTGCATGATCATCTCCATTGACATGACCAACTTGGTCATATTTATTCTATGGGTGATGCTTTCTAACGGCAAGCTCGTCAGTGTCAGCCCACCACCTGGTAATACAGATTCTGCGGGTGATTCGCCTGGGCGAAGAAGAACCAGCGTTCGAACAGCAGGCCGACGTACTGCACGCCGACAGCCAGCATCAGCAGGCCGGCGCTGTTTTGCGCCAGACCGGCCCAGAGCAGCAGGACGGGTACCGGGAAAGTCAGCACCAGGAAGATCCATTTCACCGACTTGAGGAAGAGGGCGGTGCGGCCGTGGAAATATTCACGCGTGTTGTAGGAGCCGCCCATCATGCCCATGGCGCCCTGGCGCACCTTGTTGTGGCGCACGCCGATGGCGGTCTGCACGCTGGAGATTTGCTTGATGCGGGCGTTGCGGAGCAACGAGGCGATGCGGGTGAACAGGCCGGCCACGGTCAGCGTGATCGCCCAGCCACCGTAGAACGGCGTCAAAGCGGGCGCGGCGACGGCGGCATAGGCGGTGGCGAAGCCAAAGCCGGAAGCGGTGCCGAGCAGGAAGTAATTCACGACCGTGAGCGGGCTGGCCCATTCCTGCAAAAACTTGATCGCGGCGTAGATCATCGCGGTGCAGACGAAGAGCGCTATCGTGGCGACGACGCCAAGCGCGCCGATGCTGAGCGCGACTTGCCCGGTTTTGCCGAGGCCGTAGATGTCCGCTTCAAGGCCGAGCCAGTTGACCAACGCGTAGAGCGAGATGGAGCCCATCACTAGCGGCAGCGCGATGACTTCGCGCGACAGCCAGGACGTGCGCCATTTTGCCGCCGCGCGCCAGGCGCGTTCGGGGTGGCCGAGGTGGAAGAAGGAGGCGATCAGTCCGCCGATCAGGAAGATCAGCGCGATCAACCCGCCCAGCGCGTAGAAGCCGCCGGATTGTGCCGGCAGCACATCGACCACGCTATAGGCCTGGCTGGAAAACAGGGCGAGAAACAGCCCCTGGCCGACGCCGATCAGGGTGGTGAGGAAAATGACGGAAAACGCGGGATGCATGTCGAAATTCTCGATAAGTGAACAAAAAATCAGGTCGGCAAGGGATTGCCGACGCCTTGCTTACATCAGCCAGTCATCCAGCGACGATTCCTTGCTGGTTTCGTGGCGGATGTCTTCCTTGCCGAGCGGATTGTCAGCGCGCACCAGTTCGTCCGCGTGGATGCGCAGTTTGGTCTTGCGCCGCGGCAGGTAATGGTTGGCCGGTTTGGTGCCCCATTCCGGCATCAACTGATAGCCGCCCGATTCGCGGATCGCCAGCGAGACGTCCGATTCCGGGTCATGCACATCGCCGAACAGGCGCGCGCTGGTCGGGCAGGAAATCACGCAGGCCGGTTTGCGCCGGTCTTCCGGAATGGTTTCGTCGTAGATGCGGTCGACGCACAGCGTGCATTTCTTCATCACCTGCTGCTTCTCGTCCAGTTCGCGCGCGCCGTAGGGACAGGCCCAGGAACAGTATTTGCAGCCGATGCATTTGTCGTAATCGACCAGCACGATGCCGTCTTCCTTGCGTTTGTAGCTGGCGCCGGTCGGACAGACCGGCACGCAGGGCGGGTCTTCGCAATGCAGGCAGCTCTTCGGGAAATGCAGCGTTTCGGTGTTGGGAAAGGTGCCGACTTCATAGGTCTGCACCCGGTTGAAGAAGGTGCCGGTGGGGTCCTTGCCGTAGGGGTTGTCGTCGAACAGCGGGCCGGCTTCGCCGGAGGTGTTCCACTGTTTGCAACTGGTCACGCAGGCATGGCAGCCGACGCAGACGTTGAGGTCGATGACTAACGCGAGCTGGGTCATTTGCCTTCTCCCTTGCCGAACAGCCCGGCGACATAGTTCTGCCAAGGTCGTCGCCCCGGTGTGCCCGGTGCCGCCGGTACCGCCGTGAACTGCGGCCAGGTTTCTTTCGGCTCATCCGCGCCGGCCTTGTAGATGCGCACGCGCACGTCGTACCAGGCGGCCTGGCCGGTGACCGGGTCGGAGTTGGAAATATGTTCGCCGGCTTCGTTGCGCGGCAGTTCCTCGGAAATCAGGTGGTTGAGCAGGAAGCCCTGTTTGCTTTCGTTGGCGTCCTTGTCCAGATTCCACGCGCCGGCGGCCTTGCCGATGGCGTTCCAGGTCCACACCGTGCCCGGCTCGACCGCTTCGGACAGGCGCGCCATGCAGCGCACCTTGCCGTGCATCGATTCGATCCAGATCCAGTCGTCGTCGGCGATGCCTTGCGCGGCGGCGGTCTTCGGGTTGATGTGGAGGTAGTTGTAGGCGTGAATCTGGCGCAGCCAGGCGTTTTGCGAATCCCACGAGTGATACATCGCCATCGGCCGTTGCGTGACCGCGTTGAGCGGGTATTTGTGCTTGTCGGACAGGGTTGCTTCGAGCGGTTCGTAATAGAAAGGCAGCGGGTCGAAGTAGGTTTCGATGCGCTTCTTCAGATGCGCCGGCGGTTGTCTGCCATCGGTCTTGCCTTGCGCGGCGAGGCGGAATTTCTGCAGCACTTCCGAGTAGATGTGGATGTTGATCGGCTCGGAGTGGCGCGTCATGCCGTGCGCCTGCGCCCATTGCAGATAGCCCTGGTTCCAGTTGCGCATGTATTGGTAGGACTTGGGCAGGTGGTACTGGAACACGCAGTTGTTCTGCTCGTACATCTGCCATTGGTTCGGATTCGGCTCGCCCTTCATCGATTTCTCACCGCCCTTGCCGCGCCAGCCGGCCAGGAAACCGATGCCGGAACCGGGTGCGGTCTCGAAATTGACGATGAAATCCGGGTAGTCGCGGAATTTGCGGTTGCCCTCTTTGGTCGTGAACGCCGGCAGTTTCAGCCGGCTGCCGAGTTCGATCAGCACTTCCTGGAATGGCTTGCATTCGCCGGTCGGCGGCAGCACGGGGATGCGCACCGAATCGACCGGGCCGTCGAATTCGGAAATCGGCCGGTCGAGCATCGACATCGCGTCGTGGCGTTCGAGGTAAGTGGTGTCCGGCAGGATCAGATCGGCGAAGGCGGTCATCTCGGACTGGAACGCGTCGGCGACGACGATGAACGGAATTTTGTAGCTGCCATCCTCTTCCTTGTCGTTCAGCATCTTGCGCACTTCGACCGCGTTCATCGTCGAGTTCCACGCCATGTTGGCCATGAAGATCAGCAGCGTGTCGATCTTGTACGGATCGCCGCGCCAGGCGTTGGTGATGACGTTGTGCATCAGGCCATGCACGGAGAGCGGATACTCCCAGGAGAACGCCTTGTCGATGCGCACCGGGCCGCCGTCGTCATCGACGAACAGATCGTCCGGGTCGGCCGGCCAGCCCAGCGGCATGCCGTCCAGCGGCGTGTTCGGGCGTACCGCTTCGGGTGTGGTCGGCGTCTTCGCGCAGGGCGGAATCGGGCGCGGGAACGGCGCTTTGTGGCGGAAACCGCCGGGCCGGTCGATGGTGCCCAGCAGCGACATCAGGATGCCCAGCGCGCGGATGCCGTGGAAGCCGTTGGAATGCGCCGCCAGGCCGCGCATGGCGTGGAAGGCGACCGGATTGCCGGTGATCGTCTTGTGTTCGTTGTCCCACACGTCGGTCCAGGCGATCGGCAGCTCGATCTTCTGGTCGCGCGCGGTGACGCCCATTTCATGCGCCAGCCGCCTGATCGTTTCGACCGGAATCCCGGTGATGCCGGCGGCCCATTCCGGCGTGTACTGCTCGACCCGCTCGGCCAGCAACTGGAACGCGGGTTTCACCGGCGTACCGTCGGCCAGCTTGAATTCGCCGAGCAGGTAAGGATCGACGCCGGGCGTGTGGGTGCCCACCGGGCGGTCCATTTCGCGGTCCCACCACAGCTTGTTCTGCGGGTCGAAACAGCCTTCCTCCGGCGGCACTTCGAAGCGCACGAACATGCCTTCTTCATGGCTCTTGGCGTCGATGTTCACCAGTTCCGCCGAGTTGGAGTACTGCACCAGGAACTCGCGGTCGTACAAACCCTGCTTGATGATCTCGTGGATCAAGGCCAGCAGCAGCGCGCCATCGGTGCCCGGCTTGATCGGAATCCATTCGTCGGCGATCGCGGAATAGCCGGTGCGCACCGGGTTGATCGAAATGAAGCGGCCGCCGTCGCGCTTGAATTTGGACAGCGCGATCTTCATCGGATTGGAATGGTGATCCTCCGCCGTGCCCAGCATCACGAACAGCTTGGCGCGGTCGAGGTCCGGCCCGCCGAATTCCCAGAACGAACCGCCGATGGTGTAGATCAGTCCGGCCGCCATGTTGACCGAGCAGAAACCGCCGTGCGCCGCGTAGTTGGGCGTGCCGAACTGGCGCGCGAACAAGCCGGTCAGCGCCTGCATCTGGTCGCGTCCGGTGAACAACGCGAACTTCTTTGGATCGGTCGCGCGGATCTTGCCCAGCCGCTCTTCCAGAATCGCGAACGCCTCGTCCCATGAGATCGGCTCGAACTCACCCACGCCCCGGTCGGCGCCCGCCTTGCGCCGCAACGGCCGGGTCAGCCGCGCCGGCGAATACTGTTTCATGATGCCGCTGGAACCCTTGGCGCAGAGCACGCCCTGGTTCAACGGATGGTCGATATTGCCCTCGATGAAGCGCACCTCGCCGTTCTTCAGATGCACCTTGATGCCACAACGGCAGGCGCACATGTAACAGGTGGTGGTGCGGACTTCTTCGTGCAGGGCGGCGGGTTCGGATTTCGAGGCGGTGAGGGTTTGCGTCACGCGAGGCGTCCTTGCTGGGCTTGCTCCGGATCATTCGGACAAGGGGAAATCAGCGTATTAGAAAGCGCTGATTTTCTCATGCGATTGGAATTGGTCCAAGATAAAAGCTGGCTTTGTCGCTAGTGAAGCACCTGAAATGCTGGATTGCCGCGACAGAGAAGCCTCGCCATACTGCATCTAAAATCCTGGCCGAAGCTGACTTTGAATCAAGGAGTTCGAAGCGTGACATTAACCATTGAACAAATTGCCGAGCAGGCCCTGAACCTACCCAGCGACGCCCGCGCTTTGCTGGCAGATCGATTGGTGGAAAGCCTCGATCCACTTGAGGACGAGACAATTCGTGCCGTGTGGATGGCCGAAGCGCGCCGCCGGCTCGATGAAGTTCGCTCGGGGGCAGTCAAAACCATTCCTGGCGAGGAAGCCTTAGCTCAGGTGCGTCGCAACCTGTCACGCTGATACATGCGTTTCGAGTTTCACCCGCTGGCACTGGCGGAATATCAGGAAGCCGCTTACTACTACGCGGGTTGCCAGCCGGGCTTGGAGTTGCGGTACATGGCTGCCGTGGAACGCGTCACATCGAGTTGATCGTTGAAGCGCCACAGCGTTGGCCCATCCTTGAAGAAGATGTCCGACGCTGTCTGACGCAGGTGTTTCCCTACGCGGTTCTCTATGCCGTCGAGGCCGATTACATCTTGATTCTTGCCGTGATGCACAGCCACCGCGAACCTGGATATTGGCGCGACCGGAAGCCTCAGTAACAGGGCGGAAAAGCGAAGCGCCTTCCGCCGTATGCGGGCTTCGATATCTACGACTAAGCAGGCATTTTTTGCGATGCGGCCAGGTTTTTTGTACGGCGCGGCGTCAGTGAGAACGGACGTTCGACCGTCAGGAAAAGAAGCGCGGAAGGGATCAGCGTAAGAGCGAACATTGCCGGCAACAACAGCCAGAACAACCAAGCGCCCTGGTCGGCGATCGGCAGAACGATGGCGAGAGCGAGAAAGCCCGCTTTGAGCGCAAGTCCATGCAACAGGTAATAGGAATAGCTCATGTTTCCCAACCAACGCATGGGCGTCCACGAAAATGTACGTGGCAGCCAGGCGGTCGGGTCCCGGAAACAGGCCAGGCCGAGTATGAAGAAGGCCACAAAAAGGATGCCGATCTTTAGCGCAAAACCGCTGGACCCGGTTATCGGCAGCAGCGTGAGCAGCAATCCCGAGGCAAGCGCCAGCAGGCCGATAAAGCTGGACGGGGTAGGGATGTCGCGGTTCTCGATGGCTTCAAAAAGCAATATGCCCGAGACAAACATGATCAGTCTGACGTGCCCGCCATAAGCGGCACTGTAGATCGCGGTTGCCGCCGCCACAGCCAAAAAAAAGGCAACACGCCAAACGATGCCGCGCTCGCGCAAGCCGAACAGCGCAATGGCAAACGGAATGGCCAAATAGTAGAACATCTCGTAACTCAACGACCACGCTACGGTAATCATGGGCTCGATCGGGAATAATCCGGGCAGCAGAAGCAGGTTCTGGACAACGTAGAGCATGCCTTCGGCACCCGGGGCGGGAATCTTGTTTTCAGCGGGGAATACAAACGACAGGGCGATATAAACCGCAAACACGACGACGAAAGTGGGGTAAATCCGTTCGACACGTCTGGCCATATATCGGAAGAACGCTTGTCGTCGTGAGATCAATGAGCCGTAGATGAGATAGCCGCTGAGAACGAAAAAAAGATCGACGCCGGTGTTCCCGATGGTGTGTATGGCGCCGGCAAGGGCGAGCAGGGTTTGCTCGCCCGAAATCCATGGTTTTATCAGCGTGACGTAATGGACCAGGAAAACAAGAAAGACGGCAAAACCGCGCATGCCTTCCATCGGGCGGACGTTATGAGCCCCGCCTCCGCGCGAAAGCTCAAATCTCTGGGCCAGCCATTCCAAGGGACGCTCCCAACGCTGTTTACGCGCCCGCCCGCTTGTCCTCCGGCAACATGATGTTCAGCTCCAGCACGTCGTATTCGCCGTGTTTTTCCAGTTGCACCTTGATCATGTCGCGGTCGACATGGATGTATTTGGCGATCACGGCGAGCAGTTCTTCCTGCAGCGCGGGCAGGTAGTCGGGCGAACTGGCGTTGCGGCCGGCGCGTTCGTGGGCGAGGATGATTTGCAGGCGCTCTTTGGCGACGATGGCGGTTTTCTTGGTGTCGCCGCGCAGGTAGTCGAGCAGGTTGTCGATCAGGGACATCTCAGCGGCCTCCAAACAGTCGTTTCAGGAATCCCGCTTTTTCGGCGGTGGTGAAGCGCATCGGCACATCGTCGCCCATGAAGCGGGCGACGACATCGCGATAGGCTTCGGCGACGTCGCTTTTCTCTAGGTGGATGGCGGGGGTGCCGGAGTTGGAGGCTTGCAACACCGATTCCGATTCCGGAATCACGCCGATCAGCGGGATGCGCAGGATTTCCTGGATGTCGTCGACGGAGAGCATTTCACCGGCGGCGACGCGTTTCGGATCGTAACGGGTGACCAGCAGATGTTCCTTGACCGGTTCCTGGCCTTCGGTCGCGCGTTTGGATTTTGCCGCGAGGATGCCCAGGATGCGGTCGGAGTCGCGCACCGAGGAGACTTCCGGGTTGGTCACGATCAGGGCTTCGTCGGCGTAATACATCGCGCTGAACGCGCCGTGTTCGATGCCGGCGGGCGAGTCGCAGACGATGCAGTCGAAGCTTTCCTTGAGCTCGTCGATGATGCGGCCGACGCCTTCCAGGCTGAGCGCATCCTTGTCGCGCGTCTGCGAGGCGGGTAGCACGAACAGGTTGTCGCAATGCTTGTCCTTGATCAGCGCCTGCTTGAGCGAAACCTCGCCGTTGATGACGTTGATGATGTCGTACACCACGCGCCGCTCGCAGCCCATGATCAGGTCCAGATTGCGCAGGCCGACGTCGAAGTCGATGACCACGGTCTTGTTGCCGCGCAGGGCGAGGCCGCTGGAGAAGCTGGCGCTGGTGGTGGTCTTGCCGACCCCGCCCTTGCCCGAGGTAACTACGATGACTTTTGGCACTGTGACTGGTCCTCCGTAAAGATTTGAATTTTAACTGTAAAGCGGGTGTGGAGATTCTGGCTTATGCGGCTTGGCGCTTGCTGCTCATCGGTGTGACCGCGACTTTCTCGCCTTCCAGATAAATCTGGCAGAACTTGCCGCGTAACGTGTCAGGTATGCCTTCATCGAACACCTGGAACAAGCCGGCGATGGCGACCAGTTCGGCTTCCATGCTTTGTACGTAAATGCGCGCCGCCGTGTTGCCGCGCGCGCCGGCCAGGGCGCGGCCGCGCAACGGCGCGTAGATGTGGATGTCGCCATCGGCGATCAATTCCGCGCCGGCATTGACGATGGCCAGCACGACCAGATTGGCGCCTTCGGCATAGATGCGCTGACCGGTGCGCACCGGTTTGTCGATGATCAGGGTGGGGCGGGCTTCCAGCGGGGCGGGGGGCTCGGGCCGGGCCGGTTCGGCGTCGCTTTCCAGCCCGGGCAGGTCGGGTTGCGCCGGGCCGCGCGCTTCTGGCGTTGGCTCGGGCGCTGTTGCCAAAACCGGTTCCGGGGCCGCTTCCACAACCGGCGCCGGCCGCGCCGGGGTTTCCGGGATCACGCCCAGTCCCGCTTTCGCCGCCGCTTCCTGCTGCGCCGCGGAGCCGCCGATGACGCCGGCGGCCTGCATGCGGTGGCCGCGCATGAAATCGAGCAGATTGGAGAAATCGAGCGTGGCATCGGCTTCGGCCAGATCGCCCAGTCCCAGCATGATCGGCGTGTGGGAGAAGAAATCCGGCATTTGTTTGATGCGGGTTGCAAGCTGCGCCTTGAAACGATCCATGTCCGGGGTTTTTAGGTGCAGGATCAGTACCGGCAGGTTGGCGTTCTTGATCTTGAAGGCGGGTTCTTCGCGCGGCATGGCGTCAGGCATACGCCTTCTGTTCCGAGCGTTTGCCCGGCTGTTTCTTCAGGATGATGACGCCTTTGACCACGTCGAGACCGTCAATCGGGATATTGGGATAAACCGGGTTCAGCGGTTTCAGCATCCAGCCTTCCGCGTGCTGGATCAGTTGCCGGAAGATGTATTCCTCGTTGACGAAGGCGATGACGTAGGAACCGTCGCGGGCAACGCCTTCCGGTTCGATGACGATGATTTCGCCCTCGTTGAATTCCGGCAGCATCGAATCGCCCAGCACCATCAGCGCATAGGGTTCGCCGCTGGCGCAGGAAGAGGTTTCCGCATCCACTTGCGGCGGAGGTTCCGTCGAAGCGGCTGGGACGACGGGAATAGGGAAGGGTTTTTGACTCATTTACTTGCCTCGCATGAAGTGTTTGTCCAGATCGGCCAGGGTCAGCTGGAACCAGGTCGGCCTGCCGTGGTTGCATTGATCCGCGCGCTCGGTGGCTTCCATGTCGCGCAGCAGGGCGTTCATTTCCGGCAGTGTCAGCCGGCGATTGGCGCGCACCGCGCCGTGGCAGGCCAGCGTCGCCAGCAGTTGGTTGCGGTGTGCGGTCAGGGTTTGACTCGCGGCCTCGCTTATGCCGAATTCGCGCATGTCTTTCAACACCTCGCGCGCCAGGGTTTCCGCGTCGGCGTCTTTCAGCATGCCCGGCAATGCGCGCACGGCGAGATGCGTCGGCGACACGGCGGCGATCTCGAAGCCCATGCCGGCGAGCGCCTCGCGGCCTTCTTCCGCCGCGCTTATTTCCAGCGCCGTGGCGGCGAAGACCAAAGGAATCAGCAGTGGCTGGCTGGACATCTGGCGGCTATCGAGCGCGCTTTTCAGGCGCTCGTACAGGATGCGTTCGTGCGCGGCGTGCATATCGACGACGATCAGGCCATGTGCGTTCTGCGCCAGCACGTAGATACCGGAGAGTTGCGCCAAGGCATAGCCGAGCGGCGGGGTGGTGGAAACGTCGGCTGGCCCTTCGACGGGCTCTGGGCGAACGGGATTGGGTGAGGTGTTGTGACCTAGCGCATCGCCGACCATCTGGTAATAGGCGGACGGTTCGTTGGCATGCAGGGGCATCTGGGCTTGCGACCAGGTCGCACCTGCCTGCTTCCTCTCCGCCCACGGCCCCTCTCCCGCGCTGCCGCGCACCCCTCCCCTCGCAGGAAGGACGCCGGATTCGTAAGGCGGTAAAGCCGCCGACGACTCCGCTGCCCCGCTTGCGGGGGAGAGGGAGGCCGTTCCGGTCTGATCGCTCGCGGTGTTTCGTTCCTTGCCCAAAGCCCGTTCCAGCACACGCCGGACAAACTGGTGCACGCCGCGGCCATCGCGGAAACGCACTTCGGTTTTGGCCGGATGCACGTTGACGTCGACGCCTTCCGGCGGCAGTTCGAGGAACAGTACATAGGCCGGATGGCGTTCGTGATGCAGCACATCGCGATATGCCTCGCGGATGGCGTGATTGAGCAACTTGTCGCGCACGAAACGGCCGTTGACGAACAGGTATTGCGCATCGCGCCCGGCGCGCGAATAGGCCGGCAGGCCGGCCAAACCGAACAGGCGCAGCGGGCCGGCGGCTTCGTCCAGCGTGCGGGCGGCTTCGGCGAAGTCCTCGCCCAGCACCTCGAGAGCGCGCGCCTGCCAATCGGATACCACATAACGGCGGGCGACACGGCCGTTATGCGCCAGCGTGAACGTGCAACCGGGATGCGCCAACGCCAGGCGGCGCAGGGTTTCGTCGCAATGGCCGTATTCGGTGGCGGCGGTCTTCAGGAATTTGCGCCGCGCCGGCGTGTTGAAGAACAGGTCGCGCGCCTCGAGCACCGTGCCGCGACTCAACGCCGCCGGTTCGGCTTGTCCAAGCACGCCATCGAGCGCGACGATCTTCCAGGCATGTTGTTGCGCGGCGACTCGACTGCTCAGTTCGACCCGCGCGACCGACGCGATGCTGGCCAGCGCCTCGCCGCGAAAGCCCAGGCTGGCGACGCGTTCGAGCTCTTCCAGGCTGAAAATCTTGCTGGTGGCGTGCCGGGTCAACGCCAGCGGCAGCTCTTCCGGGGCGATGCCGGCACCGTCGTCGGCGACCCGGATCAGCTTGATGCCGCCTTCCTCCAGATCGATGCGGATGTCGGCCGCGCCGGCATCGAGGCTGTTTTCCAGCACTTCCTTCAGCGCCGATGCCGGACGTTCGACCACCTCGCCAGCGGCGATTTGCGAGACCAACAGGTCGGGAAGGAGGCGGATGGCCATTAAACCTAGAAACCTCAGTTGAACGCGGCCGAGTGTGCGGTTTTCGAGCCGGCTGGCAAGGCGAGATGACGCAGCGGGCCGGGGCCCGCAAGGAGGAGCAACGCAGCCAGACGGCTCGAAAATCGTGCAATCGGCTGCGTAGCGGTCTCACCCAAATGGTGAACGTCATCGAAGGCTCTGAACGTAGAGTACATGCGGTCTCTCAAAGGTTGAGCAGCGGTCAACTGAGGTTTCTAGGTTAAACGGTACTTGTGGCGACTTGAGCGGGCGCGAGCTTAGCGAGTGAAACAGAACGAGGAAAGCGCATGTTGTGTAAATCCGGCATACAGTCTGTTGGGCCTTGTCGCAATAAAGCGTCAATCGGCGGGGCCATGCGTCGATTAACACGGCGGTTGTTGGATCGGTCGCAATGAACATTTATTCTCATATGCTCTCGGTCAGTAGCTGAAATAATCCAATTCGAAGTGCTATTTATTGAGATCACGACGACTGTTTCGATCGTTGGTCCGCCAGATTATCTTTTTGTCCAAGGAGTCATTCTATGCAACGCAAGCTCATCGCCACTTTCGTCAGCGCGCTTTTCAGCGTGGCTGTTACGCAGGTTCATGCCCAGTCCACCCCCTATTACAACCCCGCCAACGCGGCGAGCTCGTCTGGCGTCACATCGGGCGCGGAGTTGGTCAATACCATTGGGTGTCCGGGCAAAGGTATTCTGGATGCGGGCTGCGTGAATGGGGTGGTCGCCCAGCCCGCCCCGGCCGCCAAGCCGGTCACTCCCGCTCCCGCCAAGGTGGCTCCGGCTGCCGCGTCAGCGGCCAAGGCAGAGCCCGTCGTGGTTGCCAGCAAGCCCGCCGATACCGTGCTGTATCTGCCTACCGGTGTGCGCGCAACCAGCGCGCTGATGATCGAACGCATGGCGCCCAAAGAAGTGGTTGCCGGCCAGCCGTTCAGCTACGACATCAAGGCGACCAATCTGACCTCCAACAAGTTATCCGATGTCGAAGTGCAGGATATCTGCAGCAACAACTTCAAATTGCTGGGTTCAACGCCCGATGCCGAACGCCTTGGCAACAACCAGTTGCGCTGGAAGCTGGGCGAACTGAACGCGAACGAATCCCGCCTCATCAATGTCAACGGTGAGATCGCCGATGCCACCGGGGCGCAAAGCTGTCTGTCGGCCAACTACGATCAGGCTGCTTGCATGGCGTTCAATGTGGTCAAGCCGGAACTGAATCTGAAAACCAGCGCACCCGCCGAAGTCATGCGTTGCGACGCGATTCCATTGACCTATACCGTCGCCAACACCGGAACCGGTGTCGCGCGCAATGCCGCCGTGACCCAGGTTCTGCCCGAGGGCGTCAGCCTGAAGAGCGGTCTGGACAAGATGGCCGCGGGCGATCTGGGCGCGGGCGCGAGCAAGGAATACCAAGCCTCCGTCATGGCCGCGAAGCCGGGTGTTTATTCCTTCAACCCGTCGGCGGTCGCCGAGCCCGGCATGCAAGCCAACGCCGTCGCCACCACGCGGGTGACCGAACCGGCGTTGCAGGTTGTGAAGAATGCCACCAATGCCGTGCTGCTCGGTCGTAACCTGGCTTACGACATCACCGTGACCAATACCGGCGATGCCGTCGCGCGCAACCTGAAGCTTGAAGAAACCCTGCCGGTGGCGTCCAAGGTCAACAGCGCTTCCGATAACGGCCGCGTCGAAGCGGGCGGCATCGTCTGGAATCTGGCCGATCTGGCGCCGAAACAGTCGCACACCGTCAAGGTCGATCTGCAACCGGGTTCCGTTGGCAACATCGATACCAGCGCCCGCGCGACCGCTTATTGCGCGGCCGATGCCAGCGCGCAAGGCAAGACGGCAATCATCGGCATTCCCGCCGTGTTGCTCGAAGTGGTCGATTTGACCGATCCGGTTGAAGTCGGCAAGTCCACCGTCTACGTCATCACCGCCACCAACCAGGGCACGGCGACCGACATCAATGTGCGCATCGTGGCCGAGCTGGAAAAGGCGATGGAATTCGTTTCCGGCGATGGCGCGACCGCGATGGTCAATGGCGGCAACCGCATCGAGTTCGCCCCGTTGCCGAAACTGGAGCCGGGCGCCAAGGCCGAGTGGCGCGTGACCGCGAAGGCGCTTAGCCAGTCCGATCATCGCTTCACGGTGATCATGACCAGCGATGTGCGTCAGCGTCCCGTGATGGAAACTGAAGCGACCACGTTGTACAAGTAATCGGCGCTCGCCTGGCTTGGGCCGGAAAAAAGCCTCGCCGAAGCGAGGCTTTTTTTATGCGTGCGCCCGGCAGGGCGCACTGGCATGAACCCCATCCTTTGGTAGACGAAAAACCGTGGCAACCTCACGCTCCGCCGCCAGCGAGTCGGACATCGGGTTTTCCAGTGGTCGACGCTAACCCGAACCTTGGACGGTCATGGCACTTGCTCGATTTTCGATGTGCATTCAATCTATCCGCCGCAAGGTGAATCCATTCCACTCCCCGCATTTTTTCAATGTCCATGCCATGACCTCCTCTCTGCAAGAAGCCATTCAGCGCCAACGCCGCATTCTGGAAGGTTGGCTGGCGTCATCCCTGTCGATTCTGGCCGAGGGCTGTCGGGAATGCTGGCCCGACCGGCAGCGGATGGAGGCGCGTCTGGTGCTGGGCATGGAGGAACTGCCTTATTGCAAATACCTTTACGTGCTGGACGTGAAGGCCCGCCAATTGACCGCCAACGTGACCCGGGCTGGACTGCTGGAAGCGCATTTCGGCCGGGATCGGAGTGATCGCCCTTATCTGGAGGCGGCCCTGGCCGGGGCGGAGTTTTCGCTGTCCGAGTCCTATATCAGCCGCAATGCGCGCCGTCCGACGCTGACCGCGGTTCGGCGCATCGAGAACCAGTCCGGGGCATTGCTGGGTTATCTCGGCGCCGACTTCGATTTGCGTGAATTGCCGGCGACGCAGGCGCTATACCGGCAGCCGGAACAATGGCTGCAGATGAAGGGCGACCCCGCCATCCGGGCCGGCCTGTTTCATCAGGAACGGGTCGACAGCCTGCTCGATCTGCATATCGACAGCGTGCTGGCGATGATCGATGAGTTGATCACAGTCCACGGCGTGTTCAACGCCAAGCTGCATTTTTCAAGCTCGCGCGCGACCTTCTGGGTTATCGACGATCCGTTCCGCTATCGGCTGCACAACGGCGCCGATCTGACCGACGCCAATCTGTGCCTGGCCTATCCGCGCCACCCGTACCCGGCCGATGCTTCCATTCCGGCCGCGAAGGTGCGCGAGGTGCTGCAGTGTTTCCGCGCGCTGCGCTTCATGGATGAAACGCTTTATCTGCGTTCCGGCTCGCTGAATATCTTCAATGGCATGGTCAGCCTGACGTTTTCCTGCGACGGCTCGCACTACATGCCCTGGGACGAGTTTCTCGAAAAAAACCTGAGTTTCTGGGTCGGCGCGTCGAGCCGTTGATCCGGGGCGCTTCAATCCGGCTCGGGTAGCGGCTCTGGCAGCAATTCCCGATACAAAGCCTGGTAGGCGAGGGCGCTTTTCTCCCAACTGAAATCGCGGCTCATGCCGGCTTGCATCAATTTCTTCCAGGCCGGCTTTTGCGCGTACAGGTCGAGCGCGCGTTCAACCGCCAGCCACAGGGCGTGCGGAGTCGGCTGGTAAAAGACGAAGCCGGTGACGCCATCCTCGACCGTGTCGCGCAGGCCGCCCGTGGCGTGGACGATGGGTAGGCTGCCGTAGCGCATGCTGTACATCTGATTCAGGCCGCAGGGTTCGAACAGCGAGGGCATCAAAAAGATGTCCGAGCCCGCCTCGATGCGGTGCGACAAGCTTTCGTTGTAGCCGATCTTGGCGGCGACCTGGCCTGGGTGGAGCTCGACCAGCGCGGTCACCGCGCTTTCAATGGATTTTTCCCCGGTGCCGAGAAATGCAATCTGGCCGCCCCGATCGATGATGCCATCGGCGACGGCGAGCACCAGATCGAGACCTTTCTGATGCGTCATGCGCGCGATCATGCCGAACAGCGGCGCATCGGCCAGCGGTTCCAGGCCAAGTTCTTCTTGCAGCTTGTGCTTGCAGGTTTTTTTTCCGCTCAGCGCGCGGGCGCTGAATTGACTCGGCAGATGCGGGTCGGCGCTCGGATTCCACTCGTCGGTATCGATGCCGTTGAGAATGCCGGAAAGCTGATTCTGGCGACTCGCCAGCAAGCCTTGCATGCCCATGCCCAGGTACGGCTGCTGGATTTCCAGGGCATAACTCGGCGAGACGGTGGTGATGTGGTTGGCGTAATACAGGCCCGCCTTCAGAAACGAGAGGTTGCCGTAATACTCGATACCCTCGATTGAAAAAGCGTGCGCCGGCAGATTCAATTCAGTCACGGTTTCGGGCGGGAAGATGCCCTGGTAGGCCAGGTTGTGGACGGTGATCACGGCCGGCGTGGTACTCCCGGACAGGCGCAGATAAGCCGGCGCCAGGCCGGTTTGCCAATCGTTGCAATGCAGGATGTCCGGCCGCCAATCGAGCGGCGATTCGGCGCCGGCCAGCAGCGCGGCAACTTGGCTGAGCAGCGCGAATCGGTGTGCGTTGTCGGGGTAATCGAGCCCCTCGCTGTCCGAGTATGGGCCGCCGCCGCGCGCGAAGGCGCTGGGCGCATCGAGCACATAAAGCGGGGTTCCGGAACCCGGCATGCTGCTCAGGAGCAAACGGGCCGCGAGGGGTTTTCCCTTGGCATCGAGAAAGTGGTCGAAGCGGGCGACTTGTCGGGTGGCTTCCAGCTTGTACATGACGGCGGGGTAACCCGGGATCAGCACCCGGCAATCGATGCCGATTTTGCGCAGGGCGGCCGGCAATGCGCCGGAAACATCGGCCAGACCGCCGGTCTTGATCAGGGGCGCGGCCTCGGAGGTGGCGTACAGAACGTTCATGGCGGGTCGATTCGTTGATGATGGCTGGCCGGATTATCTTGCATTCTCCGATGCCTGATCTGAATTCCTGCACGGCTCTAAGGGTTACTGCGGCATGGGGTAGCCGCGCCGCGCATTTATTGGCGTAGGTCGGCAACCCTTTGCCGACGGTCGTGCTCGCGCTCAGAAGTGCCAGGTCAACTGCACGCTCAGGCGGTCGGCGAAGTTGTTGGCCACCACCGTGGCATTGGTGCGCTGGGCGGCGTTGGTGATGGTGCTCAGGTAGGGCACCTCCTGGTCGCGCCATTCGTAGTTCAGGGTCACCCGGGTGTTCTTGTCGATGAAGTACTGGGCGCCCAGGGTCCAGGTCTGGAACAGGCGATTGGCGGCCGGGTCGTCGGTGTTGCGGTCGTACTCGTCATAGCGCGCCTCAATCTCCCACTTGGGGTGGACGCGCCAGCCCGCCTCCAGATACCAGCCGTCCGCCTTGCCTAGGGGGGCGATGTTCAGGTTGTAGGGCGGTACCAGGCCGTTGGCGTTGGGCACCGGCGGGTTGGGGCCGCCCGGGATCATGCCTTCGCCGCGTAGGTATTCGCTGGTGACGCGCAGCGGGCCTTTCAGGTAGCGGGCGCCCACGCCTTCCCGGGTGCGGGTGTAGTCGCTGACGCCGAAACGGCGGTCGCCGCTCTGGCGCCACAGGAACACGTTGGCGTCTTCCCGCGCCACGCCCTTGCCGGCGCCGAACAGGTAGCTGGCCTGGAGCTTGAAGGTGAAGTCCTTGTTGCCGTCGCTGTCGCCAAGCATGTTCTCGATCTCGCCGCCGTTGGAGAGCATGGCGGCGTAGCCCAATTCCCACTTGCCCCGGTTGAAGGTGTCGAACACCTGCACACCCCAGTCGCGGAAGGCGTTGTTGCCGGCCACGGCCTTGGCGCATTGCAGGGTGGTGGCGCCGGCGATGGCGGTGCAGCCGGTGCCCGAGGAGGTCTGGAATTGGGTCTCCTGCACCAGGGCGCTGCCGACGAAGCTGTAGTACACGTACGAATAGGAGGTGGGATTGGGCACCAGGGCCTCCTCGCTGGTGGGCAGCTTTAACAGGCCGGCGCGGATGCGTGCCCCGGGGATGTGGTTGAAGGTGACGGAGGCGTCGGTGAGCATCACGTTGTGCTGCACCGTGGTGAGGTTGTGGCCCAGATCGGTCAACACGAAATAGTTGATCTTGTCGCCGAGATTGCCGCGCGCGCCGAACTGGGCGCGCAGGAACTGGAGCTGGGCCTTGTCCTCGTAGGTGGGGCCCACCAGGTTCTGGAACTGGTACTGGCCGTTGATGGCGGCGTTACCGCCTTGCATGGGCTCGGCGTCGTAATAGGTGTAGGTGGGCTGGACGAAGCCGAACGGCTTGAAGCGGCCGGAATCGGCCGGTTCGGTGCCTTGCAGTTGCACCCAGTTGGCGGCCAGGGCGGGCAGGGGCAGGCAGGTCGTCAGCAGGATGGCGATTTTTTTGATAGGCATGGGAGTCTCCTCGATGGGCGGGCAAAGGCAGTCCCTGTAGGGCCAGTGGCTGGCAGGGAAAACCGTGATCAGGGCGAGTGGCTTGGGAAGGGGTCAGGGCTTCAGGTAAACGAAGCCTTCCTTCGCCTGTAGCCGGCCGATCTCGGCCACCCCGGAAGGCACCACCTGGGCCTCCAGGATCACGGCACTGTCGTCCAGGTTGCGGCTCTTCAAGGTGTTGCGGCAGACGCGGAACTCCACGCCTTTTTCCTTGAGACCGGCCACTTGAGGTTCATAGGCATCCTTGTCGTCCTTGGCGTCGTTGAGCAGGAAGTCGATACCCTTGCCATGGGTCACCACCACGATCCTGGCGTTGGGGCTGGCGGACAAGTGGTTGTCCACGTTGCGCATGGCCACGCGGGCGACGCTGGCGTCATTGATGTGGTAGACCACCTTTTCCCGAGGCTCAACCGCCTGGGCGGCGATTTTGCTGGCCTTGGCCGGCGCGGCGGCCTGCGCGCCAGGCAGGATCAGGGCGGCGCTCAGCAGGACGGCGGATGGGGTAATGCGTTTCATGGTCGTCTCCAGTCGGTTTAATGTTCAAGTGGGATACAAGCAGGCTATGCCACGCCGGTAGGACGATGCAGGTTGTCGAAGTATTCCAGCGTGGGGTATGGAATATTTCGACCCACCCTGCCGTCCTACTGCTCAATCTCCCTTGCTGGCGGATATTCCGATGCGACATCTGTTTTCCCTGTTGAACTTTCCCGCCCGGCGCCGGTTGGAAGCTTTGCGGCCGCGTCTGCATCGCCTGGCCTATGCCTGGTGCCACGATGCCGTTCTGGCCGACGACCTGGTGCAGGACTGTCTGGCCAAGGCGCTGGTGCGCGGCGATCAATTGCGCGACGAACAGGCGCTGGAAAGCTGGCTGTTTTCCATCCTGAACAATTGCTGGCGCGACCATCTGCGCGCCCGGCGGGAGTTCGTGGATGTGGCGGAACTGGACGATGCCATCTTTTCCGATGCGCCCGGCCCGGAACAGAATTACGCCAGCCGCCAGACCACCCAGCGGGTCCGCCACGCCATCGCCAGCCTGCCTCTGGGCCAGCGCCAGGTCATCACGCTGGTGGATATCGAGGAATCGACCTATGCCGAGGTCGCCCGCATACTCGAGGTGCCGGTGGGCACGGTGATGAGCCGGCTGTCCCGCGCCCGGCTGGCGCTCAAGCAGCATTTCATGGTGGATCAGGCCGCCGGCGATCAGGCGATACGCGGTCAGATGACGATCAGGAGGGTGAAATGAGGGAACCACCGATGAGGGAATTGCCATTGACGGAAGTGGTGAAGGAAACGCTGACGCCCGAATACCTGAACGCCTTCGTGGACGGCGAGCTGGCCGCCGATGAGCGCGCCCGCGTCATGGCGCGGCTGGAATCCGATCCCGAGTTCAAGGCGCGCGCCTGCGAGTTGCGCACGCTCAAGGACATGGTCAAGGGCGCCTACGCCGAAGCGCCGACCGCGCCGGGCCGACTCGATGGCGGGCCGGCCGCCGGTCGATTCCGGTCGGGACTGAAACAGGCCATGGCCGCCGGCCTGTTGCTCGCGCTGGGCCTGGGCGGCGGCTGGCTGGCGCGTGACCGGGTCGGATCGGAGCCGGGCTTGGGCCAACTTTCCGGTCTGCCCGCCGGCTATCGGGTTTTCGCGCTGGCCGAAAAGGTGGATGCCGACAAGGTGATCCTGCATCTGGATTCCGGCGACCCGGAACGCCTCAGCGCCGTGCTCGATGCGGCCGAGAAACTCCTGGCGCAAAAGGGCGCTTCCGGCCGGGTCGAGATCGTCGCCAACAGCTTCGGACTCAACCTGCTGCGCGCCGATGTCACGCCGCTGGCCGGGCGCATCGAGGCCATGGCGCGGCGACATGCCAATCTGAGTTTCGTCGCCTGCGGCCAGACTGTGGCGCGCTTGAAGCGCGAGGGTGTCAAGGTCGAGTTGCTGCCGGTCGTGCACAGCGCAAGTTCGGCAGTCAACGAGATCATCACGCGCATGGGCCAGGGCTGGATTTATGTAAAAGCCTGAAGTTTCCTGAAAGCATGCCGATAGTGCGGAAGTTCAAACGAGAATTGGAGAACGGCATGCTGGAAATAGGTCTTTACGGTTTGGGTCGCATGGGTGGCAACATGGCGCGGCGTTTGTCGCGCGGTGGCATTCGGGTGCACGCGCTGAATCGCAGTTTTGAAGTCACCCAAAAGCTGGCCGCTGAAGAGGCGAACATCACGCCCTGCCGCGACGCGAAAGAAATGGTGGCTGGCCTCGCGGCGCCCCGCATCGTCTGGTTGATGCTGCCGGCAGGCGAGGCGACCGAAGCGGCGATCACCGAACTCTCCGCGCTGCTGTCGCCCGGCGATCTGCTCGTCGACGGCGCCAACGGGTTTTATCAGGAGGCGATGCGCCGGTCCGAGCATCTGAGCGGGCTGGGCCTGAAATTCGCCGATGTCGGCGTCTCCGGCGGCGTCTGGGGCCTGGCCAACGGTTACTGTCTGATGGCGGGTGGAAGCGATCCAGATGTCGCGCGCCTGAAACCCTATCTGCAAGCCCTCGCGCCAACGCCGGAAACCGGCTGGCTGCATGCCGGCCCGGCCGGTTCCGGGCACTTCACCAAGATGGTTCATAACGGCATCGAGTACGGCATGATGCAGGCCCTGGCCGAGGGCTTCGCCCTGATGAGCGCCAAGCAGGAATTTCATCTGGACCTGGCGGCCATCTCGGAACTCTGGCGCCACAGCTCGGTGGTGCGTTCCTGGCTGCTGGACCTCTCCGCCGATTTCCTCAAGAACGACCAGAAACTGGAGGGCATCGCCCCGGTGGTGGCCGACTCCGGCGAGGGGCGCTGGACCGCCCTGGAGTCGGTGAACCTGGGGGTGCCCACGCCGGTGATGAGCATGGCCCTGATGGCCCGCTTCAGCAGCCAGGGCAAGGGCGACTTCGCCAACCAGATGCTGACCATGATGCGCCAAGGTTTCGGCGGCCACGCGCTCGGTAAAGGGTGACGGGTGAAAAATGAAAAGTGAAATGTGAAGCCCTTCACGTTTCACTGAAGCCGCAGGGCGGCGAGTCACGCTTCACCTTTCAGCCTTCTCTCAAGAGAGTACAGCCATGTTCGATCAGGAAACCCCGCTTCCCCCGTGCAACTTCGTCATCTTCGGCGCCACCGGCAATCTGGCCACCATCAAGCTGCTGCCCGCCCTGTACCGTCTTGAGCTGGCCGGCAAACTGCCCGAGGGCCTCAATTTCGTCGCTTTCGCGCGCCGGGAGTGGGACGACGCCGGCTGGCGCGACAACGTGCGCAAGCTGCTGGCTGACAAGCTCAAGGCCGATGGCGACGCACTGGAACGTTTTGTCAGCCGCTTCGATTACCTGCGCGGCGACCTGGACGACCCGGAGGCTTACCACCGCCTCAAGGAGGTGCTGGCCAAGCCCAAGCTCGGCGTGTGTTCCAACGTGGTGTTCTACCTGGCCATCAAGCCGACCGACTTCTCGGCGGTGATCAAGAATCTGGACGGCGCCGGGCTTTCCAAGCCGCGCGGTCTGCACCGCATCGTGGTGGAAAAACCGTTCGGCACCGACATCGAATCGGCCCAGATGCTGAACCAGCTCTTGCACCGCTATTTCGACGAGAGCCAGATCTTCCGCATCGATCACTACATGGGCAAGGAGACGGTGCAGAACCTGCTGGTGTTCCGTTTTGCCAACACCCTGATCGAGCCGTTGTGGAACCGCAATTACATCGACCATGTGCAGATCACCGTGGCCGAGAACCTGGGCATCGAAAAGCGCGCCGATTACTACGACAAGGCCGGCGCCCTGCGCGACATGCTGCAGAACCACCTGATGCAACTGCTCACCCTGGTCGGCATGGAACCGCCGCCGGCCCTGGAGGCGGATGCACTGCGCGACGAGAAGGTGAAGGTGCTGCGTTCCATCCGCCCGATTTCAAAACGCTCGGTGCATGCGCATGCCTTCCGCGCGCAATACAAGGCGGGGCAGGTGAACGGCCAACCGGCCGCAGGCTATCAGGACGAGACGGGCGTCGAGCCGGATTCGGTCACCGAAACCTTCGCCGCCGCCAAGTTCTACATCGACAACTGGCGCTGGCGCGGCGTGCCGTTTTATCTGCGCACCGGCAAGCGGCTCAAGCAGGGCCTGTCCATGATCGCCCTGCGCCTGCGCCATCCGCCCCAGCAACTGTTCCGCGAGACGCCGCTGGAAACCCTGGAACCGAACTGGATCGTGCTGTCGATCCAGCCCGATGAAAGCATGCACATGGAAATCCACGCCAAGCAGCCCGGCCTGGACATGAACACGCGCGTGGTCAAACTCAACGCCAGCTTCCGCAACCCGGACGAGAATCCGCTCGATGCCTACGAGGCGCTGCTGCTCGACGTGATCGAAGGTGACGGCACTCTGTTCATCCGCTTCGACGAGGTGGAATGGGCCTGGCGCGTGGTCGATCCGATCCTGAAGTACTGGGCGCAGGAACGCGATTTCATCCACACCTATGCCGCCGGCGGCTGGGGGCCGATCGAGGCGAACCGGCTGTTCGACGACGAGGATACCGAGTGGCGTAACGAGGTTTGAGTCAGGCAATCTGTTTGCGCCCAATCCGGTAAAGCGGAATGTCCAAAAGAAACGCGGCCCGAAGGCCGCGTTTCTTTTTTTGCTGCGCTACCTCTCCGCCGCGTCAGTCACCGTTCGGGCCGTTATGGCAGTCGTAGCAGGTCACCTTCTGGCCGGCGCTGTAGTTCACCGTCTTGCCATCGGCATTGAAGCTGCGCGCGGCCTTCGCGGTGGACAGGATGCCGCCGCGATAGTCGGCGCCGTGGCAGGCGGCGCAGGCGGTTTTGTTGTTTTCCGCATAGTCGCCGTGTTTGCCGACCCACGCGCTGCCGACCGTGTGCATGCCATGCGGGCCTTTGTCGGCGGTCAGAGGAACGCTCTTGTGGCAGGAGGCGCACTCGCCGATGGTGCCTTCGCGGCCCTGCACATCCTTGGCCAACACGTTGTCGTTGGCATGCGAGCTGGGGTACTCGGCATGGGTCGCGCCGTGGCAGGCCTCGCACTGCAAACCGCCGTGGCCCTTGCTGAAGCGGTACAGGTTCTTGCCGGCGACGGGGACGTTGGCATTGGTGGCGTAGCGGGTGTCCAGCCACTTTTTCAGAATGCCGGTGGCGCTGACCGCGCTCAGTTCGCGCTTGCCGTCGTGGTGGCAGGACTGGCAATCGGGCTGATCCAGCCAGCCGGTGCGCGTGCTGCTGCCCACGTTGGACATGGTGCCGTGGCAACCTTGGCAATCGATCGCCGCTTTGCCATTGGTCAATACGGCATTGCCCATGACGCCGCGCAGGCACTTGGTTTCCGAGCCCGGATGGCACTGGTAGCAAGCGCTGCGGTTGCCGATGCTGTCCAGCAGCTGGCCGCTGGTGGCGTCTTTGACCAGGGCGTGATTGCTGTGGATCGCCGCGGTCAGCGGTTTGATGCCGGCAATACCGGTGCCCGGCAACGCGTTCGAAGCATGGCAGGACGCGCACAGGATCGGCTTGCCGTTCATCGCGGTGGCATACAGGCCGGCGGCATCGTAGCCCAGGGTGTTGAGCGCATCCCGATAGACCTTGCTGGCGAGCGATTTCTCGTCATGCAGACGCAGGATGTTTTTCTTGTAATCGCGTTCGACATGCGCATCGTTGACCCAGCCAGCGGCGGGTTTGGCGGCCGCGCCGGAGTTGGAGGCGTGACAGGCGGCGCAGCTCATTTCATCGGAAACCGGTAGTACGACACGCGCTTGCGCCAGTTGTTTGCCGGTTGCGTCGCGCGCCACGACCTTGACCATCGGATAAGGATTCTTGCGGCCGCTATCGTCATACGGCGTGATTGGAATGCCATCCGCGACAAACTGATTGCTGGCCGCATCCAGTTTCAGCGCCTGCGGCGTGAACGAGGCGGTGGCATTGCCGGTCAGGCCCATGCCGACAGGCAGATCGACGCCAAAGATGGATTTTGCGTACTGCCAGAAATTGGTTTTGGTTGAAGAAATGCTGTTGACCGAGCCGTCCGCGTCGGCCATCGCCTCGAAAGTCAGCGTGACACCCTGGGTGACCAACTTGTTGTTGCCGCTATCGACCAGTTGCGCATGCAGGTTGTTGTATGGCGGCAGGATGGAGAAGACCGAATAGTCGCCATCCATACAGTGCATGCCGAGGTCATTCCAGGCCAGCAGGGTATGCGATGTGCCCGTTGTCGTCCCGGTGCCACCTCCCGTCGTGGCGGTCACGGTAACCGGGATGGAGAGTGTGGTTTTGCTGTCTTTGAGGGTGATTCGGGCTGTACCGGCGGCCTTGGCGGTCACCGTGGCTTTGGAACCAGACAACGCAACCGTGGCGACATTGGTGTTGGCGGAACTTGCACTCAGGTTGCCTGAAACATTGCTCAGCGTGATGACCGAGGCTGCGCCAACGGCAAGATTCAGCGAGGTCGGGTTAGCGCTCATTATCGCCGTGGACTTGACCGTTACCGGAATGGTCAGCGTTGTCCGGCTGTCTTTGACCGTGAGTTGCGCGCTTCCGGCCGCTTTGGCGGTCACATTGATTTTTCCATTCGACAGGCTTGCCTCGACGATTCGCGTATTGCTGCTGGTCACGCGCAACTTGCCGGACACGTTGTTTAGCGCCACAACCGCGGTCGTGTTTACGACCAGCGACAATGAAGTCGGGGTGGCGGCCATGACGGCGCTTGTTCTACTGCTACTTTCCGATTTCTGTTCGGCCAGCGTCGGCTGTGACAGGAAGAGCAGCGGTGCGATCAGCAGCGCCAACCAACGGATGAATTTTGTGTGTGGCATGACAACCTCTTTGGTGGATAGCCGCAATGGCGGTTTGAACACCCATGTCATGAACATGGATGTTGCGCAGGGTACGTGTAAAACCATTACACGTAAAATAAATTTGGATGAAATCTTTGTTGCGGGGCCGATTTAAATACCCTGAGCATGCTATTTGCATGCTGCTTTCCGGTCGCGGCAAGGCGCTGGGAACGCGTTGTAGGTTTAAGTGATTATTGCTGGGTGTGTGAAAATTGCTCATCTGTTAAAGTTGCGAGCTTATGCTTACCCAAACTCGCGTTTTTCTTTCACCGCCGCCGGCTCTTTTGGTCGCTGTGCGCCGTATGCTCAGGCCGTTGGCCCGCTTGTTGATGGCGCATGGCATTCATTTCCCCGCTTTTTCCGAACTCGCCAAGGGTGTTTTCGTCGATGTGGCGGCACGGGATTTTCCGGATGACGGCAGTGGCCTCAGCGATAGCCGCGTGTGTTTGCTCTCGGGCGTGCATCGGCGTGAGGTCAAACGCTTGCGCGCCGAAGCGCCGCAATATCAGGCGCCGCAATCGGTTTCTATGGGCGCGCAGATCGCGGCGCGCTGGTGCGCCGAAGCCGCCTATCTCGATCATCAGCGGCGGCCGAAGCCGTTGCCGAGAACCTTCAGCCAGGGCGGCGAGGTTTGTTTCGAACGTCTGGTGGAAAGTGTCAGCAAGGACATTCGTCCACGCGCGGTGCTCGATGAATGGCTGCGGCTGGGCGTGGCGACGCTGGATGAAGCCGATTTCGTCCATCTCGCGGAAGCGGCATTCGTGCCGGTGAACGGCGTCGAGGAAAAGGCATTTTTCTTCGGCAAAAACTTGCATGACCATCTGGCGGCCGCGACGCACAACCTGCTCGACGGCAAGCCCGCCTTTCTTGAACGCTGTGTCTATTACGACGGTTTGAGCGAGGCATCGGTCGAAGAACTGCGTGTTCTCTCGCGTGAACTGGCGGTAGCCGCCTTGCAGGAAATCAATCGCCAGGCCATGACCCTGCAGCAGCGGGATGTCGATCATGACGGCGCCGATCAACGGATGACGTTCGGTGTCTATTTCTACGACGAATCGATGCGCAACGGTGGAGGCCGGCCGCAGTGAACTGGCTGCGACCCCTGGTTTTCGGCCTTGGACTGTGGGCGTCGCTGGGTGTTTTTATCTCGGCCTGGGCCAATCCTTGCGCCTTGCCGGGCAGCGCGGGCTGGGCCGACGGTTCTGGCATGGGCGGTACCGGCATCAATGGTTCGGGTACAGGCGGTACCGGACATCGGCAAGACGGTTCCGGCATGGGCGGCACCGGACATGCGACCGATGGCTCCGGCATGGGCGGCACCGGACGGCAAGCCAATTCAGGCCTGGGTGGCACCGGCAAGCAGGCCAGTTCAGGTCTGGGCGGTACCGGCAAGCAGGCCAATTCAGGTCTTGGCGGCACCGGAAAACAGGCCGATGGGGGCGTCGGCGGTACCGGCGTGGTTGGTCTGATTACCGGGTTTGCCAGCATTTGCGTGAATGGCGTCGAAATCAACTTTGACGGCAATACGCCGGTCAGCGTCGATGGCGAGCAAGGCGCATCGGGCCAACTCGCCATCGGACAACTGGTCTCGGTTGAAGCCGAAGGGCAGGGCGATACGATGCGGGCGCGGCATATTTCCGTGAATTCAGCCGTGGTCGGTCAGATCTCCTGGGTTGCGCCGGATGGGCAATCGTTCATGGCCTTGGGGCAATTCGTGCGCGTGGCGCCGGAGGGTGCGCCGATGAATATGGCAAGCCAATTCAGTCCGCGTCCTGGCGATATGGTGCGTGTCAGCGGTTTGCGCGATGCATCCGGCGCGGTGCGTGCGACCCATATCGAACGGGTGCGGCCGGATACGCCGGCCAGCGTTACCGGCCGTCTCGATTCGACCGCTCAAGTTAATGGGCGTGGCGTCGGCAGAATCGGCGGTTTGCCTGTGCTGGGCATCGGCGCTGTCGCCGCGGGCGAGCAGGTGCGCGTGGTCGGTGTGGAGCGCGCGGGCGTGCTGCAAGCGCAGCGTGTCGAGGTGAATCCGACCGTAAAATTCGCGGAAAAGCTTGACCGCTTATTACTTCAAGGCATGGTGGCGGCGGATGGCCAAGGCGGCGTCACGCTGGGCTACACCCGTATTCAGTCAGTGACCCCGGCCGCCGCGGAAAAATTAAGCCAGGCGCGAGGGCAGTGGGTGCGGGTGGAGGCGAAATCGCTTTCAGGTGGCGGGATCGGAGTCAACCGCGTTGAAATCGATCGGCCGGCGCTGCGTCGCGATAGTGGAAGTGAAGGAAAATCACGCGAGGAGCGACGTTCGAAAAATCGAGAAACTTCCAGAGAAACCTCCATTAAAGAGCGTCATTCCGACGAAATCGAGAGGCCGGAGGAAACACCGGAACGTGAGCGGCCGGAGAAAATCGAAATAGAACGGCCAGAAGTAGAACGGCCCGAGAAGGTCGAGATAGAGCGACCAGAAATAGAACGACCAGAAATAGAACGACCAGAAATAGAACGACCAGAAATAGAACGACCCGAGATAGAACGACCTGAAAAAATCGAGAAGCCAGAAAAGATCGAGATCGAAAAAATAGAAAAACCGGAGAAAATCGAAAGACACGATTGAGACAAGTTCAGGAGCCGTAATGACTGCAAAACCGCAACAGAAACGAATCCGCTATCTGTCCGCAGCCCTGCTTGCGCTTTTTTGCGGCCCAGGTTGGGCTGGCGAGTTGAGTCTGACCACCGGGCTCGATACCAGCAGCGGCAAATATGGCGGCACCGCTTCCACCGTCGTGCGCTACGTGCCGTTCACGGTGAAATATGAACAAGGTCGCTCCACGTACAAGGTCACGCTGCCCTACGTCAGCATTACCTCGCCGTCCGGCGGCGGCACCGTCAGTATCGACGGGAACGGCAACATCATTTCGTCCGGCGGCGCTGGGCCGAGCGTGACTCAATCCGGTTTGGGCGATGTGGTGGGGTCTTATTCGTACAGCCTGATCGAAGAACCCCTGCATGGCTGGCTGATGGATGCCACAGTCAAAGTCAAACTCCCCACCGGGGACGAAGCCAAGGGGCTCAGCACGGGCGAACGGGATTTCACCGTGTTGGCCGATTTCTATTACCCGGCCGGGAAATGGACGCCATTCGTGACTCTGGGCTATCGCATGCCGGGCAATCCGCCCGGGGGTACGCTGCGAAATACCTGGCTAGGCAGCCTGGGCGTCGGGCATAAGCTTTCCCAGACCAACAGCGCCGGTTTCATGTTTGACGCACGCGAGGCGACCAGCGCCAACTCAGTCGGCTCGCGCGAGCTGACCGCTTATTGGGTGCACAAATTCACGCCTCAGACCAAGTTCCAGCTTTATGCTGTCAAGGGTTTCAGCGATGCCAGCGCCGACTACGGCCTGGGCGCGATGCTTACGCACAAGTATTGAACCGAAGCTTGTAGTTGCCGAGCCAAGGTGTGCTTGCCTGAACGAAAAAATGGCCCGAAGGCCATTTGGAAAGTGTGAAAACCGCTAATTGTTTTTCTGGAGGATCGGGTTCTGTCTTCCAGAATATTGCGCAGCCCCACCGGTTCAGGCCGGTGGAGCCCGGAGGCGCGATCAGGCGCTGATCTTGTTCTGAGTGAAGGATTTCGGCTTGCTGCGCAGACGCAGGCCGACCAGGCCCAGGCCCATCAGCAACATGGCCCAGGATTCGGGTTCCGGTACCGGCGTGACGGTCATGCTGGCGAAAGCTTCGCTGCCGCCGAACAGTTCAGGTGTGCCGCCCAAACCCAAGGCGGTGCCGGTGATCTGGCTTTGGCTGCGCATTTCCAGCCTGATTTCGTCGCCGATATGGGCCTGGAAGCTCCAGTATTCGCCAACGCCAACAGAGCCGAGTGCGTCGAAGCTGCCGGCATCCATGACCGAACCGTTCAGGTACAGGTCGTAGCTAGAGTAGAAATCCTGCTCGAAAGTGAGGCTGTCCGCGATCAGATTTCCATCCAGGCTGTGTGTGGCCCAGATGTCCATGTTGATGTTGACCAAGTCGCCCATAGCCTCGCCCAGTTCCGGCGCGATGATGAAGTTTTGGGTCAGGCGAGAAGGGGCATGACCGTGGTAGTTGAGAGTCAGACCGGTATCGGCGATCGTTGCATTGTCCAGACTGACACTGGTGATCAAATTGGCAATGGCGACGTTTCCGGCAATGCTGACGTTGGCTTCGTGGCTGATGCCCAGATCGATGCTGTTGCCGCCCAAAGTGACGGTGCTGGCATCCCAACTGCCGACGGTGACGCTGTCGATTGTGGTTTCATTGATATAGCTGCCGATATTGCCGGATAAAAATTGATTAGCGCTACCCAGGCTGCCGACCGTATCGGTCAGTGCGGCAACGCTAAAACGAGAACCGCTGGTGGATGTATCGCCCAGAGTCCAGGTGGCGGCTTGGGCATGGGCGGCCATGGTGGCCAGCGCCAGGGTTAACAGTGTTTTTTTCATGATGTTTTCTCTCGAAGTTTGTACTGAATAAAGTTCAGGGCGCCGGGCAGGCGGCGACTTTGACGATGCGGTCTTGCGCGCCCGGCGCGGTGGGGGCGTGGGCGACGAAGTAATCGGTCATGGCATCCAGATCGAGCGCGCCGCCGAGCTGGTTGGTGCCCAGGTTGAATATGGTGAAGTTGTCGCCGCCGGTGGCCAGGAAGGAGTTCATGGTGACGCGGTAGCTGGCGGCCTTGTCGATCGCCACGCCGTTCAACTTGACGCTGCCGTCGCAGACGTAATGGCCGCCTTTTTGCGCGGCGAAATTGGCCGCCGTGGTATCGAAGCTGTGCTGGTAAGTGAAGCCGGCCGAGACTTGCAGGATGCGGCTGTAGGGCTGGATGGCGCTCCACTGCTGTTCGAGCAGATCGTAGATTTGCTGGCCGGTCAGCGTCTTGGTGGTCAGGGAATTGCCGAACGGCTGGATGGTGAAGGCTTCGCCGTAGGTCACCACGCCGTCGCCTTCGCCGGCCGCGCTGGTCGGGTAGGTGAAACCGGCGGCGCCGTTGCGGATGCCGCCCGGGTTCATGACGGCGATGACCGCGCCGCCCAGAGCCGCGGGCGCGGTGGCTTCGAGCTGGGCGTCGGCGATGACGTCGCCGATGGAGGATTCGCCCGCCGCATTATTGATATTCGGGATCGCGGCGGAAATCTGGCCGATGGGCCGGTTGGCCAGCGGCGTGCTCAGCGCTGCGTAGTTGTTCACCAGTGTGGTCAGTGCGGCGACCGGGACGATGCCGGCGGCGGAGCGATCGACCAGAACGTTGTCGACGCTGATGCTGGCGACGTCGCGGCTGGCGGTGTCGATGACCAGATCCACCTCGGTGACCATGCGGCCCTGGGCGTTGGTGCTGGTGACCGGGATCGTGCGGCCGGCGCTGTTGGGCAGGCTGCACAGATAGGACTGGTGGGTATGACCGCTGATCACCATGTCCACCTCGTCGTTCAGATTGGCGACGATATCGACGATGGGGCCGGCAATGCTGGCGCAGTCCTTGTAGTTGCTGCCGGTGCTATCGACACCGCCTTCATGCAGCAGGACGACGATGGTCTCGACGCCCTGTTGCTTCAGTTGCGGCACCAGCGCGTTGACCGTGCTGGCCTCATCCTTGAAGTCCAGCGTGGAGATGCCGCTGGGGGTGACGATGCTGGGCGTGCCTTTCAGCGTCATGCCGACGAAGGCGATCTTGTTGCCCTGGAAATTCTTGACCGTGTAGGGCGCGAACAGCGGCTTGCCATTGCTTTTCTCGACCACGTTGGCGGCCAGGAACTTGAACTTGGCGCCTTCGAATGGGTAGGGCGTGCCGACCGCGTTGCCCTGGCAGGAATTGGCGTCGGTGGGGTGGCAGCCGCCGTTCTGCATGCGTAGCAGCTCTTCCTTGCCTTCGTCGAACTCGTGGTTGCCGACTGCGTTGATTTCCAGGCCCAGGCGGTTCATGCCTTCGATGGTGGGCTCGTCATGGAACAGGGCGGAGACCAGCGGCGTGGCGCCGATCAGGTCGCCGGCGGAAACGGCCACGCTGTTGGGCGACTTGGCGCGGATGTTGTTGACGTAAGCGGCCAGGTAATCGATGCCACCGACCGGTTTGCTGAAGGAGTTGCCCGGAGACAGCAACTGGCCGTGGAAGTCGTTGATCGCGGCGATCTTGACCAGCAGGGTCTTGCCGACGCTGGACTGGGCGGCGGCGCGCATCAGTTTGGCGCGTTCCATCGCGGTGATTTTTTTGGTTTTCTGCCAATCCAGGCTCAGCCTGGAAAGGTCGCTGACGAATGCGCCGTGATTGCCCCAGTTGGCGCCTTCCGTCGCGCTGTCGACGATGCGGTCATTCAGGCACAGGCCATCGAAATTCTTGTTGGCGACAGTGCTGTCGATGGCGCCGACAAAAACATTGGCGCGGGTGTCCACGCAAGTCGGCTCGACGGCCTGAACCTGGTAGCTGAAGCTGGCCAGAACGGCCAGCAAGAGGGGTGAGAATCGGGTTTGCATCGAATTTTCTCCTGGTTTTTTGATCGGAATGTGGCTGATTCTGGCTGCTGTTTATGACAAAACAGTTAGCCCGCGGCTTTGTAAAAATGAGCCGTTCTGCTCATTTACATCGAGCCGGTCGGATCGGCTGTCATCGAGATTTCACAGGAGTTGCCCATCATCGGCATACGCTTGATGAAAGGAGTGGCTATGTCGATCAAATGGGAAGTTGAATTTCGGGAACCGGTTGCCGACGAGGAATCGGACGATGCAGTCCAGCCGGTTGAGAGTGAAGACGATTATTTCGGTTGCGGCGAGTGCGCTTCGGATCCCTGTTTTGGCGATTGGTTTCGCCTGGCATTTTGATGCCGTGGCTTGACTCGATGTGTGCGACCGAGCCGAGCGCATCGAGATTCAGGCGTCTGGCTCAACGAGTCGGTGCCGCAAGTCTCAGTGGCCTTTTGTTGTTGACGCCGTGTTGGGCGATGGCCGCCGACAGCGCGGTCTTGCCGCTGGAACCGCGTGCGCGGATGGACGATGTCGGGCTGGTTCTCAACGGCTCGGGGTTGCGAAGTTTTCTGTTTTTCGACATCTATGCCATCGGTTTGTATCTGCCTTATCGGCTGACCGATGTCGAAGCCATCCTCGGAAAAGATCTGCCGCATCGGGTCCAGATTACTTTGTTGCGGGATATGTCCACCGAGCGGGGCGTCGACAAACTGATGGGCGGTCTGGAAGACAACAATACGCCCGAGGAGCTGGCGGCCATCGAAACCCCGCTCAAGCAATTCTTTGGCGTGATTCGTTCGCTCGGCCAAGTCGCCAAGGGCAGTGTTCTTTATCTGGACTATCTACCTGGCGTGGGTACACGCGTATCGTTCAATCACCGGGTTGTCGGCACGGTTCCGGGTTCGGACTTCAACCGCAGCCTGTTGAAAATCTGGTTGGGCGAACGACCGATTCAGAACAACCTGAAAAAAGCGCTCCTGGGCGGCGCGAACAAGGCGGTCAGATAAGCTCGATTTGACCGGTTTTCCCGGCTGCGACGGTTCGCCGGCGCGCGCTGGCCCATCGCGCACGATGTTTTGAAATGTTACACACGTCATAATCACCCACTTTTGTAACAAAGGCTGTGTCATGAAGCTTTCATCCGGACGGAACGCGGGTTTCACGCTGCTCGAATTACTGGTCGTGCTGGTCATCATCGGCTTGTTGGTCGGCTATGTCGCGCCGCGCTATTTCAGCCAGATCGGCAAATCGGAAGTCAAAACGGCGCGGTCTCAGATCAAAGCGCTGGAAGATGCACTGGATCAGTACAGGCTCGATGTCGGCCACTATCCGGACAGCGAACAGGGACTGGCGGCGTTGTTCACCCAGCCGGCCGGCGAAGCGCGCTGGCAGGGGCCGTATCTGAAGAAAGCTGTGCCGAACGATCCCTGGGGCAAAGCCTACCTGTACAAGCAGCCGGGCGAGCATGGCGAGCTGGATATCATGTCCCTGGGCAAGGATGGCCAGCCCGGCGGCACGGCGGAAGCAGCGGACATCGGCAACTGGTAAGCCACGCAACCATGCAGTTTGTCATTTCAGCGCTGTCCGGCAACGGACGCGTCTCGCTCAACCTCGATGCGAAGCACGCCGAGGAAGCCGCGGAGCAGGCGCGTCGACAAGGTCTGACCGTGTTGTCGGTGAAGCCGGCCGGCGCCGGACGTTTGCCGATGTTCGCGCGCCGCTATCGTTTTCCGATCAGCCTGTTTTCGCGCGAATTGCTGTCTTTGCTGGGTAGCGGCTTGTCCTTGATGGAAGCGCTGCAAACCCTGGCGGAGAAGGAGGCGCGCGCGGAAACCCGCAAATTGCTGATGCAGGTGCTGGATCATCTTTATCAGGGCGAATCGCTGTCGAGCGCCATCGCCCGTTATCCGGACGCATTCCCGCCGCTTTATGTCGCTTCGGTGCGCGCGTCGGAGAAAACCAGCAATCTGCCCGAGGCGCTGACCCGCTTCATCGCTTATCAGGAACAACTGGAAGTGTTGCGCAAGAAAGTCACCGCCGCCGCCGTCTATCCGGTCTTGCTGCTGGTGCTGGGTAGCGCGGTGGCGCTGTTTCTGCTGGGCTGGGTGGTGCCGCGCTTCGCCTCGATCTACGAAGGCAATCTGGAACGTCTGCCGCTGGCCTCGCGCTGGCTGATGCAATGGGGCGTGATGGTGCAAAGCCATGCCATGGAAACCGGGCTGGTCATCCTGTTGGCGCTGACCGGCGTGTTTTTCGCCTTCAAACAGCCGGCGGTGCGTGCCGCGCTGTCGCGTCGAATCTGGCGTTTGCCCGGACTGGGCGAACGCTTGCGGGTGTTTCAGCTGACCCGTTTTTATCGCACCGTCGGCATGTTGCTGTCCGGTGGTATTCCGGTTTTGACCGCGTTGACCATGTCGGAAGGCTTGCTGCATCCGGAGCTGCGGCTCCGGCTGGCCAACGCCGCGCGCGAAATCCGCGAAGGCAAGCCGATTTCGGATGCGATGGAAGCGTCCGACATGACCACGCCGGTGGCGCTGCGCATGTTGCGCGTGGGCGAGAAAAGCGGCCGCATGGGCGAGATGATGGAATCGATCGCATCGTTTCACGACGAAGAGCTTGAGCGCGCTGTCGACTGGTTCACCCGCCTGATCGAACCGATTTTGATGATCGTCATCGGCCTGACCATCGGTGTCATCGTTGTGTTGTTGTACATGCCGATTTTCGAGTTGGCGGGGAGTCTGGAGTGAGGGATTTAGCATGAGGAAGCCGACGCTGATTACCGCCGCCATGCTGGCGGAGGCCACGCGCAAGAACGAGGGCAAGCAGGCGTTACAGGCGTTGCAGGAAATCCTCGGTTTGCCGGCGGACGAATTCCTGGCCGAACTGGGCAACGCGTTCGCCTACCCGGTTCTGGATATGAGCGTGTTGCGCGAGATGACGCCGGCGTTCGATCTGCTGCCGTTCAATCAGGCGCTGGAACGCGAGTGCGCCGCCTGCCGCGATGCCGACGGCAATCTCTGGCTGGTGTTCGCCGATCCGCTGCAACCGGCGCTGATCGACTGGGCCGAGCGCTGCATCAGCGAAGCGTTCATTTCCGCGCTGGTGCTGCGCGACGATCTGCTGGCCTGGCTGCATCGGCTGGAGGTCAATCTGAAGGCGATGGATGGCGTCAAATCGGAATCCGATTCCGGCCGCTCGTTCGAGCAGGTCGAGGAAATCTCCCTGCAAGCCATCGGCGCCGACGCCTCGCCGGTGATCAAACTGGTGCATTCGACCTTGTACGACGCGGTTTCCAGCGGCGCTTCCGACATCCATCTGGAAAACGATGCCGGCGGGCTGGCGATCAAATACCGTATCGACGGCGTGCTCAACGCGGTGGCGCAAGCGCCCGGCCGCGAGATGGCCGAGCATGTCATTTCGCGCGTCAAGGTCATGGCCGAACTGGACATCGCCGAACGCCGCATTCCGCAGGACGGCCGCTTCAAGGTGCAGATGCGCGGCCGCGAAATCGACTTGCGCGTGTCGATCATGCCGGGCGTATTCGGCGAAGACGCGGTGTTGCGCATCCTCGACCGCCAGTCGCTGGCCGACGAACTCAAGGTGATTTCGCTCGAACGTCTGGGTTACCACGGCGACAACCTGGCCGGCATCCGCCGCTTGGCGCGCGAACCCTATGGCATGTTCCTGGTCACCGGGCCGACCGGCAGCGGCAAGACCACCACGCTGTACGCCGCCATTTCCGAGATCAATACCGGCCAGGACAAGATCATCACCATCGAAGACCCGGTCGAATACCAGTTGGCCGGCATCCTGCAGATTCCGGTCAACGAGAAGAAGGGCCTCACCTTCGCGCGCGGTCTGCGTTCCATCCTGCGCCACGACCCGGACAAGATCATGGTGGGCGAGATTCGCGACTCGGAAACCGCGCAGATCGCGGTGCAGTCGGCGCTCACCGGCCACCTGGTGTTCACCACGGTGCACGCCAACAACGTGTTCGACGTGATCGGCCGCTTCATGCACATGGGGGTCGATCCATACAGCTTCGTGTCCGCGCTGAACGGCATCCTGGCGCAGCGGTTGGTGCGGGTGAATTGTCCGCATTGCGCCGAAGCGGTGACGCCCAGCGCCCAACTCCTGGCCGATTCCGGCCTGACCCCGGAACGCGCCGCCGGCTTCGATTTCCGCGCCGGCAAGGGCTGCGGCCAGTGTCGCGGCAGCGGTTACAAGGGCCGCCACGCCATCGCCGAAATGATGGTACTGAACGACGAAATCCGCGAACTCATCGTCACCCGCGCCTCCATCCGCCAGGTCAAGGAAGCCGCCGCGCGCGCCGGCGTGCAAAACCTGCGCGAAGCCGCGCTGGACATGGTGCGACGCGGCGAGACCACACTGGAAGAGATCAACCGTGTCACCTTCGTTGCCTGATGAGGTTGCCTGATATGTCGTTCGATTTCCTGCCCGAACGTCTTTTCCCCGCGCATCGGCTGGCCTTGCTGGCGGATCGCTGGGTCTTGCGCGCGGCCGGCGGGGCGACCCCGATCGAAGTTGAATTCGATGGCGATACGCCATTGCCGGCGCTGGAAACCTTGCTTGAAAAAAACAACGTATCCGGCCGCCTGCGCATCACCCTGTCGCACCATCATGTGCGCCTGTTCCTGGCGCCCGCGCCGCCGGCCTGGCTGAATCGGGAAGAAATGCTGGCCTGGATCGGCGCCACGCTTGCCACCACGCTGGGCGGCCTGGGTGACAAAAGCGGTGGCTGGCAACTGGCCTGGGATATCACGCCGCCCGGTCAACCCATCGTAGTGGCGGCCGTGGCGGAGACTTTGTCGGCCGGGATTAACGCGCTATGCCACAAGCGCGGCATCAAATTGATCGGCATGCGGCCCTGGCTGGCGGAAACCTGGCGGCGCCGAAGCGGGCAGCTTGCGCATGCGACCGGCTGGTACGCGCTGCTGGAACCCGGCAGCCAGATTCTGTTGCGTTTGCGGCGCGGCCGGCCGGTTGCCCTGCGCCAACGCCAGACCGGCGCCGATCCCGCCGCCGAACTGGAAGCCTTGTTGGCGCGTGAAAGCCTGCTCGCCGATTTGCCGGTGGGCGGCCCGCTCTGGCTGGAGCGAACCGGCGCGGGGCTGGATCGCGAGCGTATTTCTGAAAAACTCGCGGCCCGGCTCGGCGGCCGTTATGCGCTGCATGAGCTCGCCGGCCCGACCGATATCGCACAGGCGATGCTGCAATGAATCTCGATTTCAACGTTCAAAGCTCGCGCCCGGGCGGCCTGTCCTGGCTGCTGCTCGTTATCGGCCTGGCCGCGGCCGCCTGGGTGATGCAGGCCTGGCAGACCGCCGATGCCGGTTTCAGCGCGGCGCAGGCGCGCATCGCCAGTCTGCAGGCCAAACCGGCGCAACGCCCGTCCGAGAAAACGGCCAAGGCGAGGCGTGTCGATGCGGCCGCGCAAAATCGTCAGCGCACTGACGACGCCGCGCGCGGCCAGTTGGCCTTGCCCTGGACGCGCTTGCTGGAAACCTTGCAGCGTCAACAATCGCCGGGTGTCGCGCTGTTGAGTCTGGATGCCGACGGCCATCGGGGCGATTTCACGCTGACCGCGTTCGCCAAAAATCATGCCGCCATGCTGGACTATTTCGAAGAACTGCAACGCGTGCCGGGTTTCACCCAGGTCAGCCTGAGCCGGCACGAATTGCGCGAAGTCGATGCCGACACGGTCGTTTATTTCAGCCTGCGCGGCCTGTGGACACAGCCATGAAAAACAGCTCATTCAGTTCGTTGCGGCCGCTCGATTGGTTGCGCTATTTCGTCGCGCGCCTGGGCTGGCCGGGCACGTTGGGCCTGGCCTTGCTGGTGTCGGCCTGGCTGGTGCATGGCCTGGATGTGCAACCCAGAATCGATGCCGGCATCGAAATGGAACAGCGCGCCGAACGTCTGTCCAAGCAGGCCAGGCCGGTGCGCGAGGCGGAAGCGACACGCTCCGTCGCGCTGAGCGAGACGCTGCCGGGCGCGGAACGGATTCCGGAAGCCGTCGCGCGTCTGTTCGCCGCCGCCACGCATGCCGGTTTGAGCCTGAAGCAGGGCGTCTACCGCCCGGCTGGGGAGAAATCGAGCGGCATGATGCGTTATCAGATCAGCCTGCCGGTGACCGGCAATTACCCGGCGATACGCGCTTTTGTGGCCGAAGCGCTGGAACGGGAGCGCAGCCTTGCGCTCGACGGCATCCGGCTGGCGCGCACGCGCATGGACAGCGACGAGATCGAAGCCGAATTGCGTTTCACCCTGTTTCTGGGAGCGGCGCGATGACGACCAGACAAGTGGTTCTCGTCCTTGCTCTGGCCGCGACCCTGGCTGCCGTCTGGCTGGCCGAGGAGGGCGAGTTGGGCGGGGCGGGCGATGCGGGCGATGCGGGCGATGCGGTTGAAGAAACCGTCATCGTCGAATCCTCTCCGCGCCGTCGCCCGGCGGGCGCGGCCTTGAATGCTGCAACGGCGCGCCAGACGGAAACGCGGGCCGATAGCGAAATGGGCACCAACGAAACGGCTGCCCGTTTTGCAGTCGGCGGCGCCGATCTGTTCCCGGTTCAATCCTGGAAACCGCCACCGCCGCCCGCGCCCATCGTTGTCGCTCCGCCGCCTCCGCCGCCGCAAGCGCCACCTTTGCCGTTCAAATTTGTCGGGCGTTGGGATGGCGGCGACGGCGAATTGTTTTTTCTGGCCCAGGGCGAGAAAACGGTGACGCTGCGCGCCGGCCAGACCCTTGCGCAATGGCGTCTCGACTCGATTGCCGCCAATACGATGAACTTCACCTATGTCCCCTTGCAACAACAACGCCAACTGAGATTCGGCCCATGATTGCGACTTTGATGCCTACTTTTCCACGCATGAATCCGATGCGCGCAAGTTCTCCACGAAACGCGGTTTTCGTTTTGCTGACCTTGTTTGTGCTGGCGTTGGTACTGGCCGGCTGCGCCAGCGACAACGGGCTGAAACAAGGCAATAAATTGATCGCCGAAGGCAAACCGCGCGAGGGGCTGGCTGAACTGAAAAGCGCGATGCAGAAAAATCCCGACGATCTGCATGTGCGCACCGCCTATGTGCGCCAGCGCGATCAGCTCATCGGCCAGCTTTTGGCGCAGGCCGATGCCGCTCTGCGCACCGAGCAGATGGACGCCGCGCAAAGCTTGTATCGCGAGGTGCTCGGCTTGCACCCGGAAAATCCGCGCGCCGCGGATGGCTTGGCCAATGTTGAAATCGGCCGGCGCAATCAGGTCTTGCTGGCCGACGCCGAAGCGGCAATGAAGCGGGACGACCTGGAAGTGGCGCGCGGCAAGCTGCGCGCGATTCTGGCGCGCGAACCGTCGCATCAAACGGCACGCGCGCTGCTGGTGCAAGTCGAAGAAAAAGCCGGTCGCGGCGGCTTGCTCGAATCGCCCCAGTTGACCGCGGCATTCCGCAAAACGGTAACCCTGGAGTTCCGCGATGCGCCGTTGAAACTGGTGTTCGATGCCGTTTCCCGCCAGTCCGGTCTCAAATTCGTGTTCGACAAGGATGTCAGGCTGGATCAGAAAACCACCTTGTTCGCGCCGAATACCTCGATTGCCGATGCCATCGACATGCTGCTGGCGACCAACCAGCTGGGCAAGAAAACCCTGAGCGGCAATGCCCTGCTGTTGTATCCGAACACGCCCGCCAAGCAGCGCGATTATCAGGACATGATCGTGCGCGCATTCTTCCTGGCCAACGCCGACGCGAAACAGACCATGGCGATGATCAAGACCATGGTCAAAACCAAGGATGCCCACGTCGATGACAAGCTCAACCTGCTGGTCATCCGCGACACCCCGGAAGCGGTGCGCCTGGCCGAAAAGCTGGTCAAAGTGGCCGACCGCCCCGAGCCGGAAGTGATGCTGGAAGTCGAAATCCTGGAGGTGAAGCGGAGCAAATTGCAGGAGTTGGGCGTGCAGTGGCCGACGCAGTTCAGTGTGCTGGCTAAGCGGGAAGTGCCAGTGCAAACCGTCAGTGGTACTGGGTCGGCAGTTGCAACCAATACCCAATTTATCGATGTGCCCATGTCACTGGATTTGCTGACCCACATTCGAGGTTCCACGATAGGCATCAGTCCCACGCCTGGCGTCATCGCCAGCAAAACCGACGGCGACGTCAACATCCTGGCCAACCCGCGCATCCGGGTGAAGAACAAGGAGAAAGCCAAGGTTCACGTCGGCGACAAGGTGCCGGTGATCACCTCCAACGTCACCTCCACCGGCGTCACTTCCGAGTCGGTCAGCTTTCTCGATGTCGGCCTCAAGCTGGACGTCGAGCCGCAGGTCTATCTGGAAGGCGAGGTCGGCATCAAGGTCGGGCTGGAGGTATCCAATATCGTCCAGCAGATCAAGACCGCGACCGGCACGCTGACTTATCAACTGGGCAGCCGCAATGCCACCACGACCTTGCGCCTCAAGGATGGCGAGACCCAGGTGCTGGCCGGCTTGATCTCCGACGAGGAGCGCGCCAGCGCCAGCAAGGTGCCGGGTCTGGGCGATATCCCGATCCTGGGCCGTCTGTTCTCCAGCCACCGCGATGAAAACAGCAAATCCGAAATCGTCCTGCTGATCACGCCGCGCATTCTGCGCAATATCGAACGGCCGGAACTGGCCGACATCGAATTCTTCGCCGGCACCGAGTCATCCGCCGCGAGCCAGCCCTTGCGTTTGCGTCCGGCCTTGTCGATACCCCAGCGCATGCAGGAATCGCCCGCCGAAGAGATCGTCGAGCCGCAAATCGACGTACCGCCGCCACCGGCGGTGGACGCGAAGTAGTGATTGCTGGCGACCGATTGGATGTGAGCAAGCGCATGCGAGCCGTGGCCGCAAATCGACCCGCAAGCGGCTTCACGCTGATTGAACTGGTCATCACCGTCGCCATACTCGGCGTGCTGGCCATGCTCGCCGTGCCCATGCTGCAAGCGACCGCGCAGCGCCAGAAAGAGGTCGAACTGCGTTCGGCCTTGCGCGAGATCCGCACCGCCATCGACGCCTATCATCAGGCTGTGCTGGACAAGAAAATCAAGGTGGCGCAAGACGCCAGCGGTTATCCGCCCGACCTGGACTCGCTCAGCAAGGGCGTGCCCGATAGCCTGCGCCCCGATGACCGGCTGATCTATTTTCTGCGCCGTTTGCCGCGCGACCCGTTCCATGCCGATCCGGAAACGCCCGCCGCCGAGACCTGGGGCGTGCGCAGCTATGCCAGCGCCCCGGACGAGCCCCAGCCCGGCGACGATGTGTTCGATGTCTACTCGCTTTCGGTCAAGAAGGGCTTGAATGGCGTGCCCTACAGGGAATGGTGAAGCGCATGAAGGTCGATCTGTCCGATTTCAAAGCCCCGCGCGCGCGCAAGGGTTTCACCTTGATCGAACTGCTGGTGGTGCTGTCCATCATTGCCATCTTGCTGACCATATCCGCGCCGCGTTACTTCCAGCATGTCGAGCGTTCCAAGGAGGCGGTGCTGCGCGAAAACCTGGCCACGGTGCGCGATGCGATCGATCAATACCACGCCGACAAGGGTGTCTGGCCGGATTCCTTGCAAGCGCTGGTCGACGACCATTACCTGCGCGCCCTGCCGCGCGATCCCATCACCGAAAGCAGCGAAACCTGGTTGCTGGAAGCGCCAACGGAACCAGGCTCGGAACAGGCGGCGGGCGGCGTCTACAACCTGCACAGCGGCGCAGAAGGCAATGGCAGCGATGGCAAAGCGTATTCGGAGTTGTAAATGCCAGACCGGTTTTTTGATGCTTTTCCTGCTCTTCCTGATCGCAAGCCTCGGCGTCGCGATGGCTGCGCTGGGCACGCTCTGGCACACCCAAGCCCAGCGCGAAAAGGAAGCAGAATTGCTGTTCATCGGAGATCAGTACCGGCAGGCCATCGAGCGTTATTACCGACTGACGCCCGGAACGGCCAAACAATATCCACCTAGTTTCGATGTGCTGCTGCTTGACCCGAGATTTCCAACGACAGTTCGGCATCTGCGGCGCTTGTACCGCGACCCAATCACGGGAAGTGAGCAATGGGGACTGGAGAAAACCGCCGACGGCGGAATCAGCGGAGTGCACAGTCTCTCGGACAAAGAACCCAGGAAGAAATCCGGGTTTTCGGCGGTTTATGCCGATTTCGAGGGAAAGACTAAATATGCGGACTGGATATTCAAGGCGATGCCGCTAGAAGACGCTGCCAATGCTGGAGCAAGGGCGCGTTGAGTCGAGCGCTGATGACTAATTGGAATGCCGTAGGACTAACCCTTATGTCTTTCGAGATATTGCGAAACACCAGCGAAAGTATTCACAATTCCGCCCGCATAAACGCCTGAAATTTTGAGACACGTCAGGTACTGACAGAACAAATCGAGGGAGAAAAAATCATGAGAATCGACGTACTTGGCAGAATCAAGCATTTAGCAAGAACCGCAATATTCATCGCCGCCGGCTGGATACAGATCATGCCCGCTTCGGCTGTAGTCGGTGCCATTCCCGGCCAGTTCGCTGTCTCCGAAACTGGCGCCGCCACTTACTCCATTCCCATTTCAGTCCCGCCCGGCGCCGCCGGCATGGAACCCAAGCTGGCGCTGACATACAACAGCCAGGGCGGAAACGGGCTGTTGGGGGTGGGTTGGTCGCTCTCCGGGCTTTCCGCCATCACCCGCTGCCCGCGCACCATTGTTCAGGACGGCGCCAACGGTGGCGTCGAATACAGCAGCAACGACAAGTATTGTCTGGATGGCCAGCGTCTGGTGGCGGTTACTGGTAGCTATGGCGCCAACGGTACCGAATACCGCACAGAGCTGGAATCCTTCGCCAAGGTCGTTTCCTACGGCACGGCGGGCAATGGCCCAGCTTGGTTCAAGGTGTGGACCAAGAGCGGCCAGATCATGGAATACGGCAATACGATGAATTCAAGGATCGAAGCCCAGGGAAAGGCAACGGTGGCAGTCTGGGCTGTGAACAAGATCAGCGACACCAAGGGCAACTACCTGACGGTGACTTACATCAAAGACAACGCCAATGGGCAGTATTACCCGAGCCGGATTGATTACACAGGGAATGCCAATACCGGGTTGGCGACCTACAACCGTATCGATTTCACCTATGCCGGCCGCGCCGTCAACACCCCGGCCGTATACATCGGCGGTTCAAAAAGCCAAACCACTCAACGCCTCACCACCCTCACCACCTGGGCCGGGTCAACCCAGTCTCGCACTTACACCCTGGGCTATGCGCCGCAAGGCGACTTCCTCGGTTCCATCCAGGAGTGCGATAGAGCGGGGACGAACAACTGCCTCAATCCCACCGGTTTCACCTGGAACTTCCCAAGCGGCAGCGGGGATTTCGAATCTACGACCGGGATCCGGCTCACTGGCGCTGACCTGAATCAGATCTGGTTCGCCAGCAGCGGCGACGTGAACGGCGACGGCTATGACGACCTGCTTAGCGTCGTCACCGGGGGCGACAACCAGAGCCACCTGATGCTGCGCCTGGCCACGGGGAACGCCGCGACACCTTTCAACGCGCCGGTGGACGTCGGAACCACGCCCCTGCGCGATTGCAGCATCCCGGCCAACTGTACCGAGAATCAGGTGTGGCAACTCCCCGCTGCGGCCCGGGTGAGTATCCTGGGCGATGTGGACCGGGATGGGCGGGCTGATCTGATCCTGGCCGACGGGCGGGTGGCCCTGGGGCAAGCCAACAGCAGCTTCGGTATTCCCTATGCGGCCAATGTGCAGATCGGCGCAGCACGCTTTGCCGATGCCAAGGACGTGAACGGCGATGGCCGGGCCGACCTCATGTTTGGCGTGGCCGGCACCGACGGGTTGACCCACTACTACCTCCAGTACGCGCAGGCTGACGGCGCCTACGCCAACCCGGCGCAGATCGCCACCACGCCCTTGGCGCGAACGATCGACGTGACCTCGGGCCTTCCATCGGCACCCAATCAAGCCTGCGCGGCCACTCTGGGCGACGTGAATGGCGATGGGCGGGCGGACCTCATCACCTGTCAAGGCCTGGTGTATCTGGCCATGGACGGCGGCTTCGCGGCGGGAAGTTCGTGGGGGAATTTTGATACGAGCAGGTATTCGGGCCTCATGGCCCGTTTCCTCTCCGCGGGTGATCTCAACGGAGATGGCTTTAGCGATATTTTTTCGGCACCGGGTGCTTGGAACGGGTTGACTTGGGGTATCTACGACACGTCCAAACCAGATGGTCAGAGTCTCGGCCCGGCAACCTATCAGTGGCAAAACATTGTTGTCACTCCAGCCTTGGGTGATACCTCGACTCCCAGTCTCGGCCCTTGGTTTGGATTTCTAGCGGGGAACTTTACCGGCCGGGGCCATACGGACGCGGTCGAGTTCTCTGCTGGCATCGGTGTTATTCGCACCTACCTGATGCGCGCCCTCGTGACGCCCCCGGCGCAGATCACTGGCATCACTGATGGCCTAGGCTCATCCAATACCATCACGTATTCGACCCTGAACAACAGTGCGGTCTACACCGCTTCCACCGGATCTATGTATCCCCAGCGGGACCTGCCGCCCACTGCCTCCGCGCTCAACGTCGTTTCCTCGACCTCTGCCGATAACGGCGTCAGCGGCAGCTTTGTGTTCGATTACCAATACGCCGGTGGGCGAGCGGATGTTCTTGGACGCGGTTTTCTGGGGTTTCAAACGGTGACCACCACCAACCAACAAACCAACCTCGTCAGCCGCACCGAATACCGCCAGGACCATCCCTATACTGGTCTGCCGTCGTTGAGTGAGAAGAGCCTTAATGGCGTTGTTCTCAACCGTTCGACCCCCACCTACGGCCTCAAGACCTTCGGCAGCGGCGCCAGTTTGCGCTATTTCCCCTATGCGCAACAAAGCGTCGAAGAAAGCTACGAACTCAGCGGTAGTCTGGTTTCCCGGACCACCACCAGCCAGACCTACGACGACTGGGGCAACCCTACCCAGATCGTCGTCGGCAGCAACGACGGATACAGCAAAACCACCGTCAACACCTACGACAATGACATCACCAACTGGATACTCGGGCGTTTAAGGCGTGCCACAGTCACCAGCACTACCCCCACCCCCTGAACGGGCGGGCTGAAAGATGGACAGGGACACAACACAAGGCCGTACAACGGCCCAGGGAAACAAGGGAAACAAGGGGAACACCATGTACAGATTAGCCACCGTGCTGCTGGCCGCGCTTCTGGGTTTGAACGCCCCCACCGAAGCAGCCACCGCCACACGCACCAGCGCTTTCGAATACGACCCGGTAAACGGTCTGCTCACCAAGGAGATCGTCGAACCGGACAGCCCGGACCTCTGCCTGGTCACCACCTATCAATACGACGCTTACGGCAACAAAACCGCCAGCACCACCCGCAACTGCAACGGCGGCACGGGCGAGGCCGCAGCGCCCACCGGCGATGCCGTGTTCCAGGCCCGCACCAGCACCACCAGCTACGCCACCACCACGGTCAACCCGGTGGCCGGCCAATTCCCCACCGCCAGCAGCAACACCCTGGGCCATACCGAATACCGCGACTACGATGCCCGCTTCGGCAAGGTCACCCGTCTGGTCGGCCCCAACGACCTCACCACCACCTGGCAATACGACGGCTTCGGCCGCAAGATCCTGGAAACCCGCGCCGACACCACTACCACCACCTGGGCCTACCTGGACTGCGACAGCACCTGCCCGTCCTACGCCAAGTACTACGTGCAGACGCTCAGTACCGGCGCCCCCGAATCCCGCGTTTATTACGACATGCACAACCGGGAAGTGCGTAGCGCCACGGTCGGCTTCGACGGCCGCTGGGTAAACAAGGACACGGAATACGACGTGAACGGCCACGTCTCCCGCGTCTCCCGTCCCTACTACGACAACGAACCCGCCCAGTGGACCACCAGCTACTACGACGAGCTGGGCCGTCCCTACCAGATCGACGACGCCGACGGCGGCATCACCCGCATCAGCTATCAGGGTCTGACCACGATCACCACCAACCCCAAGGGCCAGACCAAGACCGAGACCAAGAACAGCCAGGGCCAGCTTGTCTCGGTAGCCGACGCCGACAACTACACCACCACCTACACCTACGACCCCTTCGGCAACCTCACCCGAACCACCGACCCCAGCGGCAACCAGATCGTCAACAGCTACGACCCGCGCGGCCGCAAGACCGCCATGAGCGACCCGGACATGGGCGCCTGGAGCTACACCTACAACGCCCTGGGCGAACTCATCAGCCAGACCGACGCCAAGAATCAAACCGTCACCAACACCTACGACAAGCTCGGCCGCCTCACCCAACGCGCCGAACCCGACCTGATCACCACTTGGTACTACGACAAATATAAAGACGGCAGCCTCTGTGCCGTCGGCATCGGCAAGCTATGCGAAATCAGTTCAGACAACACCATGGGCCAGCGGATTTACTACGAAGGCTACGGTGGGCGCATCAGCGTTGTCACTCACACCATCGACGCCACCTACTCGGCTTACCGCAGTTACGACGCCCAAGGCCGCGCCAGCACTCAAAGCGTCAACGCTGTCTTCGCTACCCGCAACGTCTACAACACCAATGGCTATCTGGCCGAACTGCGCCGCGACAGCGACAACAGCCTGCTCTGGCGCGCCGACACCCAGGACGCCAGCGGCCACATCACCCGCGAAACCTTCGGCAACGGCGTCACCACCGACCGGGTCTTCAACGCCCAGAACGGCCGCCTCACCAGCATCCAGGCCAACGGCCCCAACGGCGCGGTGCAAAACCAGAGCTTCAGCTACGACAGCCTCGGCAACCTGGAAACCCGCGCCGACACCCTCCTCGCCAGCAGCGAAACCTTCACCTACGACAGCCTCAACCGCCTCACCGCCACCACCCGCGACGGCGCCACCACCACCGTCGCCTACGACGCCCAGGGCAACATCACCCACAAGAGCGACGTCGGCGCCTACAGCTACACCGGCGCCAAACCCCACGCCGTCACCCAGGCCGGCGCCAACACCTACACCTACGACGCCAACGGCAACCAGCTCAGCGGCGCCGGCCGCACCCTGGGCTGGACCAGCTACAACCTGCCCAACCAGATCGTCGAAGCGATAAACGGCACCCCCAGCACCACCACCTTCCTGTACGACTACAACCACGTCCGCGCCAAGCAGACCAGCCCCGGCAAGACCGTCATCTACCTCAACCCCCGTATCGACCTGGGCGGGCACTACCACAAGGAAGTCGCGGGCGCGGTCACCACCGAGTCCTACTACTTCTACGCCGGCGGCCAAGTGGTGGGCGCCTACATCATCAAGACCAACGCCAGCCCTCAGACCAACTACTTTCATGCCGACCACCTGGGCAGCATCAGCGTGGTCACCGACCAGGCCGGCCAGGTCATCACCCGCTACCAGTACGACCCCTGGGGCAAACGGGTGCTGGCGGCGGGCAGCAGCAGCGCGACGATGCACGGCTTCACCGGGCACGAGCACCTGGACGATGGGCTGATTCATATGAATGGGCGGGTTTATGACCCGGTGTTGGGGAGGTTTTTGAGTGCGGATCCGACGATTCCGGATGCCACGAACGGGCAGGCGTACAACCGGTACAGCTATGTATTCAATAATCCGCTGAGCTTGACGGATCCGAGCGGGTTTAGGCCGTTTTGGGAGCAGAAGTGGTTTAAACAAGCAGCCACAATCGCAGTGGCGGCTTGGGTTGGGCCAGCGGCCTTCAATTTCGCCTTCGGCAACGTGGGCGGGGCGGTATGGGCCGCGACAGGCAACTTCACTGCGGGATATGCCGCTGGCATGGTGGCTGGGGGGGTGGCATCTGGCATGACCACGCAGCTCCTGACTACTGGCAGCACCAATGGCTGGCAGAAGGCGGGGGTGTCGGCGATGATGTTCAACACGGCGGCGGGATTCGGTGCGGCAAATAGTGCTGAACGTATCGCCGCCCATGCCGCCGCTGGCTGCGCCAGCAGTTCGATGTACGGTGGGGATTGCGGCAGTGGCGCGCTCGCGGCGGGGTTCGGGAAGTACGCGACCAACCATATTTCCGGCGGCTGGGGGCCTGTGGGGCAGATGGTGGCGGTGAGCGTGGTGGGTGGGACGGCTTCAACGCTGGGGGGCGGAAACTTCGCCAATGGGGCGAGGACGGCGGCGTTTGGGTATCTGTTTAATGAAATGGCTAGTCGGCTGCGGAACGCTGGCCTTGCCTTAGGTGGTTTCGGTGGGCTAGTCGCTTCTGGGACTCTAGATGTTGGCACCGGAGGGCTCGCAATTCCGTCGAATCCATCTTTGATATTGGGTGGTGCTGCGCTTGGCGGTACTGTTGGCCAAGCCCTAGGCGCTTGGATTGATAGCATTACCTACAAAGAAAAAGACGTTCCAGACCGGGGCCCACCAGGCGAATGGATCGATGGTGAACGCAGATCAAGAAAATATGGACCCAACGGTCGCCCCGAACTGGACATAGACAAGCCACACCAAGGTGCGACAGAGCCTCATGTTCATGAGTGGGAAAATGGACAGCGAGAGCATCCTGGTCGTCCCGTGTCGCCCTGGCCAAGGTAAAGGGGATGAGATGAAGTACTTTGATTCGCTTGTAGAGGCAAACCTTTATTCAATTAACGTCGATCCCACTCAAAAGGAAGTTCGTATCGAACTTGCATATGCTGGAAGCAACGCAAGGCTTGTTCTCTTCGCCACCAGCGTTGACGACTTTGTCGCAGACGAGATGCGAATTTCTAACGTAATTGATCGCGTGCGAGTATTCGGCGCTGGAGACGCTGGCGATCCAGACACTGCCGACTGCTTGTTCCTTCTGATGCGTGGGCGTTTCCCAAATGCGGGCGAACTCGAATGGTCAGCGCTACAAGATCGATTGGCCGCCATCCATCGTGGGGCGCTAACACTACTGGAAATAGAACCGGTTTACGGTGCAAAGATCTTGCTCTTGGCTGGTGAAATTAAGCTTCAGCCCGCGTAGGGCGCAACGCACCGACGCACACCAAACACCGACGGGGGTCCACCGACGGGGTCAGGTCTTGCATTAACACATTCCGATAGATGGTTTTGGGCGCATGTCACGACCCCTAAGACTTGAACTTTCCGGTGGGCTGTATCACGTCACCTCGCGTGGGGATGGGCGGGAAGACATTTACCTGACTGATGCGGATCGAAAGGTCTGGCTGGTAGTGTTCGCGAATGTCTGTGCGCGTTTCAATTGGGCCTGCCATGCCTGGTGCCAGATGAGCAATCACTATCACATCCTGATCGAGACGCCCGAGGCCAATCTCGCCCAAGGGATGCGCCAGCTCAACGGCGTGTACACGCAACGCTTCAACCGGGGGCACTCGCGGGTGGGGCATGTGTTCCGGGGCCGTTACAAGGCGATACTCGTGGAGCGTGATAGCTACCTACTGGAGTTGGCGCGCTACGTGGTGCTCAATCCGCTCCGGGCGGGGATGTGGTCCAGCGCCTGGAGGATTGGCCGTGGAGCAGCTATGGAGCGACATGCGGGCAGGAGTCGCCCCCCGAGTGGCTGCAGACCGACTGGAGACTGGCGCAGTTCGGAGAAACGCGCGCAAACGCAATCGAAAAGTACATCCGTTTCGTTCATGAAGGTGCGCGTCTGTCGAGTGTGTGGACCAAGTTGCAAGGGCAGATATATCTTGGTTCCGAGGCTTTTGTGAAACGGATGCAGGCGAAGATCGAGAAACATTCTGCGCTGAATGAAGTTCCTCGTGCCCAACGCCGGGAGCTGACCCAGCCGCTCGCGCACTTTGAAAATTGCTATCCACGCCAAGAAGCGATGGCGCGCGCGTATATTTCAGGCCAACACACCCTAACGGCGATTGCCCAGCACTTCGGGGTGCATTACTCGACGGTTAGTCGAGCCGTGAGGGCGCATGAAGCAAACAAAGAAAAAGGTCAGTGATGTGGCAATGCAAGACCTGACCCCTGGGCTCCTGGGCTCCAGCCGGGACGAAGCGCGATAAAACAGCAGAAAACCGAGCAATGCTATTGCGGCCAATGTGATGGCTCCATATAATGCTCGGACTTTGCAGCTGCCTCCGAAACGAAGCGGCCGCGACAAGAGTAAAGCAGTAAATGGAGTGGTAGTTCAGTCGGTTAGAATACCGGCCTGTCACGCCGGGGGTCGCGGGTTCGAGTCCCGTCCACTCCGCCAACGCAGTACTAAACGGACGTTCTTGATCTTCAAGACGTCCGTTTTTTTATTTCAGCGCCCGCTTTCAAACATGCAATCGTGTGACCACATCACGTGGAGGATGCCATGCCCAACTCGAATGCCGCCGAACCCGATGTTTCCGATTCTGGCCACGATCTGAATCCGCTCGATGCGGGGGATCGGGAAAGCCGGATTGCTCAACTCAATGACGAAGAACGTCGTGTGATTCTGCATCAGGGCACCGAAGCGCCGTTTTGCGGCGGCTTGCTCGATAACAAGCTGCACGGGGTTTACCGTTGCCGCTTATGCGAGCTGCCCTTGTTCAGCTCGGAGGCGAAATTCAATTCGGGCACCGGTTGGCCGAGTTTTTCGCGACCGTTCGATCCGAAACATGTTCGTACCGTGCGCGATATCGGCCACGGCATGATCCGGGATGAAATACGTTGCGCGCGTTGCGATGGCCACCTCGGCCATGTCTTCGACGACGGCCCGCCTCCGACCGGGCAACGTTACTGCCTCAATTCGGTTTCTTTGACTTTTGTCGAGGCCACCGAGGTAAAGCCATGAGCGATGGCTGACCGGCAGGGTTTAGCGGTTCAGCAGCAAGGCCAGGCTGGAGCGCAGCTCCGCGACCTCTTGTTCGAGTTGTTCCACGCGCGCTTCCAGCCCGGCTGGCGCCGCCATGTTGCCGTGGCCGGGCGTTTCCAGCACGGGCTCGCCGCAGAGCAGATGGGTCCAGCGTTGTTCGCGCGCGCCGGGCTGCCTGGGCAGTTTCAGTACCATGGCGCCGCTGGCCCGGTCGGCCAGTTCCTCCAGAAAAGCTTCAACCGCGGAAGCATCGGCAAAACGATGCAGGCGTTCGGTATTGGCGCGCAGTTCACTGGCGGTTTGCGGGCCGCGCAACATCAAGATCGCCAGTAAATCCATGCTGGCCGCCGGCACGTCGTAAACCTTGGCGAAATTGTGGGCGTAGCGCAGAACACGGCCGGAAGCGCCATAGCTTTCCATGATCAGGGTGCGGCCGCGCAGTTCCTCCAACGCGCTTTGCACCTCGCTTTCGGTCGCCGACATGACCGGATCGCGCGAAGTTTTCTGGTTGCAGCCGGCGGTCAGGCTGTTGACGGTGAGCGGATAGGCGTCCGGCGTGGTTCGGGATTTTTCGATCAGCACGCCGAGGATACGAGCCTCGATTTGCGACAAGGTTTGTGGCATGGCGATTCCAGTCAAAAACAGATCAGTCCGGCATGTTGGAGGTTGGGCCCTTGTCCTTGGTAATCAGATACATGCCGACGCCGGCCAGGCCCATCCACAGAACCATCGCCCAGCCGCCGAGCAGTTCCGAAAGCGGGCCCAGAAAGAACAACATCGCCAGCGCGAGAGCCAGCATGCCGTTGCCGATCCAGAAAGCCGGTTTTTGATGGGGATCGTTCATTCCAGCTCCGTTTTTTTGCTTTTGAAAAAAGGACAAATCGTTGCGCCATCGCTTTTCCGTATCAGTTCCTCGCTGAAATCGGCGTAGGTGCGATGCAGGCTGTTGCTGGCAACGGCGTCCTCGAAGCGCAGGCAAGCTTGGGCCAGCGGACAATTTGAAGTCATGCAGTAAGTCAGCGCCATGAGGTCAGTCGACAATCGAGCCTTTGGCTGGCATGACGCTGGGAATACCGATCTTTTTCACCTCGGGTTTTGCAATAGGTTTGGCAACAGGTTTTACAGCGGGTTTTACAGCCGGTTTTGCAATCGGTTTGACTATGGGCTTGGGTTTGGCCGTGACTTCAGCCCTGCGGTTCGGCGCCAGGCAGGCCTTGGTTTCCGGGGTTGCATCGCCTTCGCAATTGACGACTGGCAGGGCTTCGCCCTTGGCGAGCACCTGAATGCGGCGCGCGGGGCTGGCCTTCTCGGACAGATATTTTTTGACTGCTTGCGCACGCAGCAAGGAGAGTTTTTCGTTATAGGGCTGCGGGCCTAGCCGGTCCGCATGGCCGGTCACCAGTATGGCTAAGTCGCTGGATGCCTGTAGCAACCAGGCGTCCAGCATTGCCCGGCCGGTTGCGGTCAGCGCCGCGCTATCGAATTCGAAGTGCGCCAGCGCTTCCTGCTGCGCTTTTTCCGCGTGTACACGTGCGGCTTCTGTTTTTGCGGCTTGTTCGGGATTGTTGGAAATCTGAGTCGATGCGGGTGCTACAGGGGCGGTTGCTACAAGCGTCGCGTCAGCCGGCACGGGCTTGGGCGACTCCGGCGCGACGAGTGCGGCGGAACCGGCTGCCACAGGCGCGGCTATCGCCACTGGTGTAGCTACGGGTACAGGCGCGGCTACGGGTACAGGTGCGGCTACGGGTACAGGTGCGGCTACTGCTACAGGTGCGGCTACTGCTACAGGTGCAGCTGCAGCTGCAACTGGCTTGACTGCGACTTCAGGCGTGGAGGGAGTCGGCGCCACAGTGCCGGCAGTGGCTGCGGGCTGGGCTAGCGGCAAGGCGGAAGTTGCGCTCGCGATGGCGGCGGGCGTGCGGGCTGGCGCAGCTTCAGGCATCAACCTTTCCAGCGGCGGCTCGGAAGCGGGGCCATTTTGAGCAGCGTTGACTTCGGGTGTGGGCTGGGCCGCGGACGGCATCCCCAGTGGGGGCGCGAAAGGCTGCATCAGCGCTGGCATGTAAGCAGCAGCCGGCGCGGATGGATTCTGGGCGTAAGGATTGGACGGAAAATAATACGGTGTGAAAGGGTTTTGGTTGTAAGGATAGTTTGCCGATGCAAACGGTGACATCAGGATGATCGGCGGTCCCAGGGGAACCTGAACCAAAGGAGGCGCGCTGTCGAGATTGCACGTCGGCCCTGGCCCGGTAAGACCGACCGGCTGGCACAGACTCTGGCCATTCGGAAGCGGTTGGCAGAGTTGGTTGACCGCGTAGAGGAACATGCGCGAACAGTAGTCGTCGGCGGCATGAGCGGAACCCGGCAACGCGGTCGCCGCAGTGAACAATGCTAGAAAAAGAGTATTCTGTTTCATGGATTCCACTTTGTATTCAATAGGTTGAGTTAATTCTGCCAACGCTTGTTCCGGTGCCGCCCAACAGCCTCAGGGCGGATCGGTATCGCGGTGCCACATGGTAAGCCCATCAATCCCAGGCCAGCGCACCGCCGGTCTGATACTCGGTCACGCGTGTTTCAAAGAAGTTTTTTTCCTTCTTCAAGTCGATCATTTCCGCCATCCACGGGAACGGATTGTTGGCGCCGGGGTAGAGTTCGTCGAGGCCGATCTGGGTAGCGCGGCGGTTGGCGATGAAGCGCAGGTATTCCTTGAACATCGGCGCATTCAGGCCCAGCACGCCGCGCGGCATGGTGTCTTCGGCGTACTGGTACTCCAGCGCGACAGCCTTCTCGAACATGCCTTTCAGTTCCGCCTTGAACTCGTTGGTCCACAGCGTCGGGTTTTCCAGCTTGATCTGGTTGATCATGTCGATGCCGAAATTGCAGTGCATCGACTCGTCGCGCAGGATGTACTGGTATTGCTCGGCGGCGCCGGTCATCTTGTTCTGCCGGCCCAGCGCCAGGATCTGCACGAAGCCGACATAGAAGAACAGGCCTTCCATGATGCAGGCGAAAGCGATCAGGCTTTTCAGGAAGGCCTGGTCGGTTTCGTGGGTGCCGGTCTTGAAGGTCGGGTTGGACAGCACATCGATGTAAGGCAGTAGAAACTCGTCCTTCGCCTTGATGCTGCTGACCTCGTGATAGGCGTTGAAGATTTCGCCCTCGTCCAAGCCCAGGCTTTCCACGATGTACTGGTAGGCATGGGTGTGGATGGCTTCCTCGAAGGCCTGGCGCAGCAGGTACTGGCGGCACTCCGGCGCGGTGATCTGGCGATAGGTGCCGAGCACGATGTTGTTCGCGGCCAGGCTGTCGGCGGTGACGAAGAAACCCAGGTTGCGCTTGATGATGTGGCGCTCGTCCTCGGACAGACCGTTGGGGTCTTTCCAGGTCGCGATGTCGCGGTTCATGTTCACTTCCTGCGGCATCCAGTGGTTCGCGCAGGCGGCGATGTATTTTTCCCAGGCCCATTTGTATTTGAACGGCACCAACTGATTGACGTCGGCCTTGGCGTTGATGATCAGCTTGTCCTCGACGCGCACGCGGCGATGCGCGATGTCATCGGCGGGTTTGGCGATGCTTGGCGCGGCCAGGTCGATGCCCATAGGCACCGGTTGCAATTGCGGCATCGGCGGCATCGAAGGCGGCATGGGGCGGAAGGCGGGTTGCGCGGGTGGGGTGAAATCGTCTTCGAAGTTCAGCATGTTGGGCTCCTTGGGTGTGCGGGGGTGTGCAATCTGGCGGCGAGGGTGGGTAGGCGGGTTGGATCAGGGGTGACCTAGAGGCAGCGCGGATTGCCTGGCGGGCGAATCCGGGGCGACGTCCATGACTTTGCGCAACAGATGCGGCGATACGGTCCAGTGTTCGCCGCCCTCGGTTATTACGGTCACGGTTTTCTTGTTGTAACGGGTTAGGACGCCGAACAGGACAGGGCGCCCATCCGGCTGAAAACTCACCCGGTCGCCGACGCTGAAATCCAGCATCCGCGCATGCGCGCGCATCTGCGCCAGGAATTTCAAGCGCTCGACGATACGGCGGTTGAGGTCGATCAATTCGGCTTCGGTGAGGTGGTCGATGTTGGGGGTCATGATTTGGGTTTATCCAACCAGTTTGTCGTAGTCAGCATGGCTGCCAATCCAGAACCAACCAGGCCATCCTCGGCATCAACGGCTAATGCGCGGTAATGCAGACCGACACGAGCCGACCAATAGCGTCCAACATGTTTGAAATGCAGGGCAGGGTGTTTGGGGTCAATTTTTAGCAACTCGAAATTCTTGTCCGTCAGAACGCGCACAGCCGAAGGCAGCGCTTCGTAACCGGACCAGAACGAGGGTGAGGCGAAATGCTTCACAGCGGTTTCGACTTACCGTCAGCATGTGCGGACAACGCTTGGAGTGCCAGGTTATCCAATTTTCCGGAAGCGGCATCCTCATCAAACTGCCGATCCCAGAGCGCGTTATCAAATTGCGCAAACCAGTCACGGAATTGACTCAATTCGGCTGCTGAGAGTGTTGCAACTTCTTGTTCAATGACTTCTAGCTTTCCCATGTCTGGATCTCCAACTTAAGGTGGTACGGGGAGTAATGGTGGTCTGTCCCCAATTACGCTAATTGCTTTCAATGTCTGATATTCGATTAAATTAATTTAAGCCTAGCTGCTTAAGTGCACCAATTTTCTGGCAATTTAATCCTGGCCACTTTGGCTTATTGCAGATGTTCAGGGAATATTTTCTTAGCAAGGGGTGGCTTTTCATGGCTTCCTTTTACCAACGCATCTATTTCAGCTTCAACATATCCGTATAGGGTGCCATAGCGCTCCGCAATAAATGTAGGCACATTTCCACGGCCTCTGGCATGTTTATATAGAGTAACAACAGCCATACGATCAAAGCGATAAAAACTTGTTACTGGGTTTTCGTGATGGATCCAGATGGAAAAATCAAGATCAGGATTTCCTGCAGATGTAAATAACGTCTTGTAGTCTTGTATTGCATCTTTGATTCTCTGTGACATTACTTGATCAGTTGACGCACCAAATCGCCTTGCTAAGTCACGCATAATCTCCATGTCCTCGGGGTCGGGGACCACGAGGCGAATGCGCGCCTTACGTTTGCTTGCGAGATATTTGAGATCCTCTTCGTGTGTTGCACGCCAAGTATTGGCATAACAGACAAAAATATCTAGCCTCTCAGCCTCTCGGATTAGTTTTGTGAAATTTGGGCCTTTAACAGGGTTTACTGATATTCCGCGTAGACCAGCAGTTCGGACATCGTCAGCAAGTCCGGTTCTTTCCAATATTTCATCTAGAAATGATCGTTTAGAAAATAACTCCCAAAGTATCGCGATTGAGAGGGTTGCAACTAGTAGTCCCCCAAAATTAGATATGAGAGACTTTACCCAGAGATAACCTTCCGGATATGTAAGTTTCTCACTTATAAATAAGAAAAAAACGCCCAGTAATAACAACACGCCAGACACTAGAAGTGTCTTTAGGTTTGTTATGTCCTTAATGTAGTTTTTCATTACGTCCTTAACAAATCATGTTTCCTTCAATTGAAGGGGCCAGGCACACAATCAATTAACACAATTAAAGGGGCCAGTCACACAATATTCAAATCGTTTCATCAATAAGTAACGCTGGTACACGGATGAAGAATCTCGCTGATTTCCAGACTGGCGACCTGTCCTTCGAGGCTGATTTCCTTCAGCGTGGCGAGGGAGAGGCCCAGCAATTGCATGCTATCGGTGGCGCGGCTATCGGGGCGGTAGGTTTCGGGTTCGTACTCAGTTTTCAGGCAGGGAGCCAGATTGGCGGCCAGGTCGCCGGCCAGGTGGATTACGGCGACTTCTTTCGCGAAGTCCGGGGTCGCGGCGGGGTCGAGTTGATGGCGCACGGTGAGGGTCAGTTTTTCCGGCAGTCCCCAGCTTTCCAGCAAGGCGGCGCCCAGTTCGGCGTGGCTGAAGCCGAACACTAGGCACTCGGCATCGGTCAGGCTGATTTCGTTCTGTTGCGCGTGTTGTAGCGCCTCGCGGTACTGCGCGGGGCGGCGGACATAGAACACCAGACGGCCGACGCCGAGCAGCAAGCCGGCCAGGAACAGGCTTTCTGCGTCGCGCATCCGCAGTCGGTCGGCGATCAGGCGGGCGAGCACGGCGCTGGTGGCGCTGTTGTCCCAGAAGGTGTCCATGTCGACGAATTCGGCGGGAATGTCGCGGAACGTGTTGACCGCCGCCGTTGCCAGCACCAGATCGCGCATGGCGTTGTGGCCGATCAGGGCGACGGCGCGGGTGAGCGTCTCGACCTTGCCCCGGCTGCCGTATAGCGCGGAGTTCGCCAGTTTCAGCACGGTCGCCGTCAGGTTGGCATCCAGCTCAATGACTTCGATGAGGTCCTGCGCGCTGGCGGTGGGCAACTCCATCACCGTGCAGGCGCGTATCACCAGATCAGGCAGGCTGAACAGGCTGGAGACTTCGCTGGCTAGTTCGTGAGGCGTCATGTCAAGAGTTAAAGGGGGCAGGCTCACATTGCTTTCCTCAGATGTGCTGCTAGTTGTGAACCATCTCACTGTGCAATTTCGATCAATTCAATATCTTTTCTAAGTAACTCATTAACCAAGACTGAAAGATCCATGCCTTTTGTGCTGGCCAGTGTGGTCAATCTGGCTTGCACCTGGGTTTCCAGATAAACAGGCAAATTCAAGGTTGAGTCGGCTTGGTAGAACTTGCCGCGCTTCGCTCCGGTGAAGTCGATTTCAGTGGGCATGTCGTCGTGGTCTGTTGCATCTTGGCTCATCGTGTCACCTATCTTGGGCTGTCTTCATATTGCTGGCGTTCGCGGCGTGTAGCTTCTCTTGCTGAAATGATGCGCACCAGTGGATTCGGGGTCGCCAACACGAATGTGTGTGATACGGCGAGTAATCGCGCCTGGCTTGTCGTTCCCAACGTAAACCATCTTTCTTCCAAGTCACTATGTGTCGCATCAAAGATCGTGAGTGCTAATGGGTCGAGCAATACCGTAGCGGCTTCGGTGAAGCTCACACCATGTTTTACGATATTCGACGCCGCTTTCGCCGGGTCCCATGTGATGTCGTATTGCAGCGTGGCCATTTACTTCGAAGCCAAAGGTTCTGCATGTTCTTGAAACCAGGCCTGACGCTTGCGTTCCTTCTCCGCATCCATTGCATCGAAAAAGGCTTGCGTGCCGCGAAAGATGCCGCGCGGCTGGAAGTCGGGCACGCCGGGCAGCCGGGTCATGGCATCCAGCCGCGCACCGCGTTCCAGCGCTTCTTGCGGCGTGGCGGCGAATTCTTGCCATTGGCCGTTGCCGACGATGCGCATTTTCATGCCGCGATGCATTCAATCATTGCGTAGCTATCGCCTTTTTCCCTGGTCAACTGCCAGAGGTCTAATGCCTCCTGCATGCGCAACCAGCTTTCCGGGGTGGTGCCGGTGAGTTTGGCGACGCGAATGGCGAGGTCAGCCGAGAGGGCGCGCTTTTCGTGGATCAGTTCTGAAACCGTGAGGCGGCTGACGGCGAGGCGTTGTGCCAGTTCGGTCTGAGTCAGACCGAGGGCGGGCAGGATGTCTTCGCGCAGCAGTTCACCGGGGTGGGTGGGTTTGCGGTTGGGGTCGCGCAGGCTCATTAGTGGGTTTCCTCCAGGTCGGCGTGTCGTGACACGCTGGTTGAATCCTATACCGTCATTCCGGCGCAGGCCGGAATCCAGTGGGTTGAACAACCTGGGCCCCGGCTTTCGCCGGGGTGACGGGATAATGCTTTCACGATTTACTGACACGCCTCGCATTCCTCAAACCCCGCATCGCCCGGCCGCATGGTGCAGGCCTTGCCGACGATTTCCGGCTCCGGCAGGTTGGGGGAGGCTACATAACCACCGCTGCCATGTGCTGAAACCGCGTTGAGTTCGCCGCCTTTACCGGTCGATTTCTCGGCGGCGGTGGCGCCCATCGAGCGCAGGTAGTAGGTGGTTTTCAGGCCGCGGATCCAGGCGAGTTTGTAGGTTTCGTCCAGCTTCTTGCCGCTGGCGCCGTGGAAGTAGAGGTTGAGGCTTTGCGCCTGGTCGATCCATTTCTGGCGGCGGGCGCCGGCTTCGATCAGCCAGACCGGGTCGACTTCGAAGGCGGTGGCGTACAGGCTGCGCAGTTCGGCCGGGATGCGGTCGATCTTGGCCAGGCTGCCGTCGAAATACTTGATGTCGCCGACCATGACTTCATCCCACAAATTCAGTGCCTTCAGGTCGCGCACCAGGTACTGGTTGACGACGGTGAACTCGCCGGACAGGTTGGATTTCACGAACAGGTTCTGGTAGGTCGGCTCGATAGAAGCCGAGACGCCGACGATGTTGGCAATGGTGGCGGTGGGGGCGATGGCCAGGCAATTCGAGTTGCGCATGCCGACCGTCATGATGCGCTGGCGCAGCGTGTTCCAGTCCAGTGTTTCGGACAGGTCGGCCTCCAGATAACCGCCGCGTTCTTCGGCGAGTTTCTTCAGCGAATCCTGCGGCAGGATGCCTTGGCTCCACAGCGAGCCGTTGAAGGTTGCGTAGCGGCCGCGTTCTTCGGCCAGATCGGCGGAGGCGGAATAGGCGTAGTAGGCGACGGCTTCCTGCGCGCGGTCGGCGAATTCGACGGCTTCGACGCTGGCGTAGGGGATGCGCATCAGGTGCAGCGCGTCCTGGAAGGCCATCGTGCCCAGACCCACGGGGCGGTGTTTCAGGTTGGAATTGCGCGCCTTGGCGACGTTGTAGAAATTGATGTCGATGACGTTGTCGAGCATGCGCATGGCGATGCGGATGGTCTTTTTCAGCTTGTCGTGGTCGAGGCCGCCATCCTTGATATGGTTGGCCAGGTTGACCGAGCCCAGGTTGCACACGGCGATTTCGTTGTCGTTGGTGTGCAGCGTGATTTCGGTACACAGGTTGGAACTGTGCACGATGCCGACGTGCTGATTGGTGTAGCGCACGTTGCAGGCATCCTTGAAGGTGATCCAGGGATGACCGGTTTCGAACAGCATGGAAATCATCTTGCGCCACAGGCCGATGGCGGCGACTTTCTTGAAAACCTTGATCTCGCCACGCGCGGCCTTCTCTTCATAACGCGTGTAGGCGGTTTCGAACGCCTGACCGAACAGGTCGTGCAGATCAGGCACGTCGGACGGGCTGAACAGGGTCCATTCGGCGTTTTCCATCACGCGTTTCATGAACAGGTCCGGCACCCAGTTGGAGGTGTTCATGTCGTGTGTGCGGCGGCGGTCGTCGCCGGTGTTCTTGCGCAGTTCGAGGAATTCCTCGATGTCCATGTGCCAGGTTTCCAGGAAGGCGCACACCGCGCCCTTGCGCTTGCCGCCCTGGTTGACCGCGACGGCGGTGTCGTTGGCGACTTTCAGGAACGGCACCACGCCCTGCGACTTGCCGTTGGTGCCCTTGATGTAGGCGCCGAGCGAACGCACGCGGGTCCAGTCGTTGCCGATGCCGCCGGCGTACTTCTGCAACAGCGCGTTTTCCTTGATGCCCTGGTAGATGCCGTCGAGGTCGTCCGGGATGGTGGTCAGGTAGCAGGAAGACAGTTGCGAATGGCGGGTGCCGGCGTTGAACAGGGTCGGCGTGCTGCTCATGTAGTCGAACGTCGACAGCACCTGGTAGAACTCCAGCGCGCGCGCTTCGCGGTCGATTTCGTTCAGGCTCAGGCCCATCGCCACGCGCATGAAGAAGGCTTGTGGCAGTTCGATGCGGCGCTCGTCGATGTGCAGGAAATAGCGGTCGTACAGGGTTTGCAGGCCGAGGTACTGGAATTGCAGGTCGCGGTTGGCATCGAGTGCGGCGGCCAGGCGCGGCAGATCGAACTGGCGCAGGCGCTCGTCGAGCAGTTCGGCTTCGATGCCCTGATTGATGTAGTTCTGGAAATAGTCGGCGTAGCGGGCGTTCATTTCATGCTGGCCGACTTCTTCGCCCAAAACCTCGCGGCGGATGGAATGCATCAGCAGGCGCGAGGTGACGTAGTTGTATTCCGGGTCTTTCTCGATCAGCGAACGCGCGGACAGGATCAGCGAGCGGCGCACTTCGTCCATCGGCACGCCGTCGTAGATGTCGCGCAGCGTGGCTTGCAGGATGGCTTGCGGGTTGGTTTCGGAGAGGCCTTCGCAGGCGGCGGTGATAACGTCGGTCAGATGTTGCAGATCGAGCGGGCGGCGTTCGCCGTTTTCCAGGCAGAACAGCGTGTGTTCCTGCACTTGTTGCTGCTTTTGTTTGGCGCGTTCTGCGTTGCGCTTTTCCCGATACAACACATAGGCGCGGGCGACTTCATGTTCGCCGGAGCGCATCAGCGCCAGTTCGACCTGATCCTGGATGTCCTCGATGTGGAACGTGCCGCCGTTCGGCTGGCGACGGATCAGCGCGTTGACGACATTGCCGGTGAGGTTCTCCACCACATCGCGAATGCGCGCGCTGGCGGCCGCTTGTCCGCCATTGACGGCGATGAACGCCTTGGTCAGCGCGATGGCGATCTTGCCGGGTTCGAAGGCGACAACCGCGCCGTTGCGGCGAATGATTTTGTGATCAGTGTAGGCGGGAGTCGACGGTGTGTCGGAGGTCAGTACATCGGTGATAGAAATGTTGCTGCCGGGGGTCTGGATGTCGGTGGAAATCTGCATCGGTGCGTCTCCTTCGGTCTTGATGCCAGGGCTGGCGTGGTGTGGGCTTGTCTGCCGGTGGTTTATTAGAAAACACTAAATCTAGTGTTTATTGGCTTGCGTGTCGCTAATTCTAGTGTTGAAGACACGGCCGTCAACTGCTTTTTTATGCACAGGATATCCACAGACTTGTCTACAGAAGCGATTCTTGCGGACGCTCAAGGCGCGCGCGGGTCTGGGCTGTTCGATGTTGTTTTATCCACAGGGAAGCCGGTTTCCCCGGCCACGGAACGTTGTGGCCGGAATCCCTGGCGCGAGCACTCCCGCCTCAGCCGCGCCCCGCCACGACGATGGCGCGCGGCATGCCTTCCAGCGGCAGAACTTCGCGCACGGCCTGCAACTTGATGGCTTCTTTCGGCATGCCGAAGACGACGCAGGTGGCCTCGTCCTGCGCGATGGTGTGGGCGCCGACGTCGAACATCTCCTTCATGCCGCGCGCGCCGTCGTCGCCCATGCCGGTCATGATGATGCCGGTGGCATTCTTGCCGGCGAACTTGGCGACCGAGCGGAACAGCACATCGACCGACGGTTTGTGGCGTGAGACCAGCGGGCCATCCACCACTTCCACCTGATATTGCGCGCCGCTGCGCTTCAACAGCATGTGGCGGCCGCCGGGGGCGATCAGCACGCGGCCGGGCACGACCCGGTCGCCGTTTTTTGCCTCTAGCACTTCCACTTCGCACAGGCTGTTCAGGCGTTCCGCGAACGCGGCGGTGAATTTTTCCGGCATGTGCTGGACGATGACGATGCCGGGGCAGACGCGCGGCAACCGGGTCAATACCGCTTCCAGCGCTTGGGTGCCGCCGGTGGAGGTGCCGATGGCGACGATGCGCTCGGTGGTTTGCGCCATGGCGCTGATAGAGCCGGGCAGCATGGCGTCGGCGGTGAGCTTGGGCCCGGCCGGCGCCAGCGCGCCAATATGCGGCGCCAATCGCCGCATATTGGCCTGGGCCGCGGCCTGAACGGCGCTAACCAGGTCGTTGGAGGCATCCGTGAGGAATTGCTTCACCCCCATCTTGGGCTTGGTGATGATGCTGACCGCGCCGGCGGCCAGCGCCTGCATGGTGGTTTCCGCTCCTTTTTCGGTCAGCGAAGAGCAGATCACCACCGGTGTGGGATGCTCCGCCATGAGCTTTTTCAGGAAAGTGATGCCATCCATGCGCGGCATCTCGACATCCAGGGTAATCACGTCGGGCCACTCGATGTTCATCTTCTGCATGGCGAACAACGGGTCCGAGGCGGTGCCGATCACCTTGATGTCGGGCGCGCGGCCAAGCACTTCCAGCATGACCTGGCGCACCACGGCGGAATCGTCGACGACCAGAACCTTGATCTGTTTCACCAGCGTGGCTCCTGATGGATTTGGCTGATCGGCTGGTGTTTGAGCCAGACATCGCCGCTCCAGACATCGAGCATCAATTTGCGGTGGCCATCGCCACCGAGGTGCTTGGCCTTGATCTGTATTCCGTGCCGTTCGAGCAGGGTCAATGCCATCTCGATGTTGCGCTCGCCGACATTCATTTCCTGCTTCTGGCATTGCAGCGGAAACATGTTGGCGCCGCCGAACACCTTGGCCTGGAACTCGCCGGGATCCGCGCCCAGATTCCAGATGCGCTTCATCAGCAACAGCATGGCCTCGTCGCCATAGCGGCCGTCATAGCCGGCCCCCTCGGGGATGACCCCGCGCGAAGGCAGCATGAAGTGGCACATGCCTCCGACCAGCAGGCGCGGGCTCCACACGGTGATGGAGACACAGGAGCCGAGCAGGGTGACGATGCGCGTTTCGGCGTCGCCGAAGTGAAAGTCGCCCGGGTGCAGGAAGATTTCGCGGATGCCGGTAATCGGCGTGCTTGCGAGGGCGTTCATGCCGCTTTCCGATAGATCGCGGGTTTTACCGCAACCAGGCCATCGACCAGTCCGCTCAGGCTCTCGGAATGGCCGGAGAAGAAATAGCCTTCGGGTTTCATGAATGGCAGCAGATTTTCGACCACGCGGCGTTTGGTCGGCGGATCGAAATAGATCAGCACGTTGCGCAGAAAGATCACATCGAACAGACCGACCTTGGGCAGCGGTTCCATCAGGTTGGCGTGCTGGAATTTGACCCGCTTGCGCAGCGACGGGTCGACCAGAAAGGTTCCCTCCTGATCGCCGACGCCTTTCAGGCAGTAGGCATGAAGATAAGGTTGGGGGATTTTATCCGCCCGTTCCATCGGGTATTGCCCGCGCATCGCCTTTTCCAGCACCTTGGTGCTGAGGTCGGTGCCGATGATTTCCCACGGTCGCCGGCCCAGCCGTTCGGATAGCAGCATGGCGATGCTGTAGGCCTCCTCGCCAGAGGAGCTGGCCGCGCTCCAGACCCGGAACGATTCGCCCGGCGGGGCTTTGGGCAGGATGATTTCGCTCAGGTAGGCGAAATGTTGCGGCTCGCGGAAGAAATAGGTTTCGTTGGTAGTCAGCGCATCCAGCGCCCATTGCCGCTCGGCCGGGTCGGTATTGCTGGCGATGAGGCGGAAATACTCGCCATAACTGGACAGGCCCAGGCTTTCGATGCGGCGGGTCAGGCGGCCGATCACCAGCGCCTTTTTTTCCGTGGTCAGATTGATGCCCGCGGCCTGATGGAGCAATTTGCGCAAGAAGTCGAATTCCTGATCTGTCAGGGTCATGGTGTGTGTTGTAGACGCGGTTATCGAGGTCGGGCCAGGTCCGGGCGGTATTCCCATGCCGCCAATACGCTTGTCGGCAATGGGTTGCCGACCTGCAACAGCGCGCGATGAATGAGCGCGGCCTATGCCGGCGCCGCGGCCGGCATGCCAATTTGCGCGGCTTGGGAGAGCTGCGCCATTTCATCTACCGACAGCACGTTATGCACGTTCAGGATGATCACGAAGCGCTCGTTCACCTTGCCCATGCCTTGAATGAAATCGGTGCGGATGCGGGCGCCGAAGGTCGGCGGCGGTTCCACCATGTTGGCGGGGATGTCCAGCACCTCGGAGACGCTGTCGACCACCACGCCGATGTCCTGCCGCTCACCGGCATTGTCGATCTCGATGATGATGATGCAGGTGCGCCGGGTGACCTCCACCGGCGCCCGGGCGAAGCGCACCGAGAGGTCGATCACCGGCACCACGGCGCCGCGCAGGTTGATCACGCCGCGAATGAAGTCCGGCATCATCGGTACCGTGGTGAGGGCGCCATATTCGATGATCTCGCGCACGTTGAGGATCTCGATGGCGAACATCTCGCCACCGAGCAGGAAGGTGAGGTACTGCTGTTCACCGAGCGCAAGGGCTTGCGCATTGGCTGGCACAGGGACGAGGTTGCTCATGGCGGCCGCCTCAGAAGCGCACGAAATCGCGTTCGGAAGGATGGGTGTCCGGAGCGATGGGGCGAGCCACGCGTGGCTGTGCGCGTCCTGCCATGGCCGGGCCGGCGCCCGGTCCAGCGTTTTGGCTCAGGCCGGACAGCTTGAAGAAGGCCATGGTCTGTTGCAGTTGTTCGGCCTGCCCGTTCATCTCTTCCGCGGTGGCGGCGAGTTCTTCCGAAGCGGAGGCGTTCTGCTGCGTGGTTTGCGACAACTGGCTCATGGCGCTGTTGATCTGGCCGATGCCGGACGACTGTTCGGTCGAGCCGGCGGCGATTTCCTGCACCAGATCGGAGGTTTTCTGGATCGACGGCACGATTTCGTCGAGCAGTGTGCCGGCCTTTTCGGCCATCTGCACACTGCCGCTGGCCAGTTCACCGATTTCCTGCGCCGCCACCTGGCTGCGCTCGGCCAGTTTGCGCACTTCCGCCGCGACCACGGCGAAGCCCTTGCCATGTTCGCCGGCGCGCGCGGCTTCGATGGCGGCATTGAGCGCCAGCATGTTGGTCTGGTAGGCGATGTCGTCGATGATGCCGATCTTGCCGGCGATCTGCTTCATCGCGGATACGGTCTGCTTGACCGCTTCGCCACCTTCGACCGCTTCCTTGGACGCTTTTTGCGCCATGTTGTCGGTGAGCTTGGCGTTTTCGGTGTTCTGATTGACCGAGGCGCTCATCTGCTCCATCGAGGCCGAGGTCTGTTCGACGCTGGCGGCCTGTTCGCTGGAGCCCTGCGACAGCGATTGCGAGGTGGCCGAGACCTGGCCGGAGGCGCTGGTCAGGTTTTCGGCGGCGCTGCGCACTTCGGCGATGATCTGCGACAGGCGGCCCACCATGGTCTGCATCGCCAGCAGCAACTGGCCGGTTTCGTCCTTGCTGTCGACGTCGATGTTGATGGTCATGTCGCCCTCGGCCATGGCTTCGGCCGCCTTCACCGCGACGCCGATGGGCGTTGTAATGCTGCGCGTGACCAGCCAGGCGCCGCCGATGGCGATGAGAACGGCGACAACCAGCAGGATCAGGATCAAGTTGCGCGTGCTGGTGGCCAGTGCTTCGGCTTCTTTGCCAGAGGCGTCCATCAACTCGCTCTGCAACGTGATCAGACCGTTGACCGCATCGAGATAGGCCCGCTGGGTCGTGCGTATCTCCTCCAGCAACAGAGTTTTGGCCTCTTCCTGCTTGCCATCCTTCAGCAACCCCAAGAATTTTTCCTGGCCGCCGACGTATAGCGCCCGCACGTCCATGACTTTCTTGAGGACTTCCTTGCCCTTGTCGCTCGTGATGGATTTCTCCAGTTTTTCGAGGTTATCGGCGATTTCCTTCCTGCTTTCCTGGATGCGGTCCAGTTCCTTGTCGATCTTTGCCTTGTCGGTTTCGAGCAAGCCATTGCGCATGGCGCGGGCGATGTTGTTTACGCCGTCGATGACAGCGTTGGCCATGACCGTCTTGGGATACTTGTCGTTCGCCATACTGTCGATATTGGCGTTCAGTTCGCCCACACGCAGGATGCTGACCACGGCGACAATGATGAGCAAGGCGACCACCGAGCCGAAGCCGATGGCGAGTTTCAGACCGAGTTTCAAGTTCTTGAACATGGGGTTTCTCCTGAATTTTTAATGATTGGAAAGGGTCAGTGCCGGGGCAAGCCTTCTGCCCGATTCGAATTCAGTTGCCAGGGTGATAAGGGAAGGAACGTCAAGGATCAGCGCAACTTCGCCGCTGCCCAGGATGGTGGAGCCGGAAATGCCGCGCAGATGGGTGAAGATATGGCCCAGGGGTTTGATCACGGTCTGGAACTCGCCCATGAGTTCGTCCACCACCAGGCCGGCCTTGCTGCCGGCGTATTTGACAACGACGACGTTTTCGCGCCGCCCGCTTCGGCTTGCCAGGGCGAAGTACTCGCGCAGTCGAATCAACGGCAGCACCTCGCCGCGCAGGTTGAGCACGTTGGTGCATGCGTTGGTGCGTGTTTCTTCCTGTTTCAGTTCGATGCATTCTTCGACCATGTCGAGCGGTACGACATAGGCGGATTTGCCGACGCCCATCAGGAAACCGTCGATGATGGCGAGCGTCAATGGCAGGCGAATCGCCATCGTGGTGCCGACGCCTTCCCGGCTGTCGATGCTGGCGGTGCCGCGCAGCGCTTCGATGTTGCGCTTCACCACATCGAGCCCGACGCCGCGCCCTGACAGGTTGCTGATCTGATCGGCGGTGGAGAAGCCGGGTTCGAACAGCAGCTTGAACAGATCGGCATCGGTGGGTTCGGCATCCGCGCTGAGCAAGCCTTTGTCGATGGCTTTTTGCTTGATCCGGTCGCGCTTGAGGCCGCCGCCGTCGTCGGAGACTTCGATGACGATGTTGCCGGACTCGTGAAACGCATTCAGATGCACCCGGCCGCGCGCAGGCTTGCCAGCGGCGATGCGCGCTTCGGCCGATTCGATGCCGTGGTCGATGGCGTTGCGCACCATGTGGGTGAGCGGGTCGCTGATCTTTTCCACCACGGTCTTGTCGAGCTCGGCCTCGCCGCCGGTGATGACCAGTTCGATGTCCTTGCCGAGATCGCGCGAGACGTCGCGCACCACCCGGTGGAAACGATTGAAGGTTTCGCCGATCTGCACCATGCGCAACCTGAGCGCGCCATCGCGGATTTCATCGACCAGGCGGGAGATGGTGGAGGTGGCCTCGAACATGCCTTCGTCCTTGGCCTTCTGTGCCAGCAGCGCGGCTGAGGCGCCGGCAATGACCAGCTCGCCGACCAGATTGATGAGCTGGTCGAGTTTGTCGGCATGCACGCGGATGAGTTTGGCGTCCTGCGCCTTCTTGTCGCTGACCTGGGCTTGCTTGACCACCGCCGCTTCCACCAGTTCTTTCTGCACGACCTGCTGTTCGACCAGAATTTCGCCCAGCGGCGCGGTCTGCGCCTGCCCGGTCTCGGCCTGGCTCTGTGTTCGCAGGCCCTGCTCCAGTTCGGTCGGCGTGATGGCGCCGGCATGCACCAGGATTTCGCCCAGCCGCATGGTGTCTTCCGGCAGGGACATGATCAGCTCGACGTATTCCGATACCCGGCTGTACGGCGGCAGGATATTGAGTAGGCAGGAATCGCGCACGAAGTCGAATACGCGCTCGATCTTTTCCTTGCTGGTGTCGGCGCGGAAGTCGATCTCGAAGCCGAGATAACACGCTTCCGGGTCCATCGCCTCGGCGGCGGGCATGGCGTCGAGCAGGCTGGCGAGGTGGGCGATTTCACCGAAGCCGGCGAGATAGCGCAGGAAGGACAAGGGGTCCATGCCTTCGCGTAGCACGTTTTCGCCGAAACGAATCGAGATATGCCAGCAATCGTGGCCGACCATGCCGCCACCGCTGCTTTCGACATGGGCATCCGGATGGGCGGCCAGATCGCCGCCGGCGCCGGCTTGTCCGGGCGAATAGGCGCGCAATCCGGCCAGCAATTCCTCGCCGCGGGCCAGGGTGGCCGCATCCGGACGCGCCTCCGGGTCGCTGGCGAATTCAAGCAGGCGGGCGATCTGGTCACCGCTGGCGAGCAGCAACTGGATCAATCCGCTGTCCACCTTGATGCGTCCGTCGCGCGCGCTGTCGAGCGCGTTTTCGAGGACATGGGTGAAGTCGACGATGTACTCGCATTCGACAATGCCGGCCCCGCCCTTGATGGTGTGGGCGGCACGAAATACGGCATTGAGGGCATCGGCGTCGGCCGGGTTCTGCTCCAGCGTCAACAGGTTCTCATCCAGGCTGGCAAGGAGTTCCTGGCTTTCCGCGATGTAGGCTTGTCTTAGCTCATCCATGGCGGACTCCTATGTGCTTTGCCGGCTTGCTTCCCACGCCGGAATCAGCGTCGGGTCGCCAAAATAGGCATTCAGGTTGCACAGGTCGAACACTTCCCGCACCGCGTCGCTATGAGCGACGATGCGTAGCGAATGGCTACCGCGGGCGGCTTCGCGCTTGGCGAGATAGAGCAATTGCAGGCCAGCGGAGTCGAGTTCGGTGACCTGGGAAAGATCCAGCTGTAATTCCGGGTTGTCACGCACGGCGACCAGCAGTTGATCTTTGAGTTCTTGCGCGCTGTATATCGTGACGGCGCCTTCAATAACGAGAAGAGGTGAGGTGTCTTGCATGGTTGGCTTCCTTTCCCCGGGGGGACAGATGGATCTGTAGCTCAACAGCCTTGTTCGCCTTGCTTAAAACAACTCCACCTTGGGGCCGCCACTGGCTGGCGCGCGCGTTCCGAGGGCCTTGCTATGCTGGTTGCGTTGCCGATCCATCACGTAGCCGTCGAACATTTCATTCAGATGCTCGGCCAGCGGCTTGAACGCAACCGGCGTGCCGGGATCGCTCAATTGCTGGAGCAGGATGGCCTGATGCGCTTCAAGACGATTCAGCGCTTGCATGACGTGTTCGACCTGCTGCCGGGTGACGTCCTGGAACTGGATGCTGGCCATGACTTCCATGAACATGGTTGATAGGGAGGCGCTGGTCTGGTTGATCTGGGCCAGGATGTCGCCTTCCCGATTGACCAGTTCGGCATAACGTTCACCCATGTCCGTCAACTGGTGGGCGAACTGCTCCAATGCCCGCGTTTCCTGATTCAGGCTGGCATCGGCCAGTTTGTCCTTGAACTCGCTTTCGATGCTGCTGGCCACCGTCAGGATGCCGTCGCGAATCTTGGAAACCGCCTCGCTGGTCTGGTCGGACAGCTTGCGCACTTCATCGGCGACCACCGCGAAACCGCGTCCCTGCTCACCGGCGCGGGCGGCTTCAATGGCGGCATTGAGCGAGAGCAGATTGGTCTGGCCGGCGATGTGCTTGATCAAGTCGACCAGCGATTCCAGTGAACGCGCCTCGTCGACCACATGGGTGATGCGCGCTTGCTCCTCGCGGGTGGCTTCGATACGCGTCTGGATGTGTGACTTCATCGAGTCGATCAAACGCCGATTGGCATCGAGACGCGATTCCGAACTGGCCAGCACTTCGCTCGATTCGCTGCTGGTCTTGCTGACGAATCGTTCCAGATCGGTAATCAGGCCGTCCACGACTTGCAGGCGTTCCATGATCAGTAACGCAGCCGCTTCGGTTTCCGTGGCGACGCCGGCAAGCTGACGACTGACCACCTGGTTGAAGGCGGGGAAACTCCGCAACTCGGTAGCCACTTTGTCCATCGCGGAGCGGTATACGGTTTGAAGGTCGGCAATCTCGGTGGCACCTACCTTGGCGACGCCCAGGCTGGTATCGCTGAAGAACACGACGGAAAGCACGGACTGAAGGAAAAAGGCGAGCAGCACGATGAGCGTCGTGCCGATGGCATGGCCGAAGGGAATGGCGTGAAAAATCCGGTCGAACAGTTCATGAAAAGTCGCTTCGCCTATCGCGATCAAGCCGCCCAGCAGCAATGCCGTGGCGAGCGATACGCCGAAAACGCGCCGCAGAAAAACCGCGTTGAGACGGCGGTCAGTCACTTGATCACCAGTTTGATCGTGCTGAGCAACTCATCCGCCGTGGCCGGTTTGACCAGCCAGCCGGAAGCACCCGCCGCTTTGGCATCGGCCCGCTTGGCCTGCTGCGATTCGGTGGTCAACAAGAGTATGGGCATAAAGCGGAGGCTGGGCAGTAGCCGAACTTGCTTGATCAGCTCGATGCCGTTCATGCCGGGCATGTTGAGATCGGTGATCAGCAGGTCGGGCTTCAGCCCGCTCTTGAACTTGACCATGGCTTCCTCTGCGGAGGCGGCTTTTTCGACTTGATACCCCGACTTGGCCAGAATGCTGGAAGTGCTGATGAGAACGGTGGCGGAATCGTCGACAAGAAATATGGTTTTCACGGCGGTCTCATAGAAGTCGTATCAACTAGGCTGACTGGGAAGTTATTTCTGCGCTGCCGATCAGTAACGACTCATAGAAGTCGTATCAACTAGGCTGACGGGAATGATATTTCTGTGCTGCCGATCAGTAGCGACTCACGCGACTTGAGGAGAGTCGTGAGAAGTAGGCCATGTCGGCAATCTGATTGATCCTTCAATCTAGCACTCAATGCCGCAGCCACAACAAATGTATTGGAGGGCCACGATCACGCGCCAACTGGGCGGAAGCGGGAATGCTGGTGCGGCCGGTGCTTGTGGGTAGAATTCGCCGCGACTTAATTCCTCGCCTCGAACATGCGCAACTCCGCCGTTCTCCTCATCGCCTGCCCGGATAAAAAAGGCTTGGTCGCCGCCATCGCCAATTTTCTGCTGCGGCACAACGCCAACATCCTGCATGCCGATCAGCACCAGGACAGCACCGCCGGCCTGTTCCTGATGCGGGTGGAATGGGCACTGGATGGCTTCGAACTGGGTTTGCACAAATTCGACGAGGCATTCGCGCCCATCGCCGTCGCGCATGCGCTGAAGTGGAATCTGTCACTGTCCAGCGTCAAACCGCGCATGGCGATCTTCGTGTCCAAATATGACCATTGCCTGGCCGATCTGCTCTACCGCCATCACGCCGGCGAGCTGTACTGCGATATCCCGCTGATCATCAGCAACCACCCGGACACGCACTGGCTGGCCGCGGCGTACAAGATTCCGTTCCAGCACATCCAGGTCAGCAAGGAAAACAAGCCCGAAGCCGAGGCCCAGCAACGCGCGCTGCTGGATGCGCATCACGTCGATTTCATCGTGCTGGCGCGTTATATGCAGGTGCTGTCGCCGGAGTTCATGAGCCATTACCCGAATCGCATCATCAATATCCACCATTCTTTCCTGCCCGCGTTCCACGGCGCCAAACCGTATCAGCGCGCGTTCGAACGTGGCGTCAAGCTGATCGGCGCGACCAGCCATTACGTAACAGAAGTATTGGATGATGGCCCGATCATCGAACAGGACGTGACCCGCATTTCGCATCGCGACGAACTGGATAATCTGGTGCAGAAAGGCGCCGATCTGGAGAAAGTGGTGCTGTCGCGCGCGGTGCGCTGGCATATCGACAATCGCATATTGGTATATGGCAACAAGACGGTAGTTTTTGACTGACTTTGGGAGCGAAGCTTTGAAAACCATTTTGATCACCGGCGGCGCGGGCTACATCGGCTCGCATGCCTGCGTGGAATTCCTCAATGCCGGCTACGACATCGTCGTGCTCGACAACCTGTGCAACAGCAGCCCTGAATCGCTCAAGCGGGTGCGCGAACTGACCGGCCAGGATTTTCCGTTCGTCGAGGGCGATATCCGCGACCGCGCCGCGCTGGACAATTTGTTCCGCGATCACGACATCGACGCGGTGATCCATTTCGCCGGCCTGAAAGCGGTGGGCGAGTCGGTCGAAAAGCCGCTGATGTATTACGACAACAACATCGCCGGCAGCATCACCTTGTTCGAGGCCATGCAGGCGGCCGGCGTGAAGACCATCGTGTTCAGTTCTTCCGCCACGGTTTACGGCGACCCGGCCAGCGTACCGATTCGCGAGGAGTTTCCAGTCGGCGGCACCACCAACCCCTACGGCACCAGCAAGCTGTTCATCGAAAAAATCCTGCAAGACGTGGCGATCTCCGACCCGGCCTGGCACATCGGCCTGTTGCGCTATTTCAACCCGGTCGGCGCGCACAAGAGCGGCCGCATCGGCGAAGACCCGCGCGGCGTCCCGAACAACCTGATGCCCTACATCGCGCAGGTGGCGGTGGGCCGGCGCGAATTCCTCAACGTCTGGGGCGACGATTACCCGACGCCGGACGGCACCGGCGTGCGCGATTACATCCATGTCGTCGATCTGGTGCTGGGCCACATCAAGGCGGTGGAGAAACTGGCCGAAGCGCCCGGCGTGCGCATCTGGAACCTGGGCACCGGCCAGGGCTACAGCGTGATCGACATGGCGCGCGCATTCGAAATCGCCAGCGATCGTCCGGTGCCGTACAAGATCGGCCCGCGCCGTGTTGGCGACATCGCCCAGTGTTATGCCGATCCGGCTTTGGCGGCGCGCGAACTGGGCTGGCGCGCGACGCACGATCTGGTAGAAATGTGCGAGGACACTTGGCGCTGGCAGTCGATGAACCCGAACGGGTACGGCGATTAGTGTTTGTAGGGTGCGCCATGCGCACCATTTATTGTTGATCGGTGCGCATGGCGCACCCTACGGAAAAACAAGGAAAAAACATGATTCTGGTTACTGGCGGCGCCGGCTTCATCGGCGCGAATTTCGTTCTGGACTGGCTGAAGCTGCATCACGAGCCGGTTCTCAACCTCGACAAACTCACTTACGCGGGCAATCTGGAGAACCTGTCCAGCCTGAAGGGTGACGAGCGCCATATCTTCGTCCAGGGCGACATCGGCGACCGCGCGCTGATCGCCAGGTTGCTGGCCGAACACAAGCCGCGCGCCATCGTCAATTTCGCCGCCGAGTCGCACGTCGACCGTTCCATCCACGGCCCGGAAGACTTCATCCAGACCAACATCGTCGGCACTTTCCACCTGCTGGAAGAAGTGCGCGGCCACTGGAACAGCCTGTCGGACACCGACCAGGCCGCGTTCCGTTTTCTGCACGTCTCCACCGACGAAGTCTATGGCTCGCTCGGCAAGGAAGACGCGCCGTTCACCGAAGACACCCCATTCGCCCCGAACAGCCCATACTCCGCCAGCAAAGCCTCTTCCGACCATCTGGTGCGCGCCTATCACCACACCTACGGCCTGCCGGTGTTGACCACCAACTGCTCGAACAACTACGGCCCGTATCAGTTCCCGGAAAAACTCATCCCGCTGATGATCCTCAACGCCACGCGCGCCAAACCGCTGCCGATCTACGGCGACGGCATGAACGTGCGCGACTGGCTGTACGTCTCCGACCACTGCGCCGCGATCCGTGTCGTGCTGGAGAAGGGCAGGGTGGGTGAGACCTACAACATCGGCGGCTGGAACGAGATGCCCAATCTCGACATCGTCCACACCGTCTGCGGCTTGCTGGATGAGTTCCAGCCCAGTGCCGATGGTCCAGCCACGCGCCTGATCACCTACGTCAAGGATCGTCCCGGCCACGACCGCCGCTACGCCATCGACGCCAGCAAGATTCACCGCGAACTGGGCTGGAAACCGGCTGAAACCTTCGACACCGGCATCCGTAAAACGGTGAAGTGGTATCTCGACAACATGGGCTGGGTGGAGAACGTCGCCAGCGGCGAATACCGCAAGTGGCTCGACACCAACTACAGCGAACGGAGCGCGACATGAGTGCAACGAACACGCGCAAAGGCATCATCCTGGCCGGCGGTTCCGGCACCCGGCTGTACCCGGCCACACTGGCGGTGTCCAAGCAACTGCTGCCGATCTACGACAAGCCGATGATCTACCACCCGCTGACCACGCTGATGCTGGCCGGGATTCGGGACATCCTGATCATCTCGACGCCGCAGGACACGCCGCGCTTCGAACAACTGCTCGGCGATGGCAGCCAGTGGGGCATCAACCTGCGCTACGCCGTGCAGCCGAGTCCGGACGGATTGGCGCAAGCCTTCATCATCGGCGCCGATTTCGTCGGTAACGCGCCTTCCGCGCTGGTGCTGGGCGACAACATCTTCTACGGCCACGACATGGCGCAAGACCTGCGCGCGGCCAATGCCAACGAGCAGGGCGCCACCGTGTTCGCCTACCGCGTGCATGATCCGGAACGCTACGGCGTGGTCGAATTCGATAAAGCCGGCAAAGCCATCAGCCTGGAAGAAAAGCCGACACAACCCAAGTCCAACTACGCCGTCACCGGCCTGTATTTCTACGACAACCGGGTGGTTGACGTGGCGAAGAACCTGGCGCCTTCGCCGCGCGGCGAACTGGAAATCACCGACGTCAACAAACAGTATCTGGCCTGGAACGAACTCGGCGTCTCCATCATGGGCCGCGGCCTGGCCTGGCTGGATACCGGCACGCACGAATCGCTGCTGGAAGCCTCGATGTTCATCGAGACCATCGAAAAACGCCAAGGCCTGAAGATCGCCTGCCCGGAAGAAATCGCCTACCGCCAGGGCTATATCGACGCGGCCCAGGTCGCCAAACTGGCCGAGCCGCTGAAGAAGAACGCCTACGGCCAGTATCTGCTGGCGATGCTGAGCGAGCGGGTGTTCTGATGAAAATCATTGAAACCAACCTGCCGGAAGTCCTGTTGCTGGAACCCAAGGTGTTCGGCGATGCGCGCGGCTTTTTTCTGGAAAGCTGGAACAAGCAAACCTTCGCCGATCTGGGTTTGAACCTCGATTTCGTGCAGGACAACCATTCCCGTTCCGCCCAGGGCGTGCTGCGTGGCATCCACTATCAACTGAACCAGCCGCAGGGCAAGCTGGTGCGCGTGGTTTCCGGCGCGGTGTTCGATGTCGCCGTCGATCTGCGCAAGAGCTCGCCCAACTTCGGTCGCTGGGTCGGCTATGAACTTTCCGCCGATAACCACCGCATGCTCTGGGTGCCGCCCGGCTTCGGCCATGGCTTCCTGGTGTTGTCCGAGGCCGCCGATTTCCTCTACAAGACTACTGAGTTGTATGCCCCGCAATGGGAGCGCGGCGTGCGCTGGAACGATCCGGATATCGGCATTCAATGGCCGCTGCAAGGTTTGCCAACCGGCGAGCCACAACTGTCCGGCAAGGATCAGGTCGCCGCTTTGTTGAAGGATGCGGAGGTGTACGCATGAAACAGCCGGTAAAACAACGCGACAAGATTCTGCTTACCGGCAGCCGCGGCCAAGTTGGCTGGGAACTCGCGCGTAGCCTGTCCACTTTGGGCGAGGTGATTGCGCTCGATTCCGAGCGCCTTAACCTGAGCGACGCCGACGCCATTCGGCGCGCGGTGGCGGAAATCAAGCCGCGCATCATCGTCAACCCGGCCGCGCATACCGCTGTCGACAAGGCCGAGAGCGAGCCGGATCTGGCCCATGCGATCAACGCCACCGCGCCCGGCATTCTGGCCGAGGAAGCCGAGAAAATCGGCGCGCTGTTGGTACATTACTCGACCGACTATGTCTTCGACGGTAGCGGTAACGCCGCCCGTCGGGAAGACGAGGCAACCGGCCCGCTCAATGTCTATGGCGCCACCAAACTGGCCGGCGAGCTGGCGATCCAGGCCAACTGCCGGCGCCACCTGATTTTCCGCACCTCCTGGGTCTATGGCGCGCGCGGCGCCAACTTCCTGCTCACCATGCGCCGCTTGATGCGCGAGCGGCCGGAACTGAAGATCGTCGCCGACCAGATCGGCGCGCCGACCTGGTGCCGCGGTCTGGCCGACGCCACCGCGCAGGTGTTGGCGCAGGTCGAATCCCCCAGTCGCGGCGCGGACAAGCCGGAAGCCTGGGGCGTCTATCACATGACCCATGCCGGCGAGACGTCCTGGCACGGTTTCGCCCAGGCCATCCTCGATCTCGACGCGCCGGAAACCCCTGCCAGGTTGCTGCCCATCCCGAGCAGCGATTACCCGACGCCGGCGCAGCGGCCGCTCAACTCGCGTCTGAACAACGACAAGCTGGAACGCGTATTCGGCGTTCGGTTGCCGGACTGGCGAGTAGCGTTGCGCCTGTGCATGGACAAGTGAACCGAATCCGGACATGAGCAAGCGCGTTTCCGGCACACCTCGCCATCCGCGCAGTCCGGTCGCCAAGGCCGTGCGCACGCCTGTGTTCAAGATGCGCGTGGTGCCGGACAGCGAAGTCGTTGGCGGCTCTGCCGCCTTACGAATCCGGCGTGCCCCTGGCGGGTACAAACGCTGGTCGAGCAAGCTGAAAGAGGCGGAGCAGGGCGGCGCGGCGGATTCCGGGCCGGAAGAAAAAGTCGATGAATCCGAGAAAACCGATCCAGACCCAAGCCAGGCTTGATCCGCGCATCTGGCTGTTGCCCAGCCTGATTGTGCTGGTCTGGTCCGGCTACGAACCGAAGGACACGTTCACCTGGTTGCTCGAAGTCGCCCCGGTGTTGATCGCCCTGCCGATTCTGTTGCTCACCGGCCGAAGTTTTCCATTGACCTCGTTGGCGTATGGCCTGTTGACGCTGCACGGCATCATTTTGATGATCGGCGGCCATTACACCTATGCCGAAATGCCCCTGTTCAACTGGCTGCGCGACAGTTTCGATCTGGCCCGCAATCACTACGACCGCCTCGGCCACGTCGCGCAGGGCTTCATCCCGGCCATCGTCACGCGCGAGATTCTGCTGCGTACTTCGCCGCTCAAGCCGGGCAAGTGGTTGTTTTTCCTGACCACCTGCGTCTGCCTGGCGATTTCCGCGTTCTACGAAATGATCGAATGGTGGGTCGCGCTCGGTTCCGGCGACGAAGCCGTCGCGTTCCTCGCCACCCAGGGAGATGTCTGGGATACCCAGTGGGACATGTTCCTGGCGCTGTGCGGCGCGTTATGCTCGCAGCTTCTGCTCGGGCGCTGGCATGACCGCCAGCTTGCCGGCATCAACAAAGGAAAATCATGAGCGACAGTTGCGATCACGATTGTCAGGCCGACCGACAGCCGTTCGAGCTGGGCGCGGTCGGTATTCCCCGTGTCGGCCGCTTCAACCCGGCAGCGTTCGAACAAGCGGTGACCGATTTGTTGCTGGCCTGCGGCGTCGCGCCGGATTCGGTGCATACCGGCAAGACCGCGCGGCGGGTGCGCGATCTGTGGGAAAAACGTCTGCTCGGCGGTTACGAGATCGATCCGGCCGAAGCGCTGGGCGAGGGCTTCGCCGATCTGCGCGAAGACATGGTCGTGGTGCGCGGCATCGCCGTGCATGGCGTGTGTCCGCATCATCTGGTGCCGTTTCGCGGCGTCGCGCATGTGGCCTATGTGCCAGGCGGAAGGTTGCACGGCTTCGGCCGCATCGCGCGTCTGGTCGATGCCATCGGCCATCGCTTCACTTATCAGGAATGGATGACGCGCGACATCGTCGAGGCCTTGGTCGCTCACGGCAAAGCTAGGGGCGCGGCCTGCGTGATCGAAGCGGAACAGCTTTGCCTGCTGCTGGGCGAGGACAGGCGCGGCGACGAACGCGTCGTCACCCAGGCCTTCTCCGGCTGCTTCCAGCAGGACGCGCAGTGGCGCAACGAATTCCTGCGCGCGATTTCCAACCCGTCATTACGCTAGGACGCAAACCCATGCGCGATCCCGCCATCCGCCCGCGCACGCTGGCGCCGCCGCCCCTGGTCTATGCCGTCGCGCTGTATGCCGCCTGGTGGCTGGAGCAGCGCCATACACTGGCTTTCGATTTCGGGCCCATTTCGCATTACCTTGGCTGGGCGTCGATCGGCATCGGCCTGGCCGGCTTCGTCTGGGCGCTGACGGCGATCTGGGGCCATCGCACCACGGTCAATCCGTACAGGGCGGCGTCGAATCTGGTCACGCGCGGCGCGTTCGCCCGCTCGCGCAATCCGATCTATGTTTCCGACTGGTTTATTTACTTTGGTGTCACCCTGCTGCTCGGCACGGCCTGGGCGCTGTTGTTCGCGCCGCTGGTCTGGCTGGTCATGCGTTACGGCGTCATCGCGCATGAAGAAGCGCATCTGCTGGCGAAATTCGGCGACGAATATCGAACCTATTGCAGCCGGGTCAAGCGCTGGCTGTAGTACTCGAATCGGGAGAAAACAATGCGTAATCGTTACAGCCTGCCCTTGATCGGCCTGCACTGGCTGACCTTGTTATTGATTGTCGTCGCCTATGTGCTGGCCAACCTGCTGGAAGACATGACCTTATCGCCGCAGAAATTGCAGTTGTATGCCTGGCACAAATGGGTCGGGATGTCGGTGCTGTTTCTGTTGCCGCTGCGTCTGCTGCTGCGTTTCGTCGATCGCTTCGATCACCGCACCGAATTGACCATGCTAGAGGTGAAAGCCTCCGCCGCGATGCATGGCGTGCTTTACTTGTTGTTGATCGCCGTGCCCGTGTCCGGCTGGCTGCATAGTTCGGCGGCCGGGTTTTCCGTGGTCTGGTTCGGCGTGCTGCCGTTGCCGGACCTAGTCGGAAAAGACAAGGCGCTAGCCGAGATTTTCGGGGAACTTCATGAAGTCTCGGTGAATCTGTTGGTGGTGTTGGCGGTCGTGCATGCGGCGGCGGCGCTGTATCACCACCATATTCGGCGCGATGGCGTGCTGGTGCGCATGGCGCCCTGGATCAAAAAGAAGGTTCAAGCAAAAACATGAAACTGTTCTGGCTCGGCATTTTGGCGTTATCGGTAGCACCCGCGCTGGCGGGGGAATGGAAAATCGACTCCGCCAAGAGCCAGATCGGCTTCGTCATCAAGCAGATGAATGTGCCGGTGGAGGGCGGTTTCAGCCGCTTCGATGTCCATGCCGAATTCGATCCCGCCAAACCGGAAGCCGGCCAGTTCAAGGTCGAAATCGACCTGGCCAGCATCGACACCGGTTCGGCGGAAGGCGATGCCGAGGTCAAGCGCCCGGCCTGGTTCGATATCGCGCGTTATCCGAAAGCCGGTTTTGTTTCCAAAACGATCAAAAAGGATGGCCCGGGACGCTACACGGTCAGCGGCGATTTCACGCTGAAAGGCCGCGCGCGCCCGTTGCTTGCACCGTTCATCCTGACGCCCCAGCCCGGCGGCGGCTGGCTGGCTTCCGGCCGGGCGACGCTGAAGCGCAGCCAGTTCGATATCGGCGGCGGCGAATGGGCCGATCCCTCGGTGGTCGCCGATGACCTTGAAGCCCGTTTCAAATTCCTGCTCAAACCCTGAGGGCATGCCATGAAAGCACACTTGAAACGTTCCGCCGTCGCCCTGTTCTGCGCATCATTTTGTGCATCCATCCCCGCAGCCGGGACCGCTGAGACGTTTACGCTCGATCCCGGCCACACCTTTCCGAGTTTCGAGATTCGCCATCAGGGTGTTTCGGTGATGCGCGGCAAATTCAAGCGCAGCCAGGGCAGAGTCATGCTCGATGCGGAAAAACAGACCGGGACGATTGAAGTGCATGTCGACGCCAGTTCAGGCGATACCGGCCACGATGGGCTGAACCAGAAACTGCTCGGCCCGAATTTCTTCCGCACCGCCCAGTTCCCGGAAATCCTGTTTCAATCCGACGCGGTCGAGTTCAAAGATGGCAAGCCGGTTTCCGCGACCGGCACGCTGACCCTGCTCGGCATCGCCAAGCCGATCACACTGGAAATCCGCGACTATGCCTGCACGTTGCAATTCCTGACGCGACGGCCTCTGTGCGGCGCGGATGTGCATGCCGTCATCAAGCGTTCCGACTTCGGCATGAACTACGCGATTCCGCTGATCGGCGATGAAGTGAAACTGGCTATCGAGGTGGAAGGGTTCAAGGATTGAACATCGACTGCACCGCCTGGTTTGCGGCTCCGTCGATGATCGCCTGCAAAGCGGGATGCGACAGGGTGCGTTCCGCAGTGATGGCGTAAAAGGTCTCGCATACGCCCTCGGCGCGGCCGGCCAGTTTGACGCCGTAACGCGCTTCGATTTCGGGCGCGATGATCGACGGGGCGACGAAGAATCCCGCGCCGGCCTGGCCGAAAGCCTTCATCAGCGCGCTGTCGTCGAATTCCCCGACGATGCGCGGCGTCAGCCGTAAAGCTTCCAGCCAGTGCTCGATCAGTACGCGCGCCGTGGCGTCGTCACCCGGCAGCAACAACGGCGCAGCGTTCAGGCAATCGGGAAACGGCGTCCGGCATGTCGCGAGCAGATCGGGCGCGGCGAAAAACGCCAGTTCGCTTGCCAGCAGTTGATGGTTATGGCCGCGTACATGCAGATCGGCGGGTAACGGACGGTCGGCCAGTACCATGTCCAGCCGGTTCACGGCCAGCTCGCCGAGCAGTCGATCCAGCTTGTCTTCCCGGCAGACCAGGCGCACCGGTTCGTCGAGTTGCGTCGCGGGCGCCAGCAGACGGTGGGCGATGATTTTCGGCACCGCGTCGGAAAGCCCGATCAGCAGCGGTTGCGCCCGGGCCTGGCGGGTATGCAGGGCGCTCTTCATTTCGTCGCCGAGGGTGAAGATTTCGTCGGCGTAGCGCATGGCCAGTCGACCCGCTTCGGTCAGCGTCAGGCCGCGTCCGGCCGGCTGGAACAACGGGGTGTCGAGCGACTCCTCGAGCAGTTTGATCTGGCCGCTCAGGGTTTGCGGGGTCAGGTGCAAACGCTCGCTGGCGCGGGCCACGCTGCCGGTGCGGGCGACCATCCAGAAGTAATGCAGGTGTTTGTAATTCATGACTGTGCTTGGAGGTATTCAGGAAACAACATCAATTCGGTAACCCTATTGGATAATCATGTCAGCCGCCATCGGTATGGCATCGGCCTTACCCACTTACACACAGGAAAACCATGAAACGCGTTGAACACGGTCTTGAAGTATTCATTTTCGGCAGCCGCTGGTTGCTGGCTCCGTTTTATCTCGGCTTGATCGCCGGCATCGGCTTGCTGCTGGTGAAATTCATCAAAGCCTTTATCGCTTCCGTGTCGGTGGTATTCGAAGGCAGCAGCGGCGATGCGATGATCGCCATCCTGACCCTGGTCGATATCACCCTGGTCGCCAATCTGTTGCTGATCATCATCTTCGCCGGCTACGAAAACTTCATTTCCAAGATCGACACCCACGATCACGAAGATCGGCCGGACTGGATGGGCCATGTCAGCTTTTCCGACCTCAAGCTCAAGCTGATCGGCTCCATCGTCGCCATTTCCGGTATCGAACTGCTCAAGTACTTCGTCAATGTCGGCCAGCACACGGAGCGCGACTTGATGTGGGTGGTGATCATCCACCTGACGCTGGTGTTCTCCGGCGTGATGTTCGCGTTGATGGATCGCATCTCCGGCTCCAGCCATGGTCCGGAACCGGAGTCGCACGAGGCGGCCAAGGAGTAATCCCGATGCAGGTCGTCTCGCCGCTCGGTCGTCGCCTCGCGCCATTGCTGGCCCTGAGCGGCCTCAGCGTCGTGGCGGCATTCGTGCTGGCGCCCTTTCTGACGCCGTTGGCCTGGGCCGGCATTCTGGCTTACACCTCCTGGCCGGTCGCACAGTGGATCAGACTGCGTTGCGGCGCGCGCGAGACGCTTGCCGCCAGTTTGTCCACCCTGCTGGCGGCACTGATGCTTTTTGCGCCGCTGCTTTGGCTGGCCTGGCTGGCGCAGCAGGAGATGGGCGCTTTTTACCGTGGTTTGCAGGCGCTGCTGCTGGCTCCGCCGGCACTGCCGGATTCGCTCGCAAACCTGCCCTGGCTGGGCGATTGGTTGGTTGAACAGCGCGCCTTGCTGATTTCCGACCCGCAGGGCGTGATGGATGCCGTCAAGGCCTGGATCGTGGCCCATGCCGGCGATGCGGCCGCGATCGTCGGCGGAGCCGGGCGCAATCTGGCGAAACTGGTTCTGGTCCTGATCATTCTGTTTTTCTTTTACCGCGACGGTGTCCGCATCCTGGCCGAGTTGCGCCATGTTCTGGCCCGTTTCATCGGCGAAAGCGCGCATGACTATCTCGCCGCCGCCGGCGCCACCACGCGTGCCGTGGTCTATGGCGTGTTGCTGACCGCGCTGGTACAGGGCGCCTTCGCCGGTGTCGGCTATTGGGTGGCCGGGTTGGGTTCGCCGGTCACGCTGGGCGTAATGACCGCCTTGTTCGCGCTGATTCCTTTCGGCACACCGCTGGCCTGGGGCGGCGCCGGCGCCTGGCTGTTGTTCCAGGGCGAAACCAGCGCGGCGGTGGGCATCTGGATCTGGGGCGGCGCGGTGGTCAGTCAGATCGACAACGTCCTGCGCCCGATTTTCATCAGCAGCGTCAGCGCGATTCCCTTCCTGCTGGTGCTGTTTGGCGTGCTCGGCGGCATCCTGGCGTTTGGCCTGGTCGGCCTGTTCACCGGCCCCATCGTGCTGGCCGTGGCCTGGGCGATCTGGCGCGAATGGACCGCCCACCTGGATGAGGCCGAACCGGAAAAGTGAACCATCGCGCGCAAAAATCCGCCGTCATGCCGGCCGAGCCTCGTCTTTGGCATGGCTTGACCGGGGCGGCGTCGGCCGCGGCGCTCTCTGTCGATGTGGCGCGCGGCCTGACCGAGGCGGAGGTCGCCAGCCGGCTCACCGGCTATGGCGAGAACCGGTTGGCCGAGGCCAAGCCACGACCGGTTTGGCTGAAGTTCCTCGACCAGTTCAGAAACATCCTGGTCATCGTGCTGCTGTTCGCGGCATTGCTGGCCTGGGCCATCGGCGACCTGAAGGACACGGCGGTGATCCTGGGCGTGGTGTTGCTCAATGCCAGCCTGGGTTTCTATCAGGAGCATCGGGCGGAACGTACCCTGGCGGCGTTGAAGGGCATGTTGGCGGCGCGCGCGCGGGTGCGCCGCGACGGCCGCGTGGCGGAGGTGGATGCGACTCAACTCGTGCCCGGCGACATCGTGTTGCTGGAGGCGGGAGATCGCATTCCCGCCGACGGCCGCCTGCTGGCGGCGCATAACCTGGAAGTGATCGAGGCGGCGCTGACCGGCGAATCGCATGCCGTCGGCAAAGTGACGGCCGCGCTGGCCGAGGCCGAGCTTCCATTGGGTGACCGCATCAATCTGCTCTATATGAACACGGTGGTGACGCGCGGCCGCGCCGAGTTGCTGGTGACCGCCACCGGCATGCACACCGAGATGGGCCTGTTGGCCGGCATGATCGGCGGCGCAAAGGAGCTGGAGACGCCGTTGCAAAAACAGCTCGATACCCTGGGCAAGAAACTCGCCGGCATCGCGGGAGTCATGGTGGCGGTGATCTTCAGTCTGGATATGGCGCGCGGCCTGCCCTGGGCCGATTCCGCCATGACCGCCGTCGCGCTTGCCGTCGCGGCGATCCCGGAAGGTTTGCCCGCCGTGGTCACCGTCACGTTGGCGATAGGCATGTGGCGCATGGCGCAGAACCGGGCGATCCTGAAAAAACTCGCGGCGGTGGAAACCCTGGGTTCGACGACGGTGATCTGCTCGGACAAGACCGGCACGCTGACGATGAATCAGATGACCGCGCGCGCCGGCTGGTTTGCCGGCGCCACATTTCACGTCAGCGGCGAGGGCTATTCGCCGGCCGGCGCAATCGATCTGCCGGCCGACACCGATGCGCACGCCTTTCTGCTGCCGATGACGCTATGCACCGATTCGCAAGTCCGCGACAGTGTGTTGGTCGGCGATCCGACCGAAGGCGCGCTCTGGGTACTGGCGCAAAAAGGCGGACTGGCCCCGGAAACCGAACAGGAACGCGCGCCGCGCATCGCGGAAATCCCGTTCGATTCGGTGCATAAGTTCATGGCCACGTTTCATCACGCCGGCGAAAACGTCGAAATGTTCATCAAAGGCGCGCCCGGTGTTTTGCTGGCAAACGCGACGCGCTGGCTGGGCGGGCAGGGCGAGCGCACACTCGACGACGCAACCCGGGCCAGTGTCGAGGCGGAAATCGAACGCATGGCCGAGCAGAGCTTGCGTGTCATCGCGGTCGCGCGCCGCATCATCCCGGCGCGCGAATTCGACCCGGCCGGCGATCTGACCGCCTGGATTTCCAACTGGACTTTTCTCGGCCTGGCCGGCCTGCTCGACCCGCCGCGCCCCGAGGCGGCCGCCGCGATTCGCTTATGCCAGCAAGCCGGCATCGCGGTGAAGATGATCACCGGCGACCACAAGGCGACGGCCACCGCAATCGGCCGCGAACTGGGCCTGATCGGCAACCATGAAAGCGCGGCGGGGCGGGGCGAGGTGGTCAGCGGCGCTGAGTTGGATGCGCTCGACGATGCCAGCCTGGCCCGCCGCATCAACGACATCAGCGTGTTCGCGCGGGTCTCGCCGACGCATAAGGTGCGCATCGTCAATGCGCTGAAAACGGACGGCCATGTCGTCGCGATGACCGGCGATGGCGTCAACGACGCGCCGGCGCTGAAGGCCGCCGATATCGGCATCGCCATGGGCATCACCGGCACCGCGGTCACGCGCGAGGCCGCCACCATGGTGCTGACCGACGACAACTTCGCCACCATCGTGCGCGCCATCGAGGAGGGCCGCGTGGTGTTCGACAACATCGTCAAATTCGTCCGTTTCCAACTCTCCACCAACATCGCCGCGATCCTCACCGTGCTGACCGCGACGCTGCTCGGCATGCCGGCGCCGTTCAGCGCCATCCAGTTGCTCTGGATCAACATCATCATGGACGGCCCGCCAGCGATGACGCTGGGCGTGGAACCGGCGCGCGACAACATCATGCGCGAAACCCCGCGCGCTCAAGCCGCCGAGATTCTGACCCTGCGTCGCCTGGGCTGGCTGGCGTTATACGGCGTCACCATGATGGCCGGCACGCTATGGCTGTTCCAGTACGCGCTCGCCACGCAAGGAAAAACCTATGCGCTGACGCTGGCCTTCACCACCTTCGTGCTGTTCCAGTTCTTCAACGTATTCAACGCCCGCAACGAACACGGCAGCGCCTTCAACGCCCATTTTCTGAAGAACGGCAAACTATGGCTGGCCTTGGCCAGCGTGCTGGCGATGCAAATCCTGGTCGTGCACTGGGCGCCGGGTCAGGCGCTGTTCGGCACCACCGATCTAAGCTTGGCCGATTGGCTGACGGCCGCGCTGACCGCATCGAGCGTGCTGGTTCTGGATGAGGCGAGGAAGTTTGGTTTGCGTCTGTTCAAGGCCGGCTGATTTACCGGGCCTATAGACTTGCGCCGATTGGATTCGGTAATCCGGTGGCTGTTTTGCAATGAAGGGGAGGCTGACGGGGGCGTGTTCTGAAGGGCAGTTGATCGGCAAAAAGCGGCATCCACCGCTATTGCGGAGTGTTTGGCGAATGGCCGCAATGGGGAAATCGGCTGAATTCACACTCGCGGCATGTTCTTCTTGTGCTCTACGCCTTCAGACAGTCACGTCACTTCTACATACAAACACAAACGGGAGCCACAGCCACCGTTTCTATCTGTTTGGCATCTGACCTATTTCAAGCCAGGGCTTGCTTCCTGCGTCGTGTCACTGCACCTACAAGCCCCAACCCAACCAGCAGCAAGGCGTAGGTTTCGGGTTCCGGCACGGCATCGACAGTGACAACGATACTGCCGTTATTCCCTGTCCAGCCATAGCCATCCATGGTGCCCAGATACAGCCGAGTGGCTCCGACGGGAATGAAGAACTGTTGTACGGCATTCGTTGATGTCAGTCCGTCGCCAATAAAAAAGACCTGCTTGAGCTCGGGGCTAAGTGCGTCGAAGTCGAGTCCGATCAAACGGAAATCCGGAGCGCCTGGGGCTAGCGATAAATCCGGCTGACTGCCATCCAGAAAAACACCGACCAGGGAACTGAGGGGTACCGTGACGTCGGAGATGCCGTTCTCACCGCCCGGATATCCGGCCCAAGCGCGGTTAATAAAACCTAGGCTGCCGCCAAGATAATCCGTTACCCCGGTCACATCGCCATCGGCGGAGAAGCATTCGGAGTCTGGACATCCCGCCGCGTAAGAGGTCGCGCCAGTCACCCCGGTAAATGTCAAATAACCACCCGCAACCAAGTTGAGGCCAGTGACCTCGACCGGCGGTTGGGGGTCGATATCGCCTGAGGCTGTTGAACCGCTTGGCATCCCGGCCAACCAGGGGTTGGCATCCCCGGCCACGTTAACTGTTACCGCTGCCTGGGCAACACCGAATGTGCCCAGCATTGAAGCGAAAACCATGGCACGCAATAAGTAATGGCATTTATTCATTTGGAGCCTCTTCGTCTAATTAATAATGCATTGAACCAATATCGAAACCATTAAACGCGTTGTCCAGCATGCACCACTACCCATCGCGCGCACCGTTAAATTAGTTTTTCAAACGGTTGCGGCGCGACGGCGAATCTGCCATCCCACCAGACCCAGGCCTGCCAGCAACATGGCGTAAGTTTCGGGTTCTGGAACTGGGGAAGTGAACGACCAGTTCAAAATGTCCTGACTCCCGTATGCGCCACCGTTTCCTGCGCTGAAACCGACGTACGCCTGAGAACCCAAGGTGCTAAAGATATCCACAGTCGTGGACATGATCGCGGTACCCGGCTTGGCCGAACTCGTGGAGAGGTAGACGCTCAAATTCTTGGTAGAAGCATCGTAGTCGATCCAGGCAAACTCATTCTGGTTGTAGAACTCCCCCTCGGTACCGGAGTAGTAGCCGGCTGGCTGGAAAGGAGTCGGAAGAGCTGCCGGGTCCACTCCGCCCGTGATGACGCCGATCAAGTTCGGATTCCGCCCGCGAAAGACCACGGCCACGCTGGGAGTGAGGCCGACATACCCCAAACCCTGCCCGGCCTCGCCCAGCGAGTTAACGCCTCCGGCATCGTTCTGCAACAGGAAAGTGAAGCCATCGGTAGGGTCATCGGTGGCGGTCGTGACATTGAACTCGAAGGCGGTACTGAAGCCGGTCGTGCCATCCAAAAAAATGGGGGCGGTCAGGAAGGCCGTACCCGACTTGGTATCGGCACTCGGAACCAGGCGCAGCACATTCCCTGCTTGTGCCGCGTCACCGTTGAGCGTCAGCCCGGTAATGCTGGAAAAATTCGTGTAGTTGGATGAAGTCGCAGACGCTTCTCCAGCAGACAGAGCACAGATCAATGGAACCAGCGCCAACATTTTCATGACATTTCTCCAAAGGATGAAAAACACCGCCCTCGACGGGTCTGATTAAATCAAGCAATTCTAATGCCACGCCGGTAATGCCCTTTTGATTCTTATAGTTGCAATAAATGATTGGGTTTCTGGAAGCCGGATTCCTATGAAGTGTAAATTTCACCGACAGATTTCGTTCAGAGGCGTAGCCCGTTTATGCTGAAAGTCGGCAATGCGCAGAAGAGCAGTCACTCGTTGGCGTAATTTGCGGCTTTCCACAACACACGCTCCAGCGACCCGCGTTCACGCCGCGTAATTCAGCACCGCGAACAGGTGGCATCCGCTACCGGCGACGACGAAGCCGTGCCAGATCGCGTGTGCGTAGCGCAGCCGTGAATCCAGGACGAAGAACACGACACCGATGGTGTAGGCAAGCCCTCCGGCGACGAGGAAGGTGATGCCCAGTTGGGGCACGCGTTCGACCAGGGGTATGGCGGCGATCAGTACCAGCCAGCCCATGGCGAGATAGAGTCCGGTCGAAAGCCAGGGATGCGACAGTCGGTCGAGCGCCTTGAGCGCGACGCCAAAGAGCGCGAACGACCATACCAGCCCGAGCAGCGCCCAATCCCAGGCATCGTCCAGCGCGCCGAGCGCGAAGGGCGTGTAGCTGCCGGCGATGAACAAGTAGATTGCGCAGTGGTCGAGCTTCATGAACAACTGCTTGCCGGGGCCCGCCGGCAACGCGTGATAGAGCGTCGAGGTCAGATACAGCAGCAGCATCGTGGCGGCAAAGATGCTGGCGCCGATCAGGTAAGCGGCGCCGAGATGGCCCGCCGTGGCGATCAGGTAGGGTACGGCGAAGATGGCCGCCAGCAGCGCCACGCCATGGCTCACGCTGTTGGCGATTTCCTCGCCCAGGCTTTGGGAACGGTCAGTCATGGAACGATTGTTGCATGACCGATGTTGTGAATCGGCCAGAGCAGCGTCGGCACGGGATTGCCGACCTGCTTTGGCGCGTGGTTAGCCGCTCAAATACCCTGTTTCAGCGCCGCGATGCGCTCTTCCAGCGGCGGGTGGGTCATGAACAGACGCTTGAGTCCGCCGCCAACGCCGCCACTGATGCCGAATGCGGCCATTTTTTCAGGCAGCGGCGGGGTATGCGCCTGCTTCAGGCGTTCCAGCGCGGCGATCATGTTCTGGCGTCCGGCCAACGTCGCGCCGCCCTTGTCGGCGCGGAATTCGCGCTGGCGCGAGAACCACATGACGATGATGGAGGCGAGCACGCCCAACACCATCTCGGCGACGATCATGGTGACGAAGAAGGCCGGGCCCTGGCCGCGTTCGGTCTTGAACACGATCTTGTCGACCAGATGGCCGATGACGCGCGAGAAGAACATCACGAAGGTGTTCACGACGCCCTGGATCAGCGCCAGCGTGACCATGTCGCCGTTGGCGACGTGTGAAATCTCGTGCGCCATCACGGCTTCGGCTTCCTGTTTGGTCATGCCGCGCAGCAGGCCGGTGGAGACGGCGACCAGCGCGGCATTCTTGTTCATGCCGGTGGCGAAGGCGTTGACCTCGGGCGAATCCCAGATCGCAACTTCCGGCATCTTGATGCCGGCGGCCTGGGCTTGCCGCATCACGGTTTGCACCAGCCAGAGTTCTTCCTGCGTGCGCGGGTCGGTGATGACCTGGGCGCCGACCGATTTCTTGGCCATCCATTTCGACAGGGCCAACGAAATCAGCGAGCCGCCAAAGCCCATGACGGCGGCGAAGATCAGCAGCGCGCCCAGATTGAGGCCGTTTTCATTCAGGTAGGGTTCCACCCCGAGCAAACGCATGGTGAGCGAGAGCACCAGCACGATGGCGAGGTTGGTGGCGAGGAATAGAAAAATACGTTTCATGGAGTCTCCTTGCGGGGCGATACGTTAAATATGGCAAACAACGTGGATGGAATGCATCCAATCTGCGCCGTATATGGAGATGACGATAGGACGAAACAAGGATCAATAAAATTCGATTATTCTTGTTCCAATGTTCGTCTTTATCGTTGATTAAGGCGAGGCAAGGCAGTTTGCCGTTAGTCCGATTCCCATAATTCAAGCCGGTTGCGGCCGTTTTCTTTTGCCTGCAGCAGCGCCATGTCCGCGTCGGCAATCGCTTCCTCGACGGTTCGACGCGGAATCATTTCGGCCAGTCCGAACGATGCGGTGACATAAAGCGTTTCTCCGCTGGGCAGGCGGATAGGCAAGCTCTCCAAGCCGGATCGGATACGTTCGATCACCAGGGCGGCATCCTTGATCGGGCTGCCGGGCAGGCAAATCAGGAATTCCTCGCCGCCATAACGGTAGATCGAGTCGTACTTGCGCAGGACGCTGGTTACAAAGCGGAGGCCCTGACGCAGAACCGCATCGCCGGCCGGGTGGCCGCGTTCGTCATTGACTCGCTTGAAGTGGTCGAAGTCGAGCAGGCAAAGGCAGCACGGGCGTTGAATGCGCGTGGCGCGTTCTTGTTCCTCGCGCAGGCGGGTCAACATGCCGCGCCGGCTGGCGCAACCGGTCAGGCTGTCCGTGGTCAGCAGTTCGCCGATGATTTCCAGTTGCACGCGCCGCAGCATGGTGTTGAGACGCAATGCAAGATCGATGCATTCGTCGTACAGATAGGGCTCGGGTCGACGTTTATCGAGTACCTCCAACAACGCCAGCCTGGTGGCGGAATGCATGGCCTGCTGCGTTGCGCCCAGATTCTGGAAATCCAGGTTTTCTTGCAACGGGTGCGGATCCTGGCTGTAGTACCACTGGCCGAATGGGGAGCGAAGATAAGCATCCTCGGCCAAATCTGTTTTGTTGACATGGTTGGCGCAGACCAGCGTGCGGTTGATCTGTTTGAACCAGGCCAGATGGGCCGCGATGATGACCTCCAGTTCTTCCGTGATGTGCTGGATCTCTTCTCTTTCCAGTGGAAGTGACATGAACCGTCCAGGGTTGTTGTTGTTGCCGCAATATCGGTTCCAGCTGGCAAGTCTTTAACGAAGGGAGTTATGGGGTGCGGTGAGCAGCCAGTCACCGCGCCGTGGACTTCAACCTTCCTTATCGCTCGATTGCAGGCGGGCAAGCGCACGCCGGGCAAAGCCGACGACTTCGGAGGCGGTCAGGCCGGCCGGGCCGCAACCCGCGGCCACGGCGTCATCGCCCGCTTGGCCGTGCAGCCAGACGGCCAGCACGGCGGCATGTTCAAGTCCCAATCCCTGTACTTGCAATGCGGCGATCATGCCGGCCAGAACATCGCCCATGCCGGGAGCCGCCATGCCCGGATTGCCGGTTGTGTTGCGCCAGATGGGCTGGCCAGGAGAATGAACCAGACTTGCGTGGCCTTTGAGAACAACGGTTGCGCCGGTCAGCGCAACCAGTTCCCGAATGGCGGACTCACGATCCGCCTGGATTGCGCCGGTGTCGACGCCAAGCAGTCGAGCGGCCTCGCCTGGATGCGGCGTGATGATCGTGCGGGTGCTTATGCCGTGACGCCGCAGGGTCAACGCGGCCAGCAGTTCGGCATCGCGGGCGATCAGATTCAAGGCATCGGCATCCAGCAGCAGGCTGTGTTCGACCCGCAGGGCATTTGCCAGCAGGCGTCTGGCGCCGCCGGACAAACCCAGGCCCGGACCGATGACCAGACAGGCGGGGCTGGACAGAGCCGGTATGGCTTCAGCCGCGACGATCATCAGTTCCGGACAGACCGGATCGAGCGTCAGCCGATCGTCAAGCGAGCCGACATAAACCCGGCCCGCACCGCAATACAGCGCGGCACGCCCGGCTAACAGCACCGCGCCGACCATGCCGGGCGATCCGCCCAGTATGCCGACCGAACCGTAATCCCCTTTGTGGCTGTCCGGGCGGCGAGCCGCGAGGCGGGCGGGCAAGCTGTCTGCCGCGATGGTTAGCGTTGTGGGCATATCGTTTCCATTGTTGAGGGCTTTGATGGCCTATAAAGCCATTACAGTTCAGATAAAGGAGACTGTCATGGACTCTTCGAAAACTTTGTCCGGCGCCCAATTACTGACATGCCAGCAGGACGCGGCATGTCCGAGTCTGGACTGCGACGCGTTGATGAACGAATACAGCCTGACGCTGAAGAGCGTGCCGGGCGCGGACGAATATGTTGCCCACTTCTGTGGCCTCGGTTATGTGGACAAGCTGCTGACCGAACACACGCCCGCAAATCCGGAAAAGTCAGCTTGAAAATATACCTAAAGTAATAATCGAGCCGGGGCGGCTTATGCCCTTAAACTCGCCTGGTTTTCGTATATTTACTTTTTCTGATGAACGCTAACGAAAAGCTGGCGCGGGTGCTGGTCGTGGACGACGACACGCTGATGCGGGAAGTGCTCAAAGCGCTGCTGCGCGATGAGGGTTTTGAAATCGCTGGCGAGGCGCGTGACGGGCACAGCGCATTGGCTTTGCTCGAGCGGGTTCGGCCGGACATGGTGTGTTTGGATGTGAACATGCCGGGCATGTCGGGAATCGATGTTCTGAAGAATATCCGTTCGCTCTATCCCGACATCCGCGTGGTGATGATTTCCGGCGACTCCAGCACCGGCACGGTGCGCGATGCCGTCGGTTTTGGCGCAGTAGGATTCATCATCAAGCCCTTCAAAGCCGGCAAGGTGACCAGTGCGCTGCACGCAGCCATGAGAACGCCGGTCGACTCGCCTTTTGGTTGACCTGTTCGGCTGAAACCACGCCCTTCGGATAAAATCAGGCGTTTTCCCAACCCCATCAGGGAAGCGCCATGTCTTCGCGTAATTTGTCATCGCATCATTCGAAAATCCTCTTTCTGAAGGGCAGCGGGTCTTTCGTTTCAGCGCTTTCTGAATTCAGAATCAAAAAGTTGCTGGAAGACCTGACGCCGCTGGGAATCGCGGATATCTCGACCCAGCATCGCTACTTTGCCGAGCTGGATGGCGAATTCGGCGAAGCAGACCTGGCCTTCCTGTTCGACCTGCTGCATGCCCAGGAACACCAGCCGGCCGCGCATGCCATTCTGGTCACGCCGCGCCTGGGCACGATCTCGCCCTGGTCTTCGAAAGCGACCGACATCGTTGCAAACTGCGGTTTGAAAGAGATCAAGCGCATCGAGCACGGCGTTGCCTGGACGCTGCTCAACCGCAAAGGAAAACCTGTTTCCGCCGACATCGTCGCGGCGGCGTTGCCTTTTCTGCACGACCGCATGACCGAAAGCGTGCTGCTCGATGAAAACCTGGCCGTACAACTGTTCCGCCATGTCGAACCGCAGCCGATGGCCAGCGTCGATCTGCTCAAAGGCGGCGCAAGAGGGGGCAAGAAAGCGCTGGAACAGGCCAATGCGGAATGGGGCCTGGCGCTGTCGCCGGATGAAATCGAATACCTGGCGGAAAACTTCAAACGCGTCAAACGCAACCCGACCGATGCCGAGTTGATGATGTTCGCTCAGGCCAACTCGGAACATTGCCGGCACAAGATTTTCAATGCCGAGTGGGTCATCGACGGCAAGAAACAGCCGGAATCGCTGTTCTCCATGATTCGCCACACGCACGCCATGCGGCCGCAAGGCACGCTGTCGGCCTATTCGGATAATGCCTCGGTGATCGAAGGCGCCAGTATCGGCCGCTTTTATCCCGATTCGGATCACGTTTACCGCTTTCACGTCGAGCCCACCCACATCCTGATGAAGGTGGAGACGCACAACCATCCCACCGCGATTGCGCCGTTCGCCGGCGCGGCGACCGGTTCCGGCGGCGAGATTCGCGACGAGGGCGCGGTCGGCCAGGGTTCCAAGCCGAAGGCGGGTCTGGCCGGCTTTACCGTGTCCAATCTGCGTATTCCGGACTTCGAACAACCCTGGGAAGCCGGAAAACTTGCTGATTACGGCAAACCCGGCCGCATCGTCTCCGCGTTGCGGATCATGCTCGACGGCCCCATCGGCGCGGCCGCGTTCAACAACGAATTCGGCCGGCCCAATCTGACCGGCTATTTCCGCAGTTTCGAAATGTCCACACCGGACGGCCAGGTGCGCGGCTACCACAAGCCCATCATGCTGGCCGGCGGCGTCGGCAATGTGCAGGAACGCCATATCCACAAGCAGGTCTTCAAAGCCGGCACATTGTTGATTCAACTCGGCGGCCCTGGCTTGCTCATCGGCCTGGGCGGCGGCGCGGCGTCCAGCATGGGCGTCGGCGCCAACATGGAAGCGCTGGATTTCGACTCGGTACAGCGCGGCAACCCGGAAATCCAGCGTCGCGCGCAGGAAGTCATCGACCGTTGCTGGGCCATGGGCGAAGCCAATCCGATACTTTCAGTGCATGACGTCGGCGCCGGCGGGCTGTCCAACGCCATGCCGGAACTGGCGCATGGTGCGGGGCTCGGCGCCAAGTTCGAGCTGCGCGATGTACTCAGCCTGGAAGCGGGCATGTCGCCGCGTGAAATCTGGTGCAACGAAGCGCAGGAACGCTACGTGCTGGCCATCGCGCCGGCCAGCCTGGAACTGTTCCGCGCGCTGTGCGAGCGCGAACGCTGCCCGTTCGCCGTGGTCGGCAAGGCCACCAAGGACGGCCAGCTAACGGTGACCGACCGGCATTTCAAGAACAATCCGGTCGATATGGAAATGGACGTGTTGCTCGGCAAACCGCCGAAGATGACGCGCAACGTCAAACATGTCGCGCCTACGCTGACCCCGTTCACCGCCGCGGGCCTCGATCTGAACGACGCGGCATACCGGGTGTTGCGCCACCCCACGGTCGCCAGCAAGAGTTTCCTGATCACCATCGGCGACCGCAGCGTCGGCGGCTATACCGCGCGCGACCAGTTGGTCGGCCCCTGGCAGATGCCGGTGGCGGATGTGGCGGTGACCACGATGGGCTACGACACCCTGCTGGGCGAGGCCTTCGCTCTGGGCGAACGCAGTCCGATTGCGTTGATCGACCCGGCGGCAAGCGCCCGCATGGCGGTCGGCGAAGCCATCACCAACCTGGCCGCCGCCGCCATCGACGAGATTGGCGACATCCGTCTTTCCGCCAACTGGATGGCCGCCGCCGGACATCCCGGCGAGGACGCGGCGTTGTTCGACGCGGTACGCGCGGTGGGCAAGGAATTGTGTCCGGCGCTCGGCATCAGCATCCCGGTCGGCAAGGATTCCATGTCCATGCGCACTTCATGGCAAGACGGCGCGGAAAACAAATCGGTCGTGTCGCCGCTATCGCTGATCATCACCGCCTTCGCGCCCAGCCCGGACGCCAGCCGCACGCTGACGCCGCAATTGCGCACCGACCAGGGCGACACCGACCTGATCCTGCTCGATCTTGGCTGCGGCCGGAACCGCGTCGGCGGCAGCGTCCTCGGCCAGGTTTATGGCGAGCTGGGCGATACCTGCCCTGATCTCGATGACCCGACGCGCATGAAAGTTTTCTTCGAATTGATTCAGCGTTTGAACCGGGAAGGCAAGTTGCTCGCCTACCACGACCGCGCCGATGGCGGACTGTTCGCGACGATCTGCGAAATGGCTTTCGCCGGACACTGTGGCGTCGATCTGGACGTCGACGAGTTGCGCTATCACCGTCTGCACGACGACATCATGCTGGATGTGGAAGAAGCGCCCGACCCGAGCGAGCCCTACACCAGCCGCCTGTTCGGCATTCTGTTCAACGAGGAACTCGGCGCGGTCATCCAGGTACGCCGATCCGATACCGGCGCGGTGATGGAAGCCTGCTTCGCGGCCGGTCTGCGCGATGAGTTCTACATCGTTGGCTCCACCAACAAAAAAGACCGGCTGCGCATCCTGCGCGAAGGCGTATCGGTATTCAGCGAAAAGCGCGTCGACTTGCTTGCCGCCTGGTCCGAAACCAGCTACCGCATGCAGTCGCTACGCGACAACCCGGACTGCGCGCGGGAAGAGTTCGACGGCCTGATCGCCAAGAACGATCCCGGCCTGCACGCCCTGCTCACGTTCGACCAGAACGAAGACATTGCCGCGCCCTACATCAAGAAAAAACGCGCCCAGCCCAAGATCGCCATCCTGCGCGAGCAAGGCGTCAACGGCGAGGTTGAAATGGCCGCCGCCTTCGCCCGCGCCGGCTTCACCCCGGTCGACGTGCACATGAGCGACATCCTTGCCGGCCGCGTCAAACTCAAAGACTTCAAGGGGCTCGCCGCCTGCGGCGGCTTCAGCTACGGCGACGTACTCGGCGCCGGCGGCGGATGGGCCGCCAACATCCTGCACAACGCCCGCGCCAGCGACGAATTCCAGACCTTCTTCCAGCGCGCCGACAGCTTCGCTCTGGGCGTCTGCAACGGCTGCCAGATGATGAGCCGTTTGTCCGGCATCATCCCCGGCGCGGAAAACTGGCCGCGCTTCGAGCGCAACCTGTCCGAACAGTTCGAAGCCCGTTTCGTCATGGTGGAAGTGCCGCAAACCCCGTCCATCCTGTTCGACGGCATGGCCGGCAGCCGCATGCCGGTCGTCGTCTCGCACGGCGAGGGCAGGGCAGTCTTCAGTGGTGAAAAAGACGGCAAGGCGCAACGCAAGGCGGCGGAAGTCTGCCTGCGCTACGTCGACAACCGCGGCCGCAAAACCGAAACCTACCCGCTCAACCCCAACGGCTCCCCGAAAGGCATCACCGGCCTGACCACCCCGGATGGCCGCTTCACTATCATGATGCCGCACCCGGAACGGGTATTCCGCGCCGTGCAGCATTCCTGGAAACCGGCCGAATGGCGCGAGGATGGGCCGTGGTTGCGGATGTTCAGGAATGCGAGGAAGTGGGTGGGGTGAACTCGAGTAACCAAGCGCAGCCAACTGGCGGTCGAATCTCTCACCGATCCAGCGGACTCACCACGCCGCGCCCGCCCTTGTTCAGCACATGGGTGTAAATCATCGTCGTCGAAACATCGGAATGGCCGAGCAGTTCTTGCACGGTGCGGATGTCGTAGCCGGATTGCAGTAAATGCGTGGCAAACGAATGGCGCAGGGTATGGGTAGAAGCCGGTTTAGCCACCCCGGCCACCTGCACCGCCCGCTTGATCGCGCGTTGCAAACCTTGCTCATAAACATGATGCCGCCGCACAACCCCGGAACGCGGGTCAGTCGATTCCGCACTGGCCGGAAAAATCCAGAACCAGGCCCACTCGGCCGCCGCGCTGGAATACTTGCGATCCAGCGCGTCCGGCAACTCCACACTGGGCCGCCCCGCCGCCCGATCTGCCAGCCAAACCTCCCGCACCCGATCCAGATGCGCTTTCAAGGAATCAACCAGCGACTCCGGCAACATCGTCACCCGATCCTTATTCCCCTTGCCGGCACGCACCACAATCTCGCGCCGCTCGAATTCCACATCCTTCACCCGCAGCCGCACGCACTCCATCAAGCGCATCCCCGTGCCGTACAACAAACGCGCCATCAACTGAAAAGTCTGATCGTCGATGCGATCCAGCACCCGGCGCACCTCCGTCTGCGTCAAAACAACCGGCAAACGCTTCGGCGTCTTTGGCCGGCCCATTTCCGATAGCCAAGGCAATTCCACCGCCAACACATCACGATAAAGAAACAGCAAAGCCGAAAGCGCCTGCCGATGCGTAGAAATGGCGACACGCCCTTCATTGGCCAGAAACGAAAGAAAAGCCTCGACCTCCGGCTTGCCCATATCCTTCGGATGTTTCTTGTCGTGAAAGAAAATGAAGCGCTTCACCCAATGGACATAAGCCTGCTCGGTACGCAGACTGTAATGACGATAGCGAATGCGCTCGCGCAGTTGGTCGAGCAGTTTGGGCGGCGGCGGGGGCGTGACGGAATCCATGACCTGATATGCCTATGTCTAAAGTAATAGTTGCTTAAATTACAAAGACTTAGATGTTGACCGGGTGGATTATGCGGGGTAGGGTTCGGTTTTACACGTCAATTTTGACGTGTAACTGAAACGTTATGCGTCGCGGCTGCGCGTTCAGTCCGCAATCTGAAATCTAGAGGATATTTATGGCTTGCGACAACGTTACAAACAAAGAGGCACGGATTGAAGCTTTTAAGAAAATTGCTGATGCCAAAGGCTATTCATTCAAATACACCGAGGGGGCGCAAGAGCAGCATAAAACCCCTTCGTCAGGTGATTATGAGACCAGACAATTCCACTACGATGCTTTAATGGTAGATCAGTCCATACGAGATGCGATCATTGTGCTTGAGGGGTCTATGATAAATGTCGATGCTGCGGCTGTGTCTAGAAAGCAAAACCTAGTTAAGAAATTGCAGCGTTTACTGGAAACTGGCTCTGCATATGAGAAAGCAGTCTTCTCTCTAGCTAGTGACTCATATTATTTTCCCGAAGATGTCAATGCAATGGCGATGAGCGCCGCACAGAATAAAGGCTCTATTTCAGATGAGAAGATGTTCTCATGCGAAAATATTTGCTACGTTGTATGTCGATGCATCGGAACGCATCAAGACTGCAAAGACATGTGCCGTTGGGTCTGCAATGGCGCACAAGATTGATCACTCAATTGGTAAACACGACGCATAACCCGGCAGTCGAGAGGGACTGCGCAAAAGCGCGCAGCCCCTCACTTTTACGTTGAGGCTGTAGAAAAATCCGATTTTTAAAAACAGCCACTGAAATGACAAAAAATCGACCGCTCAAAATAGCCTGTATTCGACGATCTCGGGTTGGGGAAGGGGTAAGGCACCCCAGATGCAAATACAGGAGATGCACTTTGAACTTTCTTCAATTTGACATGGGAAGTAGAAAAAGCGGCGAGATCGTAGAGGTAACGTTAACAAGCGGTGCCAATGTGCGCCTGATGACAAGCTCCGAGTTTTCTAATTACAAGAATGGAAGAAGTCACCGCTATATCGGAGGACTAGCGAAGCGTTCACCTATTCGGCTACAAATCACTAGCTCTGGTCACTGGTACGTCGTAGTTGATATGCAAGGACTACAAGGAAGTACAAAAGCATCGGTTCGGGTTCTTCCTGGTGTTCTACCCGAAATTCAAGAACGCCCCTTGTCAGAAATTCCAAGCCTTGTCCGCGAAAACATTCCACCGCCAACAGAGTCTGGAGGGGAAACCCACGATGTATTTATCTCTCATGCATCGGAAGATAAGGATGATTTTGTTCGACCGTTAGCCAACGCTCTGATAGAGCAAGGACTCAACGTTTGGTATGACGAGATGACGCTTAGAATAGGGGATAGCCTGAGACAAAAAATTGACAAGGGTCTTGCCAATAGCAGAGTAGGCCTAGTCGTTCTGTCACCATCTTTTATTAAAAAGGGCTGGACGAACTATGAGCTTGACGGAATTGTGACAAGAACAGTCTCTGGAGAACAAGTGCTGCTTCCAATCTGGCACAACATTACAAAGCAACAGGTTGTGGACTTCAGCCCCTCGCTAGCCGACAAGGTTGCACGAAGCACGGCAACACACACCATTGAAGAAATTGCGCAGGAAATTGCTGAGCTTCTCAGCTCAAGGGCATAACAATGCGCTCAACCTCGCTCCCTTCGGTCGCTGGACGCTGCGCGATAAAGCCGCGCAGCGCCGGTTAGCTCTACGTTGAGGCTGTAGAAAAACCCCCAAACTCGCCTCACCCAGCAATAATTCCGCATCAGAAATTCCTGGGGAGGAGATTCGAATGCCGCGTTTCAAACCGATCCACAAAGGCCTCAAGTTATTGCCGGTGGACTTCGACAAACAGATACAGCCCGGCAGTTTCGAATACGCCCTGTGCTACCTGATCGATCACGAACTCGACCTCGCCCCCTTTCACGCCCGCTACAGGAACGACACCGAAGGCGCGCCCGCCTACGACCCCGCTGTTCTCCTCAAGATCATCCTGCTCGCCTACAGTCGCGGCATCGTCTCCAGCCGCAAGATCGAAGCCGCCTGCCGCGACAACGTCGTGTTCATCGCCGTC
>NCGJ01000009.1 GCA_002281555.1 Hydrogenophilales bacterium 28-61-23
CGGGCCGAGTTGTGTGAATTGGCTTTGCGGCAGGTTTCCGAGCGAACCAGCCATTCCAGTGTCAGCTATCCCGGTTTGAACGTATTTCCGCTGCTGGCCGTCAACTGTCGCTGCCGTCCAACTTGTTGGCCGGAGCAGCGTGAAAAGTCGGCACTGGCGTGACGGCGTCAGATGCGCACATGTAGTCGGTTTGGTGGCAAACTATGTCAAACCCTGACATACCCGGAGCACGCCATGTCCCTGAACGTCTCTTTACCCCCCGAGATGGAAAACCGCGTGCGCCAGCATGTGGAATCGGGCCTCTACAGCTCCGCGAGTGAGGTCATCCGCGAAGCCTTGCGGCTGTTCGAGGCATATCAAGGTGTGCAGGCGGCCAATCTGGTCAGTCTGAAAGCGGACATCACCCAGGGAGTTGCCGACATTGCTGCGGGGCATGTGCGCGAGCTGGACATGAACGATATCAAGCAACGTGGTCGGGCAGCTCTCGCAGTGCGGCAGCCGACTTAGCGGCAGCGTGGGAAATATTCGACATTCCGCCAGCGCGGAAAACGATCTGCTGGAAGCTTGGCTGTATATCGCCGAAGGCAGCATCGACGCAGCGGATCGGCTCCTCGACCGAATTGACACCGAGGCACGCGCGCTGCTGATGCAGCCGAAAATGGGCCGGACGCGCGACGAACTGGCGGCAGGCCTGCGCAGTTGGCCGACGTCGACGCCCTATATCCTGTTCTATTTCCTGGATACGGACGGAATCACGATTGCGCGCGTGCTGCATCATGCGCGGGATATGCCGGCGATTTGGAGCTGGCCGAGGCATTGAGAAAGTGCGGGGCCGCGCTTTGCGCGCCTACGGTCCCGTCTGTCAGTTTCCGGCGCGGTGCCGTCGTTATGTTGTCAGGTTCAGGAAGCACCCACGCTACGGCAGCAACTGGCCGACTCCAGTCGGTCAAATAACAAGATCGCCGCGAAACGATTCGCGCGGTAGCGCGCCGATGACTCCGTTACCCCGCATCCACCCAGACCTGGCCGGCTTCCATTTTGGCGGGATAGGTGGAAAGCGGGCAGTCGGCCGGTTCGTTGAGCGGCTTGCCGCTGGCCAGGTCGAAGTAGCTGCCATGCAGCGAGCATTTGATCGAACGGCCTTTGACACAGCCGAACCACAGGGAATAGTCCTCGTGGCTGCACATTTCATCGACGCAGTAATAACCGCCCTCGGCATTGACCAGCAGCAGCGGCTTGCCGGCCGGAGCGATGCGCTTCATCTGGCCGACGCCGAGTTCGCCTTCCTGAGCAACGGCGGTCCAGGCCATTACTTGATCCGTCCAGCGGCGCGGCCGGAATCGAGCGCCGCGCGCGCCATTTCGCCAGCCGCCTTGAAAGAGGCCGCTTTGCCGACGTGGTGCAGGATCAGGCTGGCGGTCAGCAACAGAGAATCGTAGGTCGCGCCCTTCTCGCCGCGCAGCGCCGCCATGCCGGCCTTGGCGGCGGCAATGGCGGTGGCTTCGATGTCGACCGCGATGGCGACTTCATCGGCGCGCTCGGTTTTCGGCAGATCGTCCGGCAACGGCACGGCGCGAGCGGTCTGTTCGATCCCCAGCGTGGTCGGATCGAGATCGATTTCGTATTCCTCGCCATGGTTGTCGTAGCGCGTCGCCTTGCCCGGCTGGCGCAAGGAGGGAATCACGCCGCCCTCGACGCCGCGGATGATCAGCGCCGAATCGAAACCGGCATGGCGCGCCAACATCGCGTAGATCGGCGGATAGGGTTTGTGCACGTAGCCGGTGACCAGGTGGGTCTTCTTGCGCCCGGTTATCGGTTTGGCCTGGGTTTCGATGGTGGTCACGGCCTGGCGTTTGATCATCTTGGTGCGCAACGGAATCATGTCGTGCAGCGCCGGGCAGAACTGGGCCTGATCGACATAGCTCCAGCCGATGGCGGGATCGCTCAGGCGGGCGGCGGCTTCAGCGGGCGACAGATCGACATTCACGCCGGCGGCGCGGATGACGTGGCGCGCGGTCACGCCGTATTTCGGGCCGACGGCTTCCAGCCCGTGGCATATCGCCGGCACGCCCAGTTCCGCCAGCAGCGGCGCCAGGAACGGGGCGGCCGGCAGGCAACGGTTGTAGCCGTCGTAAGGGTCGGCGATATCGACCACTTCATCCACTTCGGCGGTAACGCGCCGGGTGGCGTTCAGAATCGCATCCAGGATGCCCTTGAACTCGTCGTTGCTCTCGCGCTTCATGCGCAGCGCGATGAAGAAAATACCGGCCTGCACCGGGTCAACCGCATTTTCCAGAATCGCCTGCATACCGAGCTTGGCTTCTTCCATGGAAATGTCCTTGGATAGCTCCGGCCCGGTCGCGATGCGCTGGATGATGGAATGCATGGTCTTGGCGAGGTCGGGGGTGGGGGTATTCATAAGCAACTCCTGAAATAGAGGACGCAGGATAGGGAGGGCATGGGGAATCGGTCAACCCTTGCACGCCATGTTGGGACGCATGCCCGCCTTGCAAGGCGGGCAGGCTCGACGCCAGGCGCTGCGCGCGATCAGTCCGGCAGGTTTTCGCGCGCCACACGCAGTGTTTCCAGCGCCAATTCGAAATCGAACACTTCAATCTGATGTTGCAGTTGCTCCGCCACGCTCCCCAGCGCGGCACGCAGTCCGGGCGCGACTTCGCGCATCAGCGCGATGGCCTGGGCGTCGCCCTGCGCCAGCAAGACGGCAAGACGCTCCAGACGATCGCGCAGCATGGCCGGAGCTATCGGCGTATCGCTCGCGCCGCCCGCGCGCTCCGCCGCCGCGAGAACGCCGCGCACGGCGAGGCTGAACGCCTGTTGCGCCCGTGCGAAGACCTCGATGCGCGCATCGATTTCGCGCCGCGAGCGAGCTCCCTTCAAAGCCGCATCGAGATCTTCGGCCAGTCCCTGTAGCAGGTTGGCGCCGATGGTTCCAGCCGCGCCCTTGATCGAGTGCGCCAAGCGCTTGGCCTGTTCGCCATCGCCGCTGGCCAGGCAGTCGCGCAGGCGCGCCATATCCGGCTCATGATGTTCGATGAACAGGCGCAACAAAGCGGCATATTTTTCCGGATTGCCGCGCGTCATGCGCAGGCCGGCCCTGGCATCCAGGCCCTCGATTGCGGCAAGATTCGCGATGATATCCGCGCCGGGCGAAGCTTCGGAAACTGCGGCGAAAGGCGCGGCGCGCATACCGGGAGCAAGCCGCGGCAGCCATTTGGTCAAGGCCGCGAACAAGGCGCCCGGATCCACCGGCTTGGCGATATGGTCATTCATGCCGGCCTCCAGACAACGCTGGCGGTCTTCGCTGAAGACATTGGCGGTCATCGCCAGGATCGGCACCTTCCCCCGCCCGGGCAGGGCGCGAATCGCGCGGGTAGCTTCGAGGCCGTCCATCACCGGCATCTGCATGTCCATCAGGATAAGGTCGTATGGCTCGGCGGCCAGTCTGACCTTCTCCAGCCCGACCAGACCGTTTTCCGCCAGATCGGCGTCGAGCCCGATTTCGCGCAGCAATGCCAGGGCGACTTCTTGGTTGATCGGGTTGTCCTCGCACAGCAGCAGACGGGCGCCGCCGTAGTCGGCGGCGAGGCGGAAACCGGCCGGCGCGGCGCGGGTGGCGGTCGGCTTGGCGCCGGCGTCGAACAGCGGAACCAGGTTGTCGTAATACATCGAGGGCGTCACCGGCTTGATCAGCACCGCATGGAAACCGGCCGCGCGCGCGGCCGCGCGCAGTTCCGGCTCGTCGTAGGCGGTCACCAGCAAACGCTCCGGCGTGCGGGACAGCGGCATCGCCTGCAAGCGACGCGCGGTTTCCATGCCATCCAGCCCGGGCATGCGCCAGTCCAGCACCACCAGTTCGTAAGGTTCGCCGGCCTGGTCGGCCAGCACGACGCGCTCCAGCGCCGCCTCGCCCGATTCGACGACATCGACCCGCATGCCCAGCGCCCGCGACATTTCGGCCAGCACCTCGCGCGCCTCGGGCGCATCGTCGGCCAGCAATACGCGTCGCCCTTCCAGTTGCGCGCGCGGCGCGGGCGCGTCCGCCAGCGCGGAACGCTCCAGGCGCGCCGTGAACCAGAACAGGCTGCCCTGCCCCGGCTGGCTTTCGACGCCGACCGCGCCATGCATCATCTCGGCCAGACGCCGGGTGATGGCCAGGCCCAGGCCGGTGCCGCCATAGCGACGGGTGGTGGAGCCATCCACCTGTTCAAAGGTCTGGAACAGACGCGACTGGGCTTCCTCGGGGATGCCGATGCCCGTATCGCGCACTTCGAAGCGCAGCAACAGATCGTTGGCGCCCGCCTCGACCAGCGCGGCGCGCAACGTGATGGCGCCCGCTTCGGTGAACTTGATGGCATTGCCGGCAAAGTTGAGCAGCGCCTGAGTCAACCGGGTGGGATCGCCGCGCAGCCAGCGCGGCAGCTTCGGCGCAATGTCGACCACCAGCTCCAGATTCTTGTCGCGCGCCTTGTCCAGCACCAGATTGGCGACATTGCCCAGCAGAAGGTCAAGATCGAAATCGATGCTCTCCAGGCTGAACTTGCCGGCCTCGATCTTGGAAATGTCGAGGACATCGTTGATCACGGCGAGCAGGTGATGGGCCGAATCGACGATCTTGCGCAACTTGTCGCGCTGGTCATCGTTCAGAACGCTGCCCTGCAACAGATGGGTCAGGCCGACGATGGCGTTCATCGGCGTGCGGATTTCATGGCTCATGTTGGCCAGGAAGGCGCTCTTGGCCTGGTTCGCGGTTTCGGCTTCCAGCTTGGCCATGACCAGTTGATGGGTACGCTCATCGACCAGTTCTTCCAGGTGGTGGCGGTAGCGTTCCAGTTCTTCGCCGGTGCGTTTCTTCTCGCTGATGTCCTCCTTCACCGCCAGGTAATGGGTGATGCGCCCCTCGGGCTGGCGGATCGGCACGATCGTCGCCATCTCGTAATAGATCTCGCCGTTCTTGCGCCGGTTGATGAACTCGCCCTGCCAGGCTTCGCCTTTGCTCAGGTTGTCCCAAAGCGCGCCGTAGGTCGTACGCGAGGTCTGCTCTGAATGCAGGATGCGCGGGTTCTGACCGATGATCTCATCGCGGCTGTAGCCGGTAGTTTCGACAAAAGCCTGGTTGACGTATTCGATACGCGCGTCGAGGTCGGTGATGACGATGCTGTTGGGACTCTGCTCCACCGCCAGCGAGAGCTTGCGCAATTGCGCCTCGGCCAGCACCCGCTCGCTCACGTCCTGCACCGTGCCGAGCGAACGCAGCGGGCTGGCGTCGGCAGCGTAATGCGTTTCGCAGCGTTCATGCACATATTTGATGCGCCCGCCCGACAGCAGCAGACGATGCACGAGGTCATAAGGCGTCTTGTTGGCGACGGAATCCCGATAGGCCTGGTTGACCCGCTCGCGATCTTCCGGGTGGATGGCCTCGAGAAATGCCGCGTAGGAGGCGCCGGAGGGTTCCGGATCGATCTCGAAGATGCGGAAGATTTCATCCGACCACCACAGGCTATTGCTGACCAGATCGAGTTCCCAACTGCCGATATGGGCGACGCGCTGGGCATCGGTCAGACGCGCCTCGGAAACGCGTAGCGCGGCTTCCGCCGCTCTCTGGTCTTCCAGCATGCTGAGCAAAGCCAAGCGCGAATCGTCGGCGCGCGTCAGCAGCGCGGCCATTTCCACCTGGGCGCCGCGCGCCTTCATTTCGGCGGCTTCACGTTCGATTTCATTCTTTTCCAGTACCGCCAGCATGCGGTTGAAGTCGTCGCCCAGGCGGCCGATTTCATCCTTGCGCCTGAAGCTGAGCTGAAAACCGCGCTCGCCCGCCGCCACCCGGCCGACGCCTTGAACGAGACGGCGCAGGCCGCGCGTCAGACCCTGCGCGATCGCGATGGCGAACAAGGCGCCCAGCCCGATGCCGGCGAACGTGAACAGCAGGCCGTCACGGCGAATGCGCTGCAGGTTGCTGGCCACCGCTTCGCGTCCCAGGCCGACTCGCGCCCAGCCGAGCAGCCGGCCGCCGGCCAATACCGGCGCGGCAAGATCGATCACCCTATGGTCGCTGACCAGTATCGTCGTCCGCGCCGGCGCGCCCGACAACAAAAGGCTGCGCGCATCGGTCAGGTACAGGCCGACCCGGGCCGGCTCACTGTGCGCCAGGACCCGGCCGTCCGGGCTGAGCAACATGGCGTAGCGAACATCGGGTTCGCGCGCCACCGAACGGACCACTTCCTCCAACCCCGCCACATCGTTGGCCATCACCCAGGACGTGCTGCTCACCGCCAGTGTATTGGCCAGGCCGCGGGCCTGACCCTGACTGTTGTGCTCGAGAAACTCGCCTTGCCGGAAAACCTGATAAGCCACCAACAGGCTCATCAGCAGGGTCAGCAGCAGCACGATGCCGAACGTCAGTTGAGAGCGAATGGAAAGTTCTCGCAGTAGGCGCATCAGCTTGCTCATGGTTGTTCCGGCAATGCCCGCACGGTCTGGCTGAAATGCGCGACGAAAGCGCGTACCTGCTGGTAAGTCGCCGCGTTCGCAGGCTCGAAGCGAGACAGCGGCAAGCGCGCCAGCATGGCGCGACCGGCGTCGCTTTCATGCAAGGAAAACAGAATGGCGGCGACCTTGTCCAGCAACGCTGGCGGGAAATCGTCGCGCGCGACCAGACCATTGTTGGGCAGGGTTGCCGTGCTCCACTTCAGCATCAGCTGCGCGGCCTGTTCCGGATGGTCATGCTGAAAGGCAATCCAGGGCGGCGGCCAGGTCGCGGCGGCGACAGCATCGCCCAGGTAGACGTTCATGATCGACGACTCCTGCGAGCCGACATAACGCGCCTTGTAGGCGTTGAGCGGCAGACCCTGCTCCTGCAGAAAGTGCTGCGGCAACATGGTGGCGGCCAGCGCGGTCTGGGCGGGAAAGCTCACCACCTTGCCTTTCAGGTCGGCGACTTCGCGGATCGGGCTGTCGCGGCGCACCAGCAGGATGCCGCGAAACTTCTCGTCATCCCCCATCTTGCCGAACACATGGTAACCGTGGCGCAGGGCATTGACGGTCTGGTAAGGATTGGGCAACGCCAGATCGAACTGGCGGGAATAAAGTTTCTTGTCGAATTCCTCGTAGTTGCGCGAGGCTTCCAGGCTGAAGCGGGCTTCCGGTATGCCCGCGTTGAGGCGGTCGACGATGGGACCGTAGGCCGCGAACAGACGTTCCGGGTTGTGCAGCGGATGCACGGCGAAGCGATATTCCTTGCGCGCCGACGCGCTTGCCGGCTGCTGGCCGAACTCCGGCTGGTAAGCCGCCTGGCGTTCGCCGTCGCCACAACCGCCAAGCAGAAAAGCGGCGGGCAACAGCCAACGGGCCAGGTAAACAAATGGATTCATGACAAGTCTCCCCAGGCTTTGATTTTGTTCTACCCCTGTGTTTCCGCGCTCTTGTAGCTCGGCGGCTGGCCAAGCTGGGCCAACAGGGCATTCACCTCACGCTTGAGTTCCAGGATGCGCATCTCGCGCCCCAGGGTGGCATCCTGCCAGCGACGCAATTCCTCGACCTGGGTGGCGAGTTGTTCCTGGTACTGGTGATTGGCCGTGATGTCGCGGGCGATGCCGAGCACGCCGATGAGCCGCCCTTCGTTGTCCCGCATCGGCGTCTTGATGGTTTCCAGCAGCGCCCGATGGCCGTCGTCGGCGAAAGTGACCCATTCCTCGTTAACGCTGGGACCACCGGCCAGCATCGCATTGCGGTCATGTTCGCGAAAGCGGTCCGCCAGTTCCCGCTCGACGAAGTCGTAATCGGTCTTGCCGACGATGTCGGCTTCCTTGGCGCCAAAAAAGCGCTCGAACATGGGATTGCAGGCAAGGTAGACGCCATCGGCGTCTTTCAGCCAGATCAGATCGGGAATGCTGTCGACCAAGGTACGCAGGCGGATGCGCTCCGCTTCCAGTTGCCGTGGCATCTCACTGGTCTCTTGCGGACTCATTGCGTTCTACGCCGCCCCTGCGTCGCTGTAGCGCTGGGCGATATCGACGAATTCATCGAAAACCACCAGGAAGGCATCGACGACAGCGGGGTCGAAATGGCGGCCGCGATCGGCCACGATGATTTCGCGCGCCTGTTCATAGGGCATCGGCGGCTTGTAGATGCGGCGCGAAATGAGCGCGTCGAACACATCGGCCAGCGCCATCAAACGCGCCGGAATCGGGATGGCTTCGCCGGCGAGACCGTCCGGATAGCCGCTGCCGTCCCATTTTTCGTGATGCCAGTGCGCGATTTCCTTCGCAATGGCGAGGAAGCCCACCGGTTTGACCGCATCGCGCTCGGCCTGCTCGATCGCCTCCGAACCCAGGCGGGCATGCGTCTTCATGATCGCCCACTCCTCCGCCGTGAGCTTGCCCGGCTTGAGCAGGATGTGATCGGGGATGCCAACCTTGCCGATATCGTGCAGCGGCGCGGATTTGGCCAACTGGTCGATGTATTCGGGGCTAAGCAGCGCGGAATAACCCGGATGCGTGCGCAAATGCAGCGCCAGCGCCCGCACATAGGATTGTGTGCGGTGAATATGGTTGCCGGTTTCCGGGTCGCGCGTTTCCGCCAGTCGGGCCAGTGCGTGGATGCTGACATCCTGGATCAGCAGGATTTCGTTCAGCCGCGCCGCCACCTCGGCTTCCAGTACCTCGTTCTTGTTGCGCAGCCAGTCGCGCGCCTCTTTCAGTTCCAGTTGCGCCTTGACGCGCGCCAGCACGATGGATGGACGCACCGGCTTGGTGATGTAGTCGACAGCACCGAGATCGAAGCCGAACTGCTCGTCTTCCATGGCGGTCATCGCGGTGACGAAGATGACCGGCACATCGGCGGTGGCGGGATTTTCCCGCAGACGCCGAAGGACGGCGTAACCGTCCATGTCCGGCATCATCACATCGAGCAGGATCAGATCGGGCTGAGGCTCCGACTGCGCCAGATACAGCGCGCGCGGTCCGGTATTGGCCACCAGCACCCGATACGAAGGCGTCAACAACTCGGCCAACACCACCAGGTTCTCCGGCGTATCGTCCACCACGAGCAGCGTGGCGATATGTGGCGCACCGGATTGAGGGGTCGCGAGCATGGAGGCGATGCCGAAGGAAAGGAGTCAGGATTTTGATTATGGCTCCGCATCGGGAAAAAGCATCTAGGCCGCCCGCAATGCGGCACGCGATGGCTGTCGCGACGGACGAGCCGATCTGTATCGTCGACAGCATCGAGCAAGGTATCCTGCGCTACCGCGCACCGCAACGTATCGAAACCCACCCCAACAACGTCATGACCATCCAGACCCATTACCAACGCATCGGCGGTGAAGCCGCGATTCAGCAACTGGTCGACCGCTTTTACGACCACATGGACGCACTGCCGGAAACCTATGGCATTCGCAAACTGCACGCGGAAGACTTGTCCGGCTCGCGCCGGAAACTGTTCGACTTCCTGTCCGGCTGGATGGGCGGCCCGCCGCTCTACACCGACAAACACGGCCATCCCATGTTGCGCCAGCGGCATCTGCCGTTCGCCATCGGCGACTCGGAGCGCGATCAGTGGATGCACTGCATGCGCCTGGCGCTGGATGAAACGGTCAGCGACGAAAAGCTGCGCGGCGAGTTGTATCAAGCCTTCATGAAAGTTGCCGACCACATGCGCAACCGGGCCGCGCAGCACTAAGCTAAACGCCAGTTTTTCGCGCCGGCGCGGTCGACTCGCTGAAGTAACTGATCCGGCTGCGCGGGCTCAGGTAATCGAAAACCAGCTTCGGCAACTCAGCCGGCCGCAACGTGCCGGCCACGGTCAAATCCGGCTCATCGGCCAGATTCAGCAGCAAGGCTTCTTCCTTCGGCACCCTGGGGTCGTACAGCAGCAGCATCGGCTGCAGCAGTTTGCCCGGGTTCACATTCACGACCAGTGCAATCGCCTCGTTGTTCAGGCGCACGATGCTGCCGGGCGGATAAACCCCGAGGCAGCGTATGAAATAGCGCATCAAATCCGGGTCGTACTTGGCCTGATCCCGTTTGAACATCACCGACAAAGCCAGCGAGGGGGTTAACGAATCGGCTTGATTGATCCGATTGCAGGCATTGTCATACGCGTTGGCAATCGCCGCGATGCGCGCCAGTTTGCCGATCCGGTTCGCGCTGAAACCGCCTGGAAAACCGCTGCCGTCGAGCATTTCATGATGCAGCGCGATCACCTCCATGGCCCCGACCGGCAGGTTCGGCAGCTTTTCCGCCAACTCCACGCCGTACACCACATGCTGCTGGTAGAAATTCCGTTCCGCGTTGGTCCATGGCGTCTTTTTCAGCAAAACCTGGCTCGGCACCCGCTCCTTGCCCATGTCGTGCAGCAGCGTCCCCAAGCCCAGAGCGCACATCTCATCCGAGTTCAAACCGGCCTCGCGACCCAGCATCAAGGCCAGCATGGTGACGTTGAGAGCGTGGTAATACGCACCCTCGTCGCCATTCTTGGCATTCATCAGATGCAGCAATACATCCTTCTCGGCCAACAGCGAATCGACCATTTTCACAATCAGCGTATTGGCCTGCTCCAACGACTCATGCGGTCGCGAAAACAAATTGCGCAACAGATTTTTCACCGAGGAAATACTGCCGACGAACTGCTTCTCGCAGCGCCCGTAAGCCTCGCGCTGCTGGCTGATCTTCTCGCGCCGCTCCCGCTTCTCCTCCCACATCGCCGCGATCTCGGGATCGACCGCAGTCGGCGCGGCGGCAACCGGCGCGGCCGTCTTGGGCAACGGCAGCGGCGCGACATCGCTCTTCTCCGGCACATAAAACACCTCGCTCAACCCGAGGGAGCGCAATGCCTTAAGCTGCGTTTCGTTGCGAATCTTGAAGCTGCTGAAAAGAAACGGATGATCCATCCAGGTATCCATGCGGATGAACATCCCCACCCTGACCCGATCGATCGCAATACGCTGTTCACCCCGGTTCATAAACGATATCGACACATTGGAAATGATAATAAGACCCTATCGGCAATTGAAGCCGGAACCTGAGTCCATGCGCTCAAACTAACCCGTTCAAGGAGACTCGCATGAATAATCAACTCGCCACCCTCGCCGGCGGCTGTTTCTGGTGCCTCGAAAGCGCATACAACCGCCTCGAAGGCGTTCAGGCCGCCGTCTCCGGCTACATGGGCGGCCAATCTAAAAACCCGACCTACAAACAAATCTGCACCGGCGCCAGTGGCCACGCCGAAGTCGTTCAAATTCAGTTCGACGCCGACCGGATCGGCTACCGCGAACTGCTGGAAATCTTCTTCACGCTGCACGACCCCACCACGCTCAATCGCCAGGGCAACGATGTCGGCACGCAATACCGCTCCGCCATCTTCTGGCACAGCCCGACGCAAAAAACCGAAGCCGAAGCACTGATCGCGCAACTCGAAGCGGAACACGTTTTCAACGCGCCCATCGTCACCGAGATCACTGAAGCGCCCACGTTCTGGCCCGCCGAGGACTACCACCAACGCTATTTCGAGCAGAACCCGAACCAACCCTACTGCATGTTCGTGGTCGCGCCCAAGCTGGACAAGCTCCGGGCAAAGTTCGCCCAGCGGCTGAAACCCGGCACCGAGTAACTACCCCGACCCCAACGGGGGCGCCAGCAACGGGCTATCGTCCTTCAGGTCGACGCCGGTCAGTTGCCGGCGCAGCGCGGCGCGGCACAGATAGGCCAGCTTGTGGGCGGCCTGGGCATAAGCCAGACCTTCGGGACGGACGTTGGAAATGCAGTTGCGTTCGCTGTCCATGCGGCCGGGGCGCGGCGCGTAGGTCAAATAGATGCCCAGGCTGGCGGGCGAACTCAAGCCCGGCCGCTCGCCGATGAGCACCGCCACCAGGCGAGCGCCCAGCCGCGCGCCGATTTCATCGCCGATGGCGACGCGCCCCTGTTCGACCAGCACCACCGGGGTATTGGCCCAATCGGTGTCGAAGCTGGCCCGCAGCGCGGCGAGCAGCGGCCGCGCATGCTGGCGAACGGCGGCGGAGGAAAGTCCATCGGCGACGACGATGGCCAGCTCGGTTGCCACATCGGTAGCCACATCGGTAGCCACATCGCCCGCCGCCGGCTGGGGCGGCAATAACTCAAGGTCAGCCGCATTCAGGCGGCGGCCTAGATCGGGACGCAATAAATAAGCTGACCGGTTCGGCGCCTGGCTGCGCACCTGACGCGGCTTCCAGCCGTCGGCCTCCAGCTCGCTTCGGAGCGCCGCGAAATCGAGCGGATCGTGCACCGCGTCGCGCGCCTGCGCGTGAGCCAGACCCAGGCGCAGCACCTCGGCGGTGGGCAGGCTGGAACCGACCCGGCCCAGCGCGATGCGCGCGGCGGTATGGCGGCGCAGGTTTTCCCAGGGATTCGGCTGCACCAGGGAAGCGCTCGCCGGCAAGGTCGGCGATTCGTCGATAGCCGACTCGTCGATCGCCGCCGCGTCGCTCAAGTCGCCTCCAGATTCGGCAGTTGGCGCAGCAAACGGTGATCTCGGCCGACGTCGAGCAGATGGCCCCGGTCGTCGGCGATGCCCATGCGCGCCAGCCAGGCGTCGAATTCCGGCGCCCGTTTCAGGCCGAGCAGGCTGCGCAGATAAAGTGCGTCGTGAAACGAGGTGCTCTGGTAGTTGAGCATGATGTCGTCCGCGCCCGGAATGCCCATGATGAAGGTCAGCCCGGCATTGGCGAGCAGGGTCATCAGAGTGTCCATATCGTCCTGGTCGGCCTCGGCGTGGTTGGTATAGCAGACGTCGCAACCCATCGGCACGCCCAGCAACTTGCCGCAGAAATGGTCCTCCAGGCCGGCGCGGATGATCTGTTTGCCGTCGTACAGGTATTCCGGGCCGATGAAGCCGACCACGGTATTGGTCAGCAGCGGCTTGAATTCGCGCGCCACCGCGTAGGCGCGCGCCTCGCAGGTCTGCTGATCGACGCCGTGGTGGCCGCCGGCCGAGAGCGCGCTGCCCTGGCCGGTCTCGAAATACATCACGTTGTCGCCCAGGTTGCCGCGCTTCAACGACAACGCCGCCTCGCGCCCCTCGCGCAGCAACGCGAGGGAAACGCCGAAGCTGGCGTTGGTCTTTTCGGTGCCGGCGATGGACTGGAACACCAGATCGACCGGCGCGCCCCGCTCGATGGCCTGAATCTGCGTGGTGACGTGGGTCAGCACACAGCTCTGCGTCGGAATGTCGAAGCGCGTGCGCACCTCGTCCAGCATGTGCCACAAATCCGTCATCGCGCTGAGCGAATCGCTGGCCGGGTTGATGCCGATCACCGCGTCGCCGGCGCCGTAAAACAGCCCGTCGAGCAGGCTGGCGGCAATGCCGCGCAAATCGTCGGTCGGATGGTTCGGTTGCAGGCGCACGGAAAGATGGCCGGGCAAGCCGATAGTGTTGCGGAAGCGGGTGATCACCCGGCATTTGCGCGCCACCAGAATCAGATCCTGATTGCGCATCAACTTGCTCACCGCCGCCGCCATTTCCGGCGTCACGCCGGGCGCCAGCGCGGCCAGAACAATGCTGTCGGTGCTGTCCAGCAGCAGCCAGTCGCGGAAATCGCCAACGCTCAGATGGCTGATCGGAGCGAAAGCGGCGGCGTCGTGCCGGTCGACGATCAGGCGGGTGACTTCGTCCGCCTCATAAGGAATCAACGCCTGATCGAGAAAGGTCTTTAGCGGCAGCTCGGCAAGCACCATGCGCGCCGCCATGCGCTCCTCGTAGCTGGCCGCGCCCAGCCCGGCCAGGGTATCGCCGGAACGGGCCGGACTGGCCTTGGCCATGACCTCGCGCAGATCGGCGAAGACATAGCCGCGCACACCGACATTGCAGCGAAAAGCCATGACAGAACCGGCCCGACTTACGCCGAAACCCGCTCAAACCGCTTCCAGCAGCGCGTCGGCCGGAGCATTGGCGCGCTGTTGCACGGTCAACCGGAAGTAGCCATAGCCGACCGCCATGAACCCGACGAACACCGCGCCGATGACCGGGTTGAACCAGGCCATAGCGACCAGGCAAACCAGCGCCAGGAACAGCGCAATCCCCGGCACCAGCGGATAGCCCGGCGCCAGGAACGGCCGCTCCAGCAGCGGCTCGGTTTTGCGCAATTTGAACAGGCTCAGCATGCTCATGATGTACATCACGATGGCGCCGAACACCGCCATGGTGATCATCGCGGCGGTCAGGCTCATGCCTTGCAGGTTGACCAGACCGTCGCTGTAGATCGCGGCGATGCCGACCAGGCCGCCGGCAATGATCGCCCGGTGCGGGGTATGGAAGCGCGGATGCAGCTTGGCCAGCATGGGCGGCAGGTAGCCGGCGCGGGCCAACGCGAAGAACTGGCGCGAATAGCCCAGGATGATGCCGTGGAAGCTGGCCACCAGGCCGAACAAGCCGATCCACACCAGCATGTGCAGCCAGCCGGAACTCTCGCCCACCACCGTCTTCATCGCCTGCGGCAGCGGATCGTTGATATTGGACAGCGCCTTCCAGTCACCCACGCCGCCGGCGAAGATCATCACGCCGAAAGCCAGCACCAGCAACGTCATGATGCCGGTGATGTAGGCGACCGGAATCGTGCGCTTCGGGTCTTTCGCCTCCTCGGCGGCCATCGCCACGCCCTCGATGGCGAGGAAAAACCAGATCGCGAACGGGATCGCCGCGAAGATGCCGGCCACTGCCGCGCCGCTGAACCGGTCCGAACCGGCCCAGCCGTTGAGGGCGAAATTGGCGAAGCTGAAACCGGGCGTCACCACGCCCATGAACACCAGCAACTCGATCACCGCCAGCACCGTGACGACCAGTTCGAAGGTCGCCGCGATGCGCACGCCGAGAATGTTGAGGCCCATGAACACGATGTAAGCCCCCACCGCCGCGGTCTTCGGATCAAGCGCCGGAAACTGGACATTGAGATAGGCGCCGATGGCCAGCGCGATGGCCGGCGGCGCGAACACGAACTCGATCAACGTCGCCAGCCCGGCCAGCAGCCCGCCGGTGGGCCCGAACGCGCGCCGGCTGTAGGCAAATGGCCCGCCGGCATGAGGGATGGCGGCGGTCAGCTCGGTGTAGCTGAAAATGAAAGCGGCATACATGGTCGCCACCAGAATCGTCGTGACCAGAAAACCCAACGTACCGGCCGCCCCCCAACCGTAACTCCAACCGAAATATTCACCGGAAATCACCAGACCGACGGCGATGCCCCAAAGATGCAGAGGGCCAAGACTGGGCTTGAGAGTCGTGCTCATGCGGTACTCCAGAGTAGTGAAGGTTCACTGAAGCTAGCAATAAGCCTGCCAATTTCGAAAATCACTCAAGCCGTTGATTTACCGTCTACATGCAGATTTTTCTGTGCAAGACAGATTTGCCTTGGTGCGCCTTCATGCGCCGCGCAACCTATTTGGTGCAAGCCCACGCAGGCCAGGCGATGCCTGGAGCGCGACCCGTGGGTTTACGCGTGTACGCAGCTTCAATCCGCGCCCGGCCTTTCGGCCGGGCGATGCAAACGATTCGGGCGCTACGCGAATACGTCGCCTCGTTTCAATCCGCGCCCGGCCTTTCGGCCGGGCGATGCACAGCTTCGGACATCGACAGCGCCGCCTGGCGATTGTTTCAATCCGCGCCCGGCCTTTCGGCCGGGCGATGCTTTTCGAGTTGCCAAGCGCCCAGCGATATAAACCCGTTTCAATCCGCGCCCGGCCTTTCGGCCGGGCGATGCCCGGCAACCAGTCTGGCAGACACATCATCAGTATTGTTTCAATCCGCGCCCGGCCTTTCGGCCGGGCGATGCATGCCGTCTTTCCCTCTCTGCCCGGCATCAAGTGGTTTCAATCCGCGCCCGGCCTTTCGGCCGGGCGATGCGCCGGGGCCATGCTTGCGCCCATGAACTTGTCATCGTTTCAATCCGCGCCCGGCCTTTCGGCCGGGCGATGCGATGAACGCTCGAACACTTGGCGCGAGTCCTACGCGTTTCAATCCGCGCCCGGCCTTTCGGCCGGGCGATGCCTGGTATTCTGGTGCGAGTGGTTCGCACACTGGGGTTTCAATCCGCGCCCGGCCTTTCGGCCGGGCGATGCTTGATTACCGACACGGGATCGGGGCGGCAGTTGATGTTTCAATCCGCGCCCGGCCTTTCGGCCGGGCGATGCATATGTATTGCGCCCGATCCGCTGCTGCTTTGCGGTTTCAATCCGCGCCCGGCCTTTCGGCCGGGCGATGCAGCGCCTAGGCTGGCGAGTTCGATGCCGGGATAAACGTTTCAATCCGCGCCCGGCCTTTCGGCCGGGCGATGCGATAGCGAACCCGATCCCGACGATATCGCCTTACAGTTTCAATCCGCGCCCGGCCTTTCGGCCGGGCGATGCGACGTTGGCATTGAAGGTAACGCTGGTGATCGTCTTGTTTCAATCCGCGCCCGGCCTTTCGGCCGGGCGATGCTGCGCCGGCCAGCACTTTCTGCTGGTTGTTGATCTCGTTTCAATCCGCGCCCGGCCTTTCGGCCGGGCGATGCCGGGTCTTGTGCGGGCGCGGCCGGCTGATTATTGCCGTTTCAATCCGCGCCCGGCCTTTCGGCCGGGCGATGCCGTAATTCACCCACTACCGAAAAAGCAAGCGCTTGTTTCAATCCGCGCCCGGCCTTTCGGCCGGGCGATGCAAGATGGCCCTTGGACTACAGCCGGTATTTTCCCGTTTCAATCCGCGCCCGGCCTTTCGGCCGGGCGATGCCGTGCCGACTTCCGCAGCGTGCGGGAGTGGTTTGTTGTTTCAATCCGCGCCCGGCCTTTCGGCCGGGCGATGCTCGAAAAACCGGAAAACATCCCCGCGGCACTCGACGTTTCAATCCGCGCCCGGCCTTTCGGCCGGGCGATGCATGGCGCTGCTGGCGGATTTCTACGCCGGAAAAGCGTTTCAATCCGCGCCCGGCCTTTCGGCCGGGCGATGCGCCGAGCTTGCGGGTTTCGTTGTCGTCGTCGAACTGGTTTCAATCCGCGCCCGGCCTTTCGGCCGGGCGATGCCAGGCCGGTGAGCCGCCCGAGCCAAGCGCTTTGGCGTTTCAATCCGCGCCCGGCCTTTCGGCCGGGCGATGCTTTGAGCGCTGGCGCTGTAGACCTCGAATTCGTCGTTTCAATCCGCGCCCGGCCTTTCGGCCGGGCGATGCTTTATGCCGCGCTGGCCCTGGCGGCTTTCGTGGTATGGTTTCAATCCGCGCCCGGCCTTTCGGCCGGGCGATGCCGACGAAGCCCTGCCCGTCTTCGTGCTTGAATCGGTTTCAATCCGCGCCCGGCCTTTCGGCCGGGCGATGCGTTGAGCGCAGAGGAACGAGAACCGACAGAAGAAAGTTTCAATCCGCGCCCGGCCTTTCGGCCGGGCGATGCGGACATAGTGGATGCTGAACAAGTCGGCCTCTGCGTTTCAATCCGCGCCCGGCCTTTCGGCCGGGCGATGCGCCAGGATGGCCTGCTTTCTGCCGGCGCTGGCTGGTTTCAATCCGCGCCCGGCCTTTCGGCCGGGCGATGCTGGTTGGCGTCGCTTTCCGCCGCCTTGGACAGATAGTTTCAATCCGCGCCCGGCCTTTCGGCCGGGCGATGCATGCGGCCGAGGCTGGCCGTGGCGCGACCATCGAGTTTCAATCCGCGCCCGGCCTTTCGGCCGGGCGATGCGCAAAGGTTGAGGCTACCAGGGCGAAGGCGTCGGGTTTCAATCCGCGCCCGGCCTTTCGGCCGGGCGATGCTCGCTGACTCGGACCATGCCACCTTTGCCGCTTCGTTTCAATCCGCGCCCGGCCTTTCGGCCGGGCGATGCTTGTAGTCGCGGGTGTTCAGAGCCAGATAACGATCCGTTTCAATCCGCGCCCGGCCTTTCGGCCGGGCGATGCACTTCGGTGCTCTTCACTTCGATCTTGATCATGGGTTTCAATCCGCGCCCGGCCTTTCGGCCGGGCGATGCTCCGACGAACATCAAAAAGGGGGTGCGACTATGTCGTTTCAATCCGCGCCCGGCCTTTCGGCCGGGCGATGCCCCAGGATTCGACGTGGGTAAATGGGAGGCATGGGGTTTCAATCCGCGCCCGGCCTTTCGGCCGGGCGATGCCAAGTTGATGCGCCAGGTGTTATAAATGTGGGTCTTGTTTCAATCCGCGCCCGGCCTTTCGGCCGGGCGATGCCGCCAATAGTCCCCTTATCCGGCAATAGAATATCGGTTTCAATCCGCGCCCGGCCTTTCGGCCGGGCGATGCCGTCGACGTTGGGCCAGGCGGATTCAAACGCCTGGTTTCAATCCGCGCCCGGCCTTTCGGCCGGGCGATGCGCTGGCCTTGGATGGTCTTCGAGCGGATTTCACTGTTTCAATCCGCGCCCGGCCTTTCGGCCGGGCGATGCTCTGATTTGGCAGCGCCAAAAGCCCAAGCTGACCGTTTCAATCCGCGCCCGGCCTTTCGGCCGGGCGATGCGGCTGGCGGTGCGGCCTTACGGGTTCAGGATAGCGGTTTCAATCCGCGCCCGGCCTTTCGGCCGGGCGATGCGGCCAAGCAGCACGCCAAGGCCAAGGCCGCCAAAGAGTTTCAATCCGCGCCCGGCCTTTCGGCCGGGCGATGCACAAAAGGCGTCGAGACCACCGCCGTATCCAGCATGTTTCAATCCGCGCCCGGCCTTTCGGCCGGGCGATGCCTCACGTTCACCGGGTTTGCTGCATCGAGCAGCCGGTTTCAATCCGCGCCCGGCCTTTCGGCCGGGCGATGCCAGATGCGGCGGCGGTTTTGGCGAGCGGATTCGGGACGTTTCAATCCGCGCCCGGCCTTTCGGCCGGGCGATGCTCCACTTTCGCAACTTGTTGTATTGAAAGCAGTGCGGGGCGAGCTTGCGCGAACCGGCTGCCGACAGCAAGTACAACCGCCGATGCACACGCTTCATGCTTGTTCGAATTGTTAAAGAACAATGGGTTTCCGCCCGCGCGAAACCTTGGGCTTTTCATCGTTGCTTGGGGTTCGCGCGTCATATCAGCAGAGGGCCTTCGAAATCGATAGAGCGGAACGCGCCGAACTGTTTGACCCGAACTTCCACCGGTTCGGTGATGCGATAGAAGCGCAGGTTGTCTTCCTTCTCATCGATCTCAGCCAGCAGCGTGCGTTCCAGTTGCTCGAACTGCATTTCATTGACTTGGCATTCGAAGACCGATTTCTGCACGCGCTGGCCCATCGCTTCGCAGGCCTTGGCAACGCGGCGCAGGCGTTTGCGGCCGGCTGGGGTTTCGGTGGAGACGTCGTAGGTGACGATGATCAGCATGGCTTATTTGGACAAATACGGTAGATAGCCTTCCATCTCGCCCCGGATGGCGCGGGCCATGAATCGCGCCTGGATCAGCGGCAGCAGACCGATGGGCAGTTTGCTTTCCAGCAACGGGTGGGTGACTTCTTCCTGTTTGCGTTCCTGCCAGGCGGTGACGACGGCGCGGCGGCCTTTTTCGCCCAGCATGACCGCGCCGCCTTCGCGCAGGTCGAAATCCGCCGCCGAAATCTGGCCCCGGTTGATGAGGGTAAGGGCAAGCCGATCCGCCAGGATCGAACGGAATTCCTCCTGCATATCCAGCGCCAGCGCGGCGCGGCCGGGACGCACGGCGTGTAGAAAACCGAGTTGCGGGTCGAGCCCGACGGCTTCCAGCGCGGAGCGGCAGTCGTTCATCAGCATGGCGTAGAGGAAGGAAATCAGCGCGTTGAAGCGGTCTAGCGGCGGCCGGCGGGTGCGGCCGTCGAGGGCGAAGGACTCGCGCATTTGCGGTTTGACGATGAGGTTGAGCGCGGCGAAGTAGCCGCGCGCGGCTTCGCCTTCGACGCCGCGCAATTCATCCAGCGTGCTTGCCACGGCGGCTGCGCGCAGTGAGGCGGCGAGGTTGTCGGCGCTGCGGGTGAGTTGTGCGCCCTCCTCCGCATCGGCGGCTTCGCGCGCGCCGCGTTGCAGGTTGACGCGACTGTTCTTCAGCTTGCCGGCAACGCAGGCGCGGGCGTGTTCCAACGTGGCAACCGGGTCGCCAGCGGCTTTGTGTTGCGCCTGGCGCAGCAGGATGTTGCCGGAGACCGGGCCTTCCATGCGCGCCTTGAAACGACCGTGTTCATCCAGCAACACCAGCGATTTGCCTTCGTCGGCCAACCGATGCATCAGCGCGGGCGAGACCATGACATTGCCAAAAGTGACCAGACCGGCGAGGTGGTGCAGCGGCACTTGGAGTTTTTTCTCTCGCTCCACGTCGATGCGCACGGTGGCGTTTTCCAGATGCGCGTAGGCCTGGGGCGTCATGACGTAGAGGGTGTTCTGGATGTTATGCATGACTATACTGTGCCTACGATTGTGTACAGGAGCGAGTCATGGATTTTGTCACCGTGCGTGAATTGCGGGCTGAATCGGCCAAGGTGTGGGCCAAGATCGAGGCGGGCGAAGAAGTGGTGATTACCCGCAATGGCAAGCCGTTCGCCTTGTTGTTGAACACCAAGCCGGAGGAGTTGGAGAGCATGTTGCGGGCGGTGCGAGGCCAGCGTTTCGAAGCCACCCTGCGCAAGATGCAGGAACACGCTGAACAGCAAGGCTTGAGCGGCATGACCATGGAAGAGATCGACGCCGAAATCGCTCTGGCCCGCAAGGAAAGGCGTGAGCGGAATGCTGGCAGTCATTGATACCAACGTCCTGGTTTCTGCCTCCATCAATCGGGAAGGCACCTTCGGCCAATTGGTCGCGAAGATTCGGCTCCTGGAACTGACGCCCGTGGTGTGCGCCGCCATCCTGGATGAATACGCGGATGTACTACGCAGGCCGCGTTTCAACTTCCCGCAGGATTGGGTGGATGACCTGCTCACGGATATGGCAGCCCTGGCGTTGCATGTTCGTCCGGCGAACATCGCCACCGCCAACTTGCCCGACCCCAGCGATGCCCCGTTCATCGCCACTGCTCTGGCGGCGGGCTGCCCCATCGTCACCGGCAACGCGCGCCATTTTCCCGCCGAGTGTGGCGTGGAAATCCTGAGCCCGGCGCAGTGCCTCGCTCGCCTCATCGGCTGACCTCCGCCTCGTCCACCACATAAAGCCCGGCCGCCAGCCGCGCCAGGCGGGCCTTTTCAGCCAGCGCCTCCGGCTGGCAAATCTCCTTCAACGAACATTCCCGGCAACGCGCGTCGTTGACCGGCGGCGGCAACCGACCGGAAGCCAGCATGGCGCGGATGGCATCGGCGGTTTCGATAACCAACTCGCGCAAGGCCGGCGTAATGGCAACATCGCGCCGCCGATGGCTGCTGGCGTGGTAGATGGCGCCATGTGGCACGGGGTGCCCCAGCATGTCTTCCAGACACATCGCCTGGGCGGCGAGCTGGATGTCGTCGTAAATCTTCTGGCGCTTCGGGCCGTGTTTGAACTCGACCGGAAACACCGTGCCATCGGGGTAAAACTCGACCAGATCGGCCTTGCCGATCAAGCCCAGCCGGTCCGACCAGAGCGGCAGCGCGCGTTCCACCTTCACCCCGGCCTTCATCTCGTAGCCGGGCGTATCGACCAGGTGATGCACCGCCTGGCCGCGCGCGGTGTGGAGGTTGTCGGCAAACGCCTGTTCCAGATGGATCAACCCGCACTGGCGCGGGCAGTAGGCCCAGTGCTGGAGCGCGGCGAGGGCAACGGGATCCGCGACCTCTTTATTCACGGGCTCGCCTGCCTCAAATGCGCGTAAACAGGCCGAAAACAATGAAGCCTGAAGGCACCATGGAATGCCGGAACGTCAGCGAGGAGCCTGATCGAAAGGTCTGAGACGAATGCTTTCCCGGCTGACAACCGCAAAAGAACCATCAGGAACTCCCTTCAAGGCGCGTAATGCTGCCTGCACCACTTCTTCGACAACGATGGGATGCAGCCGGAAATAAAGGATGGCGGCGGGTGCCTCAGCACCTTGAGCGAAGACCAGATCGCCGAAATCGGCATCGAAGGTCAGCAAACGGCGACCGGTGCGGCAGGCTAATTCCAGCACAGCTCGATCACTGATGCCCGGTGAGACACTGGCGACGGACAAGACATCGTGTCCCGCCGCCACGAGCGCTCGAATGACATTGCCAGGAAAGTTTTCGTCGGCCAGCAGGGCAAGACTCATGCAGGCGCCTGCGCGGCTTCCGCCGTAGATTGCATGATGAACGTCTCGTCCTTCATGCAATCTCGGACAAAGGCGAACACCGCCTGCAAATCAGTCTGGGTGAGGTGCGGATAGCTTTCCAGGATTTGCGTCTCGCTCCAGCCGGAAGCCAGCAGATCCAGGATGAACTCGACACCAATGCGAGTGCCCCGGATACGCGGCTTGCCGAACAGCGTTTCAGGGCTGGTAACAATGCGCTCTTGCCAAGTGGTCATGATTCGTCCTTTTAGAACCCGTCGATTTATTCCAAACGCCGCAACAAGTCTTCCCGCGTCAAACCATGATGTGCAGCCACGCTGTCCAGAATTGCCGCCAACGTGCCTATCCGCAACGGGTCATGGTTGGGAATGGTGACGTGGTGTTGGCCATTGTCCTGGCTGGTCAGGCGGATATGGCTCCCGGTTTGGCGCGTTACCGCATAGCCGAACCGGATCAGCCGTTTGATCAAATCCGAGCCGGAAAGATCGCGCGGAATCCTCATGCCGCCAGCACTTCTTCGCGTGTGATATGCAGGCGAATCAAGCTGGGCCGCTGGCCTTCGTCGAAGTGGCAATGCACCGCATCGCGGATCTGTGTGTGCAAATCGTTGATGTTGTCCGCCTCGGTAAAAACATCGGCCCCCATTGCGCGGGCGATAAACCCGCCCTCGGGGGCTTCTTCAACCAGGAAGTGGATTTCTGTCATGGCTGGCTCCTGTTTACACGATGCGAATCAGTGTAACGCCGGCAGGCAGGCCCGTTTCATCGACACTCACCGCGTAATCGTCGAAGCCACGCGCCACGGCAACATCCACCTTGAGTTTCGGCTTGATCCGTTCAAACAGCGCATGCGCCGGGGCGTTGCCCAGTTTCGATTCGTGCTTGAACACATACAGCCCGCGCGTCGCCATCTCGCCGCGCGCGGCAGAGCGGTCGTGTTCGAACATCTGGCCCAGCGCCTGCCAGAGCAGGGTCAGATCGTCCTCGCCGAATTGGGTCTGTTCCGCCAGGAAGGCGGAGACGAAGCCGTGCGCCATGTAAAGACCGTAGGGCACGGTATGTTTGCGGCCCATGGTGCGGTTGTCGCCGTCCTGTTTCTCGGCTTCGGCTTCGGTGGTCACGGCCATGCGGGTAATGGAATGCTCCTGGGCGATGACAGGGTCGATGGAGCGGGCAAAGGTCAATTGCACCGGGCCTCGCACCTGGCCGCAGTTGGTGCCGGTGGACATGACCGCGCCGAAGGTGCGCACATCGAAGAAGTTCTGGCACATCCAGTCGCGCGCCTTGTTGACGTCGTCGCCGCTGCCTTTGCGCTTCTTGTCCTTGCCGGATTTCTTCTCCGGCGCAGCTTCCGACGCAACTGAGACGGCGGGTTCGTCCAGCTTCAGCGCGGAATAGGCGCGCTGATGTTGCAGGTTGAGGATGGCTTTTTCGCGCACGTAGATTTCAAAACGCTTCTCGCCGGGCGCCGGCTCGCGTTGCTCCTGATCGTGAATGAGGGCGACGAAGTTGCGCACCTTGCGCTTCAGAGCCACATCAGTCACCAAACCGTTTCCGGTTTCCGCATCCATGCGCGGCAGGTTGCCGGCGTCTGGGTCGCCGTTGGGGTTGCCGTCTTTCACATCGAACAGCAGCACGAAGTCATAGCGGTTGGTCAGGCTCATTTTGTGTCTCCCTCGGAGGTAATGGTGTCAGGCTTGTTTAACAACTCGGCTTTGGTGAAAAAGGTCTGACGCTGGTGGTAATAGCCCAATGCAAAGCGGCCCTGATCTGGCAAAGCGAGCTGTCGCGGAAAATCGTCCAAGCCCTGCATGATTTCGCCGATCAGCTTTTCCATCTGCACGGCGCGACCGTGATTGAGCTTGCCCAGATGGTGGTTTTTCAGTCGCAGCAAGGTGGTGAACACGGAAACCGGTGTGCTGGAAGCCGCGCCGTAATAGCGATCCCGGATGGTGGCATTGAGGCCGGGGCTGGCCTCTTCCTGGATTTTTTCCAGGACGGCGAATAGGCGGCCAAGGCAGTAGGCTGGGTTTAGATTGGCTGGATCAAGCATGGGCAGGAACTCCCTTTCGTTGGTGTTGGCACGACGGATAACACGGTTGAGATAAGCCTTGATGGCGGCGGCGCGGGCGTAGGTGGGCTTCTGTTCCGCGCGGCAACGCTGCACCGCCAGATTCAGCATCGGCGCCGGGTACGACCGGTCTTCCAGAATGGCGCGCATGACCTCGCCGCCAAGATTGGGGGGAATGTTGTCCGCCTTGTTCAGCAGCGCCAGCCCGGTGAGCAGGCGAAACAGCGACAAATGTTCCGGCTCGTAATCGGCGTGGACGATACGGATGTCCTCAAAATGGCCTTGGATGCGTTTTGCCAATTCAAGCGCCGTGGCCGTCTCCCAGAAGCGGATAGCGATGCGCGCAGCGTTGGGGGCCAGGCCGAGGACGTGGAAACGGGTATCCGCGCTACCCACCGCGAACTTGCCAGACTGCACCGCCGAATAAAGGGCGTTCAGGGCACCGGTGCCTTTTTCGGGGTCGTCGCGCATGACTTCGCCGAACAGCATTTCCAGTTCGTGCGGCTCTTCCGCCCAGAATACCGTAGTGGTTTCGCCGACCTGCATGCGTTGGCGGGAATCGCGCGCCAGTAAGTGGTTCAGCGCGGTGGTGTAGGCAAAGACGGCTGACTTCCCCAACGGCGCATTGGCGCCCTGCGCTTTGCCATACGAATTGAAGGCGTCTAGGTTGAAGGAAACGATGTTCGCGCCTGAGGATTGCGCGCCCCAGACGCCTTTGATGGACGGGTGCAGGCGCTCGATGGCGGTCTGGTCGCCGCTGACCAGACAAACACCAGTTGGCTGATCCGGCTCGGCTTCGGTGACGGCAACGGTAGCGGCCGACACGGCGGGACGCTGACAGACCAGATCGACATCGCCGTGGAGTCGGAAGGTCAACACCGGGTTGACGGCCAGTATGTCCGGCCAAGCCGCAAATGTGGCGAGGCTATCCAAATCGAGTCCATCGAGAAAGGCCAGCACAGCGCGGATGCCTGCGTCGTTCTTTGCTGCATCCGGCAGCGCTTCGATCCGGGCGCGGTAGGCCGCATGCTGTTCAACGACCCGCTCCGGTTTGTCGAGCGAGTTTTCTCGTATCGCCACACCCAACACATACTCAGCGTTGTCCCAGAGCAGGTTGGCCGCCACCCCGGAGGTTTTCTTGACGCCTTGCGGCACCAGAAAACGCTGGCCCACTTTCTTCTTGCCTTCGCCGGAACGGGTGTCGGCCAAGTTCACCAATCGACCCTCGGCATCGATTTCCAGCACGAAGGGGATTTCTTTCTCTTCCAGACCAAAAGCTGGAAGCCGATTCTTCGGGTCCGGGTCGGTTTGTTTGCGCCGGTAGTAGGCGTTGAGCGCTTGCAGAATCATGACCGCACCTCATCGCTGGTCCAGGCCGGCACATTCACCACACCGCTTTCCATTTGGGCCCGGAAGAATCGGGGCTGCGGGTCGGTCGGTTTGGAAAAATCCAGGTCGTGCAGCATGAAACCCAGATCGCGGGTTTCCGAGATAGCCGGCGCCTCGGCTTCCGCATCGCCAACCAGCCGGAAGGCAGCGGCGAATTCCCGGCAGCCAAGGTAGGGCTGGTTGACGCATTGACCTTTGCCGGCGCGGCGCTCAAACATTTCCTGAAACTTCATCGGCGTGTTGTCCGACGCGGCGCCCGGCAACACTTCCAGATCGGCATGGATGCGGTAGGCGACATCGCGCAGAAAAAGACCGGCACGCTGTTGGCGCTCGTCCTCGATGTATTGCGCCAACTCTCCAACTCCGCTCTTCATCGCGGTTTCCACGTTGCGGCTGGACACCACGCCGGAAACCTCGTTGCGCCGCAAGTTGATCCAGCGTATCGGCTTGAGCACTTCGATCTTGCGGACATGCCAGCGGATCGCCGGTTTCCACAGAATAGCCTCGAAGCAGGCACGCGCGGCGGAAGGCGTCATCACGTCGTAGCTGACCCGCTCGACTTTCATTTCCGGGCGGGTGAAGCAGGCGTAGGGGCCGGTGAGTTCAAGACAGTAGGTTTTCATCACGCTCCCTCAAGCAATGGTGTTTATTGGTTTAAGCGGCAACCCATCCGGGTTAAGCCCTAGAACAAGATCATAGAGCCAGTCGCTGACCTGCACGAACAACCCCGGCATCACTTCCTCAACATCGCCCTGCTCCATCAATTTCATGGCTTCCCTGCGATGGATATTCACCGTGTAACGCTGCAGCTTGCGCATCAGCCAGCGTTGCGGGCCATCTTTGCGTAGGGTAGCGAGCAACATATCCACCGGGTCTTCTGAGCAATCCGGGTCGCAGTAGCGAACGACGACCGGCGCGCTGTCTTCATCCTGGATGAGTTTGAATTTTTCGGCGGCGCTGCGGAAGTTCACCGCCAGGCTTGAGCCATCGACCTTGAGCAGACCGGCGATGTCGTGTTCGTCCAGATTGCAGGCGCGATAAAGCTGTTCGAAGTAGCGGGCGAACAGCGCCCGTTCCAGCGGGTTTCCTTCGATGCCATGCAGCACGCTGCGGCAAGCATCTTCGCCTTTGCGCAGCAAACCGGGCGGCGCGGGTTTGGGGGCGATGAACACGGCGACTTCGCCCTTTGCCAACCGCCCTTCCCGATTGCATCGCCCCGCCGCCTGCGCGATGGAGTCCAGCCCGGCCAGCGCCCGGTAGACCACGGGGAAATCGACATCGACGCCGGCCTCCACCAGTTGCGTACTGATCACGCGGGTGGGAATGCCGGCTTTCAGGCGCGCCTTGATCGAGGTAATAACTTGTGAGCGATGCGCGCCGCACATCAGGGCGGACAGATGCAGCGTGCCTTGCGGCATGCGTTGCCAAAGCTCGCGTGCGTCATTGCGGCGGTTGACGATGGCGAGCACGGAATCCTTGCCGCTCAGTTCGGCCGCCAGCGTGTCCCAATCGGTCGGGGCGTGCATGTCGGCGGGCAGGCGCACGTCGACCCGTTCCAGGGCGCGGTAGAGCGCGTCCGCATCGGCCACGATTTCACGCACGTTTTCCAGGCCACTCATGTTTTGCTTCGCATCGAAATATTCGCGGGTGCTCAAGGCCGGCTGGGTGGCGGTGGAGAGCACCACCGTGACGCCGTAATGGGCGGTGAGCAGATTGAGCACATCGAGAATGGGTTGCAGGAATTCCGGCGGCAGCAGTTGCGCTTCGTCCAGCACGACTACGGCATCGACGATGTTGTGCAACTTGCGGCAGCGAGATGTGCGGGCGGCGAACAGCGATTCGAAAAACTGGACATTGGTGGTGACGACGATGGGCGCATCCCAGTTTTCGCAACCCAGGCGGCTCTTGCTGTTTTCCTTGGCGGGATCGGCTTCGGCGTTGCTGTGATGCTCGATGACGGCCTCGCCGAAGATGTCCCGGAAGATGTCGGCGGTCTGCTCGATGATGCTGGTGTACGGGATGACGTGGATGACGCGGCGCTTGCCGTACTTCTTGGCGTGTTCCAGCGCGAAGGCCAGGCTGGACAGCGTCTTGCCGCCGCCGGTGGGGACGGTGAGGGAGAACAGGCCGGGCGCTTCGGCCGCCTTGGCGCGGCATTGCGCCAGGACTTCGGCGCGAAGTTCGTTGACCGGGGTGACCGGGGTGACCGGCGCATTTGCGGACACTTCGGCCATGTGCCGGTCGAATTGGTCGAGCAGCGTGGCAATGTCCGGCCAGCCTTCACGCTCGGCGGCTTTGTCCGGGTTCATGTAGGCCTCAGTGTCGAGAAAGTCGGCGTCCACCAGGCAGGAGAACAGCATGCGCACCCAGAGCGCGAAGCCCTTTCCGCCGCCGGGAATCGTCATCGTGCGCAAATCGGGTTTGAAGGCGCCGGAGTCGAGAATGTGCGCGGGCGGGTTTTCCGCCAAAGCCTGATCGAGTTCTTCCCTGCTGGCAGTCTCAGACAGACGTTCATTCAAACCACTGTGCCAGTCATCCAGCCCGGCATGGTGGCCGGCGATCTGGTAGGCCAGGATGCGGCCGGCATTCTGGAAGGTGTCGCAGGCGAGCAGCGCGCCGGCCGTGGAATGCGGTGAGCGTCCCGGCTTGTTTTCGATGTGGGCATCCGCTTCAAAGCCACTGACTTGCCGGATGTATTTCTGAAAGCGCGGACGGTATTTGCCCAGGTCGTGCCACTGCCCCGCGAGTCGCGCCCAGTCTTCGCCGAAGTTACGCGCGAAACAGGCCGCCAGCGCGGCCACACCGGCCAGATGTTCGGCCAGATCATGCGGCGCACGCCAGTCTCCGTTTTCGTCCTTGGCGGCATGCGCGATTGGCTGGTTCTGGTCATTCATGATTTCTCCCACTTCTTTCTCCCTCTTGTTGGTCAGCGCAACTTCTTCGGCGGCGTAGCCGATTTTTAACCGATTCAAACTGCCCGCAATTCAGGCGCATCCTGCCACACCCTGTGGCTCACCAGACGCGCCTGTCACGAGGCCGCTGCTGGCGCGGGATTGCGTTGATTTGCGCTAAAAACAGGTCGTTTTTCGTGGGCGGCATCAACCCGGTCGGCTGGAATAAACCTTGGCCTCCAGCCGCGCATCCGGTGCATCCCGCTTCATCGACGATAAAATCGCGCTTCCTCGTCACTGCCTGAGCCTCTCGCACCATGCAAACCGACTGCATCCAACCCTTTCTGTTCGAGCATCTGGATATTCGCGGCGCGCTGGTTACGCTCGATGAGACATGGCGCAATCTCTGCGCCGGGCGCGATTACCCGGCCAATGTCGCGCAGACCCTGGGCGAGATGAGCGCGGTGACGACGTTGATCGCGGCCAATCTCAAGCAGCCGGGGCGGATGACGTTTCAGTTGCGCGGCGATGGGGCGATCAATCTGCTGGTGCTGGATTGCGATGAGCAATTGCGTCTGCGCGGGATGGCGCGCTGGGATGCGGAGTCTTTGCGCCAGGACACGCCCCTGCCCGCGCTGCTTGGCGATGGCCAGTTGTTGCTGTCGCTGGATTCGGCGGCGATGCGCCAGCCCTATCAAAGCTTCGTGCCGATGGAGGGCGACAACATCGCGGCGATCTTCGAGCACTATCTGACCTTGTCCGAACAGCAGCCGACGCGCCTGGTGCTGGCCGCCGATGAGCGGCGCGCGGTGGGCATGCTGCTGCAGAAGATGCCGGATTCCGACCATCACGATGCGGATGGCTGGAACCGCATTCAGCATTTGCTCGGCACCTTGAAAGCGGATGAACAACTGGCCCACGCGCCGCTCGAGCTGCTGCGCCGTTTGTTTCCGGAAGAGGAAGTGCGCGTGTTCGCGCCGCGTCCAGTCAGCCATCATTGCCCGGAAGACAGGGAAAAGATCCACGCCATGTTGCGCAGCCTGGGCCGTGAGGAGTGCGACGCGGTGCTGCGCGAGCATGGCGTGGTGCATGTGCGCGACGACATCTGCAACCGCGACTATTCGTTCACCGCCGCCGAGTTGGACGAGTTATTCGACGCGCCAGCGCGCCGTATGCATTAGGAGAAAACCCACCATGACCCCGCGCCGCATGCTGTTGACCGCAATCTTTTGCCTCGCCCCCGGCCTGGCCGGCGCCGACGCCAATACAAAAAAACTCGGCATCAACATTTACGGGCTGTCGCACCATTGGGAGCGCGAGGAGGCCAAGCGCATCGGCACCGACCATGAGTTCAATCCCGGCCTGGGTTTGCGCTATGACCTGAGCGCATCGAAGCTGTGCCGGACGCCTTTTGTAGAAGCCGCCGGCTACCGCGATTCCGGCGCCAATACCGCCGTCTACGCGGCCCTGGGCTGCAAGGGCTGGAAGCTGGCGGAAAACGTCTATCTGGGCGGCGCGCTGGCCGCTTTTCATAGCGACACTTACAACCAGGGCGATCCGTTCATCGCGCCGGTGCCCTTGCTGTCCTGGAAAATCTCCGCGGCGACGCTGAACTTCATCCACTTTCCCAGGGTGAAGGGCTTCAACGACATCAACACCACGGGCCTGTATCTGACCTTGCCGGTGCGCTGATGACGAGGCTTGTGCTTCAGCCCGCCCGACTTGCCTTCGCGCCGGACGGCACGCCGGTTTCCGAGCTTTTCGGCGACATTTATCGCTTGGCCAACAGCGGCCCGGGCCAGGCGCAGCATGTGTTTCTGCGCGGCAATGGTTTGCCGGAGAACTGGCGCAACAAGCGCAATTTCACGATTCTGGAAAACGGCTTCGGCGCTGGGCTCAATTTCCTGACCACCTGGGCGGCCTGGCGCGAAGACCCGCTACGTCCGGAAAAATTGCACTATCTGGCGACCGAGTTGCATCCGTTCCGGGTCGAGGATTTGGCGCGTTTACATGGCAAATGGCCGGAACTGGAGTTTCTGGCCGAGGCTTTGCGCAATAGCTGGCCGCTGTCGATGCCCGGTTTTCATCGCGTGGAGTTCGCCGCCGGACGGGTGGTGTTGACGCTGCTGCTGGGCGATGCGGAAGCCAGCTTGCGCAAGCTGCGCGCCAGCGTCGATGCGTTCTATCTGGATGGTTTCGAGCCGGACAAGAATCCGGCAATGTGGTCGCCGGCGCTGCTGCGGCGCTGCGCGCAATTGGCCGCGCCGAATGCCACTTTCGCGACCGGGTGTGTCGCCAGCCAGGTGAAACAGACGCTGAACGAAGTCGGTTTCGTGTTCGAGCAAGCTCCGGGCTTGGGCGGAAAAGGCGACATGCTGGCCGGAAAAATCGCCGACCGGCCAAAACTCGCCAAAACCCCGCCGCCATACGGCCAGCGCCAAGCCGTCGTCATCGGCGCCGGCCTGGCCGGTTGCGCGATTGCGGAGCGCCTGGCCGCGCGCGGCTGGCGCGTTGATGTGCTGGATAGGCACCCGCAACCGGCCGGGGAAGCTTCCGGCAATCTGGCCGGCATCCTGCGGCCGATGCTGTCGCGCGACGACAATCTGGCCTCGCGCCTGAACCGCGCCTGTTTTCTGTACCTCAATCAACCCTGGCGGCGGCTCGATCAGCGCGGCCATCCGCCGCGCCGCAACCTCGGCGGCATCCTCCAGATCGCCCGTGACGAAGAACACGAGGCGTTGCAGCGCGACTGGCTCGCCGGCAACGAATATCCGGAAGCCTTCGTGCAGTTTCTCGACCGGGCCAAGGCCAGCCGACGCCTGGGCGCGGAAGCGGCCAGTGGCGGCTGGTGGTTTCCCCACGGCGGCTGGGCCAGCCCGCCCAGCTTGTGCCGGGCCTGGTTGCGTTCGGGCGGCGGCAATATCCGTTTTCAGGGCGGCGTCGAGATCGCCGATCTGGAACGCATTGGTTTACAGACCGGAGGAGAGGGTTGGCGTTTGCTCGACGCCGCCGGTGAAACCGTGGCGCAAACGCCCGTGGTGATTTTCGCCACCGGGGCCACGCGACTGCCGCACACGGCCGGCCTGCCGATCACGCCAGTACGCGGCCAAGTCAGCCACCTCGACGCGGGCTTGTTGCCGAAACTGGCGCACGCGGCCTGTTCCGAGGGCTATTTGACGCCCGCGCTGAACGGCGTGCATTGCCTGGGCGCGTCCTATCTCAAAGACGGCCTCGATACCGAACTGCGCACCGGCGAGCACACCGAAAACCTGCTTCGCCTGACCCGGATGCTGCCAAGTTCGGCGCACTTTTTCGATCCCGGCGAACTGTCCGGACGAGTCGGCTTCCGCGCCACCACGCCCGACCATCTGCCGCTGGCCGGGGCGCTGCCCGATTTATCCGCGCAACTCAAAGTGGGCGTGCGCTTCAACACCTTCCCCCGCCACGCCGGCCTGTTCGGCTTGCTCGGGCTGGGCTCGCGCGGGCTGGTCTGGTCGAGCCTGCTGGCCGAACACCTGGCCTGCGCGATCAACGCCGAACCGTCGCCGCTGGAAGGCGATCAGGCCGACGCCATCGACCCGGCCCGGTTTGCGTTGCGGGTGCAGCGATGCAGCGGCTGAGCTAAAGCGCTTCTGTGCGGGCGTCGGAAGCGGGATAATCACCGGCTTTCCGAATCCCGCAGAGACTCATCATGGAAGCAGAACGCCTCAATCTGATCGAATCCTCCCTGGCCGACCTGGCGCGCCGCGCCGACGAGCTACGGGGGTATCTTTGACTACCCTGGCAAGCACGACCGTCTAGCCGAAGTCGCCGGCCTGCTGGAAGACCCCAAAATCTGGGACGACGCCAAGCGCGCGCAGGAACTGGGCCGCGAGCGCAAGGAACTGGAAGGCGTGGTGCTCAACCTGGACCAGATCGGCAGCGGCCTGGCCGATGCCAGCGAGTTGTTTGAAATGGCGCGCGCCGAAGACGACGACGAGACGCTGGAAGCGGTCGAAGCCGATGTCGCCGGGCTGGAAAAACAGGTCGCCGAGCTGGAATTCCGCCGCATGTTCTCCGGCCAGATGGACGCCGCCAACTGCTTCATCGACATCCAGTCCGGCTCCGGCGGCACCGAGGCACAGGACTGGGCCGGCATGCTGGCGCGGATGTACGCGCGCTACGGCGAGCGGCGCGGCTTCAAAGTGGAAATATTGGAGGAATCCGAAGGCGAAATCGCCGGCCTCAAATCGGCCGCGCTCAAGTTCAGCGGCGACTATGCCTACGGTTACATGCGCACCGAAACCGGCGTGCATCGGCTGGTGCGCAAATCGCCCTACGACTCCAACGCGCGCCGACACACCTCGTTCGCCAGCGTATTCGTCTATCCGGAAGTCGACGATTCCATCGACATCGAGATCAATCCGGCCGATCTGCGCGTCGACACCTACCGCGCCTCGGGCGCTGGCGGCCAGCACATCAACAAGACCGACTCGGCGGTGCGCATCACGCACGTGCCGACCAATATCGTCGTGCAATGCCAGAACGACCGCTCGCAACACAAGAACCGCGCCGAAGCCATGTCGATGCTGAAAGCGCGCCTGTACGAGGCCGAACTGCGCAAACGCCAGGCCGAACAGCAGAAACTGGAAGACACCAAGAGCGACATCGGCTGGGGCCACCAGATCCGCAGCTACGTGCTCGACCAGTCGCGCATCAAGGATCTGCGCACCAACTACGAGGTCGGCAACACCCAGGGCGTGCTCGACGGCGACCTGGACGGTTTCATCGAGGCGAGTTTGAAGCAGGGGGTTTGAGGTCGATTTAAAGCGTCTTGTCCAGCCAGTCCTTAACCAGATTGGTCACCTCGACCTCCTTGCCATCGTAAAAATGGCCGGTGGCCGGCAGCATGCGCTGCACCGAGGCGGGATGGGTCAGGCTCTGCTTGTGGGCGGCGACCATGTTCAACACCGGCACATGATCCTGTTCGGCATAGATATCCAGAACCGGCACTGAGACGCCTTTGAAATCGTCGAACCCCATCGACAATGCCGCCCAGGCCCGCACCGGCGTCGTCTTGTTAGCCACGAAATAGGCGCGCGCCATGCGCCCGCCCAGGCTGTGGGAGACGATGGCGATCTTGTCGTAGCCCTTGGCCTTGAGCCAGGCCGCCGCCTTGCCGATGCGCTCGCTCGCTTCCGGAAAGGTCGTCACGTAGTCGCCCGGCCCGGCCTCGGCGGCTTGAACCGGCATCTGGATCGACAGCGTGGTGTAGCCCTGCTCCGCCAGGCGGGTACGCAAGACATTGTTGATGCCCCAATCCGGATGCACGCCCATGCCGTGTACCAAAATTAGCGCGCCGCGCGCCTTGGCGGCCACGTTGAACAGGCCGAGAAACTTGTGGCCGTCGGCCTGTTCCAGCCAGACCGGATCGCCATCGAGTATGGCCGGCAATATCTCGTCGGCCCAGCGTTGTTCGCGGGCATGGTCGGCGGCATGGGCAAGCGGGACAGCGGTCAACAAGGTGAGAAGCAGAATGAACAGGCGCATGGCGATGTCCTCGAAGCGGATGGACTGGCATTGTGACATCCGCTTTGAACCTTCATTCTTGATAACACTCAAGGAGTCTTCCAAAGCCGCGCATCTTTTTCCGAGCCAGTTGCTTAGACTGCCGACTCGTTCCAACCCCGTTAAGGAGATCACGATGAAAAGCGCCCTCGCCGCCCTGCTGGTTTCGATTGTCTGGTTCGTGTTTCCGTATTCCGCGCAAGCCGGCCCGATTGGCGATATCAAATCCACGCTGGTCATGACGCGAACACAAACCATGGCCATGATGGGCGAAGACGACCGCGCGGTACTCGAAATGCGCTACGACGACGCCCTCAAATCGAGCAGGGAACTGGATGTTCTCCTCGCCGCCGCCCAGAAGAATGACGCGCTACGCACCGCCCAGCCGACGCTGGCGCAATTCAGGACGATCTGGGAGGCATTCAAGAAAACCCGCGATGTTGAAATCATCCCGCTGCTGATGTCCGGCGAGCACATGAAGGCCCGCCTCAAGGCGTTCACCGTGCAAGCCCCGCGCTTCAAGCAAATGAACGAGCTACTGGACGCCCTGCCGCAATGAAGCCGAGGATCGCGGCATGAGCCCACGGGTAAAAAAACTTCTGCTGGCCGGACTCGGCGTGTCGTTGCTGGCGGCGCTGGGTTTCGCCATCGCGCGCAGCGGCCCGCTGGCGCCTATCCGCGTGACCGTGGCCAAGGTGGAACGCGGCGAAGTCGCGCCGGCCCTGTTCGGCATCGGCACGGTGGAGGCGCGCCGGGCTTACCTGATCGGCCCGACCGTGGCCGGGCGCGTGCTGCGCGTGCTGGTCGATGTCGGCGTGCCGGTGCGCGCCGGCCAGTTGCTGGCGGAAATGGACCCGGTCGATCTCGACCAGCGCGTGGCGGCGCTGGATGCTTCGCTGGCAAAGGCGCGCAGCGCGGTGGCCGGGGCGCGGGCGCAGAAGCAGGATGCGATGAGTAAACGCGAACTCGCCGCCATCAACGCGCGCCGTTATATCGACCTGGGCGCGCAAAAATTCGTCAGCCAGAGCGTGGTGGATACGCGTTTGCAGGAAGAAAAATCCGCCCAGGCGGCGGTGGACGCTGCCGAGGCCGGTTTGGCCGGCGCCCATCAGGATTTCGCCCGCCTGGAAGAAGAACGGCATGGATCGCGCCAGCAACGCGCCAACGTACGCCTGCTCGCCCCGGTCGATGGCGTGGTGACCGCGCGCGAGGCCGAACCCGGCTCCACGCTGGTGGCCGGCCAGGCGGTACTGCGCCTGGTGGAGCCGGCCAGCCTGTGGGCGCGGGTGCGCTTCGACCAGGGCCGCTCGAACGGACTCGCGGTCGGCCTGCCAGCGCAAATCGCGCGCCGCTCCAGTCCGCGAGCGCCCTTGCCGGGTCAGGTTGCGCGGGTCGAACTGGTCAGCGACGCGGTGACCGAGGAACGCATCGCCCAGGTGTCCTTTGCGGCCCCGCCGGCCGGACTCTCCATCGGCGAACTGGTCGAGGTGACGCTCAACCTGCCCGCCGCCGCGAATTCCCCCATCCTGCCCAATGCGGCCATCCGACGCCTGGGCGAGCAGACCGGGGTATGGCTGGTCGAAGGCGAGAACAAGCGCCTGCGTTTCGCGCCGATCAAGACAGGCGTCAGCGGTCTCGACGGCCGCGTACAGGTGCTCGACGGTGTTGCAGCCGGCGCCATGGTGGTGGTTTACAGCGAACGCGAACTCGCCGCCGACAGCCGCTTCAAGGTGGTGGATTCCCTGTTGAGCAAGCGTCCGTGATCAGCCTGGCCGGGCGGGACATCCTGCACTCCTGGAGCAAATTCGTCTTCACCGGCATCGGCCTGGGGCTATTGATCGGCGTCACCCTGAGCATGGCCGGGGTGTATCGCGGCATGGTCGACGACGCCAAGGCCCTGCTCGACAACAGCGGCGCCGACCTCTGGGTGGTGCAGAAAGACACCCTCGGGCCGTATGCCGAATCCTCCAGCCTGCGCGACGACATCTATCGCGACCTGCTTGGCCTGCCCGGCGTGGCGCGCGCCGCCAACGTCACCTATCTGTCCATGCAGGTGCGCCAAGGCGGTTCTGACAAAGGCGCAGACGTGCGCGCGATGGTGGTCGGCGTCGTGCCCGGCCAGCCCGGCGAACCGGGTTATCTGGTCGCCGGCCGGCAAATAACTCATGACCACTACGAAGCGGTGGCGGACGTGAAGACCGGCTTCGCGCTCGGCGAAGTCATCCGCATCCGCCGCCACGACTACACGGTGGTCGGGCTGACCAGGCGCATGGTTTCCTCGGGCGGCGACCCGATGGTGTTCGTCTCGCTGAAAGACGGCCAGGAAGCGCAGTTTCTCAAGGACAACGAGGCCATCCTCAGCGATAGAGCGCGCACCGCCGCCAACCCGAGCCTGAACCGCCCCGGCGTGCCCGGCCTGCTCGACGCCATCCAGGCTTCCCAGGCCAGCAACCACAACGTCAACGCCGTACTGGTACGGGTAGCGACAGGAGATGACCCGGAAACGGTGGCGCGCGAGATTCGCCGCTGGAAGCATCTCCAGGCCTACACCCGGGCGCAGATGGAAGAGATTCTGGTGTCCAAACTGATCCAGACCTCGGCCAAGCAGATCGCCATGTTTCTGGTCATCCTGGCCATCGTCAGCGCCGCCATCGTCGCCTTCATCATCTACACCATGACGCTGGGCAAGATTCGCGAAATCGCCGTGCTGAAGCTGATCGGCACGCGCGACCGCAGCATCGCCGGGATGATCCTGCAACAGGCGCTTGGCCTGGGTTTCATCGGCTTCGCCGTCGGCAAGATCGCCGCCACGCTGTGGGTACCGATCTTCCCCAAGTACGTGCTGCTGACGCCGGAAGACAGCCTGCGCGGTTTCGTCGCCGTGATGCTGATCTGCGCCATCGCCAGCACCCTGGCCATCCACGCGGCGATCAAGGTCGACCCGGCCACCGCCATTGGCGGCTGAAATGAAAGAGGTTGAGATGGCCGAAGCGAACCTCACCGACGACGGCATCCACATCGAAGGCCTGCGCAAACGCTACGGCGCCGGCGACACGGCGGTGGACGCGCTGAAGGACGTCAACATGCGCGTCGCCCCCGGCGAAGTCATCGGCCTGGTCGGCCCAAGCGGCTCCGGCAAGACCACGCTGCTCAAATGCCTGGGCGCGGTGATCGAGCCGAGCGCCGGGCGCATGACCCTGGGCGGCGAGGTGATCTACGACGGCGCCTGGAAAACCAAAGACCTGCGCGCCTTGCGCCGCGACCGCATCGGCTTCGTGTTCCAGGCGCCCTATCTGATTCCGTTTCTCGACGTGACCGACAACGTCGCGCTCTTGCCCATGCTGTCCGGATGCCCCAACGCCGAGGCGCGCCAACGCGCGCTGGAACTGCTCGGCGCGCTCGACGTGGCGCACCGGGCCGGCGCGCAACCGTCGCAACTGTCCGGCGGCGAGCAGCAGCGCGTCTCCATCGCCCGCGCCCTGGCCAACCAGCCGCCGGTGATCCTGGCCGACGAACCCACCGCGCCGCTCGACAGCGAACGCGCCCTGGCCGTGATGCGCATCCTCAACCAGATGGCCAGCCAGTACCGCACCGCGATCATCGTCGTCACCCACGACGAAAAGATCATCCCCACCTTCAAGCGCATCTATCACATCCGCGATGGAAAGACTTACGAGGAAGCGGGAGAAGGCCGGGCGATAGACGGCTGAGGGGTTGTGAACGGCCGCCGGAGCGGTTCACCCTCCATTCAAGCCATCGTCAGGTCTGTTTCAATAACAGGGACGGCTTATTTAACACCCACATAATCGACCAATATAAAGACCGAATTCAGCATCGAATTGAGGCATGCCTTGGAACAACTTCTTGCCACCCGCTCAGTCAGTATTACCGAATTGAAACGCAGCCCATCCGCCGTGCTCGAACAGGCCGGCAGCGAACCCGTGGCGGTACTGAATCACAACCGACCTGCGGCCTACCTGTTGTCCCCCGAAGTGTATGAATCGATGCTTAATCGCCTGAACGCCGATCTTCGCGCCGCGATTCAGGATGGCATCGACAGCGGCCCAGCCATTGCCGCCGAGGACGTGTTCAGCGAACTTACCGCCCGCTACGCGGAACCAGCCATCAAGACATGTGGCAAGCGCTCTTCTTGATGGCTGCGGTCACCTTTTCGCCGAAGCCTCGCCCGATCTACTCGACATCGGCGACCACATTGCCAAAGACGGCCGGACGAATGCACGACGCTTTGTCGCCAGGCTGATCGAGGCATGCCAACGCATAGGCAGCGCACCCGTGAGCTATGTCAGCCGCGAGGACTTGGCCCCCGGCCTGCGTATGGCGGCTTTGGACCGCTATGTGATTTTCTTTCGGGTACTCGATGGCACGGTGCGAATCGAGCGGGTACTGCATGGCGCCCGGAACCTGCCCATGCTGTTCGGAACCGATTCGGACGCATCGCCCGCTGATTGAAAGCACATAAATCGTGTTTGACCCCATTACCCCGGTGCATTACCCCTGATACGCCTATGTCTAAAGTAATAGTCGATTTTGTTTCAATGACTTAGACGTTGACCGGGTGTGTGGTGCGGGGTAGGGTGCGTGCTCTACACGCTAGTTTTGACGTGATCAAATACGTTGGGTTGCTGAAATGATCCGTGAATATCTGTGGAAATTAATGTGACCCTGGCCCCTTTGATCAAGAATTTTGTTGAGGCTAAACGAACGATGGAAACGATTAATCAATCCGAAAAAGAACCAAAGTCGGTTGAGTATCAACAAGGGCATGGGCGCGAAATGGGATCAAGAGATCGACTTGGTCCAGTTCCGAAATATATTAAGGCGATGGTCGTCGTTACCGCAGTGATCATTCTGTTGGCAAGCTGGTTGATGTCGATCAGTCAATCCGCTCAAGAAACGGCCAAGTCAGAGTACATCTACCAGCGCCAAGAGTTGCACTATGCATTGCTTGGTCGGCCGCGCGATGAGGTCATTGAAATTATTGGGCGGCCGGAAAATTCGACGCCACAGTCGCAACCAGGCGATGAATACTGGTATTACAGAAACCCGCCGACATGGGATGAAGCTGCGGATAAGCGTGATTCTTCGATGATCCTGTACTTCGAGGGCGGGCGCGTCTCGCGGCTTTCGTTCTAATTGTTATTTAGTCCGGGGGTGGCTGGGCTTCTGAACTATCGTAATTAAAATTAAAAGCGCCAAGCTCAATTATTAATTGGCTAGCATGAAAATAAATCTGACCCTGACCAATTTAATTATGGAAGCTCCAACAGCCGGCTCCACCGCCTGTTTCCGCCCCCTCCAGCTAAATACCTAGAATTATTTTTGAAAATTCATCTGGATATATTCGCACAAATGTCATTGCCAATCAATTTATTTCGAGGAGATTCAATTCCAATAAGTACGAGCACATCCAAAAAAGGACAAACTCTAGTAAATTATTTTATATCAACAGGCCTAATTGCCAAGTTTTCTGATGGTGGCACAAGCAATCTGCTAGAAAACAAAAGTCTACCAGAACTGGTTGCCTCACATATTGGATATGAAACAAACTCGCCAGAGCAAGATTTATCATTCAGAAGTCCATTTATATCTTTTTCGGAATCAATTCAGATAGCAGAAACATTTGCAACCTCGCGTATAAAAATAAAGCAACCTACTTCATGCACAATAGATCAAGCCAGCCACTTCATCTGGGAACTACACATTGAAAATATAAATGAAACCTCACCTGGAATATATGAACTATCCTTCTTTGCTGATTACTCAAATATTAATGAATTACTAATTGCCACAGAAAAAGAAATCAGGGACGATTGCAAGAACACCGAGGTTGATATGCACAGATTAGGGAATCGGATTGCAAATTTCTTGATGCAAACCACTGATCTAGATCAACAAAGCAGCACCAGAGCGCCCCAAAAAGCGAAGATAATCAATGCGGTAAAGTTACTCGAGAATTCAAATTTTACTGAATACTACAAACCAATCGCAATAGCTGCCATTTCAAGGGCGAACCGTGATAGAGAATGGTTAATTCATCCTTGCACACCTATGTCCCAGGGTTTTGGCGTATCTGGGAAATTTCCAATGAATAAACACTTACGAGTTAAAAAATATTATCGTGAGACAATATAATTCTAAACATCTATGGGTCAATCTCACAGCTCTGCTAAAAGGGCCAGGCTCAGTTTTCCACGTATTTCCAAGATCGACAGCTCAAACAAATTGAGCCGCTTTCGAAGCGCTGCCACTCCATTCAAGCGTCGTTCCATGGATCGACCAGCGCCAAGCCTGGAATGGCTTTGAAGCCATCGGTGTTGCGCGTTGCCAGCGGCATGTCGTTTGCCAGGGCAATAGCGGCGATTTGTGCGTCTTGCGTGGTGATGGGGCGGCCGATGCGGCGTCGCTCAGCGACGAGGCGGGCAAAGTGCTCGGCTGCCACCGAGTCAAAGGGTAAACAGCGCGCCGCGAAATCCTCCTCGAACATCTGTCGGGCAGCGGCGGCGAAGGCGTCGCGCCGTTTGCCATCCCGCAGAAGTGCGATGCCGAGGCTGATTTCGGCCTGAAGAGGGAACCGTCACAATCAACCGGCGCCGCACGACTGAGCGTGCCCGGCCCCAAATATGCCTGTTGTCAACGTCACGCGTGCAGCTTCAGGCATCGCGCTTGTGGAAAAGATAAACCGTGCCGCCCAATTCAGGCGGCAGAACACCTCGCCCCAGGTCGGCATCCTCCTTAAGTTCAAAGGCGGTTTGAGCACGATAGTCAGCCCAGTTTCCGGAGGCGAATGTGTGCCGACTGCCGATCACGATGTACAGCTCTACGCCGGGACTGGTGAATATCAGGCGCTCGAAGCTGTTGTTGGCGGGTGGCCAGGAACAGACGACCACTGTCGGTTGGAATTTTCTCAAGGCCTGGGCGGCATCCATCTTCAGCACCGTTTCGGGGTAGTTCACCGCATGCTTCCAGCTGTAATCGTCGGTGGCGGTAGCCCTGACCCCCTCGGCGGCCAGAAAACGGCTCAACGTGCCATCGCCGGCAGCAATTTCCAGGCATTCGCGCCCACCGATCAACTTCGCGATCGCTTCGATCAGAGGCTTCGAGTAGAAACAGTAAATTCCCTTGGCCTCGACCAGCGGCATCAGCAGCCTCTTTTGCCAGACCAGCGGCCAGATAAGGCGGAACCAGAACTGCGAGACCGGCTTGCGTTCGAGTTCGCGAGCGAACAGCAGCCGCTGGGCGACGAAACCGTTGAGCCAGTTGAAGCGGATCTTGCCACTCTTGCCCCCGGCCGCGGCGGACAGGACATAACCCTTGAGCGCCAGATGGGCCATGCGTAGACGTATTTGCCTGGAGGCGGCGGCAGCCTCCAGTTTTTTCTGATTCGGCCGTGCTCCCACGCGATTCGGCTGGGCGACTACCGGCGCGGCCAGGCCGGTGAGATAGGTCTGCAGCTGCTCGGGTTTGCCACTGGCGAAGATGGCGGCGAGTTCGTCTGAAACAGCCTCCCATTCCATCGGGAAGCGTGCCTTCAATTCAGCCAGCGACGGCCCTGCTCGCAGCCATCCGAGAATGTTTTCGGTTTCCTTGCGCGCTATCGCAGGGGGCGGGGTCAAAGCGAACTTTCGGTCAACTCAGCGGGCCGATCCAGGGCCTGATCAACCAGAGAAACCGGGGCTTCCTGGGGTTCCAGGTGCGTGGTCACATGGGCATGGGACACAACCCACCGTATATCCGCCTCGGGCAGCGAGACATCCATCAGCTAAAGGGGCCCAGCCAAAGGGGCCAGGCTCGGGTTTCCACGTATGACCAAGATCGACAGCTCAAACAAATTGAGCCGTTTTCGAAGCGCTGCCACTCCATTCAAGCGTCGTTCCATGGATCGACAAGCGCCAAGCCGGGAATGGCTTTGAAGCCATCGGTGTTGCGCGTTACCAGCGGCATGTCGTTTGCCAGGGCACTAGCGGCGATTTGTGCGTCTTGCGTGGTGATGGGGCGGCCGATGCGGCGTCGCTCGGCGATGAGGCGGGCAAAGTGCTCGGCTGCCACCGAGTCAAAGGGTAAACAGCGCGCCGCGAAATCCTCCTCGAACATCTGTCGGGCAGCGGCGGCGAGGGCGTCGCGCCGTTTGCCATCCGGCAGAAGTGCGATGCCGAGGCTGATTTCGGCCTGGGTGATTGCATTGACCCACGCTACGCTGGACTGAGCATTGACCCAGGCAACCACAACAGGATTGGGCTGAGGCCGCATCAATTCAGACAGCACGTTGGTGTCGAGCAGAATCATTGCCCGTCAGCCTCGGTGAAATCCGGTAGGGGGCGGTCTGGCAGCCGCACGGTTTCCAGTTCTACACCACCGAGCGCGCCGAAACGGCGTTGCAAGCGCGTACCCAAGCCTTCACTGGGCGCGGCCGGGTTGACAGCCTTGCGCAGAAGTTGCCGCGCTTCTTCTTCCATCGAAAGCCCGTGGCGCGCGGCTTGTAAGCGGAGGTTGGTTTTCGTGGTTTCGTCCAGATTGCGGATCATGATGGTTGTCATGTGGAAGACTCCTTTGCATGCAGTGCTAGCAGTGTATGCAAAGGTTAGGCTAGGCCCAATAGAATGATTTGCCAGCCAGTACCGCACCGCGACCATCGTCGTCAGCCACTACGAAAAGATCATCCCCACCTTCAAGCGCATCGATCACATCCGCGATGGAAAGACTTACGAGGCGGCGGGGGAGGACGGACGATAGACGGCTGAGAGAGAATCCGCGCATGAAATCGATCGATCATGACAACTGGTTACAGGTGGATACGGGCGGAAAGGGTCGGGTCGTGACCGTCCGCGCGTGGCGCGAGGCGTTTCTCTCGATCCGCCTCGATCCCGCCGTGCACCAGGACGTCGCCCGCATGTTCGAGGCGGCGCGCGGCGGCATGCTGTATGGCTATTACTTCCAACCGCTGATGGCGATGGGCGTCGAGCAGTGCTACAGCGTTCTGGAAAGTGGCGCACGAGCGCGTTGCGCCCAAGCCGGGTTGCCGGTGTACTGCGTCGACAGTCAGGGTAAACGGCATCCCCTCTCCTTCGGCCATAACCTGCGCGCCCTGGCCAAAGCGGGCTTGATCCAGAATGCGGATCTGAATCTCTGGCAGCAAGCGCGCGAACTGCGCGATTGGGTCGCGGCGCCGGCAAACCAGGCCGCGCTCACGCTGGATCACGGCGTGACCGCGTTGTCGCGGGCGGCGGAATTGCTGGGCAAGTTGTTCCGGGCGTAACCGCATGGGTTCGGGCGAGAGCCTGGCAGGCTGCCAGCCATGTGTCACAACGCTTATACTTGTGACACCCCCAGACTGGCGAGTGCCTTATGAAAGAACTCAACATCCGCGAAGCTCGCGAAGGCTTGTCGCACCCGGAAACGATGTTTGCCGATACCGATGAAGTCCTGGTCGTGTGCCGGGGCGAACCGGTGGCGCGCATTCTGCCGGTGACGCCGAAACGCAAGGTGCGCTCGCTGGCGGCCTTCCGCGCCACCCAGCCGTTCCAGGATGTGCCCAGTGCAGTTGCCATTTCCGAAGACCGCGAAGACCGCTTCTGATGGTTTTTGTAGATACCAGCGCGTTGATCAAGCGCTACATCACCGAAGCCAACAGCGACGAATTCGATGCGTTCTTCATGGCCCGCACGCCTTTGGCAATCAGCCGCCTGACGCTGGTGGAAATGCGCTGCGCCCTGGCCCGGCGACGCCGCAATAACGAAATCACGGCGTTGCTGGAAGAGCAGGCGATGGATGAAGTTCGCACCGATATTCAGGACGGCGCCCTGATTGTTCACCCCATCAACGACGATCAGGCCGTGCATGCTCTGCGCCTGATCGAACAAATTGCGCCGCTGCCTTTACGCACTCTGGACGCTTTGCATCTCTCTGCCGCAATCCGCATCGATGCACACAAATTCGCCACCGCCGACAAGAACCAGGCAGCGGCCGCCCAGGCGCTGGGCATAACCACTTTCACTTTCTATTGAACCGCACGCACCATGACCGAAACCATCCAACCGCAACACGACGAAAACCAGATCATTGCCGAGCGGCGCGAGAAACTCGCTGCCATCCGCGCGCAAGGCATCGCCTTCCCGAACGATTTCGAGCGCAAGGACTACGCCGCCGATATCCACGCCACGCATGCCGAAACAGCTAAAGAGGTGCTGGAAACCGGCCCGGTCGAAGTGCAACTCGCCGGCCGCATGATGCTGAAGCGGGTGATGGGCAAGGCCAGCTTCGCCACGCTGCAGGACATGAGCGGGCGCATGCAGATTTACGTCTCGCGCGAGGCGGTCGGCGAGGCGGTTTACGACGCCTTCAAACACTGGGATCTGGGCGACATCCTGGGCGTGACCGGCACGCTGTTCCGCACCAAGACCGACGAACTGACCGTCCACGCCACGTCGGTGCGTCTGCTGACCAAGGCGCTGCGGCCGCTGCCGGAGAAGTTCCACGGTCTGACCGACCAGGAACAGAAATACCGCCAGCGCTACCTCGACCTGATCACCAACGACGATTCCCGCCGCAATTTCATCATCCGCTCCAAGGTCATCCAGACCATGCGCGAGTTCTTCACCGCGCGCGGCTACCTGGAAGTGGAAACGCCGATGATGCATCCCATCCCCGGTGGCGCCAACGCGAAGCCCTTCGTCACCCACCACAACGCGCTCGACATGCAGTTGTTCCTGCGCATCGCGCCGGAGCTGTACCTGAAGCGCCTGGTGGTCGGCGGGCTGGAGAAGGTGTTCGAGATCAACCGCAACTTCCGCAACGAAGGCATCTCGACCCGGCACAACCCGGAATTCACCATGGTCGAGTTCTACGAGGCCTATCGCGATTACCGTTACCTGATGGACTTCACCGAAGCCATGTTCCGCGACATCGCGCAGAAGGTGCTGGGCACGACCACGGTGCCCTACCAGGGCCACCAGATCGACCTGGGCGCGCCATTCGCCCGCCTGACCGCGCTCGATGCCGTGCGCCAGTACCACCCGGAACTGCGCGACGCGCCGCTCGACGACAAAGCCTTCGTCATCGAAGAACTGAAGCGGCGCAAGATCGGCTTCCGCCCGAAAGACGGCCTCGGCGGCCTGCAACTGACGCTGTTCGAAGAGACCACCGAACACCTGCTGATCCAACCCACCTTCATCGTCGACTACCCGGCGGAAACCTCGCCGCTGGCGCGACGCAACGACATCGACCCGAACCTGACCGACCGCTTCGAGCTGTTCATGGTCGGCCGCGAAATCGCCAACGGTTTCTCCGAACTGAACGATCCGGAAGACCAGGAAGCGCGCTTCGACGCGCAAGTGGAAGCCAAGGAAGCCGGCGACGAGGAAGCCATGTTCAAGGACAAGGATTACATCCGCGCGCTGGAACACGGCCTGCCGCCCACCGCCGGCGAAGGCATCGGCATCGACCGCCTGATCATGCTGCTGACCGACTCGCCCAGCATCCGCGATGTGATCCTGTTCCCGCAGTTGCGGGGGGAGTGAGCGGCCGGAATCTAAGCATCGGGAGAGACGATCAGGCGATCTCGCAATAGCGCCACCGCCGCCGCCCGCGCCTGCTTATCCCGCGTATTGAAAGTCAGGAAAAAAGGCCGCTGCGCGTAATCGAATACCGAGTCGGCCTTGCCGTGCAGATAGGTCAACAGGCCGGCGAAGTGCACCGCCACATCGCCTTCCCTATCGCGCACGCCGCGCCATAAGGCATCCATCACCTCGGGCGGATGGAAACTTGCGGCTTCATCCATGGCCTGGGTCAAACCGTCAAAGGCGGTTACCGTCTCCAGAGCCGTTACCAGAGAAGCGGTTCGTACTTCCGGCGGCACCAGATCGGGCGCATGGCGCGCCACCGCCAGACGAATTTGCGCATCGGCACTCTCCAGAGCCACGCGCAGGGCAGAACGAGCGGCCGGGGAATCCAGCAGCGCGAGGGCTTCCACGTCGCGCCAGTCCCCGATACCGTGCGCGAGAAGCATCACCTGGGCTGTCTCGCGCTGGTCTCCGGCCATGACGCGCAAGGCCTCCAGGTCATAACCGATGCCGTCATGCCATTTTCCGTAGTCGATCTCCATGCTTTGCTTGAATCGACGCAGCAGGCTATCGCCGCGGTTCGTCTGTGCTTCCTGCCGCGCTTCCTGCCGCGCCTCTGGCGGCGCTTCGGCTTGCGTCGACGAGCAGATGGCCGCGCCACGCTCGTCCCAGCGCATCACGGGATCGGGCGGCGGTGGATAAGGCGGATTGAGCACGAAGAAGCGCCTTTGGGCATCGGTATAGCCGTTGTACCCTTTCCAATTGGGCCACTCTTCGAAACACAGGCCATCGTCCGTGCCGCTGGCCCGGGTACCGACCGGTTTCGCCAGAAGGACGCAACAGCCCACGAGCGGAGCCGGAAAACCGCGATCAATCTCGGCGACTTGGTTTCCAGCCGCCAATTCGGCTTCCAACAGGGCGCGCAAGGTCGGCGGCATGGCCGCCAGTTCAGAGAATTCGGACAACGCCTGGCTCAAGGCGGATTCCTGCCCCGGCTGCCCGCCGCGTCGACCCGGTCAGGCCGGACGACGATGCACCCATGGGCTCGAGGGGCCAGTTCCACGGTTGGTTTCCTCACATCGCTGTTTGAACAGGTATTCAGTAAAGCCGGCCACCCCGACATCTGGCAAGCGTCATTCAATTTTTTTACGTTGGCGGCGGGAGAAATTTTCGGCACGCGCAAGAACGGCCCTGCAACCCATGCGTAAAATTCCCGCCTCGAGCAAGCCCCAAACGAACAAGGGGCATATTGACGAAAAATCGGGCGAGGTACATGGCATCCATCTACGCATTGAAACCAAGATTCCAGGGCTTCCTCAGACCGGCGGTCAAAGGGCTGGCGTCAGCGGGTGCGACGGCGAACCAGGTCACCCTCTTCGCCATGTCGCTCTCCATCGCACAGGGCGTTTGGCTGGCCACGGCCCTCGACAAAACAGCGCCGCTCCTCGCCCTCCCACTCGTGTTGTTTCTCCGCATGGCGCTCAACGCCATCGACGGCATGCTGGCGCGCGAACACGGGCAGGTGTCCAGGCTCGGCATGCTGCTCAACGAACTGGGCGATGCCGTATCGGATGCCGCCCTCTATCTGCCCCTGGCGCTGATACCGGGTGTCAATGCGCCCTTGCTCGTCATGGTGGTCGTGCTGGCCCTGGTCGCCGAATTGACCGGGATACTCGGCCAAACCCTGGGCGCGAGCCGGCGCCACGATGGGCCGATGGGCAAGAGTGACCGGGCATTCTGGCTGGGAGCGCTGGCTTTGGCATTGGGCATGGGACTGGAACTGGGGTTTTGGCTGGAAGGGGGACTTCTGCTCATGTTCGCGCTGCTGGTTCTTACCGTACTCAACCGCTCGCGCGGCGCATTGGCGGAAGTCGAATGACCCTGCCTTGGGCTTGCTTGAAGCAAAACATTCCATGCGAATATCCGGCCTTGCCGGATCGTTAATCTCGACTGCCAACCTTTGGAGCCAGAAATGAAACTGATGCTACCCATGCTGATGATCTTCGCCATGCCAATCATGGCCCAGAGCCAAGCCCTCGCCGACGCCCTCGACCCCCACGCGGCGGACCGGGAGGCGCTAATCAAGGTGTTCCACGAGATCGAGGCCGGCATCAACGACCAGAACGTGGAGCGCATGGTGGCCCAGATGACGCCGGACGCCACCGTCACCTGGCTCAACGGCGAGGTTTCCCGGGGACATGACGAGATTCGCGCCTATTACCAGCGCATGGTCAAAGGCAAAGACCGCATCCTCGACAAATACACCACGGCCGCCAAGATCGGCGCCCATGCCCGTTTCTTCGGCGATGTGGCGGTGGCCGACGGCACCATGCGCGATGCCTTCTTCCCGGTCGCGCGCAAGCCGTTCAAACTGGACTCCAACTGGACCTCCACCTCGGTCAAACTCGACGGCCAGTGGAAGATCGCCTCCATGCACCTGTCGGCCAACGTGTTCGGCAACGACCTCATCGAGGAAGCCAAGACCGCCGCCTGGTACACCGGCATCGGCGGCGCGCTCGCCGGCATCGTGCTGGGCCTGCTGATAGGCTGGCTGCGCAAGCGATCCTGATCAGCCCCAGCCCAGCCTCACAATGAAGTAAAACGCCGGCGCCGAGAAACACAGGGAATCCAGGCGATCCAGCATGCCGCCGTGGCCGACGATCAGCGTGCCCCAATCCTTGATGCCTCGATCCCGTTTGATCGCCGACAGCGTCAGCCCGCCCAGCACACCCAACAACGAGATTCCCAAGGCGATCGTCGCCGCCTGAACCGGCGTGAACGGCGTCATCCAGGCCAGCCCCGCGCCCAGGACCGTGGCGCTCAGAACCCCGCCGGCAAAACCCTCCACCGTTTTCGACGGCGACACGGCGGGCGCCAGCGCATGGCGTCCCAATAACTTGCCCCAGATGTACTGAAACACATCGCCCAACTGGGTCACCAGCAACAGAAACATCAGCAAATATCCATTGCGCCCCGGGTAGCCGGGAATCTCCAACGTGAGCAGGGCCGGCACGAAGGAAACGCCCAACACGCACAACATCAAGCCCCACTGGAGCGGCGCCGCCCGTTGCTGCAGATCGCGCGCCTCGCCCGCAAGAACGGCGATCAGCGGCACGACAAGAAACGCATAGGCCGGAACCAGGCTGGTCAGCCATGCGTCATGTCCGCGCCAGACCAGCCAGAACTGGAGCGGCAGCGCGCCATAAAACGCCCCCAGCGCCATGACCCGCTCGCCACGCCGTCCCTCCCCGGCCGGCACGAATTCCCGCAGCGCCACGAAGGAAGCCGCGGCGAACAACAGGCAGACGCCGATGCGTCCCATCCAGAATGCCAGCCCCACCGCCAGCGCGATCGCCCACCAGGCCATCACGCGGGCGGCGATGTTGTCGATCAGCGCGTGCGGCCGCCGCTTCGCCACCCATACCTTGAGCAACATCGCCACGACGGAACCCAGAATGAGCACGCCCAGGATGCCTTGGACCAAGGCCAGGGCATCGCGGTCGATGGAGAGAGGAAACCAGGTCATGGATCAGGCCTGGCAAGCGCGAACCGCCCAGCCAGGCAACTTGAAAGGCAACGATTCTAGCGACGGGCCGACGCGGTCGATAGCTTGGACCTAATCGGCGCGGGCCTCCAGATCCAGCCCCCGGAACACGGCGCAGCGTTTGAATACCTCCAGGCTAGGGCCGACCTGTTTCTGGTTGCAGTATTTCGCCGTCAGTTTGGACAGACCCTTGATGTCGCGCCCGGAAGCCTGGGGGAAGGTGTCGGCCAGCATGTCGATCAGCGTCGGCGCCAGATCGAGGGCGAACTGTTCGGCCATCACGCGCCAGATCTTGCGCCGGTCTTCCCGGTGCGGCGGGTGGAAGCGGATCAGGGCGATGCAGCGCGAGACGATGGCTTCGTCGATGTCGTCGACCCGGTTGGTGGTCAGGAACAGCAGGCCGTTGAAGTACTCCAGCACGCGCAGGAACACGCCCACCACGGCGTTCATGGTGATGTTGTCGTCGCGCCGCTTGATGTAGACATCGGCCTCGTCGATCAGCATCACCGCGCCCCAGCGCTGGGCGCGGGTGAGCACATCCTTCAGTGCCGTTTCCATGGCCGCGACGTTGAGGCCGAGCTGGCCGGAATGCACCCGGTACAGGGGGCGGCGGATGATCTCGGCGTAGACCTCGGCGGTCAGCGTCTTGCCGACACCGGGCGGGCCGGAACACAGCACCGTGGTGCCGCCCGACTTGCCGGCGACGATATCGTCCATCAGCACATCCATCTCGGCGGTGAGGATGTCGATCAGATCGATCTGCTCCGGCGGCAGCACCAGCTTGTCCTTCAACTCCGGCTGGTAGCGGTAGGGTTCCATAGCGTCGACATGCACCCACAGGTAGTGGTGCAGATCCAGGTGGAACATCAGCAAATAGAAGTGCACCGGCAGTTGCGTGAACATGCCCGGCGGGATTTCCCCCTGGCTCGCCTCCACCGCGTCGTCGGCCTTGTAGCGCAGGCTCTTGGCGGCCTTGCGCAGATATTTGCCGAGGATGTCGCCACTGGCGTCGAGGTCGAGCACGCGCTCGCCCAGGATGCCCTCGTCGTTCACCAGGCGGGCGCTGCCGCCGCCCGAGGACAGCACCACCACGTCCTTGCGCGACCAGTCGGTGTCGCGGTGGGTGGCGGTGGGGTTGTCGGCGAAGTAGCCGGTGCCGCGGCCGGAGAACTGCTCGCCGTAGCGGGCGCGCCAGTCGAAGTAACGAGCCGCGGTTGCGTCGTAGGCGGCCAGCAGCTCGGCGGTTTCCTTGACGTAGCCCTTGGCGGCGAAAATTTCGCCCAGCGTGCGATTGGCGATGTCGGCGCCGACGATACGCAGGGTCGCGGTGGCCATGCGCGCCTTGGCGTTGGCCTTGAGCTCGATCAGCACCTTGCCGGTCTCGTCGTCGGAGGGCGGCGTGAAATCCAGGCGGGTAACCACCCAGGCCAAGGGCTTGCCGGTGACGCCGGCGCTGAACAGCCAGCCGCGGCGGGCATCGGTGACCAGATAGCGGGCGATGGCCGGCACCAGCATTTCCAGATCCTCGGCGTCAAAGCGGGCGCCATCGTCCGCCATCGCCTGGCGCAAGGTGGCGAGCTGGGCGGCGCGCGCTTGCTGCTCAGGGCTGCCATGCCGGTACAGCGTTTGCAGCAGATCGAGCGCCGCTGCGGGCAAGCGACTGAAGGCGACTTCGGCCCGGTTGCCGAAGCGCAGTTGCTCCTTCAGATAGGCCAGTTCCGGAATCGCATCGGCCAAGGCCTCGGCATGGGGGCGTTCGAGCGCCAGCTTCACGGCCGTCCCCGGTACGCGGACGTGAAGGGAAAACGAAGACGGCGGTCGGTGGGCATGAAACCTCGCGGCGGAGTGGGTGTCGCCGTTTCATTGCAGGATCGGTGCCAACCCGCCGGACTGCCTGCCGTAAAGGATTAAGCCGTTGAATCGGAATGACATTTCAGCGTTCGGATGGCGTGCCACCGGGTTTTTGGCTTGTCGCTTGTGCGACAACGTCCGATGCGGCGCGCGAAGGACTGTCGGCCTACGCCATATCGGCTGGTGGCTGGCTGGCGTCGAGTGCGAGTTCGGCCGACCCGGCTTGCGCATTCATCGGCCGCCCTCCTTGCGCCGATCCAGCGCCCACCAAGCCTGCAACGCCGGGCCGAGGACGACGCCGGGTCGCGCTTGCCGGAGCAGCGCCAGGGCCGCCTCCGGCGACTCCGCCCGCCCCGATCTGAGCAGCCAGGCCGCCACGACCAGCGCGCTGCGGGAAAAACCCAGGGCGCAGTTGATCAGCACCGGGCCCTTGTCCGAATGGCTTGCATAGGCGGCCTGGATGGCGTGGACGGCCTGTTCGATCCGATCCGCGTCGGCGGGCACCAGATCGAGCAGGGGCACGCAGACATAGGGTCGCCCCGCCGTCGGACAAGGCAGTTCGGCGCTGACATCGACGATGGCCGCCACGCCTAAACGATCCAGATCGGCGCAATTGGGCAGACGCCCCAGCAACACGCCGGGCACGACCGGGTCGGCGGGCGCCAGCGTGCGCGTCCAGGCGCGTGAATTCAGCCAAGCGCCGATCAGATAGGGCGCCAGCAAGCAGCGCGCCGCCAGAGTCATGGCGCCATCGCCCTGTTTCTGAAACGCGGCCGGGCCGAAGTAAAGGTAAGCCGACGCCACCAGGGCAAGAGACCCGGCCGGCCACAGCAGCCACAGGCCCGTTCCTCCCACAGTCAGTGCCAGCCCCCCGGTACACACCGCCGCCAGCGCATAGATCAGGGCCAATAGTCGTCGTTTCGGGTCGCGGGTGAGGGCGGCATGGGCCAGGGGCGAAGCCACCTGATCCGGGAACAGCCAGAGGCAGAACAGGCCCAGCCACAGACCGGTGGGCAGGTCGATGAAATGGTGCTGCCAGGTGGTTAGCACGGACAGGCCAATCAGCGCGAACACGCCATGCACCGCCCAACGCCAAGAGCACGGCAACGCGCGCAGGTAGACCACCCAGAGCAGCACCGCCAGGGCGATATGCAGAGACGGCGCTTGGTTGTAGGGTTTGTCGAAACTGCCCAGCACATCGAACAGCCAGCCGAAATATCCGTCCACATGGCCCCACTCGAAGGAGAAGCGCAGCGGAAACAGCAGGAAACAAGCCACGGCCACCACCTGGGCGGTCAGTAGTCGCCTGGCGTGATGGTCGAGTTGAATACGGCTGGCGCACAAGAACAGGGAAACGCCGTAGAGCGGGTCGATCAGCCAGTACGGCAGGATGGTCCAGGGCAGAAAAGGAATGTGCCGCTCCCAGGCGAACACCAGCACGCCCACGTCGGCGCGCTGACTGGTGACCCAGGTGGCGAAGCCATAGCTGGCGAAGAAGAACGGCCCCAGGAACAGCAGCCAGAGCAAGGCGCGCCGCCAGGGACGCGGCTCGGAAAACTCAGGCATGGCTCATGTCTTGCGCGCGAGCGTGACCGTGAAGATGCCCCAATCGTCGATCCACTGCTCCAGCTTCTCGAAACCGGCACTGTCCACCAGCGCATCCATCTCGGCCTGGGAGCGGCGACGCATCACCCAGGGCTGGTGGTCGCGGTGGCTGGTGAGGGTGCGCGCGATCATCTCGATCTGCGGATGCCAGGGCTGGCCGGTGTAGACGAGATAGCCGCCCCGCTCCACGGCCATAGCCAGACCGGCCAGGGAGCGCGCCACCAGATCGTTGTCGGCGAACAACTCGTAGAGACCGGAAACGATGGCCAGGTTGGGCCTTGACTCTGCATCGGCCAGGGCCGCAAGCCCCGCGCCATCGAAGGCGTCTCCCGCCTCGAAACGGGCAATGTCCGTCATGCCCCGCTCGGCGATGAGCGCCCGCCCCGCCACCACGTTGGGCTCGCTGTAGTCACGCAGCAGGATGGAGGCTGGCCGACTGGGCAATTGGCCCGCCGCATCCAGCACATAACGACCGTGGCCGGCCGCGATGTCCAGCATGCGCACCGACCGGCCGGCCTGGCCCAGGGCTTGCGCCCCCGCCGCGATGGCCCGGCCGAGATGCCGCTTGCGCACCCGGATGCCGCGCCAGCCGACCGCATCCAGGTAACCCCGGTCGATCGCCTTGCCCAGTCCCAGCGCGCCCCGGGCCTGATTGCGATAGACATAATCCAGCGTGGCGCCGGAATCGAAGCCGGTTTCCAGGCCCAGGCGTATGCCCTCGGACAGCCGACCGAGCGTGCGCATGGACAATCGAGTGAGGGCGAAATTGAGATTCTTGGGCGAAAAAACGGGCAGCGGCGCGCGCAAGCGCTGCTCCTCGTCGCGGCTGTAGCCGCTCCGATGCGCCGCCAGCAATGCCGGCCTGGGCATCAGTTGAGCCGGCTCGGCCGCGAACAGCCGGGCGATGAAGGCGCGCATCTTTTCGAAAGCCAGGTGGCGTTCCTTCTCGCCCAAAGTGTCGTGGAAGAAGCCCGGCAGCACATGGCGTTCCTTGAGGCTGCCGCCCAGGCGCTGGAAGAAAACCTCCTGCGGCGCCAAATGCACAACCCAATCGCTGTCCGACATCAGCACCTGAGTCGGCAGGCAAATCGCCTGAGCATCGGCCACCACCCGATCGGCGGCTTCGTACAAGCCCAGCAGCACGCGCGCCGAGATGTCGCGGGTGATGAGGGGATCGGTCTCGTAGGACTGAATCCGTTCCGGGTCGTGGCTGAGGAACCTGGCCTTCACGTAGGAGGTGATGAAGAAGTTGCCGCGCAGCCGATACCACAACGCCAGCGCCGGCCGCGCCAGCGGCACGTACAGCTTGACCTTGAAGGCGGGCGCCGTGAGCACCAGGCCACGAATCGGCGGCGCGTAATCGTGCGCCCAGGTCGCCGCCAGCACCGCCCCAACGCTCTGGGCGATGACCACGATGTCGGCCAGAGCGATGCCGTATTCGGCGCTGATATGGCGGATGAACACATCCACGTCCTTCACCGAGGCGGCGAAGCTGGGGCTATCGCCGCGTGGGCCGGGCGATAGCCCATGGCCGCGCGCGTCCCAGGCAAAACAGGCGAAATCGCCCAGGCCGAGCTCATCCACCACATGCTGGAGCCGCCCGGAATGTTCGTGGCCGCGATGGAACAACACCAGCGCCCGCTTCGCCGGCTCGTTGCTGGCGGGCCAATGCCGGTAGAACAGCGAAACGCCGTCGTGGCTGGTGAAGTGTTTTTCCCGCGCCTCGCGCATGGCTACTCCCATAAATATTGATTGAAATCCGCTTGCCAACGGCGGCTCGACCGCCGCTCAGGTCAGCACGCGCCGTCGGGCGCCAGCGCGAGTGTATCGACAAGGCGATCAGGCCGGTGTCTGGCAGAAGAGCTTGGAACAATTGAAACGAAGAGGACGCCAGCCGCGCCCCTATTGGCAGCCAAATAAAAAAAGCCCGGCATAAGCCGGGCCACAAGAAGGCCGGAAAATCGGCCGGATATTACAAAACCGATTACAAAACCGGACAAGTCTCCGCCGAGGCGCCCTTGAGCGGTTGAATCATCTTGAAGTGGTAGCCGGGGGGATTGATGGTCGGCAGCCGCTTCACGGTGAGGCGGTGAATCGGCAGGTTGGCTTCGGTCACCGTTCCACCCAGGTTGACACGCAGGTACTGGACCACGGCCTCGCTGACATCCATCAACTCTTCGCTTGGCGGCAGCGTGGCAGGCGCGCCCGGGCCCGCGACCTGTACCACCGAGCCATCCGTCTTGACCACCTGAATCTGGCGGCCGCGGCAGGGATTGCAGTTGTTGATGGTGGTCTTGTCGTCCGCATACCAGTAGCCCGCGACCTTGTAGCCGTCGTAGGCCGGGTCGCCATTCGCGCTCAAGCACTGCTGGTAGGTCGGGTTGGCCACGCCGGCAATGGTCGCGCGGCTGTCGTAGATGTCCATCTCCTTGAGCGGCGCGCCGTTCACCTTGATGTTGCTGCCACGGTTGGTGCCCCAGGGCCGGGTGGGCAGCGCGAGGGTCGGGCCGTTGATCGGCGTCGGCGTCGCGCCCATGAGGCCGTCGCAGGCATCCACGTCGAAGCTCACGCCGTTGTAGCCGAACATCCAGCCGCCGGCCCACAGGCTGGGGTCGGACGCGAACGTTCCCTGCGTGGATTGCTCGATGGCGAACTTCAGGTCGGCGCCGCAGGCCTTGGTGGTGCGTCCCAGCTTGGCCGCGATGGGCACGTAGTGGTAGATGTCCTCCATGGTGATGGGCCAGCCGGCCGGGACGTGGGTGCCGTAGCGGAAACCGCGGATGGATGAGCTTTCGGCGCCGGACACGGCGCTCATGGCGTCGGCGATCAGGTCATGCGACGTGCCTTCGACCACCGCGGGCATGTCCTCATCGACGAAGTTGGAGCGATGCAGCCCCACCTCGGTGTAGGCGATGGTCTCGTCCACCGGGCGCTTCAGTTCCGTGGTGTTGCCACTGATCGTCACCTTCTGGCCGGGCACGAAGGTTCCCGCCACATAGGGCGCGCGCACCTGGGCGACCAGGGCGGCAATGGCCTTGTCCTCCTTGAGGTCGTCGGTCACCACATGCTGTTTGAACTCCCATTCCTTGATCTTGCCATTCTTGATTTCGAGCTCGAGTTCGCCCACCACGGTGCCGTCCTGGCCTTGCTCCAGGATCAGCGTCCGGGTGCCGTCGGCGTGGCTGACGACGATCGGTTCTGTGGTGCGCTCGTGCATGTCCGAGTTCAGGATCACATCCGGGGCGGGGCTGATTTTTTCGGCGATCTCGATGTCGCGCGCCATTTCCAGTTCGGAAATCATCACCACCACATCCACTTTCTCGTCGTTGCGCAGCTTGTTGACGAAGCAGGGCACTTCGGCCTTGGCGTCGGTGAACAGGTAATTCTGGGTCACGCTGGTGCCGACGGCGGCAATGGCGCGCGCCGTGGTGAAGCCGAGGATGCCGACCTTGACCTTGCCGACCTGCTTGATGCTGTAGGTCGGCAGCACGCGCTTGAGCGGACGCTGCGTGCCGGTGGCGGGGTCGGTCGCCGTCGCGCCGCAGACCGCGGCGTCGTCAAACTGGTTGGTGTAATAGAGGTTGGAGGCCAGGGCATTCCAGTTCGCCAGCGGCGCGGCGCTCGCCGACCCCTTGAAGGTCTCCTCGAAGCGGGCCGTGCCATACAGGAAGTCCCAGTTGCCGGGCGCATGGGCGACGTAACCAAACCTGTTCAGGACATCGATCATGGCCTGACCGCGGCTGAACAGGGCTTCGCCCGACCCCTGCACGGTGTCGCCGGTATTGATCAGGAGCGAGCGGTCCACGCCCTTTTCCCTGGCTTCCTTGCGCAGCTTCTTGATCAGGGTGTACATGCGCGCCACGCCGCCTTCCATGCTGTGGCCGATGGAGTCGCTGCGTAAATTGGGACGCGGCAGCAGATGGCCGTGGATGTCGCCGGTCTGGATCAGGGTTACCTCGCCGCTGCCGGCCAGAACGGTGCTCGGGACAACGCCCGCGGCGGCCGCCAACAGCGCGGCAGACAGCGTTTTCAGGCGTGCCCGCGCGAAAATATTACGAATAGCCATGACTCTCTCCTCTTGTAATTTGCCGACCCCGAAATGAGGTCTAGCGTAGGACGTCATGGCCTTGGGCTTTATTCCACCGGTCCGACCGATGCAGATTGATTACATGTCAAGTAAGGGCTACAGACACACCGGAAAACGCCGACTTCAACCGCCTTTGCTTAAAAACATCAGGCTGTCCAGACGCTGGCCGGACTGAATTTCAAGCCGGATCCGGGCCAGGCCGGCGGAGCCGACGTTGATGCCGTAGGCCCGGCCGGGCGGCAAGCCGAGCGCGTGGCAAATCGCCATGCGGATGACGCCGGCATGCGCCACGACCAGGACGTGCTGGCCGGCGTAGCGTTCATGCAGGTCTTCGTAAGCGGCCACGACACGGCCGAAAAAATCGGCCAGCGGTTCCGCGCCTTCCGGCCGATTGCCGACCGGATCGCGCTTGAAATTGAAAATGCAGTCCGGGTCTTGCCGCTTGATCTGCTCCGCCGTTTTGCCTTCCCAGACGCCGAAACCAACTTCGGCCAGACGCGCATCGACATGCACCGGCAGCGCAACGCTTGCGGATAGCTCATGCGCAAATGCCAGGCATCGGCTCAATGGCGAACTGACGATGGCGCTCCAGGGCCGTTCCGCGGACGTCGCGGCGCGCATCTGCGCCCAGCCTTTTTCCGACAGCGGGTCGTCGATCTGGCCACGATATTTCTTGCCGCCGACCGGTTCGCCATGGCGCAGGAAATCGAAGGTGGTGGTGGTCTTCATGGCCTGAATTTTCTCAACGACCGCGCAGCAGGTCTTCGACTTCGCGCCGCAAGGCATCGACTTCCATCACCGCCAGCGCGGCGCGGCTGCCAAGCGACTGGATGCTGGCGCCGAGCGCGGCGCATTGGCGGTAAGCCGTGCGGCTTTTCAGGTTGGCGGCCAGCATGGGAATGCCGAACTCCGGCAACATGCCGAGCACCTCGCGCGCCAGCAAGGTGTTGAGTTGCAACTGGTTCACCACCAGACGCGCATCGAGCTCCGGGTTTTTATGGCGCGCAAGCACGATGGCCTCGCGTATGCGCACCGAAGCCCAAAGATCGAGCGGCGAGGGAATCACCGGCACCAGGGCCAGATGCGCCACGCGCAATGCGCTCACCGTCACCGACGCCGCCGCCGCCGGCGGGCTGTCGATGACGATGTAATCAAACTCCTCCGAGCGCTTGCGCAACGCCTTGTGCAGCTTGCCCTCCTCGCCGGAGACGTCTTCCACTTCAGCCGGGAAAACGACACCCATAGCGGCGCCCATGCCGGACCAGTGCAGCGCGGTGTTCTGCGCATCCGCGTCCGCCACCAAAACGCGCTTGCCCCGGTCGGCCAGACTGCCAGCCAGCAGCATGGCCAGAGTCGTCTTGCCCGCGCCGCCCTTTTGATTAACCACGGCGATGATTTTCGCGCTCATGATCTTTACTCCTTATAACGACCTTACATGGTAGCGCCATGCTTAGCCCGATGCAGCCGCGTGGGTATAATTCGCGCGTTTCAAATTACCTGGATTCAACTCATGGGCTTTCTTGCCGGCAAAAAGATTCTCATCACCGGTTTGCTCAGCAACCGTTCAATTGCCTACGGCGTCGCCAAATGCTGCCACCGCGAGGGCGCCGAACTGGCCTTCACCTATCAGGGCGACAAGGTCAAAGACCGCGTGCTGGGCCTGATCAACGAATTCAGCAGCAGTGAAGCGCTGCTGTTTCCCTGCGATGTCAGTAGCGATGAGGAAATCGCCGCCCTGTTCGACAGCCTGGGCAAGCATTGGGACGGACTCGACGGCATCGTGCATTCGATCGCCTACGTGCCGAAGGAAGCGCTGGTCGGCAGTTATCTGGATAACGTCACGCGCGAAAACTTCCAAATCGCACATGACATCTCCAGCTATTCGTTCACAGCGCTGGCGAAAGCCGGACTGCCGATGATGGCCGGCCGCAATGCCGCAATGCTGACCATGACCTATCTGGGCGCGGTGCGCTCGGTGCCGCATTACAACGTCATGGGTCTGGCCAAGGCCAGCCTGGAAGCCAGCGTGTATTACCTCGCCTCCAGCGTCGGCCCGAAAGGCATCCGGGTCAACGGCCTTTCCGCCGGCCCGATCAAGACCCTGGCCGCTTCCGGCATCGCCGATTTCAACAAGCTGCTGGCCTGGGGCGAAAAGCACTCGCCGTTGCGCCGCAACGTCACCATCGAGGAAGTCGGCAATGCCGCCGCTTTCCTGATGTCCGATCTGGCCTCCGGCATTACCGGCGAAATCACCTATGTCGACTCCGGCTTCAACAGCACGGCGGGTTTGTCGACCGACGATTAAGCAACTGGCTGTTAAGCATTAACGACAACAAAAAAGCCGGGCAAGCCCGGCTTTTTTGTTGTCGCGCGGAAGTTCAAGCCCCGGCGTTCACTCCGCCTTCGGCTCCAGCGCGCTCGGCTCGATCTTGATCTTCGCCCGGGCCTTGATGCCTTCCAGATAAGCGCGCATTTCCTCCTGCGCCAGCATGCGGCGCATGTCGTTGCGCATGGCCTTGATCTGTTCGGCCGGCGGCGTGACCGCATCGACCTGATTGATCCGATACAAGCGATAACCTTCGGCCGAATCGAGCCCGACATAAGCCGGCAACTTGGCGATATCGGCGGCGAAAATGGCGCGCACCGCGGCGGACGGCACATTCAGCGGCCGCATGCGCGAAACCGTCATCGGCGCGGAAAGAGCGGCCGGCGCCTGGCCCGCACGCGCAGCTTCCAGCGCTTTCTTGCCGGCCTCCGCCGCCAGTTTGCGCGCCGCTGTCGCGGCCAGGCGGGCGCGAATCTCGCCCGCCACCTCGGCCAGAGCGCGCATGCCGGCCGGACGATGCTCGATGACTCGAGCCGAAACCAGCGTGTTGGGCGCAACTTCAACCGCCTCGACGTTCTGCTTCTTTTTCAGCGCATCTTCACTCAGCAAAGCATCGATCAAACGGGTATCGCCCAGCATGGCCGGCTGCGCCTTGCCCTTGCCGATCCAGCCGCTTTCCTCGATTTTCAGGCCGAACTCTTTCGCCGCCGGCTCCAGGCTTTCCGGTTGCTCGTAAACCATATTGCTGAAACGTTCAGCGGTTTCGACAAAACGCTTGGCCGCGTCCTGCTGCTTGATAGTGCGGACGATGTCGTCCTTGACCAGCGCAAAACCCAGCTTGGCGCCGCCGACCACGCCATCCAGACGGATGATGTGATAGCCGAACTGGCTCTCGACTGGTCCCTGAATTTCGCCCGGCTTCATTGCCCAGACGGCATCGGCAAACGGTTTCACCATCATGTCGCGGGAAAACGCGCCGAGATCGCCGCCTTTTTCGCCGGAGCCCGGATCTTGCGAATGCTGGCGGGCAAGGTCGGCAAACCTGGCCGGCGCCGCGCGCACTTCCGCCAGCAACTGTTCGGCGCGCGCCTTCGCGGCTTGCTTGGCGGCGGCATTCGCGCCGGCATCGACCTTGATCAGGATGTGGCTGGCGCGGCGCTGTTCAGGCTCCTGGAATTGCGCCGGGTTCTCGTCGAAGAACTTGCGCGCCTGCTCGTCACTGACCTGGATTCCAGCTTCAAGCACGGCTTGCGACAGGGTCAGATATTGCACGCGCACCATCGCCGGTGTCGTGTAGTCGGCCTGGTGCGCCTTGAACTCGGCCTCGACCGCCTTGTCGCCGGTGGCTTCGGCGATTTGCGGGTTATTGGCGTAGCTCTTCTGATCGAACACCGCTTCGTTCACCTCACGCTGCTGGGCAAGCAGGTTGGCCAGACGGGTCGCGCTCGGCAACGCAAAAACGGCGCCCTCGCCATAGCCGATCTGCAGCTGCTTGAGCAACAGATCCTGGCCGATCATGGCCAACAACTCGCCGCGCGCCATGCCCCGGTTCTTCAACCATGCCTCGAGGCGCGGCTCGGAAAACTTGCCGTTTTCGTGAAAGATCTCGACCCCGGCCAGCACCGCCTGAACCTGCGCATCGAGGATCGAGAAACCGGCCTTGTTGGCAGCCTGGGACAGCAAGCGCGTATTGACCAACTGATCCATCACCTGCTGGCGCAACAGCTTCTCATCCACCTTGCCGCCAAGCCGCTCCTGTTGTTCTTTCAAGGTCTTGACGAATTCGCGCTGGCTGATTTCGTCATCCCCGATCTTTGCGACCGGCGCCTCTTTTCCGCCCGAAGAAAAATACGAATCGACTCCCCACAAAGCGAAAGGAATGACCAGCAGACCCAGGATGACTTTGGTAATCCAACCTTGGGAACGTTCTCGAATGGCTTCTAACATGAGTTTTCTATCGCTTTAACGGGATCGGAGGAGCGAACGATAACGCGCGTTCGATACGAATATATTATTTATTAACAAATACTTATGCGCAATTCAACTGGCGGAAGCGGTGAGATTCGAACTCACGAACGGTTGCCCGTTGCCGGTTTTCAAGACCGGTGCAATCGACCACTCTGCCACGCTTCCAAGGGGGCGCATTCTAGCTTGGCTGGGCGTGACTCCGAAACCGCGATTTCAGCCACAAAAGCTTCACCGCCGTTCCGACTTGTTTGAATTCGAACCGCCATGAAGGCGAGCAATCCGCGCTCCGAATCCCCGGAAATTTGATGCGGGCGTATCCTGGATCGCGTTGCGGCGCTCGACCGAGGGTCGTTGCTGTTACCCTGCAAACCCAGCTGTTAGCCTGAAAATCCCATTCCGAAGGAGCATCCAGAACATGAAAAACCTGTTGGCACTTTGCCTGATTGCCGCCGCCCCGCTGGTATGGGCGGACAAGCCCCCCGCCCCCATCCAGACGGCGCTTGGCACCGTCAAAGGCGAGGTTCTCGAGATCAAGGACGTCGAAAGCTACACCTACCTGCGCCTGAAAACCCAGGACGGCGAAACCTGGGCCGCGGTCAACAAGGCGCCGGTCAAGAATGGCGCGCAAGTCACGATAGAAAACGTGATGGTCATGAGCAACTTCGAGAGCAAGACGCTGAAGAAGACGTTCCCGAAAATTCTGTTCGGCACCCTGGGCGGCAACGTTGACGGCACCAACGCCGACATGGCCGCGGCTCACGCCGGCCTGGCCAAAACCAAGGATGACGGAGATATCCATGTCGCCAAGGCCAGCGGCGCGAACGCAAGAACCGTGGCGGAAATCGTCACCAAAGCGGGCGAACTGAAAGACAAACCGGTTCTGCTGCGCGGCAAGGTGGTCAAGTACAACCCGGGCATCATGGGGAAAAACTGGGTCCATCTGCGCGATGGCACGGGTTCCGCCGCGGATGGCAGCAACGACATCCTGGTGACCACCCAGAGCCGGACCAAGGTAGGCGATGTGGTGACCGCGCAGGGTCTGGTCCGCGCCAACAAGGATTTTGGCGCCGGCTATGCCTACAAGGTGTTGATTGAAGACGCGACGCTGAAGCAGTAATCGCCGCGCCGGCCAGACTCAGACCGGGTCTGGCCGACGGGCCGCGAGACGCCAGAGCGAGGTCCGTTCCGCCGCGCGCGCCGCGTGCAGCGGGTCGGCCGGATCGGATGCACGCGGATGCTGCGGGCGAACGTCGTCGCGCCCAAGGACTTCCAGGCCGGCCGCGTCGAAAGCGGCGAGCAACTCGGCGCGCGAGCGCAGGCCCAGATGTTCGGCCAAATCGGACAGCACCAGCCAGCCTTCGCCACCCGGCGTCAGATGCGCGGCCAGCCCGTTGATGAAACCGAGCAACATGCGGCTGTCGGGGTCATATACCGCCGATTCGATCGTGGAACTGGGCCGCGCCGGCAGCCAGGGCGGATTGCACACCACAAGCGGCGCGCACCCGGCCGGAAACAGATCGGCCTGAATCACTTCCACCTGCCCGGACAGCCCGAGCCGGGCGAGGTTTTCGCGCGCGCAAGCCAGCGCGCGCGGGTCCTGATCGGTCGCCACGATGCGCGCAACGCCGCGCCGGGCCAGCACCGCCGCCAGCACGCCGGTTCCGGTTCCAATGTCGAAGGCCAGTTCCAGAGCCGGCAGCGGAGTCGTTGGCGCTTCAGCGCTTACAAGTCGGGCGAAGCGCGAGAATCCGGCGTCCTTCTTTTGCGAGGGCAGCGGCGCCTCCGCCACCAGGCCGACGTACTCGCCCCGAATCGGCGCGAACACGCCGTAGTGCGGGTGTATGCGCGCGCCGAGCGCGGGCACCTCGACGCCCCGTTTGCGCCATTCGTGCGCACTGATCAAACCGAGCAATTCGCGCAGCGCAAGCACGGACGGGCCCGCGCTGGAGCCATCCCCGGGGCCGTAAGCCTCCTCGCAGGCCTGGCGCAGATCGGGCGCGCGCCGAAGCGGGATGCTGTAATCGCTCTCCAGCGGCAGCAGCAACATCGCCAAGGTCTGGGCGCGCCGGGCCTGCGCCTGGCGATGCAGGTTGAACGCCTCGCCCGGCGCGATGGACGCTGAACGCGGTGCGGCGGAGGCCGTTTTGGGTGTCGGTTTGCCTTCCACGCGCCGGGTCAGCGCCTGCAGCAACTGGCGCGCATTCTGGAAATCGCCGCGCCACAGCATCGCCGTCCCGGCGCGCGCCAGGCGATAGGCCGCATCGGCCGTGGTCCGGTCGTCGGCGATGACCACGCGCCGGGGCGCGGGATTGCCGCTCTCCGAACGCCAGCGCGCCGAATGGGCGACGCCGTCTTCGGTCCAGTCGATGAGCGGGTGGGCTGTTGCGGGAATAGTCACGATGACGCCGTCCTTGGGCTGGAGCGGGATGGGCGCGGCAGCGGTGGTTTGAATGAAAAAAACGCTTGCCGAGGCAAGCATGGGTGAGCCGCTCTCAAGCCGGAAACCACCTCGATCGCGCAGTTGTTCAGCCCGCGAACGGGCCAGCGAGCGGCCAATCATACCCCCGTGCCATCGGCTCACCCGGAGTCTGGCGGTGAACGCCGGCATCGAGAACAGCGACGAGGATGCCCAGAAGGGCGCGAGCCCTCCGGGAGAGCCGTGCGTCCATGGATTACGCGGCAAGTCCGGCCAGTTGGTCATGGTGGGCGCGACTGTCCTGGTCATGTGCCCGGCTTTTCCCCGCCGCTTCATCCCGACGCGATCCAGCGACCAGATCGAGGACGGCCTCCAGCACCGCTTCCGGCTTGGGCACGGCGGCCTGTTCCAGCACCCATGATGAAGCGGCGGGTGCGTCCGGCCCGGTCAGGCGCAGCACCGGGGCGCGCAGGGCGGAGAAGGCTTTCGTCGCGGCAAGCGCGGCCAGTTCCGCCGCGATGCCGCACAGCCCGCTGGCTTCGTGGACGACGACGAGGCGGCCGGTCTTGCGTACCGACCCGAGCACGGTGTCCTCATCCAGCGGCTTCAGGCTGCGCAGATCGATGACTTCAGCCGCGATCCCGTGCGCTTCGAGCTGGCTGGCGGCCTGCATGCACACGGCCACGGTCTTGGCATAGCCGACCAGAGTCACGTCGCCGCCCGCGCGGCGCACGGCGGCCTTGCCGATGGGCACGATGAAATCCTCCGCGTCGGGCACCTCTCCTTCCTGGTACAGCAGGCCGAGATCGGTGAAAAACAGCACCGGGTTGTCGTCGCGGATGGCGGCTTTGAGCAGGCCCTTGAAGTCCGCCGGTTCCGAGGGCATCACCACCTTGAGCCCCGGCGCGTGGACGAACATGGCCTCCAGATTGTGGTTGTGCTGGCCGCCGACGCACCAGCCGCTACCGGTCATGCCCATGGCCACCAGCGGAAACTGGAACTGGCCGCCGGAGAGATAGCGCAGCTTGCCGGCGCTGTTGACCAGGGCGTCCATGGCATAGGCCATGAACGGCGCGAACAGCAGGTCTATCACCGGGCGCAGGCCGCTGGCGGCGGCGCCGACGGCGGTGCCGGCGACGATGGCTTCGGCCAGGGGCGTGTTGCGCACGCGCTCGGCGCCGAAATCGGCGACCAGGTCGCGCTGCTTGGTGGCGCTGCCTTCCCCCATCAGCAGCACGCTGGAATCGCGACGCATCTCCTCGCGCAGGGCCTGGTGGATCGCTTGTTCCACGGTCATGCGGGTCATCTTGGTCATTGGGCTGGGTTCCTTTCGCCGTTCAGGCATAGACATGTTCGAGCAGCGTATCGGGCGTGGGCCAAGCGCTCGCCTGGGCGAAATCCAGCGCGGTCGCGATGGTTTCCCGGACGCGTAGTTCCAGGGCGGCCAGCCCGGCGGCGTCGATCAAGCCCTTTGCCGTCAAACGCTCGCCCTGCATGCGGATCGGGTCGCGTTGCAGCCAGGCTTGCAGCTCGGCCGAGTCGACATAAGCCTGATCGTCGGGCTCGTAATGGCCGCGCTGGCGGTAGGTGGACAGTTCCAGGAAGGCTGGCCCGCCGGTAGCTCGGATATGCGCCACGGCCCGGGCCGCCGCCGCATGCACGGCGTCCACGTCGTTGCCGTCCACGCTATCGACCGGCAGGCCATGGCCGCGCGCCCATGCGGAGATGGCTTTGTCGGGCATGGTTTCCAGCCGATGCACGAAGGCTTGCCACTGGTTGTTCTCGCACACGAACAACAAGGGTAGCTGCCACTGCACCGCCAGATTCAAGGCCTCGTGGAAGATGCCCTCGCAGGCGGCGCCGTCACCGAAAAACACCGCGACGATGCCACCGGGCTCGCTGTTGCCCGCGCCCATCTTCTGGGCCAGGGCGACGCCGGGCGCCATCGACAGTTCGCCGCCGACGATGGTGGAAGTGAGCACCACGCCCAGTTCCTTGGCCGAGATGTGCAGGCTGCCGCTGCGGCCGCCGCAATAGCCGTCGACGCGGCCCAGCACTTCCGCCATCAGGCGGCGCGGCTCGGCGCCCCGGGCGATCAGGTGGCCGGCACTGCGATGGTTGGTGACGATGCGGTCGCGCGCGTCCAGGGCTTCGACCACGCCCACCGCGCAGGCCTCCTGGCCGACGCTGGTGCAGGTGCCCGGCGCGCCGGTACGTTGCAGTTCCACGAGCTGGTGCTCGTAGGCGCGAATCAACAGCATGGTTTCCAGCCGATGGAAGGCGGCCCGATTCTCTTCTGGCATGACGTGTTCTCCTCGATGAGCGGCTCAGCGTTGAGCGTGTTTGGCCGGCATGGGCAGGTTCTTCGGCACGAACTCGAAATACGGCGTGGTCACCGTCTCGCCCGGCCCCATGGCGACGGGCGCAGCCTGGCCGGCGGGGCCGAGGGAACGGATGAAGCGGTACATGGCGACCAGATCCTTATCGTTCATGTCGCGCAGGTTGAACCAGGGCATCGGCGGCAGCATCGGCTGGCGGGCGCGGATCAGCCACTGGGCCTCGCTCAGGTCGCGCATGTAAAGGCGCAGATTCGTGGGGTAGGAAGTGCCCCAGGGGCCCTGGAAACCGACCTGGCTGCCGGTTAACCATTGCGTCGCGGGTATTTTTCCCGCTGCTTCCGGGTAGCCCTGGGTGTGGCAGTCGTTGCAACCGCCGATCTGGGTCAGGTATTTACCGCGTTCGATGACGCGCGCATCCTGACCAGGGTTGGCCGCCGCGGCGGTCTGGGCCAGCAAGGCGAAGCTGGAGAGGGTCGCAAGAGCGATGTGACGGATATTCATGGTAAAGAACCTCTTGGTAATAATTAATAAGAAGTGCCGGCGATGTGAAGCTTAAGCGGTGGCTCGACACCGCATTGCTAAGTGTTCGCTAGCGAAATACTAAAAATTCGATAACGGCCGCGTTGGCGCGGGATGGCAAAGTTGTGCCCGCCCGGGCCGGTCGCGCGGCAACACCCAACTTGTAGAATCCGCCCGTCATTCCCGATAGTCGCGCTTGGTTAACAGCGCCAGGTTTTTGGTGACCCATGCCCCAGATGAAATCCGATCCATTGCTGGATGCGAAGCAAGCCGCGTTTCTCGGCGGCCCGGTCGCGATCAACGTGGCCTCGCACGATGCCGCTCAAATACCGTCCATTGCGCGGGCCTATGGCTGCCGGATATCCGCCGACCGCCGCGAAGTCGTCGTTTTCCTGTCGAAGCGGTGCGCGCAAGCCATCTTGCGCGATCTGGCCGCGGGCGCCCCGGTCGCCGCCGTATTCAGCCGGCCCAAGACCCATGAAACGCTGCAGATCAAGGGTGCCCGGGGACGCATCCAGCCGCTGCAAGCAGGCGACCGGGCAATCATGCGTGCCTGCGGCGCGGCGTTCAGCGCGGAAATCATGCTACTGGGCTATTCGGCAAGCTTCTCGGACGCACTGATGGCGCCGGCCAACGACGACGCGGTAGGTGTCGCCTTCATGCCCGACGCGGTGTTCGAGCAGACCCCCGGCCCCAAAGCCGGCATGCGCCTGGAGCCCAAGCCATGACGCCCAGCCTGCGCTCGCTGCGCCGCTGCTTCGAGGGCGCGGTACCCGCCTCTATCGCCACCTGCTCACCGGACGGCATGCCCAACGTGGCCAAGCTGTCCCACGTGCATTTTCTGGACGACGCGCATGTGGCCCTGTCCTACCAGTTCTTCAACAAGACGCGCGAGAACATCCTGCACAACGCCCGCGCCACCGTGGAGGTAGTGGATCCGGTCAGCGCCATCCACTACACCCTGTGGCTCGAATATCTGCGCACCGAAACCGAGGGGCCGCTGTTCGAAAACATGAAGGCCAGACTGGCCGCCATCGCGTCTCATACTGGCATGAGCAAGGTATTCCGCCTGCTCGGCTCCGACGTGTACCGGGTGCTGGGCGTCGAAGCTGTGCCAGGCGAAGCCAACCCGGAAACCTCGGCGCGCGTGGATTTGCTGTCCGGACTACGCGCCTGCCTGGGCGAACTCACCGCCTGCGCCGACCTCGCCCACCTGCTCGATGTCATGCTGGCGGGCCTGGAACGGCATTGGGACATCCGCCACTCCATGCTGCTCATGCTCGATCCGGACGGCAAACGCCTCTACACCGTCGCCAGCCGGGGTTATGCGGAATCCGGCGTGGGTTCAGAGGTGCGCGTCGGCGAGGGCATCGTCGGCGTCGTCGCCGGCGCGCGCACGCCGATCCGCATCGGCTACGCGGTGCAGGAATACCGTTACAGCCAGGCGACCCGTCGGCGCTTCGCCGACAGCGCCGACGGCGAAGCGCTGGAGACCGAAATCCCCTTCCCCGGACTGGCGGAAGCCGGCAGCCAGTTGGCGGTTCCCCTGATGCTGGGCGACCGTCTGTTGGGCGTGCTGTATGTGGAAAGCCCGCTCGAGCAACGTTTCACCTACGAAGACGAAGATGCCCTCGTCGTGCTGGCGGCCCACCTGGCGTTGTCCATCGACTTCCTGTCCCGCGCCGCCGAACACCCCGCCGAGGCGTCCGCGAAACTCATCGCCGTAGCTGTCTCGGAGCCGCATGGCATACCCGTACAGATCCGGCACTTCCCGGCTGACAACAGCGTCTTCGTGGACAACCAGTACCTGATCAAAGGCGTCGCCGGCGCGATCATCTGGAAACTGCTGCGCGAGCAGGCCGAAACGGGCCGGGCCGAGTTCACCAACCGGGAATTGCGCCTCGATGCCTCCCTCAAGCTGCCCGACGTCACCGACAACCTGGATGCCCGGCTGATCTTGCTGCAACGCCGACTCGCCGAGCGCTGCGCCTTCCTCGCCATCGAAAAAACCGGACGCGGCCGCTTTCGCCTGAACGTGACCCGGCCGCTTCAACTCGGCCAGTCAACCGGCAACTGAGATTGCCGGCCGGGCAGCGGAGTCGTTAGCGCTTCAGCGCTTATGAATCCGGCGTCCTTCTTGCGAGGACAGCGGAGTCGTTAGCGCTTCAGCGCTTACAAGTCGGGCGAAGCGCGAGAACCCGGCGTGCCACTCGCGGGCGCAATCGCCTTGAATACGTCGAAGTAGGTCGGGAAAGTCTTGGCCACGCATTTGGGCTCGTTGATGCGCACCGGCACGCCGCTCAGACTGATCAGGGAAAAACACATCGCCATGCGGTGGTCGTCGTAGGTGTCGATGACGGCATTTGGAATTAACTTGGCCGGCGGCGTGATGCGGATGTAGTCGGCGCCCTCTTCCACCGTCGCGCCGACTTTGCGCAGTTCAGTCGCCATGGCGGCGATGCGGTCGGTTTCCTTGACCCGCCAGGAGGCGATGTTGCGCAGCGTGGTGACGCCTTCGGCCGACAGCGCCAGCACCGCCAGGGTCATCGCGGCGTCCGGGATGTGGTTGCAGTCGAGATCGATGGCCTGCAGTTTGCCGCCGCAGGCCAGCCGGCTTTCGATCCAATTGGGTCCGAAGCCGATTTCCGCGCCCATGCGCGCCAGCGCTTCGGCGAAACGGACATCGCCCTGGATGCTGTTGCGGCCGACGCCTTCGACCCGTACCGGGCCATGGCCGAGCGCGCCGGCGGCGAGGAAATACGAGGCGGACGAGGCATCGCCTTCGACTTCGATTTCGCCCGGACTGCGATAGACGGCGTGCGGAATGATGAAGCTTTGCCAGCCGTCGCGCTGCACTTCGATGCCGAAGCGTTGCATCAGATTGAGGGTGATTTCCACATACGGCTTGGAGATCAGCTCGCCCTCGACATGCAGCGTGACTTCCCGCCCCAGCAGCGGCGCCGATAGCAGCAGACCGGTGAGGTATTGGCTGGAGACGTTGCCCTTGACCGTGGCCGCGGAGACCGGGCCGAGCCGGGCCGGCGCGATCGAAAGCGGCGGGAAGCCGTCATTGCCCAGATAGGTGATCTGCGCGCCCAGTTGGCGCAAGGCGTCGACCAGATCGCCGATCGGCCGTTCGTGCATGCGCGCGACGCCGCTGAGCGTGTATTCGCCACCGGCCAGCGCGGTCGCGGCGGTCAGGGAGCGGAACGCGGTGCCGGCGTTGCCGAGGAACAACTCGGCATGCTTGACGGGAAAGCCCGGCGCAAACGCGCCGCCGATGCCGTGGACGCTGTAGTCGTCGCTGCCCGGGTGGCGCTGCCAGGCCACCCCCAGGCGGGTCAGCGATTCGAGCATGACCTGGGTGTCGTCCGAGTCGAGCAGGCCTTTGACCAGGGTTTCGCCCTGCGCCAGCGCGGCCAGCAGCAGCATGCGATTGGATATGCTCTTCGAACCGGGTAAGCGGACTTTGCCACGCGCGCCGGACAGCGCCGGGAGATCAAGAAATTCCATGTCTTTAACCAGTCAGTTTATGCCGCGTCAATCGTTGTATTTACCTTGCAGCCAGTTATTCCTGGCCTGGCGCGCGCGTGAAAAAACCTGCTCCAGCGCCGCGCCGTCTTTCGCCGCGACCAGGGCGCGCATCGATTTCAGTTTTTCGGTCAAGGCATCCAGTTCTTCCAACAAGGCATCGCGATTGGCCAGGGTGATATCGCGCCACATCTCGGGATGGCTGCCGGCAATGCGGGTGCCGTCGCGCAGCCCGGCGCCGGCGTAGCGAAAATACAGCTCGGCTTGCGGACGGCTGGCCAGTTCATCCATCAACGCGAAAGCGAGCAAGTGCGGCAAATGGCTGACCGCCGCGAACACCCGGTCATGCAAGGCCGCGTCCATGCGGACGACATCCGCACCGCAGCCGCGCCAGAGCGACTCGACGATTGCCATATCGGCCGGGGTGTTTTCCGGCAATGGTGTCAGGATGTACGGCTTGTCGGCGTACAAACCCAGGCGCGCGGCGGCCGAACCGTTGGTTTCCGCGCCGGCGATGGGGTGTCCGGGCACGAATTGCCCGATGCGCGCGCCCAGGCCGGCGCGCGCGGCAGCGATCACGTCGAGCTTGGTGCTGCCGGCGTCGGTGACGATGCAATCCGGCGGCAGCACCGCCGCCAGTTCAGCGAACAGAGCCGGCATGGCGCCGACCGGCGCGGCCAGCATGACCAGATCGGCGCTGGCCACGGCGCTGGCGAGATCGTCGCCTATCGTATCGATGATGCCGCGTTCCAATGCGGTTTCCAGATTGGCGCGGCTACGGCCGATGCCGGTGACCCGCGCGACCTGGCCTTGCCGCTTCAGATCGAGCGCGAAGGAGCCGCCGATCAAGCCGACGCCGACCACGACCAGGTGTTTGATCATGCCGGCCTCGGGGTTGCGTTCAATATTTCGCCTAGCGCGGCCAGGAAGCGCGCGTTCTGTTCCGGCAGACCGATGCTGACGCGCAGATAGTCCGGCATGCCGTAGTTGCCGACCGGACGGACAATGACGCCGCGCTTCAACAACGCTTGAAAGACACTGGCCGCCGGGTTTTCACGCTTCGCCTGACTTTCCACCGAACCGACCTTGACGCAGACGAAATTGCCGAACGATGGAATGAAATCGAGGCCCATGGCCTGAACGCCCTGGGTCAGTTGCGCCATGCCGGCATCGTTGACGCGCTTCGATTCGGCGATGAAAGCCGTATCGTTCAACGCCGCCGCGGCGGCGCACAGGGCAAGCGAATTGACGTTGAACGGTTGCCGGACGCGATTGAGCATGCCGGCCAGATCGGCCTGGGCCAGCGCGAATCCAACCCGCAAACCGGCCAGGCCATAAGCTTTCGAGAAGGTGCGCGTCAGCACCAGATTGGGGAACTCCGCCAGCCAGGCCACGGCGGGCGCTTGCCGGTCGGCGTCGAGGAATTCGCCGTAAGCCTCGTCCAGCACCACGACAACCTGTCGCGGCACGGCATGCAGAAACGCGTATAGCGCGTCCGCTTCAAGCAGCGTGCCGGTGGGGTTGTTGGGGTTGGCGATGAATACCACGCGCGTATCTTCGCGAATCGCCGCGCGCATGGCGGCTAGGTCGTGGCCGAAATCCAGCGCCGGAACTTCGATGCCGCGCGCGCCTGTGGCTTGCGTGGCCAGCGGATAGACGGCGAAGGCATGTTGCGAATACACCGCCGAGGTGGCCGGGGCCAGAAAGGCGCGCGCGACCAGTTCGAGCACGTCGTTGGAGCCATTGCCGAGAACGATTTGGTCCAACGCGACGCCCAGTTTCCGGGCAATAGCCGATTTCAGCTCGAAGCCGTTGCCGTCCGGATACAACGCGAGTTCATCGATGGCGGCGGCAATGGCGGCGCGCGCCTTCGGGCTGATGCCGAGCGGATTTTCGTTGGATGCCAGTTTGACGATGTCGGCCTCGTTCAAGCCCATCTCGCGCGCCAATTCGGCGATCGGCTTGCCGGGCTGATAAGGCGCGATGGCGCGAATGTAGTCGGGAGCGAAGTCGCAAGGATTCATGGCGGCGGGCATCAGACGGCGACCGGGTAGGAGCCCAGTATTTTCACGGAGACACCGAGTTCCAGAATTTCATGCAGGGCTTTCTGGATGTTGTCATTGATACAATGCCCGTCGATATCGATGTGGAACACGTATTCCCATGCGCTGTTACGCGCTGGACGGGATTCAAGCTTCAATATGTTGATTTTGTACGCGGCCAACGGAACCAGCAGTTCTAGCAATGCGCTGGGACGATGGCGCGCGGACAACACCAGCGAGGTCTTGTCGCACCCGGACGGCGCCGTTTCTTCCCGCCCCAGCACCAGAAAACGCGTGGTGTTGTTGGCTTCGTCCTCGATATCGCGGGCGACGATGTCGAGGCCGTAACGCTCGGCGGCCAGTTCGCCGGCGATGGCGGCGGCATCGGGGTTTTCCGAGGCCAGGCGCGCGGCCTCGCCGTTGCTGGTCGCCTGGATGGTTTTGACACCGCGCATATGCTGGTTAAGCCATTCATGGCATTGCCCCAACGATTGCGAGTGCGAATAAATCACCTCGATGCCATCCAGTCCTTCGCCCCGCCGCATCAGGTGCTGACGCACCCGCAACATGACTTCGCCGCAGATTTTCAATGGGCTGGTAAGCAACAGATCGAGCGTGCGGTTGACCGCGCCTTCAGTCGAATTCTCGACCGGGGCGACGCCGTAATTGGCTTCGCCGCGTTCGACCGCGCGGAACACGTCATCGATGCTGGCGCAAGCCAGGCCCTGTGTGGCGTGGCCGAAATGTTTGATCGCGGCGGCTTCCGAGAAGGTGCCCAGCGGCCCCAGATAGGCGATGCTCAACGGCTGTTCCAGCGCCCGGCAGGCGGACATGATTTCCTTGTACAGCACGGAAATCGATTCGGCCGGCAGCGGGCCGGGATTGTCGGCCTGCATACGCCGCACGACCTGCGCTTCACGCTCGGGCTTGTAGACGACGCCGTTCTTGACGTGGCCGACGCTCTGGGCCAGGCGCGCGCGCTCGTTGAGCAGGCGCAAAACCTGATCGTCGACGGCGTCGATCTGCTTGCGTAGGGAGAGAAGTTCTTCGCTCATCTGTTTTTCATCGAGTGTGTTGCCACGTCCGGCGGTTGCCGCCTTCGGCGCCAAGGTGTTGCAAAAACCGGGGTTGGATCAGCCGTGCGCGCGTTCAAACTCTTGCATGAATTCGACCAGCGCCCGCACGCCTTCGACCGGCATGGCGTTGTAGAGGGAGGCGCGCATGCCGCCGGACAAGCGATGGCCCTTGAGCTGCACGAGATTGCGCGCCTTGGCGCCGTTCAGGAATGCCTCGTCCAGCGCCGCGTCCTTGAGCGTGAACGGGATGTTCATCAACGAACGATTTTCGCGCGCCACCGGCGAGTGATAGAAACCGCTGGCATCGATGCAGTCGTACAACAACCCGGCCTTCAAACGATTGGTTTTTTCCATCTCGGCCAGGCCGCCCTTGGCTTTCAGCAACTTGAACACCAGGCCGGCGATGTAGATGCCGTAAGTGGGCGGCGTGTTGTACATGGAGCCATTTTCGCTATGCGTCCGGTAGTCGAACATCGTCGGCGTGCCGGGCACGACCTGGCCGATCAGGTCTTCGCGCACAATCACCAGGGTGAGACCGGCCGGGCCGATGTTCTTCTGCGCGCCGGCGTAAATCAGGCCGAACTTGGAGACGTCGATCGGGCGCGACAGGATGGTGGAGGACATATCCGCCACCAGCGGTACCTCGCCGGCGAGCTTAGCCAGATCGGGCGTCCAGAAGATTTCGACGCCGCCGATGGTTTCGTTCGGGGTGTAGTGGACGTAAGCGGCATTCGGGTCGAGTTTCCAGGCATCCTGGGTGGGCGCATAGGTGAAATTCTTGTCTTCCGAGCTGGCCACCACATTGACCGCGCCGTACTTCAGCGCTTCATGGATGGCCTTCTTGGACCATTCGCCGGTATTCAGAAAATCGGCGGAGGCTTTGCCACGGTACAGATTCATCGGAACCATGGCGAACTGGCTTGATGCGCCACCTTGCAGAAACAGCACCTTGTAATTGGCCGGAATGCCCATCAATTCGCGCAGGTCGGCCTCGGCCTGGGCCTGGATGCCCATGTACTCCTTGCCGCGATGCGACATTTCCATGACCGACATACCGCAACCCTGCCAGTTGACCAGTTCGTCGCGCGCCTGCTGCAGCACTTCAAGTGGCAATGCGGCGGGGCCGGCGCTGAAGTTGTAAAGACGTTCCATGGTGCTCAGTGACCTTCCTTGTGTTTGGCGGGCTTTTCCGGCTCGAGGGCTTAATGTTCTTCCGCCGCCGCAGGCTTGGGCGGCAGTTTGCGCTTCGGCCCATAGCGCAGCACGGGTTTGGCTGCCGGCGTATCCAGCCCCTGCATCAACTCGAGTCTGGCGATGTTCGCGCCGTTGGTCTCGCCATTGACATTGACGATGTTTAGCTTGCCCAGACCCTGTTTCATTTCGTTGCTGAAGTCGTAAACCGCGCCGACCACGATGAGCCTGCCATCGGCCATTTCCTGCTGGAATTTGCCCATGGCCTGGCGAACCTGATTGTTGACGTTGAGTTTGACGCTGTTCAACCCGGCATCGCCTTTCGGAATCTGGATGGTGTCGAGTTCCCGTTTGATGGTCGGCGATTCTTTGCCGTAGTCGCCCGAGGCCGCCTTGATCGCGCCGCAAGCGACATGGCCGACGATCAACAACAACGGCGTATGCAGGTGATGCACGCCGTATTCCACCGAGCCTTCGGCGGTGGCGATCTGGTTGCCGATGTTGCGCACCATGAACAAGTCGCCATCCGGCGTCGCGTCCAGCGCGTGGGTGTGTACGCGTGAATCGGAACAGGTGACAACCGTGGCGCGCGGATGCTGGCCTTCGGCCAAATGCACAAAATGCTCCGGGCGAGTCCTGCTCATGAAGCCGCGGTTGCTCTGCGCGATTTCACGCAGCATGTCTTTTGCGCCGGTGTTGGCCTCTTTCTCTTTCTCTTTCTTTACCGCCGTGGCAGTGAGCGTTGCCGTGAACTCGCGCAACGTTTCCCGCACGATGCCACGGATGAACTCCTTCTCCGCCTCGCTCATGGCGAGCAAATCGGCTGCGCTGGCGCGGATCGAAAACGATAGCGACAACAGCACGCCGAACAATATCAACCAGACGGAACGTTTCATCTCATGCCTCTCATTGGAAAAATTTTAACCCGCGGACGTCCGATATCGGCCAGGCAAATCGAAACTTCAGCGCGTAGTCGGACAAGTTGAACTCATACCTTGCCGGAACGCCAGATCGACAGAACGATCCAGACGCTGTTGAAGAAGGCGACGATGAAGCCAAGCAGGCCGAACACGGGCAGGCCGAACAGCTCCGGGCCGCCTTTGACCGTCATGATGATGCTGGAGCCGACCACCAGCGAAGCCGTCAACACACCCATGGTCAGACGATTTGCCGCGCTGTTGAGCTGCTGGCCGAAATGATCGAGTCGCTTGAGGTCGAGATCGATGCGCATCCGGCCCCGGCGGGCGTTGCGAAACAGGCGCGCCACGTCGCGCGGCAAACCCACCACGATTTCGGCCATCTCCTTCATGCCGCGCCGCGCCCGATTCGCCAGCGCGGCGGGCGAATAGCGCGCTTCCATCACTCTGCGCACGAAAGGCGTCAGGTGATCGACCATGTGGAATTCGGGATCCAGCTGGTGGCCGAGGCCCTCCAGGGTGATCAGGGCCTTGAACAACAAGGTCAGATCGGGCGGCATGGCGAGATGGTTGTCACGCATCAAAGCGGTGACTTCGCTCAACAAAGCGCCTATGCGGATGTTCTTCAGCGTCAGGTTGTCATAGCCGAACATCAATTCGGCAATGTCATAGGCCAGGTTTTCCTCATCGATTTCCGCATCGCCAGCCCAGGCCACCAGAACGTTCAACATGCTGGATTCGTCGTTGTGGATCAGCGCTTGCAGAAAATCGATGAGTTGTTCGCGCCGGCTGTCGGTGACCCGGCCGACCATGCCGAAATCGAGCAGGCCGACCCGGTTGCCCGGCATGTAGATCACATTGCCCGGATGCGGATCGGCATGGAAATAGCCATCCAGCAGAATCATCTTGAGCACGGCGTCGGAGCCACGCGCCGCGAGCAATTTGAGGTCGTAGCCTTCGGCTTGGGCGCGCGCCACCTGCGAACCGGGGATGCCGATCAATTCTTCCTGCACATTGACCATTTCCGCGCAGTAATCCCAGTACACCTTGGGAATATGCACGGTATCGTCCTGTTCGAAATTCTGGCCGAACGTCTCCAGATTGCGCGCCTCCTTGACCAGATCGAGCTCACGCAGCAGCGAGCGCTGCAACTGGCCGACAATCTGGACCACGCGATAACGCCGCATGTCGGGCATTTCCATTTCCAGCAGACGCGCCAGATGGGTCAGGATGCGCAGATCCGCGTCGATCTTGGCATGAATGTCCGGCCGCCGAATCTTGACCACGACCGCGTCTCCATTCAGCAGGCGGGCGCGATGGACCTGGGCGATGGAGGCGGCGGCAAACGGCTCGCGCTCGAATTCGGCGAACACGCTATCGATGCAAGCGCCCCAGATGCGCTCCAGATCGGGCTGAAGTTGCTCGAACGGTACCGGCGGCACCTGGCTATGCAGTTTTTCGAACTCATCTATCCAGGCGGGCGGAAAAACATCGACACGGGTCGCGAGGATCTGGCCCAGTTTGACGAAACTCGGCCCCAGTTCGGTCAACGCCAGACGTATGCGTACCGGCAAATCCAGTTGGGTGATCTCGTTGGAGGTTTTCCAGTGCAACAACCGGCCGGCCCGTTCAAGCAGATGCGAAACACCGAGCAAACGCACGACATCGCCCCAACCATAGCGGATGAGTACCGAGGCGATGTCATGCAAGCGCGGCAAATCGCGCACCATGGAAAGGGTTTCACGCAGCATATTGGCTATGGGTTTTGAGTATTGAAGCGGGCTTCTGGATGGGATTCACTGTTCCGGGAATTACCTTTTAAAACCGTTTTTTCAACCGATTCATAGTGGTTAGCGGTTTTACTTAATCTGGATTGTCATTAACACAGCATCCATAGTAGACAAAGCTATCGACTAAATCGCCTCTTGATGGCCTAATCGCGCCAACTTTGTGTCAAATTTTTCGACAAATCCTGCCTATGCGATTACCGCCGTTCGTCGTTGCGCTGCTCGCCGCCCTGATTCTCGCGGGCCCGGCTTCCGCCGAGGAAACCGCCAAGCAGTCGGTTGCCGATGGCATCAAAGCCAAGACGCAACCCCTGCTGAAAGCGTTGAGCCTGATCGGCACGCCGTACAAATTCGGCAGCAGCAATCCGGAAAAAGGCCTCGATTGCAGCGGCTTCGTCAAACATGTCTATAAAGAGTCCGCCGATATCAGCCTGCCGCGCAGCGCGGCCGAAATGAGCCAGAAAGGCACCGATATCGCGCAATCCGATCTCAAACCCGGCGATCTGGTCTTCTTCAACACCCGCAAGAAACCCAATTCGCATGTCGGCATCTACGCCGGCGATGGCGCTTTCGTCCATGCCAGCAGCAGCAGTTCCAAAGAGGTCACCATCTCTAACATCGCCGAAAAATATTGGGCCAAACGCTTCAACGGCGCACGCCGTGTGTTGCCGTCCGAATAAAGCGTTCTGACTTGCCAGGCGGTTGCCGAGCTTGGCCTGCCCGCCACCTGGCGATCTTCAAGCGAATTGCGTATCCGCATCCGCTTCCACAGCACACCCATTCAATCTGACACCAGTTTTTCTCGACGCCGTCTCGCCCGATCTTCAGTTGATAACCGTTCTCATTCGTGAGAGAATCTCCAGCATCGAATTAAGACATTCCTTCTGGAGAAAGCGTGATGAAATCCTTGAAATCAGCGTTGTTCGGCGCTCTGCTCGTTGTGGTTGCACAAGCCGCGCAAGCCGATGAAGTCGTGGTTTATTCCGCCCGCAACGAACAATTGATCAAGCCCTTGTTCGACGCCTACACAAAAGAAACCGGCGTACAGATCAAATTCGTGACCGACAAGGAAGGTCCGTTGATGGCGCGCCTGAAGGCTGAAGGCCGCAATACGCCGGCCGATATCTTCATGACCGTCGATGCCGGCAATCTCTGGCAAGCCGCGCGGGAGGACTTGCTCAAGCCGGTCAATTCCAAAGTGCTCGCCGCCAACATCCCGGAACATCTGCGCGACCCCGGCAACGAATGGTTCGGCCTTTCGGTTCGCGCCCGCACCGTGGTTTACAACCGCAACAAGGTCAAGGCCGGCGAACTCGGCACCTATGAAGATCTGGCCAATCCAAAATGGAAAGAACGCCTCTGCCTGCGCACTTCCAAGAAGGTCTACAACCAGTCGCTGATCGGCATGTTGATGGCCGAACATGGCGAGCCCAAAGCGGAGCAGATCGTGCGCGGCTGGGTTGCCAATCTGGCGACCGACCCGTTCCCCGACGACACCAAGGCGATGGAAGCCGTCGCCGCCGGGCTTTGCGATGTCACCGTGGTCAACACCTATTACTTCGGCCGCTTGATGGAGAAAAAACCCAATCTGCCGCTGGCCATCTTCTGGCCGAATCAGAATCTGAAAGACAAAACGGCTGGCGTGCACGTCAACATCTCAGGCGCCGGCGTCACCCGCCACGCCAAACATGAAGCCGCCGCGATCAAATTGCTGGAATGGCTGTCCTCCGAGAAAGCGCAGAACCTGTATGCCGACGTCAATCTGGAATATCCGGCCAACCCCAAGGTGAAGGCCGATCCCGTCGTAACCGCGTGGGGCAGTTTCAAACCGAATCTGATCAACATCGCCCAGGCCGGCGCCTTGCAAGCCAAAGCCGTGATGCTGATGGATCGGGCCGGCTACAAGTAAACCCGAAGTAAACCCGAAGTAACCCCAGTTACAATGCGGCCTTCGCCCTCGCACACAGAACAAGCAGCATGATCGACGCCAAAAAGGCGCCTGTGCCAGGCGCCTTTTTCATTTCCAAGCAAGTGGGCAGCCTTGGCCCCGTGGCTGTCGCAACGCTGCTCGCGCTGCTGACCTTGATCCCGGTCGCGGTAGTCGCATCCGCCATGCTGCACCCGGATCAAACCATCTGGGACCACCTCTGGCATCACGTTCTGCCTGAACTGCTGGTCAACACGCTGTGGCTGGCGCTCGGCGTCAGCATCGGCGTCAGCGTGCTGGGAACCGGCCTGGCCTGGCTGACCGCCGCCTGCGAATTCCCCGGCCGCAAATTCTTCAGTTGGGCGCTGTTGTTGCCGCTCGCCCTGCCCGCCTACGTCACCGCCTTCGTCTGGATCGGCCTGCTCGATTTCACCGGCGTCTTGCCAACCTGGCTGCGCGAAAGCTGGGGCATCACGCAACTGCCGCCGATCCGTTCGCGCGGCGGCGTCATTCTGGTCATGATCCTGGCGCTGTATCCCTATGTTTATCTGACCGCCCGCGCCGCCTTTCAGGGCCAGGGCCGGCGCTTGCTGGAGGCCGCGCAATCGCTCGGCATCAGCCGTCGCCGCGCGTTCTTCAAAATCGCCCTGCCGATGGCACGGCCGGGTATCGTCGCCGGCCTTTCGCTGGCCTTGATGGAAACCCTGGCCGACTTCGGCACCGTCTCAGTGTTCAACTACAACACCTTCACCACGGCGATCTATCAAGCTTGGTTCTCGATGTTTTCGCTGCCCGCCGCCAGCCAGCTCGCCACCATCCTGATCTGCTTCGTGCTGGCGCTGGTCACGCTGGAACAACTCTCGCGCAACGGCGCACGCTATGCCACCTCGGCGCGCGGCGGTGGCGGCGCGCGCCGCATCGTCCTCAGCGGCGCCAACGCGCTCATGGCGACGAGCGCCGCCGGGCTGGTTTTCCTGCTCGCCTTCGTCATCCCGATCGGCCAATTGCTGGCCTGGACGCATAACGTCATGGCGACCGATCTGGATGCCCGTTACCTCGATTTCGCCTGGCATTCGCTGATGCTCGCCGGCCTGGGCGCGGTTTTGGTGGTCAGCCTGGCACTGGCGCTGGCTTACGCCCAACGGCTGCGGCCGACACCCGCAATGCAGTTCAGCGCGCGCTTGGCCACGATAGGCTACGCGCTGCCCGGCGCGGTACTGGCGGTCGGTTTCTACATTCCGGTCGCCGGTCTGGACAACCTGATCATCGACGCCTACAGAGACAGTACCGGCGAAGAAATCGGCCAGATACTCGGCGGCACGCTGGCGGTCATGCTGCTGGCCTATTGCGCGCGTTTTCTCGCGGTTGGCTTCGGCCCGGTCGAAACCGGTCTGGCCCGCATCACCCGCGGCATGGACGAAGCCGCCCAGGTGCTCGGCACCACCGGCCTGAAGCGATTGTTCCGCGTCCATCTGCCCATGCTGCGCGCGCCCCTGCTCGCCGCCACAGCACTCGCCTTCGTCGACATCATGAAGGAATTGCCGATCACATTGATGACCCGCCCATTCGGCTGGGACACCCTGGCCACCCGCGTGTTCGAGATGACCTCCGAAGGCGAATGGGAGCGCGCCGCGCTGCCCGCCGTCGCGATCTGCCTGGTCGGCCTGCTGCCCATCTTTTTCCTGGTGAAACACAGCGATGCTCGCACTTGATCATGTCGCCCAGTCGTATGGCTCAAAGCCCGTCCTGTCGGACGTTTCCTTCGTGCTCTCGCCCGGCCAGATCGGCTGCCTGCTCGGCCCTTCCGGCTGCGGCAAGACCACCGCGCTGCGGCTGATCGCCGGCTTCGAAAAACTGTCCGCCGGCGAGATACGCATCGGCGCGGAAATCGTCAGCCATCCTGGTCACAGTCTGGCGCCGGAACAACGCCGCGTCGGCCTGGTGTTCCAGGATTACGCCCTGTTTCCCCATCTCAGCGTCGAGCAAAACATCGCCTTCGGCCTGTCCGCCCTGCCCGCCACCGACCGGCGCATGCGGGTCGCGGAAATGCTCGATCTGGTCGGTCTCGACCATGAAGCGACCGCCTATCCGCACCAGCTTTCCGGCGGCCAGCAACAGCGCGTCGCCCTGGCCCGCGCCCTGGCGCCCCGGCCGCGCCTGTTGCTGCTGGACGAACCGTTCTCCAACCTGGATGTGGAGTTGCGCGAAAAACTCTCGCTGGAAGTGCGCGACATCCTCAAACAGGAAGCCATCACCGCCCTGCTGGTCACCCACGACCAGCACGAAGCCTTCGCCATGGCCGACGTGATCGGCGTCATGAACAAGGGCGTCATCCAGCAATGGGACACGCCCTACAACCTCTACCATCAACCGACCAACCGCTTCGTCGCCGATTTCGTCGGCCAGGGCGTCCTGCTGACCGGCAACGTTCTGAACAGCCGCCAGGTCGAAATCGCGCTCGGCGTGCTCGAAGGCAAGGTCGATGGCGAATGCAGCGAGGAAGGCGGCTGCGTCAAATGCGAGAAGGGTTGCCAGGTCGACGTCCTGATCCGCCCCGACGACATCATCCACGACGACAGCAGCCTGCTGATGGCGGAAGTCGAACGCAAGGCGTTTCGTGGTTCGGACTTCCTCTACACGCTGAAACTGCCCGGCGGCGGCCACGTGCTGGCGCAGGTCGATTCGCACCACAACCACGCCATCGGCGAAAGAATCGGCATCCGCCTCGGCATCGACCATGTCGTCGCGTTCCGCAAATGATGCCGCCGCTCATCACCGGCCTGCTCAAACCCGCTGCCTACCCGCATCCGGCCAATACGCCACGCCTGATCGAAACGCATATTTCCTGGGTCATCCTGGCCGGCGAATTCGCCTACAAGATCAAAAAACCGCTCGATCTCGGCTTTCTCGACTTCTCCAGTCTCGATAAACGCCGCCACTTCTGCGAAGAGGAAATCCGCCTCAATACGCGGCTTGCCCCAGATATTTATCTGGGCGTGGTGGCTATCACCGGCACACCGGAAGAGCCGCTTATCGAAGGCACCGGCGCGGCCATCGAGTGGGCGGTGAAAATGCGCGCCTTCCCGGCCGACGCCACGCTGGATCGAGAGCCGGAAATCACTATCGAACAGATCGACGCCATCGCCGACCGGATCGCGGCGTTCCACGAAAACATCGCCATCGCCCCGGCCGAATCCGCATACGGTGCGCCGGAATCGGTGAGCGAACCGGTGGCGGTGAATTTCGCCCAACTACGCAAGTTGCTCCCCTTGCTCGATGGCGAAACATTCAAAACGCTGCTCGACCGCCTGCAAACCTGGAGCCAAACCGAAAGCGAACGCCTCGCCGTACACTTCATCGCCCGCAAAACCAACGGCTACATCCGCGAATGCCACGGCGATCTGCATATGGGCAACATCGCTTGGGTGGACGGCAAACCACTCATTTTCGACGCGCTCGAATTCAATCCCGCGCTGCGCCATATCGACGTCATCAGCGAAATCGCCTTCCTGGCCATGGACTTGCGCCATCGCGACCGCGACGACCTGGCCTGGCGTCTGCTCAACCGTTATCTGGACCAAACCGGTGACATCGACGGCCTCGCCGCCCTGCCCTATTACCAGGTCTACCGCGCCCTGGTGCGCGCCAAAGTCGCCGCCATCCAGGCCAGCCAGGCGGGCGCGGATTTCGCCGAATGCCTGCGCTACCTGGAACTCGCCAACCGACTCGCGCACGACCGCCGGCCCGCGCTGGTCTTGATGCACGGTGTCTCCGGCTCCGGCAAAACCTGGCTATCGCAACACCTGCTGGAGCAACTCGGCGGCATCCGCCTGCGTTCGGATGTCACCCGCAAACGCCTGTTCGGCCTCAAGCCATTGCAAGACAGTTCCGCCGACTTTTCCAACACTCCCGGCGGCATCTACACGCAAGCAGCCAGCGCCCGCACCCTCACCACACTGCTCGACGCTGCGCGCGCTTCGCTGGCCGCCGGCTTTTTGACCCTCGTCGATGCCACCTTCATTCATCGCACTTGGCGCGCACCGTTCCAGGCGCTGGCCGAAGAAATCGGCATCGCCTGGCAAATCGTCTCGGTCGAAGCGCCCTCCGATGTCCTGCGCGCCCGCATCGCCCAACGCCGGCTTAGCGGCGCCGATGCGTCCGAAGCCGATCAATCGGTGCTCGACTCGCAACTCGCCAACCTGCAACCGTTCAGCCCGGAAGAAAGCGTTCACGTCCTGCATCTTGGCAGCGGCTGGACGGTGGCGGACGCCATCGCTCAATTGCGCGCGGCGCTCAACATTCAGCCCAAACCATGACCAAATTCTGTTCCCTGAACACCGTCCCGGCCGGCCGCTGCTACATCATCATGCGCATCGACGCCGATGCCGATCTCTCCGCCCGCATGCGCGCGCTTGGCCTGCAACCCGGCCGGCGCATCCAGGTCATGCGCCGCTCGCCGTTCCATGGTCCGATCCAGGTACGCTCCGGCCAGACCGACATCATCATCCGCCGCGCCGATGCCGCCGCCATCCATGTGCGGCCATGCGACCCGAACATCGAACACAGCCCCGCCAACGAACCCGAGTGCAACTGAGATGAGCAAACGCATCGCTCTGGTCGGCATGCCCAACACCGGCAAGTCCACCCTGTTCAACCGCCTCACCGGCGCCGGCGCGCGCGTCGGCAACTGGCCCGGGCTGACGGTGGAGTTGCTGTCGGCCAAGCTGCTGCTGGGCGACAGCATGGTGGAACTGGTCGACCTGCCCGGCCTGCACAACCTGCACGGGTTTTCCGAGGACGAACGCGTCGCGCGACATTTCATCGAGACCCAGCCGGTCAATGGCCTGCTGGTCGTGCTCAACGCCACCCAGCTCGAACGCCAACTCGCGCTGGTGCTGCAACTCAAGGCGCTCGGCCTGCCCATGCTGCTGGTGCTGAACATGGCCGACGAAGCCGCCAGCCGCGGCATCCGCATCCAGGTCGAAACCCTGTCGGCAAGCCTCGGCCTGCCGATCAGCCTGGTCAGTGCCAAACACGGCCAGGGCGTGCCGGAACTGCGCCAGGCGCTGACCGCCTGGCTGCGCCAATACCCAACACCGATCACCGCGCAAGCCCGCGTGCTGGCCGAAGACGACAACATCGAACACACCCTCGACACGCTGCTGGCGCAAACCGTGCACGTTCCACCCGTGCTGTCGCCCTCGCACACCGACCGGCTCGACCACTTCCTGCTGCATCCCTGGCTCGGATTGCCGCTGTTTTTGCTGATCATGCTCGGCGTCTTCCAGGTCGTCTACGGACTCGGCACCCCGTTGCAGGACGGCCTTGGCTGGTTGCTCGACGCGCTCAAAACGCGCTGGCTCGCCCCCGCCATTTCCGGTTTGCCGGCCTGGGCGATCAGCTTTTTGCTCGAAGGCCTCTACGACGGCATCGGCACCGTGATGACCTTCCTGCCCATCATCGTCGTGTTCTTCCTGGCCATGGCGGTGGTCGAAGACAGCGGCTACCTCGCCCGCGCCGCCTTCCTGATGGACGCGCTGATGTCGCGCATGGGCCTGGATGGCCGCGCCTTCGTCCTCCAGTTGATGGGCTTCGGCTGCAACGTCCCGGCCATGATGGGCGCCCGCGTCATCCGCAGCCGCGCCCAGCGCATCCTGACCATGATGACCATCCCGTTCTCGCTCTGCTCGGCGCGGCTGCAGGTCTTCCTGTTCTTCACCACCGCCGTGTTCTCGCCGCGCGCCGCGCCCTGGGTGCTGTTCAGCCTGTACGTCATCAGCTTCGCCGTCACCTTCCTCACCGCCTGGATCTGGCGCGGCCGCGCCCGCAAAGGCGCCGACCCCTTGCTGATGGAACTGCCGCCCTACCGCCTGCCCACCGTCTCGGTGCTGGCGCGGCAATCGCTGCGCGAATCCGGCCACTTCCTGCGCCAGGCCGGCGGCTTCATCATCCTCGGCGTCGCCCTGGTCTGGTTCCTCACCCACTTCCCGCTCGGCGCCGCCCCGGCCAGCCCCGCCACGCTGGCCGGCCGACTCGCCGGCTGGATGGAACCGATCTTCAGCCCGCTCGGCATCGACCAGTTGCTGTCCATCGCCCTGCTGTTCGGTTTCGTCGCCAAGGAAGTCGTCATCGGCGCGCTCGCCGTCATCTACGGCGCCGGCGGCGACCAACTCTCCGGCATCCTGGCGCAACGTCTGGACTGGATACAGGCCTACAGCTTCATGCTGTTCACCCTGGTCTACACCCCCTGCCTGTCGGCCCTCGCCACGCTACGCCGCGAAGCCGGCGGCAGCCGCTACATGTGGGCCTCGCTGGTCTGGTCGCTCGGCATCGCCTGGCTGCTCAGTTTCGCGTTCTACCAGACGGCGCGGGCGTTGACGCAGTAAGCGGCGGCCCCCGCCTGGCAGCGCCGGCTACGATGTCCGTCCGAGTCGGATCGGGCTGTTCACACCAGCGCCAGATAAGCCGCCAGCACCAGCCCCATGATAGCGATCGCCAGATTGCTCAATACCGGCGCGTTCACCCAGTAACCCTCGGGAATTTCCCCCGCGCCCAGGGTTGCCACCACCTTGCGGTATTGCCGTACCGACAGCACTAGCATGGCCACGCCCAACAGGATGAAAGCAATGCCGATGATCAGGGAAACGCTGTAATGCCGCGGCCCGCTCTCGTGTTTCATCACCACATGCAGGAACAGGCCGAAACGTTCGACCAGGAATCCGAAACCCATCAACGCAATCGCGGTGCGGTTCCAGGCCAGCAGCGTTCGTTCGGTGGCGAACAGGACGCGAGGATCATTGAGGTAGGACATGGAAGTTCAGCTTCCGGTTGAGGAAAAGATTTTGGCTCCGGGCAGCCGCCCGCGCACCGATAAAAGAGTAGCCCGCAACCTGCTCAACCGATGCCATAAGCCAGGATCAGGCTGGACAGCATGACCAGCAGCAAGCCGGCCAGAAAGAACGACTCGGCCCAGTTCTCCAACCTGGCCGATTGCCTCTGGAAGCGCAGAGAGGCATAAGACAGCGCGACGCTGGCCAGGAAGATCAGGCTGTCGATGGCCAGCACCTCGTCGACCAGGCTCGACCAGCCCTGCCTGGGCAGGAGTTTGACCAGGCTGAGGGACATGATGCAGACCCCGACCAGATTGGCGGAAGTGGGCAGGATATGGGATGAAAAGCCGCCATTGGCATTGGCGCCGACAGCCCTTATCGGATGCCGCGCGCTTTTCATATCTGGCCGGACGTTACGATGGGATGCGTTGGCGGTTGCGTTGTTGGATGCGTTATTTCGCACAGTTCAGCCTCCTTCGCCCAGGTTGAGCGGCACGAACAATTTGGCCTCGCCGCGCTGCAGAAGCAGTGCGATATGTTTGCCCGCCTTAGCCGCCTGGGCGCGCAACGCCTCCACGCTATGCAGCGGCACGCCATTGAGCGCGAGGATGATATCGCCGTCCTGGATGCCCGCTCGCGCGGCGGGGCCGGTGATACCCAACACCAACAGGCCGTCATCGACACCGGCCTGTTGCCGTTCTTCCGGGCTGAGCGGGCGCAGGGCGAGGCCCAGGTGTCCCGTGTCCGGCTGCTTGTCCAGCGCCACCCTAGTCTCCTGGGCCAGTTCGCCGACCCGCACCGAGACCTTGAGTTCCTCCTTGTCGCGCCAGATTTTCAGGTCGGCTGTCGTGCCGGGTTTCATGGCCGCGATCAGCGGCGGCAGCTCGCTCGATGCGGCAATGGCCTGCCCCGCCGCGGCCAGGATGACGTCGCCCGCCTTGAGCCCGGCGTGCTGCGCGGGACTGCCCGGTTCAACCGCGCTGATCAGCGCTCCGGCGGGTTTGCTCAAATGGAAGGACTGGGCCAGGTTCATGTTCATTTCCTGGATGGTCACGCCCAGTCGGCCGCGGGTGACCTTACCCTCATGCAGTATCTGCTCCATGACCTGGACGGCGACGTCGATCGGGATGGCGAAAGACAGCCCCTGGTAACCGCCGGTACGGCTGTAAATCTGCGAGTTGATGCCGACGACTTCACCGCGCTGGTTGAATAACGGGCCGCCGGAGTTGCCCGGGTTGACCGCCACGTCGGTCTGGATGAAAGGCACGTAGCCTTCGTCCGGCAGCGCCCGCGCCTTGCCGGAGACAATGCCGGCGCTGGCGCTGTTCTCGAAGCCGAACGGCGAGCCGATGGCCAGAACCCATTCGCCAACCCGCACCGGCTCGGCCTTGCCCAGGTGAACGGTAGGCAGGCCATCGGCCTTAATGCGCAATACGGCGACATCGGCGAGCCGATCGACGCCGATGACCCTGGCCTTGAACTCGCGCCGGTCGGTGAGTTTCACGATCACTTCGCGGGCGCCGTCGACGACATGCGCATTGGTCAGGATCACGCCGTCGGAACCGATGATGAAACCGGAACCCTCGCCCCGCGCTGGCATGGGCTCTTGCGGAACCGAAATGCCGAAGCGGGGGAACAAGCGAAACAACGGGTCGTCCCGCGCATCCGCGTTGGACGCGTCCGCCCGCGCGAGTCCGGCAACCTGGATGTTGACTACCGCCGGGCCATAGGCTTGAACGATGCCGATGAAGTTCGGCAATCCGCCGGGCAAGACGACGGGGGCGGGCCGATCGATGCGTGACGCCCCGCCCGCCAGATTGGCGCCGATGTCGCGGCCATCCGTCGCATGGTTGAAATGCCATGCGCCATATCCCGCCGATGCCAGCGCAAGCAATAAGGCGGTTGCCACAATGGGCGTCAGCTTGCCGCGTCCGATCGCCCGGCGGGGTTGATGCTCGATAGCTGCCATGATGCCTCCGAAGGAAACGCGCACAACGACGTGCGATGGCAAAAGGCTAAGCGCGGTGGCTTAAAGCAAACTTATTGCGGCGAAGCACGCGGCAGGACGACTCAATCGATAAGTTTGATTTAAGCCGCCGTCTCTAGAGTGAACCGCACGGCCAGCCAACCGACTGCGCCGTCAATTCAACCTTATCTCTGGAGTCATCATGAACAAACTGCTTACCGCCCTGTTTTTCTCCGCCACCTGCGCCTTCGCCGCCCAGGGTTTTGCCGCCGATACCGGTGCGGCCCAGTCCGCCAAATCGCATGACGGCATGGTCAAGTCTCATGCCGGCGTAGCCAAGAAATCGACTCATGCCCCGGCGCATCACCAGAAAGCCGGCCCGAAAAAAAGTGAAACACCGGCACCCGCAAAATAGGCGTCACGCCTTCCAACCGAGGCGCGGCGTATCGGAGCCTGTCCCGATACGCCGCGCCCCAATCGGGCCGAACGGCCCGTTTACAGAATTCAGGAGCACCGCATGGACTTCAAGCAATTCCTTCTCACCTCCAGCATCGCACTGGGGCTTGGCGCGGGCGGCATGGCCGTCTCGGCGGACGACACCGCCAGATCGACGGAGCCACAGGAAAATTCCGCGCCAGATATGAATCCCGCCGCGCCAACCGCTCCTGCGACAGAAAACCCGAGCCAACCGGCGTAAGCATCGCCCGCCCAGCCAGGTTCGTAACAATCCGGGGATGAAGCGTCCCCGCCGTTCACCGCATGGCTAGCAATGACATGGATAGAAAACCAGCGCATGCTGGTCATACAATCGACAAGGAAGCGGCACTGGCACAGTTAATCGTTTGATTTATCCAAGACTCCCTTTCCGGACCGGAATCACAGTGCCGCCAATGAATGTGCCACTAAAGATAATCAACCCAAAAAGGAAGTCGGGATGCCATATCCATCATCGTTAAGAAAAATCGTCGCTTTCGCCCCCTGTGTTTTGCTTCTTCTGGCATCGGGCTGCGCCATTCAGACGTCGCCGGTAACCCCAAAGGAAGCACCGCAATCCATCGCTTCGCAGAAGGCCGCACAGCAGGCCATCGTCGCTCAGGCTCCAGCCGCGCCGACGTTGAAACGGAAGATCGCGCTCGGGCGCATTAGCAACGAGACCAGCTACGGACATTCCCTGTTGCGTGACAGCCATGACGATCCGCTGGGAAAACAGGTGACCGACTTGATGAGCAAGGCCTTGACCGAAACCGGGGCCTATCTCGTCTTCGAACGCCCCGACATTGGCCGCATCCAGGCTGAGAGCAAGCTGACCGGCAGCCAACTCAACCTGATAGGCGTCGATGCCTTGATCGTGGGTTCGTTGACCGAATTTGGCCGCAAGACCGTGGGAGAGACAGGCTTCGTGTCATCCAGCAAGCGTCAAGTCGCCTTCGCGAAAGTCGATATCCGCTTGGTGGATGCCGCGACCGGGCATGTCTTCTTCGCCACGTCCGGCGCGGGCGAGTCGTCGACGGAAACCGCATCCACATTTGGCTTCGGCTCGCAGGCCGGTTATGACGGCACGCTGAACGACGCGGCGATCCGGCAGGCGGTCGGAGATGCCATCAACAAACTCTCGGTCGAGCTGAATGCGCGTCCCTGGGAAACCCATATTCTGAAAGCCGATGGCAACCGCTTGTATCTTGGCGGCGGCAAGAGCCAGGGCCTGCGTCCGGGCATGCGGTTCGTCGTCCAGACCAAAGGCGAGCGGATCAAGTCTGCGCAGACCGGGGCCGAGATCACGCTGCCCGGCCAGCCTATCGCCCTGATCAAGATCGACGCCTTGTTCGGCGAGGGCGAACTCAATGAAGGTTCAATTGCCTCCCTCGTATCCGGCTCACTGGGCGGCAATACGCCCGCGCAATTGATTGTTCGTTATGAAGGGAGTCAACCATGAAACTACCGTTTGCCGCCAAGTGGTGTGCCGTCGGCCTCGCCGGGTTGCTGATCGGCGCCTGCACGCAAATGCCGACAGAAAAACAAGGCGTTTCCGACCTTCGCCCGCAGCTCTCGTTCAAAACCTCCGAGGACGGGATGCGGGCCGCGCATGTGTTTGTCGACGGGCTCGATATGGGATCGGTCGGCGACTACCTGGAAGGCGTGGCATCCCTGCGCGTGCTTTCCGGCGTTCACGCGATCCGGGTCGATCTGGGCGGACGTGCCGTCGTCGAAGAAAAGATTTACCTGGGCGACGGGGTCAACCGCACCGTCCTCGTGAAATAAGCGGGAGACACGGCTTGCACGCACACATCCTGACCCTGGCCTTGCTCGTTACATTGACTGGCTGCGCACAAACAGGCCTCTATAAATGGGGCGGCTACGAACAAAAACTTTATGCCACCTACAAGGACCCGAGCCAGGTCGAGAAACTCCGTTTGACGCTGGAGGCGCATATCGCGGAAATGGAAGGTTCCGGCCAAAAGGTGGCGCCAGGCCTGTATGCCGAACTGGGCACGATTTACTTGCAGGCGGGCGCTTCCGACAAGGCCATCGCCATGTATGCAAAAGAACGCAATGCGTGGCCGGAAAGCCGGGGCCTGATGACCGCGATGATCCAGAATCTGGAGCGACGGGAAAAAGCAAAGCAGGAGGCCGCAAAATGAAAAATACCTTGTGCCTTATCGGCGCGTTGCTGTTGACCGGTTGCGCGGCACAACCGGCCAAGCAAGACCGGAGCGCATTTCTGGCCGCCGCGCCGCGTTCGATTCTGGTCGTTCCGGTCGTAAACAAATCTCTCGATGTCGACGCGCCCAACTATGTGCTCGCCACCTTGCCGATCCCGCTCGCGGAAAAAGGCTATTACGTCTATCCGGTCAACACGACCAAGTACGTGCTGGAGCAGGAGGGTTTCTATGAAGGCGAGCGAATTCACCAACAGAATCCGGCCGATCTCGCCAAGCTTTTTGACGCGGACGCGGTGCTCTACGTCACCATCAACAGATGGGATGCCAAGTACGCGCTGATCACGACGGCCGTCACCGTTGAGATCGAGTACCGAATGACGGGCAGAGATGGCGCTGAAATCTGGCGCGAGAAACAAACCATGGTTTATCAACCGCAGAACAACAATTCAGGCTCGCCTATCGTCTCGTTGATCGCGGCGGCGATCAACGCCGCCATCACCCGCGCGGCGCCCAACTATATGCCGCTGACGCAAATGGCCAACAATCAGGCATTCATTACGGGGCGTAATCCACTTCCGGATGGACCCTATCGGCCAAGCGAAAGGAAATAGCAGCGCGGGAGTCGAATTGGGAGCAAGCGAGCCTAGCCGCTGAAATCCAGGGACACGGGCAATGACCAATGGAACTACGCTAAGCAATCGGAAACGCCACTGAAACGGAGAGCCCCCGCGCTCCAAGGCCGTCATCCAGTGTCACTTCAGCCCCATGCCGCTTGGCGATGCGCCGCACGATAGCCAGACCGAGACCGCTGCCAGGCGACTCCACGCTGGCGCCACGAAAGAACCGGTCGAACACCCTCGGCCGCTCTTGCGCCGGGATGCCCGGGCCGTTATCGACCACGCACAGCAGGCAAGCCGCCTCACGTCGCAACACCTTGACGTCGATCCGCCCGCCCGCCGGAGTATGGCGCAGAGCGTTGTCGACCAGATTGGCCAGCAGAATGCGCAGCGCGGCCGCATCGCCCGGCACGCGCGCCTCGCCTTCATCGCCGATCACGCCGAGGTCAATCGCCTTGGCCTGGGCGATGGGCAACAACTCGGCCGCCACGCCGCCGGCCAGTGCATGCAAGTCGACCAGGGAACCCGCTTGGATATTCGCCATGCCCTCCTGACGCGCCAGGGTCAAAAGCTGCTCCACCACATGGGTCGCCCGTTGCAGCCCGGCCTTCAGCCGGGCCACGGCTTGCGCTCGTTCGGCGTCGTCACGGCTGCGTTCGATCAGTTGCGCCTGCAATTGCAGGGCGGCAAGCGGTGTGCGCAACTCGTGAGCGGCGTCGGCGGTGAAGGCGCGCAAGCCATCCAGAGAGGCATCCAGCCGCCGCAGCAGATCGTTCAGGGCGGTCACCACCGGTTTTATTTCACTCGGCACATCGCTGACATCCAGCAAACTCATACTTTCCGGGTTGCGCGCTATCACCGCGCGCGCAACCCGGTTCAGCGGTTCCAGACCGCGGCCGATGGCCAGCCAGACCAGCAGCCCGAGCACCGGGGCAAGAAGCAGGAAAGGGACAAGCACACGTAGCGCCATGCTGGCAGCGAGACGTTCACGCACCGCCAGAGGTTGCGCCACCTGAATGATGCGATCGAGCTGCGCGAAACTGAAAATTCGCCAACCGCCTTCCCCGGTTCTGGCCGTTGAATAGCCCAATTGAGCAAAGCCGGGAAGGCCGCTGTGCGGGTGCGAAAGAAAGCGGCGAACGCCATCCTGATCCCATATCTGAATCACGAAATCATATTGGGCATCCTCCTTCGCCACGTAGCCCGGCAAACCGCTCGCGAGCGCCTGGTCGCCGATGGACAGCGCAACCTGACGCAGGTGGTAATCCAGAATATCGTTCGATTCCCACAGCACGACCCGATAGGTGGCCAGCGCGCCCAGAGCACCCGCCGCCACGATGGCGGCCAGTAGATAGACCATTAATTGACGGCGGATGGAATGGCGCATCGGGTTCTAGCGTGGTGGCGTCCTGGGTACCAGATAGCCGACACCGCGCAGGTTCTGTATCCATTCCGCGCCCAGCTTGCGGCGCAGGCTGAAGATATGCACCTCCACCGCGTTGCTGTCGACATCGTCCTTCCAGCTATAGATGCGTTGCTCCAACTGGGCGCGGGACAAGGGCAGGCCGGGACGCTCCAGCAAAGCCAGCAGCACCGACTGTTCCCGCGCCGAGAGTCTCAGCGGCACGCCATCCAGCGTGACCTCATGGCGTGCCGGATTCAGGCTCAAGGCCCCGTGTCGCATGAGCGGTTCGGCCCGTCCCGCGCGCCGACGCAGCAATGCGCGAATACGGGCGGCAAGCTCATCCAGGTCGAATGGCTTGACCAGATAATCGTCCGCGCCGGCATCCAGGCCGGCAACGCGGTCAGCCACGGCATCGCGGGCGGTCAGGATCAGCACCGGCAAGTCTTTCTGGCGCGCGCGCAGGCCGCGCAAAACCTGCAGGCCATCCTTGCTCGGCAAGCCCAGATCCAGCAGCAGCAGGTCATAGGGCTCGGAATCGAGTGCCGCGTCGGCGGTTTGCCCGTCCTTGACCCAGTCCACCGCATAGCCATCCTGGGTCAGACCCAAGTGAACGCTCTCGCCGATCATGGCGTCGTCTTCCACCAACAACAGCCGCATTGCGATTCCGATGGATTTAAGAGAATGGCAAAACTGTACTCAACAAAGCACATCCGGGACATCCGTGGGCGGCGACAAATAGAAAAAGGCGCCCAAACAGCGGCGCCTTTTTCCTGATTGCAAACAAACCCGGTGTGTAACCAGGCTTATTCCGGGAAATCCACCCGATCGCGCAATTCCTTGCCGGCTTTGAAGTGGGGCACGTACTTGCCGGCGACGAGCACCTTGTCGCCGGTTTTCGGATTGCGCCCGACTCTGGGCGGCCGGAAGTTCAGACTGAAACTGCCGAATCCGCGAATCTCGATGCGTTCACCTTCGACCAGACAAGTGGTCATCGCATCGAGGATCGTTTTCACCGCCAGCTCGGCATCCGCCGCGACCAGTTGGGGATGGCGCTCGGCAAGTCGGGCGATAAGCTCCGACTTGGTCATTGCGCCACCGAACTCTGTTTCTTGGTCGATCACTCGGCACTCTTGGTGTCAAGCTTGGCCTTGAGCAGAGCGCCCAGGTTGGTCGTGCCGGTGGATTGCTCGGAAGCCAGCTTGCGCAGAGCTTCGGATTGCTCGGCGGCATCCTTGGACTTGATGGACAGGTTGATCTGACGATTCTTGCGATCGATGTTGATGATCACGGTCTCGACTTCATCGCCGTCCTTCAGGTGGGTGCGGATGTCCTCGACCCGGTCACGCGACACTTCGGAAGCGCGCAGGTAGCCTTCGACCTCGCCGTCCAGCGTCACGATGGCGCCCTTGGCATCCATCGACTTGACCACGCCCTTGACGACGGCGCCCTTGTCATGAGTCGCGACGTAGGCGTTGAACGGATCGTTCTCGATCTGCTTGACGCCCAGGGAGATGCGCTCTTTCTCGACATCGATGGCCAGCACGACAGCCTCGACTTCCTCGCCCTTGCGGTAGTTGCGCAGGGCTTCTTCGCCGGGCAGGCTCCAGGACAGGTCGGACAAGTGCACGAGGCCGTCGATACCGCCAGGCAGGCCGATGAACACGCCGAAGTCGGTGATCGACTTGATCTGGCCGCGCACCTTGTCGCCCTTCTTGGCGTTCATGGCGAAATCGTCCCACGGGTTGGACTTGCACTGCTTCATGCCGAGAGAGATGCGGCGACGCTCTTCGTCGATCTCCAACACCATGACTTCGACTTCATCGCCCAGGGAAACCATCTTGGACGGGTTGACGTTCTTGTTGGTCCAGTCCATTTCGGACACGTGCACCAGACCTTCGATGCCCGGCTCGATTTCCACGAAGCAGCCGTAGTCGGTGAGGTTGGCGACCTTGCCGAACATGCGGGTGCCGGTGGGGTAACGACGGGACAGACCCACCCACGGATCTTCGCCCAGTTGCTTGAGGCCCAGGGAGACGCGGTTCTTGTCCTGGTCGAACTTGAGCACCATGGCGGTAACTTCGTCGCCGACGGTGACCACTTCGGAAGGATGCTTGACCCGACGCCAGGCCAGGTCGGTGATGTGCAGCAGGCCATCGATGCCGCCCAGATCGACGAACGCGCCGTATTCGGTGATGTTCTTGACGATGCCCTTGACCGTGGCGCCTTCCTTCAGGTTGGACAGCAGGCTGTCGCGCTCGGCGCCCATGCTCTGTTCCAGCACGGCCTTGCGGGAAACCACCACGTTATTGCGCTTGCGGTCGAGCTTGATGACCTTGAATTCGGATTCCTTGTTCTCGTACGGCGTGGTGTCCTTGATCGGACGCACATCGACCAGCGAACCGGGCAGGAAGGCGCGGATGCCGTTGCACATGACCGTGAGGCCACCCTTGACCTTGCCGTTGATCAGGCCCTTGACCACGCGGCCCTCTTCCATCGCCGCTTCCAGATCCAGCCATGCGGCCAGACGACGGGCGCGATCACGCGAAAGCTTGGTGGCGCCAAAACCGTCTTCCAGCGATTCGATGGCGACTTTGACGAAATCGCCGACTACGACTTCCAGACCGCCGCGGTCATCCTTGAATTCTTCGAGCGGGATCAGACTTTCCGACTTGAGGCCGGCGTTGACAGTAACGAAGTTGTCGTCAATGGCAACGACCTCGGCGGTAATGATTTCGCCATGGCCCATCTCCTGTTTGGAGATGCTCTCTTCGAACATGGCGGCAAAAGATTCGGCAAAGGACTCGTCGAATGACTCGGTAGGCTGGGAAAGGGTAGCGGTGTTCATGGAAAAAACCTGTTGTATTCCGTGTTGCCACGGGGGGTTGGTTAAAAAACATCGATCGGCGCTTGGCACGACACACGCTAAAGCAAAGTCATGTCCAAGCCGGCCTCCCGACAATTCAAACGATGCTGGATTGCGCGACCTTCAATTGCCACCAGTCCAGCACTTGCTGAACGGCCTGTTGAATATTCAAGCTTGTGGTATCGAGCAATACAGCATCCGCTGTCTGTTGCAGGGGAGCTGCGCTACGCGCGGCATCGCGCGCATCGCGCTCCTTCAAGTCCCGCAAAAGATTGGCGAGGTTAGCATCCAAACCTTTGCCAATCAACTGCTTATAGCGTCTTTGGGCGCGCTCCTCGGCGCTCGCGGTCAGGAAGATTTTCAGCGCCGCGTCGGGGAAAACGACAGAACCCATATCGCGCCCATCGGTCACCAATCCCGGCGCGGCGCGAAATGCGCGTTGACGCTCCAGCAGCGCCAGGCGCAAAGCCGGCAACGCGGCGATTCGGGAAGCGGAACGTCCCGCTTCCTCGCAGCGAATCGCATCGCCGACGGGGTGGCCATCAAGAAATACCTCGCCGCCATCGAAGTGCAATTTCAAAGCTCGCGCCAATGCCGCAAGCGCGGTTTCATCCTCCAACGCGACGCCCGCGCTCTGGGCGGCATAGGCGGTAACGCGATAAATCGCGCCGCTATCGAGGTAATGAAACCCCAGCGACTGCGCCACCAGCGCCGCGACGGTGCCTTTGCCGGATGCCGACGGGCCATCGATGGCAATGACCGGACTGGATATATTCGGGTTGGATAAGCTTGGGGAGGCTGGTGTCATATAAGTGTTTTCCGATGCGATTGAACGGGGCCATTGAGCCATCCATTTTCGCCTGATTTCGAACGACAACAGCGCCATCATTCATGGCGTAAATGCCGATCGATGTCGATAATTGAATCGAGTCCAGACTGTCTGGCCCACAACCATCAAGAGGCAAGATCATGACCACGCGCAATGAATATATCGAAAGCATGAAAGCCCATCTCGACCAATGGAATCACGAGATCGCACAATGGGAAGCCAAAGCCAGGGTAGCGAAAACCGATTTGCGCATCGATTACGAAATGCATCTGGAGTCATTGCGCAAACAACGCGATGAAGCGCGCGCGAAACTTGATGCGCTTCAAACTGCGGCTGGCGAGGCATGGCGGGATTTGACCCAGGGCGCGGATGAGGCCTGGGCGAAAATGCGGGAAGCGATAGAAAAGGCAAGCGTCCACTTTCAGAAATAAAGAACAATACGGCGAGGGAATCCGTAAGGAAGATGGCGACTAAGCCGATCATGCGGGACGGGTGGTCGACGATGTCGTTTATTTGTTTCTAGCCTGCACAATCCGGGCAAGGCTGCCGGTAAAGTCAGCGCTTCTATTCTGTAGCGGAGAGATTTGATGTCCAGTTTTACCGTCTGGCCGGGACGGCCCTATCCGCTCGGCGCAACCTGGGATGGCGAAGGCGTGAATTTTGCGCTGTTCTCGGAACACGCCGAAAAAGTTGAGTTGTGCCTGTTTGATGCCAAGGGCAAACGCGAAATTGCGCGCCTGGCCCTGCCTGAGCAGACCGACCAGGTCTGGCACGGCTACCTGCCGCAAGTTCGCCCCGGACAACTCTACGGTTACCGGGTGCATGGCCCGTACAACCCGGAAGCCGGCCAGCGTTTCAACGCCAACAAGTTGTTGCTTGACCCTTACGCCAAATCCATCGTCGGCCAAATGGCCTGGTCCGACGCCCAATTCGGCTATCGGGTCGACAGCCGCCGCGAAGACCTTTCCTTTGACCGCCGCGACAGCGCCGCCGGCATGCCTCGATGCCAGGTCATCGACCCCGCCTTTACCTGGGGCGACGACCGCCCGCCGGCGATTCCCTGGCACGACACGGTGATCCACGAACTGCATGTCAAAGGCTTCACCCAGCAACATCCCGATGTGCCGCCGAAATTGCGCGGCACCTACGCCGGCCTGGCCACCGCGCCGGTGATCGCGCACCTGAAGAAACTCGGCGTGACGGCGGTGGAACTGATGCCGGTGCATGCCTTCGTCGACGACCGCCATCTGGTTGAAAACGGGCTGCGCAACTACTGGGGTTACAACTCGGTCGGCTTCTTCGCCCCGGACGCGCGCTATCTCTCCAGCGGCGCGCACGACAATCCGGTCGGCGAATTCAAGACCATGGTCAAGACGCTGCATTCGGCCGGCATCGAAGTCATTCTCGACGTGGTCTACAACCACACCGCCGAAGGCAACCAGCTCGGCCCCACGCTCTGTTTCCGCGGCATCGACAACGCCGCCTATTACCGCCCGATGCCCGGCCAGCCGCGCTATTACCGCGACTACACCGGCTGCGGCAACACACTCAACATGCTGCATCCGCGTGTGCTGCAACTGATCATGGATTCGCTGCGCTACTGGATCCAGGAAATGCACGTCGACGGTTTTCGCTTCGATCTCGCCTCGGCGCTGGCGCGCGAACTGCACGAGGTCGACCGTCTGTCCGCCTTCTTCGACATCATTCACCAGGACCCGGTCATCTCCCAGGTCAAGCTGATCGCCGAACCCTGGGATCTGGGCGAAGGCGGCTATCAGGTCGGCAATTTCCCGGTCGGCTGGACCGAATGGAACGGCAAGTATCGCGATGCCGTGCGCGCGTTCTGGAAGGGCGAAGGTGGCAGAATCGGCGAACTCGCTTACCGGCTCACGGGCTCATCCGATTTGTACGGCCGCGAAAGCCGGCGTCCCTACGCCAGCATCAACTTCGTCACCGCGCACGACGGTTTCAGCCTGAGCGACCTGGTCAGCTACAACGACAAACACAACGCCGCCAACGGCGAACACAACCGCGACGGCGAATCGCATAACCTGTCGTGGAACTGCGGCGCCGAAGGCCCCACCGACAACCCAAAAATCCAGGCCCTGCGCGCGCGCCAACGCCGCAACCTGATGGCCACCCTGCTGCTCTCGCAAGGCGTGCCGATGCTGCTGGCCGGCGACGAACTCGGCCGCAGCCAGCTTGGCAACAACAACGCCTACTGCCAGGACAACGCGTTGAGCTGGGTGAACTGGAAACTCAACGAAGAGGACCAGCATTTCCTCGAATTCGTCCGCCGCATGATCAAGCTGCGCCATGACCACCCGATCTTCCGCCGCCGCAAATTCTTCGAAGGCCGCCCGATCCATGGCGGCGCGGTCAAGGACATCGCCTGGCACAACCCGAACGGCAGCGAAATGAGCGAGGTGGAATGGAACCAGCACTTCGCCCGCAGCCTGTGCGTTTACCTGTCCGGCAGCGCGCTCGACGAATGCGACCGTTACGGCCAGCCGATTCGCGACGACGACTTTCTGCTGCTGATCAACGCCCACTACGAAACCATTCCGTTCCAGTTGCCCGACTACCCGGGCGATGAGGCTTGGCTGTGCGTGCTGGATACCGCCTACGCCGACGGACTTTCCACCGATGGCAGCTACAAACACGGCAGCGTCTTCCCCCTGCAAGGCCGTTCCCTGGCTTTGCTGTCCCGCCCGCACCGATCGACAAAACCCCAATGAACTCCACTTCGCCCATGCGCCAATTGGTTGATCTCGCCGAAATTTCCGGCATCGTTGCCGAATACCACGACATCTGGGGCAACCCCCATGCCGCCTCCGATGCCACCCGTCGCGGACTGTTGCAGGCGATGGGCATCGCCTGCGCGAGCGAAAACGAAATCGCGGCCTCGCTGCAAAACTGGCGCATGCGGCACTGGAAACGGCGCATGGCCCCGGTGCGGGTCGTGCCGATCGACCGCCCGCCGCGCATCCGGCTGCATCTGCGACAAGATGAAATGGGACAAGGTCTGAGTTGGACGCTGAAGCTGGAAAGCGGCGCAAACCAAACCGGCGCGTTCAACCCGGCCGACCTGCCGCTGCTGGAATCGAGCGAAATCGAAGGCATCCAGTGGCATGCGCTCGGCCTCGACCTGCCGGCCATCGAAACCGCCGGCTACCACCGCTTGCGGATCGACGGCCTGGATGGCGATAACAGCGAACTCAGCCTGATCGCGCACCCGCCGCGTTGCCATCAACCGCTGCGCCAAGATCAGCGCGTCTGGGGCCTGTCGGTACAGCTTTACGGCGTGCGCTCCGCCCGCAACTGGGGCATGGGCGATTTCACCGATCTGCGCGATCTGGCGCTATGGGCCGCTCAAGCCGGCGCCGGTCTGATCGGCGTCAATCCGCTGCATGCGCTGTTTCCGCACAACCCGCTGCATGCCAGTCCATACAGCCCATCCAGCCGGGAATTCCTGAATACGCTCTATATCGATGTCCAGGCCGTGCCGGATTACGCCGAGTGCGCCGGCACGCAGGTGATTGTGGAAACCGCCGATTTTCAGGCCCGCCTGCACGCCTTGCGCGACGCCGAATTGGTCGATTACCTGAGCATCGCCAAACTCAAGGCCACGATACTCGAACGCCTGTATCGACACTTCCAAAAAGCGCACCTGGACGCAAACAGCGAACGAGCCGGCCACTTCCGCGCCTTCCTGGCACAAGGCGGCGATGCCTTGTGGCGCTTCGCGCTCTACCAGGCCTTGCAGGAATACCTCTACGCACAGGACACCGGCAACTGGGGCTGGCCGGTCTGGCCGTGGGAATATCGCGATCCGGCATCGCCCGCCGTGGCGGCCTTTGTCGGCGAGCATCAAGCGCGCATCGAATATTTTCAGTACCTGCAATGGCTGGCCGCCGAACAACTCGACGCGGCGGGCGCGGCGGCGCACAGCATGCCCATCGGCTTGTATCAAGACCTCGCCGTCGGCGTCGACCTTGGCGGCGCGGACACCTGGTCCAACCAATCGCTCTATGCCATCGGCGCGCGCATCGGCTGCCCGCCGGACGACTTCAGCCTGCTCGGCCAGGACTGGGGCCTGCCGCCATGGATACCGGAACGTCTGCGCGAACAGGCCTACGCGCCGTTCATCGCCATACTGCGCGCCAACATGCGCGGCGCCGGCGCGTTGCGGCTCGATCACGTCATGGGCCTGATGCGGCTGTACTGGGCGCCGCCGGGAGAAGACGCGCGCAGCGGCGCTTATCTGAACTATCCGCTGGACGATCTGCTCGGCATCCTGGCGCTGGAAAGCCAGCGCAACCAATGCCTGATCGTCGGCGAAGACCTCGGCACCGTGCCGGACGCGGTGCGTGGCTCCCTGCACGACCTGGGCGTGTATTCCTACCGTTTGTTCTATTTCGAACGCAACTACGGCCAGGAAAACCATGGCGCGTTCAAATTGCCGCGCGAATACCCCGCGCAGGCCCTGGTCGCCGGCAGCACGCACGATCTGCCGACGCTGGCCGGTTACTGGCAAAGCGCGGATATCGAGTTGCGCACCACTCTGGGCCTCTACCCCAGCGAAGAACAGCGCAACCAGCAGATTCGGGAACGCGCGCAAGACCGGGCACGCCTGCTCGCCGCTCTGGCCAACGAAGGATTGTTGCCGGAGGGAATGTCGCAAGATCCGGCCAATGTGCCGGAAATGACGCACGCCCTGCAGTGCGCTATTCAGCACTACCTAGCGCGCACACCGTCACAACTGTGCATGCTGCAAGCCGAGGATTTGCTCGGCCAGACCGAACAAGCCAACCTGCCCGGCACGGTCGAGCAACACCCCAACTGGCAAAGAAAACTCAGGCTGGACATCGAGGCCTGGACGGACGATAAAGCCATCAAGGCGATGGCCGACGCGTTGAGCGCGGAACGCGCGCCCAAACCAGACCCGATGCAGACCTAAACCGCGCCGCCCCCGGCAAGGAGTCCAAGCATGCCGCAATCGAAGCTGTCGCCTATCGAACTGGAACGCATCCTGGCCCGGCATGCCCACGATCCGACGCGCTTGTTGCAAATCCTGCGCGAAATCCAGGAAGACCTGGGCTGGATTGCGCCGGAAATCATCGATTCCCTGGCCGAACATTTGCACTTGCCGCGCGCCCGTATCGAAGGCGTCATTGGCTTTTACAGTTTTCTGCATACGCAACCGGTCGGCCAGTACCGGCTGCTGTTTTCCGACAACATCACCGACCGCATGCTGGGCAACCAGGATCTGCTCGCCTATCTGTGCAACAAACTATGGGTCGAGCGCGGCCAGGTTTCCGCGGACGGACTGGTTTCGGTCGATGCCACCTCCTGCACCGGCCTGTGCGACCAGGGCCCGGCCCTGCTGGCGAACGGATGGGCGATACCGCGCCTGACGCGTGAGCGGCTCGACCAGATCGCCGAACTGGTGCTGAGCAAACTGCCGGTGCCACAGTGGCCGCGCGAGTTGTTCGCCATCGACGACAACATCCGCCGCGCCGACATCCTGCTCGCCAACACGCCGCAACCGGGCGCGGCGTTGCGCGCCGCCATGCAACGCGGCGACGGGCTGGCAGCGCTGGAGGAAATCAAGCAATCCAACTTGCGCGGACGCGGTGGCGCCGGTTTCACCACCGGCCTGAAATGGGAAGCCTGCCGCAACGCCACCGCCGAGCCGCGTTACGTCGTCTGCAACGCCGACGAAGGCGAGCCGGGCACCTTCAAGGATCGCGTCCTGCTGTCCAGCCAGGCCGACCTGCTGTTCGAGGGCATGACGATTTGCGCTTACGCGATCGATGCCCGGCACGGTTTCCTCTATCTGCGCGGCGAATACCGCTACCTGCTGGAACCGCTCAACGCCGTGCTGGAACGCCGCCGCGCCGCCAATCTGCTCGGCGCCGACATTCTGGGTCGGACCGGTTTCGATTTCGACATCGAGATCCACGTCGGCGCCGGCGCTTACGTCTGCGGCGAGGAATCGGCGCTGATCGAATCGCTCGAAGGCAACCGCGGCATTCCGCGCAACCGGCCGCCCTACCCGGTCACGCACGGCTATCTGCAGAAACCGACCACGGTCAACAACGTCGAGACCTTCTGCGCCGCCGCGCTGGTCGCGCTGAATGGCGGCGCTTGGTATCGCGCCATAGGCACGGCGAAATCCGCCGGCACGAAAATCCTTTCGGTGTCCGGCGACTGCGCCCGGCCCGGCATTTACGAATACCCGTTCGGCGTCACGGTGCGCCAAGTGCTGGAAGATTGCGGCGCTGAAAATACGCTGGCGGTGCAAATCAGCGGCCCGTCCGGCGTCTGCATCGCCGCCGACGAGTTCGGCCGCCGCATCGCCTTCGAGGATCTCGCCACCGCCGGCGCATTCATGGTGTTCGACACTAGCCGCGACATGTTCGAGGTGGCGCGCAATTTCGCCCATTTCTTCGCCCATGAAAGCTGCGGTTTCTGCACGCCGTGCCGGGTCGGCACCGCGATGCTGAAGGCGACGATGGACAAGATCGCCGCCGGCCACGGCACGCAATACGACTTGCGCGAAATCGACAAGCTCAACCGCATCCTGCACCAGTCGGCCCATTGCGGCCTCGGCCACACCGCCTGCAACCCAACGCTGGACACGCTGAAACGCTTCCGCCCAACCTACGAACGCCGTCTTAAATCGCTCGATTTCGAACCGGCTTTCGACCTCGACGGCGCGCTCGCGGAAGCGCGCCGCATGACCGGCCGCGACGATGCCGGCGCACACCTGAGCACGGAGGGCAAGTCATGAGCGAAAGCTTCCAACTCGACGGGGAAGACATCCCCTACACGCCCGGGCAGACCGTGCTGCAAGCCGCGCTCAGCGCCGGCCGTTACATCCCGCACCTGTGCTACCACCCGGAATTCAAGCCGCATGGCAGTTGCAAGGTCTGCACGGTCAAGATCGCAAGCGGAAAAAGCCAAAGAACCGCCGCGTCCTGCACGCTGCCGGCGCAACCCGGGCTGGAGATCGAGAGCGACAGCGACGAAATGAACGAATTACGCCGCACGCTGGTGCAAATGCTGTTCGCCGAGGGCAACCACTTCTGCCCCTCATGCGAGAAAAGCGGCAACTGCGCATTGCAGGCGCTGGGTTCCGATCTGGGCGTGATGACCGCCGGCTTCCGCCATTTCTACCCGGACCGGCCGGTGGATGCCTCGCATCCGGACATCCTGCTCGACTTCAACCGCTGCATCCTGTGCGAACTGTGCGTGCGCGCCTCCTGCGAAGTCGATGAAAAATGCGTCTTCGCGCTGTCCGGACGCGGCATCACCAAGCATCTGGTGGTCAACGCCGCCTCCGGCCAGTTGGCGGATACCGACATCGCGCTGATCGACAAGGCGATGCAGGTCTGCCCGGTCGGCGTGATCCTGACAAAACGTGTCGGCTTCGCCGAACCCATCGGCGAACGCCGCTACGACCAGCGCCCGATCAGCGCCCAGGCGCTGGACGACGCGCCGCGCGCCGCCACCGGCAAGGGCCGTTGCACGTCCTGCGAGGAGTAAAGGCCATGCCCGCCCCTGAACAGAAAAAAATCCGCATCGCCACCACCTCGCTGGCCGGCTGCTTCGGCTGCCACATGTCGCTGCTGGACATCGACGAACGCCTGTTCGCGCTGCTCGAACAGGTCGAGTTCGACCGCTCGCCGCTGACAGACATCAAGCACTGCGGCCCGTGCGACATCGGCCTGGTCGAGGGCGGCATCTGCAACGCGGAAAACGTGCATGTGCTGCGCGAATTCCGCAACAACTGCAAGATTCTGGTCGCCGTCGGCGCCTGCGCCGTCACCGGCGGCCTGCCGGCGCAACGCAACCACCTGAGTCTGGCCGATTGCCTGCAAGAGGTCTACGTCACCGAAATCAGCCTGCACAACGGCATGATCCCGAACGACCCGGAACTGCCGCTACCGCTCGATAAAGTGCATCCGCTGCACGAAGTGGTGAAGGTGGATTACTTCATCCCCGGCTGCCCGCCCTCGGCCGACACGCTGTGGAAATTCCTCACCGACCTGCTCACCGGGCGCACGCCCAAGCTGGGCGCGGATTTGATTCGTTATGACTGACCCCCTTCAAACAGGCATAAAATCGGAATATCTGAATTTCAGTAATACGGAGAATACGAAATGCCGGAAACCCTGCTTGTTTCAAATCGCGGCCAGATCACGCTGCCAGCCAGCATGCGTAAACACTTGGGCATCGAACCGGGCGCGGCACTGATCATCGAGGAGTGCTGCGGAACACTCACGCTGAAGCCAGCCGCCGTGCTCGAAATAGAACACTACAGCGACGACCAGATCGCCCGCTGGGATAGCGAGGACACGCTGGATGCCGACGAGAGAAAACGCATTCTGGACAAGTTGCAGCGCAAGTAATGCGCCTCTTTCTGGACGCCAACATCCTGTTCACGGCAGCGCACAACGCCGAGGGCAAGGCCAGCCTGGTCATGGAACTCGGTCAGGCCGGGTTATGGCAGTTGGTCAGCAGCGCCTATGCGGTGGAAGAAGCGCGCCGCAACATCGCCCGCAAATATCCGGATCGCTTGCAGCGGCTGCAAACACTGACGCAGGACTTGGCGCTGGCGCACGCCGACGCAGAAGTACGCTGCCCGCAACCGTTGCCGGAGAAAGATTGCCCGATTTATCGCGCCGCCCACGCCTGCAAGGCCGACATTCTGCTCACCGGCGACATACGCGATTTTGGTTTTTTGATGTACGACCGTACAAAGGCCGATGGCTTGCTGATCCAGACGGTCGCCGATTTTCTTGCCGGTTTATGAGGACCACGCCATGAGCCAAACAGCCTTATCAAACAACCTCGAAACCGCCGCCCATCCCGAAACCCTGCGCCGCGTCGCCATCGATCCGATCTCGCGCGTCGAGGGACACGGCAAAGTCACGCTGCTGCTCGACGAGGACGACCACGTCCAGCAAGTGCGTCTGCACATCGTCGAATTTCGCGGCTTCGAGAAATTCATCCAGGGCCGGCCGTATTGGGAAGTGCCGGTCATGGTGCAGCGCCTGTGCGGCATCTGCCCGGTGTCGCATCACCTGGCCGCGAGCAAGGCGCTCGACCAGATCGTCGGCGCGCACACACTGACGCCGACCGCCGACAAACTGCGCCGGCTCATGCATTACGGCCAGATCCTGCAATCGCACGCGCTGCACTTCTTCCATCTCTCGTCGCCCGACCTGCTGTTCGGCTTCGGCTCCGAAATGGCGCAACGCAACATCGTCGGCATCGCCGCCGCCTACCCGGAAGTCGCGCGCCAGGGCGTGCTGTTGCGCAAATTCGGCCAGGAAGTCATCCGCCACACCGCCGGCAAGCGCATCCACGGCACCGGCTCGGTGCCGGGCGGCGTCAACAAGAACCTGAGCATCGCCGAGCGCGACGAACTGCTCAAAGACATCTACCAGATGATCGGCTGGGCGCGCGGCGCGGTGCATCTGGCGCGGCAACTGTTCGAACAGAATCTGGCCGAATTCAACGCCTTCGGCCGCTTCAACGCCCACACCCTGAGCCTGATCCGCGCAGACGGCGCGATGGACCTGTACCACGGCGGCCTGCGCGCGCGGCACATGGACGGCAGCACACTGTTCGACCACGTCAACTATTGCCACTATTGGGAACAGATCAGCGAGGAAGTGAAACCCTGGTCGTACATGAAATTCCCCTTCTTGAAGTCGCTCGGCCCGGAAACCGGCTGGTACCGCGTCGGCCCGCTGGCGCGGGTGACGCAGTGCGATTTCATCCCGACGCCGCTGGCCGACAAGGAACGCCAGGATTTCCTCGCCTTCGATGCCGGCAACACGGCCGGCGCCACGCTCGGCTACCACTGGGCGCGCATGATCGAAATGCTGCACGCCGCCGAAGCGATCAAGGAACTGCTGCACGATGCCGATCTGCAGGGCGACGAACTGGTAGTCGCGGCGGCAGATCGGGGCGAACGCCAGGAACGCGGCGTCGGCATGATCGAAGCGCCGCGCGGCACGCTGATCCACCACTACCGCGTCGACGAACACGACCAGGTCATCCGCGCCAACCTGATCGTCTCCACCACACACAACAACCAAGCCATGAACGAAGCCGTGCGTCAGGTCGCGCGGCAATACCTGGACGGCCGCAAGCTGACCGAAGGCCTGCTCAACCACATCGAAGTCGCCGTGCGCTGCTTCGACCCGTGCCTGTCCTGCGCCACCCACGCGCTCGGCAAGATGCCGCTGCAAGTCGAACTGCTCGACGCCGAAGGCAAGGAAATAGACCGCCTGGTGCGCGGCGTTTGCGACACTGAACCAAGCTGCTGTTGAGCGAACCGCTCCCCATCCTGGTCATCGGCATCGGCAACCCCAGCCGGGGCGACGACGCGCTCGGCCCCTTGCTGATCGAACGCCTGGAAGCGCTGCAATTGGCTGACACATTGCCCGATGTGGAACTGCTTACCGACTTCCAGCTACAGGTCGAATTCGCGCTCGACCTGCAAGGCCGGCAACAAGTCATCTTCATCGACGCCAGCCTGAACGCCGCCACGCCCTTCCAGTTCTCACCCATCGCCGCCGTCGAAGACAGCAGCTACAGCAGCCACGCCCTGTCACCCAGCGCTGTGCTGCATGCCTATCGGAAATTGTTCGGCGAACCGCCGCCGGCATTTGTGCTGGCGATACGCGGCGAGGCGTTCGAACTGGGCGAAGGACTGAGCGAAGCCGCGACGAACAATTTAGAAGCCGCGCTCGGATGGTTGCGCAAGCGGCTTATGGAGACGGTTGCGGATTGATCGGCCCATGAATCGACTTTCGATTTTCCCATTTCGTTCGGATAGCGCATCCTGCGGAAAAAGAGGTATCGTTTCGGCGCGCTGCGCAAACCGTCCATTCAGTGCGAAGTGCTGTGCATGAATACGACACCTCAACAGGTCGTGCAGTTGAAAATCGAGAAGAAGAATCCGAAGCAGGCGAGGTCAAGCTGTCTCCCGATGTTATTGGACATTTGCGTCAGTTAAATCAATTGGTTGAGAACATGTGCCAGGTTATCGGGCACGTCGAATAACATTTTACGGCCCCGTTTGGGGGCGAATAACAACGTTGGGCAAACATAAAGTAGCGCCATGAATGAAAGTAGCAACCAAATAGTTGCACTTATCAAGGTTGCAATGGGTAACCCGTTGCAGGCAGCCTCTATGATTCGTGATCAGAATGTTCGGTCTGGATTCGTTCCCGACGAAGAAATTGATCTCTATGTCGAATTAGCAGATCTAGTTATTAAAGAATCCCCCCAGTTCGCTTGTGGTGCGTACATCTGGTATTTGGTTCACTTTCGCATGTCCAAAGTTGATAACCATGATAAAGCTGAGCGATCTGCTGATTTGGCATATGAACTTATTACCGCTAATCGCTCGTTTGGAGATCAATCACTTGGAGGGTGGAGCGTAACGTTGGCGCGAAATGCCTTTCCCAAAGCTTATTGGTGGAACAAGTTTCTTTCGGACTTTTTCGAGTACGCAAAGAATGCTGTCTTTGATGATCGAATTGCCATGAATGAGGGACGACGTGGGCACTGGTTCGCAATTGTTGCGCTTAACGCAAACGATCAACCTGACTTAGAGGAGCAAGCCACTCGTTCGTTTATAGACTGGGCGGAATCGAAATTGTGTGCGGGCTCCGATTCGACGGACATCGGGTGGCATCTACAATACCTTACTGAGTCGGCAGCTTCATCCTCCTGCGAATTGACGTATAAGTGCGGGATTAATCTAGACAAAGATCAACGCCGCTCACCATTGACAGACATAGCCGACGCCATCTTCTGGAAATATGTGGAGTTGTTCGATAACAAAGACTGCAAACAGTTTCTGTCGACAATGTTCTACGGTTTATCTAGTGGATCAATAAACGTCTTCGTGAAATCAAGGGTAAAGTTAATCGCAAGTTTTGATTGGGTGTCTTCGGATTGCTTCGTGCAAGCGGAAAATCTACTCGGAACACTGTATTCAATGTCTTATACAACCTACTCGTATCCGGGGCGCCAAGATGCCATTAAGGGCATCTATTCGAAATGGAAAGATTTTCTCGATAAGTTTGATCCGGGCGGTAAAGAGCGGCGGGCCAAGCAAATATCAGAAATACGAGTGGGGCCGTGGTGATATGCCCAACCCATCAATCCACCGGACCTGCGCGAAAAGCCGCGCAGGTCCGGTGATCTCAGACGTTGAGGCTGTAGAAAAACCCGATTTTTAAAAACAGCCACTGAAATGACAAAAAATCGACCGCTCAAAATAGCCTGTATTCGACGATCTCGGGTTGG